>OY781061.1:0-1581858 GCA_963676515.1 Candidatus Cloacimonadota bacterium | reverse complement strand
CCTCAAAGGCAAAACCGTCTCCTTATCTGGATTTGGTAATGTAGCATGGGGTGCAGCCATGAAAGCAAGCCAATACGGTGCAAAAGTAATCGCCATCTCTGGACCCGACGGCTACATTCTCGACGAAGCTGGCGTAAACACCCAAGAGAAATGGGACTATATGCTACAACTCCGTGCCACTTGTAACGATGTCGTCGAACCATACGCCAAGAAATTCGGTGCAAAATTCGTCGCCGGCAAAAAACCTTGGGAAGTAAAAGTAGACTTAGCATTCCCTTGTGCTATCCAAAACGAACTAACCGCCGACGACGCCAAAATGCTCATAAAAAATGGCGTGCAATATGTAGTGGAAACATCCAATATGGGTTGCACCAACCAAGCCGTAGATGCGTTCAAAGCTGCCAAGATCCCTATGGCTCCGGGCAAAGCTGCCAACGCAGGTGGAGTAGCGGTATCTGGCTTGGAGATGAGCCAAAACAGCCTACGCTTCAACTGGACAGCAAAGGAAGTGGACGAAAAACTAGACACCATAATGACCAACATCCACAGTGCTTGTGCCAAGTATGGCAAAGAAAATGGGTTTGTCAACTACCCCAAAGGTGCTAACATCGGCGGCTTCATCAAAGTAGCCGATGCTATGATAGATCAAGGTGTTGTGTAATCTGCTCACCGCAAACCACAACGAAAAACGCAATAAAAAAGAGAAAAACACCTTGACATCAAAAAAGGTGTGAGTACAAGAGGGGCATCCTAAGCGATGGACTTGGGATAAAAAAGAAAAACCAAAAAAAAAGGAGAAATTAGTATGAAAAAACTAATCACAATCGGAATGATTGCCATGTTTGCTTTTAGTAGCTTGATGGCTGTCGAAATGAGTTGGAACGGAACCGCTCGCGTAAGAGGTGGTATCACAGAAAACGCAGGCTGGGACAAAGACGCTAGCACTACTTCTTGGAAAAGCCAAAGAATCAGACTCTTTATGACAGGCGAAGCTGAAAACGGGGTAAAATTCGTTGTTCGTTCTAAATGGTCAAATGGAGATGTTAGCCAAAGCAAAACGGTAGAGTTTGACCGTGCTTACATCGTGATTCCTGATGCTTTCGCTGGCTTTACTTTGCAAGCAGGTTTAGTTCCTTTCTATGTTAAGAATGGTCTTATCGTTGATGATAATCATGCTGGTATGTATGCTAGCAGAATGTTCGGCGACATCTATGTTGGTGTTGGAGGATTTACTATGGACGAGGGAACTGATGTTGAAAAAGCTAACGATGATTCTCACGGCTGGGTAGCTAGCGTATCTAAGAGCAATGTAGGTCCTGGAACCGCTGGTTTTGATGTTGCTTTAAGAACTAATAGTAGTAAAGGTGGTGATGGTTACAAAAGTGGAAACCTCTTTTGGGTTTCTCCTTGGTACTCTCTGAGTATGAACGACCTTAATGTTACTGTTAACCCTGTTTTTATGTCTGGTAAATATGAAGCCAGTACTGACGCTGGAAAAGATAAGGAAGCAAGCGTTATGGCTCTTTCGATCAAACCAAGTTACAAGTTGGGCGAAACTAGTCTTTCTGGAGACATTCTTTATATCTCTGGTGTTTCTGCTGAAGATCAAGCAAAAGGTGAAGATTTTGGTTGGGATAACATGAGTTCTTTCTACTGTCAAGGTCTGGAGTTCTACGGTTCTGCTAACCCTACAGACAACTATGGTATCCTTGGTAACATTGTTGGTGAATACGGTCAAACAGCTGTAGCTGTTTATGCTGACCAACCTATCTTGAGCAACCTTACTGCTCACTTAGGTCTTGGCTATGTTATGACTAGCGAAGATGTAGAATATGGAGACAACAAAAAAGACAATGTTTTGGGAACAGAAATTGACCTTGGTGTTGCTTGGAATGTAAAAGAAAATGTTACTTGGAAAGTTACTGGTGTATATGTAATGCCTGGCGATGCTACTCTTCAAGGTAGTGACAAAGATGAAGCTATTACTGCACTTAACTCTTATCTTGAGTACTCATTCTAATCTTAGTTTAGCTTAAATTTATAAAGGCTCTTCTTAATTGAAGAGCCTTTTTTTTGTGTGCTGGCTAGTCCCGTGCTATTAGTTGTCATCCCTTGCTTGATATGGGATCTCATCGAGAAGTGCAGTTGCTCTGGCTTCTGTGCTAGAGTCTCGGAAGATTGCGGGTCTTAACCACTCCCACCCTTGGATCCCCGCTTTCGCGAGGATGAGGCAAGAGAGAAAAGGAAGCACCCGCTACCAACTCAAAGCAAAGACAGAAAAACAGCCATACCACCCCTCATTCCTGCTCACCACTTGCTTCCCCTTCTCACTTCCCTTTCTTCTAGCACACCACTCGCTTTGTGTCATCACTCGCCCTTATTCTGGTGCATCACTTCCCTTGTGATACCACCTTCCCTCATTCCCGCAAAAGCGGGAATCCATTCTTCCACACGATGCTATCAATGGGCAGGGGCTCACCTCCGCTTCACGGGCTAGAGCCAGAGACACACACCACCATCTTTGGCACTGCAAAGGCAACAATCGGAAATATACAGCTAAGAACAAATCTCGGAGGTGCTCTCCACCACGGAACTCCGTAAACACCTCACGAAATGTCTCTGGCGGATTGAAGTGGAGCGGTTTTCTTTTCTCCTCTATCTTTTCGTTGAGCGTTCAAAGAAAAGATGGAGTCCCGCTGAAGGCGATCAGCTATTAACTGTGAAGAAGCCCACTCCCGCCTCTGGATCCCCGCTCTCGCGAGGATGAGGCAAGAGGAAAAGGAAACACCCGCCAATCTTCATTCCTGCACACTACAAAAAACTTGACAACCACATACAAAGCAAAATTTTACCTTAAAATGAAAAGGAGGAAAAATGAACACACACGCAATGAATTTTTTTGACACATTAGAATACGCCAAACACCTTATGAAAGGAGGATTTTCTCAAATACAAGCTGAAACTCTAGCTCAAGAAAATAAAGAAATATTCAATAGCAACCTTGCAAGCAAAAAAGATTTAGCAGAAACAAAAGCTGAAATCATAAAATGGGTTGTAGGTCTTATGTTCGCTCAATCAGCTTTGATAATCTCAGCAATAAAATTTTTACCCTAGTTCACAATCTTGTCTTTGGAATCTTGTGCAAACAGGATGCCATTATTCCTGCACACCACCTACTTTGTGCCTACACCAGACATTGTGATTGCTCACCACTCACCTTGTGATGCCACCTTTCCTCATTCCCGTGAAAACGGGAATCCATTCTTCCACACGATGCTATCAATGGGCAGGGGCTCACCTCCGCTTCACGGGCTAGAGCCAGAGACACACACCACCATCTTTGGCAGTGCAAAGCCAGCAATCAGAAATGCACAGCTAAGAACAAATCTCGGAGGTGCTCTCCACCACGGAACTCTGTAAACACCTCACGAAATGTCTCTGGCGGATTAAAGCGGAGCGGTTTTCTTTTCTCCTCTATATTTTCGTTGAGCGTTCAAAGAAAAGATGGAGTCCAGCTGAAAGCTAAAAAGCAGGCATCTTCTCTTATCAGAGTGATTTACCTTTCTTTTTGCCTGAGCAAAAATAAATGTAACGAAAGAAAAAATCAAAATACCAAAGCCGAAATCTAAATTCTAAACCTTCCTCGCACGCTGTCAGCCTCGTGCTATGAATCTCATCTGTCATTTTATAGGTGATATAGCACTTCGCCGTCAGCGTAGCTCTGGGCGGTCAACGAATTTCACGCTTCCTGCTTTAAGTATTTGCTAGCCAACTTTCCCCTTAGCACGCTCTGGGGTTGGGTGGTATCACTTTTGGCATAAGTTTGAGCATAAGAAAAAACCAGTATCTATTCGCCGTCAGACGACACTCCCAGATAACAACAAAGCTTATGGACATTACACGGAAGGAGCTCTACTCCGTTGGTTCGCCTCACTCTCCTCTCGCCGCCCTTATAAGCGAGTTTATGCCAAAAGGAACTTTTCTTTTTGTTTCGGTTTTTCCTTTGGTTACAAAAGAAAAATGAAAACCACTCTGGTAAGAGAAACCACAGTAATAGGTAAGTCTTTCCCCTCGTTCCCAAGCTCCAGCTTGGGAATGCATACGAAACAAAACATACACACTCTCAAACTTCAGCTTGGAAATGCCACCACCAGCAGTCATCTGTGTCCATCTGCGGTTTCTGTCTCCTTGCATTCCCACCAGCCCTCATTCCCGTGAAAACGGGAATCCATTCTTCCACACGATGCTATCAATGGGCAGGGGCTCACCTCCGCTTCACGGGCTAGAGCCAGAGACACAGCCCACCATCTTTGGCACTGCAAAGGCAACAATCGGAAATACACAGCTAAGAACAAATCTCGGAGGTGCTCTCCACCACGGAACTCTGTAAACACCTCACGAAATGTCTCTGGCGGATTGAAGCAGAGCGGTTTTCTTTTCTCCTCTATCTTTTCGTTGAGCGTTCAAAGAAAAGATGGAGTCCAGCTGAAAGCGAAAAACAAAAAAGTATTGACCAAGAAAGTCGCCTCTCCTTGCTTGCCATTAAACCAAACCAAAAGAAGCCAAATGAAAAACACCCAAACCTCTCTGCTCCGCAGACTATCCAAATACCTCCTTATCCTCCGCCAAGAAGCCGAGGCAAAACAAAAAATCGTCTCTTCTGGAGTAATCGGCAAGATGAGCGACATCCACAGCTCTCAGGTGCGACGAGATTTAGGAGCGATAGGCTTGCATTCTCGCCCCCGCGTAGGCATTAGCATCAAGCCAGCCATCAGAGCTATCGAGAAATTTTTGCACATCGATCGGCTCAACTCCGCCTTCCTCGTGGGCGTAGGCAATATCGGTAAAGCTCTGCTTAAGCACGACTATCAGAGTTTCGGCATGGAAATCCTTGCAGGGTTCGACACCGACCTTAGTCTGAGTGATACCCAAATCGGCGGAATCAAAATTTTTCCGCTGGAAAAATTCCAGCTCTTGGCACAGCGGATGAATGTTCACATCGGCATCATCTGCACACCTCCAAGCGATGCCCAAGAGGTAGCCAATATGATGCTGAAGGCAAATATCAAAGGCATCTGGAATTTTTCCCCCGCCCGCTTGCATCTTCCGCCCGATATCACCGTAGAGAATGTTGATCTTTATTCTGGTTTGTCCGTCCTCTCCAAGGCGAGCACTCCCAAAAGAAAATAATCACTCAAGCCAAAAGGAGCTGAAAGCTCTTGACAAGCAAACTTGAGATAAGATTTTGCAAGAAAAAACTGGATGGTGTATGAACTGGAAATCTTACTCTTGGGGTTGTTTGACCTCTTTTTTGCTTTTATTTATTTTACTCGCAACTTGTGTTTTGTTCGCTTTTCACAATATATCGCACCTGCATGGCAAACAAAAATCTTTGCAAGATAGCGCCTACCTGCTTATTGACCTCTCAAGCGAGATTATCGATTATCGGCAAGAGTCTTCCCCACTATGGAGCGACAAGCTTCCACTAGCTCTCAATCTCCTCAGAAGCAAATTAACCTCTGCAACCAAAGACCCACAAGTCAAGGGCATCGTCCTCAAAGTTTCAGGTTACTCTCCGCTTAGTTATAGCCACGCCGACGAGCTAGCTCATCTTTTGCAAAAATTCCAGACTCAAAGCGGTAAAAAAGTTTTCGCCTACATCTACTCCTGCACCGACAGTAAGTTTTTGCTCTCCTCTTGTGCCGAGCAGATTTTCCTCAACCCTTCGGCAGCTGCGGGAATCTCTTTTTTGGGAATTAACGCTAAAAAAGTTTTCCTCCATTCTTTCTTAGAAAAAATAGGTATCCAAGTAAAAGTCGTCCGCACAGGCGATTACAAATCTTTTGGGCAATCGTTCACCCGCGATAGTATGAGTAGCATAGCTCAAGCTGAGATTAGGAAAGTTTACGGAAGCTTATTTGCACGCTACCAAAAACAGCTCGCCAGCAATCTTGCTCTGTCCACCGCAGAGGTAAGCAAAATATTTGACCAGAACTCCAAGCTCACTTTTAGTGGTGAATCTGCTTTAAATTTGGTGGACTCTTTGGCGTATTATCAAGATTTTTTGGACGCCAAAAATATCAAAAACATCCTTAGTATCGACAAATATCAACCCAAAAATCAAGAGAGCAAAGCAAAAAATAAAATAGCTGTCGTGTATCTGAGTGGCTCTATCGTGTTCGACTCAAATAGTCCCGAGCAAGAGATAGATTTGCAATCAACCCAAGATATCTTCGCTAAAATAAAGGAAGACGAAACGGTAAAAGCAGTGGTCGTAAGGATTAACTCTCCTGGTGGCAGTGCTTTGGCTTCACACCTGATAGCCGAGCAAGTGATAAAAAGATGCACACTACCCATCGTGGTCTCTATGGGCTCTGTTGCAGCCTCGGGCGGCTATTACATCGCCAGTGCTAGCGACTACATCGTGGCTGACCCCTACAGCATCACGGGCTCTATCGGAGTGTGTGCTCTGTTACCCAACATCCACGGTCTCGGAGAAAAGCTAGGCATCAACTACAGCGGTGTTAGCTTCGGGGAATTTTCGCAGAGTATGGATATCTCGAAGCCACACTCTCCCCAGCTACTGTCTGCTATCCAGTCGCATATCGAAGATGTCTATCAAGAGTTCTGCTACTGTGTCGCCAGAGGCAGGAATTTGCCATTACCAAAAGTGAAAAATCTGGCTCAAGGAAAAATCTACACCGCAGAGCAGGCCAAAGATTTGCACCTTATCGACCAAGTCGGATACCTAGAAGACGCTATTGCCAAAGCCAAAGAGCTCTCCAAGACAGAAGAAGCAGAGCTGGCTTTTTACCCCACGCAAGACAACTGGCTAAAAACTCTCTTACGAGCAAAACTGGGTAAAGTCCCATTTTTAAAAGTGCTCTTCGCTACGCATAACTCCCTAGAAAATAAAGATTACATACAAGCAAGGTTGTGGTAATGAAAATCAAAAGAATAAGTTCCTGGTTATTGATTTTAGCTTTTAGTCCCCTGCTCTCCCTGAGTCCAGATGAGTATCAAAATTTCCGTGAAACCGTAAACGCTTCCCACGAAAGGAGCTACATCGCTCCCGGCAACTTCGGAGATGTAAACGATTTGATTTTTGAGGGGCGATTTTCCAACCACTTTTTCATAAACTTCCGCAGAAACGCTGATTGGGCTGCCGATGGAGCTATCAACTTAACTATCCGTATGCTAAACAAAGAGTCCGTGCCAATTTATACGCCAAGCTACAATCCCGGTATCAATTTCTACCATTTCTCCAAAAATAACGGACTTTTCGGACAAGATATCATCTACGCTTTGGGTGTTTACCACTATTCCAACGGGCAAGACGGAAGCTACCAAAACGACGACGGCACCATCAATTACAAAAATGGCAACTTCTCCACCAACTATATTTCTCTGAAAAGTTTTTCGCTCCACCGAGATAGCAAAAGAGATAATGTCAAAAAAATCTTTGGCTCTGAATTTCTTTACTATTTTGAAACATATGCACCTCTACGAGCCGATTTCCCCGCAGCTCGCTTTGACATTAACCTAGAAAGCCTAATCACCGACTGGCAAACCAGAGTTTACTCACTTTTCGGCATCTCCAGACAAATGCGAGAAAGCAGCCAAGAGATTTACAATTTGAACAGAATTAAGATCAATGTTGGTGTCTTCCTCGGATATATGAAACAAACAAAATTCCTCGAAGACAAAATTGTGTTTGAAACGACTTATTCCTACAAACCTTTTTGGTTGGACGATTTCTCTTTTTTTGCTAAATATTATTATGGCAAAGATTATTACAACATCCATTTCAACGAAAAAATTTCTCAACTTACCATCGGTATTATGACCGATAACTTCACTTTTAGGAGCGATAAATGATAAAACCTACCACAGTCGCTGGGACTATGGAACTTTTGCCAGTCAAGCAACTTACCTTCGATAAAATGCTCTCAACTATAAAAAAATGTTACCAAGATTTCGGCTACACTCCGCTGGACACTCCCCTGTTGGAAAAATCGGAAGTGCTCCTCACCAAAAGCGGTGGCGAAACAGAAAAGCAGGTTTATTTTGCAGTGCCTACTGGCTCTCTGGATAAAGTTTCCACAGGTGCAACTCCCAAATACGCTCTAAGGTTTGACCTGACTGTGCCTTTGGCAAGGTATGTCGCCCAGCACGAGAACGACTTGGTGTTCCCTTTCAAAAGATACCAAATCCAAAAAGTTTACCGAGGAGAGTCCGCCCAAAAAGGTCGCTACCGCGAATTTTACCAGTGCGATGCTGACATCATCGGCAATGGCAACCTGCCTATGGCTTACGATGCTGAGTTGGTAGTCTTGATTTACCGCATCTTCGTAGCTCTAGAGGTCGGGAAGTTCACCATCCAAATCAACAATCGCAAACTTTTCCAAGGTCTTTTCCAAGATTTAAAAATTGATGAAACCACCTCTGGGACAATTTTACGCGAAATAGACAAACTGGATAAAATCGGCAAAGAAAAAGTAACTGACAAGCTGGAAAGTTTACTTAGCCAAGAGCAAATAGAGAAGATTTTTCGTTTCTTGGCTCTGAAAGACACTCCTCATCCCCTGAAAGATCTGAGTAACTTCGCTCAAGGTAACGAGTTATTCGCAGAAGGAAAGCAAGAGCTAGAAGAAGTTTGGAAAATCTTAGGCTATTACGGACTTGACCCCCAGAATGTCAAATTCAACCCCTGCATCGCCAGAGGTCTAGACTATTACACATCCACCGTCTTGGAGACAGTTTTGGACGAACATCCCCAGATCGGCAGTATCTGTTCTGGCGGACGCTACGAAAATCTAGCTGCCCACTACACAAAATCAAAGCTCCCCGGAGTCGGCGTGTCCATCGGTGTGACAAGGCTCTTTTACCTTCTGGATTCTCTGGGATTGCTAGAAGCAGCAGACAGCACACCAGCTACAGCTATGATCGCCTGCCTAGACTCAGCTCTGGCTCCCGACTACATCCAGCTCAGCCAACAACTCCTCGAAAACAAGGTGAGTAACTTCATCTACTGGCAACCTTCCAAACTAAAAAAGCAGCTCCGTTACGCCAGCAAGTTAGGAGTAAAATTTTTGCTAATCATCGGCGAAGAGGAACAAAAATTACAAACGGTAACCTTAAAAAATATGCTCACGGGGGAGCAAAAAAACCTGAAAATTAACGAAATTTTCCCTTTGCTATGCTAAGAGTAAAAAATCTTGAGTTTAGCTATAACAATAAAAAGATTTTTTCCAACCTTAACTTTCGCCTAGACTCCAAAGGACTTTTCTGCTTGGTGGGTCCAAATGGTGCTGGTAAATCTACTCTGCTCCAGCTAATAATGGGCTACCTTCGCCCACAAAAGGGTGAAATTTCTTGGTATAGCAATAAATTACAACCTCTTAGCTCTCTAGCCAAAGCCAAGATTGTGAGTTTCGTTCCTCAGAAAACTCATCAAGTTTTCGACCTGTCCACTCTCGAGTTTATCCTCAGTGGCAGGAATCCTTACCTTGCCCCCACCATCGGCTACAACCAAAACGACATAACTCTATGCCAAGAGGTAGCTCAAAAACTAAAAATAGAACATCTCTTATCGCAGGAGCTTTCCACTCTCTCTGCTGGCGAAACCCAAAAAGCTCAATTAGCCCGAGTGTTGCTACAAGACACCCCGCTACTGCTACTGGACGAGACTCTAGCACATCTAGACCTAAGGCATCAACTAGAGACGGTAAGCCTCCTAAAAAATATGAGCAAAACTAAAGCCATCCTCTTAATTTCTCACAACCTCAATCTCGCTCTAGAGCACGCCCAAGAGATAATTTTTTTGAAGAATGGTAAAATTTTGCAACAAGGTGAACCCTCAAAAATAGTGGACGAAAAACTTTTGCACTCTGTGTATCAGCACAACTTAACTCTCGATAAAAACCCGCACACAGGCAAACCTATTTTACTTTATCACTAATTTCTCTTGTTTAAAAAAACAACAAAAACCTCTTGCCAAGAGGCAAAGGTAAATATTTTTATGAACAGTAAAAAATTATTTCAAGGAGATAAAATGAACATAGTTGGAAAAAAAGTCGTACGGCTAGACGGTTACGAAAAAGTAACGGGAAAAGCCATCTACGGAGATGACATACAGCTCAAAGATATGCTCTATATGGCCCAAAAGTACACAGACACCCCTTGTGGCAAGATTAAATCTATCGACACCAGCAAAGCTGAAAAGTTGGATGGTGTGATAAGAATTGCTCTGCACAAAGATGTAATCGGTAAAGACCAAATAGGACCTATCAGACAAGATCAGTATGTCATTTGCAAAGACAGAGTTTATTACTCTGGAGATGTGGTGGCTATCGTCAGTGCTATCAGCAAAAAAATCGCTAACCTCGCAGCAGACCTGATAGATGTAGAGTACGAAGTAGAGCAAGGCGTGTACGACATCACAGAGTCGGTAAAAGACGAAAAGTTGGTGCGTCCCGAGTACAAAACCAATGTATTAGTGCACTATCCTCTGCGTAAAGGCGACATTCAAAAAGGGTTCGCCGCCAGCAACCAAGTGATAGAAAGGGAGTACAAGACAGGCTTTCACGAACACGGCTATATCGAGACAGAGAGCTTAGTTGCTGTTCCCGATCCTACTTGCAAAGGGGTAAAAGTTTATGGTTCTATCCAAAATCCACACACTACCCGTAGAGAAGTGGCTAAATTTCTGGGTCTGGGACTAAACCAAGTTGACATCCGTTGCTCCAATCTAGGTGGCTCTTTCGGTGGCAAAGACGACACCGTGAACTCCGTCGCTTGCCGTGTAGCTCTGCTGGCTGTCCTCACTGGCAAACCTCACAAAATCAGCCTCTCCCGCGAAGAATCGATGAAAGAAAGCTACAAAAGACACCCTTACAATATGAAATACAAAGTCGGCTTCAACGACGATGGCAAGATAAACTCGATGGAAGTTGATATTTTGGCTGACTCTGGAGCCTACTCTGCACAAAGTTTCTTCGTGACTTGGCGTTCTGTGGTGCAAGCCACGGGCCCATACGAGATAGACAATGTCAGCACCGACATCAGAGCAGTATACACCAACAACACTTATACCGCTGCCTACCGTGGATTTGGCTCACCTCAGGTAATTTTTGCCCAAGAGTCTTTGATGGACGAGATAGGTCAACTTTGTGGGCTCTCTCCCTTGGAAATAAGAGCTAAGAACGGCTACAAGCAAGGCTCTATCACCGCTTCTGGACAGATATTGGAAAAACATATCGTTTCCCTAGAAGAGGTAATCACAAAAGCTACAGAAGATATGCAATACAGCAAAAAAGTGAAAGAGTACCAAGATTTCAACAAAAGTAGCCAACGCTACAAGAAGGGCGTAGGACTTGCTTGCTCTTTTAGAGGTTGTGCTCTGGGTGCCGAAGGTACCGACGCCACATCGGCTATAGTCTCTGTGCAACAAGACGGTACAGGCTATGTCTCGACTGGTCTCAACGAAAACGGACAAGGTCTGCGTACCACTTTTGTCCAAGTAGCCGCCGAAAGCCTTGGAGTAAACTATGAAAGCATGCACTTCCTAGAGCCTTCTACTGCCGCTATCAACGATGGCGGACCGACAGTGGCTTCTCGTGGCACCATTATGGGTGGCAACGCCGTACTTAACGCTACCGCTCAGATAAAAGAAAGAATTTTTGAAGCTAACAAAGAAGATTTGGGAGTGGACTGCATCAAAGAAACCACTTGGGGAAACGGCTTCATCTGTGGTAAAAACAAAGTCAAATTTGCCGACGCCTGCACAAAAGCTTATTTCGCTGGCTACAACCTTAGTGCTTATGGATGGTACAAAGCTCCTGAGGTTTCTTGGGATGAAGAGACAGGTCAAGGCAACGCCTACTTTACCTATGTATATGGCTGTCAAGTGGCAGACCTCACCGTGGACACACACACAGGCAAAATCGTGGTCAACAAGATCTCTGCAGCTCACGATGTGGGTAAAGCTATCAATCGCTTGGGGCTAGAAGGACAAATCTACGGCGGAGTGACTCAAGGCATGGGTTACGGAGTGCTCGAGCATTACAACATCCAAAACGGCGTAGTAAAATCTAAAAATTTGGACGAATATATAATTCCGACCATCAAAGACATCAAAGAGATTTCCCCTATTATCGTGGAAAATCCTGACGCTGTAGGTCCTTACGGTGCCAAAGGCATCGGAGAGCCAGCACTTGAAATAGGAGCTGCCTGCATCGCCAACGCTTTTTGTAACGCAACGGGTAAAAGAAGCTACGAAATTCCTTTGACTTTGGAAAAAGTTTTCTTGGACAAACAACTCGTAAAGCCAGAAAGAGCCAGCGAAGCCCACAAAAGTAACAAAGATGTCAAAGATATTATCTCCAAAGTGAACATGTTCAATCCTAAAAACATCCAAGAGGCTTCCAAAATGCTTTTGGAAAAAGACAACGCCGTACTGATAGCTGGCGGGACAGATGTGGTCATCGAACTTCGTGGAAAACAAACGCCTACCACCTTGATAAACATCGACCAACTCCCCGAGCTCAAAGGCGTAGCTGAGAAAAATGGCGAAATCATCATCGGTGCTAACCAAAAAATAAACGAGATAAAAGAGAATCCTCTCGTGCAAAAACATTTCCCAGCACTAGTCGAAGCTATCTCCACTATCGGTGCGAAACAAACCAGAGTAAGAGGTTCTATCGCTGGTAACATCGCCAACGCTTCGCCTTCTGCGGACAGCTTGCCCCCTTTGGTAGCTTACGGAGCAAAGGTGCTTCTATTTGGCAATGGCAAAGAAAGAGAGCTAACGCTAGACGAGTTTATCACGGGCGGATACAAGACCCAGATTGCCAAGGGCGAACTGATAAAAAGCGTAATTTTGCCTATTCCTAGCAAAAATTATGAATATTCCTACTTCCAACTAGGCAGAAGAGGAGCTGTAAACATCTCACGCCTGTCACTCCTGACTATGTGTGCCAAAAACAGCGACGGCTCTATCGAAGATATCATCATCAGTTGTGGAGCTTTGTTCGTCAAATCTTGTCGCCTAACTGAAGTAGAGAAAATATTGCAAGGCAAGAAGCTAGACAAAGAATTAATCGCAAAAGCCGAAGATTGCTTAGAAAAACTGATAGAGAAGCAAATCGGTGGCAGATGGTCGAGCGAATACAAAAAACCTGTTTTTATCAACTTATTTAAAGACAGCTTAGAAAAATTTATCTAATCTTTAACTCTTAAGGGAGAAAAAAATGATTATCAATTTTATTGTAAACGAAAAGAAATACTCTCTGGATGCTGACCCTTCCAAGAGATTACTGGATGTACTCAGAGAAGATTTGGGTCTAACTGGCACCAAAGAAGGCTGTGGTGTGGGCGAATGTGGAGCTTGTACTGTCATTATGGATGGAGAAGCTGTGCACTCATGCCTAGTTATGGCTGGTCAGCTGGAAGGCAGAAAGATCGAAACCGTAGAGAACTTAGAGCAAAACACAACGCTTAGTAAGCTACAAGAGAGCTTCCTCAAGCACGGTGCTGTGCAATGTGGCTTCTGTACTCCGGGTATGCTGATGAGTGCCAAAGCTCTTTTGGACAAAGTCCCTAGCCCAAGTTTGGCTCAAATAGAAGAAGCTCTCGAAGGTAACGCCTGTCGCTGCACGGGCTACAAACCAATAGTAGAAGCTATTCAAAATGTGGACAAAGTTTAAGAAGGGAAAATGTTAGTAGATTGCCTCAACAAAAGATATAGCTGCAGGGCTTACCAAGATGTGCCAGTGGAAGAAGAAAAAATAAAAAACCTCATAGAAGCTGTGAGGATGTCTCCCTCTGCGAAAAATAAACAACCTTGGAAGCTAGTGCTAATCCAAAGCAAAGAAAAAAAAGAGGGTCTTAAAGCGGTATGCAAGCAAGAATTCCCATCTCAAGCTCCCTTGGTGATAGCTATTTGCTGTACCAACTTAGAGCACACGATGACTTGCGGACACCCTTCTTACTTAGCAAATGGATTTGGTGCGACTGTGAGCTTGCTCGTGCAAGCTACATCCGATGGATTAGGTTCTTGCTGGCTAGGTGCTTTTGACCAAAAAGAAGCTGCCAAACTAATAAACCTGCCTAACAATTACAAAGTGGTTTCCCTTGTGACCATCGGTTATCCGAGCGACAAATTCGTGGAAAAGGATAGAAAAACTCCTGAAGAAATCACCCTTTACGACAGCTTTTGATAATGAAATTATGGTGGTCGAATCATCGGCCACCTTTTTATCTTAGGGCAAAATAATCAATGAGCGATTTTTTATACCGCTATATAAACCCTGTTCGATTAAACCTTTTTTTTGATAGCTTAAAAGCTTCTTTGGGCGTAATTGTTACTCTATGTCTATCTTTTTGGCTAACAGACGATTACTCTTATCACAAATTCGCTTTCATCTTCTCATTACAACTTGTCTATGCCAAAAGTGGCGTCAGTCTAAAAAAACGCTTTCCTTTCACCTTGTTTTGGTCAATATGCCTAGGGCTAGCTTTAGCTTTTGTGCCTTTACTCTCGGGACTATTGATAACCAAATCTGTCGTAATATTGCTAGTTATTTTTATCACTTTTAGCCTCAAAGACAAGTTTTTACTTTTCAACAATAACCTCGCAAACCAGTTCGTTTTAGATTTTTGTGTCTTCCTTTTCTTGCTCCCACCGGGCAAATTTGACCCCCTCTTTTTACTAATAAGCGTAATTTGTGGCTTCATTTCGTCTATTACAGACAGTCTCATCCTCAACAAAAAAGCTTATCGAATGGTCAAATTTAATCTACTCCGCACTTTCCTCAAAATACCTCTAAACTTAAAAAAACTGAGCAAAAAAGCTAAAAACATAAAAAGGTACACGCCGAAAGAGAACTACTTCTTCTACATCGAAACAATCAACGAGATTCAAGAGATAGAAACTGTCCTCATCCCCGAAGAAAAACAAAAAATTTTCTACACAAAACTTATCTTCTTCACTGGTGCAGCTTTTCGTGCTCTTAAGATTATCGAATTTAATCTTAACCTCTGTCCCAAAGAGTTCACAATAGAGCTTTCCCCTCTTTTGAAAAATTACGCCCTAGCTTATCAACAATTATCTGCTTACATCTTCCACAAAAAAGTTAAGCTAGACAAAAAAAGCCTAAAAGAACTTTGCCAAAAATTTAAAAGCAAACACTCTCAATCTTTAAACCATTCTCAAGCCAAAATATTGGTCTGTCTGGAGAGGCTTACTAGCCTTGCTCAAGAAATCTACGAGTACCTAGAAAATGAAAACAAATAATCGTTTAGGCATTCAGACCTCTTTGGCAATCGGCATCGGCATCGCCATCACCTACCTTTTGCAAATCGAAAAACCTTATTGGACACTCTTGACAATCATCTTACTCATCTGCCCCCGCTACGAACAAACTTTGTATAAGAGCTTTTTACGCATCGTCTCCACCGTACTCGGCACCACGCTTTGCGGGATAACTCTCTGGATTTTCGATTTCTCACAAACCTACTATTTGCTCGCTGGACTAGGTGCTTATTTTACCATCTACTACGGGAAAATATCTTACTTCAAAACCATCTTTTCCGCTTCTGTGATGGTAATAGCCACCCTAGGAATAATCGATCCTTGGTCGTGGACTCTCGTAACTGCTCGCATTTATCAGACAGCCTTGGGTGCTCTGGTGGCAACGATAATAACCATCATTATTTCCCCTATAAAAAATAAAAACGAGTATTTTGCCACCGTGAAAGATATTTTGCGACAAGAGCTTATGTTTTATAAAGAAGGACGCTCTACTTTCTTTGCGTACGACCGTTATTGGGAAAGTTTGAAGAAAAATCGAAAAAACCTAAACTCACTTCGCAAAAACGAATTAGAAATATTTTTTAAAAGAGTGATCACCTTTAGAAATTGGCGAAATTTTCATATTTCCAAAATATTGCATCGCAACCTTATGCTCATCGCCGACATCTTTTTTATCTTAAACAATGTAAGACACAAAGGTCACGATTTTCGCCCTTATCTCAACCTTTTCCACTACCTTGTAAATCAAGAGTTTACAACTTTAAGCAACTTTTTTGAGTTGGAAATTGAGTTCATTCCACCGACTAAACTCGCAAATTTTTCGCTGCAAGATGTAGACTATTTGAGTATCGTAGCTTTTTGTGAAAAATTGAACTCCAACTTGAGATTAACCAGAGAGATGATCCGCAAAAATGAAAATGACGCTTAAAGAAAAAATACTAAAAAATTTTACCTGCAAAAACTGCGGTCGCTGTTGCCAAAGAGCTGGAGGAATAGTATATATCTCCCTAGCTGAAGCTCAAGCCATTGCCAAATTTCTAAAAAAACCTCTATTTTTATTTCTCCAAGAAAATTGCAAAAAGCAAAGAGGATGGCTGGTGCTAAGCGATGATAAACTCCGTCCCGAGTGCTATTTAGATCAAAACAATAGATGCAAAATTTACCCCGTTCGCCCCAAATATTGTCGCAACTATCCTTTCGTGCCAGAGATTTTCAAAAGCGAAAAAGCGATTCGGGAAGAATCAGCTTTTTGCCCTGGTATCGCCACAGCTCTAGCCCAAGAGTGACAACCTCTTGCCACAAATCTCTTATTCTATTGACCAAAACTCTCAAAAAAAAAAAATAACTTTATGAATAAGTTAAATTATCAAAAAGCTATTGGTGGAGGACAATCCATCCTTGCTTATATCATTTGGGGCTTATCACCTCTATTTTGGAAACTCCTAACTGGTGTCAGCCCGTGGATCATCGTTGCCAATCGGATGATCTGGTCGTGCATTATGATGCTTTTCTTGGTGATTGGTTACAAACAACTCTCAGAAATAAAAAATATATTTAAAGATAAAAAAGGGCTCGGACTACTTTTTATCTGTTCCTTCCTTATCTTCTGCAACTGGGCTATCTACATCTGGGCTGTCAGCAATCAAAGGATAATAGAGGCGTCGCTCGGTTACTACATCAACCCCTTGATGGTGATTTTGCTCAGCAAAATTTTTCTGCACGAACAGTTTGATTCCTTAAAAAAAATATCCATCATCATAGCGATGACAGGCATATGCATAATGATTTTCCGTTTTGGACATATCCCCTACATATCTTTGAGCTTATCCTCCAGTTTCGCCATCTATGGACTCATCAAAAAAAAGATAAAATACTCGCCCATCCAAACTATGTTCATCGAAAATTTTATCGCTTTTTTACCCGCTTTTTTGTTTGTCATCTTTTCCCCCATCACCTACACTTTGCCTCCTACTATCCACATAATTTTAGCTTTGGGTGGTGTCATCACGGGAGTCCCTTTGATACTTTTCGCCTCAGGTGTAAAAAAAATAAACCTCTCTACGCAAGGATATATCCAATTTATAGCTCCTACTATCCTCTTTTTCTTGAGTAAGTATGTTTTCCGAGAAGAGATCAGCCAAGCCCAGTTTACTGCTCTTATTTTCATTTGGGTGGCATGCTTTATTTTCATTATCTCTTTGTTTGTGCAAAAACCTTTTTCACTCCAGGAGGAGTTATGAAATACGATGTAATCGTCGTAGGAGCAGGTCATGCAGGGTGTGAGGCTGCCTGCATAGCCGCCAAGATGGGTGCTAAGACCGCTATGTTCGTCATCAAATACGAGTCTGTAGGCAGGATGTCCTGCAATCCATCTGTCGGTGGACCAGCAAAAGGACACATAGCCAAAGAGATCGACGCTCTAGGTGGTGTGATGGCAAAAACTGCCGACAAGACAGGCATCCAGTTCCGTATGCTCAACAAAAGCAAAGGTCCCGCTGTCTGGTCTCCACGCAGCCAAAACGACCGTCAACAGTACTCTCACCAGATGCTCATCAACTGCGAGAATCAAGAAAATTTGGATATCATCGAAAGTTGTATCGACCACCTCATCGTAGATGGCGACGAGATAAAAGGCGTAGTTAGCCACCTCCAGCAAGAGTATCTCGCTCCCAGAGTCATCCTTGCTTGTGGCACATTCTTACAAGGGATTATCCACATCGGCAACACCAGCTACTCTGGTGGACGCTCTGGCGAACCATCTGCCGACAAGCTGACTCAAGACTTGCAAAATTTGGGATTCACCATCGGTCGCTTCAAGACAGGTACACCTGCGAGGATAGACCTGCGAACCATCGATTACTCCAAGATGATCGAGCAAGCTGGCGACCCCGACCCCGAAGGGTTCTCTCTTTACAGAGACATCCCCATCCAAAACTTGTGCAGCTGCTGGCTCACCTTTACCAACCCTCGCACTCACGAGATAGTCCGCTCTAACTTCGACAAGTCTTCACTTTACTCAGGCAGGATCAGCGGCACTGGTCCTAGATATTGCCCATCTATCGAGACCAAAGTCGACCGCTTTGCCGATAAAAATCGCCACCAAGTGTTTATCGAGCCAGAAGGAATAGACACATACGAAGGCTACATAAATGGGATGTCCAACAGTCTCACTCCTCAAGTGCAACACGAATTCATCCATTCCATAGAGGGTCTAGAAAAAGCCAAATTCATCCGCTACGCCTACGCTATAGAGTACGATTACATCATCCCATCGGACATCAAATCAACCATGGAGAGCAAGCCGATAAAAGGGCTTTATCTTGCAGGGCAAATCAACGGGACTTCTGGATATGAAGAGGCAGGGGCACAAGGAATCATCGCGGGGATAAACGCCGTGAAAAGCTTAGACGCAAGCAGTAGCGACTTTATCTTGGGTAGAGACAACTCATACATCGGAGTGCTAATAGACGACCTCGTCACCAAAGGCACGAATGAGCCTTACAGGATGTTCACCTCTAGAGCAGAATATCGCCTCTTTTTGCGACAAGATAACACTGACCAAAGACTTATGCCTCTGGGTTACGACCTAGGCACAGTCAGTGAAAATAGATACCAAAGATTTTTAAAGACCTCCGAAATTGTCGATAGAGAGATAAACTTCTTGAAAAACAAGAAGTCGCTAAAACACTCTAGCCTAAAAGAGCCACTAAAATTAGCCCAAATCTTAAAAAGACCTGGGATGAGCCTAAGTAATTTGCAAGAGTTTGGATACAAACCAAATCACAACATCACTAAATTAGAGTCCGAAAAAATAGAGATAGAAATCAAATACGAAGGCTATATCAAAAGGCAACTGGCAGACATACAAAGCTTTAAATCTCTCGAAAGCAATAAATTCCCAGCAAATATTGACTTCACGCAAATAGATACCATCACTCTGGAAGCTAGGGAAAAGTTGCAAAAAATAAGACCAACTTCGCTAGGACAAGCTAGCAGAATTTCTGGCATCTCACACGCCGACATCACTTCCATCTTGGTTTACCTTAAAAAAATAAACTCAAAATAAGGAGAAAATTATGAAAACGAGATTTCTATTATTAACTCTTGGTTTAACACTCTTTGGATGTGCAACCACCCCTGATACGCAAGCTCAACCAAACAACGCAAAAAGTGTGGAAAGAGCTGAAAAATCTTTTCAAGAACTAGACAAAGAGATAGACTAAATATCTTCTATGGACTCGCACCCACTTTTCGAGCAAACCTTTGAATACGAGCGATGTAGCTCCACTATCTCCGAGGCGCGCAATCTCCTGCCCTCCTTGGATGGCAACGCCCTATTTATCGCTAAAGAACAAATGGACGGCAGAGGCAGAAAAGGAAACCTATGGTCTTCTCCTAGAGGGGGCTTGTGGTTTACTATGGCTATCAAAGACCTCGATGTCCCCAGCGGATTTACCCTCTTCATCGGGCAATGTTTGCACATGACTCTAAAAAAAATCACCAAATCTGAGGACATCTCCATCAAATGGCCCAACGATATCTACTACAAAGAAAAAAAAGTAGCTGGAATAATTGTCAAAAAACTTCGCAACTACCATCTTGTGGGTATCGGCGTGAACACCAACTGTGTTTTGCCAGAACGCTTGCACAAAACTGCCACCTCTTTGCAAAAAATTTGCCCAGTAAACAATCAAGAGATTCTCTTTGAGTTCTTGGACTATTTCCAGTCCAAACTCATCGACTACTTAGAACAAGGATTGGACGAAGAGTATCTCAACCGGTTTTCTTTTTTAAAGAACAAAAAAGTAACCCTCGGCACAGAGTTTGCTAACTATCAAGGAGTTGTGAAAAATATCAACAAAGAGGGAAAAATTGTTCTGCTTTTGGACAACGGACTTATTCAGCCATTTTTCTCTGGCTCTATCCTTAATTTTGCACAAAAAAAGAGGTAAGCTACAACAAACTTACCTCTTAATATTTTTTAAACTAATCTTAACAACCCACACTGCTGTAATCGAAAAGGGTGTGAGCCTCGAGGTCTTCCAAATAAACATTCCGTAAATCAAAGAAAAATTTACCTTTCATCGAAGCAGCAATTTTATTTAAATCCATCCCTCTGAACTGATTCCACTCGGTTACCAGCACCAAAGCATCAACCCCTTGTGCTACCTCATAGCCATCCGCACAGTATTCTATCTTGTCGCTACAATCTTCCAAACGCCAAGCAGCTTCGCTCATACCCTCAGGACAAAAAGCTCTAATTTTAGCACCTTTTTTGACCAAACCCTTGATAATATCTAAAGATGGAGCATCACGCATATCGTCGGTTTCTGGCTTGAAAGACAAGCCTAGAATGCCGATGGTTTTCCCCTTCACATCTTTCATCTTCCGTAAAATTCTTTCCACCATCTTTTGTTTTTGCTTCACATTTGCTTTGATAGCAGCATCTATCACCAACAACTCTTCGTTGTTTTGCTTAGCTATATCCACAATAGCTTTGGTATCTTTGGGGAAGCACGAGCCGCCATATCCAGGTCCTGCGTGCAAAAATTTAGGCGAGATCCTGCCGTCCATACCCATAGCTCCAGCTATCTCTTGCACATTCGCTCCCACTTTTTCCGCCAAAAGAGCCATCTCATTAATGAAAGAAATTTTCACTGCCAAAAAAGCGTTGGAAGCATACTTTATCATCTCCGCAGACTCCAAACCAGTAAACACAAAAGGAGTCTTATTCAGATACAAAACACTATAAACTTTGCTCATAACATCTTTCGCTTGTTGACTCTCCGTGCCGATCACGATCCTATCAGGATGCAAACAGTCTCCGATAGCTTTCCCCTCTCGCAAGAATTCAGGATTGGACACGACATCAAACTCAAAGTTAGCTCCTCTCTCATCCAACTCTTTTTGTATCGCTTTACGCACCAGCTTGCCCGTACCTACAGGAACTGTCGATTTATCCACAACCACTTTATAGCCATTTATGTTCTTGCCTATCTCTTGAGCTACCGACAACACAAATTGCAAATCTGCCGAGCCATCCTCTTTGGGAGGAGTCCCCACAGCAATAAAAATGACCTCTGAATTTTCTACAGTCTTTTTTATATCTGTCGTAAACTTTATCCTTCCTGATTTGACAACTTTCTGCATCATCTCCGCAAGACCCGGCTCATAAATCGGAACTTCGTTGTTTAAAAGCTTCTCTATTTTGCTCTCATCTACATCCATACAAGTAACATCTAAGCCAAAATCTGCCAAAACCACACCCTGCACAAGTCCTACATATCCTGTTCCGATCACCGAAATTTTCATCTTATTTCTCCCCTATAATCTTGAAATTGTACTCTGGCAAAATCTTTTTCACAACTTGCCTTAGTTTTAAATCATTTTGTTCTGCAGTTGCTGTTTTTAGTTCAGAAAAATCTTTTCCTTGCAAAGGTCTTGGTTTGCTTGTCTTCACCACATTTATTTTAGGATGAGAAGTAACTTCTAGATTTTCAAATTTTGCGTTTAACTCTTCATAAAGTTTTTCACCTGGACGAAGCCCGATATACTTCACTTCTATATCTTTGTCTGGCTCAAATCCAAAGAACCTAATCATTTCCCGAGCAATCTTGTCAATTTTGATCTGCTTACCCATATCCAAAACAAAAATGTCTCCCCCTGTGTTCAGCTCTGCGGCTTGTAACACGAGCAAAGAAGCCTCGGGGATAGTCATAAAATAGCGAACAATATCGGGGTGAGTCACTGTCAAGGGTCCACCTTTGGCTATCTGCTTTTCAAACAAAGGAATAACGCTTCCCACGCTTCCCAGCACATTACCAAACCTCACTACAGAAAACTTCGATTCTTTGTTGTTTTTATTCAGCACCACTAGTTCTGCTAATTTCTTGGAAGCTCCCATAATGCTGGTAGGATTTACCGCCTTGTCAGTCGAAATCAAGATGAAATTTTTTACCGCAAACTCTTCTGCCACTTCCACCAAACTCTTAGTTCCCATCATATTATTTTCAATAGCTTTCCACGGTTGAATCTCCATCATCGGCACATGCTTGTAAGCAGCTGCATGGAAAACTATCTCAGGGTGATACTTAGCAAAAATCTTGAGAAGATGCTCTTTGTCTTTCACATCGCCCACAATCGGCTCAACATCCAAATAAGGAATATTATCCGTAAGCTCCATATCTATGTGGTACAAGGGCGATTCGGCAATATCAAAAAGCAATAATTTTTTGGGCTTAAAAACAGCAATCTGCCGACACAACTCAGAGCCGATAGAACCTCCTGCTCCCGTAACCAGCACCACTTTGTTCGTCAAAAAATGCGAAACTTTTTGGGAATCCAGCTTCACAGAACTCCTGCCCAAAAGATCCTCGTAAGACAACTTTCTCGCTGAGCTCAGCCCTACTTTTTTACTCATCATCTCGTTTAGACTAGGGATAATCAAATATTTCACACCCGAAGCTTTGCAGATATCCACTATCCTGCGGAACTCCTTCTTATCTGCAGAAGGAGTAGCCAAAATCAGCTCATCTATCATATTCTCTTTGGCAATTTTTTTCACCCTCGCGATACAATCCAACACTGGAACGCCATGAATCTTATGCCCAATTTTTTTCTTATCGTCATCCAAAAAACCAGCAACAAAATAAGATAACCCTTTGTTTTTCAAAATGTCTCGTAATATTTTTTCTCCTGCGTCGCCTGCACCCACGATTAAAAGCCTTTTTTTGCCAGAATCTTCGCTTGTTCCGTTCATATAATCAAAATAAATCCTAGCAGAGACCCTCACTCCTCCTAGCACCATAATGCCCAGAACGAAATCAATTATCGAAACAGAACGAGAAACCAGAATAAAATTCAAAGGCAAATAAGCAACGACAAGAACAAAACAGAAAGATGCCGTAGTAGCTTTAATAAGGTTAATAAAATCTTTAATCCCCGTATAACGCCACATACCACTATACAGGTCAAATTTGAAAAGAAAAACAAGTTTAAAAAATAAGACTAAAGGTAGCCCCCAGACAATAGTTGTGAAATTTTTAAGTAAATAGCTTAAATCCATTCTAACCCAATACGAGCTAAAAAAAACTATCGACAAACTAACTATATCAATAGAAAAAAGAATCCAAAAATTTCTCTTTAAGTACTTTCTAGACATAAAACCTTCTTCATAAATTTATCTCTTGTTTAACCTCTGTAAGACCACAAACAACTGCAAAATAGCCCTCTATTCAGTCAAGAAGAGAATAAATAATTATTGACAATTGACAGACATTCACCCCTTGGAAATAAATGTTTCGTTACAATTATTAAAAATTCTTAAAATTAAAAGGAGAGTTTGATATGTCAAAAATTATTGATGTTAAAGCGATGGAAATTTTGGATTCTAGAGGCAACCCCACTCTGGAGGCCTATGTATACTTGGACAGTGGTGTAATAGGTAGAGCAGCCGTGCCTTCTGGAGCTTCCACAGGAGAGTATGAAGCAGTCGAGATGAGAGATGCCGACAACGGTCGCTACTCGGGCAAAGGCGTGCTAAAAGCTGTCGCCAATGTCAACGGACCGATAAAAGATTTATTGGTCGATATGGACGCCATCAATCAGACAGATATAGATAAATGTATGATAAACGCAGACGGCACCGAGAACAAATCCAAATTTGGTGCTAACGCCATCTTGGGAGTCTCTTTAGCGTGTGCTAGAGCCGCCGCCGAAGAGCTAGACATCCCCTTGTATCGCCATATTGGTGGAGCTTCTGC
Source organism: Candidatus Cloacimonadota bacterium (assembly GCA_963676515.1). Classification (GTDB taxonomy): domain Bacteria; phylum Cloacimonadota; class Cloacimonadia. The sequence goes on along the minus strand of OY781061.1, from coordinate 1,557,783 downwards.
TTCCCTTTTGCCTGTACCGATGAGCAATGTAATCAACGGTGGCGAGCATGCCAACAACAACATCGACATCCAAGAGTTTATGATAATGCCTACTGGTGCCAAATCTTTTTTCCAAGCTTTGCAGATGAACACCGAAATTTTCCACAGCCTAAAAAAACTTCTTGGCGACAAAGGACACAGCACAGCAGTAGGTGATGAAGGCGGATTTGCTCCTAACCTGAACTCCAACGAAGAAGCTCTTACTTGCCTTATGGAAGCTGTGAAAATGGCAGGATACACACCAGGAGATGACATACATTTCGCTCTCGATCCAGCATCTAGCGAATTTTACAAAGATGGCAAGTATGTCCTCAAAGCCGAAGGCAAAAGCTTAACTTCTGCCCAAATGGTGGATTTCTGGAGCAACTTGGTCGATAAATACCCTATCATCTCTATCGAAGATGGAATGGATCAAAACGACTGGGACGGCTGGAAATTGATGCAAGAAAAGTTAGGTAGCAAAATACAACTCGTCGGCGACGACCTTTTCGTGACCAACTCCAAAAGATTGGCTCGTGGCATCCAAGAAAATTGTGCCAACTCCATCTTGATCAAGCTCAACCAAATTGGCTCGCTTACGGAGACTTTGGAAGCTATCGAACTGGCTAAAACCAACAACTTCACCAATGTTATCTCCCACAGAAGCGGCGAAACATCCGACACATTCATCGCCGATTTGGCAGTAGGAGTGAACGCTGGGCAGATCAAAACTGGCTCACTAAGTAGAAGCGACAGAATCGCTAAATACAACCAACTCTTGCGAATAGAAGCGGAATTGGGAAGCAATGCAAAATACGCTGGAATTAAAGCTTTCTACAATTTGAAAAAATAATCGACTCTAATAGGTAAACCCTGTCTCTACTTACAAAAGTAAAGAACAGGGTTTTTTCTTTCCCAAAAAATTCTCTTTACAAAATACAGAGTAGCAAATTTGTTCCATAAAAAACAATCACATTCTTTAGGAGTAGTTTTATGGAATATCCGTTTATAGAGATTGAAAAAAAATGGCAAAAAATCTGGGAAGAAAAAAAGATTTTCGCAGCTCAAGACAAAAGTAATAAAGAAAAAAAATACATCTTATCTATGTTTCCTTACCCCTCTGGCGACCTGCATATGGGACATATTTCCAACTACTCCATCGGTGATGCTCTTACTCGCTTCTATTTGCAATCGGGCTACAATGTAATGCAACCTATGGGTTACGACTCTTTTGGGATGCCCGCAGAGAATTTTGCCATCCAGCACAACTCTCATCCCAAAATCACCACCGAAGAAAATATTAGTAAAATGAAAAAGCAACTCACCTCTATGGGCTTTGGGCTAGATTGGTCTCGTGAGCTCTCTACCTGCCGACCTGACTACTACCGATGGGGACAATGGCTCTTCAAAAAAATGTACGAAAAGGGTCTGGTGTATAAGAAGAAATCTTTCGTAAACTGGTGTCCTGACTGTGCTACTGTGCTGGCAAATGAGCAAGTGGAAGAAGGAGGCTGCTGGAGATGCGGCACAACCGTCGTGCAAAAAGAGCTGGAGCAATGGTTTGCCAAAATTACCGATTACGCCGAAGAACTGCTAGACACCAGCGACCTGCTCGACTGGCCGGCGAAAGTCAAACTGATGCAAAAAAACTGGATCGGCAGAAGCACAGGTGTCACCATAGATTTTATTTACGGTGAGCAAAAACTTCCCGTATTTACTACTCGTCCAGACACCATTTTTGGAGTCACCTTTATGGCTATCGCTCCTGAGCATCCTCTCACACAATCTTTTTTGCAAGCGGAAGGCGAAGATTCTCAGCTTTACAAATTTTGCCAAAAAGTGATGAACCAAGACAATAGTCAACGCACAGCCGAAGACAAAGAGAAAGAAGGAATCTTCACTGGCAGACACTGCATCAACCCCGTCAATGGCGAAAAAGTGGAGATATGGATCACCAACTATGTCCTAATGGATTATGGCACAGGTGCGGTAATGGCAGTGCCAGCTCACGATATTCGCGATTTTCTTTTCGCCAAAAAATATCAAATTGCGATAAAAGTGGTCGTCCAAAACGAAGAAAAAAACCTCGATGCCAACACGATGCAAGAGGCTTTTATCGAAGACGGCACGATGGTAAATTCCGCCCAATTCGACCAAATGGGCAACCGTCAGTGCCTAGAACAGATAGCCGACTGGATAGACCAGCAAGGTTACGGCAAAAAAAGCATCAACTACAAACTCCGCGACTGGGGACTCTCCCGCCAACGCTATTGGGGAAATCCTATTCCCGTGGTTTACTGCGAAAAATGCGGAACACAGCTAGTGCCAGATGAGCAATTGCCCGTGCTCCTGCCCGACGACATCCAAATAGGCAAGACCAAGCAAAATCCGCTGCTATCAGCCACAGAATGGCAAAAAACCACCTGCCCCAAATGCGGTGGAGCTGCCACCCGAGAAACAGACACGATGGACACCTTTGTCGATTCATCCTGGTATTTTGCCCGCTACTGCGATGCTCACAACCAGCAAGCACCTTTTAGCAAAGACAAAGCCAACTACTGGCTACCTGTCGATCAATACATCGGCGGTATCGAGCACGCCGTGCTGCACCTGCTTTACGCCCGCTTCTTTCACAAGTTTATGCGTGACATCGGTCTTGTAGATTGCAATGAGCCTTTCTCTCGACTACTGACACAAGGAATGGTCTGCATGCAAAGCTACAAATGCCCCAAAGACGGCTACCTCTTCCCGCAAGACGCAATTATAGAAGGGAAATCTGCCACCTGTGCTCTCTGCGGCTCACCAGTAACAATCGGAAGCATCGAGAAAATGAGCAAGTCCAAAAAAAATGTCGTCAACCCTAATGACTACCTACAACGCTACGGAGCAGACACTCTCAGGACATTTGTCTTGTTTGCCTCTCCACCAGAAAAAGATGTCGACTGGAACGACAAAGCAGTAGGAGGAGCTTTCCGCTTCTTAAATAGGGTCTACAAAGTTTTTGTGAAAAACAAGAAATTCCTCGAGCAAGATTACACCCCCGCTGGTGACATTTCCGCAGAATACAAAGAGCTCCGCTATTCCTCGCATTACACCATCAAAAAAGCTATCGGGTATGTGCGAGAAAAGATGCAATTCAACACAGCCATCGCAGCTGTAATGGAGCACCTGAACAACCTCTACGCTGCTAGCAGCCCCACAACAGATGCCGAAAAAGCTCTCTACAAAGAAGCACATATCTTGATTCCACAGATAATATACCCCTTCGCCCCTCACCTTTGTGAGGAGATTTGGGAAATGATTGGAAAGCATAAGCTCTTGCACGACAGCGGATTGCCTAGCTATGACGAAAAATTCCTTGTCAAAAACGACATCACTTTCGTCATCCAAGTGATGGGGAAAATAAGAGCACAACTAGAAACTACCAAAAACACTCCCAAAGAGGAAATTATCGCAGAAGCCAAAGAGATAGCCAATGTAAAGAAATTTTTGGCTGGAAAAACGATTATAAAAGAGATCGTAGTGCCTGGCAAACTCGTTAACTTCGTTGTTAGATAAAGAGCAAAAAGTTGCACAAATTAAGAGCTAAAGTCGCTCGGGCGATAAAGGATTACCAGATGATTACTCCTGACACTAAAGTCGGAGTCGCTCTCTCTGGAGGGAAAGACAGCGTCGCTTTGCTTTACCTTTTGAAAGGTTTGCAAAGGTCTTTGCAGTTTCAGTTGTACCCTATTCACGCTAAGGTGGCAAATTATGACACTGCAATACTCTCCAAATATTGTCATCAGCTTGATTTGCCCTACACGGAATTAGATGTTCGCTTGGATTACTCTGCACTAGACAAAAAAGAGTGTTTTGTTTGTTCCCGATTTATCAAAGGCTACATTACGCAAAAATTGAAAGATGAAGGAATAAAAACAGTCGCCTTCGGACATCACGCAGACGATGTCGCTACTACTTTTCTCCTCAATCTCACTCAGCACAACAAAATAGGAGCTTTTTTGCCTGTGCTCTCTGGCACAAAATCTGGAGTAAACAGCATAAGACCGCTAATCTACGCAAGAGAGCAAGAGCTGGAAAAACTAGTAAGCGATAACAACTTACCATTGCTGGGTTATCACTGCCCCTATGCCCAAAAAAACCTCCGCTGGGAATTAAGAAAAAAAATAGCTCCTCTGGAAAAACTTTTAGACTGCAAAAATTTACCCCAAAATATCTACCGTGCTTTACAATCTTCGCCTAAAGCAGAATTTTGGGAAAAATAAAATATGGAGATAAATTTATGAGTATTAGCTGTTTACGCTTAGACAACGAAAAACTTTTTTTGATAGACCAACGCAAGCTCCCCAAAAAATACACCGAATTTGAGTGCGAAAACTATCGCGATGTAATCTTCGCCATCGCTCAAATGGTGGTCAGAGGTGCTCCAGCTATCGGTGCTACAGCAGCTTATGGTATGTGGCTTGCTGGTAAAGAGTTCTCGGCAGAGCAAGATTTTCTGGGCAAGATGAAATATGTCAAGAAAGAGATCGATGCAGCTAGACCCACAGCTGTCAATCTGGTGTGGGCGACTAGCAGAATGCTGAAAGTTTTAGAGGCGAACAAAACTAACCAAGAAAATTGCCAAATCCTCAAGAGCGAAGCCGACCAAATCGCCAAAGAAGATATCGAGATTAACAAAAAGATGGGAGAAATCGGAGCGAAAATCGTGCCGCAAAAAGCTACCATCCTTACGCACTGCAACACGGGAGCTTTGGCAACTGTCGGTCACGGCACCGCCTTGGGAGTCATCCGCTCGGCAATCGCCGCTGGCAAAGACATCTTCGTCTATGCCGACGAGACCAGACCCAGATTGCAGGGAGCACGCCTCACCGCTTGGGAGCTATCGCAAGAGAAGATACCATCTTGCCTGATAGCCGACAGCGTCGCCGCCACCCTCATATGGGACGGCAAGATCGACCTCATCCTCGTGGGAGCAGACCGCATCGCTGCCAACGGAGACACCGCCAACAAGATCGGCACCTTTATGCTTAGCGTGCTAGCACAACGCTACGGCGTTCCCTTCTATGTAGTCGCCCCCACCTCCACCATCGATCTGCACACACCCTCTGGCAAGCAGATAATCATCGAAGAACGCGACGACACCGAGGTGAGCTTCATCTTCGGTAAACAAGTCGCACCGCTTGATATGAGCATCTACAACCCCGCCTTCGATGTGACCCCAGCGGAAAACATTACAGGGATAATCACAGAAAAGGGAATTGTCCAATCGCCATTTAGCAATAAGCTGACAGAATTTTGTGAGGTGTAACTTTTTTTAGTTGACTAAAAAAGACCCTTTAGAAACTGTGAAAGAAATTAAATTAATTAAGGAGAAAAAGATGAAAAAATTAATCTTTCTTTTAGCCGTAACCGCACTCTTCATGGGATGTGCTGTAAAAAAAAATACCGATTTTACCCTACTTTCTACTAAACAAATAAACTATGATAAAAATCTGGAAAAAAGTGAAAAAGTTACTGGTGAAGATAAAGTTTATACAGTACTTGGTTGGACTACTGGAACACCTGAATTAAAAAATGCCGTCAACAATGCTATGAGTAAAGTTCCTAATACTAAAGCTTTAGCTGATGTTTCATATTACTATTTGGGGTGGAGCTTCCTTTTATATGGTGAGCAAAAATGCGTAGTTGAGGGAACAGCTTTAACACAACAATAATTTTTATTCCTTAAATAGAAAGACCATCATCCGATGGGCTTTCTATTTAAAAAAAACACTGCCTATTTTAGGAAAGTAACTATTTACAGATCCTAACTCTTTTTAATTGATCAAAAACTACCATTCAGAAACAGTGAAAAGAATCAAATTAAATAAGGAGAAGAGATGAAAAAAAATATTCTTATTACTTTAGTAATCCTTATATTCTTTGGCTGTTCCAGTAAACTAGCTGAATTTACCATTATCTCGACTAAAAATTTTGATAGTCAAAAAGGGTTAATAGAAATAGGAAAAGTTTCTGGCTCAGACAATGCTTCAATCATCTGCATTTTCCCTACAGGGAAAATTAGTATGGAAAATGCCGTAGACAGAGCTATTGAGGGAGCACCAAATTGCTGTGCCATATCTAATGCAAAATTTCATCAATATTTTTGGTATATTCCTTATATATACGGACAAGGTGGCATTGTTGTAGAAGGAACTGCTCTAAAAGAAAAAAAGTAAAAAAGGACTGTCATGAAAAATATTTTTATCCTCTTTTGTTTAACTGTTTTCTGTGGATGTGCTAAAAGCATTACTAAAGCTGTAATTTATGGCAATACTTATGACCCTTACCCTGTCATTTCAAAGTCCACTATTAATGAAAATAAAATTGAAACTAATAATTATCAATCTACACTTACAAAACACAAAGAAGTCCCTCTCACAGATATACACCAAAACATCCCTCTTGCCAGTGAAAAAAACAAACACGCAATCGGCGTGATTATCGGCAACAAAGATTACTCCAACCAAGATGTTCCCAATGTCGATTTCGCACTCAACGATGCCCAATATATGAAAAAATACTTAATCAACACCCTAGGCTATGATGACAACAACATCATCTACATCGAAAATGCCTCGCAAACAGATTTTATCACCGTTTTTGGCAATGATAACAATTACAAAGGAAAACTTTATGACTGGATACAAGAGGGAAAATCTGATGTTTTTGTTTACTATGTAGGACACGGTGCTCCCAATCCCGAAAACAAAAACGGATATTTCGTCCCCAGCAACGCTGACCCTTCCAGACTCGACCTGAGTGGTTACAATCTCAACCTTTTTTATGAAAACTTGAGCAAACTTGAGTATAAATCTCTAACTGTTGTTTTGGACGCCTGCTTTAGTGGCGTGAGCGAAAAAGGAATGCTCCTTAAAAATGTTTCGCCCATTATGCCAAAAGTAAAAACCAGCTATCTGCTAAAAAAGAACACTTGCATCTTTACCTCCGCATCAAATACGGAAGTTTCTTCGTGGTATCCCGAAAAAGAGCATTCTCTTTTTACCTATTTTTTCCTCAAAGGCATCCAAGGCGAAGCCGACATAGACAAAAACAAAATAATTTCATCCCTAGAGTTGGATAATTACCTCAGCGAAAAAGTCACCTACTTTGCTCGCAGAATCAGCAGTCGAGACCAACATCCCCAACTAGTGAGAAACAACTCTTTTGACATTGCCAAAATAAGATAAATGAAAAAATTTTTACCACTGCTACTTTTGTTATTTTCCCACCTTTATGGTTTAGAGTTAGACTCCATCTGTAAAATAAAAGATTTCCAGTATTTGGTGACCGTTTATCAGTCTATGGAAAATCTATCTCCTCAAGAAGCTCTTAAATCTGCTAAAGATAAAGCCTACAACAAAGCTCTAGAGTATGAAGGTATAAATGTCAACGCTTCCAGCGTTTTTATGGAATCAGAAGGAAACAAAAAGTTTACCGATATTTTTGCTAAATATCTTTCAACCTGTAGCAAAGGCACTATCATCAATAGCTCAATTGTAGAAGAAAGAAAATATCTCAAAGATAATGAGGTTAAACTAAAGCTGGTAATAAAAGTAACAACTGGGAAACAAAAAGAAGAAAAAGACCCCTACTTTAACCTTGATGCCTCTACAAACAAAACTACTCTACGAGAGGGTGAAAATCTGTCTTTAAGCATAAAATGCAGTAAAGATTGTTATATCACTGTACTTAACATCCAATCTAACAACAAGATAAATATTCTATTCCCAAACCAAATACAAGATAACAATTTTTTAAAGAAAAATGAAGAACTAATACTCCCAACTCCTAAAGAAATAAATTTTGGCTTAGAATATATTGTTAGTCTACTTCCTAGCAAAGAAGATGATATGGAACTGCTAAAATTTATTGCCACCAAAAAACCACTTAATCTCATAATAGATTTTGAAAACGACCAAAGAGCTTTTGAAAAATTACAAGAAACTTTGGTTAATATTCCTAGAGATCAGATGGAAATCATCAATTTACCTATCTACCTTTACAGTAAATAAATTCTTATAACAAGAAAAAAACCCATCTTTCGATGGGCTTTTCTTTTCTGACCACTAATTAAAAATGGTACATCTTGTTTAAATAAGTTGAACTCTTTTTCAATTTCTCAAATCGAGCAAACATTTTGTCGGAAATAGCTACTTGATTGTCCAAAAGCTCAGCAAAAGGCTTGTCCAGCTCAGAATTGACAGTGAAATTATCGAGCAAAATTTTCCCCTCTTTGATCACATGTTGCACTCTGGCTTCGGTGATGCCAAAGAAGTAGTGACCGAAGAAACTATTGCCATCAAAAGCGGTCATCGGCACATAGTCGGTGATAGCCAAGTCGGCTTTTTGCCCTTCGACTACACCCAATGGGAAACCATACTTTTGCTTTATCTCGTAAGCGTTGGCGAACATAGAGATCATCTCGGGGAATCCCAAATCGGCGTTACGACTTTGGAACTTGGTGACGATTGCCGAATTCTTTTGTGCCTTGAGGCAGCTGGAGTGCATCCCGTCTGTACCAGCGGTAATCCTCAAACCAGCGTCCACAAGCTCGTTCAGCTTCGCAGCGTTCAAACCGTTGTTCATATTGGAGTCGATCGCCTGACCGATGAAAATCTTCTTGGATGCCAATAATTTCAACTCAGCAGGAGTCAAGTTGCTGGCATGAATTATCAAAGAATTATCTCTAAGTAACCCAAATTGCTCCAATCTCTCGACAATCGGTTTGCCATAATTACGCCAAGAGTACTCTTGGTCTACTCCGCCCTCTGCCACATGGCAATGGATAGAAGCTTGTGTGTTTTTGGCTAAATAGTCCAGAGCTTCGTTAGGCAAAGTCAAAAGAGCGTGCATCCCTGTAAGACCTTTGAGCATCGGTTTGCTTGCTGCCTCTTGGGCAAAGCGAGCGTTCTCTGCTACAGTTCTTTGGAAATATTCCTGACCGTTACGGACGGTAGTCTCAAAAGCGAGTCCGCCATTAACGCCATAGCTCTCGAAAATTTCGCCCATCTCACTAAGAGAGTTCTCCACATTACTCGAAATATGGTGGTCAAACACCGTGGTAACACCAGCTTTGAGCGACTCTCTCATACTCAGAGCAGTAGAGAGCTTCATAGATTCTGAATCCAAAGCTTGATCTAAAAGCCACCACAATTGTGCCAAAGTCTTCTCGAATGTGCAAAAAGGCACTTCGCAAGGAATTCCTTTGGACAAACAAGAATAAATATGATGGTGAGTGTTCACCATGCCTGGCAAGATAACTTGATTAGTGGCATCTATTTGCCTGTCCACTGGTTTTTTGGAAGAGAACCGAATTATACCGTCCTCAACAAAAACATCTTTCTTTTCGACTGCTACATCTGCTCCACCACGCGGGGTGATCAGATATCCACCTTTGATAAGAATATTCATTTTAATCGTCTCCTTAATAAATTTTATTACACTTCAAAGCAAAAAATCACCGAATATGTTGTCAAATGCTATTTGCCGATTTTATTTCAAATAAGCCCAACAACTCTTGACATTATGAGCTATAAAAAAATATTAATATCCCAAATAACTTTTAAGGAAATTATCTGATTTATGAAAAAAACACTACTCATCTTTTTCGTTTTACTTGTCAATTTTTTGTGGGGAATAAAAGTCAACGACACAACTTATCAAATCAACGGAGAAGTTTACATTTACCAAAAGCCAAAGCTGTTTGACTGCATTACCAAAGCTCCTGGCGACATCGTTGACTTCGTAAAAGCTGGCGGAGACCCAGACAATTTTGGCTGGATGTCGCTCACAGCGATATCGACTGCAGCTATGATCAAATACGACGAAGAGATAACCGCTGAAGGAAGAAGATGGGGAAAAGATGCAAATATAAACGATGAAACCTCCAACACCATCGGATTTCCTTTCTTGGAATTACCCACAGATGTCGGCACAGGGCTCTATTTCATCGGAGATGGAGCTGTTCCTATAAGTCTTATGGCTGGATTTCTCACTTACGGACTGCACCAAAACGACAACCGTGCTCTCCAGACAGCCTCTGAGCTGGCAGAAGGTATGATAACCGCAGGGCTATTCAGCGTGCAAATCCTCAAGCACACCACTGGGCGAACTTCACCCAGAGCAAACGAAGATGCACAAGGAGTTTATCGCGATAAATGGCGAGCTTTCCCCAGTCAAGTTGCTTATCACCAAAGCGTTTCACACTACGACGCTTTCCCTTCTGGACACCTTGCCACCTCGATGATGACCTACACGGTGATTACCGAAAATTATCCCGAATACTTTTGGGTTAAGCCTTTTGGCATTGCCCTGATGACGGCTCTTTCTTTCCAGATGGTCAATAACGGCGTGCACTGGGCGAGCGATTACCCACTTGCTATCGTCATCGGCAGAGTTTATGGTAAGCTGGCAGTGGATAAAGGCAGAAAAAGTGTTAAAGCAAAAGATACCGAAGAACCTGAGCCAAAAAGTTTCAGCATTTTACCTGCAATCGTGGGAAATGGCTATGGTTTAACAGCTTGCTATGAATTTTAGAATAACAAACTTGCTCCCATTTTTCGACAAAAAATCTTTTCTGCTTTCGCTCTTCTTGCTTTTGGCAATACCATGTTTTGCTCGCACAAAAAGTGATTTCGAAGTAGCAGGAGACATTACCCAAATTTTACTGCCCATCTCTGCGGCTACTTATAGCCTTTGTCTAAAAGATTACGAAGGAATCAAGCAATTTTCTTACGCTTTTTCCTCATCTTTGGCTACCACATACGCTCTAAAATACAGCGTCAACAGAACTCGTCCCGACGGCACAGACTACTCTTTCCCCTCTGGACACACCACCGCAGCTTTTTCAGCCGCTTCTTTTATTCACTTCCGATATGGTTGGGGAAAAGCAATACCAGCTTATGTTTTGGCTTCCTATGTGGGATATTCCCGCGTAAGAGCAGATAGACACTATCAGTCGGATGTCTATGCTGGAGCAATCATCGCCACTGGATTCTCCTACCTCTACACCACTCACTACGCTCCAAAAGATTTGCAAATCGTTCCCCTAGTCGGGAAAAACTTTCAGGGTGTGAGCTTAACTTATCGTTTCTAAAAAGGTTACTTACCTTTCTTCTTGGCATCTTGCCAAAGAGCTTCCATCTCCTCTATGCTAGCATCAGCAAAAACTTTCTTGCTGGCTTTGAAATGATCTTCTATATGCCCAAATCTCCTCCGAAATTTGGCACAAGCATCTCGTAAACTGCTCTCAGGATCTAGTTTGAAATAGTTGGCGTAACTAACCAGTGCAAACAGCAAATCTCCAAACTCCTCTTGCGTATGAGCTCGGTCTTGCTCTTTCACCGCCTCTTCCAGCTCAGCAAACTCCTCTTTTATCTTGGACAAGATGGTCTCTACAGAGTCCCAACTAAAACCAGCCGCATCGGCTTTTTCCTGCATCCTACTGGCTATTATTAGCGACGGCATCTGGGATGGAATCCCATCCAGAATAGACTTTCGGTCTTTCTTCTCTTCTCGTTTGACCGCCTCCCAGCTCAGTTTAGCATCATAAGCGTTGGCAGCTTTATGCTCCCCAAACACATGAGGGTGTCGCCTTATCAGCTTCTCTTTTATTTGCCTTATCACATCTTTTATCGTAAACTCGCCCTTTTCATCGCCTATCTGAGTCTGAAAAAGAATATGCAATAAAATATCGCCCAGCTCCTCTTGCAGATTAGCAATATCGCCATTCTCTATAGCTTCCACTGCTTCGTACAGCTCTTCTATAAAGTTCGGGATTAAACTTTTTCTCGTTTGCTTCTTGTCCCATGGACAACCATCTACAGGGTCGCGTAAGCTCCGCACCACCTCTATGAGTTCATCAAAATCTCTCATATCAAGGATATAACCTATAAATCATCCTCGGAAAAGGAATCGTCTCTCTGATGTGAGCAGTGCCGCAAACCCAAGCCACAAACCTCTCCAACCCTATACCAAAGCCGCTGTGAGGCACAGACCCATATTTCCGTAAGTCCAAATACCAGCCGTACTCGTCCATCGACATATTCTCTTGCTCCATCTTGGCTTTGAGTTTGTCATAATCGACCTCTCTCTCCGAGCCACCGATAATCTCGCCAAAGCCACCCGGAGCGAGAAGATCACTGCCTAAAACCAAAGACGAGTCCTCGGGGTCTTGCTTCATATAAAAAGATTTGATACTCGCTGGCCATTTCTCGATAAACACCGGGACATCACTCCCTTCGGTGATAGCAGCCTCTTCTTTAGCACCAAAATCGTCCTCATAACCAACCTCAAATCCTTTCGCTTTCAGAATATCTATCGCCTGCCTGTGAGTCATCCGCACAAACTTACCACAAGCAGCCTCTAGCCTTGCTGGATCACTTTCCAATATTTCTAGCTCTTTGGGGTTATTCTTTAGCACATCCCCAATCACAGCTTTGATCAGCCCCTCTTGCATCTCCATACTCTCCTGATGGTTTACAAACGCAGCTTCAGCGTCCATCATCCAAAATTCCGTGAGATGCTTACGCGTCTTAGATTTTTCTGCCCTAAAGACAGGACCAAAATCGTAAACTCTTCCCAAAGCCATTATACCTGCTTCCAGATAAAGTTGTCCGCTCTGAGAAAGATACGCTTTACCCTGATCAAAATATGGCAACTCAAAGAGAGTCGTCGTGCCCTCACAAGCGTTCGGAGTCAAAATAGGAGAATCGAAACGAAAAAAGTCCAAGGAGTTTAGATAGTTGCAAATACCAAAATAGATAGTATGTCTAATCTTCTGCATCGCTATTTGCTTGCGAGAACGAAGCCACAAGTGCCGATGCGAGAGCAAGAAGTCTGGACCGTGTTCTTTCTTACCGATGGGATAATCTACGCTCTGCCCCACTAATTTCACACTCTGTAGGTGAAACTCCACCTCATCTTCGTATTTCGGATGTTTCTCTGGCACACCCACAAGCTCGACAGATGCTTCCAAACTAAGTGACTTGACCACTTCAAAAGCTTCCTCGCCCATATCTGGCTTACTAGCCACCGCTTGCAGCTCTCCCAAGCCATCTCTAAATACGATAAACCTCAGTTTGCTACTCGCTTTGCGTTGATTTCTCACCCAACCTCGCAAACAAACCTCTTGTCCTAGAAAATCTTTTATCTTCTTAGTTGTCGTGTATTGCATATTCAAAACCGCCCTTTTTTTCAAAATAGTTTTCTGCAACACAAATCAAGGAAGTTAGAATGTCAAGCCTGAAAATCTTCCCCTGAACAAAATAGTAAAACGCCAGAAAACTTAATAAAATTAAAATCATTCACAAAGTAGTAGCCACCAGAAAATTAAATCTATTCTGGGAACAAGAACCTCATTCTTACTTTTCTTTGTAGCAATCTGGGTAACTGCACCACAAAAAGACCCAAAAGCACCAGCACTACTCCCACAATTTTTTGCCAACTCATAGCCTCATCCAGCATATAATAAGCACCTATCATCGTCACCACTGGCATCAAATTCAGAAATGAGTTGGTGGATACAGCCCCTATCTCTTTGATCAGATAGTTGTAACCGATAAATCCCAAGATAGTTTCAAAAATAACCAGAAACAGCAATCCCTCCAAGGCTTCTGGCACTATCACCGTCTGCCCGATGTGAGGAAATTCAAAAATAAAAAACAGTGGCAAAAAATACAAAGAAGCGAGCAGAAATTGGTCTCTCACTAACTGAATCACGGGGAAATCGGTAGACAAATTTTGCAAGAGCACCACATAGAAAAGCGAACTAAAAACAGCAAACATCAGCAAAGCTATACCTAGCAGTGATCCCTGACCCACACCCGATAAGCCCACAATCGTTACCACACCTGCAAAAGAGATAAATAGCCCTAAAAAAACACCTTTCCTTATCGGATAACCAAAAAATAATCTCCCAATCAGTGGCGTGAACAGCGGTATTGTAGAGATAAAAATAGAGGTAAGCGTTGCAGAAACATACTTGAGAGCAAACCCTTCACCCAAGAAAAACAAAAACGGATCACAAAAAACTAGCAAAAGCAACTGCTTGAACTTCAGCCTCGAGTAATGAGCTTTTATTCCTTTGACCTTCATATAAATCGTCAGAACCAAAGCCCCGAGGGAAAATTTAACTATCACCACTGTAAACACGCCGAAGCTCAGAAAACTCATCTTGAACCAAATATAACCTATTCCCCAACAAAGCATCACAAAAATAGCCACAATCAAATGCCAAAACATCTTATTTCTCCACCTAAAAAAAGGTTAGCAGGTAGCCCCTGCTAACCTTAAAACAACAAATTTCTTATCTTCTTTTGCTCAGAGCTTTGACCTTCATTTGCAACCCAAAAAGATTGATAAATCCTTCGGCATCAGCTTGATTATAAACTGAATCTTCTTCAAAAGTTACCAGTTCCTGATCGTAGAGTGAAGTAGGAGAACTCATCCCCGCTATCGTGCAATTACCTTTGTAAAGTTTCATCTTCACCACTCCGTTCACATCCTCTTGCGTTTTTTTCACAAATTCGCTCAAAGATTCCCTCAAGGTGCAAAACCACTTGCCATTATAAACCAGCTCGGCAAACCTCACCGACAACATCTCTTTGTAATGCAGCGTGTCTCTGTCCAAAGTCAAGTACTCCAACTCTTGGTGAGCTGTCACCAGCACTCTACCCGCTGGATTTTCATAGACACCGCGAGATTTCATCCCCACAAGGCGATTTTCTACTAAATCGTCGATGCCGACACCATTAGCCCCAGCTATCTTATTGAGTGCCTCCACGATAGCCAAAGGCTTCATTTTCTTGCCATCCACAGCTATCGGCAACCCTTTAGCAAATTCTATTTCCACATAAGTCGGCTTGTCTGGAGCAGATGCAGGCGACACAGCCATCATATAGATGTTGTCCAGCGGCTCATTTCTGGGATCTTCCAAATCTGCGCCTTCGTGCGAAAGATGCCAAACATTGCGATCCATACTGTAGGGCTTCTCTTGCGAAACCGCTATCTTGATGCCTCTTTCATTAGCGTAATTGTAAGCATCTTGGCGAGATTTGATATCCCAAACTCTCCAAGGAGCGATAATCTTCAGCTCAGGCGCCAAAGCTTTTACCGTCAACTCAAACCTGACCTGATCGTTACCTTTGCCAGTGCAACCGTGTGCTATATATTCCGCCCCTTCTTGCAGGGCAATTTTTACCAAAGCCTTAGCTATCACTGGTCTTGCCATAGCTGTTCCCAAAAGATACTTCCGCTCATAGATAGCTCCCGAAGCCAAAGTTGGCCACACAAAATCTTCCACAAACTCATCTTTCAAATCTTCTACAAAAATTTTACTCGCTCCAGAATTGATCGCTTTCTCTTCCAATCCTTCCAACTCCTGTGCTCCTTGTCCTACATCTGCGGCTACAGCTATTATCTCTGCACCTTCGTAGTTATCTTTTAGCCAAGGAATAATCACAGAGGTATCCAAACCTCCAGAATAAGCCAATACGATTTTCATTATCTCTCCTAAATATTTAATTTATATCAAAATCTAACCAATAAAATTTAGCACTACTCAATCTAAATCTTCCCTTATCATCGTCCCGATACCATTATCTGTAAAAATCTCCAAAAGCATCGAATGCTCTAACCGACCATCTATAATATGCACCTGTTTCACTCCGCCAGCGATAGCCCTCTTGCAACATTCCACTTTGGGGATCATCCCTCCAGATATTACGCCAGAAGCCACCATCTCGTCTATCTTCGCAGGAGTCAATCGCGAGATAAACTCTTGACCATCATACACACCTTCTATATCTGTCAGGAGCAAAAACTTGTCCGCTTTCAAAGCCGCTGCCACTTCCGCCGCTGCCGTATCGGCATTGATGTTGTAAGTGTTTTGGGCATCATCCACTCCCACAGGTGCTACCACCACCACAAATCCATCGTCCAGTAGGTTCTCCAAGGTCTTGGTCTTCACTTTAGTAATCTCACCCACAAAACCCAAGTCTACAGCTTTTTTGTCGACCACCATCTCTTTTTTCTTCACCTTGATGAAGTTATCGTCTTTACCCGACAAACCTATTGCTGAGCCACCGTGGAAGTTGAGTCCTGCGACTATCTCTTTGTTCACCTTCCCCGAGAGCACCATCTCCACCACATCCATCGTCTCCTTGGTTGTTTTGCGTAGTCCGTTAATAAATTCGCTCTTTATCTGCATTTTCTTCAGGTAATTAGCAATCTCTGGACCTCCTCCATGCACCACCACTACTCGCATCCCCACAAAACGCATCAGCACCAAATCCATCACCACAGCCTCTTTCGACTTCTTGTCCACCATCGCATTGCCGCCATATTTCACCACTACCGTCTTCCCACGAAATCGCTTAATATAAGGCAAAGCCTCTATCAAAGTCGCCGCTTTCTGTTTTGCTCTACTCAAATCCATAAATTTACCCTATAACCATTTTATTATAAACCGTTGCCAGTTCTATAGATAAGTGCCGATTGCCCATCTAATTGTGTACCAAAGCCCTTTTTGTCGAAAATATTGGGGCGATTGGTAATAGTCAACACCTCATAAATCCCTTTCTTCTTAGCAGTATCCAAACATTTCTGCAAAAGCCCACTGGCTATACCCTTTCCCTGATAGTTGGGCAACACAGCCATCGACCTTATCTCTGCTAATTTCTGACTATACACCGCCAAAGCACAGCACGCCACGACACGCTCGTCCATCTCTTCCACCCAAAATTCGTCTATGCACTTCCGCAAATCGTCTTCCGTTCGCAAAAGCAAAATCCCATAATCGCTGGCAATGTGAATAATCTCATAAATGGCTTGCACATCAAAAGTTGTCGCTTTTCGGGTCATCTCAATACACTCAAGACCGATAGTCGGCGTTTATCTTGATATAGTCGTAACTAAGGTCACAACACCAAGCCGTAGCTGAGCTCTCGCCTTGCATCATCTCTACCAATATTTCTATCTCGTCTTCGCCCAAAATCTCTTTGGCTCTTTCTTCGCTAAACTCTACACCTTTGCCCTGCACAGCTAGAGCTATCTTCCCCTTTGGGGAGCTAAAAGAGATACAAACCCTCTCTGGGTCAAAATCAGCTCCTGAATAGCCAGCCGCTGCTAGCACCCTTCCCCAGTTCGCATCTTCACCAAAAATAGCGGTCTTTACCAGATTTGAGCCACAGATACTCTTAGCAATAACCTTAGCATCCTCGTCGCTTCTCGCTCCGCTCACCTTCACGCTCACCAATTTTCCAGCTCCCTCTCCATCGGCAGCTATCTGCTTAGCCAAACTAACACAGACAGCCAGCAAATTCTCGTAGAATGTAGCAAACTCTTGGGACTCAGCACTCTCTATCTTCTTGTTGCCAGCTTGTCCGTTTGCCATAAGCAACACAGTATCGTTGGTGGAAGTGTCTCCATCCACGCTTACCATATTAAATGACAACTCCGTTGCCTCGCTCAGAGCCTTTTGCAGAAGCTCCTTGCTTATACTTACATCTGTGGTTATCACCGACAACATCGTCCCCATATTGGGATGTATCATCCCCGAGCCTTTGGCTACAGAGCCGATTCGCACCTCTTTATCGTCCAAGGCAAAGCTCACTCCTGCCTGCTTAGGTTTGGTGTCGGTCGTCATCATCGCTGCTGCCAACTTCTCATCGTTATCGCGACTCAACTCTTTGCACACAGCATCTACGCCTTTCAGCACCTTATCTATCGGCAATCGATAGCCTATCACACCTGTGGACAAGACCATCACCTGTGATGCGGGGATTTGCAGAGCATGACCCATCGCTTTTGCCGTAGATCCTGCATCTTCCAGCCCCTCTGCTCCCGTGCAAGCGTTAGCGTTGCCACTATTTACCACCACCGCTCTGGTCACAGCACCCTTCAGGGCTGCTTGACAATACTGCACTGGGGCAGCCATCACCTTGTTACGGGTAAACACGCCCGCACAAACGCAATCCACGGGCGAGAAAACCGCACCCATATCCAGACCTTTCTTTTTCAGCCCAGCTACCGCAGCTCCAGCCTTATACGCTTGAGGGTAACAAACCCCTAGAAAACTTGTCTTTACCATTCCTACACTCCCGCTCTAAGTCCGCTTAGTCCTAAGCTTTGCTCAAAACCACACAAAATATTCATATTTTGCACCGCTTGTCCCGCAGCTCCTTTCACGAGGTTGTCTATCACGCTCACCACCACTAGTCGCCCCACTCGCTCATCCAGAAATATATTTAAGTGGCAATCGTTACTACCAGCAACATTCTTTATCTCCGGCAGCTCGCCCTCTGGCAACAAACACACAAACGAAGCATCTTGATAATACTCTTCATAATATTTTCTTAACTCACTCATATCTACCTTTTCCAGCAGATCCAAGTAAATCGTGGACAATATGCCCCTTTTCAAAGGTAAAAGGTGCGGTGTAAAACTCACTAAAACCTTTTCCCCACAGAGCTTGCTCAGCTCTTGCTCTATCTCAGGAATATGCCTGTGGGAAGCCACCTTGTAAGCCTTGAAATTTTCCGCCTGCTGACAAAATTGCACTCCAATATTTAATCCACGACCAGCACCACTCACACCCGATTTACTATCGATGATAATGCTGGAAATATCCACAATCTGTTTGTCCATTATCGGTGCTAACCCCAGCAAAACGCTCGTAGGGTAACAGCCAGGATTCGCCACCAGTTGCACATCTTCCAGCTTCTTCTTGTGGATTTCGGGAATATTGTAAATCGCTTGATCTAGCAACTGCACAGCCTGATGCTCAGACCCATACCATTGCTGGTAATCTTCCACATCTTCCAAGCGAAAATCCGCTCCGAGGTCTATCACCTTGACTTCTTCCGCCAGTAACTCAGAAGCTATCTTCTGGGCAGGTCCAGTCGGCAACGCCAAAAACACCAAATCACTACTTTGAGCCAATTCCGCTGTGTCCAGAGCTTTACACACACTATCTAGCTTCCCGCGAAAAGCGGGATAAATCTCTGCAAAATCTTTGCCAACATAACTTTTGGACACCAAATCAGCGATTTTTACCTCAGGATGACTCAGCAATATTCTTACCAGCTCTACACCAGAATATCCCGTAGCACCCACAACCGAAACTCTTAACATCGCCCTAACTCCTTACTTAAAATCTTATTGTAAAAAAGCTACCTCAACTCTTTACCTTAAAGTGAGATAGCCAAATTATATCTTCTCTTAAAAAAAGAGAAAAATTACTCGTTAATAGCCTCTGCTCCACCCACAATGTCGATAATCTCTCCAGTGATAGCAGACTGTCTTTCTCTATTGTACTGCAACGACAAACTCTGGATAATATCGCTAGCGTTCTCCGTAGCATTATCCATCGCGGTCATTCTAGCGGCTTGCTCGGCTGCCGACGACTCCAAGAGAATTCGCCAAATTTCCACAGAGATGTACTTTTTGCCCAACTCTTCTACAATAGCATCCTCATCTGGTTCGTACAAAAAATCTGTTGCAGAAAAATCTTCTTCCACAGAAGGCTCTATCGGAAAAAGCTTTTTAAAAATAATGTCTTGCTGAATCGCTGAAACAAACTTGTTGTAAATAACATCCACCTTCTCATACCCTTTGTTCAGATACAAATCCAGCACAATCTCCGTAATATCTTTGGCAACGGAAAAATCCATACTGTTGAACAAACCCGTGAACTGGCTGTAAACCTCGCAAACCTTTTTCAGAGCAATCGTGCCGTTTTTGCCCACACAAATCACATCCACATTCGCATTAGCATCTAGATGAGCTTTCACCCTTTTTACAATTTCAGAGTTAAAAG
The DNA here is from genome assembly GCA_963676515.1 of Candidatus Cloacimonadota bacterium. Classification (GTDB taxonomy): domain Bacteria; phylum Cloacimonadota; class Cloacimonadia. The sequence goes on along the minus strand of OY781061.1, from coordinate 1,537,904 downwards.
AGCCACACAAACCACGGTCGGAAGTCACCACTACTAAAGCTGATTTCTGGCTATCTTTCGCTAAAAAAAAAGGATGCACCGACTGAGTGTTCTTTTTCTTCACGCAAGAGAGCATCCCGCCCACCAAATTTGCATAAGGGCGTGCCGACTCAATCGCTTCCTGTGATTTTCGCAGTTTGCTAGCCGCCACCATCTTCATCGCATTAGTTATTTGTCTGGTAGATTTTACACCCTCTATTCTGCTTTTGATAGCTTTTAGATTACCCATCGTCTCTACTCCTCACAAAATCTTTATTTACTGCTCTTCCGAAGCTTCTTCGTCCACCACTTTCGCGTGCAAATCGCTCAAGGGGAAAAACTTACAAAAAGGTCTGACACCACTCAAAACAAGCAAACCCAAAAGTTTTTTAAATCCCAATCTTCGTAAAAAAGGAAACATTTTTACAACCATCAACGCAAAAGCAAAAGATGCCAGTTGCGATAGTTTGAAATCTATGAAATCTAACTTCTTAACGCCTTTATTTAACTTCTCTAAATTCCAATTTTCCATTATAATCTCCATCTTTAATCTTTAAACGCATTTTTAAGCTCATCAATCAATCCAATTTTATCTAAAACTCGAAAAATCAAACATACTGTCAAGAGTTAATTTGCTAATTCTGCAAACCCAAAATCTCATCAAAAACATCTTCAAATCGATAAAAACCTTTGTTCCGAGCCAAAAAAATAGCTGCCCGCAAAGCTCCCAGAGTAAACCATTTTCGATTGTGAGAAATAATTCTATATTTTATTACTAAGAAAAGTATAAATACCATATGGATCCATAATAAGCAAAACAAAAAAAAGACAAACAATAATTATAGAATTAAATACAAGACCATACAGTGAGACTTTGCCTAAAAAAACCCCTAGATTTTGAAGATATTTTAGTAGAGGGATTTTTTCATTGTCATCAAAGTTAAGAATTTTAACTTTTTTTATTTTATCCTGAAGTTTATTTATAGAAGAGCAAATAAGCTCTACATTCAAATCATCTTCACTTATTTGCTTTTTAATATCATCTGTATCGGAGAGCAAATCCTTAATCTGCACGGGAGAAGTCCCAAGTGGATTTTGTAATTCTTTGAGAGTCTTATTTAATTCATCTCTATAATTTTGCTTTTGCTCTGAGGTTAAAAAGCGAGTCCTTTGAATTCTCAAGATAGCATTTTGAATTAATACGACTAAACTAAAATTTTTTTTCCCAAAGATTTCCTGTTTGTTTAAAGCAGCGGAATAACTGTCAGATATCAAACTTTCACTTATTGATTGATCATTAATAAGACATTCAATTATAACATCTGTAGTTTCTCGTATCGCCATATTTTGCTTACTTTTCATACTTTCTTTCATTTTTTCTCCTGATTACAGAACTAAATAAGTTCAATTATTCCAAAATCAATTTCAATTTCACATATTTTTTTTGATAAAATGTAACTCTATGTCAAGCAAAAAATCCGTACCAACAAATTTAATATATTTAAACATCTACCATCATTGCTAATTCTGCAAACCCAAAATCTCATCAAAAACATCTTCAAATCGATAAAAGCCTTTGTTTTTAGCCAAAAAAATAGCTGCCCGCAAAGCTCCCAGAGCAAACCCTTTTCTGCTGCGAGCTGTATGCTTGAGCTCGATAGTATCGGCAGATGAATCAAAATCTATCAAGTGCGTACCCGGTATATCGCCACACCGCACGCTGGCGAAATGCAACTCCTCGGGTTTTATTTTTCCTTCCACCCTATCTATCATTAGCTTGTTTTTGCTCGAGAGATTTTTTAACAAGACCTCGGCAATACTTTTGGCTGTTCCACTGGGACTATCTACCTTCCGCTGATGATGATACTCTACTCCACATACATCATAATCTTTCACTTTATCAAATAACTTAGCAGCTGACTCGACTATTTTAATAAAAAGGTTTACTCCCACAGAAAAATTGGAGGCATAGATAATATCGCCTTTAACTTTCTTTAGCTCCTGCAAATCAAAGCCCGTAGCACCCACGACTATCTTCTTTCCCCATTGGCAAACTTGGCGTGCATTCTCCACCGCACAGCTACCCAGAGTAAAATCTATCACAACTTCTGCATCATGCAGGTTTTCTCTCTTCAGGCTAACACCCAGTGCAGGGTCTATCTTCGCTACCACCTCACACCCCATACTCTCCGCCAAATCGTCTAGCAATCTTCCCATTACCCCATATCCAAGTAAACCGATCTTCAACATAATTCTTTCTCCTTATGTTTAATTAAAATCTAAATCTCGACTAAAAAAAAATCCAAAATATGGCTGCTCATAAGCGTAAAATGTTGTGTAATTTTTGTTCAGGTTCATTCCTTTATTGCTCATTACCACTGCAATTTTATTGTCTTTGTAAGGCTCATAACCAACCTTAACCGAGTAAAAAGGATAAAACGACCCTTCAAAATCGGTAGGCTTTATATAGTTGAAGTCGCCATCCACGCTAGCAAAAAAATTGCAAAACCTCTCCAGCCAACTGACTTGCAAACTCAAACCCCAAACATCCGTTGCCAACTCTTCCATACCATCGTCACCCTTGTAATATCCCTGATATTCGCTAAACACCGCTAGCTGAGAAAAAGGTTTATCATAAGCCGTAAGAGGATAAAGCTGTTCTCCTATCGTGTTCGCATAGTCTCCTTCGCTCACATCACGATAATCGACATCACTTTTGAGCCCTTGCAAAAAATCCTCTTCGTAATATCTCGACTCGAAAAGCACCTTCAAATTTCTTCGTTCTTCGCTTTTCTCAAACTTCATTCCCAAAAGACAAGCCCCATCTCGATAACCTCCGCCTCTAGCTCCAGCCGAGATATACCCTTGCCACAAGTGCTTATACTCTAACATCGCTCCCACACTGTAAACATCTTTTACGCTGCTCACACTACTGTCCATATCTCCCAGGCACAATCCCAAAGAAGCTGTCAAATTACTTTTCCACTCAGAGACATCATCACCACCATATAAAATAAAATTATTGGCAAAAAAATCGTCCGTATTCAAGCCCACGCTGTTTACCATATCCGCAACCCAAAGATAATTGTAAGCAAAGTTCCCCCATCGCACAGTATGCTCCATACATCTAATGTCTTGGTTGAAAATGTAAAGTCCTTGATTGAGTCTAAAGTTCTCTTTATCTCCAAGATGGGAATAGATGCTCAGCCCTCGCAATATATCTTTGTCTATCACCACATATCCCCGAGGATAGACGATCATATTATCTGTGCAACGGTCGCCGTAGGAAGAACCTCGGTGTTCTGCCAAAAGATCGGCAAAAATTGTTACTCCAGATGAGACAGCAGTTTTGGTTTGAAAAATAAAAAAAGTAGCTCCATGTTGCAAAGGGTTGTCCATCCCTAATAACTCCTCTTTTTTCCTGTTTCTACTATCAAGTTTATCCAGAATTTTGGAATTAAAATAAGGAGTGCTACTGGGAAGATTCAAATACTTGTAATCAGCATTCAGCAAAATCTCCGTTTCTCCACTCAAAAGAGAGAAGAAAAACAAAAAGCTAAGAGTGCTTTGCCAAAACTTCATCGTAAACTTTTCGATTAGTCTCTAAGATTTGCTCCAAGTCTGGCGATGCGATATTGTCCAACTTATCCAACTGCTCACAAACCACCGAGCATATATCAGGAAAGCTTATCCTCTTTTGCAAAAACAGAGCTACAGCAGCCTCAGATGCACTATTGAGTACTGTGGGTGCTAGTCCGCCTGCTTTGCCCGCTGCCACCCCAGCAAAGTAGAGAGGAAACCTTTTTTGCTCTATCGGCTGAAAACTTAACTCTTCCAGCTCAAAAAGGTTGGTCTTCACTCCATCGTCCCAGTACCTCTCAGGATGCGAGAATGCGTACAAAATCGGCAAGGTCATCGAAGGATTACTCATCTGTGCCAAGATAGAGCCATCTAGGCACTCCACCATCGAATGCACAATAGATTGCCTATGGATGACGGGAACTATCTGCTGGTACTCCACATCAAAAAGATGGCGCGCCTCGATCACCTCTAGTGCCTTATTGAGCATCGTAGCTGAGTCTATCGTAATCTTATCACCCATCGACCAAGTGGGATGTGCCAAAGCGTCTTTCACTTGGATAGAATCAAAAGTGTGCAAGGGTCTGTGCAAAAAAGGTCCACCCGATGCGGTCAAATATATTTTCTTTATCGCCTTGTTACCACTACCTTGCAAAACTTGAAAAATCGCCGAATGCTCACTATCCACCGGCAAAAGTTTGCTTTTTGAAACTTTCAGCTTCTCTTTGAGCAAATCTCCAGCCATCACCAAAGTTTCCTTGTTAGCTAACGCCAAATCCACACCTTTTGTCACAGTTGCCAAAGAGTACTCCAAACCTGCCGAGCCAGAAATAGCGTTGAGCAAAATATCAAAATTTTCGTCTGCTATGAGGCGGAGCAAGCTCGCTTTGCCGTAATAAACTTTCACACCTCGAGGGATCTCACACTCTACTTTTTCTACACCCGTCAAAACCAGCTTCGGGATATTGAACTCCCGAGCATAATCGAAAAGTGCTTTGCTATCCGTATGAGCCGATGCCAATACAACGGAAAACTTATCAGGATGAGCTCGCACAACTTTAGCCGCCGATTGCCCTATCGAGCCACTAAATCCCAAAACAGCTATTTTCTTCATTTAATCCCTTTGAGCATCCTAGCGGTGTCTCGCTTAATATCTTTCTGCTTTATCGACTCTCTCTTGTCGTGCACTTTCTTGCCCTTAGCTAGGCTTATCGTAATTTTAGCCAGCCCTTTGGCGTTGATATAAATTTTTTTGGGGACAATCGTCAGACCTTTCTCAGCAGTTTTTTTCTCCAACTTCTTGATCTCTTTCTTGGTCAGAAGCAATTTCCTTTTCCGCATCGGTTCATGATTAAAAAAGCTCGCTGTTTTGTGCGGTGATATGTGCAATCCTGAAAGCCAAACTTCCCCTTTTTCCAGATGAGCGTAGGCGTCCAAAAAGTTCAACTTTCCATCTCTAATCGACTTTATCTCCGTACCCAGCAACTGAATACCCGCTTCAAAATCTTCCAGAAAAAGAAAATTATGATAAGCTTTTTTGTTTTTAATATTGGTCATAATCTTGTGAAGATATGGGGATGTCTCTCTTTTGTGTCAATTTGCTCCTTGAGCCGAATATATCGAAACCTGTAAATCCAAAAGAGATTTTCACTTCTTGCTCGTTGTAACCGTTGTCGGTCTTAGAGCCTCTGCTGGAGTACTGCAAAGCCACACTAGCTCGAGAACCTCCCAAATTATTCACGGGAATATCAAAGCCCAAAGTAACTCCCTGCTCCGTGAGACTCTCTCCACCAACCTCAAAAGGAAACTCCTTGCGGTAATATCCTGCCCGAAGAGGGACATTCCAGTACCATGGCTCTTCCTCTCGATCGTAAGCCACGCCTATTCCAAAGTTGAAAGTGTTCTTCATCTCGATATTATCATAATAAGAGCACTCTTGCCAAACTTGATAATCCGCATCCAAACTGAGCTTCCACGCCTCATCAATTTTGTATGTGAGCCCAAAACCGTAAATCTCTGGTAATTTCAGCTCTTTGCTCTCCGAACCAGTAATCACTACACTGTCGTCCAGCGAATACGAAGAGTCCGTAGATCCATCGGCGTATTGGTACTCATCATAAGTCGTAGAAGTCGTGCTAAACTCGTTGTCGGCATCTATAGTAACAGCAGGGGTGTAGTACGCACCCAAAGAAAGATTGCCAAACTCCTTGGACAGCCCGATATTATAAGTAAACGCTCTGCCAGTAAAATCTTCCGACACAACATTAGTAGAGTCGAAGTCGTAATCTAAATCTTCTACTGTATCTTCAAAATTAAAATGATCTTCGCTCGTGGCAGTCAAATCTTTTTGTGCAGAGCCAACATAAAAGTGAGCACCCACACCAATATTGACCCAAGGCGTTTTGTGTGCATACACTAGTCCCACTTTATAAAAATTTGCAAAAAAATCTTCTTCCACATTATTGTGATCGTACTCATAAGATCCCGAATATCCCGAAGCAAAATCTAAAGCGAAAAAGTTGTTTTTGTAAGGAACGATAATATTGAAATAAGGCAAATCGTAATCATCCGAATTGGATAGATGTCGTTGATCTTCACCTTTTTCAAAAAACCTCCGAGCAATAGAAAAGCCTGTGGAAATTTTTACATTGTCTGCGGTGGTTGCCATAGATGGGTTCACGAGACTTGCATTAAACCGAAACAAATCTGCTGAGCCCGTGTAACCAGAGCCTGTGGAATAAAAATCTCTTCCGAGATTTTGTTGCAAAAGACCTTTATCTCCAAAAGCGGAGTAAGCTAACAACCATCCACAACTTAAACAAAACAAACTTACAAAAAATATTTTTTTCATCTCTTTTTTATCAAACCTCTTTTAATCTAAAACTATCCTTTTTTGACCCTAAACTTTGTCAAACAAAAAAGCCACAGACAACAGCTGCGGCGTCTTTATCTTAAACAATTTTCACCTTACTTTACTCTGAGCTCCACCACTTTCACTACTGGCAATATTTTTTTCTCACTCGTCTGTGTGTAAATTAGCTCCACCATATTCCCTTGCAGAGCCATCCACTCTGGGTTCTTCTCACTCAGCCTTAGCTTACTGCCATCATCACATTTCAAGATGAAGTAAGTAAAAGGCTCATTACCCACCACCACTAGCTTGCCAGTGGCACTTTTCTGCGTGCTCATCCCCAAACAAGACATCACCATCATAAAAAACAGCCACACCCTTATAATCTTCGTCACGCTCATCATTTTGCCACCACCGTCAGCTCTAGGTCATCATCCCACATATTCACCGTGAACGAGTAGCTTCCAGCAGGCATATCCTCTTTCACTAGGTAATATTTGTTAGCCAAAGAGCCGATATCTTGTGGGGAACTCAAGTCGCAAACTTTAGGTTCTACCTTTTTATTATAATTGTTATAAACATTATAAGCGTTTACCTCTACCAGATTATATGAGATGTCGCCCAATTTACTGCTTGTGTCCGCATTGTAAGCAAAGTCACCACTGTTTAAGCTTTGGTCAGACAGCAAGTAAGCCGCTCCCCAGTTCCGCATCAGCGTGGCAAAGCTCTCGCCTGTTGCCGACTCCACAGCGTCTGTGTCTTCGTTACCTGTGCTATAAATGCTTTTTACGAAGTTCGTACCATCAAATTGCCGCAAAAGATAAGACCCAAAACCATAATTAAGAGCGTAATATTTGGTATCACTCTCCCATTTCCCTAGAGAATAATCGTTATAGCTATTTAACTCAGAAAATCTGGAATAGTAAGGCGAAGAGTCATAATCTCCATACAACTTGTAAGCCACCAAATCTTCGATACTCATGGAAAGCATCTCGTTGAGCCAAGTGGCTTGAGTAACATCTTTTTTCACACTTAACTGATAATAGTTAATCATATGCTGAAACTCGTGAGCAAGTGTAGATATCTGTATCTTTGGATATTTATCGCTGACATCCCAAGTACCATCTCCGTTAGCGTAGATAGGAGCGTCTATGCAAAACATCACTCTTTGGTTAGAATAAGACTCAGTGGTGAGTGCGTTTCCACTCCAGAAATAACCCAACACCCCTCCAGTCGTGTAACCATCATTTTCTATATCACAAAGCAAAATATCTATCGGCTGACCTTCAGAAATCAAATTTGATTTCGAAGAGCTTCCCCACTCTTCACCACAAATATTGGTAACCCAGTCGTAAATATCGTTATCATCACCAGTTTGCAGAAACTTGTCCGCCATGGCGTCCACCATCGTCGGAGTGATAAGTTTTGACTTAGTGCCTCCGTCATGCCAGCAGTCGTCCTCTACCCAAATGTTGAGAGTTTTGCTACCAACATCCACCACCTTACGACAAGTAGCAGGCACGCTATTAGGCTTAGTAGGTGCCACTTCCCAGAAATATTCTGCATCCCCTACCGACGCCGCGGAAGCACTCACGGAGAACAAAGATTTCTGTGACAAACTTTGTTCGCCTTCTATCAGCTCCCCTACAGACGGCAATACAGCTTCCACGAAACCAACATTTGTTGCCGATTCGCTTCTGCTAAAAGTAGAAACATTGGTGGCACTGCTAAAGCTCACACCATCACTACTACTCACAGCATAATCGGAACTATAAACGCTATAAGTTTCGTCTGTGTTGGTGAAGATAAAATACAAGTCTTGAGTGGAATCTAACTTTAGAGTAAGATTCATTCTCTGATAATATTGTTTATCAATTAAAACTGCTTCGGGAGATCTTAATTCAAGACTGAATTCCCCCACCGCAAGAGTAACACTTTTCTCTGTCGAATAGTTCCCTGCCGTCCCAGACTTTATCAGCCTCAGCTTGTAAGTGTAAACTGGACCCACACTCAAATTTTCGTCGGTATAGCTAGTTTCATAATAAGACACCATCGCTATTTTACTACCATTCCGAAAAATTTCTATGTTATCCGCTTCGCTACTGGAATAATAAGACCAAGATATATCAACACTTAGGTCGGCAATATTCGCTGTCAACGATGGCGGATCTGGCGTTATTACTGTTATGCTTTCATCGTCCGAATCGTCCGAAAAAAGCGAACAACTAGTCAACAAGACTAAAGATATCGCCACTAAATACCATCTATTTTTTTTCATTATATAACCTTTTTGAAACTATTAAATATTGTAGTTTGGAGCTTGCTTGGAGATACTAATACTATGAGGGTGAGACTCTCTCAATCCCGCAGCAGAAATTTTCACCATTTGTGCAGTCTCCTGCAACTGCTTGATGTTGCTCGCTCCTGTGTAGCCCATACCTGCACGAATACCACCGACCAACTGGAAGATGACATCTCCCGCACTTCCTTTGAAAGCAACCTTCCCTTCTATTCCTTCTGGCACTAGCTTCCTGTCCACAGATTGCGACTGGAAATATCTGTCTTTGCTTCCTCTTTTCATCGACGCCAGAGATCCCATACCTACATACACCTTGTAGCGTCTACCATCCAGCAATATCTCCTCACCAGGAGTCTCCGAAGTGCCAGCCAATAGACCACCCAGCATACAGACATTCGCTCCTACTACCAAAGCTTTCACCACATCACCCGAAAACTTCACGCCTCCATCAGCAATTACGGGGATGTTATGCTTTTTGGCAACATCATAGACTTCCATAATAGCTGTTATCTGCGGGACTCCCACTCCAGCCACAACCCTCGTAGTGCAGATAGAACCAGGACCTATGCCCACTTTCAGAGCATCTACGCCTGCTTCTATCAAATCTTTGGCAGCTTCCCCAGTCGCAATGTTTCCCCCTATCAAATCCAAGTCAGGAAACTCTTTTTTGACGGCTCTCACCAGATTCATCACCCCCAGAGAGTGTCCATGTGCCGAGTCTATGCTCACCACATCCACACCTGCCCTCACCAGAGCTTCTAGCCTTTGCATACTGTCCGCACTCACTCCGATAGACGCTCCACACCTCAATCGCCCTTGTTCATCCTTACACGCACAAGGGAACTTTATCGCCTTGTCTATATCTTTTATAGTAATAAGCCCTACCAACCTGTCGTCTTCATCCACTATCGGCAACTTCTCTATCCTTCTCTCGCACAAAATCTTTTTCGCCTCTTCCAGAGTCGTTCCCACTTTACCTAAGATCAATCTTTCTTTGGGCGTCATATACCTGCTGACCTTACTCTCATCCAATTTCCTAAACTTTATATCTCTGTTGGTGATAATTCCCAATATTTTATTTTCACTATCTACCACTGGCAAACCTGAAATCTTAAACTTGGCAAAAGTCTCTTCTGCCTCCAGCAGGGTAGAATTTTTGGACAAAGTTATCGGCGAGACAATCATGCCATTCTCGCATCTTTTCACCTTCTCCACTTCCATCGCCTGCTGGGCTATGCTCAGATTTTTGTGAATAAACCCCAAACCACCTTCTCTTGCCATAGCGATAGCCAATTCCGCCTCAGTCACTGTGTCCATTGCCGCACTCACCAAGGGAATATTGAGCTTGACATTTTTCGTAATAAAAGTGGAAACATCCACCTGACTCGGCAACTTCTCCGATTTTCTTGGAATCACCAAAACATCATCAAAAGTCAATCCTTCACCAAAAATTTTCATCTTCTCCCCTTTATTTTATTCCCACTCTATCGTAGCAGGCGGCTTGCCAGAAATGTCATAAGTAACCCTATTTATACCAAGGACTTCATTGATAATCCGACTAGATACATGCTCCAGAAAATCGTAAGGCAACCTCGACCAAGTGGCAGTCATAAAATCTGTTGTGTCCACGCACCGCAATACAGCCGTGTATTCGTAAGTCCGCAAATCGCCCATCACGCCTACCGACTTTACCGGCAATAAAACCACAAAAGCTTGTGAAACATCGTCGTAAAACCCCTTGTCTTTTAGTTCTCTAATAAAAATATTGTCAGCTTCCCTGAGTATATCACATTTTTGCTTATCTACATCTCCCAAAATCCTAATCCCCAAACCAGGACCAGGGAAAGGATGTCTGGCTACCATCTGCTTGGGTATTCCCAACAAAAAACCTAACTCCCGAACTTCGTCTTTAAAAAGCTCTCGCAGAGGCTCTAATATTTTCAAGTTCATCTTCTCTGGCAGCCCGCCCACATTGTGATGGCTCTTTATCGTTGCCGAAGGACCATTTACAGACACGGACTCAATCACATCGGGATAAATAGTGCCTTGAGCCAAAAATTTAACCCCAGCAAGTTTTTCAGCCTCCCGATTGAAAATCTCGACAAACTCTCGCCCGATAATCTTCCGCTTCTCCTCAGGCTCACTCACACCTTGCAAACTTTCCAAAAACTCTTCTTCCGCATTCACATATTTTATAGCAATCTTGAAATTTTTCTCATAAGTTTCCCGCACATTCCGTGCTTCATCCATCCGCAAAAGTCCAGTGTCCACGAAAATGCAGGTCAACCTCTCCCCAATAGCTCTATTGATCAGCACCGCAGCCACAGAAGAATCCACACCTCCAGACAGCCCCAAAACAACTCGATCCTTGCCCACAATTTTCCTTATCTCGGCTATGCTCTTGTCTATGTAATCGGTGATATTCCAGTTTTTTTTGCCTTCACAAATCTTAAACACAAAATTTTCTAAAATTTTTTTGCCGTACTCCGAGTGAGTAACTTCTGGATGAAATTGGAGAGTATAAATCTTTCGCCCATTATCTTCCAATACCGCAATGGAAGAAGCTGTACATGCACTCTTGGTAAAACCTTGGGCAATATTGGTAACGCTATCTCCATGACTCATCCAAACAGTAGATTTCTCGGGGACTCCCTCCAGCAAAGAAGAATTCTGCAATATTCTCATCTCCGACTTACCGAACTCCTTCTTTCCCACTTCCTCCACTTTACCACCCAACATCTTTTGGATGAGTTGCATCCCGTAGCAAATTCCCAAAATCGGAACACCTAACTCGAAAATTTCTGGGGAAATTTGCGGAGAGTTAGCAGCGTAAACAGAGGAAGGACCACCTGATAAAATAATGCCCACAGACTTTTTCTTACGAATTTTCTCTATCTCTACAGAAAAAGGCAAAATTTCGGCATAGACTCCCATCTCTCTTATTCTTCTAGCTATCAGCTGATTGTATTGAGAGCCAAAATCTAAAATTATCACGCCATTAGTCACTTTTTCTCCTCTCTTGATTTTGCTTTTTCATACTTACCGTACTCTATGCAAGATCAGAAACTCACCTTGAATAAACCAAATTCTACTTAAACTCTTTTGCTTGCTTTGCGTAAAAATCGGCTTTTTCTTGCTCACCAGCTTGAGCATAAATATCAGAAAGCAAATCATAAACCTGAGCTTTCCTTTTCTCAAAATTTAGCGTATAAAACTTCAAATACTCCACCGCTTTATCAGCGTTAAAATTCTCTTGGCAGGATATTGCCACAGAAAAAATAGAATCTTGCAAACTTTCTTTTTGTTTAGTAAATTCTTCCCCTCTAAAATTATCATACAACTTTTCTAGAGCTGTGTACGCTTGCAAAAAATCTTTGTCCCCTATAAACCTTTCATCTTGATGCAAATAAAAAAATTTCTTCTTTTCTTTCAAATCAGCCTCTTGAGCACAAACCAAAGAAAACACTCCTACGAAAACTAACAAAATACTAAATTTTTTCATAATCTTTTTTGAACTTCATCACTCCATTTATTATCGCCTGTACAAACTTGGCTTGGTAATTATCTGAGTTTAGCTGTTTCTCCTGTGTAGGATTAGAGATAAAGCCAAGCTCCACGAGTATCGCCGGCATAAAAGCTCCTTTCAACACATAAAAAGGACCTTGTTTCACGCCTCTATCTGTAAATCCCGTCAGCTTCACTAGCTGTGACTGCACGCAATGTGCCAAGTCGTTACTAGCCAGCAGGTATTCCGATAAAGCCATATCCTTCAAGACAAAATCCAGATCGCTATAATGAGCCAACGCCAAAGCTCCCTCATATTTACTCACCACGGAGTTTTCTACGGCGATAGCCTCCAGCACCCTCTTGTCTGTAACTTTAGAGGTAGACAAGATAAAAACTTCCGCACCTTTTCGACTGCTTTGCGTAGAAGCGTTGCAGTGAATGGAGATAAACAAATCGGCTTTATAATCGTTGGCAAGTTGTGCCCTCTTGCGAAGCTCTACGAATTCGTCTTTATTCCGAGTCAAGAGCACATTTATTCCGTTTTGTGCCAAAGATTTAGCCACTTTTTGAGCTATCTCCAGCGTCAAAACTTTTTCATAAGATTTCTTGCCCACAGCACCAGGATCTTTGCCGCCGTGTCCTGCGTCTATCACCACCATCTCTATCTTCGAGGATTGATAAGTGTAAGCCGCGGCGGTAATCTCCCCTTTATCTTTGTCGTACGCAAACTGAGTATCAAACTTGGGCAAAATCAGCGTGAGCGTAGTCAGAGGCAAATAGTATTTCCCCTCAACAACCTTGAGTGGATACGAGAAATTGTAGATATCTTCATCAAAAATAACATAACTAGCACTGATCAAGAAAGTGAGCTCTTGGCTTTTGTAACTGAGAGTCAGGTTGTTTTCCAAAATATTTTCGTCTATTTGCACATCGAAAAGTTTCTTCAGCTCGTAAACATTGTAATACTCAATCTCGCCGATTTTTTTAGTGTTGAACATCTCACCTTGCGACGAGTTCGAGTAAACCACATTGATAGCTGGCAACACTACCATCCACAGCGAGAAACAAAAAAATAAAAGAGACCTTCTCATAAGCATATCTAGCTACTTCACCGCTCGCATCTGCGGAAAAAGCATCACATCTCTGATAGAGTCGTTTTCCGTGAGGAGCATTATCAATCTGTCGATGCCGATGCCCAATCCACCAGTCGGTGGCATCGCGTATTCTAAAGCTTCCAAGAAATCGTAATCGACCGTGTTCGCCTCATCGTCGCCCATTTCCCTCTTCTTGGACTGATCTTCCATCCTCGCAGACTGCTCCAGTGGATCGTTTAGCTCAGAAAAAGCATTAGCAAACTCCTTACCACCGATGAAAAGCTCAAACCTATCTGTAAGCCTCTTGTCTTCATCTTTCTCTTTTGCCAGAGGAGAAATTTCTTTGGGATAATCCACCACAAAAGTCGGCTGGATCAGTTTATCTTCCACAAAAGCATCAAACACCTCCGCCAGCAGAGCTCCCGCTCCCATAGATGGAGAAACTTTTATTCCTTTGCTCTTACAAAAATCGGACAGCTTATCAAAATCTAGCTCCGAAAAATCCTCTCCTGTATACTCCTGCACCAGCTCAGCCATCGACGCCCTTTTGAAAGGAGCTGCAACCTTTATATTGTAACCATTGAAAAGAAATTCGTCTTTGCCCATCACCTCTTTTGCCACAAGCACCAAAATATCCTGAGTAATCTCCATCATCCCCTGCAAATCGCTATAAGCCTCATACAACTCGATAGCCGTAAACTCAGGGTTATGAGTCCTATCTACGCCTTCGTTACGGAAATTTTTACCTATCTCATACACCTTTTCATATCCACCGACTATTAACCTTTTTAGATACAATTCCGTGGCTATCCGCAGATAAAAATCTTTGCCCAAAGAGTTATAAAAAGTGGTAAACGGCTTGGCGTTCGCACCGCCATAAAGAGGTTGCATCACGGGGGTATCCACCTCCAGAAATCCTCTTTCGTCCAATATTTGCCTAATTTTACTTACTATTTTCGCCCGATACTCAAAAGTCCGTTTCACATCAGGATTCAAAATAAGATCTAAGTATCTCTTCCGATATCGCAGCTCTGTGTCCACAAACTCATCAAATCGCACCAGTTTACCATCCACCTCTTTTTGCTTCACCGTTGGCAGAGGTCTTATCCCCTTACTCAGCATCACCACTTTTTTCACCTTAAGAGAAAAATGCCCTGTTTTCGTAATAAAAGCTACGCCCTGAGCCTGCACAATATCGCCCAAATCAAAAAGTTTAAACACCTCGTAATTATCCTCACCCGTCTCCTGCTTGCTCACATACATCTGCAATCTGCCGCTGCTATCTTCCAGATCGGCAAATCCTATCTTCCCCTGCCGTCTGAGAGCTCGCAACCTTCCACATATCACCACCTCTTTGGCTGCATCGATACACCCTTGCTGATCACTCAAAAGTTGTTCTATAAGCGTATCTCTCTGATTTTCTATAGGATAAGGGTTTACTCCCAAATCTTTTAGCTTCTGTAACTTCTGCTTCTTCAACCCGATAATTTGTTTGTCGTTATTTTGCATCAACTTTCCTCGTTTATCTGTCTTATATTCTCTTTTTTAAATTTCATTTTCAACCTGATAGCCTCTGCAGGCAGAAGGTCTTCCACCAATTCTGGCCACTCTATGAAACATACCCCTTGCTCCATACATTCTTGCAGTCCTAGCTCATAAACCTCTTCCTTCTCCTCCAGACGATACAAATCAAAGTGAAAAATCGGCACTCTCCCCTGATAGTGATTCATCAACACATAAGAAGGGCTAGTGACCTCCTGTTCCACTCCTAGCTCCTTGCAAAGAGCTTTGATCAAAGAAGTCTTGCCTACTCCCAAAGGACCGCTAAAGCTCACGACTGTACCCACTGTCAATCTGCTAGCAAGCTCGTGGGCATAGGAACTAATGTCTGACAAATTTTTGCTTATCATAGACTCAAAAGAAACTGCTTGAAGTTGTTATAATCCGTGTCAACTTGCAAAGCTACTTTCTCTTTTTTAGCATAAACTGCCAGTCGTTCAGGCAATTTTATTTTTTCTCCGATAATCTTTTTCACCTCTTCCAAAAATTTAGCTGGATGAGCTGTTTCCACAAACACACCATATTTATCCGCTGGCAACAACTTTTTTAAGCCCATATAAGCAAAAGAACCGTGTGGATCCATGAGATATCCACAGCGAGCATAAACCGCTCTGATCGCCTCTCTTGCCTTCTCATCTGTGAAGTCCACTCCCAATAAATCTCGGCGGAACTTTTCCAAGTCGTTCTCATAAAAATCAAAGAGTCTGCCTGTATTACTCGGGCTGCCTACATCCATCGCCGAAGCTATCGTATGGATAGTAGCGTTTGGAGCGTAATCTCCCGATGCCAAATAGCGAGGCACAACATTGTTTGCATTACACGAAGCCACAATTTTCTCCACTGGCAATCCCATCTCTTTGGCGAAAACACAAGCGGTCAGATTGCCGAAGTTTCCGCTGGGAATGCTCACCCAAAAGCTCTCCTGTTCTATTTGTGATAAAGCACCAAAATAGTAAAAAGTCTGCGGTATCAGCCTGCCGATGTTAATCGAATTAGCCGAAGAAATCTGCATCTTGCTCGCTAAATCTGCGTCGGACAAAGCAGCTTTTGCCATTGCCTGACAATCATCAAAATCTCCTGCAACCTCCAAAGCTGTAATGTTCTCTCCCAAAGTGGTCAACTGCTTTTCTTGCAAAGGACTAACCTTACCCGAAGGATACAAGATTACCACTCTAATGCCTTCTACGCCCAAAAATCCGTTGGCAACCGCACTACCAGTGTCGCCCGAAGTAGCCACCACTATCGTGATTTCTTTGTTCAGTTTTTTGTTTAATTCCCTGAGCAATCTTGACATAAAGCGAGCCCCGAAATCTTTGAAAGCAAGAGTCGGTCCGTGAAAAAGCTCCAAAGAGCCTATATTCTGCTCCACAGGCACGACTGGTGCTGGAAAGTTGATAGAATCTTGCACAATGTCCTGAATCTGAGCTTTACTCAAATCTTCGTCCAAAAATTTAGTAGCTATCTCCAAAGAAATCTCTTCCAAACTCATCTTTTTTAGCGAAGACAAAAAATTTACTTTTGGCAAATCACAAGGCATATACAATCCTCTATCCTGAGGCATACCTTGCACGATGGCTGTGCTCAAATCCACTATTTGACTTCTGTTGTTGGTATTATAAAATCTCATAAAATCTCCAAAATTTTATGTAAAATTTCCCCATCACCTTTTTTGTCAAGGGGAAACTCCCGCTAAGCCTTTCCAGCAAAAGCAGTAATAAGATATTTTTGTAAACAAGTAACAAAGTGACTTGTTTATGTCGTTCCCAAGCTCTCGCAATCCCAACCACACCCGTCATTGCGGGTTTACCACATTTTCGCCTGCTCTCTTATGTTTCGTGGCTACGCCCGCAACCTCCTAAGCAACCCGCTGACTCCAGTGAGATCCCGAGTCAAGCACGGGATGACGACAACCGCCCGTCATTGCAGGCTTGCGACCCGCAATCTCCTAAAGCATCAGCACAAGCCAAAACATCATCGTACTTTGTTCATTTTTCTTTTGTAACCAAAAGAAAAGTCGAACCAAAAAGAAAAGTTCCTTTTGGCATAAACTCGCTATAAGGGCTACGAGAGGAGAGTGAGGCGAAACCAACGGAGTAGAGCTCCTACCGTGTATTCTAGATAGTTTTCTGCTTTTTTCGAGCGAGTTCTGACGAAGTGCAGATGCAGGTTTTTTTCTTATGCTCAAAGTTATGCCAAAAGTGAAGCCCGCCCAATCCCTTGGGGGATTCTCTGGGCTAGTGGTGAGGTTGGTATTTCTCTGCTCACTACAAAAGTAGCAGTCCCAAAACTTCGTAATAAAAACGCTAGAACTAGCAAAAAGAAAATCACAAGCTGTGGGTAGAATACGGGAACGACCCACACTTTTTTTCTGTGCTGGTGACACGAAATGACTGACACCTTAGGGAGCAGAGTGGGCTTTTCTGCTTCGTCTTTTCGACCAACGAAAAGATGAAGAGCCCCTCTGGTAAGAGAACGAGTCAAGCACGGGATGACGGTGGAAAGGGTGGGTGCTTCTTGCTCCTCTTCCCTCATTCTGAGCGAAAGCGGGAATCCATTCTCTCACACGCTGAAGACGCAAAATTTTGCGTCTCTACAGCTTCACGGGCTAGAGCCAGAGACACAGTCCACCATCTTTGGCACTGCAACGCCAGCAATCGGAAATAGACAGCTAAGAACAAATCTCGGAGGTGCTCTTCACCACGGACAGCTTACGCACCTCACGCAATGTCTCTGGCGGATTGAAGCGGAGCGGTTTTCTTTTCTCCTCTATATTTTCTTTGAGCGTTCAAAGAAAAGATGGAGTCCCGCTGAAAGCAAAAGCAGGCATTTGCTAGGAGCTTAGGTTTTTTGACTTTTTCTTTCCTTCTACTTCTTTTTGGTCTCAAAAAGAAATAGAAAACCCTGCGTTAGCAGACCAATCTAAAGAAATAACCACCCTCGTTCCCAAGTTTTACTTGGGAATGCATACGAAACAAAACATACAATCAATTTATTAAAACATATACACTCCCAAGCTGGAGCTTGGGAGCGAGGAAAACCAACTATAAGCGATACAGCCTTTTGCCCTTATCAAAAAAAAGGTAACAAAAGCTGAGAATAAACCTCTTTTTTCAAAACATTTAATCCGCTAACACTCACACCAAGTAACCTTACAGGTTTCCCATTTTGCCAGTGAACTCTCAAAAGTCCTACCACCGTTTTAAAAATTAAATCAAAATCGTCCAAACCCGCAAAAAAACTTTTCGTCCTAGTAATTACCCTGAAATCGGCATACTTAACTTTCAGCACCACACTCTTGGCTGTCCTTCCTTTGTTTTTGAGCTTTTCCGCCACCAAATAAGCCAGCTTCTTCAGCTCAAACTCCATCTTGTCTCTCATCCACAAATCGTGAGCGAAAGTGGTCTCTTTGCCGATAGACTTCTGTTCCCTCGCTGGCACGACTGGTCGCTCGTCTACACCTCTTGCCACTTGGTAAAGAAAAGTTCCGCTTTTACCAAAATTCCTTATCAAATCCGCCATCTGCCAGTAGCGTAAATCTCCTCCGCTGTAAATTCCCAAGTTTTTCATCTTCTTAGTCAGCACCTTACCGATTCCAAAAAATTTCTCTATCGGCAAATTTCTCAAAAAAATTTCCGCCTCTTCGGGTAAAATCACGGTCAATCCATCGGGCTTATCCATATCTGAGGCTATTTTTGCCAAAAACTTATTGTACGAAACCCCAGCGGAAGCGGTGAGTCCTGTCTTTTCCTTGATCATCGCTTTTATATCACGAGCCAGATAAGATGCCGACTTATTGCCCAGATGGCTAACATCCAAAAATGCTTCATCTATCGACAACGGCTCTACCATAGGGGTGAACTCCTTGAAGATTTCCATAATCTGAGCGGAAACATCCCGATATTTGTCAAAACCAATATCAAGAAAGATAGCCTTGGGACAGAGCCTCTGTGCCTTGAGACAGCTCATTGCCGAGTGCACACCGAAAGCACGAGCTTCATAAGAGCAAGTGGAGACCACTCCTCGCCTTTGCAGAGAGCCAATGATCACTGGCTTTCCTCTTAGTTTAGGGTTGTCCCGCACCTCCACAGCAGCAAAAAAAGCGTCCATATCCACATGGATAATCTTACGCATAGCTTTTCACCTGATTTTTGGGAGAGGCTAAAATTTTTATTGCCATGTACCGCTTTTTTACATTATCGCAGCTAAAATAGCCTTTTGAGCGTGGAGGCGATTTTCTGCCTCTTGAAAAACCACCGATTGCTCAGACTCTATCACTTCGTCTGTCAGCTCGAATCCACGGTAAGCAGGCAAGCAGTGCATCACGATAGCCGTAGGCTTGGCGAGACTCAAGAGCTTACTATCCAATTGGAAAGGCATAAACTTCTTAATCTTCTCTTGCTTTTCCTTTTCTTGACCCATACTCACCCAAGTGTCTGTGCACAGAACATCCGCATCTTGCACCGCAAAGCGAATATCGTCGGTCAACACAAAACTTCCCTTGTGCTCAGCTGCCAACTTTTTGGCTTTTTGCACATACTCATCCAGCGGCTTGTAACCAGAAGGAGCTGCCGCTACAACTTCCATTCCCATCTTGGCACAGCCTATCATCAGGGAATGTGCCATATTATTACCATCTCCGATATACACGAACTTCTTGCCTGCCAAATTTCTACCAAACTTTTCCTGCATCGTCAACAAATCTGCCATCACCTGACACGGATGGAGCAAGTCGGTGAGCCCATTTATCACAGGGATGTCGGCATATTCAGCCAATTCCAGCACATCGCTATGATTATATGTCCGTATCATTATTCCATCCAGATAGCCCGACAAAACCCTTGCTGTGTCTTTGATTAGCTCTCCTCTACCCAGTTGGGTGTCGCTCGCCGACAAAAACAGAGGATAACCTCCAAGTTGATACATTCCCACCTCAAAAGAGACCCTCGTTCTGGTGGAGCTTTTCTGGAATATAAGACCAAGTGTCTTGCCAGCCAGAGGTTGGTATGGTTTGCCAGCTTTAAAGTCTGCCTTGATTTTACTCGCCAAATCCAGCAAGTACTCGATCTCTTCCCTACTCCAATCTTCCAAAGCAATAAAATCTCTTCCCTTTAGGTTCATCTGTATCTCCTTTAAAAAAAACTACTTACATTCTCAAAACTAATCTTGCAAATATTCAACTTCTCACAAATTAGATTATTTTCCCCAATATTTCCATCGCTTTGTCCACATCGTGGATAGTCGTATTCAAAGCTGGCAAAAACCGTAAAGTCGCATCGCCACAGGTGCAAAACAGAAGTCCAGCGGCAGCACACTCTTTCATTATCTCTTTGGCTCTGGGCTCATGCAGCTCTGCACCTATCATCAAGCCGAGTCCTCTGATTTCCTTGAATTTATTTCCGGGCAACTCTCGCAAGCTCTGTCTGAAATAACCACCAGTTCTGGTCACATTCTTCAGAAAATCTTCGTCAGCAATTATTCTGACGACCTCTTTGGAAACTGCACACACAAAAGGGTTGCCACCAAAAGTAGAACCGTGGTCACCGGGAGTAAACGCGGCAGCAATATTGTCTTTTGCCAAAATAGCACCGATGGGCAAACCGCCCCCCAGAGCTTTGGCACAAGTGATAATGTCTGGTTCTATCTGGCTGTGTTCATAAGCAAAAAACTTGCCTGTCCTGCCTATACCCGACTGCACCTCATCGCAAATCAACAAAACATTTTTTTCTTTGCACATCTTTTGCACACCTTGCATAAAATCCGCAGGCAGCACATTCACACCGCCCTCACCTTGCACAGGCTCCAACAAGATAGCACAAACATTTTCATCCATATTCTGCTCTATCTCCTGCAAATCAAAACCTACATAGACCACTCCTTGTAGCAAAGGAGAGAAAAATTTGTGAAAATCGTCTTGTCCGGTGGCTGTTAAGGTTGCCAAAGTTCTGCCATGAAAAGAGCCCTTCAAAGTCAAAATTTTATTTTTTCCTCTATGGAAATTTTTCTCCGCCCAAATTCTCGCCAACTTCATAGCTCCTTCATTGGCTTCCGCTCCAGAATTAGCAAAGAAAGCTTTGTCCGCACAGCTAAGCTCCACCAAAGCTTTGCCTAACTCTATCTGCTCCACCGTCCAATAATAGTTGGAACAATGAATAATCTTTTCCGCCTGCTCTTTCATCTTCGCTACCATCTGCGGATTACAATGTCCCAATCCATTTACGGCTATGCCACCCAAAAAATCCAGATACTCTTTCCCCTGCACATCTTGGGCAATATTGCCTTTTCCCTTGTCCAGCACAATAGGCAACCGTCCATAAGTGTTCATCAAATATTTTTGCCCTTTTTCTATTAGCTCTTGCACTTTTCGCTCCTTATATAAAAAATAAATTATTTCAACAAATACAGTTTAGCACAAGCCCTAGCATCGCTCAAAGCCTCGTGATGCATAAGCTCTATACCCATCCTAGTGGCACACGCTTTTAGGTTCGCTGGCTTAAAGCCCTTTTTGCGGTAAATGCTCAGCGTGCATTCCCAGCGGTCTGGCAAAACCAAATCCTCATAGTTTGCCCCTATCTCCTGCATACTTTTTTGCAACACATTCCGATCAAAACTCTCGTTGTGAGCCACCACCACATTAGCCCGCAAAAGATTTGCCAGAAGAGGATAAACCTGCCTAAAAGTGGGTGCTCCCTGCGTGTGAGCCGCTGTAATGCCATGCACTTGAGAGTTATGATAACTGTAACGATTATATTTGGGACGCACCAATGTGTAAAACTCATCCACTATTTCGTCTGCTTTCACACTCACCACCGCCACAGCACAAATCTGATGAGCTATCGCCGTCTCAAAATCTATGGACACGAAGTCAGGTTTACCGTAAAACTTTTTCATATTCCAAAATCCTTACTTATCACTAAAATGTTAGCAATAAATTCTTACATATTTGCCAAGAATTTTTTATTTTTTTCGTAGATATAAAAAAAATGCTACCCGAAAAAATAATTTTAACGAATAGCAATCTTATTTTTTCTAAATTTCTACTTCCTATACAAGGGTGCAGTTTTGGGCTCTTTACCTTTCAGCTCATTATGGTAATAAGCATAAGTCATCGGGGTCAAGTCGCTTGCAAAACTCTCAGCACCTATCACCTCTCCCAAGAATATGGTGTGCGTGTGGACATCCAACTTTTTTACCACATCTAACCAAATCCCGCCTACGCATTTGTACCTCACCAAAGGTACTCCACTCGGAGAAAGTTCATACTCATATTTAGCGAACTTGTCGAAATCTTTGCCAGACCTAAATCCAAAATTGCCCACATCGATCATCTGCCATTGAGTGGAAATAATCGAGAGAGAAAATTTGCCACTCTTCTCTATCAGAGAGTGAGTAAAATTTTCTTTATTAATAGAAACAGCCACCACTTTGGGGCTAGAGGTTATCTGAAAAGAGGTATTGGCAATCTGTGCATTTACCTGCTCTCCCGCAGCAGCACCCACGACATACATCCCATAACTCAAACTATACAATACGGCATCATCCATTATCCCTCCTAAAAGTAAAAAGGGCCGCCAGTTCTGGTGACCCTTAGATTAAATTTACACTTCAGAAAACTGATCTTTCCCCACACCACAGACAGGACAAACCCAATCTTCTGCCAAATCTGCAAAAGCTACATTGCCGTTTTCTGCTGGGTCATACACATATCCGCATACATCACAAATAAATTTTTTCATCTTTTCTCCTTTCTTCGCTACTTTTAATAATTTTCACTCAAAATTTCGAAATAAGCTTTTGGATGTTTACAAGCTGGGCACTCTTCTGCAGCTTTCTCGCCTTTGTGGATGTAACCACAATTCAAGCATTTCCACTCTGTAGGTTTTGTTTTGTCAAACACAACACCGTCTTTGATGTTTTGCAAAAGTTTTTTGTATCTTTTCTCGTGTTTAGCCTCTACATCAGCTATCCGCTCAAACATCACAGCAATTTCTTTGAACCCTTCTTCTCTAGCATCTTTCGCCATATTCGGGTACATCTCTTGCCACTCATAGTTTTCGCCCTCTGCAGCCTCTTTGAGATTAGCCATCGTATCGCCCAATAAACCTAGAGCTTTGAAGTGCAATTTGGCGTGCTCTTTTTCGTTCTCGGCAGTTTCCAAAAAGATTCTGGATATTTGCTCATATCCCTCTTTTTTGGCAACTTTTGCAAAATATGTATACTTATTCCGAGCTTGAGACTCTCCAGAAAAAGCTTCCAATAAATTTTTCTCTGTCTTAGATCCTTTCAATTCCATCTTTATCTCCTATTTTTTTATTCGTTAATGTCTACACTACTTTCCCACAGTCCATGCAGATTACAAAGACTAACGGCAAAAAGTTTTTTAAACATTCCTTTCTTGATATGTGTTTTCACATAAGGCACGGTTTTCTCTCTGCCCAACTCAAATCTCGTGATAAAAACTAAGGAGTCGTCGTTTGTAAGAGCGTGCAAAGCTATGTGCTCGATAAAATGCTCCTTTGTGCTGGGGTGAAAAATATCTTTACCCACTTTCACTGTCACAGCTAGCTCTCCGCAAGTATTGCAAGGCTTCACCTCAATATATGGCAAATGTTTTTCGTTTCCTTCGGCTTCCGATTTCTTCATTAAATCATTCAAATACATCTTCTTCCTCCTATTTTATTGTTTTTAACTCTTCTGTAAACTCTCTACCCATCTGGAGCAAAACCTCAGAATTGGGGACATACTGTTTCTTGTGCGACTTCATCATCTGGAAGCCAACTTTTTGCAAAGCAGCTTCGATCATCGGGACACTCTGTCCACCCCAACCAAAGCTCCCAAAAGCTAGCCCAATCCTATTCTGAGGAGCCAAGCCACTCAAATAGCACAAGAACGCTGCAACTGTCGGCAAGATGTTGTTATTCAATGTCGGAGAGCCAATACAGATATAGCGAGCATCCACTAGCTTAGTCATAATGTCTGATATGTGCGTGCACTGCAAATTTACCAGCTCCACAGAGATGTTTTGCTCCTCGAAGCTATCCACCAAACTCTCTGCCATCAGTTTGGTCGAACCCCACATAGTGTCATAGATCACCACGGCACTCTCTTTGGTCTGGTTCGTCGACCAATCCTGATAAGAACCAACTATCTCCTGGATATATTTATGCCAAATCACCCCGTGACTCGGACAGATATAATCTATCTGCAAATCTTTTGCCGCTTGCAAAGCTTTTTGCACTTGCTGTCCGTAAGGCAACACGATGTTTGCGTAATATTTTTTCGCTTCTCCCATAAGCAAGCCCAAAGGATAATCTGCATCCATTCGTGGCAATCCAGCCAAGTGTTGCCCAAAAGCATCATTGGAGAAAAGCACCTTCTCTTGCGGGCAATAAGAAAACATGTTGTCCGGCCAGTGCACCATCGGTGTCTGCACGAACTGCAAAGTTCGCTTACCCAGGGATAGCTCGTCTCCACTTTCCACCAAATGATAATCCCAATTACCAGCAAAATGCTTTTCCAAACCCATCTTCCCAGCTTTGTTGGTTATTATCTTCGCTTTGGGTGCTAAACTCATCACCTCTGGCAAGCTCCCAGAGTGATCCATCTCAACATGATTTACCACGATAAAATCTATTTGCTTGGGATCTATCACGCTCTTTATTCTTTGCAAAAGATCTTTGGTTACAGTCGATTTCACTGTGTCTATTAGAGTTACCTTCTCATCGACTATCAAATAAGCGTTGTAAGAAGAGCCCTTTTGTGTCAAATATCCGTGAAAATTACGCAAGTTCCAATCAACTGCTCCTACCCAATAAATTCCTTCTTTGATTTTTTTCGCCTTCAACTTTTCTCCCTTTCTTTTCTACTTAAAAAATAGTTTGTTCCACCAAATCACTCTGCTCTAACTTCTGACATTCTGGACAAAAATAAGTTCCTCTACCACCAACAGTTACCTTTTGCAATCTGTGACCTTTAGGGCAACAATTTTTCTGATAAACCTGCAAAAAATTTTGAAACTGCCCCGTTTTATCATCAATATTTCTATAATCGTTCACCGTAGTCCCACAGCACTCAATAGCTTTAGACAGTACCTGCCGTGTAATCTGCAATATTTCCTCTATCTTGTCTAGGGATAAGCAGCCAGCTTTGCTCTGGGGATGCACGCCCACTCTGTAGAGTATCTCACAAGCGTAAATATTGCCAATCCCACAAATATGCCTTTGATCCATCAGGAAAGATTTAATTGCCACTTTTCTCCCCTTCAACATTTCAGCCAACAAATTCTTGTCCAACTTTTTATCAAAAGGATCTAGCCCTAAATTTTCCAATCCCGACACCTTGTCACATGCACTCCACAAATCTAGCCGAGCAAAACCTCTTACACTATAAAAAAGAATTTTACCGCCACCAGAAAATTTGAACTCAGCTCGCAATCCCTTTGTCTTTAAAGCATTATTCCCTTCTTCCCAAACAATCTTCCCCGTCATCCGCAGATGTATCACCGCTTTTACGCCACTATCCAGATATATGATGATGAACTTACCTTCCCTATCCACAGACAGCACCTTACCCAAAGCCCGCAAATCAAACCCTTGGGGATTGCATACACAAGACGCACACACTATGCGGAGCTCATCTACAACTTTCCCGATTATCTTCTTACTCAGTTGGTTCACGACAGTCTGCACTTCTGGCAATTCAGGCATTATTCCTTCCTTGTTTATCTTTGGCTAAACACTCTTTGCACACACCTTTGAAAAGCAGATTATAATCATCTACCCTATGCCCATTTATCTCTTGGGATTCCCGATAAACATAATCAACATCAACATCAAAAACCCTTCCGCATCGCAAACATTTGAAATGACTATGAGCCCTTCTGTCAAAATCATAATGTTCTCTGCCGTCCGAGCCACTGATAGCTTTTATAATTCTTTTACTCTCCAAGAGTTCCAGCACATTATACACCGTGGTTTTAGACAAAGTTGGCAACTCGTTTTTCAAACAAGAGTATATTTGCTCCACCGTGGGATGAGTACGATGAACATCTAGATATCGCAACACACTCACCCTCTGGATAGAAGGAGAGATGAAATTTTCTTGTAAAATCTTTGTATACTCGTTCATTATCTTCTCCTTTTTAGCAATTTTCTCTCTACACTTTCCTTATTTACTCTTCGCCAAAATTACCCAGAAGAAATAGGCGTCAATACAAATCTGTAATTACTACAAATTTGTTATATAAAAAGCGGGCTTTGCTAAGCCCGCTTTTGTTAGTTAATTAAGATTGTCTAATTTCTAGCAAATCCCAAGATTTGTGGATACTCTCTAGGAACTTTGAGCGGATATGTCTCAGCTAGCTCTTCCTTGGTAGGAACTCCGTCATTTTTACATTTTTCGCCCTTCATCTCGTCCCATATCTCTTTGGTAAGAGAGAAAGTTGGTCCGCCACCAAGCTCATGGCAAAGACCAAAACCATCATCATAAAGATCAGTTTTGTTCATTAAACCGTACTCACCCATCCATCTGCGGAAACCGTTTGTACTCTCAGCAACGATAAGAACTTCTTTCTCACCCAAGTTGTCAAGATGGTGTTCCATCTTAGCAGCCAAAAGATTAGCACCAGCTCTACATCCTCTTTTGAGGGCAAGAGTGTGCAGACTCATCCCAGTATCTTTGTTTTTGTGGCGAGAAGTTACGATCCCCGCCATCTCACCATCTACTGTACCTACAAGTACAAAACAGTTTGCAACTCTTTTACGATACCAGCCCAAAATCTCTCCGTACATTCTCACGGCAACGATATCATACCAAGCGTCTGGTACGAACATCAAAGGTCTAACAGCTTCTAAAAGTTGGTTGATGTCATCAAAAGTAGCTTCTCTTACTACCATTACTTTACCGTCTCTTAGTTTGATTTTTTTTGGTGGATAAGGTACCATTTCAGGCGCTTTTGGGGAATTCAAAAGAGCTTCGATTTCTTCCATACTAGGAAGATTATTTTGATCTACTCTAACAGGCATTTTTATGTCTCCTTGATTTTGGTTTTTTATTTTTTGAGTTTTACTCAAAATCTCTTATTTAGGTTCTAGGGCGATAATACGGCACATAGATGACTCTAACTCTATCCCGCGAAGAGGGAAAAGTCCTAACCACACCCTTTTGCTCCCTAGTTCGTTCAGCTGTCCACCGAGATTTTCCGCATGCACCAACCCTTTGGGGAATAAATTCAAGTGCATTACTTGATAAAATTCGTCTAATGGGAAAAGTTGATCCCAAGTTTTACCGTATTTCTCTTGCATCAAAGCATCAGCCTTGACAAAATCTCTTGGATGCCAAGTTCTGATGATTGTGTTCATTGGGTGATCTGCAGAACCAGCGTCCACTCCAATCCACTTTATTTTCTTTTTTAAAGCCCATTTGTGAAATTCAGGTGATGGACCTGGATGTTTTACAAAATAACGAAGTTCATCTGCTCCTGGTTGATCCCAGCCGTAGCGGTTGTAGCCAGTGTTGATGATAAGTATATCGCCTTCTTTTACTTCTACTCTCTCTTCAATCATCTCAGGAGTGTATAATCCATAATCTTCTACACTGTCCGAAATATCCGCTACAGCAGCATCTCCTACCCAGAAATCTAGTGGTGTATCTCCAATAGAACGACCAGCAGCAAAAAAGTGAATTTCACCATCAACATGTGTTCCTACATGATTAGAAGTTGTGACTATTTGTCCATTAGCACCTTGACCCATATGAGCTCCAGCAATTCTCTTGAAATATTGCAATCCAAGAGGCATGTAACTTGGCCATGGTGGTGTGTGAATAGACAATCTCATCGTCAGATCGTACATCTCAATGCCATTCGCCATCATTTCCATAAATTCCTGATTTTTCATGACTTATCTCCTTTTTTTTTACTATTATTTTTTATTTGAATATTCCTTAGCAAAAGCTGCCAAAGCATCTGTAAAGCACTTCATGGGTGGATCCACGAGGCCAGCTCCAACCATACCTATTCCTGGAGTCTTATGAGCGATACCTGTGTTGATAGCTGGCAAGATTCCTGATTCTATCACTTTGAGCAAGTTGATACCTGTCGGAGTGCCACGGAAATCTAAGATAGGAATTTGGAAAATCGTGTTTTCCCCATCGGTAATCTCATACATTCTTTTAGTGACATTCAAAGCATCTTCTGGGCTACCACCGACGAACTTGACGATAGCAGGAGCAGCAGCCATAGCAAATCCACCAAATCCAGCGGTCTCAGTGATCGTAGAATCGCCAATATCCCTAGCTGCATCATCTTCTGTATAACCAGGCAAATACAATCCATCTACGATAGGAGCTTGGTCTATAAACCACTCATCGCCCAATCCAGAAACTCTGATACCAAAATCGGTACCATTTCTAGCCAAGACAGTCACAATAGTAGAACCCTCTATGTTGTGAGCCGAATCGATAATAGCTTTAGCCGTTGGCATAGAAAGGTTTAAGAAGAAATGATCGTTTTCGTTAAGAAAGTCAAAAACCTCTGCTATCTCCTCTTTACTAAAATCTTTCAACTTTACCAAATCACTAGCTAACTCTCTGATCACGATAGAGGTACCTGCACGATTACGGTTGTGACCTTCATCACCCATTTGTAACACTTGAGCAATGATGTTTTTCATATCCAGAGGACCATGAGCAGCCAGAGCAGCTTTTAAGACAGGAGCTAAAAGATCTTTCATCCATTGCAGACGGTTGTTGACCTCTTCTCCATAAGCTCCATAACGAAGAACTTTACCTAAGCCTTCGTTGAGCGTAGCGTAAGAGTAATTGCCAAAAGCTTCGTTCTTCACTATCCAAACAGGCATACTAGGAGTCACGATACCAGCCATAGGTCCTACAGTACTATGATGATGACAAGGGTCGAATTTGATAGCACCAGAAGCAGCTAATTTCTCAGCCTCTTCAGGAGTAGATGCCCAACCCTCAAAAATGATACCACCGATAACAGCGCCGCGCGTCGGACCACTCATCCTCTCCCAAGACACTGGAGGTCCAGCATGCAAAAACATCTTCTCTTCCATCCCTGGAATATCGTCTAGAGCCACACCAATATCCATCAAAACTGGTTTTGAGGTCATCATGTTTTTCACTGCTTTAGCGTTAGCGGCAGCAACATCTACGCCACTAGCCTCGATAGCATCAAGCATAGCGACAAGTTTAGGATCTCCACCTGCTGGCGGTTTCCAACCAATTTGAATTGCCTTAACATCTTGCTCTCTCAAATTATCAGCAAAGCTTTCCAAACCCATATTAGCGACTACTAAATCTTGGGTAAACAGTTTATTTATAGCTTTAACATCCATCTTACTTACCTACCTTTTCCATAATCTTAAGAACCAACATAGAAGCTTGATAGTTAGAAGGCATCACCACGATACCAATAGATTCCAACTTTCTTTTTTGCTCGGCAAAACCTTGGAAGTCTCCTTCAGTACCAGTAATAGAAGCCACTATCGACAAATAACCACCATTTTTCTTTGCGTTATCTTTGGCTAGTTGCAAGCTATCTAATATTGCCCCAGCTGGATCTGGATGAGAACCGTAGCCAATCACGACATCGAGTAACATCAAAGCTACCTCTTTGTCTTTAGCTTCCAAAAGAATTCTATCGTCTCTAGTACCAGGCTCTATCATCGGGTGAGGACGACCATTAGTAAACACATCTTCTCCCAAATCCACGATAGTATGAGCAGTTGATTTGAAAGGGTCTTTGAGGATATAGTTTTTGTCTACATGATCAAAAGAGAACACACCACCCAAACTTTCGTTCAAGAGTATCATCGCCTCATCGGCAAGAGTTCCACCTGTATATAGCCCACGCAAATATTTTTGGTGAACAGCTATACCAGCAGACTCTTTAGCAACTATCGCTTCTACTTCACTATCAGAAATGGTAAACAAAATTCTCTCGAACTTCTCACCATTAGCCAGAGCCACTGCCATTTTAGCAGCCTCTTCTAGGTTTTTGGCAAAGCGAACATTAGCTGTGTCTTCTCCATCCAAACCGATGAAATGCACAACACCTGGTTTGCCTGAATTTTCCAAAGCATCAATAACTTTTTTGGCTACCGACTCTACAGGAGGCTTAGACACGATTGTGATTACCTTAGTCTCAGGATCGTTCTTCAGAGCTTCGATGCCCATGAGCATCATAGTTCCGCCGATCTCTTCGCTTTTTAGATCTCTGCCACCAGTACCGATACCTTGAGAAACTCCCGAACCGAATTTTTCGATACTACAGGTAATCTCTTGTAAGCCAGTACCAGAAGCACCGACAACACCGATAGGCCCTTGTTTTACCACATTAGCAAAACACAAAGGTTTACCATTGATAATAGCGGTGCCGCAGTCGGGTCCCATCATCAAAAGCCCTTTTTCGCTCGCTAACTTCTTAAGAGCTATCTCTTGCTCCAGCGGGATGTTGTCCGAAAATAGCATCACATGCTTTCCTTGATTCAAAGCTTTACGCACTTGAGATGGTGCAAAAGCTCCCGGCAAAGATATAACTACCATGTTAATATCAGAGTAAGTATTAACAGCTGCATCCAAAGTTGCAGGTTTGTAAGTTTCACTCTCTCCTGAAGAACCTCTTTCGGTAAGCTTCTTTTTAGCTACTTCCATGGCTTCCGCCAAGACAGCAGCATCATCAGATTCGACAGCGATAATCAAGTCGTTAGGTGTAGCACCTTTTACTTCATCATTATCCATCTGCAAATCACCAAGCAAGTCCAAATTCATAGGAGTACCCATCGCCACTACGGCTTCGGTCACACCTTCAATTTTTTTGATCTCGCGATTGATCAGCATCAGCACAACAGAATCAAAGTACGAATCTTTCTCTACATAGATCTCTTTCATTTTTTTTCCTTTTGTTGTATTTCTTCAAAACCCAACATACCCCACAGGTAAAATCCGTGCCCGAAGTCGAACCAAAATTTACAATGTTTTCATCCAACTTCCCCTTCCCTAACCCCAATATAAAATTTTTAAATACCAAGGGATAACTATGTTTCATAGCTCCCAATAATAAACTTTTACCACCTAAACTAGTCTTGTTTGCATCCAAACAACCTTGCAACAAAATAAACTCTTGAGTTAATCCCAAAAAATCTAATCCTCCCAATACACCACACAAAAAATCGTCTCCACTAGGAGTAAATCCTATACCTAATCCTACCAATTTGGCAGCAGAGCTAAGTTGCCCATCTGCTAAAATACTCAAAGCTTTATCACTCCAAATCGAGCGAACACTTCTATCCATCATCCCCATTAACCCTTCTGGCTTTCCAAACTTATGCAAAAACAAGAGCAACTCTTGATTTCCCACAATATTTTTTCCCAGAACAACATCAATATTTAGCGCTATAGCCGTTTTTGGTAGTCCTATGCTCACGCTCTTCTCTATTTCCACTCGATCGTGCCTAAAATAAACCAAGCGATTTTTCAACTTCAAATCTAGCTCAAAAAATGAGCTGGCAACTAGCGAATAAGGGGAAAGCAAACTTTCCCGTTTTAGCAGCGTGCAGTAATGTCCGTCCACCAAAATGTTGATAGCTTTATCAAACACGGTATGCACTCTACCTACTCCAGTTCGAGCAAAAAGCTCTCCCCTTTTTTCGCCGTTAAATCTAATCAATTTATTATTACTTGTCTTCCAACTTCTTGATATGACCTTTGGTGGTCATCAAGAAAATAGCGTTCAAAATGATGCCAAACAAAGCGGCAAAACCAAGCCCTTTTAGCTCAGCACCACTAATCTTGATAGCAGCGTTACCAAGACCTATCACCAAGATAGTAGCAGTAACCATCAAAGGTCTAGGGTCTGCAAAGTCAATCTTAGCTCTAATCATATTGCTAATACCGATAGATGAAATCATACCAAAAAGTAAGATAGAAATACCACCAATTACTGGACCAGGAATACTACCGATGATTGCGGTGAACTTAGGAATAAAAGCAAGTAAAATAGCAAAACAAGCAGCAATTCTCATGATCACTGGATTTTTAGCACCAGTAAGAGCCACGGCACCTGTATTCTCAGAGTAAGTAGTGTTAGCAGGTCCACCGAAGAAAGCAGATAAACTAGTAGCGATACCATCACCCAAGATAGTTCTATGAACACCTGGTTCTTTGATAAAATCTTTATCCACAACATTACCGATAGCCAACACATCACCGAAGTGCTCTACGATAGTCACGATAGCTACAGGTACGATGATAGATGCTCCACGCATAGTGAAAGTAGCGATGGTAAACTTAGGAGAACCAATCCAACTAGCATTCATTACAGAAGAAAAATCTACAACTCCCATCATGATACTAAGGATATACCCTGAAAAAAGAGCAATAAGGACAGGAAGCATAGAAACAAGCTTATTTCTCTCTTCAAAGAAAATTTTGATGAAAGCAGCTACTCCAAAAGTAAACAAAGCTATAAACCAAGATCCACCAAGACCTATCTTCTCTATAACATGAGGAGAATAAGCTGAAGTAGCGTTGTTGATAGCTACTGGAGCCAAAAGCAGTCCTATAAGGATGATTACTGGTCCTGTTACATGAGGAGGCAATATCAGGTGCAACTTCTCATGACCTACTTTCTTAAATACTACCGAAGCTAGAATATAGACGAAACCAGCCATTACCAGTCCACCACAAGCCTCCGACAAAGACCCTCCTTGAGCTTTTGACACAGCAATGATACCAGGTATGAAAGCAAAAGAACTACCTAAAAATACCGGCACCTCAAACTTTGTCAAAATGTGGAATACCCAAGTTCCTATACCCGCCATCAATAGAGTCACACCCACATCTAACCCCGTGATAAGTGGCACTAACACAGTAGCACCAAACATCACGAAAGTGTGTTGCAATCCTAAAACGACAAGTTTTCCATTAATTTTTTCCATTTTTTCTCCTTTTCTTTAATTTTATTTTTTTGTTACATAATCTTTAAGATTAAAGTTTTCTTTGTCTGCAATAGCTCTCCAAACATCTTCCGAACGAATAGGCAAATTTAGTAACTCTACACCCAGAGCGTCCTTGAGGGCATTACCTATGCCCGATGCCACCGACACCATCGGAGGCTCACCTATACCTCTAGCACCATAAGGTCCATCGATTTGAGGTGTCTCTATCGGATAAAATTCCAAGCTCTCTGGCACATCTTTCGATGTCGGAATTTTATTGTCGGTAAAGTTCGGATTCATCAATTTCCCTTGATCGTCATATATGTAACCTTCACACACTCCTGTACCCATTCCTTGCACCACCGCCCCAAAAGTTTGCCCTTTGGCACAACCTAGATTTATCACTTTGCCCAAATCCATGGCGGTAGCTATCTTCTTAATAGTATACTCTCCCGACTCTGGATCTGCTTCCACTATCACACCGTGTGCACCCATAGTCCAGTCCAGAGCTGGATAACCTTGTCCTGTGGTTTTTTCCAGATTGGTAAGTCCCTGAGCTATATAGCTACCAACTCCCAAGATAGGTCCGCCCACACCGTTACCGTTGGGGTAAGCGTAGCCTACCGCCACCTGAGCGAAAGTCACAAAAGATTTGGGATGATGCTTAATGAAAACCTTGCCATCTTGATGATCCAAGTCTATCACGTCACAGCGAAGCACCTCTGAGGCCACCTTATAAACTCTCTCCAAAAGGTCATCGGCAGCCTTTATCGAAGCGTTGCCACTCATAAATAGCCCTTTAGAAGCCACAGTTTGCCAATCGTAGGGGTCGTGTTCTGTGTCACAATAGATAGTCACATTCACATCGTCGTAGGGAATTCTCAGTCTTTCTGCCACTATCTGGGCGATAGCTGTGTAAGCTCCTTGCCCTATTTCTGTCAGGGTCAGGTTGGCGTTCACCGTGCCATCTTCGTTCATTCTGATAGTAGTGGTAGAGCCTGTAAAAGCTGGCATAGCGGGAGCTTTTTTAAAAGTTACCATCGCTTTACCAATTTTCTTTCCCTTAGCCTCTATTTGCTTCTCTTCTGCTGTAAGAGTTCCGTAGCCAATAGCCTCTTTCACCGTCTCTACACATTTTCGTACATTACCAGAGTCTGCTGTAATCTCTTCTCCTGTAATCGTGGTCGAACCTGGTTTATACATATTTAGCTTGCGAAATTCGTAAGGGTCAATTCCCATAGTTTGAGCACACAAATCCATGTGTCGCTCCAGTCCCCAAGAAAACTCCACATGACCAAATCCCCTATAAGCTGTAGAGTAAGGCAAGTTGGTATAGATAGTGTAACCATCTAGCCATGCATCGGGAATATGATAAGGACCGTTGGCAGAATAGCCTGTAGCTCTAGTCACATTCACAGCATAGTCTGCATAAGCTCCAGCGTCCCAATACAAGGACATCTTCTGTCCCAATATTTTACCCTCTTTGCTCAAACCTGTCTTTATATTGTACACAAGACCTGTTCGCCTTGGCAACATATAGAACTCCTCTTCACGAGAAGCCACAAACTTCACTGGACGACCGCCAGCCTTTCTCGACAAACACGCAACTAAAGGCTCTATGCCCACTCCCGCTTTGCCACCAAAACCTCCACCCACATTGGGGATGGTGACCTTGATTTTGGAATGAGGCAATTTGAAAGAGTTTGCCATTAAGTTTCGCACCGTAAAAGCAGACTGAGCCGAAGACCAAATCTGAATATTGTTGTCCACCTTCCATTGCACTATCGCGGCGTGCGTCTCCATCGGCACATGTTGCACAGCAGGATTAGTATATTCTCGCTCCACTATATAGTCGGAGTTCGCAAAAGCTTTTTCCACATCTCCCTTGCGAGTCTTGGTATGATTGGCAATATTCGTACCTGGCTTCGGAGTGAAACACGGTTCGAAATAGTCGTAACTACCCAAATCGGGATGGATTACAGGTGCATCTTTTTTCAAAGCATCTTTCACATTCAGCACAGGCTTCATCGGCTCATACTTCACCTCTATCAAATCTATCGCATTTTGAGCAATCTTCAGATCGTCTGCCACCACAGCAGCCACACCCTCACCATAGTGCCGTACAAACTTCTTGGCAAGTACATCTTTATCCACCAAATACAGCCCTATCTTGTAATCCAGCTCTGCTCCCGTTAGCACTCCACGCACACCAGGCAAAGCCTCAGCTTTACTCGTGTCCAAGCTCAATATCTTCGCACTAGCATAAGGACTAACCTTCACCAAAGCGTGGAGCATCCCCGGCAACACCATATCGGTGGTGTACATCGCCTCTCCCGTAATCTTAGCTAGAGTATCTTTGCGCGGAATATCTTTACCTATAAATTTGAGATTTTTATCATTTTCATACATAACAATTTCTCCTATTTGTCCAACTGTCCGCTTGCGTCCAAAACAGCATCTATTATCTGGCTATAACCCGTACAACGGCAAAAATTACCTTCGATTTGATCTTTTATCTGCTCAACGCTCGGTTTAGCGTTTCGTAGCAAAAGCTCCTTAACAGACATTATCATCCCCGCAGTGCAATATCCACATTGCACGGCTTGATGCTTTTGAAAAAATTTTTGCAAATCACTCAAAGAGCCATCTTTGGATTCGTTTTCCAATGTCACTATCTCGCTACCATCCGCCTCAGCAGCCAGCACTAGGCAAGAGTTCACCACTCTACCATTCAAAAAAATAGTACAAGCTCCACACTCTCCCGCACCACAACCCTCTTTGGCAGCAGTCAGACCTAAGTCTTCCCGCAAAAAATGTAACAAAATCCTACTATCGGCGACCTCTCTTACATACATCTCGCCGTTAACTTTTATCGAAATCTTCTTCATAAAGCTAACTCCTTCATAATATCTTTGGCATACTTTTGAGCCATAAATAGCCTATACTTCTTGCTACAACGAATATCATCTATCGGTGAAATCTTAGCTAGAATATCAGAAAGCACCGTCTCCATGCTCACATCAGCGGCATACCTGCCCACCAACACTGGCGTGGGAGCAGCAGCGTTCACAGACACAGCCAAAAAGCCTTTCCCCTTGACCACAGCTACACCCAAAAGCGATAAATCGTGTCCCTTTATTCTGGTGAGCTTTTTATAATCGCCCTTCGCATCGGCGCTAGCGGCTGGCACTATCACCTCTTTTGCCCACTCATCTTTGGTTATTACCGTCTTCTTGACGCCCAAGAAAAAATCTTTCAACGACACTACTCTCTCGCCTTTCTTGCTCACTAACTTGATAGAAGCGTCCAGACACAAAAAAACCGGCGGTAAATCTCCCGACGGTGAAGCGTTGACAATATTGCCAATGACAGTAGCTCTATTACGGAGTTGATGAGAAGCCAATAAATGACAAGCCTCAGCTAGCACTGGGAATTTTTCTTTCACAACTTTATTTTCCAAAAGGTTGTTTACAGTCACTCCTGCACCTATCACCAACCCTTTTTTAGCATCAAACTCCAGCTGATGACACTGGGCTATCTTCTTAAAATTTACCACTGTCGTAGGTTTTTTTAGTCCAGACCGCATATTCACGATCAAATCTGTACCTCCTGCCAAAAGCACAGCGTCTTTGGTAGTAGCCAGCAAATCTAACAGCTCTGTCTCGGTCTGCGGGGCACAATAATCAAAATCAAAATTCATCATCCACTCCTTTTTTTACTTCCATCCTAAAGAGGAATATTTCCATGTTTCTTGGCAGGCAAATTAGATTTTTTACCCTCCAATTGTTCCAGCGTACTAATAAGAAAAGCTCTAGTATCTGAGGGTAAAATTACACCATCAATGTAGCTTTTGGACGCTGCATCATAAGGGTTAGCAAACTTTTCCCTATACTCTCTTTCTTTCCCTGCCATAAAAGCTTCTGGGTCTTCTTGTTCGGTAGACGCTCTGCGAAAAAGAATTTCCACAGCACCTTTGGCACCCATCACAGCTATCTCAGCCATCGGCCAAGCCACCACTCTATCAGCAAAAAGATGGCGAGAGTTCATCACTATATACGCTCCACCATAAGCTTTTCGTAATATCAAAGTAATCTTGGGCACCGTAGCCTCTGCAAAAGCGTACATCAGCTTAGCACCGTTACGGATGATGCCACCATGCTCTTGTGTAGAACCTGGCATAAATCCTGGCACATCTTCCAGCACCAGCAAAGGAATATTAAAACTATCGCAAAATCTGACAAACCTTGCAGCTTTC
Source organism: Candidatus Cloacimonadota bacterium (assembly GCA_963676515.1). Classification (GTDB taxonomy): domain Bacteria; phylum Cloacimonadota; class Cloacimonadia. The sequence continues at coordinate 1,500,787 of OY781061.1, read as the reverse complement.
ACAGAAGCGTTGATGTCCAAACATCCTGCCAAAAATGCAGGTTGATTGGCGACTATTCCCACGCTCTTGCCATTCATGCGAGCATATCCTACTACGATATTCCGAGCAAAATCTTTGGAAACCTCCAAAAACTCACCATCATCCACAATCTCTGCTATTACCTTTTTGATATCGTAACCTTTATTCACATTCTCTGGCACCAACTCCGCAAAAGAGTTAATTTCCCTATCCACAGGATCGCTACACTCCTGCGACGGAGCAGCTTGCTTAAAGTTAGACGGAATGTAGCTAAGCAGCGATTTAACATGATCTAGCGTATCTTGCTCGCCTTCGCCTTTGAACTGAGCCACCCCAGATTTTCTCATATGTATATTAGCTCCACCCAAATCCTCAGTGCTTATCTCCTCATGAAGCACAGTCTTGACCACCTTAGGACCAGTGATAAACATAAACGCGTTTTCGTTATTCATAATCGTGAAATCGGTAATCGCTGGCGAGTAAACAGCTCCCCCAGCACAAGGACCTAAAATGGCAGAAATTTGAGGTATCACTCCCGAAGCCATCACATTACGCACAAAAATCTCGCCGAAACCAGCCAAAGAGTCGATGCCCTCTTGCACTCTAGCTCCACCAGAATCCAGCAAACCTATCACGGGAGCACCCACTTTCATCGCTTCATCCATCACCTTGCATATCTTATCCGCATGCACCTTGGATAGAGACCCTCCATTGACAGTGAAATCCTGAGCAAACAAGTACACAAGGCGACCTGCAATCTTCCCCGAGCCAGTAACCACGCTATCACCGAGAATTTTACTCTTTTCCATGCCGAAATTAACACAATTATGCGTAACAAACATATCCATCTCAGCAAAACTTCCCTCATCCAAAAGGTAAGCAATTCTTACTCGAGCAGTCCATTTCCCTTTTTTATGTTGAGCATCTATTCTTTTTTGCCCACCACCCATACAGGCTTGAGCTACTTTTTCTTGCAATTCTTGAATCTTCACATTCATTTTTATTTCTCCTTTTCACTAGCAAACAATCAAATTCTTACATCTCTTTTTTTGCAGTCAATCCTTTTGTTTGATTTTTTAAAAATAAAAAATTAAACAAAAAAAAAGACCCTCTTAAAAAGAAGGTCTTTACTATTTTATTTCAACAATCTCACTTTTTCATCCCCATGAGAACTTTCTCAGGGAATAGCGGCAAGTCCTTTATTCGGACTCCCGTAGCAGCATAGATAGCGTTTGCTATCGCAGCCATCGGCGTATCTATACCGATTTCACCTATCGATTTGGCACCGTAAGGACCTGTCGGGTCGTAACTCTCTGCAAACTCTACCGTAATCTTAGGCACCTCTTTTCTAGCTGGAACTTTGTAATTGAAAAGGCTATTGGTGAGCATCTGACCCTTGTCGGAATATGCTACATCCTCATAACAAGCCATCCCAATGCCTTGCACCAGACCACCCTCACCTTGCACTTTCACCAGAGCAGGGTTGATAAGTCCACCACAGTCTATCACTCCGATGTAATCGTTGATATCGTAATGCCCTGTAACCTTATCGATAGTAATATCCACGATAGCTGCCATATAAGGAGGAGGTGACACTGATGGTGTAAAAGACTCACAAGCCATCAACTGACCTTTCAAGGCACCTAGACCCATATCGTAATAAAGGTTAGAACCCAAATCTTCGATTGTGATAGAGTTCTTGCCATCACTACTTTTAACCATCTTACCATCAAACTCTACTTCTTTAGCTTCTACTTTCCAAATAGCAGCTGCCTTCGCTTCAATCTTGGCTTTCATCGCCTTGGCGGTCTTAATCACTGCATTACCAGTAACATAGGTCGTCTTGGATGCGTATGCACCCGGATCAAATGGAGTGAGGTCGGTATCCGAAGAGTAAACAACTATTCGCGAACTATCCATATTCAATACATCGGCTGCAATCTGTGACATAGCAGTGTCAGAGCCTTGACCTATCTCTGTGGCACCGATAGTCAGATTGAAAAAACCATCGTCGTTGAGCTTAAGTGCAGCAGAAGCCATATCAATATCTACGATGCCCGATCCCTGCATAGCGATAGCCATTCCTTGTGCTCTCACTTTCCCATTGCCTAGTTCAGTCACTTGGCATTCATCATTCCAGCCAGCCATCTCTTTGGCTCTTTTCATACAATATTCCAACTTGCAAGACTCAACATTCATAGCCTTGCCTTCAGTACCCTCGCCCATCAGCTTGAACAGTGGAGATGTTTGACCCTCTTTGATCATATTCATCTCTCTGATCTTAGCTGGCGACACTCCCACCTTCTCGGCGAGCATATCCATAGCCGATTCCAGAGCAAAGTTCCCTTGCATAGCACCGTATCCACGATAAGCACCACCTGGAGTCATGTTGGTATATACCACTTTGCCTCCGAACTTCACAGCTTTGGAGCGACCCTGCACAGCATACAGTGGCAAAGTTTTGCCACCAGCGAGCATAAACACCGTCAAAGCGTGCTCCCCGTATGCTCCCGTGTTGGATAGTACATCCATATCTAATGCGTTGATAGAGCCATCTTTATTTGCTCCTATCTTCACTGTAATCTTCATCTGATGACGAGCAAAAGTTGACTCGAACACCTCTTTACGGCTGTAGTTGCAGATAGCTGGCTTGCCTGTCCGCAAAGTGGTGATACACGCAAACATCTCGCCGTGTATCTGTTGTTTGCCACCATAACCACCGCCCACTTTTGGTTTGTGCACTCTTATTCTGGAGCGATCGAAATCCAAAGCTTTGGAAATAATCCTACGAATATGATGAGGCACTTGGGTGGAGCTGATTACATTCAATCTATCATAACCATCCATATAAGTGTAACAAGTATGCGTCTCGGCACAATAGTGAGCTTGTGCTTGTGTGTAAAAAGTGTCTTCCACTACAATGTCACTTTTCTTCATCTCACCATCTGTATCGCCGTCTTCACAAAAGTAAGATGCTGCAAGGTTTTTTTTCGGTTCAAAACCGATCGGAAATAACTCACAAGCCTCTGGCTCTGTATGGATAACGCTTTTGTGTCCTTCAGCTTTCTCAAAATCAAGCACTGGCTCTAACACATCATACTCGACCTTCACAGAGTCCAAAGCCGCCTGAGCAGTCCGCTCGTCCACAGCAGCCACAGCCAACACCTCATCACCTACATATCGGACGAACTCGTCCAAGATGAACTTGTCATATGGAGAAGGCTCTGGAAAGCCTTGTCCAGCACGCGTATATATGTTGTGAGGGATGTCCTTGTCCAGATGGGTCATCACCGTCGCCACACCTTCCATAGCTTTAGCAGCACTCACATCTACAGATTTGATCCTAGCATAAGCGTGTGGAGAACGCAAAACCCTCACTGTCAAAGCGTCTGGGTCTCTTTTTGCCATATCGTTTGTATATACGGGTTTACCCTTGATGATGCCTTCGCCGTCCTTTTTAGGAACTGATTTACCTACAGCACTACTCATTTCAAGCCTCCCAAATAAGTTTTAATCGCTCTCATCTGACTCACATATCCCGAACAGCGACACACATTACCGTTGATGTAATGTCTAATCTCGTCATCGGTCAAGTCAGCTCCTAGCTCTTGCACCATCGCATAGACAGTCACAGCAAGAGCAGTATCGCAATATCCACACTGGATAGCACCCTCTTGGTTCATCGCCTTGAAAAAAGCGTCCGCCTCTTTTTGGATACCATCTACAGTCGTGACAGACTTACCTTGAGCTCTAGCAGCCAAGAATGAGCAAGAAAGCACAGGTTTTCCATCCACCAGCACCGTACACATCGCACAAGAGGAAGTGTCGCAACTTCTCTTGACGCTAGTGATGCCGTTGTTACGCAACACATCTAACAAATACTCGTCGTCTTTGATGTAATAAGTTTTGGGAGCACCATTTAATCTTATATCTAATTTCATTTGCTTGCCTCCGTAATAGCTCTCTCTACCAATCCTTGAGCCAAAGCCTTACGATATTCCACGCTACCTCTGATGTCTTTGCTATAGCTCGTTTGCTCTGCAGCAATCTCTGCCACGCTAGCGGCATCTTTACCATCAGCAAAAGCCTTCTCCGCTGCAGTTGCTCTCACAGCTACCTGAGGTCTCGCTCCCACACTTATGGCGATGCTCTTGCCTTTTTTGGCAACAGCCACATTCAGCACAGCTATATCCAGCGTAGTGTGTTGTAATAATTGAAAACTAACGCCATCAAAATCGTCCTTTACCACAATCTTTTCCAAAAGGTCGTTTCCACGCTCGCCTGCCAAAAACTCTGTAATTCCCATTTCTTTGCCCGAAGCAAAAACCAATTTGGCATCTAAAGCCACCAAAACAGTAATCAAATTGGAATAACCTGATTTTGACATCACTGCTCCACCGATAGTTGCCAAGTTACGAAACTGCACACCCAATATCATAGAAGCAGCTTTACTCAAAGCTCCAGCGAAAAAATTAGCAGCCTCTAGCTCTACCTTACGCAAAGAAGCGGTCGCCCCAATCTCCACAGTAGCTCCGTTTTTTTTGACAAAATCCAATCCTAAAGCTGACAAGTCAACAGCTCTACGGCATTTAGTTTTGGCAAATCTCAAAAAAAGCCCTCCAGCAACAGCAACACTATCGGCATTCGCCATTAATTTTGCAGCCTCAGGCAAGCTTTTTGGAGTTATAATCTCATCAAATCTAAACATCTTATCCTCCAGTACTTAAATATATTTGTCCCGAATCCACGCAAAGCGAAAAATATGTCAACCAATTGTTGGGAATTTATCTCCTTCAGCGGGGATGGTGGTCTTCGCCCATCTGGGCGGTAGCCCTTTGTCTTTCTCTCCTAACGGAGGGTTTTACTTTTCCCTTTGGGTGACCAAAGCGAAAAGTAACAAAAGGTAAAGCCAAAATACCAAATCAGTAAGCTAAATTCTAAACCTTCTTCGCACGCTGAAAGGCTTGTGCTAGAAATCACAACTATTTTAATAGAAGTGATATAGCACATCGCTCTTCAGCGTAAACTCAGAGCGGCTAACGAATTTAACGCTTCCTGCTTTATGTATTTATTCGCCCAACCCATCCTTGGATTCCCGCTTCCGCGTGAATGAGGGTGGGTGGTAACACAAGGCTGGTGGTGTGCAGGAATGAGAGCAAGTAAGAAAGCAAAGCGAGTGGTGTGCAGGAATGGGTAGTGGTGAGTGCTCCCTGTCCCTCTCCCTCATTCCTGCGGAAGCAGGAATCCAAAGGCAGGGATAGTGGGCTTGCTCACTGTTTTTTAGCTCAAGAAAAGAGTGAATTTCTTATAGTGAACTATCCAGGCGAAATCCGCGGCTGCGGTTGCCATAGCTCGGATAGCTGGAGTAGCGATCAGCCACACGGCAGCCGTAAACACCGCCGCCCCAGCCACCGCCACGCAACACGCGGCCAGAGCCCGTGCTAGGTCCACTAGGGTCGGTAACCGCATCACTGGAGTAACCACCATGCCAATCGTTACACCATTCATAGACATTACCGCTCATATCGTAGATAACCAGCTCGTTAGGGGACTTCGTCCCTACTTCGTGGGTGCTACTTGAATTTAAGCCATACCAAGCGACATCGTCGATATTGTTACTGCCAGCATAAGTGTAACCTTTACTCTGGTTACCACCCCGAGCAGCGAACTCCCACTCAGCTTCTGTAGGCAGTCTATACTTACTTGTGCCTTCCATCTCGTTCAGTTTGGTAAAAAACTCTTGCACATCGTTCCAAGAGACATGCTCCACAGGCAAATTGCCCCCTTTGAAGTAAGAAGGATTACTGCCCATCACCGCTGTCCATTGTGCTTGGGTCACCTGGTATTTACCAATGTAGTACTCTTGGCTCAGAGTCACACTATGCACAGGCTTACCATCATATTCACCATCTCCACCCATCTGGAATGTGCCAGCCTCTACCCGCACCATCTCTATTCCCACACTGTTGGTAAAATTTCCCTTGGCTACCTTCTTTGATTTAGTTACAAGATTTGCTTTGTTCAAATTGTCTTTTGACAATTTAGGAATAATTTTATCTAATTGATCTCCAAACTGATCCTTCAAATCAGCTATACTCGTATATTTAGTAAGGAAGTGTCCCAAGTCTAAAAGCTCTTCCTTAAAATCCAAAAAAGCCGATATTCCCCTAGTTATCTCACTAGTTTTGATTTCTACATCTTTGAAATATGTGTAAATAAGAGGTTTATCATTTTCTTGGAATTTCCCAAAAGCGTGTGCTAACTCCTCTTTTGTATATTTACCTACTTTTGTTTTAAATAAACAGACAAAAATATCACTCTCAGTAATTGCTTTCTTGTATTCATCCTGCAATCTAGTTTTAGAAATAGCATCAATAAAATCTTCCCAAATAACTAATTCAAAAAATAGCCCATTTTTAATATAGTGTTTGTTTTTTCTATTTATAAAAATTTCAAACCCTAACCTGTCCTCTTTCAATTCCTCTGAGGAAGCTAAAAATATCTTAATCGTTTTCATCTTTTATCCCAAATATTTAGTCTTTCAAAATTTTTAGCAGCTCACCCGCCACAACATTAACCGCCCTCTGCCTCACACCATTCCGCTCGCCTGCGATCAACTTGCTAAAGGAATGCACTTCCCCACGATAGTAGATAGCAAACCACACCAACCCCACGGGCTTGTGTTGAGTGCCACCGTCTGGACCTGCTACGCCAGTGATGGCGACGGCTAAATCTACCGAGAATCTCGCCGCTACACCTCTTGCCATTGCCTCTGCCACCTCTTGGCTCACAGCCCCGTGTTTGTCTAGCAGCTTGCTATCCACGCCCAAGATTTTCTCTTTTATCTGGTTGGCATAGCTCACCACACCGCCCAGCAGATACTGCGAGCTCCCCGCATAGTCGACCAGCTTACTCATCAGCATACCGCCAGTGCAAGACTCTGCCACTGCCAAAGTTAGCTTCTGCTCTATCAACCTCTGGTGCAACTCCTGCAAGATGTCTGTATCGCCATAACCCACTATCTTCCCCGAAAAACGTTGCTCCAGCTTTGCCAACAACTCTTTACATCCCTGCACATTTTCGCCGTAGACTCGCAAATCCACAAAACCGCCCTGAGGCAAGTAAGCTAGATTTACGCCTTCTCCCAAGCTCAAATCTTCGTTCTTTTCGGCTATGAGAGCCTCTGGCATTCCATATAAATGCACCGTCTGCAAATAAAAATCCCTTTTGGGAAAAATTTTCTCCATCTCGGGCATCACCAGTTTTTGCATAAAATTTTTCATCTCGGCAGGAACTCCGGGCATCAGAAAGATTTTTTTCTCACTGCTAACGCTGTAAAGTGCTGGAGCTGTGCCGACTTCGTTCACACGGTGTGCAAATCCTGCAGGTATCATCGCCTGAGCTTTGTTGTTCTCGGGCGAGGCTTGCCCTGTGTGAGCTTCGTAATAGCTCTTGATTTTTTGCCATAGCTCTTCGTTCCACAAGAGGTCTACCGCAAAAAACTCTGCCATCGCTCCTCTGGTGATGTCGTCCACCGTGGGACCCAGCCCTCCCGTGCAAACCACGACACTCGCCAATGTGTAGGAGTAGTCCAGCATATTTACTATCGCTTGCCGCGTGTCCGCACACACCAGATTGGCTACCACTTCATAGCCCGCTTGCGACAACTGTTGACCCATATGGGCTGCGTTCGTGTTCACTGTCTTGCCTAGCAATATTTCATTGCCGATGGAAAGCACGACTACTTTATTTTGCATCTGTCTTACTCTGATGTATCACCAGCTGTGGGAAAGGTATGTTGATGTTGTGCTCTTTCAGGGCTTGCCAGATGTCCATCAGCACGCTTTCTTTGGGTTGGTGGTATTCCATACTGACATCTCGTACCCAAAAAAACACCACAAAGTCGATAGAGCTATCTCCAAAATGGTCTAAATACGCTCTGGCTTCGGGACTTTTTGCCACAAAGCGGTTGTTGTTGAGTGTCTCTTGAAGTATTTCTTTCACCTCTACGGGATCAGACTCGTAACTTACTCCAATCTTTACCTTTAATCTTATCTGCATATTGGAAAGCGTCCAGTTTGTCACCTTGTCGCTGATAAACTTCTCATTTGGAATAAGAATCTCTTTGCCATCGAAACTTCGCACTATCGTGTTCCGCACGCCGATATTGCTGATCGTCCCCGAGATGTCGTCCAGCTCCACTATCGAGCCTTTTTGTATCGTCTTGTCCAGCAGCAAAATAAGCCCACTTACCAAGTTAGAAATAATATTTTTTAATCCAAAACCGATACCGATACCGATAGCACCAGTGAGGAAAGCAAATTTTGTCAAATCAAGACCAAGTATGTTCAGCCCGATCAAAGCAAAAAAGACGATTATTCCGATGTTGCTGACTTTTACCAAAAGCTCTTTCGAGTTGGGCGGCAGATCCCACTGCTTCTGGATAAATCCTTCTATTCGGGTGTTTACCTGCGAAAAAAGCCAGATAAGAAAGCAAGTGATGCCCACAGTTCTAAAAAACTCGTGGATACTAATCGAAAAACCGCCCAGTTGAAAGGTAAGCTTTGCTTGCCCAATTTCCAAGATGCTCAAAAGCGTAAGGCTGATAATAGACACAGAGATAAAAGTAAAGAGAAGATTTTTTTTAGGGAAAATTTTTGTGAAACGAACTATCGCCCACAAGAAACAAAATTTTAGACAATAGAAAAGGATGTAAGAGTGGTCAAAAAATTTTTCGTTGATAAGGTAGATAATCGTCAAAATGGAGATTGTCAAGAGCGGAAATAAAACAAGATTAAAAGAATCTACAAATTTTTCGTGCTTTCTAGCTATTTTTGTTTTACGGAAAGTTTTTAAGAAAATCTTGGACATCACAAAACAAAGTGCCAAAACTCCCAAAAAAACAAACATTTGATAGAAATTGTAATAATTGGCAAAAAAGCCTTTCACGCTCTGCCAGATTAAATCTAGATAAATTGCTAACGCTTGCAAAACTCTATCCTCACTTTAAGTATTTTTCTTTGTACTTTTGCAAAAAATATCGATGAGAAGAAAAAGGTATGAAATCAAAGTCACTATCTAAACTGACAAACTGAATATCCTCAGCATCGTCGCCTGCTTTAGGATTGCCCGTCAAATTCTCCATCACAAAGCAAAACGAAAATATTCTGTGGTATATCGGAGATGGACCCACGAAATAACCCAAATACTCTCCCGCTTCTCCGCTAAGATTTGTCTCTTCTTTCATCTCGTCCACGGCAGCTTCAGCTGGAGTTTGATTTATCTCGATATAGCCCGATGGCAGTGCCCAAAAACCAGCTTTGGGGGCGAATTTGCGTTTAATAATACATATTTCTTGCTTTGAATTTGAAATCAAACATACAGCAGCTGGAATGGGATTCAAGTACATCGTCCAACCGCATTTCGGACAAATCGGTCTGAGCTTGCGTTCTCTATCCTTCTTGATCTCCAGCTTCGTACCACAGCTGAGACAAAAGTTGACACCCTTATACAAACTTTCTTCTATTTTCATCCATCCTCCGTCTCTTAGCTGTTTATGCTTTTGCTGTAAATCTAGTCTGGCAAAAAGAGGTTCTGTCTTTTTTCAGACATTTACGCCCATATCATCTGCAAAATTGCCAAGAATTGTCCTTTGCTGCGAAAATATCCTGCACACTCTTTCCACTTTGCGGAAATCTACTTTGCCACTACCAAGTAAAGGTATCCTTTTCAGTTTAAAAACGCTCTTAGGGACAGATATTTCATTGAGATTTTCTCGCACCCATTTTTTCATCTTAATCTTGTCAATCTTGCCAGTCGTAGCCAGAACAACATCCGCACCTTTTTTTTCGTTGGGTATGTCCACCACGCAAAACAAAATGTCTTCATCTTGGAAAAACTCGCTCAAGACGCTCTCTATCGCCACCAAGCTGACCATCTCTCCACCGATTTTTACAAATCGACGCAACCTGCCTTTGAGCCACAGAAATCCCTCTTCGTCCAAACAGCCCATATCGCCAGTATCATACCAGCCATAGCGGAAATGCAAATCGGTATTCTCCACATCGTGATAATACCCTTTCATCACATTTTCTCCTCGCACCAAGATTTTACCCGTCTTCGTTGATGGCAAATCTTCCCCAGATTCTGTATCAACTATCCTAACCTCTACTCCAGGAAAAGGTTTACCAACACTACCAAGTCGGTAATCTTCAAACATGTTATTACTCAAGATAGGGCTCGTCTCCGTAGTCCCATAGCCCTCTATCAAGAAAAGATTGTGCTCTTTCATATATTGCTGATGAAGCTCTTTGGGCAATCGGTCTGCCCCACAAATGGCGACTCTCACCGAGCGAAAAGTATCTTTTCCACATTTACGCAGATAAGCCGCATAAAAAGTCGGTGTCCCCAACATAAACGAAACTCTATACTCTTTGATGGCATTACAAGTGAGTTTGTAGTCCAGAGGATTACTAAGAGTGACGATAGTCGCTCCCAAATATAACGGTATGCAAAAATCCCCCTGAAAACCAAAAACATGGAACAAAGGTAAAGAAGCCAAAAAGCGGTCTTTTTCTGTCAAATCGTAACTTTTCACCGTTCCCAAAATCTGTCCTTGGACATTTTTATTGGTTATGGGCACTACTTTGGGGCGATTTTCACTTCCAGAAGTAAACAACAAAGCAATGTTGTCATTCTCTTCATCAGTTTTGTAAAATAACCCTTTCAGCATTTTGTAAGGCAGTTTGGATACCAGAGCCGCTTTTATCTTGGCAAAAAGAGAAAACTGGCGAAGCACATCTTCTATGAGCACCATCTCTTCGCTCTGCTTCACACCCAGCTTGCTGAGTAGAGCTTTGGCAGTTATCACCTTTCGGATACCACATTTGCTTTTGGCATAATCACAATTTCGCCTGATACCCGTAGTGTAATTGATCATCACGGGGGTCTTGCCACAAGAGAGTAAAGCCAACATCGAGATTATCGCTCCTCCCGAGACAGGTATCATCATGCCCACATTTTTTCCTGTGTAAGCTTTAAACTTCTTCCGCAGCAAAATAACTGCTATTAAAGCTTTTTTATAGGAAATCTTCGCTCCACTCACTCCGTCCACAAAAGCAGGTTTATTACCAAACTTTTTGGCACTTTTTACAAAATTTAAACAAACATTCATTTACTTACTTTCCATATCTTGAGCCATCTGTTCGACGACTCTAAAGTTAATTTTACCGTTACCCATTATCGGTAATTCTTTGGCTATCAAGTACTTCCTCGGAAAGTAAATCTTAGAAAATCCATCTTCAGCTAGTTGTTTAGTTACATCGCTTTTATTTACTTTCTCGTTGGTTACCAGCACCAGTTTCGCTCCTTTTTTATCATCGGGAATCCCCACCATACAGTATTGCAATCCTTCTGCAAAGATATTACCCAAAGACTCCTCTATTGCCGAGAGACTTACCATCTCTCCGCCTATTTTTACGAATCGCCGCAATCTACCCCTGTGCCAGAGATAACCGTCGGCGTCCATCATTCCCATGTCTCCTGTGTCGTACCAACCGTCACAAAACCGCAGTGAGCTTTCTTCCAAGTCGTTATAATACCCGCTAATAATGTTCTGCCCTCTGACCATTATCTTGCCCTCTTTGCCTGCTGGTAACTCCTTTCTGGTCCTGTCGTCAACAATCTTGACATCTACCCCTGGCAGCGGCATGCCCACTGAACCAAACTTGTCAAAGCCTGGTCTATTCGTAGATATCACAGGGGAAGCCTCGGTGACACCATAACCTTCGCAGAGATCTATCCCAAACCGCTCTTTGTACTCTTTTTTCGTCTTCAGTCCCAATTTGTCCGCTCCTGCTATCATCGTCTTGATCCCCGCAAAAGTGTCTTTGTTGGCATATCGCAGATAAGCACTAAACATATTGGGTGTGCCCGTCGTAAAAGAGATTTTATATTTCTGAAAAATCTCACAAAGCGTTTTGAACTCCAAAGGATTCGGATGAGTAACCAGAGTCGCCCCATAATATATCCCGTACCACAAAAGCACTGTGTACCCAAAAACATGAAACAACGGCAAATTCGCCATCACCATTTCCTCTTGTCGCATCGGGATAAATTCTGGATAAGTATTCAACTGACTCAGAACATTTTTTTGGGTAATGGGAACGCATTTGGGGTCTTTCTCACTCCCAGAGGTAAAAAGCATTACACAAATATCGTTCAACTTCATTTTGCTTACCATCGCCTTCAAGGCAAAACTCGGCAATTTTGATTTAGCGAAAGCTCGCAATTTGTCCAATCCGTTCAGCCCAGCAAAAACATCTTCGATCAGCACCATTTGTTTCGTGGGCTCTATCTCAAATTTCTCCAGAAGTTTTTGGGAAGTAAAGATAACCTCCACTCCACATTTATCTTTGGCATACTGGCAATTTTTGATAATCCCCGTGGAATAGTTGATCATCACCGCTACTTTCCCCGAAAACAGTGCTGCAATAAGAGCAATGATCGCTCCGCCCGAGGTTGGTATCATCATCCCAATTTTTTTTTGTTTATAAGCATCCAGTTTTTTTTTCAGAATGAGTGCAGCTATCAAAGCCTTTTCATAGGTTATTTCCTTACCGCTCACTCCGTCTATGAAAACCACCTTTTTTGGATATTTTTTGGCAACCGTCACAAATCTACTTGCCAACAACTCTTGGTTTTTCATAATTTTTCCTCTTTTAATTTTCTCTGCTCATCTCGTTGCAAAGGTTTTGCACCTGCCTAAAATCAACTTTACCACTTCCCATCAAAGGTATCTCATCTAATACTATCTGCTTTTTGGGAATATATATAGGAGAAAATCCTTTACTTTTCAAATAATCTCGTAGCTTACTCAAATTGACTTTTTGCGTAACAGCCATCGCCACATAAGCTCCTTTTTTTTCGTCCGAAAAATCGACTACACAATACAAAATATCTTCCGCAAAATACTCTTCTAAGGCGTGTTCCACTGCCACCAAACTCACCATCTCACCACCAATTTTCACAAACCTTTTTAGCCTGCCCCGATGCCACAGAAATCCGTCCTCATCCAACACTCCCATATCGCCAGTATCGTACCAGCCATTATGAAAATGAGAAGCGGTCTCTGCATCGTCTTGGTAATAACCACCCATCACATTTTCGCCTCTTAGCAAAATCTTCCCTTCATTACCTTCACCCAAAGCCTCACCAGAATTTATATCCACTATTTTCACCTCTATATCTGGTAGCACCTTGCCCATACTTCCCGGTTTGTGATTCTCAGCGTTGTTGACCGACACCACTGGCGACGCCTCCGTCACTCCATATCCTTGCCAAATATTTTTACCAAATCTATGCAAATACTCTTGCCGTAAGCTCTCAGGAAGATTATCTGCTCCCGAAACCATTATATTCACACTGGCGAAAGTGTCATCTTTGGCTTTGCTCAAATAAGCTCTAAAAAAAGCAGGAGTCGCCACAAAATATGTCGCTTTATACTTCTTAATAGATTTGCAGATGTTTCTGTATTCCAAAGGATTAGGATGAGTTACCGTCGTGCATCCAAAATAGATCGGCAACCAAAACATCGTGGTAAATCCAAAAACATGAAATAGTGGCAAGCAAGATAAAAATATCTCTTTGCTATCCATGGGTAGCACTTTCGGGATGCTTAACAACTGCTGAGAAATATTTCTATGCGTAAGAGGCACAGCTTTGGGGCTCTTCTCACTACCCGATGTAAATAAAATAACAGCGTAGTCATCTTCCGAACCTATACTTACCGTCTTGACTATCACTGACGCTGGCATTTTGGAGATAGCCGCAGCTTTTATCTTGGCAAATAAAGAAATATCGCCGACAAAATCTTCGATAAAAATCATACCTTCCAGCGGTTGTAAACCTAGCTTTTCCAAAAGTGCTGATGAAGTAATAATCAAATCAAAGTTGCATTTTTCTCTAGCGAAAATCGAATTTTTGATAGCTCCCGTGGAGTAGTTAACCATCACAGGAACTTTGCCTGCCATCAGAGTAGCCACCACAGCTATCATACATCCACCAGAAGTTGGGATCATTATCCCGATATTTTTCTCTTTGTAAAAAGCTATCTTTTCCTGCAAAATGATAGCAGCTATCAAAGCCTTGTCGTAACTAATTTTTCTGCCGCTAGTTCCATCGATAAAAGCTATCTTATTTTTCTCTCTCTTGGCGGTCTCTATAAATAGTTTTTGCAAAATCATCTTAAAAACATCCCTTACCTTACCCTATTTGCTCATGCTATTGCAGGCAGTCTGCACAGCTCTAAAATCGACTTTGCCACTACCCATAATCGGAATCTCTTTCAAGATAAAAATCTTGGAAGGCAAACTCAAGGCTATTAAGCCTGCTTTTCGCAAGTACTTTTTAATCTCCAGCAATTCACAACCCTTGTCCACAGCCAAACCTACACAAGAAGATTCATCGGCTTTTCGCACCTCTACTGCACAGAAATTCACATCCTGAGCAAAAAATCCTTGCAAAGCCTCTTCCACCATTACCAAACTAATCATCTCACCACCGATTTTCATAAATCGCTTCGCCCTGCCTCTGTGCCAGATGTAGTCGTCCTCGTCTATCATCGCTATGTCACCTGTGTCGTACCAACCATCTTGCAACGCTTGTGTATTGAGTTCATCTCCCACGAGGTAGCCTCCCATCACATTGTCGCCTTTGACCAAGAGCCTGCCCTCTTTGCCAATAGCCAGCTCTTCTTGGGAATCTCTTGCTACCACTTTCACCTGCACCCCTGGAAGCACCTTGCCGATGCTGCCCTCTTTGTGATGTCCTTCTCTATTTGTGCTAATCACTGGTGACGCTTCTGTAACGCCATAACCTTCGCAAAGCTCTTTGCCAAATCTGGACTGATACTCTTCTCGCAATCCTTTTGGCAATTTATCCGCTCCCGAGATCATAATTCTTACCGACTCAAATGTATCTTCTTTTGCCTTAGGCATATACGCCCTAAAGAACACAGGCGTTCCCGTCATAAAAGTGACCTTATGTTTCGGCACTACCTGACAGACCAGCTTATAATCCAAAGGATTTGCCACGGTAACCATAGACGCTCCAAGACTAATCCCCAGCCAAAAATTGTTCGTAAATCCAAAACTATGGAACAAAGGCAAAGAGGCTAAAAAAACATCTTCATCCGTCAAATCCAAAATCTTAGGTATCGCCCTTAGTTGCGAAACGATATTCTTATGCGTAAGCGGCACCACTTTTGGCTCAGACTCACTTCCCGTGGTCAGGAGCATCACCGCCCAATCTTTCTCATCTGGTTTATAATATTTCGACATTATCGCTTCTGGAGATTTTTTGCTTTTGAGTAGAGCTTTCAGTTTGTCCATAAGTGACACAGATAACATCAAATCTTCCAGCATTACCATATGTTTGAGAGGCTTTATTTCTATTTTTTCCAGAAGTGCTTTAGCTGTGATGATTATCTGCAATCCGCATTTTTTTGTGGCATACTCGCTATTTTTTATCGCACCTGTAGCATAATTGATTAAGACTGGCACTTTGCCGCTCAAGAGCACAGCAGTTATGGTGAGCATCCCTCCAGGCGAAGTTGGTATCATCACACCTATCCTCTTTCCGGGCATCTTCTTTATCTTTTCCACCAACAAAAGCACTGCCACCAAAGCTTTGGAATAACTAATCTCTTTTCCCGTTGCACTATCTATAAAAGCTATCTTTTTAGCAAACTTCTTCGAACTTTCCAAGAAAATTTCTGTTAAACTGTTTTTCAAAAGAACTCCTTTCCCTTTATCTTACTCACTACTCTACTGTTACACTCTTAGCCAAATTCCTCGGCTGATCGATGTCCAACCCCTTGCCATGAGCCACATAGTACGCTAACAGCTGCAAAGGAATGCTCACCAATATCGGCATCAACGCCCAAGAAGTTTGCGGAACATAAAACACTTTTTGGCAAATAGCTTCCAAGTTCTCGTCTTTTTGAGAAGCTACCGCATAAATTTTCCCTTTGCGGGATCTTACCTCTTCCAGATTGGAAATAACCTTGGGATAGATAGCGTCAAACGGTGCGATAGAAACAATCGGCATATTCTCATCGATCAGAGCTATCGGTCCGTGTTTCATCTCCGCTGCTGGATACCCCTCAGCGTGAATATAAGAAATCTCTTTGAGCTTAAGAGCTCCTTCCAAAGCAGAAGGAAAATTAATGTCTCGCCCTAAAAACAAAGCGTTATTGCTCTCTTTTATACATTCAGCCACATCTTTGACTTGCTCTTTATATTTCAGCACTTCCTTGATTTTCGCTGGCAACTCCTCTAGATCTTTTATAAAACTTAGCACTTGGTCGTTATCCACTGTTCCACGAACTTGCCCAAAGTAGTACGCTAAAAGAGCCAACGCCGTTACTTGCGAGGTGAATGCTTTGGTGGAGGCGACGCCAATTTCTGGACCTGCATGCAAGTATGTACCACCATCGGAATCCCTAGCTATCTCGCTACCCACCACATTTGTGATACCGTAAACTCTCGCACCTCGATTTTTCGCCTCACGCATCGCCGCCAGTGTATCCGCAGTAGCTCCAGATTGACTTATAGCAATTACGATTGTATTTGTAGGGATTACCGGGTTGCGATAACGATACTCGCTGGCATACTCCACACTCACAGGAATTCTCGCGATTTTTTCTAATAGGTATTTACCCACCGAAGCAGCGTGCCAAGAAGTCCCACAAGCTACGAACTGCACATTTTCTATCATCCTAACATCTCTATTGCTAAAATTAAATCCACCCAAACAAACTTTACAGTTTACTTTACTCACCCTTCCACGAAAAGCGTTTTGGATAGTTTCCGCCTGCTCACAAATCTCTTTGAGCATAAAATGTTCGTAGCCATTTTTGGTGATAGCCGAGATATCCCAATCCACCTTGTCAATTCTCTTCACAATCGGTTCATCATCCAGAGTAGAAATTTCAAAATCGTTCTTTTTGATACAAGCCATCTGAAAATCGTCCAAATAAATAACATTAGAGGTGTGAATCATAATAGCACTAGTATCCGAAGCCACGAAATTCTCCTGACTACCCACACCAATTATCAGCGGACTGCCACATCTGGCTGCGTAAAGTCTATCGGGCTCATCTTTGTCCAACAACGCTATACCATAAGTGCCTTCCACCTTTTTCAGAGCCAACTGAATAGCTTTCTTGGTATCGTTCACTTTATCCTTAAAATAACTCACCAGATTTACCAGCACTTCCGTATCCGTCTGAGATTGGAACTTATACCCTTTTGCTTTCAGTTCCTTTTTTAAGAACTTGTAATTTTCGATAATGCCATTGTGCACCAGACAAATCTTACCATCCATACTGCAATGAGGATGAGCGTTTTCCACAGTAGGCTCACCATGAGTAGCCCAACGCGTATGCCCTATACCCAAATCCGAACTATTATTCTGACCCTTCAGCTTCTCTTGCAATCTGACAATCTTCCCCACTTCTTTGCTCACGACGATAGCACCATCTTGCATTAGAGCCACACCAGAGCTATCATAACCCCGATACTCCAGCTTCTTTAGCCCCTCTATCACCACGGGCAAAGCTTGCTTATTACCTACATATCCTACTATTCCACACATATAGTTAACCTATTTTTATTTAAGCGGCTACAACTTCTTTAATCTCAGGCAGTTCAGCCTTCAGCACCCTTTCTACTCCTTGCTTTAGGGTCAACGCTGCCATCGGACAGCCACTGCAAGCTCCTGTAAGCCTTACCTTTACCACCATATCTTCACAAATCTCTACCAACTCTACATCACCGCCATCAGCTTTGATAGCTGGGCGAATTTTATCTAAAGCTTTCTCTACTTGTTCTTTAGTTATCATTTTTATCTCCTTAAAAAAATCTACAATTTGCAAATTACCAAAAATCGGCATCTACGCTTTGCTATTTACTATCTTCTCCAACTCTTGCCCTAAAGCAAAAAGTTGCTCTTCAGAAAAATTATCACCCATCAATTGCACGCTCTGTGGCAAAGGCGTCTGCTCGCTCACCCTCTGGATAGGCACACTCAGTGCTGGTATGCCTGCGATATTGGCACTACAAGTGAAAACATCTGTATTATACATCTGCACAGGATCCATACATCTTTCTCCCAGCTTCGGAGGCAATGAGTTCGCCACAGGAGCCAAAAGCACATCGCACTCACCAGCAAATAAATCACTAAACTCCTTCTCCAGATTAGCTTTAGCTTGCAGAGCTTTCCCATAATAAGCATCGAAATATCCCGCAGAAAGCACGAAAGTTCCCAGCATTATCCTTCTTTTCACCTCTGTCCCAAATCCAAACGAGCGAGAAGCCATAATCATCTCATTCACTCCGCCTGCAGGATCTTTCCTCGTGGAATATCGCACACCATCAAATCTGGACAAATTAGAAGAAAGCTCCGCTGTCGTCAGCACATAATAGGTCGGCACAGCAAATTTGGTGGAAGGCACGGACACAGACTTAAATCGAAACCCTTGTGCTTTCATCTTCTCGATAAAATTGTAAATCCCAACAGACAAATCTTTATCCAGAACATCGAAATACTCTTGCGGCAACCCAATTACCAAGTCTTTACCAGCTTTCACTTTCGCTTTCTTCGGATAAGTTTTACTCGTCATATCCCGATTTGTGCCACCTTTGATGACGTCAAAAATAAGCTTGTTGTCAGCTACAGAATGGCTCAAAACACCTATTTGATCTAGCGACGACGAAAAAGCTGTCAACCCATAGCGAGAAACACTGCCATAAGTGGGTTTGAGCCCCACTAAACCGCAATAGCAAGCTGGCAATCTCACCGAGCCACCCGTCTCACTTCCCAGAGCCACAGGCACCATTCCGCCAGCCACGCTCACCGCAGCACCACTGCTAGAGCCCCCTGGCACCCTTGCACTGTCCAGTGGATTTATGCTCGCTCCAAAGCAAGAGTATTCCCCCGTAGCTCCCATAGCAAACTCATCCAGATTCGTCTTACCGATAATAATCGCATCCTCAGACTCCAAATGCTCCACTACCGTTGCATCAAAAGGGCTACGATAATCTTGCAAAGACACCGAGCCACAAGTCATCCTCTGCCCAGCTATAGCGATGTTATCTTTCAAGGAAATCGGCAAGCCAGCCAAAGCTCCCACTTGCTTACCCGCAGCTATCTTCGCATCCAGCTCTTCAGCTTTTTGCAAAGCCCTTTGCTCAAACACAGTAATAAAAGCGTTCAAATCTTTCTTCGCTTCAATTCTCTTCAAAGTGTCTTTCACCACAGTCACGGCAGAGATTTGCCCACTCTTTATTTTTTCTATAATTTCCAAACTTTTCAATTTAATCTCTCTTTTTCTACATTTCTAAAAAATATAACTCACCTAAAATCCTAAGACTGCAATAAATTCTCGCCAGTCATCTCTTTGGGTTGCTCTATGCCCATCAACTTCAAAATAGTCGGGGCGATATCGCCCAGCTTGCCATCTTTCAGCTTATCTTTGCCACAACCTGCTAAGATTAGCTTCACTGGCGAAGTGGTATGAGCAGTAAACTTATCGCCATTTTCGTTCAACATCTTCTCCGCATTACCATGGTCAGCGGTCACCAGCACCTTATAGCCATGTGCTAAAGCAGAAGGCGTTACTTTGCTCATCACCGCATCCACAGCCTCCACAGCCTTCTTAGTAGCCTCGAAGTCGCCCGTATGCCCGACCATATCACAGTTGGCGAGGTTACACACTATCAAATCGTACTTCTCGCTCTCCAGCTGTTCCACCAGCCTTTCTTGCAGCAAATACGCACTCATCTCTGGTTGCAAATCGTAAGAAGCCACCCGAGGAGATGGAATCAAAATTCTCTCTTCACCCTCAAAAGGGTTTTCTCTGGTCCCATTAAAGAAAAAAGTAACATGGGCGTATTTTTCCGTCTCCGCAATGCGAAGCTGCTTCATCTTATTATCTTGCACTACTTCGCCCAAGATATTTACCAGTTTTGGCAAACGAAAAGCTATTTTCGTATATTTCTCTAGCTGCTCATTGTAAGGTGACATACTCAAAAAGCAAAGATTTTTTATCTTTTCCCGCTGGAAATCAGCAAATTCTGGCAATACGAAAGCAAAAGAAAGTTGGCGGGCACGATCAGCCCGAAAGTTGAAAAAGAACACCGAGTCACCATCTGCCACACCAGGAGTATCGCCTATCACACACGGCTCTACGAACTCATCTGTAATGTTTTGGGCATAGCTACTGCGTATTGCAGCGATAGGGTCAGCAAAGCTCTCACCTTGCCTCTCGACAAAGCATCTGTAAGCTTTTTCCACTCTCTCCCAGCGATTGTCTCTGTCCATCGCCCAATAGCGACCACACACGCTAGCAATGCTGCACAAGCCCCTACTATCTTGCAGGAACTTCTCGATGAACCCTTGCCCAGAATGAGGCAGCGTGTCCCTACCATCGGTCAAGATATGATAAAAAATCCTCTGTGATGACAAACCACGCAAAGAAGCCAAACGCAAAAAAGCAAGCAACTGATTGGGATTGGAATGAACTTTACCATCGGATAACAGCCCCAAGATGTGCAGATTAGTGCCTTTGCTCAAGCAATTATCGATAGCCTCATTCAAGGCAGGATTTTTCTCAAACTCTCCGCTTTTTATGGAGCTATCTATAAGCGTATTAAGCTGATACACCACGCGTCCAGCACCGATATTCAGGTGACCCACTTCCGAGTTACCCATCGTCCCCTCTTCCAGACCCACAGCCAAGCCCGATGGCAAAAGAGAAGCAGCTCCATTTTCTTTTTCCAAACTGTCCAAATAAGGAGTGTTTGCAGCCTCTACAGCGTTTCCCACGCCTGCTTCAGCAACTCCCCAACCATCTAAAATCGTTAACAAAACTTTTTCTTTCATACTAAACCTCTAATTTGGCAGGTTTAATTGAAGTGATGTTTTGTCCAATTTTTTTGCCAAAAAGATTTTTATCAACTTTCTTGTTTTGCTGACAAAAAGAAAGCTAATACCAAAGAAAAAGTCTCTGTTACTCTCCCCTGCGAGAGTGTTCATTTTTCTTTAATTTGTCCTCTTACCAGAGGGGTCTCCATCTTTTCGGATGGACGAAAAGACGAAGCAGAGAAGCCCACTCTGCATCACTAAAGTGACAGTCGTTTCGCGTCACCAGCAAAGCGATAAGTGTGGGTCGTTCCCGTATTTTATCGTAGATTGTATTTTTTTATTACCTAGCTCTAGCGTTTTTATTATAAAGTTTTGTCACTGCCACTTTTGTAGTAGCAGAGAAATACTAATCTTACCACCGCCCAGAGAAACCCGCAAGGGTCGAGGGTGGGCCATCACTTTTGGCATAACTTTGAGCATAAGTAAAAAAGCAGTATCTGCTCGTCGCCAGAATTAGACTCAAGGCAAAGCACAAAATTGTGGACATTACACGGAAGGAGCTCTACTCCGTTGGTTTTGCCCCACTCTCCTCTCGCAATTCCTTATAGCGAGTTTATGCCAAAAGGAACTTTTCTTTTTGGTTCGGTTTTTCTATTGGTTACAAAAGAAAAATGAACTATTATTTCTTTTTTATCAGTAAAACAAGAAAGGTAACATCTTGCAATAGCAGTAAATAAGAATAGATAGAGTCACGCTGAAAGTATATTTGCAGCTAAAAAAAAACACTGGCGAGTTTTACCCCGTCAGTGCTTTCTTAAAAAACCTTATTTTTGTTTTCCAAATAAACTCTTAATATGCCTCTGAGAAAGAAATTTCCACATCCCTATCGGCAAGCTCCCCATCTGCAAACCACCGATCTGCACCCGCACTAGCTTGGTTACATCCAAACCTACCGAAGATACCATCCGTCGCACCTGTCTCTTGCGACCCTCTTTTATCACAATTCTCAAGATGCTTTGTTTAGGCGAGGTTTGGTTGATATAAACTTTGGCTGGCAATGTCTTTCTGCCATCAAACTCCACTCCATTACGAAGCTTTTCCGCCATCTCTTTGCTGAAATAGCCATTGACCGTCACCTTGTAAACTTTCTCCAATTTGTAACGCGGATGGATAACCTTGTTGGCGAAATCCCCATCGCTAGTCAGGAGCAAAAGTCCCTGCGATTGGTAATCAAGCCTGCCCACAGAAAAAAGATGCATCCCAAAATCGGGCAACAAATCGTAAACCAGCTTTCTGTCAAAAGCGTCTTTGTGCGACACCAGATAACCTATCGGCTTATTTATCATCAGATAGATTTTATCGTCGTTGTACTCCGCCGCCTTGCCATCGACCTCTACCACATCTTGCCCAGGATCCACTTGCCAGCTAAACTCACGGCAAACTTCGCCGTTTACCAGCACTTTCCCCTGGGTAATGAGAGTCTCGACGCCTCTTCTCGAGCCGAATCCGCAAAACGCTAAAAATTTATTAATTCTCAAAATAACCTACTACCAAGACTCAAAAGTAGAAGTGTTTATCTCATCAAACAAATCTTCAAAAATTTCAGGCTTTATTATCAAGTCAAACTTATCGCGATTGTTGTCTTGTGCCTCCGAGATGGTAACATCCACCGTGATGTCTGGGTTGTCTGGATCGCCGATAACATACTCCACATTGTAAGTTTTGCTCGATGTGGAATAAAGCGTTTTGTTTTTTACCAAATCGTAAAACTCCACCTTGAAGCTCATTTTGATGTGATAACTTTCGACATTGTCGTCCGAATCGTATTTATACACCTCGTCCGTGTAAGTCAAAATCTCGCCTTTCAACACACAATTGGCATCTTTGGTCTGCGTTTTCAGATTGCTATTAGAGTTGAACTGGGTAGAGAAGTAGTTTAATAAATCCTCATCCAGCCAATCTTCGTCTGTAGAGTTGACAAAAGTCTGAATTGTAATCGTCTTTAAATGCGACAAAGTACTTCCACCCACGCTGTATGCACAACTCAAAAGTAGCACGGGCAAAAATAAAGCAAAAATTTTTTTCATCTTAGTTTAAACACCTTTTTTTATAAAAATTAAAAGAACTCTTTCATCTTATCCAAGAAAGACCTTCTCGGATTTAGCTCTTTTTCAGAGTCAAATTTGGCAAGTTTTTCGTACAACTTTTTCTCTTCTTTGCCTAGCTTGTCGGGTATCGCCACAGAGATTTGCACGAACATATCTCCCTTGTAACCACGATTTACCACTGGCAATCCTTGTCCTTTTACCCTGAGTACCTTACCCGATTCTGTACCAGGAAGTACTTTGAGTTTCAGTCTGCCACCGTAAATAGAGTCTATCATCACCTCGCCGCCCAAAACTGCCATAGGAACACTAATCGGATAATCAACATAAAGATTTTCGGCTTCTCTGGCAAATAGAGGATGCTCTTTTTCGGAGATGACCACGATCAGATCGCCTTTAGCTCCACCGCCCTGAGCGACATTGCCTTGCCCGTCTAGTCGCAAATATTGTCCCTCTTCTACACCTGCGGGGATTTTCACTACCACAGTTTTTTGCTTTTCTTCTCTGCCACTGCCACCACAACTCTTGCAAACATTCTTTATCTTCTGACCTGTGCCTGCACATCCTGGACACTCGACCACCGTCTGCATTCTACCAAATAGCGAATTTTGCACTTGGCGTACTTGCCCTGTGCCTCCACATTGTTGGCAAACCTCTTTCTTACCGTCCGCAGCACCAGTGCCACCACATTTCTGGCAAGCTTCTTTCACTTTCAGCTTTATTTTTTTCTCGCACCCTTTGGCTATCTCTAGCAGGGTCAAGCTGACTTTTATCTGCAAATCTTCACCACGATTACTTCTCCTGCCAGATCTACGACCTCCACCGAACATATTACCAAAAAACGAAGAGAAACCCTCGCCCTCGAAAACATCGGAGAAATCGCCACCGTGAGTAAAGTCTGACCAGCGGAAGCCACCTTGATGACCAAAAGCTCCGCTCATGCCTGCGTGTCCGAACTGGTCGTAGCGAGACCTCTTATTTGTGTCCGAGAGTACCTCGTAAGCCTCAGAAGCCTCTTTGAACTTTTCCTCTGCTACTTTGTCCCCCTGATTTTTATCAGGATGGAACTTCATCGCCAATTTGCGATAAGATTTCTTTATCTCCGCAGCACTGGCACTCTTGGCAAGACCCAGCACCTCATAATAATCTCTTTTTGACATAATATTTTATAAACTCCATTTAATAAACTTATTTATATTCTCATTTGTCTCAGCCCGTTTTTCTCAGAATGAGGCAAATGAAAATCGACTCTAAAAGCAAATGAGCAAGAAAGACGAAGATAAACTTCGCCTTCCTCTTTGCTCAAAATCTTAATCTTACTTTTCGTCGTCCACTACTTCAAAATCTGCATCCACAGGAGCGTCTTTGCCTTTGTTACCAGCACCGCTCTCTGCATTTTGTCCTTGCGGATCAGCACCAGCATCACCAGCAGCCTGATTCTTCTGCATCTCTGCTTGCAATATCTCGCCTATCTTTTGTGCTTTACCAGCTAGTTCATCTCTAATAGCCGTTATCTCTTCTTTGGTAGCAGCTTTATCTTTTTTCTCATTAGCATCTTTCAGAGCATCTTCTATCTTCTTTTTCTCATCATCAGCCAGCTTCTCGCCATACTCTTTCAGAGATTTTTCCGTAGAGAAGATCAAAGTCTCCAGCTCATTCTTGGCGTTAACCAGCTCTTTGCGTTTGTCATCATCCGCTTTATTCGCCTCCGCCTCTTTCACCATCTTCTCTATCTCCTCGTCCGACAATGAACCCGGTCTCTCAATTTTGATAGATTGCTCTTTGCCCGTGCCTTTATCTTTGGCGGTCACATGCAATATTCCGTTGGCATCTATATCAAAAGTCACCTCTATCTGTGGCACGCCTCTGGGTGCTGGTGGCAAACCTACCAAGTCGAAGTTACCCAGCACTCTGTTGTCCGTTGCCATTGGTCTCTCGCCCTGCAATACCTTGATGTTCACAGCTGGTTGATTGTCAGCAGCCGTAGAGAACACTTGCGACTTTTTGGTAGGAATCGTCGTATTCCTCTCGATAAGTGCAGTCATCACACCACCCATCGTCTCTATCCCTAGAGTCAGCGGTGTCACATCCAGCAACAGCACATCGTCCACGCTCTCATCGCCACTAAGGATACCACCTTGGATACCAGCACCAGTAGCTACCACTTCATCAGGATTCACCGACTTATTGACCTTCTTGCCAAAATATTTCTCCACAGCCTCTACCACTGCAGGTATCCTCGTAGAGCCACCGACCAATAAGACTTCGTCCACCTTGTCTATGCTCAACCCAGCATCACTCATCGCTTTGCGACATGGCTCTATACTCTTGGCGATCAAGTCCGCTACCATCGAGTCAAACTCTGCTTTACCCAGATTGAGGTCAAGATGCTTAGGTCCACTAGCATCAGCAGTGATAAACGGCAAGTTGATATTAGCACTGGTTGTGCCCGAAAGCTCTATCTTTGCTTTTTCTGCAGCCTCTTTTAGCCTTTGCATCACAGTAGGATCTTTGCCCAAATCTATACCTTCTTGAGCCTTGAATTTCTCCAAGATCCAGGCAATAATCTTTTGGTCAAAGTCGTCTCCACCCAAATGCGTATCGCCATTGGTAGAAAGCACCTCTATCACACCATCGGAGATATCCAAAATAGAGATGTCAAAAGTTCCGCCACCCAAATCGTAAACAGCCACTTTTTCCTCTTTCTGAGAATTCAAACCGTACGCCAAGGCAGCCGCTGTAGGCTCATTGATGATTCTTTTCACCTCTAGCCCTGCTATCTTGCCCGCGTCTTTGGTGGCTTGCCTTTGAGCGTCGTTAAAGTATGCTGGCACTGTAATCACAGCTTCAGTCACTTTTTGCCCCAGATAAGCCTCAGCCGTCTCTTTCATTCTGCCCAAAATCATCGAAGAAATCTCTTGAGGAGTAAAATCTTTATTCTCCACTTTCACATGGAACATAGCCTCGCTCTTGCCTTGTTTGACTTCATAAGGCACAGTCTTTACCTCTTCCACCAGCTCGTTCAACTGTCTTCCGATAAATCTCTTCGCAGAAAATATCGTATTTTCAGGATTGGTAACCGCTTGCCTTTTGGCTAATAACCCCACCAATCTTTGTTTATCTTTGGTAAAACCAACCACCGAAGGAGTCGTTCTATTTCCTTCCGCATTGGTTATCACTACAGGTTTACCACCTTCCAGCACCGCTACACAAGAGTTTGTAGTCCCCAAATCTATTCCTATAATCTTTCCCATCATCTTTCTCCTTTAAAATTCAATAATTTAATACGCCGCTTGCAAAATTTGCAGCACATCGTTTTGTTTTAATTTATAAAATCCACCAATGTAACTCCGAGACAACATCGTCCTCTGAGCCATTGTTTCCAAATCTTCTTTCTTTACACCCACTTGTGAGAGCTTACTCGGCATCCCCAGGGAAGTGAAAAATTCTCGCAACATCAGCACAAAACGCTTCGCTTTGTTTTTACCCTCCAGAGCAAACAACTGTTCTGCCAAAGTTTCAAACTTACCTTTTTCCACTCCTTGTCCAAGAACATAATCCATCCACGCTGGGAAAATAATCGCCAGACCCACACCATGAGTAATATCCGAGATAGCCGACACACCATGCTCTATCTGATGGCTAGCCCAGTCGGTCGCTTTGCCAGCTGCCAATAGGCCGTTCAAAGCCATCGCTGATGCCCACATCAAGTTCGCTCTAGCCTCATAATCGGTTGGTTGTAGCAACGCCACTGGAGCATAGCTCAAGCAAGTTTTCAAGATGCCGATAGCAAACTCATCGGCTACCATCGCTCCTACTGTG
The DNA here is from genome assembly GCA_963676515.1 of Candidatus Cloacimonadota bacterium. Classification (GTDB taxonomy): domain Bacteria; phylum Cloacimonadota; class Cloacimonadia. The sequence goes on along the minus strand of OY781061.1, from coordinate 1,473,917 downwards.
GGAGAAAAATATTGCTCAAAAACATGAGCCATAATATCCACCGCACCCGCAGCCGTATGATATGCGTTCACGCTGTAAGTGTATTCAGGATTCATCAGGGCAAAACGCGGTATCTGCATTGTATCGTAACTCGGTATTTTTTCCAGCGTCTGGTCGTTGGAAATTACCGCATTTTGGTTATTCTCTGTGCCTGTAGCTGCCAAGGTAATGATGCACCCAAGAGGAACTGCTTGCTCTACCGATGCTGCGTTCTTCACCATCTCCCAGGGGTCGCCATCGTAGTAAACCGCCCTAGAGATGCACTTGCTGCAATCCACCACACTTCCTCCGCCTACAGCCAAGATGAAATCCAAACACCGCTCCTTGATGAGCTTCACCCCTTGGTGCACACTGCTCACTTTAGGATTCGGGTCTATTCCAGCCAGCTCTGCAAAGTCAGCACTATCAGCTTCTAAAATCTCCACCACTTGCTTATACAAGCCATTTTTCTTGATGCTGCCACCACCATAAGTCAACAAAACTTTTTTGCCTCTTATCAACTCGGGCAAGTTGTCCAAAGCAGTTTTACCAAAAAACATCTCTGTGGGAATTTGAAATTTAAAATCTATCATTTTCTTCTCCTTAACACTTTTCAGAATGCAAAGTAGTCGCTAGCTTCAATAGATTTTCGCCCAAATTTTCCATATTATCTAGCCCTTCTTGATCGCTATTTACCTCTCCAGGAGCGTTACCCAGAGCAAAATTCCAGTAAGTAGAACCAGCAACAAACATCTGCTGAATTGCAAAGAAATGATTGAGCGTATCTACCGCTGGCAAAGCTCCACCTCTTCTGGCAGCTACCACAGCAGCTCCCACCTTACCTTTGAGCAAATAACCACTGGCTCTGCATACCAGTGCCGCCCTATCTATAAAGGCTTTCATCTGTGCACTCACGCCAGCCATATACACAGGAGAGCCAAAAATTAGCACATCCGCATCTTTCATCTTCTGCACCAAATCGTTTAGGTAATCACTGCTTATCACGCACTTTTCATCTTTATTGACAGCACACTGTCTGCAGCCCACACAAACCTGCAAATCTTTTGTCGGCAACTGAAAAATTTCCGTAGAGTGCCCTTCTTTTTGAGCAACATCCAAAACTTTCTGAAGCAAAATAGCCGTATTCCCTTCTTTGTGTGGACTTCCGTTGATAGCCAAAAATTTCATAACTCCCCCTTATTGGATTTAATCTCCCTCTCCACAACTCACAGCAACCTGAGCAGGTCGCAATATCTTATCGCCTTTCTTGTAGCCATTCTTTACCACAAAAGCGACACAATCTTTCTCCACGCCCGGAGCAGGCACATGCGAGAGAGCCTCGTGAATCTCGGGATCAAACTCCTTGCCCTGAGACTCCATCTTCTCCACGCCTTCTTTATCTAGCACTCCCACCAGTTGAGCATATATCTGCTTCGTGCCTTTCATAAACTCCTCAAACTGATGCTTCTGTGTGCCAGAATCCAAAGCTCTCTCGAAGTTATCCAGCACATCGCAAACCTCCAAGATAATCTTTTCGGTAGCATATTTTATCCACTGCTCCCGCTCTTTTATGGAGCGTTTGCGGAAATTTTCAAATTCTGCCAAATTCCGAGCTAAGCGATCTTTTAGAACCAAAACCTCTTTTTCCACTTCCGCTAACTTATCTTTTGTTGAGATTTTTTTTTCTTTTTTATTTTTTAGCTTCTCTTGTTTTTGTTCAGCTTTTACAGTCGCTTGTTCTTCTTTTTTGGCAACTTTCTTTTCTTCTTTAGTCTCATTGCATTTGTTTTCGGTATTTTCGCTCATTTTCTTTCTACAACTCCTTAAAACATTGTCGTCTTGGCAATCACCAATCACGAGTGCTAATTTTCGCCAATTTCTCTCTTACCTAAAAATTGTCAATCAATTTCTTTGTCTGCCAAAAAAAAAGCCTCCCGAAAAACGGGAAGCTCTTTTCTTAATTGTTAGATCTATTCTGCCATCTTTTTGTAATGCTTAAAGCGAGCATCGACAAAATTTTGTGCAGCTTTCCAGTACATCTCAGCTTTTTCTTTATCCATCGCCATCAAAGAAGTATACCTTTTCTCGTTCTGCAAGAACTCTCTCACAGCTTTCACTGGAGGTCTGCTCTCAAAGAGGAATGGGTTCTTCCCTTGAGCAGCCAAGTCTGGATTGTAACGATATAAAGGCCAGTAACCTGTATCCACCGCCAATTTCTCTTCCGCTTGTGCATTGCTCATGTCTATGCCGTGATTGATACACGGAGCGTAAGCAAACACGATAGATGGTCCATCATAGCTCTCTGCCTCACGCATAGCGTTGATTAGTTGATTGCGATTCGCTCCCATCGCACAAGAAGCCACATACACATAGCCGTAGCTCATCATCATCTGACCGAGGTCTTTCTTGTTCAGAGGCTTTCCAGCTTCAGCAAACTTGGCAATCGCTCCGATTGGTGTCGCTTTGGACGCTTGACCGCCAGTGTTAGAATAAACCTCTGTGTCCATCACCAAGATGTTGATATTCTTGCCTGTAGCCAAAGCGTGGTCTACTCCACCAAATCCGATGTCATAAGCCCAACCGTCACCACCAAAAGCCCAGATAGACTTGTCTACGAAATAGTTTTGCAACTCTTTTACTCTGCTCAAGTTAGCATCTTTGCTCTCGGCAGGCAAAAGCTCTCTGATACGGATAGCTCTTGCGATAGCTTTGTCATCGATAGCATCAAAATTGTCCAACGCCTCTTGCAATAATTCGGCTAGCTCTCCACTACATCCTGAGATGCTCGCTTCCAGAGCAGCTTTGAGGCTTACCCTGTTGGCATCTACAGCCAAACGGAATCCTAAGCCATACTCGGCGTTATCTTCAAACAAAGAGTTTCCCCAAGCAGGTCCGTGTCCACTTTTGTTTTTGCAATAAGGAATAGAAGGGAAAGTTCCGCCCCAGATAGATGAACACCCAGTAGCGTTAGCTACCAGCATCCTATTACCAAAAAGCTGTGTCAGGAGTTTCACATACGGAGTCTCTCCACAACCAGCACAAGCTCCCGAGAATTCCAGCAACGGTTGCTTGAATTGCGAGCCTTTGATAGTGGTAGCAGGCAATACATCACCCACTACATCTTCTGGTTTGCTTTGGAAATAGTTCAAATTTTCTCTTTGCTCTAACTCTTCCTCAATCGGTTTGAACTTCAACGCGTCTTTCGGACAAGAGTTGATACACGCTCCACAGCCGAGGCAATCGTCCACATAAACTTGCATTCTGTACTCGTATTTCTCGCCGTCTTTGCCCATAGCTGGGATAGTTTGGAATCCAGCAGGCTTGTCAGCCAAATCTTCTTTGGCGATAAGTTTAGGACGAATAGCAGCGTGAGGACACACCAACGAACAAGCGTTACATTGGATACAATTCTCAGCTATCCAAGTCGGCACATGCGATGCCACTCCGCGTTTGTCCAGAGCGGCTGTACCCGTGCACATACTGCCATCAAAAAGCATCTTCGATACTGGGATGTCGTCACCTTTCTCGTGCATTATCGGCTCGATCACGCTTTTGGTGAAGTCATCAGCATCGGCAGGCACTAATCTTTTCGGCTCTACCCAGTTTCCAGCTTTGCTCGGCACTTCCACTTGCACCAGAGCCTTGCTAGCCTCATCCACAGCTTTCCAGTTCATATCCACTACAGATTGACCTTTTTTCTTGAGGTATGTTTTTTTGATAATCTCTTTTATCAAAGCTATCGCTTCGTCTTTAGGCAAAATCTCCGAGATAGCGAAGAAAGCCGCTTGCATCACGGTATTTATCCTACCGCCCAAACCACAAGCTCTAGCGATTTTCAAAGCATCGATGTTGTAAAAGCGAATCTTCTTGGCGATGATAGTTTCTTGCATATCTTTGGTCAATTTAGAAAAAACCTCTTGGCAAGAGTAATGCGAGTTCAAAAGGAAAATTCCACCATCTTTGATGCCTTCCAAAATGTCGTAACGACCGATGTAAGCAGGATTGTGACAAGCGATGAAGTCGGCGTTGGTGATAAGATATTCAGACAAAATTGGCTTTTTGCCAAATCGCAAGTGACTTCTGGTGACGCCACCAGATTTTTTGGAATCGTATTGGAAATACCCTTGGGCGTACATATCTGTGTTGTCACCGATAATCTTGATGGAGTTTTTGTTCGCTCCCACCGTACCGTCGGCTCCTAATCCCCAGAACTTACAGCTCACAGTGCCTTCTGGCAAAGTGTTTATATGCTCTTTTACAGGAATAGAAGTGTGACTCAAATCGTCCTCGATGCCCACAGTGAAACCGTGCTTCAACCCTTTTCCAGCCAAATCGAAAATAGCTTTAACCATAGACGGAGTAAACTCTTTGGAAGACAAGCCGTAACGACCGCCTACTACTTTCACGCCTGTATTGTTCAAAGCCACCATCACATCCATATACAAAGGCTCGCCGATAGATCCCGGCTCTTTGGTTCTGTCCAGCACGATTATGTCTTTCGTAGTCTTAGGCAAAGCTGCTTTCAGGTGCTTCACAGAAAATGGACGATACAATCTCACCATTATCAAGCCGACTTTTTCGCCTTTACTATTCAGGTAATTTACAGTCTCTTCGACAGTAGAAGCACCAGAACCCATACATACCAAAACTTTGGTAGCATCGGGTGCACCCACATAATCAAAAAGTTTGTAACTTCTACCTGTCACTTTGGACACTTTATCCATATATTCCAGCACTATCTCTGGCAACGCATCATAATAGTTGTTGGAAACTTCTCTGCCCTGAAAATAAACATCTGGGTTTTGAGCAGCTACTTTGATCATCGGTTTTTGCGGATTCAATGCCAACTCTCTAAAAGCTCTAACATATTTCATTTCCAAAAGACCTTTGATCTCATCGTAATCTAAAACATCTATTTTAGATATCTCGTGCGAATTACGGAAGCCATCAAAGAAGCTCAAAAAAGGAATACGAGATTTGAGTGTAGCCAAATGTGCTACCACCGACAAATCCATAATTTCTTGTCCGTTCGATGCTGCTAGCAAAGCAAAGCCAGTGTTCCGAGCACACATCACATCCGAATGATCTCCAAAAATCGACAAAGCTTGACAAGCAAGGGAACGAGCCGAAACATGAAAAACTGTCGGAAGCATTTCACCTGCAATTTTGTGCATATTTGGGAGCATCAAAAGCAAGCCCTGCGAAGCTGTAAAAGTGGTAGTCATAGCACCTGCAGACAAAGCTCCATGCACTGCTCCAGCAGCTCCAGCCTCCGATTGCATCTCGGTAATATCCAGCACTTGGCCAAACACATTTTTACGGCCTTGCGACGCCCACAAATCTGCGTATTGCCCCATATCTGACGAGGGAGTAATGGGATATATAGCCGCCACATCCGAAAAGGCGTAAGCCACATGGGCAGCTGCCATATTCCCATCCATCGTTAATTTCTTAGACATTTTTCCTCCTGTCTTAGGTTCATTTCTTACCGTCAACCTTTGAAAAGAAGGATTAAGTGTCAACCGAAAATGGGGTGATTGTCAACTGTGGGCTTCACCCACAATCTATAATCAATAGTTGATGATTTTTCGCTTTCAGTGGGACTCCACTTTTCCCTTGGACTACCAAGAACTAAGTGAAGAGAAAAAAGAAATCGCCCCGCTTCAATCCGCCAGAAACATTTTGTTAATGACTAGCACTAGCAAAGCACTGTGTGGGGAAAGTTGGGCTAGCAAATACTTAAAGCAAAAGCGTGAAATTCTTTAAACTTCCCGAGCCTACGCTGAAGAGCGATGTGCTATATCACATTTGAAAAGACAGCTGTGATTTCTAGCACAAGCCTTTCAGCGTGCGAGAAAGGTTTAGAATTTAGCTTACTGCTTAGGTATTTTGATTTTTTCTTTCGTTACATTTGTTTTTGCTCAGGCAAAAAGAAAGGTAAACCACTCTGGTAACATAACATACAAATAAAAAACAGGTAACTAAAAAAAAAGAACACCACCCTAATAATAAAATCATTGAAAGCGACAATCATTATTGTCGCTCCTACTGGTTGGCTTTGCCACCTGTGGGCGTAGCCACCAACCCCTTGCAAACCTCCACCACATCCGATGCGTCCTTGCAGTAATGACAGCCGTAGCTCTCCGCCAAATCTTTGGTCATCGACGCTCCCCCCGCTATCACTGGGCAGTTCAGCCCTTGCTCGGCAAGATAACTCTTGGTTGCTTCCACTTGCCCCACAGTGGTGGTCATCATCGCCGAGAGCCCCAAGATATTCGGGCGATGCTCCCGCACTTTGCTGGCGATCACCTCTTTGTCCAGGTCTTGCCCAATGTCTATCACCTCGAAGCCTGCACCCTTGAGGATCGTGCCGATTATCTGCTTGCCGATGGAATGAATGTCACCCTTGACCGTCGCCAGCATCACACTGCCGTGGCGAGGAGCACTCTGCCCTGCATCCTCTGTGAGCATACCAAAGAGCGGCTCAGCGGTCTGCGAGGCGAGCATCAGCTCTGGCAAATATATCTTCTTGTGGGCGAATAGCTGACCTATTTCCCGCATCGAGTGTGCCAGCTCCTGCTCTGCCACTTCCAAGGCGGACTTGCTCTCCAGAGCTTCAGTAACCAGCTTGCTCGCCAGCTCAGCATCTCCCTGCAATAGTGCACCTGTCAAATCTACCCTCTTCTCACTTTCGCTAGAGAGCGTTAACTTCTTGCCCTGTAGATACAAAGCACCTGTGATAGCATCCTTGAGCTCCGTCTTGCCCACTTCCATTATTGCTGAAGAAAGCCCAGCCCCTATGCCTTGTGCCAAAAAAGCGGTCTCAATCGCAGCTCTGCTCGGCATACCAAAGCTGATATTAGACAGTCCGCAAGTGGTTTTCAGCCCTCTTTCGTGTAATTTGCTAATCAGTCGCAAGCTGTTCTCTGGCAAGCTCCCCGTGGCGATGCTATTCAAGAGCGGATCGACCAGCACCCTCTGCGATTCTATCCCGTGCTGCTGCAGGTAATCAACGCCTTGCTCCACTATTTGCAAAGCCTCTTCCACGCTGCGAGGGAACTTCTTGTCCATCGCCAGTAGCACTACCATTCCCCCGTATTTCTGTAATATTTTAGTCTTATTCTCCAGAGATTTGGCGGTAACTCTGATGGAGTTCAAAAGCGGTCTGCCGATGTAATGCCGTGCGGCAATCTCCATATTCTTGCTCGACTGCACATCCAGCGAGACAGGCAAACTGTTCATCTTGTCCAAAGCACAGACCACTCGGCGGAAATGCTCTTTTTGCAAAATCTTCTCGATGCCCAGATTGACATCCAAGATGTCAGCTCCTTCTCTGGCTTGGCTCAGAGCCAGTTTTTTCACACGCTCAAAATCAAAAGCGGTAATCTCATTTTGAAATTTTTCGTTGCCAGCAGGGTTAATCCGCTCAGCAATCTTCAGAAAAGGGTCAACCTCTACCAGCACCGTCCGCGATGTCAGCACCTGCGAGAGCTTCTCACTGCACATTTTGGGCTTCTTACCCACCGTCAGCTGCTTGATAGTGGCGATGTGCCTGTCATCCGTGCCACAGCATCCTCCCACTATCGCTACGCCCATCTCCAGAAAATCGGCAATGTAAGGAGCAAAACACTCGGGTCCGTCCAAATATAACAAGCTCCCGTCTCTAAGCACGGGGTCACCCGCATTTGGCTCTACACTCAGCGGTTTATCGGTGTACTTCCTCAATCTCTTGATGTTCTCCACCATCTGCTCTGGTCCAGTGGAGCAGTTCACGCCCACGACATCTATGTCCAGATCTTGTGCCAGAGCGGCAAAAATCTCCACTCTGCTACCAGTAGTGCAAACTCCGTCCGCCTCGAATGTCATCTGGGCAACTAAAGGCAAGTCGGCACACACCGAGCGAATGCCCACCACAGCGGCTTTGTATTCCGCCAAATCGGAAATAGTCTCCAAGACGAAGCCGTCTACTCCCAACTCTGCCAAGAGTTTAGCTTGAGCCGCAAAACTTTCGGCGACCTCATCAAAGTCGGCTTCACCAAAAGGCACAAGATAATCTCCGCACGAACTAAGATTGCCGAAAAGCATACATTTTCGCTTGCCGATAGCCTGCCTGCCGATTTTCACAGCTTGCTTGTTTATCTGCTCAAAACTTTCCTGCAAGCCCAACTTCTGGAGTTTCAGCGGGTTAGCGTTGAACGAATTGCTAAGCAAAATGTCCGCTCCTGCCTGCACATATTTTTTTTGCAAATCTAGCACCACCTGCGGATGACTAAGATTTAACTCATCTGTGCAATGCTCACCATAGCCCAGCTTGAAAAACTCGCTTCCATAAGCACCGTCCAGCGTGAGGACTCTTTTTTTTATAATCTCTGCAAATTCCGTTCTGTTCATCTTTCGCCTTTTTCCAAATTTTCTGTTTTCTACTAAACTCGCTATTCCCAGCCTATCAAAGCTACGCAAGATTTCCGCGGTAACATAATGCCCGTTTGGCTGTCTGCCACCACCTCTGGCAAATCCAAAAATCTCTCCAAAATTTTGCCATTAGCGGTAATCTCCAGCCCTTTGTAGCCAGGACTAAAGCGGATAGTGCCTTTGCCGTAAGCACGCCGCAAAACTCTGTCCCACCATCGCAATATTTGTTCCACAGCTTGCGAACCCCAAGAATCCAAAAGAAATCCTTTCAAGTCTTGACCTTGTTGGAAATAATCGTTTATTCTTTGGTCTATCTCTGCCCCCAGAGTAGCTGCGAAATAAGAAACCGCCCTCGGCTGAGTAAAGCTCGTCGGCAATATCAAATCATCTCTATATTCCAAAGTTGTCGAGTTTAATCGTGGCTCGACAAGAGCGTAACCTTCCGCATAAACCCACTGTTTGTAGTCGTCCCAACCACCAGAGGTGCGAGCCCTATTCATCCCAGCTCTCGCTGCCACACTCTGCCAGTCGGGCAACGCCCAATGTTTACTGATAATCGCCAAAGCTAAAACACTCCCTGAAATCTGCTCAGCAAATCTTCGGTCAACTTGCTACTGCCCATCGTAAAGAGGTGAATCCCCGGCACACCAAACTCCAAAAGCTCCTCTATCATCTTACTCATATAATCCAAGCCAAAGTTCCGCTCTGCTTGCTTACTCCCTGCGTTCATCATTCCCTGTACCAACTGGCTTGGCACATCGAAATAAAAAGCTCGTGGCAAAGTAGCCAGCACTTTTTGCGAGCCGATGGGCTTGATTCCCGGAATAATCGGAACTTCTATCCCTTGCTCGCGTGCCAGTTTCACAAAATCTTTGAACTTCGCCACATCGTAAAACATCTGCGTGATAATATAGTCCGCTCCCGCAGCCACCTTTTGTTGCAAATAATGCAAATCGCTCTCCATATTCAGTGCTTCAAAATGCTTTTCTGGATAAGCCGCAACTCCTACGCAAAAATCACTGCTCGCCGCTTTCTCCACAGGTGTCAGATAGATTCCTTTATTCATCTTCTTGATTTGAGCTACCATCTGCTCGGCGTGGGCAAATCCATCCTCTTCTGGCACAAATGCTCTGGCTCCCATCTGCGGATCTCCACGAATCACATAGAGATTGTTGATGTCCAAGAAGTTCAAATCTATCAACAAATCTTCCAGCTCAAATTTGTCTATCCCTCCACAAATCAAATGCGGCACAGCCTCTACACCCAAATGATGAGCAATCGCAGCTGCCACTCCAATTGTGCCTGTTCGCCTATTAGTCGCCTCTTTCGCCACGCCATCTGCGGTCTGCACCAACTTATACGCTCTCTGATGGTTCGTCACATTCACAAACTTGTAATTGTACCTACTCAGCCTCTCCAGAGGTGTGAGCACCTTGGAAAGTCCACAACCCCTATTCGGAGGCAACACCTCCAAAGACAATATTGGTTTATTTTGTTTCAAAGCTTCTACAACTTTCATTATACCTTCTTAAAATTTTATCTAACTTAGCAAAATGTTACTTCAAAATCGGATTTAATCGCATAACTGCCATCTATACAAGCAATAAACCCTAGCACTCGTGGGTCTAGCCCTTGCAGCACCTCTTGCAAATCATCCGCAGAAGCAAGGCGGTTGGCATAAGCGGTCGCCAAACAATCTGCCAGAACAGCATCTTTTGCTATCACGCACACCCTGTCGGCTCGCCCTTTGCTAAAGCTAGGACCGAACTTCCCCGAAGAAGTAGCCACTCCCATCGGCAAATTGTCTATCTTCAGGCGTAAATCTTGGTCGCTCTGGCTACCTGGCAAATAAACATTCATCTGCTTACCTCCTGCCAAAAACAAGTCCCCGCCATTTTCCACCAACACCTCTTCCAAATCAAACCTCTGCAACAGAAACTCTCCCACCTCTTTGGCAAAAAAACCTGCCACTCCAGCCAAAGGACCAACTCCTGCCTGCATCGCACAACTTTTGAGCTCTTTCACGCTTCTAGGGTCGTCATCTTTTATTTCCACGGGTGTCAGAGATAGCAGACTCGCAAAATCTGCATAACCTTCCAAGCTATTCCTTAGCTCTTTTATCTTCGCCAGAGTTACCTTTGCCACTTCTGCTACTTCCGCCTTTCCTCTGAAATGAATTTCCAGATCGCTCTCTTTGTAGCAAACCTGCACACTCTGCCTATTTCCCTGTCCCAATCTCCTGTAAATCCGAAGATTATCGTTCATCTTTCTCCCGCAATATCAAAGGCTTTTGCACGACCTTATCCTGAAAAAGTTCCACTGGCTCTGTAATCTGAAACAACCCTTTTTGCAAATTCGATTTCAATATTTCAGCAATCTCTCTTGCTTTGTCCAGATTGGAAAAAGTAAAAGTTTTCACCTTCTCCCCTTGCACGGCTATCTCGCCACTAAAAAGCTCTGCATAATTCGTCTTGCACACCACAGGATGACCTATCACAGAGTAGTCTCGCACCAAAGTATCTATCTTCTCATTAGTAATGCCCACATTGCCCGCTATCTCATCGTCCAGCACAGGGATAGGGATGCCCAAGCCGATGAAAAGGCTCACACCGTATTTCTTGAGGATCAGCGGCTTCACAAACCTCGCATCCATCTTCTTCATGTCACCTATCAGAGCCAGATTCGCCGATTGCACCATGGGGATGCCATGCTCGTTCTCCTCTCGCTGGTTGTCGTACTGCGTGCCTTGCCAGCTCACATACCCTCTAGCACCTGCCAAAAACACTCGAGACCCCACACCGATGGTCCTCATCTTGGGATCATTGAGCAGAGGGCTCAATTCGCCTGCACTAGAGTAGCTCGCGTTACCCACATTGGCGTTCAGTTTGCCCATATAAGTGTAGATATCCTTATCGCTCCGATTGATCGCCACAGGGTAATTTTGGTAGGCATTACGCGGATTGTAAAGATAAGCTTGGTTAATATCTTCCAGCTTGAAATAAGTCTTCACCTCTTTGCGGGGATAGCAGTCAGTCCCTTTCCCTTGTGCTTCCAAGCAAACACTCTTGCCCGCTATCAGATCGCAAATCACATGTGCTCCACCATAGCCGGGATTGTCGGGATTCTCTGCTGCAGCTCCCAAGTAAGTATCCGCCGCAGCCAATCCACCGTGAGCGGGCACTCCATTCAAAAATATTTTCTCCATTCTTATAGGCAAATCCAGATTACCAAAATTCAAAAAACATCCTGAAGAACACATCGGAGCAAAAGTGGCAGTAGTTACCACATCTACCTCTTTACAAATCTCAGAATTCGACTTAGTCTTCGCCAAACACGAAGCCTGCTCGGCGGTAATGACCACAGCCTTACCCTCTGCCAACCTCTTTTTAATCTCACTAATACTCTTCATTTCTCGTACTTCCTATCTTATTTTTATTTTTTACACAATAAAAAAGAGTCCTCAGAATTGTCCGACGACTCTTTAATCTTTTTTATCTAATGAGGCTAACCTCTTAGTCAAAAACGCCATCGAACAATGCTCGGCATCATCATGCCCAACATTCGCATCACCATTTTGCTCACAATTTCTTGTCCGATTTTATTCATCAATTTTTATCCTTTTTCAAAGTTTTAAATAACCTTTGCCAATCGTCAAAATTTGGAACTTTGTGTCAAACACTTTTTATAACAATCTGAAACACTTAAAACATATTGAGAAACTCGGGGTTAGTAATTCATAAACAAAGGCTTTTCCTACCATAACTATTTCTCACTATTATAAAAATCGCCCATCAGTTTTTGGTCGTTTTCGCTTATACCAAACTTTTTATCTGTCATTTAAAATTGTATTTTCCAAATACTACTTGCAAAATCAGCAAGTTTTTCTTGGTACTGACCAATCGCAGAGATATTCCACTCATCTTTAACACAATAACTGTTCGTTAACTTATATCTACTTTTTTTATAAATCTCTTTTTTCTCTATATAACTTTTATTACTGCACTCACGATTTAACTTGTCTTCAAGAAGCGTGTAATTCCCGATTCTATAAATAAACTTACTTGCATTATTTTTAAAAACATTGTCCCACTCACAAGAATAATTTTCTGGCAAGATATGCTCTATTGTAAAATTTGCATCTGACCAATCATTATCTGTATTATTTAGTTGGTTCTCTATTTTTGTAAGAATATATTTAACCTTTTTTTTATTTTTACCACCTGTACTTAATTCTTTAGTGGAAAAAAATTGTTTAAAATCACTATCTTCAACATAAATTTTTTTAAGTTCATCATGGATATTTTTTTTATTAAGAATTTCCTTTTTAAAAATTTTTTGAGATATTGTATTATATATAACTTCCTGCTCGTTTGGATTTTTTTTAGCAATTATATTATATCTAAAAGAAATATTAACTATATCCCAAAGAATATCTGCAAAAAGATCAGGCAAATTGTCGTAAAGAGAAAACAAGATAGGAATTGGTTGAGACACACCAAAAAGTTTTAACTCATTTAATGCTTTTACTATAAGTCTTTTATCTTTATGATCATTCCAAAAATCATCATCAGGATTTTTAATGGCATTATATAAAATCTGTTTTTTTTCTAACTCGTCTAAAATTTTAGAAACATCTTTTTCACTTTTTACTTTTAGTTTTATAACTTTAAATAATTGTTCTTTTCTAACAAGTTTTTGCATAGAATTAAGATAATATCTTATAAAAGTAGGAAACTCTTTAAACCCAATATTATGTACAATTTTATTCCATTTTTCTTCTAAAAACTCGATCTGAGATTCCGCATTATTTTTTGCCCATAGGGAAAACAAATAGTTTTTCAATAAATCTGTAGTAGTTAATTCTACCCCTCTTGCGTTTAATGTTTCAAAAACTGTATAAGCATCCAATTCATTATCTACAATGATTTGAATAAATATCATCTTTTTCGCAACAATGTTTTCTAAAAAATCAGTTATTTTCTCTCCATCATTACTAAATTCGCTTGAGATTTTGTTATAAAAATATTTAAAGCTGTTCCACAACAGCTTTTCTGAATCTTTTAATTTACTATAAGCAACAGGTTCTCTTAAAATTAAAATATTATCTTGAAAAAAAAGATTGTTATTTCTATTTAGTTTTAGCTTACTTTCGTAATAAAGAGTCGCAATGGTTTTTTTACCAATAAAAGTTCTTTTAATCTCTTCTATTCTTTCTTCATTTTTTTTTCGTTCAATTTCCTTGTTTGACAAATCTTGTAAAACTTTTATGATGGCTACTGCAAATATTGTCATTGTAGTAAGCCTTTGTTGACCATCTACAACCGTAAAGCAATCTTGTTTCCCCGTGTTTTGCAAGACAATCGTTCCCATATAATGCGGTTGTTCGGTTTCTTTGGTCGACAAAAAATCATTCCATAAATCTTCCCAATGTTCCTCCTCCCAAGAATAATCTCTTTGAAAAGAAGGGATATTATAAGTTTTCCCATTGCCAAGAATATCTTGCAATGTTCCAGTTCTCGTATCAAGTAAGTTCTTCATAATGCCTCCTTATTATAAAAATCACCCGTCAGTTTTTGCCCATTTTCGCTTATACCAAACTTTTTATCTGTCATCGCTGTTTTGTTTCATATATTTTTTATCCAGATTCTCTCCCAACATCTGAACAATCTCATCCTCTTCCACTATCTGCACACTTCCCAGTTTCTTAGCTTTCTCCAGTTTCGAGCCTGGAGCATCACCCACTACCAAGTAGTCCAACTTACTTGAGACTGCAGAAAGTACTTTGCCCCCAGCTCCCAGCAAAATATCTTTCAACTCTTGTCTTTTGTATTTCGAGAGCTTCCCCGTTATCAAAAAGGTTTTTCCCACCAAAACTCCTGTTTTCTTCTCCTTATCATCCCCAATGAAATTCAAACCAGCTTTTCTCAAAGCGTCTATCGTTCTTATATTTTCTTGGTTAGTAAAGTATGCCACAATATTCTCCGCCAGCACTGGACCTATGTCGGCTATAGCTCTGAGCTCTTCCTCGCTGGCTACCTGCAATTTTTCCAGAGAAGTAAATTCACTCACCAAAACTTCCGCTATCTGCTCACCAACTCCCGAAATTCCCAATCCATATAAAACTTTTGCAAAAGGTTTAGACTTAGAAACTTGCACAGAATCAGCCAGATTTTGCACCGACTGCTCGGCCTGTCTCTCCAAGAGCAAAACTTTCTCATAATCGAGATTATAGATATCTTCTATCTTCGTCAGCATTCCATTATCGGACAAAAGCTTAATTTGCTTGGGACCCAATCCCACAATGTCCAATGCAGATTTGGAAACAAAATGTTCTATCTTCCTGAGACTTCTGGCTGGGCAATTTTCATTCGGACAGCTCACGATGAACTTCCCTTGCTTGAGCTCCGTGCCACACACTGGACACACTTGTGGCAAAACAATCTCTTTCCCGTTTTCTGTTGGCTTTTTTATCCCGATGATTTTGGGTATAATCTCTCCCGATTTGATCAAGATTACCTCATCACCCAGATGCAACTTCAAAGAACGCAAAAAAGCAAAATTGTGCAATGTCGCCCGCGAAACGGTGCTACCAGATATCCGCACCGGCTGCAATATCGCCACTGGTGTTACAGCTCCCGTGCGTCCCACATTGTACTCTATGTCCAAAAGCTGTGATACCTGCTCTTCGGCAGGGAATTTATACGCCATCGCCCACTTGGGATACTTACTGGTGAAACCTAGTTTCTTTTGCAATTCAAAGTCGTTCACCTTGAAAACTATCCCGTCAATCTCAAAACCTAAATTCCCTCTGAGATTATCCAATTTGGCACAATAATCTCGAATCTCTTGCTCAAGATGAGCACATTGGGAAAGGGAACTTACTTTGAATTTTTGCTCCTCCAGAAATCGCAAAACCTCTTCCTGAGAACCGACAGATAGCCCATCCGTATATCCTAGAGCATAAAAAGAAGCTTGCAGATGGCGATTATTTGCTTCCTTGCTGTCTTCGAGTTTTATCGCACCCACAGCCGCATTGCGTGGATTTGCAAAGCTATACCCTTGTGCTAAAAGCCTCTCAAACTCCTGTTTGGGCATATACACTTCGCCTCGCACTTCCATCTTCTGGAGAGGCTCTATCTGCCAAGGCAAAGCGTCTATCATCTTCAAATTAGCAGAAATATTCTCACCCTGTTTGCCATTTCCTCTGGTAGTGGCGTACTGCAGATGACCATTTTCATAGAAAATATTTACAGAAAAGCCATCAAATTTCGGCTCCATAGTTAGCTTCGGACAACCCAAATTTTTCCAGAAAGAGATCACGCCGTCCACCGAAAAAATATTGTCCAGAGAGTACATCGGCTGCAAATGAGCTATGCTCTTGCTCTCAGAGTCCAGATCATTGCCCACAATCTGTGTCGGCGAATCCGCTTGTCGATATTGAGGGAACTTCTGCTCCCAATCTTTGAGCTCCAACATGAGCAAATCGTAATCCTGATCCGATATGCTCGGGGCTGCTTCCTTGTAATAGAGGCGGTTATGCTTCTTAATCTCTTTTATGAGGAAATCTATGCGATCCTTAGGGTTCATTTTTTTACAAGCGGGAATCGAAATAAGCGCTCAACTCTGCTTTTATGTTCTCACCCAAAAATTTCCTCATCTGATAATAAGAAACCTGTTTGGCTCGCTCATAGCTCAAAGCACCGTCTCTGCCAACTTTATCCAAGCTGAAGATAACTTGATTATTGTCTGTCCTAACAATCTGCAGTGCCAGAGTCCAGCGGTAAAACTTCGTGCTTTTAGACAAATCCTCTTTGGCAAAGCTCACCTTGCCTTTCAGCTTCAACAACGGTTTCTCGCTTCCACTAAAGTCCAAATTGTGCATCACTCGCTCTGCCATTCCTTTGACTGCATCCTGTTGGTCACCTTGGACTTCCACAGAATAAGTAATCTTTTTTCCTAGCTCTCTTACCTTACTAGACAATTCAGAATAAGAATGTTTGGTAATGGTCATCTGCGCATCTTTGGGACTTATCACCTGCAACTGCTCCAACAAACCACGATTGATCTTGGCATAAGACAAAGCTGCTCTGTAACTTCCATACTTCTGAAGAATATCTTTGCTCTTTTGGGCATTATCGACAAAAACACTCAAATCGTCTTCGTTACCTGAAATCCTTTGCTCATAAATCTTGGCGGTCTCTTTTCTGTCTATATAAGCCAAAGTATGCACTTTCCCTTTGTCATCCTCATATTTACCTGCAAACTTCACATTCACCAGAGACTGGTTCGTGCTAACCTCCACAGAGCTTTCCTTACTCGCACTCTCGTCTTGTTGCAAACCTTTCGCATTTAAAATCTCCGAATATTTTTGCACAGTTTTGCTATTAGCAGTGACATCCGCCCTAAAAATCTTAGCCAAATTACCTTGAGCTACTCTTTTGGCATCTTCGTATGTATCGCCACTGCCCAAAGCCGACAAGTAATCTTCTTGTGGATAAGAATTCCCTCTATCTATGGAATGCAAAAATTTGTCTTGCATCGCTTGGGGAGTTTTCGGTGCAGCAGCACAACCCGCAAAAAACAAAACAAACAAACAAATCTTAAAACTTTTCATCTTCTTTCTCCTAAATTTATTCCAAACAATAAGATAAGTAAAAATCGAGCTTACCGTATCCTACTTTTCGCTCACCCTGTGTGTCCACTTTGAGCAAATTCCCATTATCATCATAATATTTTATTTTCCAACTATACACTCCAGGAGCAAGGTAAACATCGGCGATGTAGCCTTTGGAAGGTAAATATCTAGCCGCCCGCAGGTCTGCATTCTCCGTAGCATTAACCCCCAAATCCAGAGCCAAACCTCCCAGCATCACGAAAACATTGTTTTTACCAAACTGCTTCTTCGCTACATCTTTCGCCATATTTCCAGCTATTCCCTTTGCTATAGCTCTGGTGACGCTTTTGATTACCAATCTGTTATAACGCAAATCGAACACGCTCTGCATCACATTGTCAAAATCTTCCATCAAACTCAAATTCGACCTAACTACCTGCTGACCATCTGTATCCACCACCACCACTTCCACTCTGCTCACTTTCGACTCTCTTTTACTCAAGATTGGTAATTGGAATTTGAAATTATAACCGCCCTGCAAACCTGGATAAGCGAAAGAGTTCAATCCTTGCAAATTAAAATCGCCTCCACTTCCTGTTTTGGAAGTTCCCAAGATTACCATTCCTGGCTGAGTGTTGATATAGAGCGTTTTTGCCTCTTTTACCAATCCCAATCCAGCAAAACTCACCAAGCTGACAGGCACTTTCCCTTTCTGCTGAGCCCCCATGTTCAATTCAGGCTGAGGAAAATCATAGATTGAGCTTTGTATCACAAAAGCTTTCTTGATCATTTCCCTATCGATATCGGCGTCGTCCCACTTGCCCAGTGACTCGTAAAGACGCATACTGACATATCTGCCCAGAGCATCATTGTAAAATTTATTGCTCGGCGATTTTATCTTTATTTTACTATCTTTGCTTCGATTATAAGCTTGGTCGAGCTTCACATTTTTGTCTTCCAACACCGACAACTTATGGTTCAGCCGATTTATCTCCACAAAAACATCATCCACCATTCCCAGTTCCATATAATTAAAAGCTTTTATCAGATTGATATAAATATCTTCGTAATCTTCGCCCGCATAATCTAAAGCGTTGTCGTTCAGTAGGTAAGACAAAGCCGCTTTGGAAACGCTTTTGGTGTAAAGTTCATCAATATAAATTTCCGCTTTCTCCAGAGCCAGATTACTCTCTGCATATTTTCCTGCGTAATGATAGAGCATCCCTAAATCCAAATAGTACAGCACCTTATCTTTTTCCTCATAACCACTTCGGCTCTTCAACTCCTTGAGAGCCTGCTCGTAGTTCCCCGCCCTTAGTCCCTTGTCTACCTTGGTATAATGCGAAAGATTGGTTGCAGTAGTACCGCAACCAATCGTAAAAGCTAAAATCAAAAATAAAGCAAATCTTACCATGAATGAGAATCTTTGCCGATAAGTTTCTTGATTTTTTTGTCTCCTATCCAGGTAATCTCATTACTCTCGATGTTGATAAGCTGCAAATCGATTTGGTAAAATTTAGCTTGCTGACCATCGTATTCATCCAAAATAACGCTAATGTCGCCCATCAGCATAAAGTCAGCACCTGTTTCGGCTGCTAGTCGCTTGGCTGTCTCCATGGAAGCATGCTCTTGTTGCTCCTTCCTCTCTACCCTCAGATCGCCTCGCTCAGAAGAGCTTGCCACGAATTTCACCTTCCCTGAGTTTATTAAAACCTTTTGCATATCTTTGATGAAAGTCTGCGTGTTTATGTGCTCGGTGGAGTTTTTCAGCCCAATGTCACCGACTATCACCACGGGCTTCTTCCCACTATTTGCTTGCTTGTAGTCTTCCAGCCACGGTGCAGACAAACTTTGCTCTATCATCGACTCAGCTGTCAGCTTGGAGTCTGTATCGTTCCATCTCCCGCTAAAATCGGTCTGCTTGTCAGCAGACACCCTTGACACCTCTCTGGATGCACAGCCAAACACAAAAGCTATACCCACTAATAAAATTAAAATCTTCTTCATTTTCTCTCCTTATTTATCCAATAATTTTGTTCACTTTCTGTTACTTTTTAGTTTTATGTCAAACTATTTATTTAACAAATAACACCTCTCAATCTCATTTATTTTTAATGCAATCAATGCTCAAAAAAGCTATCTGTAATCGCCTCTCGTTCATCAATTTGTAATAATATAAAAAAAGAAATCTGTCATCTTCTCACTTTTTTTAGACCGATACAAACTCTGCCATTATCTCGTCGGCTACGAAATAAGCTTTTGGGAGCAGTGCCACTTGCTGGTCATTTATCAACAAAAAGTTCTCATACTTTTGCAATATCCGCTTATATTTTTGCCCAAAATCGCCACCAAATTTTTGCGAATACTTTAGTAAACTGAGCCCTTGAGCCAACCTCAAACTCAAAAATATAAACTCCGACTCTCGCTTTTGCAAAGTAAGCTCTTCCTTGCCACCAAAGCCGTCTGTTCTAAAATAATTTTGCCCTTCTTGATAGTAGCTACAGCCACCTTCACCCAAAGCCAAGTACTCTTTGCCCTGCCAATAAGCCATATTATGCATAGATTCGTAGCCCGGCAAACAAAAGTTGGACAACTCATACTGCTGATAACCAGCCTTGAGGAGCGTCTTCCTTATCTGCTTGTAAAACAACTCTAAATCGCTATCAATAGGCAAATTGCCTCTCTGGCAATACATCGCCACACCTTCATCCAGAGTGAGCAGATAAGCGGAAATATGCTCTGGTCGTAGCTTCAGCAGCCCTTGCAAAGATTTCTCCAATTCTGGTAAAGTTTGTCTGGGCAAACCATACATCAAGTCGCAAGAAATATTTTGCAGACCCGCGGCACGAAGATGTTCAAAAGCCAAAATGGTTTCTCGGCTGTTCGACCTTCTCCCCAATAGCTTTAGCTCTTCATCCAAAAAAGATTGCAGCCCCAAGCTAACGCGATTAAAGCCGATTTCCTTTAGCCCGCAGGCGTATTCTTTGCTAATATCTGCGGGATTGCCCTCGATAGTAAGCTCTTGGCAGCGTTGCAAATCTAGCAAAGCCAAAAGTGCCTGCAACTCCTGTAAACTAAGCAAAGAAGGCGTGCCTCCGCCCAAGTAAACGGTGAGTGGTGCAAAATTAGGAAAATCTTTTAGCTTTTTTTGGGCAGTTTGGTAATATTCTGCAAAATCAAAGTCCAGTTTGGAATAAAAGCTACAATACCCACATTTTTGTTTGCACCAAGGAATGTGAAAATATAGATGTTCCAAAATTTCAGATTAATTTCAATCCGAGAAGAATTCCCAACCAAACGACCAAAATCCCAAGTCCAAGATGAAGAAACAAATATTGCAAACAAATCAACCAATTACCCTTTTCCAGTAAGGCAAACATCTCAAACATAAAGCTAGAATATGTGGAGAATCCGCCCAAAAATCCTACGAACACAAAACGACGCAGATTTTCTGAAAACCAGCTGTAATGCTCTGCCAAAGGGAAAAGTAGCCCAAAAGCGAAACAAGCCAAAAGATTGGTAATTAAAGTCGGATACGGAACCTTGAGATGTGCCAAAATCCCCGTCAAAAATTCACCATTCAGATAGCGAAAGCAAGCTCCTAAAAATCCGCCCAAACCTATGTAAAGCAAACTCATTACCGTGCAAATCCCATCGCTTTTCGCAAACTGTCCAAATTTCTCTGTGCCAACTCTCTCACCCTAACAGCACCGTCTTTCAGCACTTTGTCCAAATAAGGCTTATCTTCGATTATTTGCTCATAAATCTCTCTTTTATCCGCTATCTCCGTTTCGATAGCTTCATACAGCGTTTGCTTCGCATCACCCCAACCCATACCTCCAGCACGATATTTTTTTGCTAGGTCTGCTTGCTCCTCTGCGGAAGCAAAATGTTTGTAAAGAGCGAACACATTGCAACTTTCGGGGTCTTTAGCCTCTTCTACTGTTTGAGAATTTGTCTTTATCTTCATCACCAATTTTCGCAGTTTTTTGCTCGGCAAAAAAAGAGGAATCGTGTTTCCATAAGATTTGCTCATCTTCCGACCGTCTAAACCCAGAACCTGCATCTCCTTGCTGAACTTTGCTTTGGGAATCACCAAAAGCTCCTTGCCATAAGTGTGATTGATCACACGAGCTACCTCTGCACACATCTCCACATGCTGTTTTTGGTCTTTACCCACAGGGACGATGTTGGGATTGAACATCAAAATATCAGCCGCCATCAACACGGGATAAGTAAAAAGACCAACATTTATCTCATCGTCAGCCGCTTTCCCCTTTTGCAAATTTTTAGCAACCTTATCTTTGTAAGAGTGTGCTCTATTCAATAACCCCTTAGGCATAAAAGCAGCCAAGATAATAACCAGCTCAAATATCTGGGGCACATCCGATTGCCGGTAAAAATGGATCTTCTCGGGGTCTAGTCCACACGCCAGCCAAGTAGCGGCGATTTGATACATGCTCTCCAGCCTTTGCTCGGCGTCTTTTATGGAGTTCAGAGAATGGTAATCCGCCATAAAGTAGTAAGATTCGTACTCTTTGGCGTGCTCCAAAGCGGGCTTAATCGCTCCCAAATAGTTCCCCAAATGAGGCACTCCCGTCGTTTGTATGCCTGTTAAAGATCTTTTCATAAAATTTTCCTCGTCAAAATTTTTCGCACTCAAGCGAGTTCTTCTTGTTCAAAACTTGCCTAACACATCTTTCAAAAACTTATCTCTCTTTTTCACCGCTTTGTTCAAAGGAGCGTTCTCCACAAAAGCAAATAAATACAAATGCTGCTGCTTCCCCGCATACAGACCAGACAAAGCACTAACATTATGCAAAGAGCCACTTTTGCCTTTCACTCGCATATCGCAGTTTATTTTTTGCAAAGTGCCGTCTTTACCCAACTCTGGCAATCCAGCAAAAAAATCTATCCGCAAAAAAGGTTTACTCCAAACATATCTCAATAATTTCAAAATCGTTTGCACTGACAAGTAATTTTTGCCCAATCCACTACAACTTTGCAAAGTCACCTCTTCCCCCAAACTTTCTTGAATGAATCGTTCCACCATATTCACACCCGCCTTTGGGTCACCGAACTTTTTCTGCCCGAGATAGCACCCCAAAGATTCTGCAATGAAGTTAGAGGAGTAAATATTCATCAAGTGTAAAATATCTTTCAGCGGTTTGGAACGGTGCGTATAGCATTCACCCGACGCAAAAAAACCTTCGGGCAATTTTCTTCGCACCAACTTGGTCTGTGCATCCAAATCCAAATAGTGACACAATGCAAAGAAAAAATGGTTAGTAGGATGATACACCCTTTTGTATAGCGTTTTTCTTCGTGGACTCAAATTATATCCTGCCTCTATGAGCAGTTTTTCGTGCCAAGGGCGAGTAACTATCTTTCGCTTGAGATCGTCCCGATACTTTACTACAAAATACTCACCGGGAGTTTTGAGCGAAACTTTACCGTCAATAATGTCGATTTGATAAGTGTTGTAATTTAAAGCCAAGGCACTCACTGGTGCATTGTAAGCCCTGTCATTCTTGGCGTGTGGCACTTGCCTGCATCCCGATGGGAAATAAAGCATATCGTCGATTACCACCGTGCTGATTCCGTGTACCCCCAGCCTCTTTAGCTCTAGTCCGATAAGGTAAAGCTCCTCCATCACCAGTACAGGATCACCTCCCGCTTGCACGAAGAGGGTATCTGCCTCCCACCTGAAATTGGTAGAAAACCTAAAATCGCCTCCTAACTCCTCTAAAGCCACCACCGAAGTAAACATTTTCAAGTTAGAAGCAATATTGAACTTTTGTGCTTCAGACTGCCCAGCCACAGTCTCTCCGCTTGCCAGATCAAACACCAAATAGCCGCCACTAGCTGTCAAACGCCCGCAAAGCAAAAACGAAAACAAGAGAAACAGAGCTTTGCTCTTTCTCACAAGAGACCTCGCACTTTATCCAAATCAAGCTGATAATCTATGCGTAAGCTCACTAATTTTTCTCTAATGCTCTCTTTTACTCTGAGTTTGACCATATCTTTGTCCGTCACCAGCAAATAATCGGCATCTCTGAGCTGATGCAAAGATAAATCTTGGAAATGGTGATGGTCGTCAAAAGCAAACTTTTTCGCTAAATAAATTCCTGCCTCTTCCACTTTTTCCTCAAAAGCCCGAGGGTCGGCTATCGCAGACACAGAATAACACACTCCGCTTTTTAGCTTCTGCTCACTCACCTTGCTATTATCGAAAGCAAAAAAACCTCTCGTTGTGATTTTTCCCTTTAGAAGCTGTTTCCCATATTTCTTTGCCAGCTTCTCTACTTGGTGATTTTCACCATCCACTACTATACAATCCGCGTCTGCCAAAGCTTGCTCTGCTTCCCGCAAATAACCCGCTGGCAAGCACCAGCCGTTGCCTAGACCAACTTTTGCTTTGAACAACACGAAATCAAAATCGTGAGCAACCTTAAAATTTTGGAAAGAATCTTCCAAGATAATGACATCCAAATCTGCAAACTTCTCTTGCAAATATCGCACCGCAGCCAGCCGATCTTTGCCCACTATTACTGGCACTCTAGGCAAACTTTCCGCTAAGAGCAAAGGCTCATCTCCCGCTTTTTTTGCTATCGGAAACACCTTGTTGTAATCGCTAATAAGAGTGACGCCATCTTCCAGTTCACTTTTATAGCCTCGCACAGATATCGCCACTTTCAGCCCTTTGTCTTGCAGATAACCAGCCAATGTCATATCAAAAGGCGTCTTCCCCGAACCTCCGCACACAATATTGCCCACAGACACGATCCTCAAACCTTGTATTTTTTCAGACACAGCTCTTTTCCGTTTGCCAGCCACCACGATTTTGTAAAAAAAAGAAACTCCTACCAGTAACCAAGAAAGCCAAGATTTTTTTTTGAGATGTTTATCTACAAAACCACTCATCTCTAGACCAAAGTGTAATTTTCAAAATTTTTCTTAAAAAAATCTATCGTAAAAAGCATATCCTCAGGCAAATCCGCCTCAAAACTCATCTGCTGACCACTAAATGGATGCTCAAAACTCAAGATATTTGAATGCAAAGCTGCTCGAAAAAGGTGATTTTTGAAAAGATATTTCATCTTCTTACCGTAGCAGGGTGGAACACGCAAGATAGCACTTTTATTACTGCCATACACCTCATCAGCCAAGATAGGATGACCAAGATTTGCCAGATGAACTCTAATTTGGTGTGTCCTGCCTGTGAAAATTTTCACCTTTACCAGAGAGAAAAAATCGTAACTTTCCAAACTCTGATACTCCGAAATAGCTAGCTTCCCCACTGGGTAGACCCCCATTTTGCGGAAATCTTTTTTACTTCTGGCTAGCATATTTTCGATCCGACCGCTTGGTGGCTCTATATTGCCCAGCACCAAAGCGAGATAGCTCTTTCCCACCTGCCTTTGAGCAAACTTTTGAGACAACGCCACTGCAGCTTCATCGTTTTTGGCTATCAACATAAGCCCCGAAGTGCATTGGTCTAAACGATGAACTATGCCTGGTCTTATTGTGTCCAAATTCGCTAAATTCTTTCCAAACCTTGCTAATAACCCTCCAACCAAAGTTCCCGAGAATTTACCATTGCCTGGATGCACACAAACACCTGCTGGCTTGTTGATTACCGCCAAGTGTTCATCCTCATACACAACTCCAAAATCCACATCTTCCGCTTGCAGTTTTTGCTCCGACTCCACCAAATGGGGAGCATCCACCTCGACCAAATCTCCCAAGCGAAGTTTAAAGCTCTTTTTCTCCTGTGTACTACCGTTTACCCTCACCAAACCAGCGGTAATCGCCATTTCAGCTCGGGATCTAGACACAAACTCGCCTTGCAAAAATTTATCCAACCTTAGCTCACTTCCTGCAGAAACTTGCAAACGCTTAGTTTTCTTCACTTTTTTTGTCTTTCTTTTTGGGATTTCCTTTGATGTCCACTGCGATCACAAAACCCAAAATCTCCAAGTTTTGCCCTCGCACCACAGCACTCTTCAAACCAAAATGCAACTCCAATTTTTTCATATTATGGAAAACTGGCTCTACCGCATCTTTTGCCTCCAAAACAGACAAAACATACTCCTTCAACTTGAGCGAACTAGCACCCAAAGTGATGTTCAAGAAGTTAATGCTCTCCTCGATGTCGGGAAAAAACTCTCGAATAGAGTGGGACAAACTCACCACCTCTCCCTGTTGATCAACAAAAAGATAAGCTTCGTTGGAAATAGAATAAAGTGCCTCTAAACGAAAGCGATGCTCCAAGATTTTCGACTTTTTCAAGTCATCGAACTCCTTGAGCTCATTGTACATAATCCGCACATTTTCATAGAGTTTCATCATCTCTTTCTCTTGCTTCGGAATTTTAATCTGCGTATTAAACTTCCCCACACTAATATCTCGCACAATTCTACTCAGACCACCTAAAGTTTTAGTCAGAAATCTAGGAATAAACAAAAACAAAACAGCTCCCACGATGAACTGCAGCACCACCAAGATCATCAGGTTATTGACAAATGTGCTCTTGATATATTCATCCGCAATGGAATAAGCATTCGTAAATTTCGCTGTATAAACGAGTTGCGATATTGAGAGCGAAATCAATATCACCACAAAAATTCTTAAAGTAAATTTCAGTTTCATAACTTCTAGCTCCTTTTGAACTTATCAATAAATAAATTCACATTTTCTTGCAAACCTATGAGCAAAAACGAGTCTCCTGTAGATAAGATATCATTAGCCTTAGGACGATCGTTCATCACAAATTGAATCTGATTTTCACCGTTCTCATCCACTACTTTCTTTTTTCTTTTGATCGCAATTACATTTAAACCATACTTTGCCAATATCTCCGCCTCAGAAAGAGATTTCCCCCAAAACTGCTCGGGAATCTCTATCTCGACCAAAGAGTGAGTTTTGGAAATCTCCGTATAAGCTAAGATGTTGTTGTGCAAGATAGTTCTGGCAAGCTCTATCCCCACTTTCTTCTCGGGGAAGATGATATTGAAGATGCCCATCCTTTCCAAAATATCTTTGTGTATCTGATCTTTTACCTTACTAAAAATAACGGGAACCTTCATCTTCTTCAAAAGCATGTTAATCGTGATATTACTCTCAATATTGCTACAAGTAGCCACGATCACCGCATCCATCTCATGCAACCCGAGCTGATTGAGCACAGCCTCATCTGTCGCATCGGCGTTGATAGCAGAGCTTACCAACCCTTGTGCTTGCATCTTGTCCGTCAGCTTCTTGTTGATATCCACAGCCCACACCTCCACACCTGCCTCGTATAGCTCCGATGCCACTGTACTACCAAACTTGCCTAATCCCAATACCGCATATTTACTCATAACCTATCTCCTGTCTCTACTTAAAAATAGCTCTACCCAATATTTATATTTTCTACAGGGTAAACAAAAACATTTTTTTCTTTCGTATCCGACAAAGCAAAAATTAGCGTCAAAGGTCCTATTCTGCCGAAAAACATCAAAAACATCACCACCAACTTACCTCCCCAGGAAAGCTGCGAGGTAATACCCATACTAAGACCCACCGTACCAAAAGCCGAGACAGCCTCAAATATAATCGGCTTAAATCCAAACGGCTCTAAAGCAAACAAAAAGAAAATCGCTACAAAAATAGTCAGCATAGATATCGCCAGCAAAGCTATCACCTGATTCAACTTACTCAAAGGAATGCTGCGTTGGAACACAGTTATCCTCTTATTGCCACGCATCAAAGACAACGCTGCCACGACGATAATCGCCAAAGTAGTCGTTTTGATGCCTCCCCCCGTGGAGCTAGGGCTAGCACCTATCAGCATAAAAAGCAGTGTCCACAAAAAAGAGGAATCGGAGAGCTTGGCTTGATCGATCGTGTTGAATCCGCAAGTCCTCGTGGTGACCGACTGAAAAAAAGAGTGTCCCATCCTTTGCAAGTTATTTAAATTGCTCATCGTGCTGTTGACTTCGGAAAAATAGTAGAAGATTGTGCCCACTACCAGCAAAATCAAAGTAGTGTTCAAAGCTATTTTGGTGTGCAAAGCTAGGCGATTGAACTGTAGATTTCCTCGCCTGATCCTTCCCCAAATATCTATCAAACACGGAAACCCTAGTCCTCCTAAAACAATCAACACAGGAATTATAAAAGTGATATACCAATTAAGATTTAACCCTGCAAAACTTTCTGAATAGAGCGAAAATCCAGCGTTGCAAAAAGAAGATATCGAATGAAACACCGCAAAATATCCCGATTTCAGATAAGAATAGTCCAAAGACCTAAAGTGAAAATAAAGAAAAATAGCACCTGCCGCTTCTATAATAAATGTCAAAATTATCACATTTCTGATGAGCGAACCAATGCTATAGCCTTTCAATATCCCGCTGACGGTCTCCACCATGGATTTCCCCGCCGAGTTGATCTTCTCCCCGATTATCAAAGCAAACAAAGTTGAAATCGTCATTATGCCCAATCCACCTACCTGGATCAGCAGCAAAATGACCACCTGTCCGAAAAGGGTGAAATATGTGTAGGTGTTTTTGACCACCAAACCTGTAACACAAACCGCAGAAGTAGAAGTAAAAAAAGCATCAACCAATGAAATTTGCCCCACTACCACTGCCATGGGCAACTTCAAAAGCACAGCTCCCAAAAAAATCGCCAACAAAAAACTGATAATTACCAAATAGAACGGGTTGTTATAGTATCTTTCCAAGACAGGATTGTCTTGAGGATTGGTGGAAAAACTGTAAAGAAATCTGGCGATTTGCCTAAAGATGATAAACAAAAAGAAGAGGTTGCTATTTGAATAGCTCAAAAAAAAGAAAAAACACAAACTCTCGGCTACTATCAGCAACTGCCTTACGATAGGGTAACTTTTAAAACTAAAATAAAATAAAGTTATATTGAGTCCATAAAATGCCAACACTATCTGCCCATAATGACCCAAAAAAAAGTTCTCGGATAGCTCGGCTACATTTACCCCCAGAAGCAAAAAACACAAGTTTACAAAAGCAAACCCGTAAAGTGCCAACCTAACTGTGACACTAAGATGTTCTATGTTTCTAGAGAGTTTCTTTGATTTGTCCAAAAACTAGCTCCGGAGCTTGATCTGCATCTACTTTCACCAAAATATTCTTGGCAACGAAAAAATCGAGCAAAGGCTCAGTCTGTTTTTTAAAAGTTGCCACCCTCTTAGCAATCGCTTTAGGATTGTCATCTGCTCTTCTGTGCAACTCTTTGCCACATTTATCGCAGGTATCCGCTACTTTCGGCTTATGTATCAGATTGTAATCTATCCCACAAGATGGGCAATTTTGCCGTGCAGACATCCTCGCTATTGCCAAATCTTCTGGCAATTCTAAGTAAATCACCTTGTCTATCTCAAACTCCTGCAAAAGAAACTCAGCTTGAGTAGTATTACGAGGAAAGCCATCCAGAATAAACCCTTTGCCTTGCCTGTCTATCTCTTGCTTTAGGAGTCTTATTACCAGCTCATCGGGCACCAAATCACCCTCGTCCAAATAACCTTTAAGTTCTTTCCCGATAGGAGTTTGCTCTGTGATGTGCATGCGAAAAAGGTCACCCGTGCTGATGTGAGCCAAATCGTACGCCTCTTTGATTTTCTTGGACTGTGTACCTTTACCGCAACCTTGGATACCCATGATACAAACAGCTAACTTATTATTATACATAGATTTTCTCCTTAATCTTCAAAATTCACGAAATTGTCCACCACCACACCTTCAGATTTGCTATCTTTCAGATGCACCATCAGCTCACAAATAAGACCGATAGAGATAAACTGCACACCGATCACCGATAGTAGCACCCCGAGCATCAACAATGGTCTACCCGAGATTCCCTCTACTAAAATATATTTAATATAAACGAGGTAGCAACAAACACCAACTCCAGCCAAAGTGAGCAAAGAACCTATTCCACCAAAAAAATAAATAGGGCTTCGCTTATATTTGGTAATTACTCTGATTGTCAAAAAATCCAAAAACCCCCGCAGATAGCGTTCCAATCCGTACTTAGATTTGCCGTGCTCTCTTTTGCGATGCTCCACGATCACCTCGCCACAAGTAAACCCTTTGGATTTCGCAAGCACGGGAATGTAACGATGCATCTCTCCGTAAATATTCAGATTTTCGACAACAACTCTTTTGTACGCTTTAAAACCACAATTGTAATCGTGCAACTTCATCCCAAAAAATCGGGAAACCATAAAGTTAAACAGCTTAGAAGGTAAAGTCTTGCCCAAAGGGTCGAACCTCTTTTTTTTCCAGCCACTTGCCATGTCGTAGCCCTCATCCAGCTTATCCAAAAACTTGCTTATCTCTTTGGGATTGTCTTGCAAGTCGGCATCCATCGTAATAAGAACATCACCTTTTGCCAGCTCAAACCCTTTTTGGATAGCCGCAGCTTTACCAAAGTTTCTTTGAAACTTGACCACCTGCACTTTTTTGTCACGCTTCGCCAATAGGCACATCTTGGCGTAGCTATCGTCGTGCGAGCCATCGTCTATCAGCACAATCTGGTAGTCGTACCCTTTCGGAATATTATCTCTAATCTCATCGCACAATATCCCTATCGTCTCTTGCTCATCCAACACTGAAATAATAAAAGAAATCAACTGCAAAATTGTCCTCCAATCTTCAAAACTACTACCATCACCACAGATGCCACTACAGGCATTTTTAAGTTATCGTCTACCTTCGTAGGAACAAGCTCTGCAATAGTAGCCGCTAGTGCTCCAGCTATGCAGACCCACCAAAAAAGCCACTGCCCAGATGCTAATCCTCGGTCTGCAAAAAAATAAACCAAAACAAGACAGCCTGCAAAACAAGCCAAAGAACCTTCCAAACTTTTATCACCCAATTTTATCTTACCAAATTTTTTGCCAATCAAGGCAGCCAATGTATCTCCTAGAGACAAAAAACTCAACGACAAAAAAGCTATCTCACCTGGAAAAAGTCCCACACAAAATACGCTAGCCACCAAAAGGTAAAAAGAACCCGCCAAACCACCCGACTTTTCGTGGTCTCGCAAAATTACAGAAAAATGCCTATTCAACCACTTGCCTATCTCACCCTCACTTCGCCTCAAATATTCGTAAGCAAAAAAAACGAAAAACACGCCACTAATCCACATTAACGCTATTTTCTTGTCGTATCCCAGCCAATATTTATAACCAAAAGGAATCAGCAAAGAGGTCAGATGAATGCTTTTTCGCAAAATCTCTTTTTTCATATCAAGCGTTCTTCCCACAACATTTTTTGTACTTTTTCCCGCTACCACACGGACAAGGGTCGTTTCGCCCAATCTTCTGTTCCACCACTCTTTGCTTGGTCGGATTTGCATCTTCTCCATTGTCTGGATTGTAAGCGGAAGTGTTAGAATGAGTAAGATTGAGATTCTGCTCATCCATCGTAGATTGTCGCTTTGCCACCACGCGGAAGATGAAAACTTTCTTCGCCACACTCTCCGTAATATTCGCCAAGAGCTCCTCAAAAAGCTTGAAACTCTCTTTCTTGTACTCTATCAGCGGATCGCGTTGCCCGTAGGACCGCAGACCGATTCCTTCTTTGAGAGAGTCCATCTCGTGCAGATGCTCACGATAAAGCTCATCCACCGTCTCCAAAAGCACAAACCGCTCTATCTGCTCGATCATCTCCTCACCCATCGTGTCGACCTTGTAATGATAAGCCGCCAAGACATCCGCCTGCAACTTCTCCTCCAGATCTTTTTGCTCATAGTCGGCAGCGTCCAGCTTCAGGTCTAGCTCTCTATTCACTCTCGCCAACAACTCTTCGCTCTTAGCTGCTCCGTCTACATCTATATTTTCATCTATCTTATTATACACAAAATCTTCTATGAAGCCCAATATTTCAGTTCGCACGCTTTTACCTTCCAGCACTTTCTTCCGGTAAGAATAAATAATCTCCCTTTGGCTACTGCCCACTTGGTCGTATTCCAAAAGGTTTTTCCGCATCTGGAAGTTATGCGACTCCACTCGCTTCTGAGCTTTCTCCACCGAGCGATTCATCCACGGATGATAGATAGCCTCGCCATCTCTGAGCCCTAGTCTCTTCATCATCGGTGCTATCCTATCCGAACCGAATAGTCGCATCAGATTATCTTCCAGCGACAAATAAAACCGAGAAGTTCCCGGGTCACCCTGCCTACCTGCCCGTCCCCGCAGCTGACGGTCTATTCGCCTGGATTCGTGCCGCTCTGTGCCTATCACATGCAGTCCGTCCATCATCTTGCCATATGGCAACTCTTCGCTTATCTTCTTGTTGTATCCCTGACGATAGCTCTCTTTCGACTGAGTAATGACACCCTCACCGAGCTTGATGTCTGTTCCACGCCCAGCCATGTTGGTAGCAATAGTTACCGCTCCTGGCTCGCCCGCTTTCTCCACTACCTCTGCCTCTTTCTGATTCTTCTTGGCATTCAGCACATTGTGGGGAATCTTCCGTCTTTTGAGCATCTTAGATAATAATTCCGAGACATCCACCGAAACAGTACCCACTAGCACAGGTTTGCACTGCTTGTGCCAATACAC
Source organism: Candidatus Cloacimonadota bacterium (assembly GCA_963676515.1). GTDB lineage: Bacteria > Cloacimonadota > Cloacimonadia. Next base: position 1,442,289 of record OY781061.1, on the reverse strand, counting down.
GACCTCATCCACCACCGCTTGGTACTTCTCGTTTTTGGTCAAATATATCATATCGTCATAATCGACTCTGGTGATCTGCACATTTGTCGGCACCTCTAACACTGGCAGATTGTATATCTCCCCGAACTCTTTTGCCTCCGTCACAGCTGTACCTGTCATGCCCGAAATCTTATTGTAAAGCCTGAAATAGTTTTGAATCGTCACCGTAGCAAAAGTTTGTGACGCCTTCTCTATCTTCACGCTCTCTTTGGCTTCTATAGCTTGATGCAATCCTTCCGAAAATCTCCTACCGGGCATCAGACGCCCCGTGAACTCGTCCACAATCATCACCTTGCCCTCTTGCACCACATACTCTTCATCTTTATTAAATAGAGAGTACGCCTTGAGAAGCTGATCTATATTGTGCAACTTTTCGTTCTTGTCCAAAAAGTTTTCGGAAATTTCCTCTTTCCGTTCCGCTTTTTCTTGCGTAGATAAATCTTTTTCTTCGTCCACCTCACGCAAAGCATCATCCAGAGAGTCTATCAAAAATAGATTACTCTCCAGCTTGCCCACTTCCGCCTGCCCTTTTTCACTCAAATGACAAGAGTGCCCTCGCTCATCCACCACGAAGTACAGCTGCTCGTCCGCCAAATGCATATTTTTATCCCGAATAGCCACATTCTCAGCATCTATCAAAGCTTGCTTGTATGCAGGATCTTTGAGCAATTTCAAAAAAGCTTTCCGTTTGGGCAAAGCTCTCTTTATCTTGAGCAAAATTCCACCCACTTCCACGCTATCTTTGGCAACATCAAGGCTACTAATATCTTTCAAAAAAGTTCCCACTAGCTCTCGTTGCGAGCGAAACAATCGGGAAATTATTGGTTTGAATTCAGCAAAATAGTTCTTGCTCTCGGGCACAGGTCCACTGATGATCAAAGGTGTCCTTGCCTCGTCTATCAAGACACTATCCACCTCATCTATTATCGCGTAATTCAACTTTCTTTGCACCAATTGGCTTTTGTCCACAGCCATATTGTCTCTCAGATAATCGAAACCAAACTCGCTATTAGTGCCATACACAATATCACAAGCATAAATAGCTTGCTTTTCTTCCGAGCTCATCATATTTTGCAAACAACCCACGCTAAAGCCATGATACTCGAACACTGGCGTCATCCACTGGGAATCCCTTTTCGCCAAATAGTCGTTCACCGTTATCAGATGAGCACCCTCTCCAGTCATCGCGTTGAGGAACAGTGGTAGCACTGCCACCAAGGTCTTCCCCTCACCAGTAGCCATCTCCGCTATCTCTCCATCATGCAAGGTTATCCCGCCGATGAGTTGCACATCAAAAGGCACCATATCCCACACCTGCTCATGCTCCACCACCATATAGCTATGCCCCAGCAAGCGTCTACAAGTATCTTTCAGATACGCAAACACCTCGGGAAGGTAATCGTCCAGAATACTCTTGGTTTGCTCTTTCAGCTTCGTTTGTTGTTTACTCAGAGCGTCGTGATTAGCATCCGTCTTTTGTTCCTGATAATCTTGCTCCAGCTTCGCCAAAACATCTTTTTCTGACTCTAGCTTTTTTTGGATACTATATTTGATCTCTTGCAGATTTTTTTTGAATTTTTCTTCTGACAAATCTTGCAAAGAGTTATAGACAACATTTATCTTCTCTACAATAGGATAAATGGATTTTAATTTTTTGGCAGATCTATCTCCAAAAACTTTCGTTATCATCGTTTTTAACATACAATTTCCCCTGTTTTCATCAGTGTAACCTTGATTTAGAGGATGCAGAGTCAAGAGTTTTTTTTAAAATCTATCTCTGTAACAAAACTTCCCTGTTCATACTCTTGCCAAAATTCAAATAGACTAAGCCCAAAGAGAATAAAACAAACGCACCGACGACAAAAGCGTGAGAACCATTTACCCATCTCAGGACAAGATACACCCAAAAAGGTGCCACTCCTTGTCCCAAAAAAGCAAAAGCACTCAATCCCGCAATCATCGCTCCTTTCGTCTTTGGGCATATTAGACACATCAGAGAACTCGTGCAATTGACCACTACCAACCCACCTCCAAGCCCTGCAACAAACACCCCAAAAAGTAAAGACCAATATCCATGAGCAAAACCTATCAGCAGATACCCCACTCCCATTACAAAAGAGAGCAAAACGAATATCTTCCTGTTATCAAATTTTGCTAAAATCTTAGCAAAGAAAAAACATATCATACATGTAGATACATTTAAAACTGTAAAAACCATGGCGACATAATAGCTTTCCGTAAAACCATTGGCTTGCAAAATGAAAGGGATAATATTGTGCATCATCAAAAAGACACACATCAAGATAAAAATAGAAAGATAGATGGGAAAAGCTTTGAGAAAATCTTGCTTTGCTAAAAATGAGTTTGTTTTTAAAGGTTTTTTGATTTCCTTGGGAGTAGGCAAACTAAACAAACTCAAGAGAAAAAGGAAAAAACCAAACCCGTAAATAAAAAAAGGTGCCTTCCAGCCATAAGCTACCAGATAACCGCCTCCACCAACCCAAACTATCCCTCCAAGGCTAATGGCAACCCCTTGATAGCCGAGCATCTTCTCTCTTTTTTCCAAAGAAAAATAGTCGCCAATAAGGATATTCACGCAAGTAAAAGCTCCGCCAATGACAAGTCCCAATATTATCCTAGAGAGAGCAATGAAGAGTAAAGATACACTAAAAATAGGAACAAGGCCGAAGATCGCATAAGCAAGCAGAGAAAAAATCAAAACTTTTTTTATGGGGAATTTATTAACAAAACCGTTAAAAAATAAAAAGCCAATTCCAATAGCTAAAGAAGGCAAAGTCAAAACTAATCGAGCCAAGCTCCTCGAGTTTGGGTATTGAAAAAAATGTTCTGCCATGCCGGGCAGAGAGCCACTTATGGCAGCAGCACTGACATATAAAGAACTAACTAGACAGAGAGTTAAGACGCCCCACTTGGTCAATTTCACCCTTTCACTCGCACGAAAGACTGACCTTCAACGATAGATATTTCTAATTCACCTTTATCTTCCAATCTCGCCACCTCTTTGCCCACCAAATGCAAATTAGCTCCCAAAATCTTTGCCAGCTCTGGAATAGTACACGGTCTTCGCTTCACTGTCTGCTTTATCTGCTCCACCAGTCCCGCATCCAGATAATCGACATCCACAAGCTTTTTGCTCCTCGTGGGGACATCCACCACCACACCCCAATCCATCGCAGCTATCTCCTGCAACCGCTCATAAGGCACTGGACGCACCCACGCCTCTGTACCAGGGCGATCCAGAGTGTTCAGCTGCACTCGCTCAGGCTTTATCTTGTGCACCGCTTCTATTAGCTTGTGCAGCTCCGCCTTTGTGTCGTTCACTCCAGTTGCCAAAAATATCTCCAGCCACATCTGCCCAGTAAATATTTTTTGGAATTTAGTCAAACTTTCTACAATCTCAGATGCTTTTATGCCTTCGGCTGGTCGATTTATTTGCTCGAAAACATCTTGGCTGACGGCATCCAACGATGGCACCAAAAGATCTACGCGAGGCTCTAAATAAGAGGAAGAGTTGGTAATCATACAAAGCTTGTATTGTGGATACTTCTCTTTCATAAAATCGGTAATTTTCTCCAGAGATGTGGACAAAGCTGGCTCGCCATTTCCCGAAAAAGTAACATAATCTAGTTTGGGACTTTTTTGCAGATAGCTGTCTAGCTCCTTTATCACATCGGCAGTCGGCACTAGCTCCGCCCGCTGACTACTGAGATCCGTGGTTTTCCCCGATTCACAATACACACAGTCAAAACTGCAATACTTGTAAGGAACGATGTCCACTCCCAAAGACACACCTAGCCTTCTGGACAAAATTGGTCCAAAAATATACTTCATAATTCAATCTCCACAAAATTAACTAAAACTTAATCACACTAATCACAAAAAAATCATCTTTTCACCGTCTTAGGAACGCTGAAATAGACATCAGAATCTTTCGTCTGCCTATTAGCCAGAGCTGCCTCTCGACTCAGAGATTCTTCCAGTTCGTCATCACGCAAATCTGCATAATCTAGCGAAAAGTTTTTCTTTGCATCATCTTGCCCTTGCACTTCACTTATCACCTTCACATAATCTACTATCTTGTCGAAATCTTCGCTAAACTCTTGCAAATTATCGAAATCGACTTTGCACAAATCGGCAATTTTTTTTATCTCTTCTGCGTTTATCATCTTCTTATCACCTTTTTACAATAATCAAGGATTTAGTTTTACATTCATCGGATTTTCTTTACTCAAGATATACTCGCCCACATAATCTGTGCTATCGGCAAGCCACACAGCGATTTGCTCAGCTTCCAAGTTAGCTTTGCTTGTTTTCGCTTCTTGTTTTTTCTCTTTAAATTGGCTTACCGCCAAGGGGTACACTTCGAAGTTACTATGAATATAGTTGGTAATAAAAAGCATCAATCCGATCACCACCACGATAGGCAAACCGTACAAACACCACTTGCTCGACCAAAAACTTTTCGATTGGTCGAAATCTCCTAAACTTCGCTTAACTTCTTTTTCCACAGAGTATTCAGCATCAAAAGCTTCCAAAATCTTGCCCGTATCAGCCCCTATCCCTCTTGCGTAAGTGTAAACGAAGTTTCTCGCCAGCGTGCCTTTTTTGTAATAATTTTGATCTTCCGACTCGATCCACCTCAGAATGTCCAGCGAAATTCTCGTGGTCAGAGCTACCTCTTCTAGGCTCTTGCCAATAGAATCTCTATGCTGTTTTAACAACTCTCCGACTCTCAAAAAATCTCCTTACTTCCCGAAATGAAGTTACAAAAAAAGGAGCTCAAATCTATCAACTTTTCTCACTCGCACTCGACAAAAAAAGTTAATCAAACTTCAATCTCCTTACCTTATAAACACAAAAAAAATGGTGGACCCAAGTGGATTCGAACCACTGACCGTCCGGTTATGAGCCGGAAGCTCTACCAACTGAGCTATAGGTCCTGTTAATTTCATCGTATTGCAATGCAATTTTTACCCTCTCATATGTCAAGAAAAAAATAGAGGGGGAACGCGTTCTTCTCTTTCTCAAACCCTCTTTCCCAAGTTTTACTTGGGAATGCATACGAAACAAAACATACAGTTAATTTATTAAAACATATACGCTCGCAAGCTGGAGCTTGGGAGCGAGAAAAATTATGCCATAACTTCCTCTATTGCAAGATGTTACCTTTCTTCTTTTAGTGATAAAAAAGAAAGGTAACACCGAAAGAAAAAAATCAAAGTCATAAACCTCAGTTCTAACTTGTAAAACTACCCTCGCAGTGGCTGTAACTCAGACTTAAAGCCTTTCCCAGCAAGCCTAAAGAAGAGACCTAAGCCTAGTCGCACAGCCACCAGCTCAGTCGTTTAAACAAGTTCACGAACCTCGGCTTGAATGACTTTTTTAGCACCCTCTTGCAGCACCTGCTGAACTTTCAAAAAAACATCGTCATTGTGGGCAACAACCCTAATCTCATAAGTGTGTGCTTTGCACAGCCTCATTCTAAACAATATTATCCCTCTGCTCTCCACCAGTATTGAGTGTCACCACTCGCTTTTTGTAACCATCACTTATACACAAGAAACCGCCAATAAAAACTTTAAGCAACTAGCATACAATTACTTACGCCTTGCGGAGCTACGCTGACGCCGCCGAGCTATATCCCCAAAAAGCGACAGATGTGATTCATAGCTCAAGACTGACAGCGTCGAGGCAAGGCTTAGTAATTTTGCTAGAAGCTTAGGTTTTTTGACTTTTTCTTTCTTCTACTTCTTTTTGGTCTGTCAAAAAGAAATAGAAAACCCTGCGTTAGCAGAGCCAACTAAATAAATAACCGACAGTGTCCGAAATAAAGTATGGCAATCAATTAATTAACACATATACACTCCCAAGCTGGAGCTTGGGAGCGAGAAAAAAGGGATGGGCTAGGCTAATAAATACATAAAGCAGGAAGCGTGAAATTCATTAGCCGTCCTGAGCTTACGCTGAAGAGCGATGTGCTATATCTCCTCTATTAAGACAATTGTGATTTCTAGCACAAGCCTTTCAGCGTGCAAAGAAGGTTTAGAATTTAGCTTACTGATTTGGTATTTTGACTTTACCTTTTGTTACTTTTCGCTTTGGTCAACCAAAGGGAAAAGTAAGACCCTCCGTCAGGAGACCAATCCAAGGAGAATGGATTCCCGCTTTCGCTCAGAATGAAGGCAGGTAAGAACGCAAAGCAAGTGGTGTGCGAGAATGAGGATGAAGGCAAGTGACTCACCAGAGTCAAAACCTGCCCCTATCTTCTAAACAAATCAGTCGATAGATACCTATCACCACGGTCTGTCAGCACCGTTACTATCACTCCAGTTTTCAAACTCTTAGCCAGCTCCACAGCACCTAAAACATTCGCTCCTGAGCTCATCCCCACGAAAAGCCCCTCTTCCTGAGCGAGTCTTCTGGTCATCGCAAAAGCTTCGTTGCAAAAAACATTTTTTACCTGATCTAGCTCTCCGATTTTAAATATTTTGGGCTTTACAGACTCCACCATATTTTTCAATCCTTGCAAATTATGCTTCAGCTGTGGTTCTAGCCCAATTATCTTGATGTTTTTATCTTTCTCTTTGAAATATTTACTACATCCCATCAGCGTGCCAGTAGAGCCCATCCCAGCGACAAAATAATCAATTTTCCCCGCCATCTGCTCATAAATCTCTGGTGCAGTGCCCGAATAATGCGAGAAAGGATTGAAAGGATTGCTAAACTGGTCAGGATAAAAATATTTGTCAGGGTCAGCCGCCACTATCTCCTGCAAGAGCTCAATCGCACCGTCCGTGCCTTTATCTTTGGCGGACAACGCCACTTCTACGCCAAAACCTTGCAAAATTTGCACCCGCTCTTGGCTCACGGCACTACTCATCACGATTTTACATTTGTATCCCAGATGTGCCGCCAACATCGCCAAAGCCATACCAGTATTGCCCGATGTCGCTTCGATAATCGTTTTATCCTTAGTTAACTTGCCGTCTTCTAGCCCTTTACGAATCATCATCGCCGCTGGTCTATCTTTGATAGAACCGCCGGGGTTCATAAACTCCAGCTTCGCATAGATCTGCACTCCTGCGTGCGGCTCTATTTTTTGCAAGCGGAGCAAAGGCGTATTACCGATACAATCCAGTAAGCTAGTGGTTCGCATCTGGCTTATAACCTTTTAGCCCAGCAAATTGCTTGCCTGTTTTTTGGCTGTAATCCCATATTGCCGCCTTTATGGCTTCCTCCGCCAACACAGAGCAGTGGATTTTTTCCGTCGGCAATCCGCCCAAAACTTCCAGAGCGTCTTTGTTTTTGAACTTCAACGCCTGCTCCACGCTCTTACCGATGATCAGCGTAGAAGCCACCGAAGAGGAAGAAACAGCAGCACCACAACCGTAAGTTTGAAACTTCAAATCGGTGATTATTTCGTTCTCATCCACTTTGATATATATCTTCATCACATCGCCACACTGAGGGCTACCGATTTCACCTATGCCATCGGCATCCTCTATCTTTCCCACATTTCTGGGATTTTGGAAATGATCTAAAACTTTTTCTGTATACATAATATTCTCCTTGAATCTTCTTTTTTCCTCGTGTCAGTCGTCACACAATGGCGACATTATTCGCAACCTTTTGATGCTCTTCTTGAGCACCTCTACCACCTTGTCCACCTCTGCTACGGTGTTGAAATGCCCTATCGACAAGCGAAGTGAGCCGTGAGAGAGAATATCGGCTATTCCCATCGCAGTCAGCACATGCGATGCTCCAGCTGTGCCTGTGGTGCAAGCCGAGCCAGTAGAGCCGTAAATGTCCGCGAAGTTCAAATCCAGCACGATTGCCTCTCCTTCCACATACTCGAAGCAAAAACTGGCAATTCCCTTGTGTCTATTCGTCGGATGCCCAGTGAGAACTGCGTCTTGTATCTCTGTGGTGACTCTGTGGATAAGCCTTGTGCTCAACTTCTGTAAGTGCTCTTGATGAGCTGTAAAGCCTCCTGCTATCAACTCCACGGCTTTGGCGAAACCAACAATCCCTGGTATATTCTCAGTGCCAGCTCGCTTTTTTTTCTCTTGTGCACCTCCATCTATGAAAGGCAAAAGATTTACTTTCTCGTCGACATACAAAGCTCCTACGCCTTTGGGACCATAGACTTTGTGTGCAGAAAAACTCGCCAAATCGATACCCATTTCTTGCACATCAATCGGCATAACTCCCAGAGCCTGCACCGCATCTGTGTGGAACAAAGCACCTGCCTCGTGCGTAATCTTGGCTATTTCCTCTATCTCTTGCCTAGTTCCCACCTCGTTGTTCACCATCATCACCGATACCAGCGTTGTCTTGGGAGTCAGCTCTTTTTTCAGCTGCTGCATATCCACCTGCCCATATTCGTCCACATCTAGGTAGATGACCTCGAATCCTTCTCTTTCCAAAGTTTGGAAAGAGTGAAGGACAGCGTGATGCTCTATTTTGCTGGTAATTATCTTATTACCCCGCGAGAGCAACCCTCGGGCGACACTCTTGATAGCCCAGTTATCACTCTCCGTGCCACCGGCTGTGAAATACACCTCGCTCGCCTTCGCACCGATAAAGTCGGCTATCACTTTGCGAGAGTCTGCCAGCAACTTGCCAGCATCCGCTCCCATTTTATAATAAATACTAGAGGCGTTCCCGTAATCTTTTTCGAAACAAGGCAGCATCGCCTCCACGACCTCTCTGCGTACCTTCGTTGTAGCAGAGTTATCCATGTATATCATATTTTCTCCTTACTCTCTTGTAATAAATCTTGCAGCGTAGTGTTATCGATCACCTCTTTGATTCCCTCATAAATCTTCCGAAAAGCTCTGTTCGTCAAGCAATCCGCCTCTTTGCCACACTGCTGCTTAGCTGCTAGACACTCTATGGGGAACATATCGTCTTCCAAAGCTCTCAAAATCTCGCCAATCGTAATCTGATGAGCATCCCTAGCCAGTTTATATCCGCCATATTTTCCTCTTTTGCTCTCCAAGATTCCCGCCTTTTTCAGCTTAGCCGCCAATTGCTCCAGATAGCTCAGTGAAATATCCTGCTCTTGGGCAATAATTTGCAAAGACAAAGGCTCTTGAGCAATAGCGATTTGTGCCACAGCCCGCAAACCGTATCTGCTTTTAGTAGAAAAATTCATCCTTGCTCCTCAAATTATTAACAATTTTTATCCATTTTTAATCCCCACTATTTTTGTCAAGTATTTAGTTCTCTCTTTCTTTTTTATTTATTCCATTTTTTGGTCAAAGAAAAAAGATAATCAACTCTAGTAACCAAAAAACAAAAAACTTGACATTCTTATGACTCCCACTTTTGCTTGGAAAATCGAGTAAATAACAGAGAGTTATTTCAAAGAAAATCAGCTAACCATTAAGGAGGGGAAAATGAAAAAACTGCTACTATTACTAATAGTTTTGTCAGTTGCATTTTTAGGCTGTAAGAAAGAAAAGGGTGCAAGTAAAAAAGACCTAAATGTAGGAATTATCTACAGTGGGACAATCACAGATGCGGGGTGGTCGGAGGCTCATGACCACGGAATAGAAAAGATTCGCTCATTGCCCTATGTGAAAAAAATCTTAAAAAAAGAAGATGTCCCCGAAACCTCCGATGCAGCTAAGATTTTGACCCAAATGATCAAGCTGGGTGAATGCAACCTCATCTATTCTATCTCTTTTGGTTTTATGGACCAAACTCTAAAAGTCGCCAAGCAATTCCCAGAAGTCATTTTTATGCAATGTGCTGGCTACAAAGTAAATACAAATATGGGCAACTATTTCGGGAGAATGTATCAGCCCAAATATTTGGCAGGAATGATCGCTGGTTTGATGACTAAATCCAACAAAATTGGTTATGTAGTTCCTATTCCAATTCCCGAAGTTTACAGAATGGTAAACGCTTTTGCATTGGGAGTAAAGGCAGTAAACAAAGAAGCCAAGGTGTCTGTCGTGTGGATAGGCGAATGGTACAACGCTCCTAAAGAAATGGATGCCGCCAAATCTATGATCGAGCAAGGATGCGATGTGATCAGCCAAGGTGGAGATTCACCTGGTCCGCAAAAAGCAGCCGAAGCAGCTGGAGTATGGTGTATCGGGCATGACACAGATATGGCTAAATACGCTCCAAATTCTATCCTGACATCTGCCATCTGGCACTGGGGCAAGATGTACGAAGATCTTACCAAAAAAGTACACGATGGCACTTGGGAACCCAAAGGTCCTGCAGAATACTGGCCTGGGCTAAAAGAAGATGTTATCGGACTAGCACCGTATTCGAATAATGTCCCTGAAGATGTTAGAGCGAAAGTGGACGCTGTCAAAGAAAAATTCCTCAACGAAAATTTCGAACCTTTTGTTGGACCATTGTATGACCAACAAGGAAAGCTAATGGTCGAAGAGGGACAAACTATGACCGCAGAAGAACTCTTACGAATTAACTGGATGGTGGACAACATCGAAGGAAACCTTAAGTAACTTTAGTCACAAAAAAAGAGCCTTTTTCTTGGTAACGAGGAAAGGCTCTTTTTATTTATCTATATCACTTACAAACAATGCCTTACCTCTTTTCCTTCGTCGATAAAAATACTCCCTTGGGCAATATTAGTCGCCAAATCGGCTATCCTTTCTACATTCTTGGAAAAATTATTGATTAAAAGTGCATCTTCTATTTCTACATTATTTTCTATCAACTTTCGCAAAACTTCATCTTTGAGGTCGTCCACCATATCGTCATCTTGGCAAACTTTTTTCGCCAAATCGCTATCCTCCGCAAAAAAGCTTCTCAGAGCGTTTTTATACATTTTCTGCGTTTTACTCAGCATCTGCAATATCTCCTCTTGCAGAATCTTCCTCCCATTTCCCTGAGCAAATTTTTCTATTATCACCCGATTGTCATCACACAGATCGCCTATCCGCTCAAGTTCGGTGTTCACCTTGAGGATTATCAGCACTTCCCGCAGAGTCTTAGCGTGCGGAGTCTGCAACGCCAAGATGTACACAGCCATCTTCTCCAGCTTCAAATCTGTGGAATTCACCTCTTTTTCCAACTCTGCAATCTTTGTCAGCTTCCCCTCATCTACCGATTTGTAGCAATCTATGCAAAATTCTAACATCTGCCCTACTCGCAAGGCTTGCTCTCGCAAAGTTTTTTTCAACTCTGCTATCTTCTTTTGAATCATTTTTTTAGCTCCTTCACTTTTAACCAAAATTGCCCTGCAAATAGTCTTCGGTCATCTTTTTTTGCGGATTGGTAAACAGATGTTTCGTTTTGCCAAATTCCACTATCTCGCCCAGATACATAAAAGCTGTGTCGTCCGAAATCCTGCCAGCTTGCCCGATATTATGCGTCACGATTAAAATCGCCATTTGCTTTTTCAGTCGCAAGCACAGCTCCTCAATCTTCAGTGTAGATTTAGGATCTAAAGCAGAAGTGGGTTCATCCAAAAGTAAAACCTTGGAATCGTTGGCTATAGCTCGAGCAATGCACAGCCTTTGCTGCTGTCCGCCAGAAAGCCTCAGGGCACTTTTGTGCAGTCGGTCTTTCACCTCATCCCATATCCACGCAGCTTTTAGGGCTGACACCACTTTTTCTTCCAAATCTTTTTTTGCCACTCCCTTTAGCTTCGGTCCATAACTAACATTATCGTAAATAGATTTGGGAAAAGGATTCGGTCGCTGAAACACCATACCCACACGAGTGCGGAGGTCGTTTACATCACAATCAGCAGAAAAGATATTCTCCTGCTCTAGATAAACTTCGCCCTTTATTTTCAGCACAGGCGACAAGTCGTTCATCCTGTTAAAAGTCCTCAGAAGCGTGGATTTCCCACAACCAGAAGGACCAATCAAAGCGGTTATCTTGTTGTTCTCTACCGCAATATTTACATTTTTGAGCACATGGTTGTCGGCAAACCACAAGTTTAAATTTTTCGTTTCTATTATATTCATCAAATTCCTCTTAATAATTATCTGCTTTTCCGAATTTTGTAACGCATAATCACGGCAATCGAGCTAACACCTATCACCACAAGGATTAAAATCAAAGCCGACCCATACGCGATAGGAATTTGGCTGGCTGGATGGACTCCTTCGCTCACCAAAGCGTAGATGTGATAAGGCAAAGCCATTACTTCCGAAAACAGTCCCCTCGGTAAAAATCGGGAATAAAAGGTAACCGCCGTAAACATAATGGGAGCAGTCTCTCCAGCCACTCTGCCTACGCTGATGATAATCCCCGTAAGAATATTGGGCAAAGCCACAGGCAAAGCCACCTGCAAGATGGTCTGCGTCTTATTAGCACCCAATCCGTAAGACGCCTCTAGGTAATCGGTAGGCACTTTCGATAAAGCCTCGCAAGCGTTGGACACGAGCACAGGCAGCACCAAGATAGCCAAAGTGCAGCCACCTGCCAGCAAGCAAACTCCCATATGTAGCAGCTTGACAAACACCGTCAGTCCAAACAACCCGTAAACGATGGAAGGAACGCCTGCCAGCGTATCCAAAGCGATTTGCACCAAATTCTTGAGACGACCTTCTCGTGCATAGTAAACCAAATAAATAGCACTCATTATTGCAAAAGGCGTAGCCAGCCCCAGAGATAAAAGTGTGAGCAAAAATGTCCCCAGCAATGCGGGAAACACTCCGCCTTGGGTCATTCTGTTTGTAGGAGACGATGTCAGAAATTCCCAAGAAAGCATCGGTCCGCCTCGAAAAACGACATCTGCCAAAAAAATAAAGAGGAACAAACAAGTTGAGATAGTGCAAACCAAAAGGAAACAGTAACCCAACTTTTCTTTTACAGCTCGCATTCTCATAGCTCCCGTCCTCTATGTGCTAGACAATTCGCCACCAGCACCAAGCAGAAGCAAACCAAGAAGAGCAGCATACTAATAGCAAACAGTGCGTAATAATGCACTGAGCCCACCACAGTCTCGCCCATCTCCATCGCCACAGTCGCAGGCATCGGTCGCACTGGACTGAAGATAGAAGTTGGGATGATAGCCGCACCTCCTGCCAACATCACCACCACCATCGTCTCACCCACAGCTCTACCTAGTCCCAGCACCAGAGAGTTCATCACCCCTGTCTTGGCAGCTGGCAACACCACTCTCACCGTCGTCTCCCACCTATTGGCTCCCAATGCCAACGAAGCCTCTCTGAGCGACATCGGCACTACCGAAAGAGCATCTTCACTCACCGAGCAGATGATCGGCACGACCATCACCCCCAATATCACGGAAGTGGTGAACAAATTCAGTCCGATCGACGCACCCAGATATTTTTGCACCCACGGAGATAATACCATCATCCCAAACAAGCCGTACACTACTGAGGGTATCCCTGCCAGCAACTCTATCGTAGGCTTCACCAGCTCTCGGAATCGCTTTCCCGCAAATTCTGCCAAGTAAACCCCAGAACCTATTCCTAGCGGCACTGCCACTACCATCGCCCCTACGGTTACCACAAGGGAACCCACGGCGATAGCTCCTATGCCAAACAACGGAGAATCGGCTGTAGGTCTCCACTGAGTAGTAAAAGCAAAATCGGAGAAAGAAACAAATTTAAAAAGCTTAATGCCTTCGGTGAAGATACTTAGCACGATTCCCAAAAAAATTAAAACCACAGTCACCACAGACAGATAAACAAAAAAGTCGAATATTTTTTCTTTTATTTTCATAAAATCCTAACCATTATTTTAAAAAAAAGCAGCTAAAATCTCAGCTAGTTTATCTCTACAAAACCCTGCTCAGCCACAATTTTTTGCCCTGCAGGAGATTTCACGAAATCCAAATATTTACCATTCATCCCTGTCGGTAGTCCATTTGTGTACATCTGCAGAGATCTGGAAATAGGATACAATCCCGATTTGATGCCCGATTTTGTAATCATCACACCATCAACCTTCAGCACATTCACCTCGTCGTTTATGTAACCGTAACCGATATACCCAATAGCTCCAGGAGTGCTTTTTACACTACTCACCACCGCATTATTAGAGCCAAGTTTCAAAGATGAGGCCACTACCTTTTCCTTTTGCATCACCTTTTCTACAAAAGTCTCAAAAGTTCCCGAAGAGGCGTCTCGGCTCACCACCACTATTTTTTTGTCTATTCCACCCAGCTCTTTCCAGTTGATAATCTTACCGCAATAAACGCCTTGCAAATCTGCCCGACTTATCTGCCCAATGTCGTTCGATTTATCCACAACTATTGCTATTCCATCGAAAGCCACTATATGCTTCACCAACTCTACGCCCTCTGCTCTGGCTTTCTCCATCTCCTTGCTTTTTGCTTCACGAGAGGCATCACCAATATCCACAGTGCCCTCGATGATGCCCACTATACCCACAGACGACCCTCCGCCTCTCACGCTCACATCCACCTCACTATGCTCTTGCATAAAAGATTCTGCCGTAGCCTGAGCTATGGGGAGCACAGTCGTAGAGCCAGCTATAGTCACTTTTGGGATTTCTCCTTTGCAGCCCATAAATGTCAACGCTCCCAAACTAAACAAAACTAAAAGTTTTTTCATTTTTTCTCCTTGATTTTTTCATTTGTTAATTGGCTATTTTTTTTAGCCTCTAAACTGTTATACACTTCAAATGTTAAAATTTTATAAGGAAAATGTTAAGATTGTGTTAAAAACAAAAAAAGCGGCTCAAGTAAACTTGAACCGCTTTAAAAAATTATAAAAACTTAAAACTTATACTCTGGTTTGCCACCATCTGTGATGACATCTTGCCCGACCACGCATTTTTGCAATCCTGCCATATCTGGCACTTCATACATTATTTCCAGCATACTTTTTTCCATTATCGAGCGTAAACTTCTCGCTCCCAACTTCTGCATCATCGCCAACTCTGCCACCTTTTCCAGTGCTTCATCGGTGATTTCCAGCTCCACATCCTCCAGAGCAAACAAAGCCTTGTACTGCTTCACTAGTGCATTTTTCGGCACAGTCAAGATGCTTTTGAGAGCAACTTTATCCAATCGCTCAAAAGTCGTCAGCACTGGCAAACGACCGATCATCTCTGGTATCAATCCATAATGCAAGATATCCTCGTAGTTCACCTGATGCATCAGCTCTTTCTTTTGCTCTTTGGTAATAATCGTAGAATCAAACCCGATATTTTTCTTATTCACTCTCTGCTTAATCAACTTCTCTATACCTGCAAAAGCTCCGCCCACGATGAACAAAATGTTGGTCGTATCCATCTGGATGAAATCTTGGTTGGGATGTTTGCGTCCGCCTTTGGGTGGCACATTTACACTCGTTCCTTCCAATATCTTCAGTATCGCCTGTTGCACGCCCTCACCAGAAACATCTCTGGTGATACTAGTACTTTCGGACTTGCGAGCAATCTTGTCTATCTCATCGATATAGATGATGCCCTTTTCCGCTTTCTTCACATCGTAATTGGCACTCTGCAAGAGTCTGACTAGAATATTCTCCACATCTTCACCCACATAGCCAGCTTCCGTGAGGGTAGTAGCATCTGCTATAGCAAAAGGCACTTTCAGCATCTTCGCCAAAGTCTGAGCGATATAAGTCTTGCCACAGCCCGTGGGACCCAGCATCAAGATGTTGCTCTTCTCGATCTTCACCTCGTCATCCTCTTTGGCTTGCCACACGCGTTTATAATGATTGTAAACCGCCACAGCTATCGTTTTCTTAGGCGAATTTTGCCCTATTACATACTCGTCCAAATACTCTTTTATCTGTGCAGGTGTCGGCAACTGAACCTTTGCATCCGCTTGCCCTTCCGCCTGATTTCTCTCTTGAAAAATATTTGCACAATGTTCCACACACTCACTGCAAATAGCCACATTAGAAACTTTTATCAGCTCTCGCGATTCGGTCTCTGGCTCTCCACAAAAAGAACACCTATTTTTCCTATATTCACTCATTTACTTGGCTCCTGTCCACCAGCACCTTATCCAAAATACCGTATTTTTCACTCTCTTTCGCCGACATAAAGAAGTCACGATTTGTATCTTTCTCTATCTTTTTCAAAGTTTGTCCGGTGTGCTGACTCAGTATCTTGTTTAGCTTATCTCTGACTTTCAATATTTCAGTTGTATGTATTTCTATATCCGTAGCTTGCCCCTGCATACCGCCCAGAGGTTGATGAATCATCACCCGAGCGTTCTTCAGGGCAAATCTTTTACCCTTTTCTCCACCTGCCAGTAGCACCGCCGCCATAGAGCAAGCTTGCCCGATACAGATAGTGGAGACTTTGGGAGAGACAAACTGCATCGTGTCATAGATAGCCAACCCCGCAGTTACTACTCCTCCAGGAGAGTTTAGGTAAATATAAATATCTTTGTGCGGATCTTCGCTTTCTAAGTGCAAAAGTTGGGCACAAACAAGATTCGCCAAAGTGTCGTCGATTTGCGAGCCGATAAAGATAATCCTGTCTTTCAGCAAACGAGAAAATATGTCGTAAGCTCGCTCACCACGACCAGATTGCTCCACCACCATCGGTACAAAGGACATTACTTAGCCTCTTTCTTTTCGCTTTTCTCTTGGCTCTCGGTAGCTTTCTTTTCCGCATCTTCAGGACTCACCACTTCCATACTCTTGACCACCTTATCCACAATTTTGTTTTCCAAAGCTGGAGCAAAATATTTCTTTTCCTCGGCGATGCTATCTTTATATTTCTCTTTGTACTCAACCAAATCCATCTTCATTCCATCTGCATTTTGCTTAATGAACTTTTCTTTTTCGTTATCCGTGAGCTTCACACCCAAATTTTCACGGAAAAATTCCAGCACATATATCTCACGAAGCTGAGCCTCTGCCATCTGCATAAACATCGGCATAACCCCAGAGATTTTCGATTTGTAAGCTTTCACATAAGGCTCTGCCATTTGCTGAGCGTACTCCATCACCATATCTTGAGGCACTTCCAATTCGCTCGCTTTGTGCAAAGAAGCCACCATAGCTCGCTTTTTGGCAATAATTGACTCCACTTCCATCTTAGATTTGAGCTCATTCTTTATTTCAGCTTTCATAGTTTTCAAATCTTCAAATCCACCATCTTTTGCCAACTCATCATCAACTTTCGGCAAGTCCAGCCTTTTGATAGCGGTAATCTTTAGCTCCACCTCTTTCATATCCGACGCATCTTTTTCTTTGCTATAATCCATCTGTGAAGTCAGCTCATCGCCCACTTTCACACCCTTGAGGTCATCCTCAAACTTCTTGCCGTAAGGAGTGCTACCATAAATGAAGTTTCTTTGGAACTCTTTGCCACTAGCCACAAATTTCATATCAGCGTAAATAGTGTCGCCTTTTTTGGGCGTAGAGTCTATCTCCACCAATTTCCCCAGCTTGTAGCGAAGATTTTGCAACTCCTCATCCACCTCTTTGGCTCCAACCTTCCTCTCTTCAAACACCATCTGCACACCATCATAGTCGATCTTTTTATACTTCGGTGCTATTTGATAAGAGTATTTAATCTCCAACTCTCCGCTCTCTTGCGGCTGAATATCTACGATGCTCCCCGCAGTAAGAGGCTTGGGGTCTAGCTCGTCCACCACCATTTTATACTGCTCCGACGCAAAATCTTCTCTGAACTGAGTAGCTATCCCCTCGCCATAGCTTTTTTCCACCAAAGCTATAGGGGCTTTACCTTTCCTAAAACCTTTAATATTAACCATCTTGGCGTATTTTTTCAAAGATTTTTGGTACTCTTTGTTCACCACATCGGTCGGAAAAACGACCGTAACTTCTCTCTTACACAAACTAATCTCTTTCAGTTGAATATCCATCAAAACTCCTAACTCCTGCATCTAAAATCATAAAAATGTCCTCTACTACCGACAGAAAAAAATAGATAAATAAGAAAATTGGTGCGAGAGGGGGGACTTGAACCCCCAAGAGCATAGCTCGCTGGATCCTAAATCCAGTGCGTTTACCAATTTCACCACTCTCGCCCTTTTACATCCGGTAGACAAAGCTACTACCAGTCCACATTTTAAGACAGCCCCTTGCTGTCAAACAATTTTTTGGCAAAACGATAAAACAACAAGGGACAATATTTTATTGAGAAAAAAATGAAATCATCTCACTAGTTATCTTTCTGCTCTATCAATTTTTTAGCCAAATCTGGTTGCATTATCTGATAGTGCGAAAACTCCTGCACAAACCTACCTCTACCTTGAGTCAGAGATTTTAGTATAGGGAAATAACTAAAAAGTTCCGAAAGTGGCAACGCCGCCTCTATTATTTGGTTCTTCCCTTTTTGGTTCATCCCACTGACCATCCCGCGACGAGACGACAAATCGCTGATGACATCGCCCATATACTCGGCAGGAATATTGATCTGCACGGTATGGATAGGCTCCAATATCACTGGCTGAGCCGACATAAAGCCTTCTTTGAGAGCCATTGACGCCGCTGTCTTAAAAGCTGCTTCGCTGGAATCCACCGCATGATAAGAGCCATCATACACCTCCGCCATAACATCCGTAACGGGATAACCAGCCACGATACCTTTGGCGACAGTCTCCTTCAGACCTTTTTCGATAGCTGGGATGAAACCTCTGGGTATCACACCACCCACTATCGAAGATTTGAACTTGAAGCCCTCACCCCTCTTCACTGGCGATATTCGAAAGTAAACCTCCGCAAACTGACCGCGACCACCCGACTGCTTCTTGTGCCGATAATGGCTCTGTGCATTCTTGTTGATCGTCTCCATATAAGGCACTCTCGGCTCACACAGGTTACACTTCACGCCGTAAACATCGCTCAGCTTCTTCTTGAGCATCTCCAGCTGAGTCAGGCTGATGCCCGATAGCACCGACTGGCGAGTCTTTTCGTTGTAATCCAGATGCAGCGTCTTGTCCTCTTGCAACACCTTCTCCAACACCTCACCCAGCTTGTTCTCATCGTCCTGCGACTCCGCTACGATAGTCCTCCAGACATACGGTGATGGCAACATTGGCGGTCTGACCTGCAAACTATCGTCTTGCGTTAAAGTGTTCAGGCTTTGGCAATCTTTGAGCTTCACCAACACTCCCAATTGCCCCGCACTCAGCTCTTGCACCTCTTTCCGCTTCTTGCCTACTGTCTTGTGCAATGAGCCAATCTTCACTTTTTTCCCTATCTCTGGCACATAGAGAGTTTGCCCCGAGCACAACTTGCCACACATCACTCGCACGAAACAAACCGTGCCTACCGACTCTTCCGAAATAGATTTGTAGATATAAGCAAGCGTCGGTGCGTTCTCATCGGCGTCCACCAAAGTCGGTTGCCCATCTTTTAGCACTTTAATCTTATTATCTTCCAGTGGCGATGGCAACTCCCTGATCAAACAGTCCAGAGTCACCCCCACTGCCTTGTCCTGACTAGCTGCACAAGCAAACACCGGTGTGATCTGTCCCTCTCGGATACCATCTTTCAGCCCTTGCAGCAGCTGCTCTTGGTCTAGTTCGCCCTTTTCCAAATAGATATCCAATATCTGCTCAGATGTCTGAGCCACAGCCTCATTGAGCATATCCAAAGCTTCCTGTGCCTTAGATTTCATCTCTGCGGGTATCGGTTGCTCCTTGCCATCGATGTAAGCCTTTTGCCGTATGAGATGCACTACTCCTTGGAAATTAGCTCCTTGACCGATGGGAATGCAAATCGGAGCAGGTGACAGGTTGGAATGCTGCTTGATCTGCTGCAATACAGCATCGAAGTCGGCATCTTTCTGATCCATCTTATTGATGACGATAGCTTTGCAAACCTCGGGTATCACTTCCAGCTTGCCGATAGCCAGCTCCAAACTAGCCTGATAGCCAGCACTAGCACTGGCGAAGATTACCGCCGACTCAGCGGCTTTGGTAGCCACCATCTGCTCGCCCACAAAGTCGGGATTCCCCGGCGTATCTAGCAAATTCACTTTCGTGCCTTTCCAGTCAAACTGAGCCAGCGACAGGTTTATAGAACTCCCCTGCTCTATCTCTTGAGCCGAGAAATCCATCACCGTGTTCCCCTCTGCCACATTGCCAGCTCGCCCAATCACGCCAGCATTTGCCAGCACCTGTTCACAAAAGGTAGTCTTACCAGCACCTTGTCCGCCCACCAAAAAAAAATTACGAGTCTCTTTCATTTTTGTCACACTCCTTATTTGTCGAATGCATAATACTTTCGTTAATATTCCCGAAAACTAAACACGATAAAAAAAAGGTCAAGAGATTTTTTTGGCATTTATCGCTTTCGGCGTAATTTTGTTTTTTCTCGGCTTGCTCTCTTACCAGAGTGGTTTTCATTTTTCTTTTGTAACCAAAGGAAAAACCGAAACAAAAAGAAAAGTTCCTTTTGGCATAAACTCGCTTATAAGGGCGGCGAGAGGAGAGTGAGGCGAACCAACGGAGTAGAGCTCCTTCCGTGTAATGTCCATAAGCTTTGTTGTGTACTGAGGAGTGTCGTCTGACGGCGAATAGATACTGGTTTTTTCTTATGCTCAAACTTATGCCAAAAGTGATACCTACCCTGCCTCTTGATAGCATCGTGTGAGAGAATGGATTCTCGCGTCCGCGGGAATGAGGGCTGGGTAGTAACACAAAACGAGTGGTATGATGGTAGAGACGCCCAATTTGGGCGTCTCTACGGATGATGGGGCGGTGTCTTATTTTTCTTCTTTTTCCTCGTTCCCAAGTTTTACTTGGGAATGCATACGAAACAAAACATACAGTCAATTTATTGAAACATATACACTCCCAAGCTGGAGCTTGGGAGCGATAAAAAAGGATGGGACGGGCTAGCAAATACTTAAAGCGGAATGCGTAAAATTCGTTGACCGCCCAGAGCTACGCTGACGACGAAGTGCTATATCACCTCTATTAAGACAATTATGATTTCTAGCACAAGCCTTTCAGCGTGCGAGCTCGGTTTAGAATTTAGCTTACAGCTTTGGTATTTTGATTTTACCTTTTGTTACTTTTCGCTTTGGTCAACCAAAGGGAAAAGTAAGACCCTCCGTCAGGAGAGCAAGCTAAAGAGAATGGATTCCCGCGTCCGCGGGAATGAGGGCTAGTGGGAACACAGAGGAGACAGATGACTGCTTTCGCAGGTTCTTTTTCCTATGGAGTCGCTGCTTTTTAGCCTTCAGCTGGACTCCATCTTTTCTTTAAACGCTCAAAGAAAAGATAGAGGAGAAAAGAAAACCGCTCCGCTTCAAGACGCCAGAGGGTTGCGTGAGGTATTTACGGAGTTCCGTGGTAAAGAGCACCTCCGAGAGTTCTTCTTAGCGATATGATTTTCTATAGAGTTAGTTTTGCAGTTCTACAGATAATGGTTTAATCTCTGGCTCTAGCCCGTGAAGCGGAGAGAGTCCCCATCCTACCTAGCAGGTAAGACCGCCACCACGACACCGCCCCAAATTCGCTCTAGCTAGTAAAGAAGCACAAGCCCAAAGAGTCCCGCAGGGATTGGCTGGGCTAGCAAGTCATTCAAGCCGATATTCGTGAACTTGCTTTAAAAAACTGAGTTAGTGGCTGTATGGCAGAGCTTAGGTCTCTTATTTAGACTTGCTGTAAAAGAATTTAAGCCCGAATTACAGCCACTGTGAAGGTAGTTTTGCAAGTTAGAATTGAGGTTTATGACTTTGACTTTTTTCTTTGGCGTTACCTTTCTTTTTTATCAGTAAAACAAGAAAGGTAATAAATAAATTTTCTTTCGTTACACTTATTTTTTTAACAAAAAAAACCGCCCAAAAAAGGCGGTTTCTCACAAACTATTTAATATTATAATTATCTATAAACTTCTGCAACAGATGTATCCGTGTGGGATGCCGCAGCTTTATCAAAGCCTTATTCTCTATCTGCCGTATCCGCTCTCTGGTCACATTGAAAATGCTACCGACCTCTTCCAAAGTCCTATGATAACCATCATCAATCCCGAAGCGAAGCCTTAAAATCTTCTCCTCCCGAGGAGTAAGAGTCCGCAGCACCTCATCTATCTGCTTTTTCAGCAATGTCCGCTCAGCCACCCGCTCTGGGGCAATAGTGCTAGAATCTTCGATAAAATCACTCAAAATTGTGTCTTCACTAGAATCGTTACCCACGGGCTTATCCAGCGACACAGTGTCCGGCGTGAAAGACATAATCGTCTTCACCTTCTCGGGTGCCAGCTCCAACTCCGCAGCCACCTCTTTAATATACGGCTTCCGCCCTAACTTTTGTTCCAATCGCCTCTGCGTCCTGTTGAGCTTGTTTATCAACTCTATCATATGCACAGGAATCCTGATCGTCTTGGCTTGGTCGGCAATAGCTCTACTGATAGATTGCCTAATCCACCAAGTAGCGTAGGTCGAGAACTTGTACCCCTTGCGGTAATCGTACTTCTCCACGGCATTCATCAGCCCGTGATTCCCTTCTTGTATCAAATCCAAAAAGTCTAAACCCTTGTTGTTATACCTCTTAGCGATACTTATTACCAGCTTCACATTCGCTTCTATCATCTTATTCTTAGAGATTTCTTTAGTTCGCTCACCTTTGTTGATTTTCTCTAAAATATCCAGCATCTCTGGCGACCTGAGCTTCGTCTCCAGCTCCACTCTCCGCATCTTCCGTCTAGCATTTTTTATCTTCCTCAGCACCTCTACAAAAACCTCGGCATCCACGCCTGTCTCTTTCTCCACAGCCTTGTACTCTTCTTGGGACTTCTGTGCTTGCCGTCCAAAAGAGCATATTTCATTAACCGTGTAAGTCTTAACCTTCGCAATCTCGCGAATAGTCTGTTTACTCTCGATAATCCTCTCTGCCAAAGAGTTAATCCGATAAATAGCACGAGAAACCATTTTTTTATTGAACTTCATCATCTCATAGATTTCTACTATTTTTTCTCTAATCTTCTCTATCTCTTTGTCGATCTTTTGCTGTTCTTTCTCTTCCACATTTTTGTACTTATCCAGCATCACACCGATCTGCTTAAATTTTTTATCTATCTTCGCCAAATTTTTAGAAAACTCTTCAAAAGTTTGGTCAGTCCGTTCCTTATCCATCCAGCTCTCAAAATTCAGCTTCAAAATTTGCTCCAGCTTGATCCTACCTTCCAGATAACGAACTTTGAAGTTTTGGAACTCTTTGAGAGTACTTCCAGAAATGAAAATAAACTTGTTTATCTTATTTTGACCAGACTCGATCTTCTTGGATAGCTCCACCTCGCCTTGTTTGTCCAATAGAGGTATCTTGCCTATCTCTTTCAAATACATCTTCACCGCATCATCAAATCTTTCTATGCGGCGTTTTTTTTGGGTCTCTTTGACCTTTATCTGCTCTCTTGTCTCTTTCACCGATGTCTCATCAACAGTCATTATACCCTTGGCTGCCAGCTCCTCGATAATCTCATCTACAGAATCGATGAAGAGGGGATCTTTAGGCAAGATTTCGTGCAAATCTTTATAAGTAATATAATTTTCTTTATACCTTTTGCAACGAGCAACGATTTTTTTGATGTATTTAGAATATATTTTCATTATACCTCTTTTTTTGGGATAGAACACTCATAATTTCCAAGTGTCAATACTCAAAAGCATAGTTTTTTTGTAAATAGATATCTAAGATTATATTTTGAAATGTTCCTGCTAGACAGCTATCAGACGATTCTCGCCTTTGGAAGCTAATTTATCTAAAAGAAGTTTATTAGTCAGCTTTTCTTGGGGCATCGCCAAAGTATAGTAGTATTTTTCTCTTTTGCTGGTTTTCACCTGCACCAGTATCCCCAGTTCCACCAGATGCTCGATCACATTAAGTACCAAAGTTTTTTGTAGACGCAATTTTTTGCACAGATACTCTAAATCAGTGAGTCCCTGCAAGGTATCGAAATTTTTGGAAATCAAGCGGATAATCTTACTAGACAAAACAAAAGTTTGCCGAAAACTTATCTCTCTTTGGATGTTTCCTCCGTAATGGATATTATAGTTTTCCAAAGCAAAAGAAAACTCCGCTCCATACAAAATAATCATCCAACTAGTCCGCATCCAAATCAAAAACAGCGGAATAGCGGCAAAACTACCGTAGATAGCATTGTAAGAAGACAGACCAATCTGCAACCAAAAGTAAAAAAACTGCGTCAACTGGTACAAAGAACCTGCTATCACACCAGCCACTATCGCATAGCCGATTTTAACCTTTTTGTTGGGCATATAAACATAGAGAAAAGAGAACAAAACCCAGATGATGAAATAGGGAAATATTTTTGCCGGGATGCTCAAAGCTGAATCAAAAAATTTCCCGAAATAGCCTTTAGACATTATTTTGCTCAGCTGAGAGCTCAAAAAAATATTGGCACTGCTGGAAGCAATAAACAAAATGGGCAAAATAACCATCGCCGAAAGATAATCGGTGAGCATTTTAGATAGCGTTCTATTTTTTTTTAGTTGCCAGATTTGGTTGAACACGCTTTCCATTTGCCACAATATAGACAGCAAACTCCAGAAAAGTAGCCCCAATCCAATGCTAATCATCACCCCACTTCTGGTGCGTTCCAAAAGGTTTTGAGAAAAAGTGAAAATTTTCTGTAAGATCACCTCCTGCTGAGGCACTTGGGCGATTATCTGCTCCTGCAGAAGTTCTTTCACACCGAAACCTTGTGCTACTCCGAAAGCCAAAGCCAAGATAGGTACAAATCCCAGCAAAGTATAAAGAGTCAGTGCCGACGCATGAAATTGACAATTATTGCGAATATAGCCCCGCAAAGCTAAAGGGAATAGATTGATATATCTCCACTGTGGCTTGGCGAAAAAAGATTTTCTAATTCTTGAAAATTTCTTTTGTGACCAAAATTTAATCTGCATATAGTTTTACAAAACGAAAATTCACCGCATCAAAAAGACCTTTGTCGCTCATTTTTAAATCGGGTATTACCAAAAGTGTAAGAAAAGATAAACTCATATAAGGAGAAAAAAGGTCGGTGCCAGCATCTCTACCGAGCTCCTCCAATCTCTCATAAGCTTTGCTCACCTCTTCATAAGGGCGGTCACTCATCACTCCACCTACTGGCAGAGGCAAGATGAACTCTTGTTCTCCATCGACGAAAGCGACGCCACCTTTACTGTCTATCAGTAGCTGCAAAGCCCGCAAGATGTCTTTGTCGTTCGTGCCCATAGCCAGCAGATTGTGACTATCGTGTGCCACACTACTAGCGATAGCTCCCTTTTGCAGGTTGAATCCTTTCACAAAACAAAAGGCAGGTTTCGCCCCCACCTCATAGCGATTGAGACTGACCATCTTCAACAAATCTCTAGCTGGGTCGGACACTAACTTCCCGCCTTCAACTTTGGGAATCATCGTAATCCATTTGGTCAAAACTTGGTCTTTCACTAGCTCAATCACATTTATCTCGCCCTCTTTGGCTAGCACATCCAGATTAGCAGGAAGCTCCGCCACGAAGTTGTTTATCAGCTCAGGCTTTTGATATTGCAATATTTGCTTGCCCTGCTCATAGACAACCTCTCCGCCTATCACCGTCCGCAGCACCTCAAAATATTGCAAATCTTCCAGCTCTATAAAGTCAGCTGAGTCACCCACTTGCAATAAGCCTACATCCAATCCATAATGTTTCACAGGATTCACGCTCACCATCTGTAGCACCTTGAACAGCCCTATGCCTCGTCTTATCGCCTTTTGCACCAAAAGGTTCATATGCCCACGCACCAAAATATCGGGATGCAAATCATCCGAGCAAAACATACAGTTTTCGTAATGCTCGTGAGCAATAGGTATCAGGTCATCGAAATTTTTTACTGCTGCTCCTTGCCTAATTTGTATCTTCATCCCATAGCCGATCTTCTCTATTGCCTCTTCTGGAGTCACGCACTCATGGTCGGTGGAGATTCCCGCATCTGCATATTTCTTCGCTTGCTCTCCACGAGCCTCTGGAGCGTGTCCATCGATGAGCTTGCCATATTTTTTCGCCATATCCAGCTTAGCTTGCACCAGAGGTGTCGAGTTCACCACTCCTGGGAAATCCATAAACTCACCCAAATATTTGAGTTCATCCATCTTCATCAGCTCTTCCAAAGCTGGAGCATCTAGCCTTGCTCCCGAAGAGTCAAACTCTGTAGCTGGCACACACGATGGTATGCTAAAATATATCTTTAGAGGTGTTTTCTTTGCTTCACTAAGCATATACTTCACAGCTTCCACACCTTTGACATTCGCTATCTCATGGCAATCAGACACAGTCGCCACAGTGCCAAATCTCACTAGCACCCTACCAAACTCCCCAGGAGTGAGCATCGACGACTCCACATGAATGTGAGAATCTACGAACCCTGGCAACAGAAAGTTGTCGTAACTTTTACCTTTTTCTTCTGTAATAGCTACTATTTTCCCCTCATCTACTTCTATAGTACCAGGGAAAATCTTCTTCCTAATAGGATCTACAATATTGCCACAAAAAGATTTCATCTAGCCTCCTTAAAAAATATTACTAAAATTACACTCAAACTAATAAATCCCAACTTTTTATATCAGTTTCAACTTGTCAAATTTCTTTTTTTGTCAAAAATCAATAAATATTGAGGGTA
Source organism: Candidatus Cloacimonadota bacterium (assembly GCA_963676515.1). Classification (GTDB taxonomy): domain Bacteria; phylum Cloacimonadota; class Cloacimonadia. The sequence continues at coordinate 1,415,691 of OY781061.1, read as the reverse complement.
TTTTTTATAGCTTGACTCTATCGGATTTATAGCGACTTTAACCTCAATCTACAAAAAAATCTTAGGAGAAATTTTGGGCACAATAGAGATAAAAAAACAAAAAGAGTTTGAAGATTTTTACAATCAAACATCTAAACTATTGTACCACTACATCCTAAAAAGAGTGCGAAACAACGAAAAAAGTTTAGATATTTTGCAAAACGCCTATTTGCAAATCTTCCCCGAGTTTGAAAGGATAAACTACCCCAAAAGCTACTTGTACAAAACCACTTATCATCTAATCATCGACAATACGCAAAAACAGAAAAAAGAGCGGTCGCTCAAAGAAAATCTGCACATCAGCACCCAACACCAAGACAGAAATCTGTACCTAAAATTACAAATAGAAAAAGCTCTGACTCTCTTGAAACAAAAAGACAGAGATGTCTTCGATCTAAAAACTTACCAAGGATTCTCTTACAAGCAAATTGCCGAAATCACAGAATTAACCGCTAAAGCTGTCGAAAGCATCCTCACCAGAGTGCGAAACTTTTTGCGAGAAGAACTAAAATCTTTGAGGGAATTTGGCTATCTGAACTCTCTTACAGATTACAGCGATGATGAAAACATAGAAACGATGTCGGCTGAACTAAATAAAGGAGGCGAGAAACGATGAAAAATATTTGTCAAAACCTAAACAAATTTTATGATCAAGAGTTAGATATGCAAAAAAGGAAAGAGTTTGTGTCTCACTTGAGTAATTGTCCAAGTTGCCAAAAGAAACTCAGATTTTTGCAAGACTTGGCAAAAATAAGCAGACCAAAACTTGTCTCAGCTCCCGTCGGAGGATGGCAATTTGTTTCCCATCGACTCAACAAATCTTACGAATTTGGACATCTTTGGTGGCAAAAAATGACTATCGCCGCCTGCTTTATGCTTTTCACTGTGGCAGGCAGTATAAGTGGTAACTACTATTTTGAAGACTACTCTACTACCAACTTAACCAACAACTCAATATACTCTTACTTGGAGGAAAACTTATGAAAAAATGGATCATTTACGGCGTATTGCTTTGTTCTTTAGCTTTTAATATTATTTTTATTACGAGGGCTTGCGAAAATAGAAAAAAATTCCCCCCTATGGGTCCTCCGAAGATGAAAAAACATAAAAGAGAATCTCTGAGAAATTTTTTGGATGGTAAAAAAAATAATCTAAGGAAAGTTATGCGAGAGTCCAACAGTTCCAAAGATAGGTTGATTTGCAAATTCCTAGAAGAAGATATCAGCAAAGAAGATATGGATATGCTCAAAGACTCTTTGATCAAAATCACCGTCGACAGAGAAGAAAAATTTATTGAATATTTAATAGAGTATAAAACTCAGGAAAAGGGAAAAAAAAGGAGTGAAAAATGAAGAAATTATGTTTATTTTTTGTAATCGTTAGCCTAAGTGCAACTTGTTTTGCTTTCGGAGCAAAAGATGGTAAGATGGAAGGCAAAAGACCTCAAAGACAAGGCGAATTTAGGCAAAAATCTGAGCAATGTGATGACCAATGTCAAAAACTTGAAAGAAGAAGACCTCGTATGTTCGAAAATATTGAACTCACCGCTGAGCAAAAAGAAAAAATGGAAGCAATCCATAAAGCTCATCGCGATGAAGTTTTCAGCCTTCGCACAGATGTACAAAAAGCCAAAATTGACCAAAGAGTTAATCTGAAAAATCAAGATTTCAGCAAAGCTAAAAGCAACGCCAAAAACATCAATGAACTCGAAGGTAAGATAGAACAAAGTAGAATCGAGATGATGAAAAAAAGTTATGACATGCTAACAAAAGAACAAAAAGCAAAGTTATAATCTAAAAACAAAAAGAAAGAGCCACTTTAAAAATAAGGTGGCTCTTTTCCTATTTACACAAATCAAATATTATACCATCTCCAAAATCTGAGCACTCATCCTAGCAAACTCCTGTAATCTCTTAGGGGTAAAATTGTTTTGCTTAATCAGAGCCAAGTCGTTCACATACAGGCAAAGAAGCTTTATCTTCTCATTATCTTTTTTACTGTCCATCTTACTCAGTTTTTTTATCAGGCTGTTGTTCATATTGATCACCAACTCATAGCCTGTGATGGGCAAATTATCTTCGCTCTGCCCGATAGTCGCATTCATCTCCATAAAGCGACGCATCTGCTCATCGAAAACGATCATCGCCGGCACATCTTTCATCTTGAGTGCCTGCACCTTCACTTGGACTTTCTTATCATTTATCTGCTTTTCAAATATCTCTTTAATCTTGTCCGAAGCACCTTTGCCATCCTCATCTATCTCTTCCACGCTCTGAGTATCCACCATGCTCTCCGACACCTGTGCATCCACCCGCGTAAAGCTCAAATTGGTATCGCTCATCTCGTATTTTTGGAAAAGATGATTGTCCAGCACTTCGTCTGCCAAAAGAACCTTCTTCCCTTCTGCTACCAGCACATCTATGTAAGGCGAATGAGCATCTGTGGAGTAAAACACTTTCTTCTTTTCCTCGGTCTGCTCCACCAATAGCTCTGGCAAAGTAAACCACTTACTTTCTGTGGTCTGGAATAAAACAACATCTTTACAAGCGTCAAAGAACTTTTCCTGAGTAAGAACACCATATTTCACATACTTTTGGATATCTCCCCATATTTTTTGGTAACCTTCACGATCCTTGTTAAACACCCTTTTCAGCTCATCAGCTATCTTCTTAATAATGTAACCCGTAATCTTTTGCACCTGCTTATCGTGTTGCAAAAAGCTCCTGGAGACATTCAGTGGGATATCTGGAATATCTATGCCACCTTTTAGCAATAAGAGGAACTCTGGCAAAAGCTCCTTCACATTATCAGCCACAAAAACCCTATTACAAAAGAGCTTTACCATCCCTGTGTTTTGCATCGAGTGCACATTTAATTTGGGAAAATACAAAATACCTTTAAGATTGAAAGGATAATCGACATTCAGATGTATCCAAAACAAAGGCTCTTGCCAATCGTTAAAATACTCTTTGTAGAACTCTTTATACTCTGCATCTTTTACTTTCTTGGGATCTTTTTCCCACAAAGGTTCTTTTTGGTTGACCACCTTGCCGTCGAACTCTATCGGATAAGGCATAAAAGTGCAATATTTGTCCAAGATCTCTTTTATCTTATAGCTCTCCAAATAATCTTTGCTGTCGCTATTCAGATAAATGGTAACCGTAGTCCCCACCTCTTGGCGTTTACCTGCACTCATTTTGTAATCGGTCTGACCCTCACACTCCCACGCAGCAGGCTGAGCATCATCCTGATAAGACAAAGAATCGATAGTCACCTTGTCCGCCACCATAAAGCTGGAATAAAATCCTAACCCAAAATGACCGATAATATCTTTGTCTTTGTATTTATCGACAAAATCTTCCGCACCAGAAAAAGCTATCTGATTAATATACTTTTTGATCTCATCGGCACTCATCCCCACACCACTATCTATCACCCGCAAGCATTTTTGCTCTTTATCAACTTCGATTTTCACTTTCAGATCTTTCTTCTTAGCTTTCTTGTCCAGAGTCTCTCTTTTGGACAATGCATCTATCGCATTGGCGATAAGCTCTCTCAAGAAAATGTCATGCTCAGAATAAAGCCATTTTTTGATAATCGGAAAAATATTTTCCGTATGAATCGATAACTTCCCTTTAGACATAAATATCTCCTTTCTTCTAAATTAATTGATTTTAAAACCCAAATTTGAAGAGGAGATTATTTTGTCAATTTTTTTGGCACTCTTTCTCTGCGACTGCCAAAAGATATCAAGATTATTTGTTTTGAGAAATTTTATACTTGGATTTTTTTCGCCATTTCCTCTTCCAAACCCATCACCACATAATCCTCATCGCTAAGAGCATCACTAGGCATCAGCCCTATCAATTCCGATTCCAAGACTACGCCCAGTCCTCCGACCAGCTCAGCTATTTTATCATAAACTTTTCGCGGAGGCGTTTTCCGATAGTCGGTAATATTCATCGAAACTTGCACTTTATTTTGCTCTGGCAGATAGAGCCCCAGAGCTTTGACTCCCGAGAAACCACCACTGCTCTCACGAATAGCACGAGCAATTTGCCGAGCAAGACGAATATCGCCTCCGAGCAAATTGACATTGTAAGCTATCAAAAAATCTCTAGCAGCGATAGCCACCGCTCCAGCCGTGGGATGAGGTCTATTTCCCACATCAAATTTGCATCTGCTAAGTCCAGCCAAACCATGCTTGCGAAAGTCGGCTAGTCTGTTTCCGCACTTTTGATAATCGTATAGCAAAGATGGTAGCGAAAATCTTTCCCAGAGCAAATTCGCCATCTGCAGAGCAAAATCTTTGGCTTGTGCCAAATTTGTATTTTGCAAGGGAATGATAGGCAAAACATCCAAAGCCCCCACACAAGGGTGCACTCCGCTATGATTTCGCATGTCTATCAGCTTTACCGCCTGCTCTGTCAGATTGAGCAGTGATTGCCTGAGTTGGGCTCTCGTGCCCACCAGCGTATAGACCGAGCGGTTATGATCTGCATCCGCCGAATAGTCCAAGAGCCTGACTCCGCCAGATTTTATCGCCTGAGCAAATCTCTCTATCTTGGCACTATCTCTGCCTTCAGACACATTGGGAACTGTCTCGAAAAGTTCGTTAGGCATCTAAAAGCGATTTCAACCTTTTGCCTATCTCTTGCAAAAATTCTTCCCCTGTAACGATTTTCTCTGGCTTAGGCGTCGCAAACATCGCCAACTCTCCCGTCATCAAACCTGCTTCTATCGTGCTCACCGTCGCTTTCTCCAACTTCTTGGCAAATCTCACCAGCTCCTTGTTACCATCCATCTCTCCTCTTTTGCCCAAAGCTCCGCTCCAAGCAAAAATCAAAGCTGTAGAATTGATGGACACCTCCTCGCCTTTAAGATGTTGATAATAAAGGTCTTGCACCGTGCCATGTGCCGCATCGTAGAGGAAATAGCCGTAAGGTGAAACCAAGACAGAACTCATCATCGCCAAAGAGCCATAGCTGGAGGCGAGCATATCGCTCATCACATCGCCATCGTAATTCTTGCACGCCCATAGCAGTCCACCTTTGCATTGCATAATCTTGGCTATCGCTCCGTCTATGAGGAAATAGCGATACTCTATCCCCGCTGCAGCGAACTTTTGCTGGTAATCTTTTTCATACAAATCGGCGAACACATCCATAAAATGGTGATCATAAATCTTGGAAATCGTGTCTTTGCTGGAGAACCACAAATCGACTTTTTGGTCCAGAGCATACTCGAAGCAGCTCTTGGCAAAAGAAGTAATCGATGCCGTAAGATTGTGCATCCCTTGCAAAACGCCCGTAGAGCTGCCATCGAAGCTGGCTATCTCCTTACGAGTCTCGTTCCCTTTGTCATCCGTGAACACCAGCTCTGCTTTGCCCGGAGTGTCTACAAATATCTCTGCGTTCTTATAAACATCGCCGTAAGCGTGTCTGCCGATAATAATCGGCTTCTGCCAATTTCTCACGAATGGTCGCACATTTTTGACGATGATCGGCTGACGAAACACCGTGCCGTCCAAAATAGCCCGAATCGTGCCATTGGGACTCTTCCACATCTTTTTCAGGTCGTACTCTTGCACTCTGGCAGCGTTAGGCGTAATCGTGGCGTTCTTCACCCCCACTTTGTGCACCTTCATCGCTGCCGCCGCAGCTAGTGTCACCTTGTCGTCGGTGTCGTCCCGATTCTTGATGTGCAGGTCATAATACTCCGTCTTCAGCTCCACGAAGGGCTTGAGCAAAATATCTTTGATCATCGGCCACACCACACGGGTCATCTCATCGCCATCCATCTCCACGATTGGATTTTGCATCTGTATTTTTTTCATCTACTTTTGCTCCTCAGGAGTTAATTCTTCTATCACACTATCTTCACAAAACCTATAAACTTCCTTAACATCACCAAGAGTAAAATCGGTTGGTTCAGATGCACTTCCATGAAGATGAATCAGCTTTGTTTCATTAGTAAGTTTACATACAAAATATTCCACAAAATTTACTTTATCTTTTTCAAGGTATATCCATCTTATATACTCTTCAATTTCAATTTCAATTTCTTCTGCGTTTTCAAACTTGAGTTTATCAGGTTTTTCGGTTACTAATTTTTCAACTTTTTTAATCTTATATTTTGAAGTTAAAATTCCTTCTAAGACTCCAGTTTTCTCATTATACTTATTTTTAAATATCTTAAATAATTTCTTCTCTGTCATTTTTGTTTTCTTTCCTTAATTTTCCATTCCCACTCATCACCATTTCTTTTTCGTCGCAATTCCCCAATCGAGCAACTTGGCTACCACCCAATCATCACCTTCTCGGGGCATAAGCTCAGCAAGATCCTGCATTTTTCCCAGATGCAACCCTTCTCGATAAACTCTTATTTTTTGCTCTTCTTTCTCAATTTCAACATACTTGAACTTCCGAGTAAAATGCACAGTATATTTCTTACACTTGCAAGACAGTTTCTCCCGAAAACAAGCTTTTCGCTCTTCGTCGCTCAACTCTCTTTTAGCCCAAGAGCTAGAACCCTCTTCCTCTTGTTTAATCTGGGCAATCTTAGCAAAATCGATTAAAACGCAATCAACCTTAAATTTTTCTTTCGGTTTATTATTCAAAAAGCTAACTAACTTGCTTAGTTTATTATCCACAATCGTCATATGTTTCGTATCCCTCAATTTTTTCTCATCACATCGATCATCGCCATATCAGCGGGATACAGCCCCTCTTTGCTGACTCTGCCCAGATTATGGATAGTCTCTTCCAGAGTTTGGGCGATGATGCCATCACCAGCTTTGATGATAGTTCCCTTGCTCGCAAAAAGTGCACTGGCTACCGAAAAATAAGCAGCTGTGGAAAGTTTGAGAGCACAGCCGTCTTTCGCTCCGTCGCAGAGCATCCCAGCTACATTACCAAACACATTTTTCACAGCTCCCTCGATTTGCTCTCTGTCGCCACCCATCAACCACACCAAGCCAGCCGAGCTAGAAGCTCCCGCGGACACTCCACACGAACAAATCGGCGATAATCTACCAATACTGTTTTTCACATAGGAGTTCACCAGATGCGAGATGGCTATCGCTTTGGCTAAATCTTCGTCACTGGGGTGATATATCTTGGCGTATGCCACCAGCGGCAAAATCGCCGTCAGACCGTTGTTACCACTGCCATTAGAGCTCATCACTGGCACATCTGCTCCCGACATCCGCACATCCGCAGCAGCTGCCGTCAGCTGAGAGGCAATCGTCGGTAAGTGATTGCCGATCCTGCCTTCTGCGACCAACTCCTTGATGGTGTAACCCACTCCCATTCCCATTTTCTTTTCCAGCCCCATTTTTGCCACCGCTTCGTTCATCCTCGCACCGTCCAACATAAAGAGAATCTCTTCTGTGGGTATTTTTTCTACCTCTTGGATTATCTCGTAGACATCCAGAGCGAAAATCTTGGCAAATTTATTCGGAGTGCTTTGGCTGCTCTTGTCCACCACTTGTAGCACCACCAAATCTTCCACTGGACCATAATCTGTAAAATTATCGTGCAACTCCTGAATAGTCGCCTGACACTTCTTGCCCTTCGCCTCGACAATGATCTGCACGAAAACCTTTTGCTCTGTATCGGCGATACTCACTTCTACTTTCGGCAAAAATTTGCTAAACTCTGGGAGTTTGCTTTCATCTACATCTGCCAAAACCTCCAAGCCAGCGTTCGCATTTCCCTGCCAATATCCAACCAAACCTGCTACATCGAGTCCTGTAAAATTTGTGTGAGGTATCCCCACAGCCAATCCATTTTTGAAAATGTTTGCACTAAGAATTATCTGCATCTTGTCAAATTCGTCAGAATCGCAAAATTCCCTCACTTTAGCAGCCGCTAAAGCCACAGCTATTGGCTCAGTACAACCCATTGCTGGTTTCACCTCTTGTCTTAAAAGTTCCAAAATCAGTTCTTTCATTATCTCTACCTTTCTATTATTTTTTCCTTTTCCTGATTTTTGAAATATAATGTCTATAGCGACAGCAAATAACCAATCACGCTCGCCACATAAAAACTAAGCCCAATCACCAAAGTAACCAAAGCCAACCTGTATTTGAAAGTGCGAGAATCTCGTCGCTGGAAGTAAATAGAAAAAACTCGTTGCAATTCCAGACCTTTGAGGTTGCTCATCCATTTGGGATAGATAGGACCCAAGAGCAAAAAAAAGACGGACAGTATCACCAGTGCCAAACCTATGGCGATGCTAAAGCGAGAAAATACACTGGACGCCGCTATCCTTGGACCAGAAAATCCTGTAATTGTAAGACAAATCGTGGCAAGCCCCATAATGCCTTGGGAATGTGTATAAATTGCTTGAAAATCAGCTTTAAGCATCGTGTACACTTGACTATAAAAAGGGTCTTTTAGCACTTCCCGCAGGAAATCCATCTCATTTCTTGGCGACAAATTTTTATCTTCTTTATTTTTCATCATTTTTTCTCTTTTACCCAAGCTAGCTTTCCACCAGCTTTCAGTATCTCTGCATCCAAAGGCGACAAAGAGTGGCAAAGCTCTATCTTTTTTTCGCCAGCTTGCAAATAAATTTTCGCATCTTTGAGATTGTTTATCTGAATAGATATTTCCTCGCCTTGCTCCAGCTTGTCGTAATCGTCTGGATTTACAAAAGTTAAAGGAACGATTCCAAAGTTGATAAGATTCGCCAGATGTATGCGAGCAAAACTTTTCGCTATCACCGCTTTTACGCCCAGATACTTGGGAGCCAGAGCCGCATGCTCACGACTAGAGCCTTGTCCATAATTTTCCCCAGCGAGCAGAAATCCACCTTGAACCTGCAAAGCTCTAGCAGCAAAGGTATCATCCACCATCTCAAACACATACTTAGAAATCTCAGGGATATTAGAGCGAAGCGGCAAAATCTTAGCCCCTGCTGGCATTATGTGGTCGGTGGTGATGTTGTCTTCCAGCTTGAGGAGCACTTCGCCTGTCAGACTCGCTGGCAACGCTGTAAACTCTGGCAATGCAACGATGTTAGGTCCTCGTAATATTTCTATATTTGCCCCCGACTGAGGCGGAATTATCATATTATCGTTAATCTTGAACCGCTCTGGCAAACTGAATTGCGGGTAATCAACAGCCAAAGTTCTCGGGTCGGTAAATTTACCTTTGAGAGCAGTAGCCACCGCTGTCTCAGGCGACACCAGATAGACCTGTGCATCTTTTGTTCCGCTTCTGCCGAAAAAGTTACGGTTGTAGGTTCGCACACTCACCGCCCCACTAGAAGGAGCAGCACCCATACCGATGCAAGCACCACAAGCGTTTTCCATTATCCTCGCTCCACTGCGGACTATAGCCGAAAATTTACCATCATCTATCAAATGATCCAGCACCTGACGACTGCCGGGGTTCACTACCAAGTGCAAATCGGCACTTATCGTCTTGCCAGCCAACACATCAGCCACTACCGACAGATCTCGCAAAGAAGAGTTAGTGCACGAGCCAATGCCCACTTGCTGCACGCTCATCCCTGCTAACTCTCGCACAGGCTTGACCAACCCAGGACTATGCGGACAAGCCGCCAAAGGCTCCAGCTGAGTCATATCAATGCTAATGACCTTGTCGTATTTCACATCCGCATCGGGCAAAAGCTCTCGCCATTGCTCGCCTCTGCCTTGTGCCATCAAAAACTCTCTCGTCAACTCGTCGGATGGAAAAATCGAAGTGGTGCAACCTGTTTCCGTGCCCATATTGGTAATCGTGGCTCTATCTGGCACGCTGAGCGTCTTTACACCATCACCAAAATATTCGATAATGTAGCCCACACCGCCTTTGACATCTATCCTGCGGAGCACCTCCAGTATCACATCTTTGGCACTCACCCAGTCTGGCAATTTCCCTGTGAGCTCTACTCCCATCACTTTAGGATACTTAATAATAAAGCACTCTCCTGCCATTGCCATCGCCACATCCAAACCTCCTGCACCCATTGCCAAAGCTCCCACACCGCCTGCCGTGGGCGTATGCGAGTCGGAACCAATCAATGTCTTGCCCGGCACAGCGAACCGCTCCAAATGCACCTGATGACAGATGCCATTGCCCGGACGAGAGAAATATAGCCCATACTTGGCAGCTATCGACTGCAAATAACGATGGTCGTCAGCGTTGCGAAAATCAGACTGTATCGTGTTGTGATCGACATAGCTCACGGAAAGCTCGGTTTGCACTCGTCTCACTCCCATTGCCTCAAACTGCAGATAAGCAGCAGTGCCTGTAGCGTCCTGAGTGAGAGTCTGATCTATCCGCAAGGCAACCTCTTGTCCCACGGCAGCTTGCCCTTGTTCCATATGCTCTTTAACTATTTTTTGTGCTATACTAAGACCCATACTTTTCTCCAAACAATAATTCAAATAACTTAATCATCTATTAACCTTTTACTATAATCTCTTAGCATTTAACTGAAATTTATTCTTTAAAAAAAACTTTTTATCAAAAAAAGCATTTCCCGAAATGAAATACCTTTGGTGATTACTATAATCAAACCACAAAGGCACCCCATATTTATTTATTACACTCTCTTCATCATACCCCATCATAATTAAAAGTGATGGGAAAATTTGAAAGTGAGATGAGCTGTTAATTACAAAGTTTTTCTCCATTTTTTCCGCAAAATTTCCAAACATAATAAGCGGAACTGTGGCTTGCGCTGAAGGAGGATTCTCCATCGTGCAATGATCTTCATAACCCTCTAAAAGGCTCACCCCATGGTCACTTGTATATAAAATCGTCGTTTTGCTAAGATCTATATTTTTGAGAAGTTCTTCGAAAAAGTAATCTACACCCCAATTAACGGCATTTTTATAACTATTCACCATTTTACTTCTATCAGTTGTTGAAAAATCTTCACTCCCTTTGGCAATAGGCAAAATTTTTGCCACACTGTCGGGATAAAAATGTTTATATGGAAAATGAGCACCTGCTTTATTAAACATTACAAAAGTATTGCTGTTTTTTTTTAAAAACTCTGAAATTACAGGAATAATTTTTAAATCGCAATATGGACCATTATTTTTACCTTTTCCATATTGAAAAACACTGTCTGTATTCATCATATCACTTGCTTTAAAAAAATTAGTAAAAGTACCTCTATTCATCTGGGCGTCACAAAGCAAAATTTTATATCCCGCATTTTTGGCATAAACAAACAAATCTGCTTTCTTTAAAGCTCTCTGATCTAAATCTGGAAGTTGATCAAGCTGCATTCCTGTTCGCATTATCAAATTGCTAGAAGCAGAGTTATTGGCTGCAGAAGAAGCTATACCAAAATTAACAAAACTTTTTTCAATACTTTTTAAATAAGGTGTCATTTCCGTTTGAGTAGAATCATTTATTGAAAGAATGTCTCCCCTTATGCTTTCATCTACAATAAGAATTATACTTTTTTGTTGCTTACTGCTGCTATTTAAGATTTTAACAGTTGATTCTCTTTCGCCTTGATAAAGCTTATGAAAAGTAAAATAGGTTACCAAACTAGAAATCCTATAAACAGCAGGAAATTCTCTAACCAAACTTCGTGAATACAAAACCGAACTAAGAACAAGTAAAAAAGTAAGAACTGGAACAAAAAGATATTTATATGAATATTTAATATTATCAAAAAAAGATAATTTAGGTAAAAAGTAAAAGAATAAAACCAAAAATAAAATTAGAAGAAAACTTTTACAAAAAGAGAGCAAAATTATAGTCTTATAAACTGAAAATGCTTCTAAAGCAAAAGACAAATTTTCTATAGCTGTCAATATATGAACAATTTCCATGTTGCTCCCTGAAATAATCTGATAAATAAAATTTATTAACCAAAATAATATCAAAACTATCAGAGAAAAATATTTTAAATATCTGTTTTTAAGATGAAGAATAACGAAAAAAGAAAAAATAGCAAAAGTATTTATTCCAAAAAGAATAACACCATAATACCAACCCCTATTCAAGAAAAGATTCTTACTAGTTGAAATAATATGAATTTTATCTATTTTATCAAAGAAAAAAAATAATAAAATCATACTTACCAGCAAATATATTTTTTGATTAAAGTTTAGCTTAAATTTTTTCATACTTTATGTCCTTATAAAAAATTTGCCCCGAAATTTCGGGGCAAACAATTTACTGTTTTCTCTCTAGCAGTTCACTTTTAATGAAGCCACAAGTTTTTTCAAAAGCTCAGGTTTTTCAGCAACATCAGAATTTTGTAAGAACTCTATTCTTTGTTGGAATCTACCTTTCACCAGTTTCTTGTACTCTTTCAAGTTTTGACGCTTAGCTGGATCGTACTTCTCGTAGTAATCGGGAATTATCTTCTCGATCGACTCTTTGGTAGGTATCTTCGCTCCTGGCAAAAGATCCCACTCTTCCCATTCCAAAGCATCCGTAAGGATAGCTGTTTGCAAAGACAAAGAGGTCTTGAGTTTCACATCTTCCAAATCTTCTGTAGAAGATCTCCAATAGCCAGCAGAGTTGAACACAAAGCAGTCAGCACCATTATCCACCACTGTCTTGAAAGACTCTACATCTTTGTACAATTCATAAACACGGAAAGGATTGGCATAAGGCACAAAAACCAGTTTCCCCAAATCTTCAGCTTTCACATTCTCGGCAGCGTTCCTCTCTGTCATCAGAGCAGCACCCATAGCCACACCCAGATACTTGTCTGTGATCTTCACCACTGGAGGCAAGATAGTGTCTTTCATCAACCAAACAAGCGCGTTCGGAAATTCACACTTGTTCACCCAATTACCTAACAGATCACGGTCGAGCAAAGCACGCCCGTTTTGTTGGCGAGCATCCAATCCCAGTGGCACCACTTTGTCTTTATAGGTGATAATCGCATGGTTCATCACAGCGGTCAGATATTTCCACTCTGGATTATCCAAGTCGCGAGAGTCGGTCTTGTCAAACAAGCTAGGCTCCCATACACGACAAACTTTGTCTTTCACATCAATCTGGAAAGCATCGTCATGCAACACAACTTTCTTGAACCCTTTAGGCATCGTGCCCGCATTGTCTGCAGAGTTGGTGTGCGAAGATTTGCCAGTGCCAGATAATCCGTAAAAAGCTATCGCTCTTTTGCCCAAAGATTTGAACTCATCGCTGCATTCAGAGAAATCTATCTCTTTGATGCCACCGTGGCTAGCTGCCATACCCAGACGCATTCCGCTAGTCCAAGCCAAAGTCAGCGTGCCTTTTTTCCTCTCACCAAAATAACGCATTCCCAAGTTCACAATCACATTGTGGTTTTGGTCTACCAAAGCCAGCTGAGGAGCACCTGTGTTTTCGTAGAAAGGATCATCGTTGCCCCAATCGTTGAAAGCCAAAATAATGATATCCTGAATCGGCAACTTTTTGCTCTTGGCATACTCTTTCGCCATAGACTCAAAAGGCGTAAAGTTGCAAAGCCAGTTAAACACATTACTCGCATCAGATTCTGTCGTGATGTAAGTAGCTTTGAGCATCAAATCGTTATCAAGACCGATAATCGCATCAGCTTTAATCAGCGGTTGCTTCTGCATCTGATAGACAGCCTCTCTCAAGTCTCCGTCCAATTTCCTCTTGTCAGCAGCAGAACTCTTGGCATAAAATCTTCTGGCCTTGGCGGTACGACCGATGATTTTTCCGTGATTATCCACTAACACTTTGGAGCCTTTTGCTAAGCCCAATCTTTCGGCTGTCCCGGCATAAATCTCCAGGTCAGTCTCTTCCACTCCTGATTGCTTTCTAGCCAATTCGTAAGCTTCTGCAGCAGTTACTTTCCGCACTTTCTTTGAGTGCAGCAAAGATTCAGCCACCGCTCTTACTGGCGAGATCTGTTCGATAGAGTCATAAAACTCTAAACTCGGTTTACTAGACATACTTAACTCTCCTTGTCTTAATCGTTTTTACATGGCCTCTTGTCCGCATTTGGGACAAACTTTGACCTGCTTTCCTTTAATATTTCTAATCTCCATATAGGGATTCCCACACTCTGGGCAAGCTATCGGTACCAGCTTATTATTCGTCGCAAATTTACACTCTGGGTACTGCGTACATCCATAAAAGATGCCTCTTTTACTCATCTTCTGAGCAATCTCGCCTTTGCCACATAAGGGACATTTCACTCCCAAAGTAAGCGGCTTGGAAAATTTACAATCGGGATAGCCTACGCAAGCTATAAATTCCCCAAATCTTCCTTTTTTAATCATCAAATCTTTCCCACACTTGGGACATTTTTCTTCCAAAACCTCAGGCTTCTCTATCTCTATTCTACCTTTGTCGTTTATGCAAAAATTAGCCGAGAACTTGCATTTAGGGTAATCGCTACAAGTCAAAAACTGTCCGTTGCGACCCCATTTTATCACCAAAAATTTTCCACACTCGGGGCATTTTTTTCTAGTTGACTTCACCAGAGCAGCTTTTGCTTTGGTAGTATCTACTTTGTCCATCAGCTTATGCATCTCTTTGTAATAAACGGCCAAAAACTTCTTCCAGTCCAGTTTCCCTTCGCTGATATCGTCCAGATCGCTCTCCATCCCAGATGTAAAATCGGTGTTGAAAAACGAATCGAAACTGCCTACCAAAAACTTGTTCACCGCCATTCCTAGCTCAAGTGCGTAAAACTTCTTTTCGGATAATTGCACATAACCGCGGTCTTGGATAGTGGACAAAATATTTGCATAAGTAGATGGTCTACCAATCCCTTTGGCTTCCAGCTCTTTTATCAGAGAACTCTCCGAGTATCTAGCTGGAGGCTTGGTGTATTTTTGCTCAGGCACGATATCCTCTTTGTCCAAAACATCATCTTTTTGATACAAAGGGTCGATACTCTCTCCCAAAGCCAACTTAGTAAAAGTGTAACACGCTGTAAAGCCAGCATCTATCACGCTACCGCCCTGTGCCTCAAAAAGTGCTATACCCTTGGCAATCTTCACCTTTTTGGAAGCTACCACCGCAGGTTTCATCTGGGTCGCCACGAACCTCTGCCAAATCAAGTTGTACAACTTAAACTGCTCACTACTCAAAAACTTCTTGATACTCTCAGGATTTATTCTTACATCCGTAGGACGAATAGCCTCATGTGCATCTTGAGCACCCTTCTTCCCTCTAAAATGTCTAGCTTTCGGCTCTAACGCCTCTTTGCCAAACATCTTCGGTATCAAAGCTCTAGTAGCTTTCACCGCCTCATCGGACATCCTCACAGAGTCCGTACGCATATAAGTAATAAGACCCGTACTCTCTTTCTCCAAGACGATTCCCTCGTAGAGCTTCTGAGCCACTCCCATAGTTCTTTTTGCAGAAAATCCCAAATATGTAGAAGCTGCCCTTTGCAAGGTGGAAGTGATAAAAGGAGGCAGAGGATTGTTCTTCCGCTGACTCTGCTCAATATCCAAAATCTTCGTCTCTTTGCCAGCAATCTTGCCCAGCAAATCGTCCACCTGCTCTTTATTTTTCGGCTCAGCTTTCTTCCCGTCTATCTCCACAAGTTTTGTCATAAAAGATTGCATCTTACCTTTACCAAAAAATCCAAAAACTTCCCAGTACTCTTCCGGCACAAAAGCTTTTATCAGCTCCTCTTTTTCACACACCATCCGTAAAGCCACAGACTGCACCCTACCAGCAGACAATCCATAATAGATCACCCTCCAGATCAGGGGCGAAATCTCATAACCAACCAATCTGTCCAACACCCTTCTTGCCTGCTGGGAGTTGACCATATTCATATCGATATCTATGGGGTTATTCACCGCTTTTTGCACCGCTTTTTGGGTAATTTCATTGAACACCACGCGATACACAGCTTTATCTTTAATCTCTTTTTTCAGAAGCTCCGTCAAATGCCAAGCTATCGCCTCACCCTCACGATCGGGGTCAGCCGCTAAATATATATCTTTGGCAGCTTTGGCAGCTTCTTTAAGCTTTTTGGTAATCTTCGCTTTCGAGCGATTATTCACATATTTCACGGCAAAATCGTTTTCCACATCCACACCTAGTTTGCTCTTCGGCAAATCGCGAATATGCCCCATAGAAGATTCCACCTTGAATTGATTACCCAAAAACTTAGAAATAGTCTTACTCTTAGCGGGTGACTCCACGATTAGTAAACTTTTTGCCATCTAATTTGCCTCTTCCTCTTCGGGATAGATTTTGTCCAGAATGCTAATATTCGCACCAGAATCGCTCTCGCCTATGGCGAACACCACCGACTCCACGATTTTCTTCAAATTTTCTACCTCTATTTTCTCTTTGTAAAATCTATAAAACCCGCTGGAAACCTCCATAACCGTCTCAAAAGACCTCGGGTCGATAGATGAGCTGTAGAGCAAATTTAGCAAGTACGACTGTGCCGAACCCGTGAAAAACTCTTTCTCGCCAGTACTCATCACTCGGTAACTGTCGCTCGATTTACTATTCGGATTCCCAAAAAGCTCAAACAACTTCATCTTTAAATTTTTAGACATCTTATCCATAAGCAATTTTATTTTAATTCTCCCGCTTCGATCTTGTTTAGATCTACTATTTTTTTTATGCTGGCACTAATATCCGCCAGAAGATTCCATCTGTTCATTTTCAGCTTTTCATCCTCGGCATTGACCATTATTTTATCAAAAAAACGCTCGATAAATCCACAAAAGCCAACCAAATCTTCAATCACTTCTGCAAAATCTCTTTCGCTATCCAAATCCAGTTTAGTATAAGCAGCAAAAAGTTCTTTCTCCTCTTCCTCTTGCAAAAGAGCTTCTAGCACCTTGCCTTTGGGGCTAGTGCCCGCCAAGATATTATCTATCCGCTTGCACGCCAGTACCAACTGCAAAAACTCTTGGCTACTTTTCATCGGTTGCAATACCGATAGCTTTTTCTGAGTTTCTACCAGACTCAAGGTTTTGCTACCATCCAGCAAAGCATGCAACAAATCGGCTCCCACTTTTCTTTGCCCAAACACATATTTGACTCTTTGCCTAAGATAATCGATCACAAAATCCGTATGCTTCTTATCCACACTATCTGGCTGCTGAGCGAAACACTCTTTGACCACATCCACCAAATCCAAATCGTAACCTCTATCCAACACTATCCTACAAATCCCCGTAGCCGCCCTGCGTAGAGCGAAAGGATCCGCAGAACCAGTGGGCAACATCCCGATACCAACTATCCCACAAAGCGTATCCATCTTGTCCGCAATCGCCAAAACAGCTCCTAAATCTCCCTTGGGCAAATCTCCACCCAAACCTTTGGGCAAGTAATGCTCCTCTATCGCCTCCGCCACACTTTGGCTAACTCCCGCACTCAGAGCGTACTGTCTACCGATATATCCTTGCAACTTAGTAAACTCCTTCTCTCCCAGCATCGTCGTAACCAAATCACACTTGCACAGCTTAGCTGCCAAGTGCAAATCTTCTCTTTCTAACAAATCTAACTTCTCTGACAGATAGTTGCAGACATTCTCCACTCGTTGTACTTTCGACAAAAGAGAGCCCAAATCTCGCTGAAAAGTAACTTCGCCCAAATCGGAATAATAATCTAACAAACTTTGCTTCGTATCCTCTTTGTAAAAAAACTCCGCATCCGACAACCTCGCCTTAGCAACCTTTTGATTGCCGACGATGATAATCTCTTCGTTTTCTTTTTTACCGTTAGACACGAACACAAACTTGTTGACCAATTTGCCATCTTCGCGAGTAGCAAAACATTTCTGATGCTCACACAAAGTGGTAACGATGATTTTCTCGGGCAAAAGCAAGAACTTTTCCTCGAACTCACCTACCATTACTACAGGATACTCCACGATGTCGCACACTAGATTCATCAGCTTGCTATCATCCACCACTTCTACATCCAATCGTTCAAACTGCTCCAAGATGCTCTCCATCCGCTTAGTACGATCGGCAATCACCCTGCCATCTAGCAGAGCCTGCTCGTATTCACGAGGATCAGCCAAGCTATGCTTTCCACCAAATTCACGATGCGAGAAAGTTACCCGCCCAGCTTGCACTCCAGCCACCTCTACATCCAAAATCTCATTGTCCAGCAAAGCCACCAACCAGCGAATAGGTCGTGCGAAGAAAAAAGAGCCATCTCCCCATTTCATCGATTTAGGAAAGTTAACTTTGCCTATCGCATCCCTCACCAAAGCTGTCAAAATCTCTTTTGAACTTTTCCCTTTCCGCTCATAATTCACGCAAATGTTTTTGCCCTTTTTGCCGTCCACCACGCAAATCTGACTAGCATCACATCCGCTACTACGCAAAAAGCCTTCTCCTGCTTTGGATAAGCTCTTGCCATCTGGCAAATAAGCGACCTTCACACTAGGTCCAACCTTTTCCACCAGCTTATCTTCTTGTGCCTTAGGAATCCCTGCTATACATACCGCCAATCTCCGCGGCGTACTAAAAACTTTAATCTCCTGAAAACCAAGTTCAGACTCCTGCAAACCTTTTTGCAAAAAATCTCTCAGCTGCTGTACAGCTCCAGCTATATATCCAGCGGGTATCTCTTCTGTACCTACTTCCAATAAAAAATTCATTTTACACTTCTTCGCTTTTTATTTCAAAACTTAGTTATTTTTTGGCAGACCTCATCACAAATTTGCTCTGCCTTTTTCTCACTCTCTGCCTCTACATACACCCGCACTATCGGCTCTGTTCCACTTTTACGGATATGCACCCATTTCTTATCGCCCACTACTTTTATCCCATCTTTGCTATCCAATCGCTTATCCTCGCCAGCCCAAAAATCAGCATCATCATAAATTTTTTGTGCCAACTTCATCACCTTATCCAAATCCTCAAAGCTAGTGTCCACCTTTCGCTTAGCGAAAAAGTAAGTCGGCAACTTCTCATTTAGCTCCGACAACCGCTTGCCAGATGTCGCCATATAGTTCAGCACGATAGCTATGCCCACGATGGCATCTCTGGTGTAATGTAGCTCCGAGCAAATCACACCGCCATTCCCCTCTCCTCCGATTGTGGCTCCCACCTCTTTCATCTTCGAGCCAACATTGATCTCCCCCACCTTCTCACGATAAACTTTTACTCCATATTTTTTCGCCAAATCGTCGCTACCCATCGACGAGGAAAGGTTGGTCACTATATCACTGGGCGTTTTAGCCAAGATATAATCTTCGCACAAGAGCAGGCTTTTCTCCTCGCCTATGCACTCTCCTGTCTCATCCACGATAGCCAAGCGATCTACATCGGGATCTGTAGCAAAGCCAACATCCACACCGCTCTCTTGCACTAGCTCGCAGAGCTGAGTCAAGTTTTTTGCCTGAGGTTCAGGATTATGAGCGAACACTCCCGTAGGCTCGGTGTTTATCTGCTCCACCACACATCCTAGGCGATTCAAAAGTTCCAAGCAAATCTCGCCTCCAGCACCGTTGACGGTGTCCAGAGCCACACTAAACCTTTTTTGCCTAATCGCTTCCAAATCCATAAAAGACAGCTCTAAAATTTTCTTTAGATGCAACTCAATAGCGGTGTCTTCCCATTGCTCTGTACCCATCTTGTCCCAAGTGGCATAAGGCACGGCGTCATCCAGAGAGTCGATAAAACTTTTCGCTTTGTCTGGATACAAGAATAGACCGTTGCTATCTACGAACTTCATCGCATTCCACTGACCAGGATTGTGGCTAGCGGTGATAGCTATTCCCCCGTCGGCATCGGACTCTTGCACCTGCAATAACACCGTCGGCGTAGACACCACTCCGATATCCACTACAGTGCACCCTACACTCAGCAATCCCGCTTTCACACTATGAAGCATCGCCTTGCCAGTCGTCCTACTGTCTGTGCCCACCACTATCTTTCCTCTACCTTGGTTATAGCCAAATTTGCCAGCCACTCGCACGACATTTTCTGGCAAAAGATCTTTGCCATAGACTCCCCTCATACCCGACACACTCACCATCAATTTACTCATATTCAGTCCTTTACAATTTTTGCGATGTTTTTTTGAATATTGCAGATTGTCAAAATTTTTTTGTAAAATATAAAAAAATGAACCGAGGATTAAATTTTATCTATTCACAAACTCGCAGATAAAAGCGTAACTTTCCTTTATCTCTGCCCAAAAATTACCTGGAAGCCAATACATTGCAAAAGACTTATCCTGCGGATGATACGCCATATGACGAAGATACTTGGGCTGAGCCTGAGCGACATACCGTTCCAGCATCGCAAAATCTTCCTCATTTTGACAAAAAATCTCGAAATTTCCCTTAGCTGCAGAGAATTTTTTGTGTGGCAATCCACCCGTATTTATACTTTCTTTGCATTTACTATGCACAATATGCCAAGTGCCACTTTCCTGAACATTACTCGCAAAAATTGTCATATACAGCTTGTCGCTCCGCCCCAAAATCTTCGCAATCGGCAAGTAAAGAGGCGACTGCCTCGGGAGCATCGTCAGCACTCCGTTGATGTGAGAAATCCTCTTGGCTTTCAACTTGAAATAGTTGAAGTTGTAACCTATCAAGCCACCAATGTTGGTGTAACCCTTCTTAGCAGGCTGCAGCACATCTTCCAATATGCGGAAAATCACTCGGGACATTTTTTTGTTGCGTCTAGCTCCTAAAAAATAAGCGAAAGCCAACGCAAAAGTCAGCACTACAAATAAATAGAAAAGCGGATTTTGTTCCATTTTAATCTCTCTTTTTCGGTAAAATTTTTGTTAAATCTTCAGCAAAATCATAATATTTAGAATTATTTGCTACCTCTATGCAGACAGTGTCTTTTTCTGCCAAACTTTTTTTTATTTGGGCAATCTTGTCGCTGCTACCTGCGACCACTTTGTTTATCAGTACAAACCGCAACGGTATGCCAATATCTTTAAGGCTCTTTTTTATCCTCAGCGACTCTTTTCCAGAGAGCAAATCCAGATTAATTACGATACCACAATGACTTTGGTCACTTTTGAGCAAATCTTCTAACCAGCTATAATCAGCGATCATCTTCTTTATTTTCAATAACACTCTGTCGCTTTTCATCGCCTGCTTACAGCGAAGTTCGTTCACCCTGTCGTTGATAGAAGCGATAGCGTGCCTCCTATCCAAAATCTTCGCTCGCAAAATTTTTAGCTGCCGTAGCCATTTTAGGGAAATAGACGACAACGCCAAAATCTGTAAAGCAAGCCCCGTGGGCGGTGTATCTAGCACGATGTTCTCGTATTTTTCGCCGTTCCCTTGCAATAAATCTAGCAAAGCCGTAAGCGATGCATATTCCTGTATCCCCGGTAGATAGCGAAACAGTTTGAAATAGTTGTCTACATTATAGGCAGTGTTATAGGAATAAACTTGCTTAATTAAATCTTTGGTTTTAGCGATATATTTGTCAGCAGCTTTTTGCGTATCCACCTCCAAAACATCCAAGTTAGCGGAAAATTTCTTAATCTTACCACCAAATTTGCAACCAAAAATGTCTCCCAAATTATGAGCGGGATCGAAAGATGCTAAAAGTGTCTTGTCTCCCCTACCCGCCAGCTGACTAGCCAAAGCCGAAGAACAAGTGGATTTACCCACGCCCCCTTTGCCAAGCAAGGTCATCAGCTTCACAGTTCGCTCATCGCCGCTATGGTCGCCAGCATATCGTCCGCCCTTTGAGCCTTAAGAAAGAACCTCTGCCACTCTTGCTCCATATCCTGCAGATACTCCAAGCTGTGATAAAACATAGGCATGGGAAAACCAAGTAGACTGCTCATTGACAAAAGACAAAACATATTTTCCATCTCCATCAGCTCGCCTTGCAAAGCTTCTACCGCCTTGCCACGATGCACAGTTTCCACTGTTTCCCATGCCCTTTTTAAAAAATCAAACTTCAAGTAATTTCCTTTTGGTTCAATTTACTTCTTAGATAATTACGCATTCTTTCTCGTTTTCATAAAATCGTAGAAGAAAATAAAGTTGAGAACAATCATAATCACCTCGATGCTCATCACAGTATAGCCTGTGATAGGTTTAACAGCAATAGTACCCGGAAGCACCACAAAACTAAACCACAAGATCGCCGCTGTAACCGTAATCCACAAAAGATAAGCAGGAATCAGCACGATGTTCAGGTTTTTCACTTTCATCCTCTTTTGCAACCACGCTACACTCGTGAAAAGTGTAATCGATGCTATGAGCTGATTGGCTGTGCTAAACGAAGGCCAAAGCACGGTAAAACTTTTCGTGTACGCCAAAAGCATTCCAATCAAAGCTGGGATAGAAGAAGCTATCCATTTGTTAGTCAAGACATTGTACAAGGTAGACGAACTTTCTTTGAGCGGAGCACAAACTTCGCAAATAGCGTATCGTCCCAAGCGATTAGTGGTGTCCAAGGTGGTCATAGCAAACGATGCAACCCACATTCCAGCTATCACTTTCACAAATTGCACTGGAATTATTTTCAAGAAAGTAGAACCCACCATCTTGGCATAAGATTCTACAAACATCGAAGCTTTAGGGAAAGTTCCCATCATCGCAGCGGTGTAGTTTGTTCCCCAATTTTCTAAGGTGATCCCTGTGCCAGCGTCTTGCAAAATTCCGAAAGAAAAACCAGCCACTGAAACCAACACTACCGTAGACAAAAATCCTTCCGTAAGCATAGATCCGTAACCGATAGTCAGCACATCACTTTCTTTGGCAACTTGCTTGGAAGTAGTACCAGAGCCCACCAACGCATGAAAGCCCGACAAAGAGCCACAAGCGATAATCAAAACAATCGCTGGCCAAAAAGGCGTAGGTTTGCCACCAGAGATAATCGGTGCAAAAGAAGTAAAAGCTGGAGCTGTAAAGCCCGAAAAGCTAAACACAGCAGCAACAAGACCTATCAACAATCCAAAATACAGAAGCCAAGAGTTCAGATAATCCCTTGGTTGCAGCAAAATATTCACTGGTACAGAAGACGCCACCACAATGTACACACCGATGATAATCATCCAAGTGCCCCAGCCAAGTTCGATGGGCATCCAAGTTCCACCGATAATAGCAAAAATCAGAAGAACGATGCCTATTGCCGTAGCCAAGTGGAAATTCATCTTCACCTTATACATCAAGTGCCCCAAGATAAGAGCGGCAATCAGCTTGAGAATATAAGAAGAAGCAACAGCTGGCTGAGCGACATACATCCCTCCGACCACAGCACCAAAAGCGGCTATCACCAAGATAATCATAAAAAACACTAACCAATAAAAAATCCTGCTAGTACGAGCTCCTATCACATCAGCAGCCACAAATTGACAAGATTTGCCATCGTAACGCACTGAAGACATTATCGCCAAGTAATCGTGCACAGCCCCGATGAAGATATTGCCAAACCAGATCCACAACAAAGCTGGCATCCAACCCCAAGCCAGAGCCAAGACTGGCCCAATAATCGGAGCAGCCCCCGCGATAGATGCGAAATGGTGTCCAAAAAGCACAGAAGACTTTGCAGGAACATAATCCACATCATCTCTGAGCCTCGAAGACGGAGCCTCATTGTCATCACTGGCTTTCACCATCCTCGCCAATTTGCTGCCGTACACTTTGTACAGCAGAACATACAGTACTAGACTTACTATTACTATTACAGCAGTCATATATACCTCCTTATTTACCTTATTTTCCCTTTAAAAAAATAAAATCTCTAATTTGCTCTAGCTCAGTCGTTTCCCTGCAGATTTACTGTGAGCGTCCAGACCTTCCATCTGGGCAAAAATCTTGGCAATTTCTGTCGCTTTGCCGCTTTTTTCCACCCGCAGAGTTGTCTGCTTCTTGATAAAATTATTTACCGAAAGCCCCGCTGTGTAACGAGCAGCCAAGCCAGTAGGCAAAGTGTGGTTTACACCCGCAGAGTAATCGCCCAGTGCTTCCACAGACTTCTCTCCGATAAAGAGCGACCCGTAATTGCTCAATCTCGGTATCAGCTTATCGTTGTCCACTGTCTGCAACTCCAAGTGCTCTGGAGCTTTAGCGTTGGAGATTTGCACAGCTTGCTCTAGGTCATCGCAAAGCACTATATAGCTATTGTCGTCGATAGACTCTCTGGCTATCTCTTTGGTCTTCAATCCCTTCAGTTGCTCTTCCAGCTCCACTTGCACCTTATTAGCCAGCTCTCTACTGTCCGTCAATAAAAAAGCACTCGCATGCAGGTCATGCTCCGCCTGAGCCAGCATATCCGCTGCTATGTAGTCGGCTCGAGCCTCTTTATCGGCAATAATCATCACCTCCGATGGACCAGCCACAAAGTCGATACCCACGACACCATACACATTTTTCTTCGCCAGTGTCACATATTTGTTCCCAGGACCTACTATCAGATCCACTCGGGGAATAGAGGCAGTACCAAAGGCAAAAGCACCGATAGCCTGCACACCGCCCAGAGCATACACCAAATCGACTCCTGCCACATCTGCAGCCACCAGCACCGCTGGATGCACCTCACCATGGTAACTAGGCGGAGAAGTGAGCACTACAGACCGACACCCAGCCACTTTCGCTGGCACAGCACCCATCAGCACCGAAGACGGCAAAGGAAAGTTACCACCCGGAGCATACACACACACCTTCTCGATAGGCACCACTTTTTGCCCACACCACACACCCTCTTCAGTCTCCATCTCAAAATCTTTTGCCTGTGCTAGTTGTGCCTTAGCAAACCTCTCTAGGTTTCCCTTGGCGTATTTGATAGCCTCTACCTCTTCTGGTTTCAGCAAAGAGTAGGCTTCTTTTATCTTTTTGGCATCCACCAAAAATGCAGACAAATCTACACCATCAAACTTCTTGGTGTAAAAACGCACCGCTTTATCGCCATCTCTTTTTATCTCGTCCAAGATTTTTTGCACGATTTCACCATCTGTATAATCCAAAGGGGTATAGAAATTATTCGGTAAACTTTGACTGTCCAAAATCTTTATCATCAGGTAAGCTCCTTAGAAAAAATGTTTTACATATGAAAAAACTAATACTGGCAAAAAACCAAGAAAGAAAATAAAGTCAAGAAAAAATCGTTTCTTCACGAAAAGCGAAAAAACGATTTCAAAAAATGGTGGAGCATAGCGGACTTGAACCGCTGACCCCTACACTGCCAGTGTAGTGCTCTACCAACTGAGCTAATGCCCCATAGCAATGACTAAATAAAAAATCTCTTGCTAAGTCAATTTAGAGAATTTTTTACAGTTTTCGTGTCAAATTATTTTTAGGGAAATGTAAAAAAAATGCATCTTTTAATCTGAGCTATAAAAAATTAGCAACCATATATAAATCTTTAAAAAAGAGAAGCCGCTTTGATCCGCCTCAGAGCTTTAAACTTCAGCCGTCGCACCTTTTCCCTGCTAAAACCAAGTTTGGTGGCTATCTCATTCAGTTCCAACTTCTCGCAAAAAAACAGCTCTAGCACCTCTTGTTCCATAGCTGGCATATCCTCAGGTATGTGAGAAAGCAAGCTGCTTTCCTCTCCACAATCTGCACGGCAATCTGGCTGACAGTCAGCAGTAGGTGCACTCACTTTGCTTAGAAGTTTCTCCGTCAAACTTTCGCTCTGCTGGTCTAACTCCTTGCCTAGATAAGCCAAAACTCTCTTTTTTACCCAGAAATAAGCGTAAGTAGAAAACTTTACTCCTTTGCTGGAGTCAAATCTTTTTTGTGCTTCCAAGATTCCCAGAAAACCCTCTTGCTCCAAATCTTCCTGTAAATATCGACCGTCCAGTGCGTAACGCTTTATCACACCTCTGATCAAAGGCAAATAATTTTCTATCTTCTCACTTTTCATCTTGCTGTAGGGATTACCACTTTCACTTCTGTGCCCACTCCCTTTTGGCTATCCACCGCTATGCTCCAGCCGTGCTTTTCCACGATGCTTTTTACTATCGCCAAACCCAAACCTGTGTTGTCCACCGTCTTAGCTCGGGAACTATCTCCTACGAAAAATCTCTGGAAAATTTTGGGTAAATTCTCTGATGAAATGCCCACACCGCTATCTTTGACTACCAAATAGATATCGCTATCAGATCTCCCAATCTCCATCAATATTTTCCCCTCGCTCGTGTATTTCACTGCATTACTCAGCAAATTTACCACCACCTGTTGCAAACGAAAAAAGTCTGCCTCTATCATCACTGTAGATGCAAAAAAACGCGTTTCAATGGGAATCTTGCTCTTGGGAAACAGAAGTTTGCTCTCTTGCACCACTTCCACCAAATTCACCTGCTCCAATTCCAAAGCCACAGCCGACTCTACGGTCGCCAACTGCAAGATGTCATCCACCAAAGATTTCAGCCGCTCGGCGTTCCTCTTCAAAATTGTCAGCACCTTATTGTCGTCGGCAGGTAGCAACTCCAAAAACCCACTTATCGTCGTCAGGGGAGTCTTCAGCTCGTGGGAAATATTTATGAGCAAATCTTTTTTTAGCGATTGCAGCTCGCACAGCTGACTTACATCTTGCAAGACAAAAAGTTTACCTCCCGAAGGCAGGAGCGATCCTCCAGCCACGAAATAACCATCTTTTAGTTTGATGTTTTGGGTACTTTTTTTACCACCATCGAAACAGTCCACGAACTTAAAAAGTTCTGGTGAATCTATGAGATTCCAATAAAAATCGGACACAAATTTTTTCCCTAAAAGCTTGCAAAAAGCATCATTGCCCCGCAATACTATCCCCTGCTCATCTTGTATCCACACAGGCGATGGCAAAAACTGCATCACACCCCGCAAGTCGTCCTTTTCCCGCAATGCCCACTGCTTATCTTTTTTTCTCTGCCCTTTTAGCTCTTGCAGATACACAGACCAAACCTTACCAGCCCGAGAGTTCGCTATTTTGTCATCCAATGCCAATCGTTTCACCGCTAGCAACAATTCCCTATATTCTCTGTGAAAATACCAGCAAACAAACGCCAAAACAACGCAGGTAAAACCCGAAACCCAAATCATCTCAGCTCCAATTTATATCCCACAGAGCGAACTCCAGAAATTTTAATACTTTGCAGCTTGCTCCGCAACTTGGCAATATGCACATCCACGCTACGATCGGTCACAACTTTGTCTTGTCCCCAAACAAAATCGAGTATCTTCTGGCGAGAATACACCACTCCCAATTTGGTAGAAAGCAGATTTAAGATAGAAAACTCCGCAAAAGTAAGAATAACCTTTTTTGCGTTTTCCCACACCAGATGAGCGTCAAAATCGATAACTATCACTTCCCCTAATTTTCGCTTTTCCTCACCTGCAATTTGCCCGTCGGTGTCATCATAGCGGAGAGTCTCTCTTCGCAAGAAAGCTCTCACTCGAGCCAAAAGCTCCCTAGGATGAAAAGGTTTGGTAATATAGTCGTCCGCTCCCAATTCCAATCCTAGCACTTTGTCCGTAATGTCGCCTCTGGCGGTGAGCATTAGCACTACAAGATGTGGAAAACCTTTCTTCAGATCTTTGCAAATTTCCAGTCCATCTTTACCAGGCAACATTAAATCAAGAAGAACTAAATCGGGGAGCTTGGCTATCACTGCGTCTTCGAAAAGGCGATAATCGGAAAAAATCTCTATGTCCAGATTGGGATCTGAAAGACTAGCCTTTATCAACTCCAAGATATCTGGCTCATCGTCCAAAACATAAATCTTTTTTTTTGAGGTCAACATCTAAACTCGTGATCGTAGCTCTGTCATAACACTCCAGGGTAAAATTTTTGCATTATGCCAAAAAGCGACCCCAGTATCCGAGAAGAAGACACAGCTTGATTCTGTAGCAGATTGTAATCGAAAAAGAGCTTGAAGCCTACGAAAATCAAAGCAACCAATCCTAAAAATAGAAGCACAATAAACATCGCACCCAAAGCTCTATCATATATTCCTAAATCCAAAAAATTCAGACCTTTATGTATATAAACGCTGAACACCTTGAGCAAAATAACCACCGCCAAGAAAATTAGCACATAAGAAATCAGCCTACCAACTAAAGAAGAAACCCCTAGCTCTCGACTGAGGACGATGCCAAACATATCGCCAAACAACACGCCCAGCACGGCAGTTCCTATTATCGCTAGCACTTTGGTCAAAAAGCAAACGAACCCTTTCACAAAGCCATAAATCAGCAGAGCGAAAATGAAAACCAATAAAATAATATCTATAATATTCATACCATAAAAGAAAGGCAATGCCAAATTCTTATCAATTCACGATCAGAATACGACACTGCCTCATTTTTTCCTAGCTTCAATAAAAAACTAAAAACCTCTCAATCGAGTCAACTTGCGTTGTTTGTTAAAAAGTTTTCTTTTTACTGCATTGACTTCTCGGCGTTTTTTGACAGAAGGCTTTTCGTAGCGTTGATTTTTTTTAATATCGGAAAGCACACCCGCCATTTCACACTTCTTCTTAAACTTACGAAGCAACACCTCAAACGGCTCTTTATTTTTAGTAACAACCATCGGCATAAGTAACATCACCCCACTTTTTGCTGTATTTTTTCTACTACAAACCAAAGGAGCTGTTGGGGTTTATCGGTCAAGGAAATTATTTACAGATGAGAAAATCCATCTGTAAATAGGACTTATTCAAATTTCTGCATTTCAACTTAAAAATCTTGCCTTGCGGGCATGCACCCACCATCTCGTTTGACCAGCAGTGCTCTGCTTTTTCGTTTTCCTCTTTTAGCGGAACTCTGCCTTTTCTTTGATTTGCTCTCCTGACGGAGGGGCAGTGGTAACGCAAAGCGAGCGGTGTGCTGGCGTGAGGGGCGGTGAGTACTTTCTTGCTCCTCTTCACCCATTTTTGCGAAGGCTAAAAACAGAAACCACAGATGAACACAGATGAACACAGATGAACTCGGATTCCCTCATCCTCGCGAAAGCGGGGATCCAAGGGATGGCTGGGGTGGTAAATACTTAAAGCAAAATATAAAATTAGTTTACCGACTGAAACAAATGGCTGTGCAAGGAACTGTAAAGACGCAAAATTTTGCGTCTTCAGCGTGCGATGAAGGTTTAGAATTTAGCTTTCGGCTTTGGTATTTTGACTGTATGTTTTGTTTCGTATGCATTCCCAAGCTGGAGCTTGGGAACGAGGGGAAAAAGTAAGGCCTCCGTCAGGAGACCAAAGCTGGGAGACAGTAACCACAGATGGACACAGATGACTGCTGGTTGTGGCATTCCCAAGCTGGAGCTTGGGAACGAGGAAGAAATTCCCCATACTACCTAGCAGGTAAGACCGCTCTTCCCTGCCTCTTGATAGCATCGTGTGGGAGAATGGATTCCCGCTTTCGCGGGAATGAGGGCTGGGTGGCGATGCGGAGCTGGCGGTGAATAAACATACTGGCTGATGAAGGCACAAGGCGTGCGGTGTGCAGGAATGGGACTGGTGGTGTGCTTCCTTGCTCTTCTTCCCTCATCCTCGCGAAAGCGGGGATCCACAGACGGGAATTGGTTGGGCTAGCAAATACTTAAAGCAGGAAGCGTGAAATTCGTTGACCACCCAGAGCTACGCTGACGGCGAAGTGCTATATCACCATAAATGACAAAATGAGATTCATAGCACGAGGCTGAGCGCGTGCGATTAAGGTTTAGAATTTAGCTTACAGCTTTGGTATTTTGATTTTACCTTTTGTTACTTTTCGCTTTGGTCAACCAAAGGGAAAAGTAAGACCCTCCGTCAGGAGAGCAAGCTAAAGAGAATGGACTCCCGCTTTCGCGGGAATGAGGCTGGTGATAACACAAAACAAGTGGTGTGCAACAATGAGGGCTGGTGGTAACACAAAGCAAGTGGGGTACAACAATGAAGGCAAGTGAGAACACAAAGCGAGTGGTATGCCAAAGTGAGAGCAAGTGATGACAAAACTCTGGTGGTGTTCAGGAATAAGGGATAGTGGGTGCATCCTTGCCTCTCTCCCTCATTCCCGCGGAAGCGGGAATCCAAGGGTGGGGTGAACTTCGTTCACTGGTCTCTTTGGCAAGAAAAAACCTACCTTAGTCGCTGCAAGTCCTTCTCAACATTCCCCAAAAACTTGGCAAACATCTTATTCTGCGGGAACTGCCCTGCCAGATTCCCCCACAGAGACTTAGCTTTACCAAAATAATGCCTAGCCTGCCTAGCATCTTTGCGTTTTGCTCGATAAAATGTAGCCAATTTGGCATAAGAGACCGCTAGACCATTTTCTAAATTTGTATCCCGAGGAAAAGATTTACAAAGTTCGCCAAATAGAGCTATCTCTTTCCCAAAGCTTTTCTGTGCCTCATCCAGCTCGCCCAATCTAGACTGCATCGAGCCCATCTTTTCATAAGAAACCGCCAATCCTTGCTTCCAAAACAGCTCTTTAGAAAAATGCTTAAACATCTGCTGATACAAAGAGTTCTCCCTAGTAAAACATTTCAAAGCCAAATCAAAGCGACCCAAAGTCATCTGAGTTAGACCCAATTTAGAAAAAAGTTGCACCAAATCTTTTTTGGCGTCCACATCTTTTGCCAGCTCTTTGCAAACTTGCAACGCTTGACGAGTGCCTTCTTCAAAACAATCTAACGCCTTATCCAAAATCTGCTTAGCTTTGTATATTTCACCCAAATTTTCATAAGATTTCACCAATCTCTTTTTGAAAGAAATATCTTCTGGGGATGCCTGACAAAGATTTTGGGTCAAAGCCAAACACTGACGATAACAAGCCTTTGCTTTATCTGAATTCTCCAGCTCTCGATGAACCAAACCCAAAACATCAAACGACGAAGCCAAGCCACTTTTCATAGAAATATTTCGCGGATACGCATCGTGTAAATTTTTGATCAGCTTCGTATTCCTCTCAAAGCATCTCAAAGCCTTGTCTATATCCTCCAACTCTTTGTGAATAGTTCCAAGTTTATAATAAGACACCGCCAGATTGTATTTGAGCTCATTATCTTTTGTTTTCTCTTGGCACAAATCTTCAAAAATCAAACACGCTTTACCGTAAGAAGACAGCGAGGAGACCATATCTCCCTCATTTTTGTGATAATTGCCCAAAGCACCATTCAAAACCGCAATCTCTTTTCCCTTTTCGCCCAATACATCCATTATGAAAAAAGTATAGCGAAGCAAAAGCTGACAATATCCTGACTTTTGGGTTGCCAAAATCTCTTTTTGAGAAAGCTGAAAAGTAATTTGCTCGATCATCGGCTTACAATCTTGGAATAACCTATCTTTTTGCAAAAATCTGATAGCGTCCTCCACTACCTTGCAAATGGAAAGTACTTTCCTTCTTTCACCCAGATTTATCCACCCTTTATCCGCCAAACCTCGAATAGCTTTCTCCACATCCAGATCAGGATAAATTTTTTCAAAAAAATCCCACAATATATTTTCTTTGGGCAATACAACCAAAGCAGAAAGCATCTGTTTCTCTTGCTCAGACAGCTCCATCACCTCATACATCGCCATCACCATATCCTCAGGACTCTTCACCTGCAGATTCCCATCGCTAGATTTGTAAGTGAAACTTATCTTCTTGCTTTTGCTCAGAGTTAACAAGCTCTTTTGCACAGCATCCACCATCTGTTGCAAAGTATAATCTGGCTCTAACTCCTTTTTAGTATTAAAGTTCTGTGCCAGTAGTTTTACCGAAAAAACATTATTACCCAAATTCTCGATAACCTCTTTCAACAACTTTTCTGAAACACTATGAGGACTGTATTTCTTAAAAAGTTTTCTCGTCTTTTTGCTTTTAGGTTCACTTATCCAGAGGTATTTTTCATTGTCCCACTGAGAAATCCTCGTAGTAATCAAAATATGCAAATTCTCACATTCACCCAATCGCAATAAACAGCTTTTCATCTCTTTGGGCTCGTTCACATTGTCCACCACCAGCAAAGAATTATCTTTGCTAGAGGACAACTTTGCAAAAATCAAATCCAACCGTTTTTTCTGGGGAAGATTTTGCTCTCTCTCCGACAAAAAATGCTCCGCACCAAATTTCAAAAAAGAGTCTTCAATGCTTTTATTATTCGCTAACCAAAAACTACTATTATAATACCCCTTATAGCGAGTGTAATATTCCGCTGCAAACAAAGATTTTCCCGTGCCTTTATTTCCTCCGACGATAATAATCTTTTCCTTTTTCAAGCGTTTTTGCAGATTTTTGATCTCTTTGTTCCTACTCAGCAAATATTCAGGAATCACAGGCTCTTCCGCAAAAATTGGTAAGTATTTATCTGTTTCTGTCCAAGATGGCAACTTTTTGTAAGCCAGCAGCAAACCAGCCACAGGCAAAAGCGAACAAATACCCCAAAATGAAGAGTAAGGCAAACCCAAACCAGCAAGTAAATCTTGCCTAATAATCCCTGAAAAGTTTGCCAATACAAAACCTATAGCTAACTCCAAACTCGCAAATATTCCCCAAGCAAATCCTATTCTCTTTTTTTCTCTATTCATCTCTGCTTTATTTCTTTTTTCTCATAATCTCTAAAACCCACCTTTCCCTTTGTCATCCAGTCTATCACTAAAATCTCTTCCTAATTATTTGTTTTTCCCTCTTCCATACTATTTCGAATTTAGCCACTCTGCTTGTCAATTGAAATTTTCCCCAATTCAAAACCATCATCGAAATTCCTTGACATATTTTTCGGACTTAGTTGCAGTTGACTCAGATTTCGACAATCTTGGGTGATTAGCTCAGTTGGTTAGAGTGCTACGCCGACATCGTAGAGGTAACTGGTTCGAATCCAGTATCACCCACCATTTTTTGTAAAAAAACAGCCACTTAAATTTATAAGTGACTGTTTCTTTTTTTTCGTTATTTATTTCTAAACTTCTATCTCTTTTGCACTGTTTTTGTGTATTGGCAAAGCAAGGTTAGCAATTATAGCAGTCACACCACCAGTGGTGATAGGAGAAGCAAAGATGCTCTTCACTACAGCTGGGAAATGATTTAGGGCTTCCGGCACAAGTTGCACACCCAATCCCATACCAAGTGAAAGAGCCAAAATCATCACGCCTCTTCTGTCCAAACCATGCTCAGCGATAATCCTTACTCCCGAAGAAGCCACAGTACCGAACATAATGATAGTTGCTCCACCCAAAACAGGCTTAGGCATCACTTGGAACACTCCGCCGATTACGGGGAACAAGCCCAAAACTACCAAAAGACCAGCAATATAAAGACCTACATGACGAGAAGCGATACCAGTCAACTGGATAACACCGTTGTTTTGGCTGAAAGTAGTGTTAGGGAAAGTGTTGAAAACAGAAGCCATAGCTGAGTTAAAGCCATCACCCAAGACACCGTCTCCGATCCTTTTCATATAAACATCACCTTCTACAGGCTCGCCAGACACCATACTAGTAGCTGTCAAGTCACCCACAGATTCGATCATCGTGATGAAATAAATCAAGCCGATAGTTAAGAAAGCTGAAATGCTAAAGTTGAATCCATATTTGAAAGGAATAGGAATATTAACATATGGCAAATTCCCAATAGGACTAAAATCAACCCCAATTGTGAAAAGAGCTACCAAATATCCCACTACCAAACCAATACAAATTGAAGACATCCTCAACATAGGCTTTTTGCTTCTATTGAAAGCGATCACAATAATCAAAGTCAAGAAAGCCAAGCCAAGATTTTCCATAGAACCAAACTGGTCTGGGAAGTGATCTTTGACAAACTGACCACCAGCCATGTCTGTAACTCCCACTTTGATCAAACTAAGACCAATAAGGGTTACCACAATGCCAGAAACTAGCGGAGTGATTACCTTTTTCAAGTGATGAATGAATCTACTGCCGATCATCTCTATAAATGAACCAAAGAAACAAACAGTAAAAATCGTAGACAAGACGACTTCTGTAGTCCCTCCACCAGCTTTTACTGCAAACCCAGCACCCAAGATTGGTCCCAAGAAAGCGAAACTAGTGCCCTGAATACTCAGTAGTCCCGAGCCCACAGGTCCAAATTTCCTCACTTGAATAAAAGTAGCTACGCCAGACACGATAAGAGACATTCCTATAAGATAGGGAATCTCTTTGCCTAGTCCCAGCACGCCGCCAATAACAATCGTAGGGGTGATAATCCCCACAAAAATAGCCAACAGATGCTGAAAAGCAGCTAGTAAAGCTGTTCCAGGTGATGGCTTGTCCTCCAATTTAAACACCAAATCGGTTGTGTTGTTTTCCATTTATTTCTCCTTTTTCTGATATGATTTACAATATCTTGTCTTAAATGAGAGCTAACCAATATACCGTCAAACATTTTATTTAAAAAAAGATAGCCATTAGACAACAATTTCTTACTAATTAACACGCTATCAGCAAACTAAACATAGAGTACAAACTACTGCTACCACCGTTTGCAAATGAGCAGATAGCAAGTTTTTGTGCAAGCTCACCTCTCTACAACTAATCCGACAAAAAACATCTTGACTTCTAACTGAACCAATAAAATATTAACCAAAAAAAATAGAAAGGACGGTTATGAAAGTAGTATCAGTCGTCAATCAGAAAGGTGGAGTGGGCAAAACCACAACTTCTGTGAATCTCTCGGCAGCTCTGGGAGTTTACGAAAAAAAAACCTTACTCATAGATCTTGACCCACAAGGAAACTCCACATCGGGTATAGGTATAAATAAAAGTAAAGTCAACAGCCAAGTTTACAAGATGCTCATCGGCGAGAAAAACATCAAGTCTTGCATCGTAAAGTCTAACTACAAAAAATTGGATGTAATCCCTGCCGACATCAACCTGACTGGAGCAGAAATAGAGCTAGTAAAAGAGTACGCCCGCGAGCAGAAGTTGAAAACAGCTTTAGCTCCCATATTGAACGATTACGAATATATCATCATCGATTGCCCACCTTCTCTGGGTCTGCTCACCATCAACGCCCTGACTGCCAGCACCCATGTGATTTTACCTATCCAATGCGAATACTACGCTCTAGAGGGTGTGAGCCAACTACTAAATACCGTAAAGTTGATCCAAAACAGTCTCAATCCAAACTTGGAAATATTAGGCGTGCTCCTGACAATGTACGACAAACGGCTCAACCTCAGTCAACAAGTAGAAGAAGATGTCAAAAGCTATTTTGGTGATAAACTTTTTAAAACTTATATCAATAGAAATGTCAAACTCAGCGAGGCTCCTAGCTTTGGACAAACCATCTTTGATTACGCTATCACCTCTCGTGGAGCTCAAGATTACTTAAATCTAGTCAAAGAGGTAGTAGCAAGATGACGAAAAAAAAACTTGGTCGAGGGCTGGAAGCTCTGATAAAGCCTGTCGATTTTAAACCTGTAAACCCAGAACAATCTGACAATCAAATAACAAGCCCCATAAACGAACTAAACACCAAATCTATCTTTCCCAATCGCTATCAACCCAGAAGACATTTCGATCAAGAAAAGTTAGAAGAGCTAAAAGATTCTATCGTCGAAAATGGCATCATCCAGCCTTTGATAGTCACCGAGCAAGAAGACGGTCGCTACGAGCTCATCGCTGGCGAACGACGATTGCAAGCGGCAAAACTGGCAAAGCTAGAAAAAGTGCCCGTGGTAATACGAGAGGCCACAAGGCAACAGATGCTTCAGCTGGCAATCATCGAGAATGTGCAAAGAGAAGACCTGAACCCCATCGAAGAGGCTACCAGTTACCAAAGGCTACGCGAAGAGTTCAACTACACACACAGCGAGATAGCCACCGCTATGGGCAAAGACCGCACTACGATTTCCAACTTCCTTCGCCTTCTGAGCTTAGGCAACTCCATAAAAGATCTCTTATTGCATAAAAAGATAAGCATGGGACACGCCAAAGTGATAATGCAGGCCCAACCAGAGCAAAGGGAGTCTATCGCTGCCACTATTGCCCAAAAAGGTTTGTCTGTCCGTGCCAGTGAGTCTTTGGTCAAATCTTCTGCTACCACTGTAAAAAACAAAAAAGTTCAGTTAGATTTTTCTCAGGTAGAGCAAAATCTGAAAGATAGATACAAAGTTTCCGTGAAAATCCAAGGGAGCAACAGCAAAGGCAAAATTGTCCTCTCTTACCAATCAAAATCTCAAAAAGAAGAGCTCTTAAAACTTCTCACAGATGAAAAATAAGCACTTTGGCATCATACTTCTCATCTTGCTTCTCACTTTTTTGCTAGCAAGCTTTTACATCAACTACTACCTAATAAACAAGCTAAAGCAAAGTGAACAAAAAATAGATATTATTACCAAAAAGATGGATTCCTATAAACAAAATTTGCTCCAAGACAAAGATCTAAACAACAACCTAAAATTGGAAAAACTTCGTTTATCTTTAGAAGATTACTTGACCCAAAAGCCCGAAAAAAAAGAGTACAAAGGTGAAAATCTGAGCGACCCACAAAACTTCTACCCAGATTTATTGCCCGTGGTCAAACCTTACAAAATAAGCAAAACTTACAGCGAAAATCACCCCGCTACAGATTTCGCTGGCAAAAAAGGCTCAACAATCTTAGCAAGCGCATCGGGAGTGGTAGAACAAACCAGCATCGACACCTACTTTGGCAAAACTATTACCATCAACCACCTTAACGGATTTAAAACCGTTTACGCTCATCTAGACTCCATCTTGGTAGCAAAAAACTCTTTCGTGAAAAAAAAACAACAGATAGGCAAACTCGGAGACTCTGGCTATAGCACAAATTCACATCTGCATTACGAGATCATTCAAAACGAAAATAAGCTAGATCCCCAAAATTTTATAAAAGATATTTAATATTTAAGGAGAAAACTGTTATGGTAAAAGAAAAAAATAGAGAGATAGAAGTTTCTTCTGTTATCGGTAAAGACCTGAAAATCAAAGGCGATATCAGCGGAGAAAATGGCATAAAAATCGACGGAGATATCGTCGGGAATATTATCGGAAAATCTCTGATCTCTATCACCACTACTGGCAAAGTAGAAGGCAACATCGACTGCAACAACTGCATCATCGCTGGCATAGTGAACGGGGGCATCAACTCCAAGGGAACTCTCGAGATAAAGAAAAGTGCTAAAATTAGCGGCGACATCAAAGCTGTAACCCTTATTGTAGAGCCGGGAGCTTCTCTCAACGGAAACTGCACTATGGGTCAAAATGCTATCAAATAAAAAACATCTTATCTACTTGGGCAAAGTCAGTCTACTCAGCATCGTTTTTGCTTGCCCTGGCTTAATGTTACCTTCTGGTTTTAGCCTTTTTTTGGGTCTAATCGGAGGGTTGTTTTTTTTGCTCTGTACAGGCATTAGCACCCTCATCGCTCTCTCTTCTCGCTTCGCCACCAGCAAGGCCATCATCGTCGGCTTTGGCGGTAGGTTTTTATTCGTGGCTCTCTACAGCTATCTGCTTTTTTCTTATCTAAAGCTACAGGTTATTCCCTTTAGTCTGGGTCTACTTTTGCCGCTCATCAGCCTCTACCTCTACGAGGCTTACCTTTTTTGGGTTCATTGTAATCAAAAAAAGAACTGACTTTTCAACTTTTTTTACTCAACACACTTCCTTTAAATTATGCAACTCTTAACCCTCTGCCAAGACACAACTTGGCTCGCTCCGTTAGCAGGCTTCACCGACTTGCCCTACAGGCTAATCGCCAAGAAGCACGGTGTAGATGTCCTCACCACAGAGATGGTCAGTGCAGCAGGACTCACATACTCGCCCAGCGGGAGCTTACCCTACGCCTACACAGGCGAAGACACCTCTCCCATAGGCATCCAGCTTTTTGGTAGCGAACCATCCCATTTCCAAGCAGCTATCTCCATATTGCCTGCAATGGACTTCCTCTGCATCAATATGGGCTGTCCCGTGAAGAAGGTGGTCAAAACTGGAGCAGGCTCAGCTCTGATGGACAACCCTCAGCTGGCAAGCCGCATAGTGGAGATTTGCCGAGACTCTCTGCCAGCAGCCACACCACTGGTGGTCAAGTTTCGCTCGGGATTTTCAAGAATCAACTACTTAGATTTTGGGCTAAAGATGCAAAATTCGGGAGCAGATATCTTAATCTTGCACCCTCGCACCAGAGCTCAGATGTTCGCAGGACACAGCGACTGGTCACAGATAAAGAAGCTAAAAGAGTCTTGTCAAATTCCCATAATCGGTAACGGCGATATTTTTAGCCGAGAAGATATCGGCAAGATGAAGCTAGAGACAGGTTGCGACGGTGTGATGATCGGTCGTGGAGCTATCGGCAATCCTTGGATTTTCTCTGAAAATTCGCCCAGCAACGAAGAAAAACTGAGCACCATCAAAGAGCATTATCGGCTGGCTGTGCAACACTATGGGGAGCTCAAAGGCTTGCGACTGATGCGAGCACACATCGCCAAGTACACCAAACACCTAAAGGGCGGAAGTAAAACACGCCAAAAGATAAATACCGAGACAAATCTAGAAAAAATTTTCTCCACACTAGACGAGCTGTTTTACCCCTGCTTTTGAGATAAAAAACTACACTTCCGCTCTACTAGCGAACCACAGACCCAAAAAGCTGAAAAGGACATTCGGACCCCATGCTGCCCATAGAGGTGGCAAAACTCCCGTGTAACCAAGGTTCTGACTCACTCGCAAAGCCGCTAAATAAACAAAGCAAACCACCAATCCCACTAAAAACACCACACTTCTGGTTTTGCTCCGCACCGAAGCTGAAGCCATCGGCACGCTAAAAAACAAAATAATCAAGTTGGCAAAAGGGAAAGCCAACTTCGTCGCCAAATCCACCCTTTCCACTAGAGACTTTTCCCCCACCTTCTCTTGCCGCTGGATATACTCTTTTAGCTCTGAGTAACTCATCGCCAGTGGGTCTTTGGATGATTTGACAAAATCTATCGG
Source organism: Candidatus Cloacimonadota bacterium (assembly GCA_963676515.1). GTDB lineage: Bacteria > Cloacimonadota > Cloacimonadia. The sequence continues at coordinate 1,376,923 of OY781061.1, read as the reverse complement.
CTTAACATCCACGATAGGTATCACTTTCCCCTCTTTGAAAAACTCTACATCCGTAGGCATCCCGTCTTCAAATTTGCGAACATAGCACCCCTTGAAAAGCCACTTGTCCTCTTGCCAGATAGCCGACTGAGCGGCGATAGTCTGCACCAATCCACCAGTAGTAGGATCGTATTGCACGATATCTATGTTGTACATTTTTTTGCTATACCCATCGAAAAATCCAATATTAAAAAACAGGTCGTTTTGACCCTTATAGTTTATATTAGCTCGGCGTTTGATATCTTCCATCTTCTCGCCTCTGATTTTCACCACATAAGTGTACTCTCTGAGTTGGATAGCTTTGGGCAATATCGTCTCTCCCACCCACATCACAAAGAAACTATAAAAAATACCGAAAATAAAAATAGGTAAAACCATCCTTGTGATGCTCCTACCAGATGCCCTCACGGCGATAGACTCATTAAATTTAGAAAGTTTATTCATCAAAAATAGGCTCGATAAAAGAACAGCTACGGGCGAGGTAAGAATAAAAAGGTAAGGCATATTGTACAAAAAATAAGCTAGTGCATCGTACAAAGATGCACCATATTTCATAAATCTCGTAAGCCTATCGAAAATGCTGATCACCACGAAAAGTACCGAAAAAGATAAACTTATCAGCACAAAATTTTTGATGTAAGAGCCTAAAATATAACGATCTAATATCTTAATCAAATCTGCTTCCCTTTAGTTTTCAAAATTTTGCGGAAAAATTTACGCATTTTAAATCTTATCGAATCGAAAGCGTTGGTGTCTCTTTTGGACTTCCAAGTGAAGATTATCCCCAAAAATAACAAGACGATATTCGCTAGCCACATAGATAACCATGGAGCCACAAACCCTCGGTCAGCAAGCTCTTCGCCCCCTAAGAGCATCGAGTGATACAGCACAAACACCACCATACTAAAACCAAAGGCCGCTCCCACTCCACTACTTTTCGCCATCAAACCTACAGGCACTCCCAAAAAAAGAAAAATAATACAAGCGAAAGCCAAGGCGTTCTTCTTGTGAATCTCCACCCAATAAGCGTAATTGTACCCTTGATATCTCTTCGATTTATTCTCTTCTTGCAGCATTTTGGTGACAAGAGCATCGTACTGCTTGCTTTGCTCCATCTTCTCCAATCGCTGATGATAGATATTCCTCAGAGAATCTGCAGTCAAAATAATCTTCTTATTTTCACCAATCTTCTCCATCATTAGCTTAGTGTTCATCTCCCTATCACTGAGTGAATGCCTTAAATTGCTGTCGCCAGTACCACCAAAAATGTTAAAATTGAATTGGCGAAATTTAACCACTCGATAGTTATTGGGATTCTTCATACTTTTCTCGTGAATCTCACCTTCGTAGAGCCTCGCTATCAAATCGTTCCCATTGTTCGCAAGATCAATAGAACCGTATTTGGCACTCACTATTTGGAAAGTTTCTCTTTGCCCTTTGTTGTAGATCAGCACATCCCGAAGATATTTATCATCCTTACCACCAGCATAGATCACCAAATCGGAAATGTTTTGGTTTTTGTTAAAGACGCCAGTTTTGATATTGCTAATAGGATTACGGTAAGCGATATGAATCAGTAAATCTCGGGAGTAAAAATTGCTATCGGGCAAAACAATGTGATTGAAATAAAGCATAAAGCAAGAAAAAATTATTACCAAAACATATAATGGTCTGAGAAGTCTGTAAATACTTATGCCACAAGACTTAATAGCCGTCAGCTCATTATCTATCGAAAGTTTGCCAAAAGTCATAATCGACGCAAACAAAATCGCCATAGGAATAGTCAGTGCCACCATCGCTGGCAGATTGTAACCAAATAGACTCACGACCGTCATAAAGGAAAGCTTCTTTTGGATAATCAAACTAAGTTTGCTAATAATCAGATCTATGAGAAAAAGAGAAGTGAAAACCCCCAAAGCTCCGATAAACGGCTTAAAGGACTCCTTGAGTAAGTATTTTTCCAATATTTTCATAGATATCTAAAAAGATTTTACCACTCTAAACCCGATAGAAGCTTTGCGTCTGTTAGGTCTGACAAAACTACGATAAGAGACTGTCGCATCTTTAGCTCCACTGAGATAACAGCCACCTCTTATAGACTTAAAATTACCATAATTAGCACCCTTGGGATTTTCGGGCTGCAGCTTGGACATCTTGTAATAAGACATATCGTACCAATCGTTACACCACTCAAAGACATTGCCAGTCATATCGTAAATGCCCAGCCTGTTAGCTTTTTTTTGCCCCACAGGATGTGGTAATTTAATTGCCGTCCAACCTACCTTGTCTATATCAGCATCGCCAGCATATTTTTTGCGATACTCGTCTCCCCCTCCTGTAGCAGCCAGTTCCCATTCCGCCTCGGAAGGCAAACGATAACCAGAAGCGTCATAATTGCACTTGACCATCCGTCCCTTTAGCAAATCATAGCAAGGAGTCAATCTCTCTTTACGACTGAGTTTATTACAAAACTTTACCGCATCCCACCAACTCACATTAGACACAGGATAATCATCACCCTTCACTGGGCAATCGACGCTGTCCATTATTTGATTCCACTGCTTTTGAGTAATCTCGTATTTGGAGATGTAAAAACTTTTTACCTTCACCTTGTGTACTGGATATAAGTCACTCTTTTTCAATGTTTCTCCTCTAGTGAAAGCTTTTCCTCGCACCTTGACCATCTTCATACTCCACAAACAAGAAAAACTTAAAAACAAACACAAAAAAAACAGCTTATTTATCTTCATAAACCTAACCTTAAATAAATATAGAACCGAACTAAATATTAGCAAATTTTTGCCAATCCAAATTAAAAATATAATCTCAAGCAGAGTTGTGGACTGTCAACCAAAAATTTTAGAATTTACACTTTACAATCTGCAGTGGATTGGTTTTGTTTCCGATAATAATGAAAAAAACATATTATTCCATCGGTGAGGTTTGTAACCTCCTACAACTGCCAGATCATACCATCCGCTATTGGGAAAATGAATTCAAGCAACTATCCCCCAACAAGCTCTCTGGGCGAAAGCGACAGTACAGCAAAAAAGATATTAAACTCTTAGAAGAGATAAAATATATGCTCCACACCCAGGGGTACGCTATCAAGGGTGTCAAAAAACTTTTGAACAACCGTGCAAAAAAAAATGATTTCGCAGAGGAGTTTGATAGAGCTAGCCTTAAAAAACAGATACTAAAAACAATCCAAGAGATTGAAAATATTTTAGCCGAATAAAGGAAACAAAATGAAAAAATTAAATTTAGTTATTCCCAAAGGAAGAATCTTCGACCAAGTGAAAGATTTAATGTCAGAAGCTGGTGTCCAACTTTTCCTCAGCGGTAGAGGACTGCGGCCGGCAACCAACAAAGAAGATTTAATCGTAAAAATAATGAAGCCTCGCAATATCCCTAACCTCTTGGCTCTAGGTAGACACGATATTGGCTTCAGTGGAGATGACTGGATATTAGAGTCCAAAGCCAACCATCATCTTACCACCATCTTGCCTTTAGGCTTCAATCCCGTAAACATCGTCGCTGCTATACCTGAAAATTTAACTCTAGAAAGTCTCAAGAAAAGGAAAATCGTCGTAGTCTCGGAATACGAAAAAATAGCCAAAAGCTGGCTGGACGAGCAAGGCTTTGATTATCAACTGCTGACAGTGCACGGAGCGACCGAAGTTTATCCACCAGAAGACGCCGATATGATTATAGACAACACCTCCACTGGCAACACTCTCAGGGACAACAATCTCAAGATAGTTGCCTCGCTAATGCAGTCTGCCACCAATTTCGTAGCCACCACCAGTGCGATGAACGATCCATGGAAAAGCGAAAAAATCTTGGAACTAAAAATGCTCTTCGAAGCCATTCTTTTGGGTAGAAATAAGTCTATGATCGAGATGAACATCCCTCTGGATAAAGAAGATATTCTCGACAAATTGCCATCTCTGAAATCACCCACCGTGATGCCACTGGCAAACAAAGCTGGATACGCTGTCAAAATCACCATCGACACCCAAGATGTGCCATCTCTGCTACCAAAGCTAAAAAAATGGGGTGCTAGCGACATCCTAGAGTATAACCTAAGCAAGGTAATCTTATGATTAAAACCAAGCCCAGCGTTGAAAATCTCGTGCCTTATCAAGGACCTCCAGCTGATAGGAAAGAAAAAATTCGGCTCGATTTCAACGAAGTCAACCTGCCACCAACTCCCAAGCTAAGTGAGTTGAAATTTGATCCAACCCTCTCTGGAGTGTATCCGCAAGAAGACGCTTTTGTCGCAAAGCTCGCCTCTCACTTTCAAATGGATGCTAAAAGCTTTTTGGTCTGCAACGGCTCAAACGAAGCTATCGCCTTGATTTTAGAAGCATTTATCCAAGAAGGTGACGAAGTGCTCATACCTTTTCCCACCTTCTCCGTTTACTACCTTCTCTTGCAAAGCAAAAACGCTCGCATCACCAAAATCTCTTACGATGAACAACTAAACTTCCCCAAAGAAAAATTTCTGGCTGCAGCGAAAAATAACCCCAAACTTATCATCTTGGTCAATCCCAATAACCCCACTGGCGATATGCTCGCTAGGGGCGATGTTGAGGCTATCTTGCAATCTGCACCAGACTCCTTGCTCGTGCTAGATGAAGCCTATGTCCATTTTGCCCAAGAAGAGCTCTCTGAGCTAACTCTACGCTACGAAAACCTCATCGTCCTGCGTACCTTTTCCAAGGCATACGCTTTGGCTGGACACAGAATCGGCTTCGCTATGGCAGCTCCCGCTACTATGTCCCTTCTCTACAAAGTTTCTCTGCCTTTTCGAGTAAACTATTTCTCGCTCAAAGCAGCCGAAATAGCTTTGGCAGACGAAGATCATTTTCAATATATTTTATCCACTATCAAAGCAGAAAAGAAGAAAATGGAAGCATTTTTCCAATCTCTAAAGATTACTTACCTACCTAGCCAAACCAATTTTCTCCTTGTCAAGACAGGCATTTGGAGCAAAGCTATCTACTCCAGTTTGGCAAAAAAAGGCATCATGGTGAGACATCAGGGCAGCAATCATCTTTTAAAAAATCACATTCGCATCTCAATGGGGACTCCAGAGGAAAACGACAAATTTAGACAAGAGTTCCAATATTTGTGGACTCATCGCCTTTTGGGCTTCGATATGGACGGAACTCTGGTGGATGTACAGCAGTCGTACATCCAGTCTATCAAAGACACCGTAGCTCACTACTCTGGCAAGTCTGTCTCTACCGAGCAAATCGATTCCGTGCGAGCAAAAGGCGGTTACAACAACGATTGGGATCTCACCGAATATCTTTTGCTCCAAGAAAATATAAGTATCGATAAAGATGAAATCATCGAGAAATTTGAAAAATTTTATCAAGAGAACAAGAAAACAGAAAAGTGGCTCTTGCCGAGCGAAGATTTACGAGAATTAAGTTGTGAAATTCCTCTGGCGATTTTTTCTGGAAGACCAGAAAAAGATATTGCCTACGCTCTTGATTTTTTTAAGACCGCAAAATTTTTCCCTCAAATAGTCGGAATGGATGCGACCCAAGATAAGCCCAAGCCCGATGGCTATGGATTGCAACTCCTCCGCGAAAGAACTGGTGCAAAATTGATAGCTTATGTCGGCGACACAGTGGACGATGTCAGTGCCTCGCTAGATGCAGAGTGCGTCGCCATCACCCTCATCGGCGATCCACGAGCAGACTACAGCTTACAAGATATTCGCGAAATAAAAAAGTTGGTGCTAAGATGAAAAGAAGTGCAACCATAGATAGAAACACCAGCGAGACCCAAATTAAAATCGAGCTAAACATCGATGGCGAAGGCAATTACCAAATAGACACAGGGATAGGTTTTTTCGACCATATGCTCGAAGGGCTGTGCAAGCACGGACTTTTTGACCTACACATCTCCGCCAAAGGCGACCTGCATGTGGACCAGCATCACCTCGTAGAAGATGTCGGCATCGCCCTAGGGCAGGCTTTCAGGAAAGCTCTGGCGGACAAGAAAGGCATCGAACGCAGTGGCTACTTCGTCTATCCCATGGATGAAGCTCTGGCTGTCGTGGCGGTCGATTTGGGTGGCAGAGCTTATCTGCAATACGATTGCCAGTTTTCTCGGCAATTCTGCGGCGAACTAGACTTAGACCTGATGCCCGATTTCTTCGCTGGACTAGCTGAAAACATTCCTGCCAATCTCGTAATAAGAATGCCTTACGGTCGCAGCGATCACCACAAACTGGAAGCCTGTTTCAAAGCTCTGGCAAAAGCTCTGCGATTTGCCTGTGCCCTTCTACCCCGTGCCACACACAAAATACCATCAACTAAAGGAACTTTATGAAAACCTACCTAGAATGTTTCCCCTGCTTTTTGCGACAAGCTCTGCACCTCGCCAAAATCTGCGGTCTGGACGAAGCCAAGCAAAAAAAAATCATCGACCACACTGGTTCTCTTTTTGCACAAATAGATTTGAACGCTACTTCCCCTGAGATTGCTTACTTCATCCACCACGAGCTAAAAAAATTCTTGGGAAAAGACGACCCTTACGAACAGACAAAAGAAAAAAATGTGGCGGAAGCACTTAAACTACTACCAGTTTTAAATTCTCATCTACTTTCTGCCGCAAATCCTCTCCACACAGCCACTCGCCTTGCGATCGCTGGCAATGTCATAGATTTGGGTGCTCAAGAAAGTTTCGACCTAACCAAAGAGATAGAAAGCGTCCTCACTGCCGATTTTGCTATCGACGATTTTACTTCTTTCGCTGCAGATTTAGCTAAAGCCAAAAATATCGTATATCTGGGAGACAACACTGGCGAAGGCGTGTTCGACAAATTGTTCATCGAACAAATAAACAAACCACTAATCTACGCTACCCGTGAAAAGCCAATAATCAACGACATCACCATCAAGTGGGCAAAAAAAATCGGTTTGCACACAGTCTGCACAGTCGTCAGCTCTGGAGCCAAAACTCCAGGAACAGTGCCAAAGCAGTGCTCACGCGAATTCCAGCAAACACTAACCAACGCAGATATCATCATCAGCAAAGGGCAAGGCAACTACGAAGCCCTCTCCGATACATCACTGCCCATCTACTTCTTCCTCAAAGCCAAATGCCAGGTGATGGCAGACCACATCGGCGTCCCTCTGGGCTCGTACCTGCTAATCAAAAACCAAAAGAGTAATCTGTGATCGCCATTATCGATTACGGAGCTGGCAATCTACACTCCGTACAAAACGCTCTGAACTACCTAAAAGCAGAAAACACCATCGTCAAATATCCTGAAGATCTCAAAAATGCTCACAAAATAATCTTACCTGGAGTTGGACATTTCGGGCAAGCTGCCGACAAACTAAAAAATTCTGGCTGCTATCTGGCTCTAAAAGAATGGATAAAGCAAGACAAACCATTTTTAGGAATCTGTGTAGGCTTGCAGTTGCTGATGGAAGGTAGCAGTGAAGCTCCATCGAAAGAAGGTTTCGGGCTATTTGCAGGCAAATGTGAAAAATTTACCTGCAAAAAAGTACCACAAATGGGCTGGAATCAAATCTTTTATCAAAGAGAAAACCGCTTATTTGCTGATATTCCAGACGGTAGCGACTTCTATTTCGTCCACAGCTATTTCCCACAGGCAAAAAATCAAGCAGACATTCTTGCCACCTGCCACTACGACATCTCGTTCGGAGCAATCTTGCAAAAAGGCAACATTTATGGTACACAATTCCATCCCGAGAAAAGTGGAAAAGCTGGACTGCAACTTCTAAAAAATTGGATAAACTTATAGACTCCACCTCTGCAAACCTTTTGCAGAAAGTTATCTTGCCAGACAAGAAAAGTTATGTCTATCAAACCTCTGCTGGACAAGCTATCTCCAGCGACGGGAATTTTTTGGTAGAGACTGTCTTGGATAATCATTCCCAAGAAAACCTAAAAGTCTTAGACATCGGTTGTGGCTGTGGGATTTTAGGATTTATGCTGAAACTAAAGAGACCCTCTTGGCAAATCTGCGGGATAGACATTCAGGCAAACCTCATCCAATTAGCCCAAAAAAACGCCCAAATCTGTAAACTTGATGTGGAATTTATCTGTCAAGATTTGAATCAGCACAAAGAAAAATACGACCTCATCATCTGCAATCCACCTTTTTTCCCTGCCAACTCTGGCAAGATGCCAAAAGATCCCGGCAAGCAAATCGCTCGCTTCGAGCTAAAATGCACGCAAGAAGAGATTATCACAGCCACCACTAGTTGCCTTCACTCGAAAGGAAGCGGCTACATCCTTTACCCTCTCTCCAGACTGCAAACCCAAGAGCTGCAAGCAAAAATAGTCGCCACCAAAGGGAGCGTAGGGATTGTTGGGCTTCGCCCACAGGTGAGTAGATAGCTTTCAATTGTGTCATCACCTCTCCCTCATTCCTGCTCACCACTAGCTTTGCACTCCCACCAACCTTCATTTTGAGTGAAAACGGGAATCCATTCTCTGACACGATGCCCGAAAGGAGCAAATTAACTCTCACTATAGCAATGTGTTATCTCTTTGACTTGGTCTGCTATCGCAGGGATTTACTTTTCCCTTTGGTTGACCAAAGCGACAAGTAACAAAAGGTAAAATCAAAATACCAAAGCCGTAAGCTAAATTCTAAATCTTCTTCGCACGCTGAAGGGCTTGTGCTAAAAATCTCAACTATCATAATAGAGGTGATATAGCACATCGCTCTTCAGCGTAAGCTCGGGAAACTTAACGAATTTTACGCTTCCTGCTTTAAGTATTTATTAGCCCAGCACCCTTGGATTCCCGCTTTCGCGAAGATGAGGGAAGAAAAGCAAGGAAGCCATTACCTCTGCACTTCCCACCCACCCTCATTCCTGCGGATGCAGGAATCCATTCTCTCACACGATGTCAAGTGGTCAGTATACAACTTGGGATACTCTCTTATCATCAGAGAAATTTGCTTTTCTTTTGGCATAAACTGCTATAAGTGGCTGCGAGAGACAAGTAGTTTGGCTAACAAGTCATTCAAGCCGATATTCGTGAACTTGCTTCAAACGACTGAATTAGTGGCTGTGTGAAGAGCTTAGGTCTCTTACTTTAGGCTTGCTGGCAAAGACTTTAAGCCCTAATTACAGCCACTGTGAAGTTAGTTTTGCAAGTTAGAATTGAGGCTTATGACTTTGATTTTTTTCTTTGGCGTTACCTTTCTTTTTTATCACTAAAACAAGAAAGGTAACATACTGTAAGCAAAGAAGATAAACAATAGAACAAAGTAAACTTTTCCGTTTCATTTATTAGCCCACCCAAAAAGATAAAAATCCATCTGACAAGAGAGTAAAATGAAAAGAAAAAAGCACCAGCTTTTGCTCTTGACATCAAAAGCTATTTTCAGATTGTATAACAAAATATCAATTAGAAGAGGCAAAGAAAATGAGTAAACTTTGGGGTGGCAGATTTCAGAAGCAGACCGACAAGCTGGTGGAAGATTTTCATTCGTCGATTGGGTTCGACCAACGGCTATATCTAGAAGATATTCAAGGCTCAATAGCACACGCCAAGATGCTGGGAGTGCAAAATATTATCTCCATAGATGAGGCTAATACGCTAATAAATGGGCTAAAAGAGCTGCAAGAAGAAATCCAAGCAGGACAAGTTAAATTCGACCCAGCGGCGGAAGACATCCATATGAATATCGAAACTCTACTTACCGCCAAAGTCGGAGAGGTCGGCAAAAAGCTGCACACTGGCAGATCCCGTAACGATCAAGTGGCTCTGGACATTAAGCTTTATCTCCAAAAAGAGACCAAGAATTTGCAAAAACTGCTGCTGAATCTACAAAAAAATATTTTGAAAATCGCCAGCGAAAATCTGACAACCATAATGCCCAGCTACACGCATCTGCAAAAAGCTCAACCGATTACGCTCGCTCACCACATCATGGCTTATTTTGCGATGTTCCAGCGAGATTTGAGCAGATTTGCTGACTGTGTAAAAAGAGCCAACACTTGCCCATTGGGCTCAGGAGCTTTGGCAACTACGACATTTCCGCTAGATAGACAGATGGTCGCTAGTGAGCTGGGCTTTGCCGATGTAACCCACAATTCCCTAGACGGCGTGAGCGACCGCGACCACATCGTAGAGTTCCAAGCTACAGCCGCCATCGTGATGATGCATTTCTCGAGGCTGTGCGAAGAGATAATCCTCTGGTCGAGCGACGAGTTCGGCTTCATCACACTAGACGACGCCTACTCCACTGGCTCTAGCATTATGCCCCAGAAGAAAAACCCCGATGTCGCAGAGCTGATCCGCGGTAAGACGGGCAGAGTTTATGGCAATCTGCTGGGCATCCTCACCACGCTCAAGTCGCTTCCTCTGGCTTACAACAAGGATATGCAAGAGGATAAGGAGAGCTTTTTCGACACCATCGACACGCTGGCTGGCTGCCTGCTGACCATCACGCCAATGCTCGCCACGATGAGAATCAACAAAGATAAAATGCTCGCTGGAGCTCAAGGCGGCTTTACCAACGCCACAGATGTTGCCGACTATTTGGCAAAGAAAGGGTTGCCATTCCGCGAGGCTCACCATGTCGTGGGGAAAATCGTCTTTTATTGCCTCGAACACAAAATCGCCATCGACAAGATGACCTTAGAGCAGTTCCAAAAATTTTCGCCTATCTTTGGCGAAGATATTTACTCTTCGATAGATTTGCAGACCTGCGTAAACAAGCGAATTTTGCCCGGAGGACCTGCACCCGTAGCTGTCGAGAAAAGCATCGCTTCTGGAGAAAAGTGGCTGAGCGATTATCGCCACAGAAATATCTAAGCTACAAAATTTGCCTAAACTTCGCCAACTGCTGACTCTAGCTCTGCTAGAGCTTGCTGAGGATCGTCTACCACCGCAAAAAGTTTCTTTTTTTTCGAAAAGCCTTTCTCTATCGTAAAGTCCAGAAATTCCAAGAATTTGTCATAAAACCCAGCTGTGTTCAAGAAAACTATCGGCTTGTGATGATAGCCCAATTTCCGCAGAGTAATCATCTCCAGAATCTCTTCCAAAGTGCCGTAGCCACCGGGCAACGCGATAAAACCGTCGGCGTTGTCCTGCATCACAGATTTGCGTATCCGCATATTTTCCGTGAAAATCAACTTACTCGCACCTTGATAAGCCAGCTCCAATTTTTTCAGCTTGTGAGGAATCACGCCGAGCGTGTAGCCTCCATTTGCCGCAGCACTCCTGGCGAGCTCACCCATAAGCCCGACAGCACCACCACCATACACCAAGCTATGCCCACGAGCCACCATCTGAGCTCCTAGTTCTCGAGCTACTTTTTTGTACTCCAGAGCGATATTTTCTGCCGAAGCACAATAAACACAAATCTTCATCCTACCTCCGTAATTATTTTTTTAAAAAAACCTGCCTAAAAAAAGCACCCCTACCGTCATAGACAAAGGTGCTTTTGTTCTTAATCTTCTCTAATCTTGCTTGCCTGTCACCTTGTTTCTTGGCTTGTAGCTAGTGTGCAGGTACTGGTGCGACTTGTGTGAGAGCGGTTCGCCCAAGAACTCAGCATATATTTTCTTAATCATCGGATTGGTGTGAGAAGCCCTGTATTCGCACTTACTATCCTCTTTGTAAAGAGACTCGCCCCTTCTGGCACGATCGGCGATGTCTGAGCCATACGGCTGTCCACCACCGCCCACGCAGCCTCCTGGGCACGCCATTATCTCGATGAAGTGGTAAGACCTCTTACCCGCTCTTACATCTTCCAATAGCCTCTTCGCATTGCCCAGCCCGTGTGCTACGGCGACATTGACCTTCAAGACCGTCGAGCTGTCCTTCAAGGGGATGTCCAAGCTCGCTTCCTTGATGCCTTGCATCCCACGCACCGCTTCCACATTCAGGTTGTCTAGCTCCTTGCCAGCAAGGATAGCGTACGCCGTACGGATAGCAGCTTCCATCACTCCACCTGTCGCTCCGAAAATCGTGCCTGCTCCCGAATATTGCCCCATCAGCTGGTCAGCTCTCCCTTCTGGCAAATTTTTGAAATCTATCTTAGCACCTTTAATCATCTTGATGAACTCTCTAACAGTCAGCACGCAATCAACATCCTGATAGCCCGAGGAGTTCATCTCTGGTCGCTTGGCTTCAAATTTCTTGGCTGTGCACGGCATAATAGAAACGCTGACAATATCTTTGGGGTCGATACCCTCCTGCTTGGCAAAATAGGTCTTGACCATCGCTCCGAACATCTGTTGCGGCGATTTGCAACTGGAAACATTGGGCAGAAAATCGGGAAAATAAGTCTCCACAAATTTCACCCAACCTGGAGAACAAGAGGTAATTAGGGGCAAAGTTCCGCCTTCTTTTATCCTCTGGATGAGCTCCGAGCCCTCTTCCATTATCGTCAAATCCGCAGCAAAGTTCGTGTCGAACACTCTATCAAAACCGAGCTTACGCAAAGCGGCGTACATCTTGCCCACGGTAACTTTGGTGGCATCCATCCCAAACTCTTCTCCCAGTGCCGTCCTCACAGATGGAGCTTCCTGCACTACCACTATTTTACTCGGGTCGAAGAGAGCCTTTTGCACTTCCTCTATCTCCGTTTTCTCTTTGAGTGCTCCCACTGGGCAATAGACCGTGCATTGCCCGCAGTTGACACAAGGGCTATCCACGAGCGAAGAGTCGAAAGCAGTCGTTATCTTGCTCTCAAACCCTCTGCCTTCTACGCAAAGAGCGTGCACCTTTTGGATGTCGTTGCACACCGTGATACAACGCCCACAATGAATACACTTAGTCGTATCTTTCACGATAGAATCGCTCAGATTGTCCACCTTGGCTTTGGTAAATATCGGCTCGTACTCCGACTCTGAGATGTCCATATAGTTTATCAGCTCTTGCAATTCGCACTTTCCGTTTTGGTCGCAAGTCGGGCATTTCACATCGTGATCCAGCAATATCAAGGACAAAAGCTCTTTACGAAGTTTCCTGATATCTGGCGAATCGGTAATGATCGACATTCCCTCTTCCACTGGAGTCACACACGCTCTTTTCAAAGCGGCCATGCCTTCTATCTGCACCACGCACACTCCGCAATTACCAGTAGGTGTCAAATCTTTGTGATAGCACAAGCTAGGAATGTAAATATCGCCCTCGCGAGTAGCTTCCATTATCGTCTGACCCGCTTTAGCTTCTAGCTTTTTTCCATTAACTACTATTTGCATTTTCTCTCCTCTCCTATAAACTTTTCAATTTCATCTCCAAAATACTTAACCATACTAGCTATCGGCATAATCGGAGATTGACCCAAAGCACAAAAAGCCGTCTTTTGCATCACTTTAGACACACTCAAAAGCCTCTGCACATCGCTCGCATCAGCTTGACCAGCGACTATCTTATCTACTATATTTACTAGCACCTTACACCCTATTCGGCAAGGGCTACACTTCCCGCAAGACTCATGCAAGAAGAAGTTCAAAATCGAACGCAAAACTTTAAGCATATTTGTCCGCTCGCTCAAAATCAAGATAGCTCCCGAGCCAAGCACAGCCGACTCTTTGGACAGATTTTCAAAATCGAGCTTAATCTGAAGAAGCTCTTTGGGCAAAAACATCCCCGCAGCACCTCCCACTAGTGCTGCCTTGAACTGTTCACCCTCTTTGAGTCCTCCGCCATATTTGAAAATAATCTCCGACAAAGTCGTCCCCATAGGCACTTCGATCAAACCAGGATTGTTCACATCTCCCAAGATGGTGTACACCTTAGTGCCACAAGATTTGGGAGTGCCAATACTTGCAAACCACTCTCCACCTTTTTCGATGATAGCTGGCAAATTGGAAAGGGTCTCCACATTGTTTACCACCGTCGGCTTCCCCCAGAGTCCACTCACCCCTGGGTAAGGCGGTTTGCAGCGAGGATTACCTCTGCCACCTTCCAGAGAGTTCAGCAGTGCCGTCTCTTCTCCACAAATGTAAGCACCTGCCCCAACTTTCACCATCACCTCAAAATCGAAACCGCTACCAAAAATGTCTTTCCCTAGCAGTCCGTACTCTTTGGCTTGCTTGATAGCTTTCTCCAGCCTGCTAATGCAAAGTTGATACTCGCCCCTGATATAGATGTAGCCTGTATCCGCACCTGCTACAAAAGCCGCTATCGTCATCCCTTCCAGTAGCTTATGCGGATCTCCTTCCATTATCAAGCGGTCTTTGAAAGTCCCCGCTTCGCCCTCGTCGGCGTTCACCACAATATATTTTTGCTTCTCTTCTTGCTTCGCCGTCATCTCCAGCTTGACTCCCGTGGGGAATCCCGCACCTCCACGACCACGCAGATTAGAAGTTTTTATCTCTTGCAATACAGCCTCTTTGCCCATCTGCAAAGCTTTACCCAAAGACTGATAACCATCCACAGCTATATACTCATCGATAGACTCTGGGTCTATCTTGCCTGAATTTTTTAGCACGATCCGCTGAGAATAAGCCAAATCGACCTCTTGCTTCGCCTCTTGGCACAGCTTTTTCACAGGTCGCCCTTTTAGGAAATGCTCTAGCACGATAAAAGGGACATCCTCCACCGTAACATCGTGATACAGAAGATTGTCGGGATAGACGATGAAATGCACACCTTTGGAAATGTAACCCAAAGTACCCGTCTCCAGCACGCCCACCTCATTGTCTAGGCCGTTTTTCGCCAACTCATCCCGAATAGCTTTTATCACTTTTTTTACGCCCTTGCCCAGAGAGTGATCGTCCACCACAAAAAGAAGATGCGATCTATAAAACATTTTCACCCTCCTTGAGATTTTGCACTAGCCCTGCTAATTTCTCTTGGGTCATATTGCCATAAACCTTGTCATTCACCAGCACCACAGGAGCGTTACCACACACACCCAAGCACTGACAAGCCTCCAGGCTGACTTCATCCATTTTTTTAGTCGCTTTTTTCAAATAATCAAAAAGGTTATCCGACCCTTGCACCACGCAATGTGGCGACAGACAAACCTTGATTACAAATTTACCTCTAAGTTTCAAAGAAAACATCGAGTAAAAACTCGCCACAGAATAAACCTGATTATAAGGCATCTTCAAAAATTCTGCCACCTCCATCAGAGCATCTTTGCTCAAATATTGCAAAGGATTGGCATCTTGTGCCAAATGCAACAACTGCAAAATATTTTCTGGTTTTGGTAGATATTTCTCAAAATTAGTCAACACAACCTCCTTTTAATTATACAACTTCAAATCTATTCTTCATCTTCCGACAATATTCCCGGCAACTTCGCCACAGCACCCACAGGACAAACTTCCAAACAGTTTCCACACTTCACACATTCACCCTGCAATATAGTGAATTTTTCTTTTTTAGAGCCTTCTATACAACCAGTTGGGCACTTTTTCGCACAGAGCGAGCAGCCCACGCATTTATCTTTGTTAATCTCGAAATGCAAAAGATCTGCACAAACCAAAGATGAGCACTTTTTTTCTTTGATATGCTCTTCGTATTCGTTGCGGAAATATTTCAGCGTAGAAAGCACAGGATTAGGAGCGGTCTGCCCCAATCCACACAGCGAAGTTTTCTTGACCACAGAGCCTATTTTCTCCAGCTCAGTAATATCTTCCATAGTCCCCTTGCCAGCGGTAATCTTCTCCAAAATATTGTGCATATGCTTGAGTCCCACACGGCAAGGCGAGCACTTACCACAAGACTCTTCCAAAGAGAACTCCAAGAAAAATTTAGCCACATTAACCATACATTTCTCGTGGTTCATCACTATCACACCGCCAGAGCCCATCATAGCACCTTCGGCGATGAGCGAATCGTAATCTATGGGCACATCCCAATGCTGCTTGGTCAGGCAACCGCCAGACGGTCCACCCAGCTGCACAGCTTTGAACTGCCCAGAACTCATTCCACCACCCACTTTGCCTATCAACTCACCAATAGTGATGCCCATCGGCACTTCCACCAACCCAGTGTTCTTCACATCGCCAGTAAGAGCAAAAACCTTTGTGCCTTTGCTCTTCTGTGTGCCCATCGAGGCAAACCACTCACCACCTTTTAAGATAATCGGTGGAACATTAGCAAAAGTTTCCACATTGTTAATATTGGTCGGCTTACCCCAGAGTCCTTTGTTCGCAGGGAACGGAGGCTTAGGTTTCGGATGACCTCTCTTGCCCTCGATGGACGAGATCAACGCTGTCTCCTCTCCACACACAAAAGCTCCCGCACCAGTACGCACCTCCACATCGAAACAAAAGTCGCTTCCCAAAATATTATCGCCAAGAAGCCCATACTCTTTAGCGTTCTCGATAGCCAACTTTATCCGCTGGATAGCCAAAGGATACTCCGCTCTGATGTAAAAGAAACCCTCACAAGCTCCCACTGCATATGCAGCTATCATCATTCCTTCCAAAACCTTATGAGGATCGCCCTCGAGCAAAGACCTATCCATAAAAGCTCCTGGATCTCCCTCGTCGCCGTTACAAATCATGTACTTCTTACCATCATCGCTTTTGGCTGCTTTAGCGAACTTCCACTTGAGATGCGTCGGGAATCCGCCACCACCTCTACCTCGCAGTCCAGAGACCTGTATCTGCTTGATCACATCATCAGGCGACATCTGCTCAAGCACTTTACCCAAAGCAGAGTAGCCATCGACAGCCACATACTCCTCCAGAGATTCTGGATCTAAATATCCGCAATGCTTAAGAGCTATCTTGGTCTGATTTTGGTAAAAAGGCACATCTTCCACATTACGAATAGCTTTCGCAGCCACGGACTCATCTCTCATCAAAAGACGCTCCACGACCCTGCCTTTCACAAAATGCTCCTCTACCACCTCTTTCATATCTTCTGGTTTAAGTTGCTTGTAAAAAACACCTTCTGGATAAACAAGCATCAATGGTCCTTGATCGCAAGGTCCCATACAGCCCGTCTCTATAATATTCACTTCGCTATCTATATCGTACGCTTTTACCTGATTTTGAAGCTCTTCCTTAATCTTTTTGGCTCCAGCAGACACACACCCTGAGCCAAAACACAGTAAAACATCAATTCTTTTTAACATACTAACCTTCTAAATCAAATATTCACTAATAACATTTCCATTCACAATATGTTCGCTGACCACTCTTTTCGCTTTCTCGGCACTCATTTGGCAATAAGTCACAACCTTGCCATCCTTCTCTAACACATCCACCACAGGCTCCATACTAGAGGCACCTTTCTCTCCACTCTGGGTTACTATCACTCCAGCGACATCTCGTTTGGATATCTCATCCAAAAAAGCCCGCATCACCTCTCTGGCTCCCATGGCGATACCAGAAGTACCCATACCCACTACGATTTTATATTTGTAATCCGAATTCCTCAAGTTCATCTTTTTTTGAACTTCTTCTTTTAATTTTTTCAAATCAGCTAACGACTTCATTTTTCCTCCAATTTTACAATCTGCTGGTTAAGCATCTCTTCTATAAAAACTCTTATCTCAGGCTGATCCAAAGGCACACCATCTAGCTCCTTTTTAATCAGACGAGTATCAAAACACTCTTCTTCCCCTGACACTACACTCTCCAATACAAAATCTACCTCAGGATGAGCAACAACGCAATTAATCATCGTCGCAGTGATATCGCCCAGTGGCAAAACATCTATGCTCGAGAGGACAAAACTTGCCTCCAGCTTCGTACCTTTACCAGGAGTGGACTCCATATCAAAAAATCCGCCCGAAAGTTTGGCACTCTGGGCAAAAAGCGGAATGCCCAAGCCGACTTTTTTCTTGCGATGCACCTTGCTAGTGTAAAAAGGATCCAGAGCAGCCTGCAAAGTATCTTCGTCCATTCCTTTGCCATCGTCCTCTATCGACAATCGCAAAATATCTGCAGATTTGACAAATCGACAAACTATCAACGAAGCTCCCGCACTCACCGAATTTTGCAGAATGTCCAATAGATGTAAAGAAATATCTTGCATAACCTCTAGCTCTCCCGTTAATTTTTGCTTTTCTCTACTCTGACTAATACTTATCCAAAATCTCTTTGACTTGTGCTCTGCTGGCAACCTTGCCATAAGTGTCTTCACCTACCACCACCACTGGTGCCAAAGAACAAGCTCCCACACACCGCACAGACGAAAGCGTGAACTTCCCATCTTCGCTGGTCTGCCCCAAATGGATGCCCAGCTCCTGCTCTATCATCTCTATCACCTTACCCGCACCTTTCACATAGCAAGCTGTCCCCGTGCAGACATTGACCACAAATTTCCCGCGAGGCTTCATCGAGAAAAAATTGTAAAAAGTTACCACCCCATAAATTTTGTTTACTGGCAAATTCATCTGCTCAGCGACAAATATTTGCACCTCTTCCGGCAAATAACCAAACAGCTCTTGAGCCTCTCTCAAAATCTCAATCAAAGGATCTTTCAACTCAGACTTCGCCTGAATTATTTTTTTCAGCTCATCGTAAAGTGCGTTTTTACATTTTTCCACTTCTCCCCCTCTTTAGCTACTTTTTATTTCAAATCTTTTTTCTTGCAAAGCGTTTTTCAAACCTGCAAATCCAATCTCATCCATCTGGTACTCCGTATACCTTTTGCCAAAATCTTTTAAGTAATGAGCATCGGAATTCTTGACCAAAGGCAAACCATATTTTTCCCAAGGAGCTGTATCGCCCACCACCTCTAGAGCATCAAACAATAAATCTTCGGGCAAAAACCCCAGCTGAGAGCTAATACTAAAACTATCGGCGTCAACATGCGACGCCACGAGCAGTCCGCCATAACTTTTCACCTTAGCGAAAGTCGTTTGCAAATCCCAAGAGACGGAATTGAGCAAAAGTCTATTCTCAAACCCGAGCACCATTTCATTTTCCGTTATCAGCACCTGATCGCCAAAAAAATTTTTCTTATTCTGTATCTCTGGCAAACTCTGGTAGAGCTCTTTGTCAAAAGCTTGTGCCGCATCTTTATCGGGCAAATAAGCCAAAATATGCACCTCCAAATCGGTCTGAATCTCCACACCATAGATAAAATGGATACCGAACTTTTGGGCAATGCTCGCGTAAGCCGATGAATTCGCCAGGCTATTATGCTCGGTAATAGAAAGCATCTTGTAGCCATTTTGCACAGCTTTCTCAAACAAAAGCGAGGGCGACATAGAGTAACTCCCACAAGGAGACAAAACAGAGTGCATATGCAAATCGGCTTTACACCTCATCTATCTGACCACCACCATCTTATACAGCATCCCCGAAATCTGGAAAGAAGAAAGAGAGCTACTAATCAGCACGATCCCCTCTTCATTCGCTTTCTCTATCAATTTTTGCTCCGGCATCTTATCTTTGGCGAAGATTACCGCCTCTATCTCCAAGAGTGACGCCACAGCTATCGTATTCTGATGTTGCATTATCGTCACCCACACCTGGCTATCACCTGCAGACGCCATCACATCCGAGAGCAAATCTCCCGCATAAACGCTGCTAACCTCGACACCTGACAAGTTTTTCTCATCCGTCAGCAGTTTGCCACCGATAGACTCTATGATCCTAGGCAATGAGACTTTCTTCTGCTCCTGCATATTAAATACGCAATCGGAAAATTTTGCCTTGCCATCCACTATCTCCTTCGCCAAATCTGCACAAGTCGGACAGCCACATATTCCACAATCTTTCCCGGGCAAAAGTTTTTGGATATCTTTATATTTTTTCATCTTTACTATCTTTTCTTGCATCGACAAGGTCTCTACTCCATAATCTACGGGGGTCAAATCTTCTTGCAATCCAAACTCCCCTTGCTCAAAAAGTTTATAAAAAAGTTCCTTATCTATCTTTTCAAATTCAATATCTGACGAAGCCATCCTATTGGAAGCGATAAAAGGATTTTCGACATTCAGATCTCCACCCACGCATCCATTCGTGCAACTCCGCAACACCACATAATCGTAAAAATCCAGCTGTCCACCTTCAATCTTGGTCAAAATATCTTTTGTCCCCTTGAACCCACTGACCGCCAAAGTTTTAAAGTTGCTCTTTTTTATTTGATTCCCTTCGGCAACATAGATACCCCAATTCTCATGGCGTTTTTTGCTTTTATTCTCTTGCTCCTCTTTCTTATCCTCTTGCTTCTGATTATAGCAAACATTCATTACCCGATTGTAAACATCTTTCATCGCCAAAGCACCATCTAAAGAAGCCACTTCTCTTCCCACAGGATTTTTTTGTGCGGTGATTTGAGCAGAACAAGGTGCAATAAAAAAAATGCCGATCTCTTCCAGATTACATCCCTTTTGCTTAGCTAGATAATGTCGGTAATATGTACTGAGTATCCCCACAGAACTCTCTAAGGGCAAGATATGAGGTAACAAAGATGGATATTTGATGCGGATCAATCGCACTATCGCTGGACAATTAGATGAGATTAAAGGTCTTATTTTTGCTTCGTTTAACTTTTTGGCAAAAATCGGAGCCATCACCCCAGTAATCATATTTTCATCTATCACTTTATCGAATCCTAGCTGCAAAAGGGCGTCCATCGCCATCTTATAATCTACCTTCTGAGGGAGTTGCCCGATAAACACATTTGACAAAAGTGCCACCCGATACTTAAATCGGGAATCTTGCAAAAGCTGATCAAAGTCGTCGTAAACGCTCTGAATAGCACCCACGGGGCAAATCTTGATACACTGCCCACAGCTGATGCACTTTTGAGTATAACGCTCCACTTTCCCATCTCTGAGCCTGATAGCAGACACAGGGCAAACTCGCACACATCTTGTGCATCCGATACACTTTTCTTTGTTCTCTTGAACAGAACCTTTACTTATCATTTTTTCATCTTTCATTATCAAAAAAACACCACCAAATCCATCTCCGTATTCTGCTCGGAGCTGAGTCTCATGATGTCCACATTATCTTTGATATTGGGCAATCCCATCCCTGCACCAAATCCCATCGAACGAGCCAATTCGTCCGCCGTGGAATAGCCAGGCTTCATCGCCTTGTCTACATCTTCTATCCCGGGACCTTGGTCTATAAACTTCAGATGCACAAACTCTGGGTAAATCCCTGTCATCATCTTGCCACCTTTGGAGTGTGCCACCACATTGATCTCCGCCTCGTAGCTCGCCACAGCAAAGCGTCGCAGAGAACCTGCGTCTATTCCCAAAACCTTGAGATATTTTTTCACCTTAGTGGTAGCTTTGCCAGACTCCACGAAATCTTTGGCTTTGATGGTAAATTCAAAATTTATCGCAGGTTGCCCCAGTTCAGCCAAAAATTGCTCAGGATCTACTTCCGCATCTTTACTATAGGCAAAACTATTCATCAATACTAATCTTTATAGCTAGCGGCTGCAATCCACCCTGATACGCCAAAGCACAAGCCTCATACAAAGACAAGTTTGTGCATAAAACAGGCAAATCGTGTTCCTTTGCCAATAGCAACATTTCCTTATTTGGCTTTTTTCCTCGCACAAAAACGATAGCCTGCATATCTACCATCTCAGCTACACGGATAATCTGATGATTGATAAGCCCAGTGAAAAGCACTGCTGGATCTTTCACACACATCAAAATATCGCTAATAAGATCTGATGCTACTCCAAAAAACACATCGTATTCCAGATGTCCCTCTGCACTCAGCAACTTACCATCGACCAACTTCAACATTTCTTTTACTTTCATCTAATGCACCCTTATATATTGCCTGAGCAATTTCAAATCTTTTTTCATCTGCTGCACCAACTCGTCACGCGAAGCAAACTTCTTCTCCTCCCGTAAATACTGCAAAAACACTATCTTTACCTCTTGTCCATAAATAGATTTGCTAAACTTGTACAAGTAATTCTCTATCGTTTTCTCGCTGAGATCTTCCCTGATAGTCGGAGCAAAACCAATATTGGTCAAACCATAGTAGCCCTTATTGCCGATCTTGGTATGCGTTATATACACCCCTTGTGCAGGATAAAGTTTACACGGCTCTTTGGGTGTTAGGTTCAGAGTCGGGAAACCTAGCTTCCCTCCTATCTTTCGCCCCTGTGCTACCGTACCCACTATCGAGTAATTCCTCGATAGATAACGCTTGAGACTATTAACCTCTCCTTGCTTTATCTTCTCTCTTATCAGCCGACTACACACTATCTCATCACCCATCATCAATGGCTCTACCAAGCGAACCTTAATCCCATAAGGCTTAGATAGCTCCACCAAAAGCCTATAGTCGCCCGTTCTGTCCTTCCCAAATCTTGTGTCGTGTCCGCAAACTATCTCCCTGATATGCAACTTTTCAAGCAAAATCTTCTTAAAAAAATCTTCCGCCGAGAGGTTTACCACCTCTTTCTCAAAATCCAAATACAAAATCGAATGCACCCCAAACTTATGAAACAACATATTTTCTTTGTGCTCCTTCTCCAAAATCATATAGGGCTCTATCGGCTTATTCGCTTTCTTGAGAAAGTGCTCCCGCGTGTGTACTCTGTAAGTCAGCACTAAAGCCTCTCCACCTGTGTCTTCAGCCCTAGCATAGAGGCGATTGAGTATCTTGGCGTGCCCCAGGTGCAACCCCTCAAAATTGCCAATCGCCACTATCGGATATTTGTACCGCACCTGCGTATCGTCCGAGATATCAATAATGCTACCCTCAGGAGTATAAGGAATCTCACTCAACGGCGTTACAATCTCAAACATTTTCTCTAGCTTCGCAAAATCTTTAATCTTTCTCACTTCGCTAGTGGAAAACTCCACTCTTTTCAAGTTAGCAAATCTCGCCAAAAAATTCAAATCAGAAAACAGCTTTAAAAATTTTGGACTCTCGTTATAAAAACTCAGCCTTTCCAATTTAGTGCAATTTTTTAGCCCCGAAAGATTAGTCAAATTGTCGCCTCGCATCCTAAAAAATCGGCTATTTAGCAAATCTCGCAGCTCATACTCTTTAGGGAAAAAGAGCGAGCTTCCATTATCCAGCTGCACATTAAAAATCCGCTTCCACTGATCTTCTAGATTATTCCACCATTGATAAAGAAGATTTTTATTGTCAAAAAATGAAGCTTTTTGGTTAGCAAAAAGCTTCCGTAACCGCAAAAACTCTTTTTTCCGTTCTTTGCGTCTTTTCATCTTTATGCTTATTTTTACCAAGATATAGCCAAAAAACCCCAAACAAAATAGCACCAACAATCCACCACCAAAGCCAAATTTAAAAGCTTTTTTCCGTGCAAAAAATCGCCTTACCTTCTCTTTTTCCACCTCAGGCAAAATCTTACTCTCCTGTGAGAACATAAAAACTTTTAGTTTTTTTAACTTTTGCACGCCCTCCAGATTGGTGAGCCGATTTTTGAAAATAAACACTCGCTCCAACTCTAGCAACCCTTCTAAACCTTCGATATTACTTAGAGAATTGTGTTGCACCAGCAAAATCTTCAACTTGGGGCTTGTCTTTAGTGGTTGCAAAGAGGTGATTTTGTTATAGCTAATCGACAGCTCCTCCAGAAGAGGTTTATCCGCCAAAGGCTCTATGGACGAGAGAAAGTTCCT
Organism: Candidatus Cloacimonadota bacterium; assembly: GCA_963676515.1. GTDB lineage: Bacteria > Cloacimonadota > Cloacimonadia. Next base: position 1,353,369 of record OY781061.1, on the reverse strand, counting down.
CTTCACATAAACCCTTTTAAGATTGCTTAGGTTCTCCAGTCCTTTGAGATCGTGCAAATCGTTGAAGTCGGCACGCAGATACTCCAATTTTTTGAGATTCTTGATTCGCCTTAAAGATGTTATGCGGTTATCACTTAACTTTAGCTCTTTCAAGTTTACCAGATTTTCTATACCTTTTATGCTAGATATCTTGTTGTAAGAACAGTTTACATTTTCCAGATGATCTAGCTCAGACAATCCGCTGATGTCGGTAAGCTCATATCCATACAAAAAAAGTGTGGTTCTTCCCAGCAAGCGATGCAAAGCTTCATCTTTGGGCTTTTTGGTCGTTTTACCTTTTCCCAAAAGTTTATTGAAAGCTACTTTCCACTGATACTCCTGCCGATTCCACCAAGCAGTTCTTTTGGTTTCACTGTCAAATTTACTGCTTACAGGCAAATTTTGGGCTGCCGACCACAAGGTACCTTGCAAAAATAAAATTACAATAAAAAACTTTATCCATCTTCTCATAAATTAAATCCCATCTAAAACACTATTTTCGGTCTTATTTCGCCTTGCTCCACCCACGCTACACCCACCAACACTCCGCAGTGGTAAATTTTTGTAAAGCCATTTTTGCCTCTTTCTTCGCCAAAAGAGTTACCGCAAATAAACTTGCTATACTTGCTCTCATCTAGCTCTATAGCAGGCAAATCTTTTAGCAATACATCGGGAGAAAGCACCTTGCTCAGCAAAAAATCTCTGTCCATATTCGGCTCTACTCTCACGCATTCCTCTAGGCGAAATCCTGCACACTCTTGTCTGCAAAGAGACTCGGTAGTGCCCACTACTCCCAAAAGCTCGCTGATATCCTCGCTAAGCGTCCTGATGTATGTCCCCTTGGACACCTTCGCCGTGTAACAAAGGCTCTCACAATCAAAAGAGTCCACTTCGAAATCCAGAACCTCCATCGCCCGCGGCTTCATCTGTGGCACATCACCTTTGCGAGCTAGAGCGTAAGCCCTCTTGCCGTCCACCTTGATCGCCGAGTATATCGGTGGTACTTGCGATGTAATGTCCAAAACCTTCGTCCGCAGGTTTGCATCCAACTCACTAGGTAAACCGCTTGTTCCTATCACTTCCCCTGTGATGTCCGCCGTATCTGTCTTCTGCCCAAAAACAATCTTTGCCTTGTAACATTTATCTTGCACCGACACAAATCTCGCCAGTCGAGTCGCTTTGCCCAGCATCACCACTAGCACGCCAGTGGCAAAGTTGTCCAAAGTGCCACAGTGCCCTACTCTCTTGATGCCCAAAATCCGTCTTATCTGAGATATCACCCCGAAAGAACTAATCCCTGCGGGCTTATCCACCAAGAGCACTCCGTTTAAAGCTTCTTCTTGCATATATCCAGCACTTCCTTCTCTATTTCCTCTCGCTCTCCGCGTATCTGGCATCCAGCCGCCAGCAAATGTCCACCTCCCCCGTAATTGGCACAGATAGCTCGCACATCTGCCGACTTGGAGCGAAAACTGAGTTTGTATAAATTTCTTTCTTTCTCTTTGAAAACGACAATAATCTCATAGTTTTTCAGTTGTTTAAGTCTGCCAATGACAGACGGTAACTCGTCGTAAGCAAATCCGAGCTTTTCCTGCAAATCCAAGCCACTGAAAGCAAACACAATTTTGCCTTTTTCATACTCTTGAGCACTTTTGTAAACTTCCGCCAAATAAGCAAACTCCCGCAGCTTCATCTTGCAAAAAAAATCTTCGTAAGCTTTGGCTGGCTCTAAACCCCAATCTAGCAAAGTCGAGCACACCGCAAAGCACTCCGCATTCAGATTGCGATTTTGGAATCCGTCTGTATCGCCAAGGATTGTGTAATAAACCGCTCGGGCAAATTTCACCCGCTGGGCATCGCTCCAACCATCTGCAAGCCTCTGGCACATATTGAAAATCAAAACTCCTGTGCTGACAGCCGTAGGGTCGATTATTTCGCATTTTGTGAGTAACTTCTCATTCCCGATTTGATGATGATCCACTACAAATATATCTTTTTTGAAATCCCCCACAAACTTTTCCCATTTACCCAATCTCCCCTTTTCGTGAGCGTCCAGCACCACCACAGCATCATACTCTGCCTCAGTCGCCTGCAACGACACAGCACCAAACTCATCAAAGAGAGAATCTCTGGGTTGAGCTTCCAACACCACACTCGCTCTTTTTTTGCCCAAAGCCATCTGCAAAGCAAAACACGAGCCCAAAGCATCGGCATCTGGATCCATATGGGTAAAGATGCCCACCTTCTCGTACTGCCACAAACTATCTAATAGCATCCCACACCTCTTGCACCAAGCCTATATCTACCGCACCTTCTCTCACACAGAGCAACCTTCCTTCATCTATCTTCACCACTGTGGATGGTATCCCCTTAGCCTTCATTACTCCCGCAGGCACCCAATCTTCATCGAACCAATCGCCACACCTATCCACTATCTGTTCATAATCTTGCATCGCACTTTCTCCCGAGCAGTTCACACTCGTGCTCACCACCGCACCATTTTGCAATAGACCCCGCAGATGTCTATCTGATGGCACTCGAAAGCCCACAAATCCATCCAAGCAAAGATGTGGCAACTCCACACAAGGCAAAATCACCGTAAGCTCTCCTGCCCAAAATTTGCTCAAGAAATCCTCTAGTTTAGCATCAAATTTCACATATTCCCACAAATCTTCCAATCTCGACAGAAGCACGATAAAAGATTTTCCGTCCTTCCGTTTTTTGTGCCGATTTATCGCTTGCAAAGAATCTATATCGTCTACAGCTGCTCCCAATCCGAACATAGAACCCGTAAAATGAAGATTTATCTTTGTCATTTTTCGCCTCTAATTTTGAAAAAAGAGCCGCGGATCTACAGACTCTTTGAGATCTTTTCTTAGTTCAAAGTGAATAATCTCAGACTGCAATATCGCCAAATTTTGCCCTCGCTTCACCTTGCCTCGCAGCTCTGCCAGAGTGCTGCCTTTGTAAATATACACGCTGATGTAGCCATTCCTGTGATCTACTATCAAGCAGATTTTATTACCAATCTTCTTATAATCGACCACCACACCGTCGTCCACAGCTTTACAGTAATTATCTTGTGTGCAAATATCCAGCCCACTACGACGCAACTCGTTTTCCACAATTTTGCCTTTTGCTGGCCACAAAATATACGGAGCACTAAACTTATAAGAGTAACCAGTTACTTGTGTTTCCAAACGCAAATCTGCGATAATCTTCTCCAGCTTGTCCCGCTCCTCTTGCAAAAAAGCCAGCTTCTTGCTGACCTCTTTCTCCTTTTTCTTGCTCGCCACCATATCTTTGCTCACCGCGGAAGTTACATAGCGGGAAAAGGAAATATTCTTCTGCTCTTTATCTCTCTTTTGCTCCAAATCTTTTATCTGTTTATTCAGGCTCACCGTACTCTGACTCAATTTCGTTTTTTTTTGACTGTACTGTGTCACCTTCTTGTCTGAACTACGCATCAGCGAACTCAATACGCTAGAACTTATCGGCTCTTCCTCTATATATTCCGCCTCATAGAGCCTTGTAAAAGACAAAAGATAAAGTATTTTTATCTCCTTAATACTCTCTTTCAGATCCAAAATCTGCTTATTTAATTTTCGCTTCTCTTTACTCTTCCCAGAATATTTGCCCTGCAAAAAGTCCATCCGCGACTGTGCATTTTTCAGTTTCTTGTTGTAAACATCTATCTTTTGAGAATAATCACTCTGCTGGCTCTTAATCCTATCTATCTCCTGCTTCTGCTCTTCTATCTCTTCCAGCACTATATCCAGCTTCTGCTCCTGCCCCGCATAGCAAAGCCCAAAACTAAAAATAAGAAAGAAGATTAAAGCTCGTTTATCCATTGTAGCACCTTATCCACACCTTTTTTGCTTTTGGAAGAAAAAGGCAAAACAGCAAACGGGAAGTTTTTCTTACACGCAGAATTTACCTTGCCTGCCGCCAACTTGTCGCTCTTAGTCGCCACCATCAGATAGCGAATATTTTGCTCTTCCAACATCTCCTTCATCAGCTGATCTTTGAAATCCAGCTTGTGCCTGATATCGACCAAAATCACCACTCCCAAAAGTTGCGGACGCTTCGTGATATATGTCTGGATCATTCGTCGCCAGTTCTCTTTTTCCCGCAAATTTATCTTGGCATAGCCATATCCTGGCAAATCTACAAAACTAAGATCACCTTTCAAATCTTGCTCATCGTCTTTACTCACTACACGGAAAAAATTAATCAACTGAGTCTTACCCGGGCGACCAGAAGTTTTCGCTAGCAATTTCCTGCCCAAGACAGAATTAATCAGCGAAGATTTACCCACATTGGATCTACCCACGAAAGCCACCTCTTTGCAAGTCACAGGTGGATATCCCTCTGGCTTTACGGCACTCGTTACAAAACTGGATTCTACTATTCTTATCAAAATCAAACCTACTTTTATCTATATTTTAACAACGCCAACATTTACCTATTTGACCAAGTGTCAAAAAAAAACAAAATTTACTTGCTCGAAATAGGCACAACTTTTTTTTGAATGAAACATAAAAATTATTAACTACATAATAACAAAGGAAGTATGAACTCAAAATACAAGATATTGTGCATTTTTCTTTTTATCGTATTTAGCCTATTTTGCAATGAATTAAGCTCTATTGACATCCGCATCTCCAAGACTCAAGCGGCTCTATTATCCCAGAGGATCTTCATCAACGAAACAGACCTCCGTCACGCCAAGCTCCTGCAATGGAACAAAAAAGAAAATTTTCTCTCTCTCGGCATAGCACATTTCATCTGGTATCCGCAAGGGCAAGAAAAGCGTTTTGTAGAAAGTTTTCCTCTGCTGCTTTCTTATCTAAAAAAAAGCAACTACCCAGCACCTAAATGGCTTTGTGACACCACCGCTTGCCCTTGGCAAACCGAAAAAGATTTTTACACCGATCGCGACTCAGTCAAAAAGAAACAACTCTACAAATTCTTGCAAAGCTGTCGCCAAGAGCAAACCGACTTCCTCATCCTCCGTCTGCAACAATCTGTCCCCAAGATGCTTGAAGCAAGCTCGCAAAAAGAAAAAGTGGAAACCAACATCAAAAAGCTTTCCAAGTCGATGAACGGAATATATGCGATGCTGGACTATGTGAATTTCAAAGGTGAAGGATTAGACCCCAAAGAGAGCTACGACGGTCGCTACTGGGGGCTACTGCAAGTGCTGGAAAATATGGAAGCCACCACAAACACGCCTGCTCACGATTTCGCCAACGCAGCCAAAGCTGTACTGGCTTGCAGGATAAAACTAGCACCCCACGAAAAAAGCTGGCTCGCTGGCTGGAACAAAAGGTTGGACACCTATTATGAATAAAAAACAAAAAAATCTCTGGGAATACTGTGCATTTCTTCTCTTCAAAGCTCTGCTCACGCCTCTGCCTGGATTTCTACAAAAAATCTTCCTTATTCGCCTTACGCAGTTAATACCCATCAGAAAAAAGCTGGTCATAAAACAGCTCAAGATGGTCTTTCCCCAAAAAACCGAAAAAGAGATTTCCACCCTTTGCCGTGAAATATATCGGAACTTGTCTCTGCTAGCATACGAGTTTTTCTTTTGCAATCAAAAAAAACTCCTGCGAAATTTTGAGTTCGAAGGAGTAGAAAATTTGCAACACTCTATAGCACAATACAAAGGAATTATCTACCCAAATCTGCACATCGGCAACTGGGAAATCGGGATGAAATATATGAGCGAAAAGATGAACCTGAAAGTGAACGCTCTGGCAAAAAGGATGCGTAACACCCACTTAGATAAATACATCGAGAAAATTCGCCTTAGCAATGGCGTACCCAGTATCTTCCTTGCGAACGCCTTCAAAGGCACGCTCACCGCTCTGAAAAACGACGAAGGCATCGGCATAATGATCGACCAAAATGCCCGCAAAGTTGGACTAAAACAAGACTGGCTAGGAATACCAGCCTCTGTTTTTCAGGGACCTGCCAAATTTGCCATAAAATCTGGGGCAATGCTCCAGCCCATCATCTGCGTTCGTACAAAAAAGGGCTTCAAAGTCATAGCCGAAAAGCCTCTGGACGGTAGCAACTACACCAAAAAGCAAATTCCAGAGCTCACCGAAGAAATCAGCAAATCTCTGGAAAAGTATATCTTAAAATATCCCGAGCAATGGTTTTGGATGCATAAGAGGTGGTAATTATTTACCGTTCAAAAATCAAATTTATTCAAAATATTCTCTTTTAAATAATTAATAGCATCATCAATAGAATATCTTTTTAAATCAAATAAAACTCCAGTATAATCACTATATCCTTCAAGAAATGGATCTAAATAACACGAAGACTCATAACCTCTTTTTCTTATTTCAGAAGCAATTTGTCTGCCAAAAGGTCTCATATCTAAACATTTAACTTCATTTCTGGTAACAATACCATTTTTTAAATAATAAACTTCTGCTAGATTTGCACGATCTTCAACATTATCTTTACTCATCATCAAAACAAATCTTCCCTTCTCTTCAATATCTGCCAAACCAAAATTTTAATGTTTATAAACTCCATCTAAATCCAATAACATCTTTTTATTTCGCCACTTTCTTCTTCTTTTTTACTGGCACCTTGGTTACTTTCTCCAGCTCCTGCACAACCTTATTAAAGCCATCTTGGTCATCGACATCGACGATATAATGCTCTTTGGCTCCCTTGTATGGGAATCCCGTATCTTCCTGCCTTACAAGCGGTTTCAGGCAATCCAGCTTTTTCGCAAAAACGGTATTATCGCAAACAAGCAATATCGGTTTATCGTTCACATAAATCATATATTCACCAAACATTTTCCTATAACGCTTATCCCATTTGGTGTCGATTTGGTCACAAACAAACTCGATAAAGTCGGCTGTGGTCGCCATAATTTTTACTCTTCTCTTTTATTTTTTGTTGGCTCAGGCTCTACCTGCGTCTTAGTCAACCCCTCTATCTTCTGGCTCAGATTCACAGCTTTTTCTGTGGTGTCATCATAGATAAACTTCATCTCTGGTATCCTGCGGATAGTTTTCAGCTTCGCCAGCTCGCTCTTGAACACGCCCGAACTTTTCGTCAAATGCTGTATCACTTCACCTTTTTTCCTCTTGGCATCGAAACAAGAGACATAGACATTCGCTAGCGACAAATCTTTGGCAATCGTCACCTCGTTGATACTCACAAATTGTAATATAGGGTCATCTATACTTTTTCTCAAAATCGTACTAAAAATCTTGAAAAGTTTGACTTCTAATTTTCGCGTCATTTTATCTCCATTTAAATATAAAAAAAAGCAAACTCGCTAAACAAGTTTGCTTTTGCAAAAAAAATCTTCTATACTACATTTACGAACTTTCGTCCATTTCTTCCCGTAGTAAAAAGTACATTACCATCAACCAAACTGAAAATAGTGTGATCCTTGCCCAAGCCAACATTTTTGCCAACTTTGAGTTTGGTGCCTCTTTGACGCACGATGATATTTCCCGCGATTACGGACTCGCCACCGTACTTCTTCACACCTAGATACTTAGGATTACTGTCTCTGCCGTTCTTGGATGATCCGACCCCTTTCTTATGTGCCATTGGTTAGCTCCTTACTATATCTTTTACTTTTATCTCGGTGAAATCTTGTCTGTGTCCTTGCGTTCTTCTGTAACCTTTTCTTCTCTTCTTCTTGAAAACGATCACTTTCTTCTCTTTTTTATGAGCTATCACCTCTACGGTAACCTTGGTGCCATCCACGACAGGAGTACCCAAAACCACATCTTGGTCATCCTTGTAAAAAATCACGCTATCCAAACTCATATTAGCACCAATCTCAACATCATTAAGAAAAGGCACTTTAATCACTTTATCTTTTTCAGCTTTGAACTGCATACCTTTAAAATCAACTATTGCGTACATCTGCTAGTCTCCTGTTTCTACTATTTCATTTTAATAGAGCTAATGTTTTGATTGCCTGTTTGTTGTCAACCCTTAAATTGCAACTTCACCTCTTGTTTGCAAGACTTCCAAGTATAGCTGAGTGACAGATTGGTTAAAATAAGGCACGCTCCAAAAAAATCCTATTCCAAAACTCATCACACTCAATATAAACCATCCTGAAAACCTGCAAATCAAACAAAAAATCTGCCATTTGTATCCGTAAGTCAGCTCTTTGCTCCTATCCAGCATTTGCGAAGCTGAAATCTCTGGCTGGTCTGCAGCTACGAGATAGACAAAAGAGTACCTTAGCATTGCCACAAAACCTGGTACAATCAAAAGCAAAGACCAAAGAAAAATGAAAATAATCGTCAACAGATAGAGTAACAGAGATTTTAGAAAAATCTTGAATCCCGAAAAAAGCTGACTCAGATCACATTCTTGTTTGCGGGCTATTTTTAGACTAAGAGAAAAATAACCGACTCCCATAGCCCCCGCTATCAGATATGTGCCTACCGTCCCTGCGAGAAAAACAAAATTCAGCCCTCCCATTATCACCACATAAATAAAAGTAACCAAAGCCATAAAGCCCCATTTACCTTGTAAGCTCTCTCGTGCTAGTTTCGTAATCTCTTTATTTTGCATCGTTTAACTTCCTTTATAAACTAAATCTCAAACTTTCTCTACTTGCAGATAAATCTCCAAACCGTTCACTAACCACTTGGTCATCCCGTGGCTAGATTCCGCTCTCTGGAAGCTATCCGCCAAAGTTTCCTTCTTTAAATCGTCCAGATAACCTGCCAATTTCGTCGCCAAATCTTCGCTGTAATAATAGCTCACATTTATCCTGTCCATCACCTCGTAACCAGAGTTTTTGCGAGTAAACTGGATCTTGTTGATTAGCTCGCGGGCGTACCCCTCGGCGATAAGCTCATCCGATAAATCTGTGGACAAAGCCACAAAAAATTCACCACCTGCCTCTACTTGGTATCCATCCAGAGCGTTCAACTCAAAGAGCAAATCATCTTTTTCCAAACGAAACTCAGCACCATCCAATTGCACGCTGTAATCTTCACCTCGCTCAAAAGCTCCTTTTATCGACTCCACATCCGCACGCAGCAAATAATCTTGCAACGCTTTCATCTGCTTGCCCACTTTCTTGCCCACACTTTTGAAGTTCACTTTGGCAGAATAAGAAACAAAATCGTCGTCCACGAAAGAGATATTTTTAATGTTAATCTCCTCCAAAATCAGCTCTTCCATACCTGCTATTACAGCTTGCAATCTTTTGGGCAATTTAATCTCCGCTAATGGTTGACGCACCTTGAGGCTGGCATTGTTACGAGCAAATCTGCCTAGTGACACCACCTGAATTACGGTGTCCATCTTCGTTTCCAGCTCAGGGTCTATCCTCTTGGGGTCACTCATGGGGAAAGCTGCCAAATGCACAGAATCTTCGCCAGTGAGTACACCATAAATGTGGTCAACCAAGAAAGGCGACACTGGAGAGACCATCTTGGTGATAGCCACCAGCACAGTGTGCAAAGTGTAATAAGCATCCTTTTTGTCATCACTCAGTTCAAAAGACCAGAACCGCTCCCGAGAACGACGCACATACCAATTAGAAAGTTCCTCGCAAACAAAATTCTGGATAGCTCGCACCGCTTTGGTCAGGTCATAAGCATCCATCCGCTCTTGCACGAAAGCTATTAACCCATTGAGTTTAGAAAAAACCCAGCGGTCTATACTGCTAGTGACCTCCCTAGATTCCTCCACGCTATAGCCATCTATATTGGCATAAGTAGCGAAAAATGAGTAAACATTTTTAAGCGTGCCAAAAAATTTCCCTGCCACCTCTTTCACTCCGCTAGGGTCAAACTTGGTCGGCACCCACGGAGGACTACCAGCCAAAAGATACCAACGCACAGCATCAGCTCCATATTCATCCATTACATCAAAAGGATTCACAGTATTGCCCTTGGACTTGCTCATCTTCTTGCCCTTCTTGTCCAAGATAAGGTCGTTGACCAGCACATTTTTGTAAGGAGATTGTCCCTTGATAATCGTAGAAATCGCCAGAAGCGAGTAAAACCAACCTCTGGTCTGGTCTATGCCCTCGCAGATAAAATCGGCAGGATACAGTTTGTCAAAGTTCTCTTTATTCTCAAAAGGGTAATGATGCTGAGCAAAAGGCATCGCCCCGCTATCAAACCAGCAGTCTATCACTTGCGGCACTCTGTGCATCACTCCGCCGCACTTGGGACATTTTAGGACTATCTCGTCCACAAACGGCTTGTGCAGCTCGGGATTCGCTCCTACAGCTCCGCCACCAGCGATGCTCCCTTTGCTTCGCAGGTCAGCCTTAGAGCCGATGCTCTCTTCGCACGCACAGTCGTCGCATATCCAGACATTCAGTGGTGTCCCCCAGAATCTGTCTCGAGATATAGCCCAATCGGTATTATTCTCCAGCCACGAGCCAAAGCGACCTTCACCCACGAAAGGCGGCACCCAGTTGACCTTTTTATTCTCCTCAATCATCTTATCTTTGTAATCGGTGGTCTTGATGTACCAGCTCATGCGTGCATAATACAAAAGCGGACTATCGCATCGCCAGCAAAAAGGGTAAGTATGCTTGAAGTTCTCTTTCTTCATAAACAAACCTTTCTCCTTCAGGGCAATGATGATTTGCTTCTCCACCTCTTTATCTTTCACGAAAAGCCCTTGCAACATCGGGAAATTTTCGTTATACTTGCCATCTTCGCCCACAGTATGCACCAGAGGAATGTTGTGCTTTTTACACACTTGGTAATCGTCCTCGCCATACATCCCCGCAGTATGCACTATCCCCGTACCATCTTCCGTGGTTACGAAATCGCCCGCATATATCTTGTGCGAGTTCTCGTTTTGCAGCTTCTCCACGGTAAAAAGTGGCTCATACTCTTGTCCCAGCAGCTCTTGACCCTTGAACTCTTCCACTACTTTGTAATCTTCATCCAGCACACTCAAAAGATTTTTCGCCAAAATATAAAACTCACCACCGACTTCCACTTTCACATAATCTATCTTCGCTCCCACTACCAGAGCCACATTCCCAGCCATTGTCCACGGAGTCGTCGTCCACGCCAAAAAGTAAGTATTCGCCTCACCTTTCTTGCGGAATTTGATATAAACAGAAGATTCGCTGACCTCTTTGTAACCTTGTGCCACCTCATGCGACGAGAGCGGAGTCCCACATTTCGGGCAAAAAGGCACAACCTTGTGACCCTGATACAAAAGCCCCTTTTTCCATATCTGATTCAATAACCACCAGACCGACTCGATATAATCGTTATCCAGAGTAATGTACGGATTATCCAAATCTATCTCATAACCCATCTGCTGGGTCATCTTCCGCCAGAGCTTCTCGTAGCTAAACACAGAGTCGCGACACTTTTGGTTGAACTGCTCCACTCCGTAATCCAAAATCTTCTTCCTGTCGTCCAAGCCCAGTTGCTTCTGCACCTCTATCTCCACAGGCAATCCGTGCGTATCCCAGCCAGCTTTTCGCTTCACACAAAATCCCTGCATCGTCTTATAGCGACATACGGTATCTTTTATCGAGCGTGCCATCACATGGTGGATGCCCGGCTTACCGTTGGCAGTCGGAGGACCTTCAAAAAAAATAAACTCTTGGTTGCCTTTGCTACTACTCTTGCCCAAAATATCTATCTTATCCCATTTTTTGGCTACTTCAGCTTCTATATTCGCACTCTTTTTTTTGGGATCAATCGTTTTATACATCGCATCCTCCTCCTTTTCCTAACTAAAATTTATCAAATTAAATCTTTTTGCCCTCAATTTCTGTCAAGAATTCTTTTCGGCACAAAGTGAAAAAAAAGAATCCATCCTGATCTGCACCCCAAAATCTGAATATTTTTCAGAAATTTTTACGGCAAAATAAAAAAAAGCAAATCAATGTTTGACATCTTTACACAGGAATTTGTTATGTCTTCAAGAATGAGGTTGACAAAAATAATGACCTCAACAGATCATAGGAGATTAAATGATTAGCATTTATGTAGGAAATATGTCTTGGGACATATCAGAGCAAAAGTTAGAAGAGCTTTTTGCTGAATTCGGAACAGTTAGTTCCGCAAAAATTATCATGGATCGTGAAAGCGGTCGTTCTAAAGGTTTTGGCTTTGTAGAAATGGACAGCGAAGACGCTGGCATGGCTGCCATCGAAGCTCTTAACGAAAAAGACATTAAAGGAAGAGCTTTGCGTGTTAACAAAGCTTTACCAAAAAAGAATAAATTTTAGTTTCAGTATTAATTTTGTTCAAAAGCCGCTTTTTTTAAAGCGGCTTTTTTTTAAGAAAAATATTCAAATTTCCTCTTGACCTACTTCAGAAAAAATTTCTGCTAAGGCAATAAAGCTATTTTAATAAAAAAGGAAGTGGAATGAAAATCTTAATTACCAAAAGACTCCCCTATATGCCTGACTTCTCAGCCCTCGGCTACCAAACATACATCAACGACTCAACTTCACAAATGTCCCGCCAACAGATAAAAGAACAAATCAAAGATGCCGATGCTCTCGTGAGCATCTTGGCAGACCAAATAGACCAAGATATCATCGACGCTGCTCCTCGCCTAAAGGTCATTTGCAACTACGCCGTGGGCTACAACAACATCGATTTAAACTACGCCAAGAGCAAAGGCATTGTCGTTTGCAATACTCCCGATGTCCTCACAGACACCACCGCCGAGCTGGCTTGGTCGCTCCTGATGTCCGTAGCACGCCTCACCGTAGTGTCCGACCGCTTCATCCAAAATGGGCTGTTCCAAGACTGGCAACCAGACCTGATGCTCGGACACGACATCGTGGGTAAGACTTTGGGTATCATCGGCTCTGGCAGGATAGGCACTGCTCTGGGCAAGATGTCACAAGGCTTCAGGATGCCTATCCTTTACACACACAAGCACAACCCTGATTTGGATGCCATCGGTGGCAAGATGGTCGATATGCCCACTCTGCTGGCTGCATCCGACTACATCTCATTGCACTGCCCGCTGACACCAGCCACCAAGCACCTCATCACCGCCAAGGAGCTGAAGAGTATGAAAAATTCTGCCATCCTCATCAACACAGCAAGAGGAGCTATCATCAAAGAGCAAGACCTCGTGGACGCTCTCAGCCAAGGAGAAATCGCTGGAGCAGGGCTAGATGTTTTTGAAGAGGAGCCAAAAATCAATGCAGGACTGCTAAACAACGACAGGGTCGTCCTCACTCCCCACATCGGCTCGTCTACGCTGGAGACACGCACCAAGATGGCGAAGATGAGCTTCAACGATTGCTTCGCCGTGCTAGCTGGTGAGTCTGCAAAATTTAGCGTTGCCCCAAGATGAATATCCTGGCAATCGACTCCCACTCCACCTCTGGCAGCATCGCCATAGCCTCAGGCGGACAGATGCGTTACCTTGCCTATTTGGACATCAAGGGCACTCACAGCACTCGCCTAATGAAGATGATCGACCAAGCTCTGCGAATCTGTGCTTTAGCGGTGAAAGATATCGACCAAATCGTCCTCAGCATTGGACCGGGCTCTTTTACGGGCATCAGGATTGGCTTGGCTACCGCCAAAGGTCTGTCTTTTGCCCATAATATTCCCATCGTTCCCGTTTGCTCTCTGGAGATGCGAGCGATGGCTCTGGCTAATTGTGGGAAAAATATTATCAGCTTTTGCGATGCCAAAACTAAGGAAATCTACGCCTCCGTCTACGACCAAAGCCTTACACCTCTGGTGCCAGCGGGTTGCTACAACTGTGAAAAGTTTTTTGGCGAGCTAACAGGGGATTATTTCATCAGCGGCGACAACTACCAAATAATCCAAGAGCACTCCCAGCATCTGCACCTGAGCAAAGCTACTCTCGCCCAAAGCATCCCTTTGGCTTCATACCTCGTGCAAAAAAGCGACCCAGAGCTGAAGTTCGACTTCGACACCTTGTCCAATCTGGAGCCGATGTACCTGCGGAAATCCCAAGCGGAAATCGTCTGGGAAGCGAAAAATAAGAAAGAGAAAAATTAGTTTATTATTTCAAAATGAAGATGTTAGAACTTTAATTGCCACCAATATTATTGAATGCTAAAGAAATAAGCTCTTTTGCATTTTCAACATCTTCATCGTTAGAAACTCTAATTTCAAAATCTCCTGTACCATAATGTCCAATATTCCTCATATCTCTGCAGTTACTTGGCATATTCTCAACAGTATCAGGATTTATTTTCAAATATAAAAGAATATTGCTCTTATGAATTTCCATACAAACAAAATTTTGAGACACTTTATAAGCAATATAATATTTTTTAGGCACTTCTTCTATTGACTCATCAAGACCTAAGATACAATCTTGCAAAGATGTTACCAAATCACACTTTGATTTCTCAATCTTATCCAAATGTTTTTCAAAGGAATAAACCCCTGAAGCTCTTGTCAAAGCAGCTTTTTTGCCTGCTTCCACCATAATGGGATTTTTATTAGAAAACAAATCTATTTTAGCAGAAGAAACTATTGACCGTTTATAGATTTCCTCAAAAAATAAAGCTCCGTTCTCATAATATCTATATTGCCACAACTCAATATTTGAACCCATCATTTTCACAGCATGCAAATCGTATTTTTTATAGTCTGGAGCGATACAAAGAACTCTAATATTTGACCAATCTATTTCTATTTTTTTATTCGGGAAAGCTTTTTGAACAGCTATTTCAAAATCACCTTGATGGTCGTTAATCCATGACAGATAATACAAACTTTGATTTACAAGTTGCGAAGATTCAACCACTTTATATTCAATAATCACGGGGTTGTTATCTTCTGACAAAGCTAAAGAGTCGATTCTGCCACCGTGAACAGAACCTGTTGAAAATTCAGTGGCAATAAAATGACAACTAAACATTTCGTAAAGATTCCCTTCAATCAATGTTTGGAGTTCTTTTTCATTAGAAAATTTCGTTGGTCTAATCATTTCTAATTTCTGTTTATCTCTTTGAAATAATGGCATAATTCCCTCTTATTTTAGTTTGGATGACTGCTTCACATATTTATAATATAGCCACAAGTCCACACTGACGAGACAAAAATTGAGGGCATACAGCCAAATCACGCCGTCCATATTGTTATAAAACTTGTTCAACATTCCACTGAGATAACCTAGGAGCAGAAGCATCATAAACAAAGGGCTTTTGCCGTTTACTTGCTTGGTACGCAGAGCTTTGGCGATGCTCACTGGCCAGCTGACTCCAAAGCACACCAGCATCAAAATCTCGAAGAAACTCAATCTTTTTGCCTCTCTTGTCTCTTGCAACGGAAGTACTCACGCAGAATATCACCGCACTCCTTGGCTAGCACGCCCTTTCGCACTTGGGGGTTGTGATTGAGCCTTTTGTCGGCGGATATGTCATACACAGAGCCCATCGCCCCAGATTTGGGGTCGCTCGCACCATACACCACCGTTCCGACTCTCGCCCACTGGATGATGCCAGCACACATCACACACGGCTCTAAAGTTACATAAAGGGTGTAGTCGTAGAAATATATCTCCCCTTGAGAAATCAAGGACTCGATCGCCAACTTTTCGGCATGCGCCAATCTGTTTGACTTGTCACCGTTAGCCGTAGCAGCCAACACTTTATCTTCTTTCACCAGCACAGCACCAATAGGGATGTTCCCCGCCAAAGCCGCGCGCTGGGCTTGGCGGAGAGCCATCTGCATATATTTTTCGTCTGAAACTAAATCCACTTACTTGATGCTAGTGCCTTTTAAGAACTTAAACAGTTCCGAATCGGTAGATAAAATCAGACTCGATTTGTTGGTCAAAGTCAGCTTATAAGATTCCAGCGATTTCGTAAAACGGTAAAATTCAGGATCTTTGTTATAAGCTTTCGCATAAATTGCTATCGCCTTAGCATCCGCCTTACCTTTTATCGTTTGAGCTTTTTGATAAGCTGCGGACTCAATGTTGTCCAACTCACGGTTTTTCATACCTTCTATCTCAGCTTTCTTGCCTTTACCCAGCGAGCGGTACTTCTCGGCAATCTTTTGCCTCTCGGAAATCATCCGCTCATACACTTTTTCTCGCACATCTTCCACATAATTTATTCTTTTGATTTTCACATCGATCAGCTTTATTCCATACTTGGCGATTTCGTCTTTCGCTAGGTCAAAGATTCTCGACTCCAAGTCTGACCTTCCCACGACTACCTTCGCCACCTCGTTGCTCACTTCCGACTGTGTGTCTTCGGAATAAAACATCTCGCGATTACTAGTACGCACAGCACTTATCAGCTTGTTCGACGAGACAATATCCCGTGCAGAGCCAGAGATAACATCGTCCAATCTTCCGTGTGCCAATCGTTCCATTTGCACAGTTTGGTAAAATTTCAAAGGATCTTCTATTTGCCAGCGAGAAAACATATCTAGCCAAATGTACCTTTTGTCAGAAGTCGGGATTTGCTGTGGATCGCCATCCCATTCCAAAATCCGCTTATCAAAAAAATGTAGCTTTTGCACAAAAGGGATCTTGAACTTCAAACCAGCATCTTTGATAGCACCACCTATCGGCTCACCGAACTGAGTAATAATTACTTGTTGCCCCTCGCCCAGAGTATAAAAACTGCTGAACATCAAAATCAACGCTACACCTAAGATTCCTGCATATTTCCAATGTCTCATTTTGCCTCCCCTTTGCCCAAATCCAGTAACGGTAAGATGGACTTCTGACTCTCGTCTACTATGTAAATCTTATCTACCTGCGGCAAAGCCACTTGCATAGCCTCGATGTACATCCTTGTGCGAGTTACCGTCTTCGCCAAACGATACTTAGCATATATCTGGTTAAACCTGTCAGCATCACCTTTGGCACGATTAGTTGTGTTGATAGCGTAACCTTTCGCTTGCTCCAAAAGTTGCTTAGCTTTACCTTTTGCCTCGGGGATTATTTTGTTGTAATCTTGCCATGCTTGATTGACAATCTTCTTCTGCTCCTGTTTTGCCGAGTTCACCTCATTAAATGCAGCTTGCACAGGCTGAGGTGGATTCACATTTTGCAACTTCACGATATTGATCATCACACCAGCGCCATATTCGTCCAAATTATTTTGCAACTTCTCTTTAGCACCGATAGCTATCTTTTGCCTATCCATCACTATCACCTCATCCACAGAACGATCACCCACCAGCTCACGCATCACAGCCTCCGAGAGGTTGCGGATAGTATTTTCCACATCTCTGATATGAAAAAGATAGTTGTAAGGATTCTTAATCTGGTACTGCACAATCCATTGCACATCAGCGATATTCAGATCTCCGGTCAGCATCAAAGATTCCCCTTTGTAACCGCTTTTAGCAAATTTAGACACCACGCCTGAGGAAACAGTCCGAAATCCAAACTCCACCTTGTGGACTCTGGTAATCTTCACTTTTTTCACTTCGTCCACACCCATTGGCAACTTGAAATGCAAACCTGGTTCGGTGGTCTCTTGATACTTGCCGAAACGCATCACCACTCCTGCTTCGTCTGGATCTATCGTGTAAAATCCCGAGTAAAGAAACAACAACACGAAAGCAGCCAAAAAACCTAACAAAAATTTCTTCCCTGAAAAATCAGGGATTTGAGGAAAATTGGGCAAATTTTGTTTATTTTTATTTTTAAACTTCTCAAAGTTTAAGTTGCTAAATTCTGACATAATAACCCCTTATCTATTTTTTTGCTCTGATGCTTCATCACAGCTTTTACGAATTCTCTAAAAATTGGCTCTGGTCTAGTCGGTCTGGACTGAAACTCTGGATGGTACTGCACTCCAATGAAAAAAGGATGCTCTTTTAGCTCCACAATCTCCACCAACAAACCATCTGGGGACAACCCCGAAATACTCAGCCCCGCATCTTGCAACACCTTCCTATAAGCGTTATTGAACTCATAGCGATGCCGATGCCTTGTTTTTATTTTGGACTTCCCATAAATTTCCCTTGCCAAACTCCCATCACCTAGCACGCATTCGTACGCACCCAAACGCAAGGTGCCTCCATAATTCTCTAAATATTTTTTATCTTCCATTATATGAATAATCGGATTTTTGGTATCGCTGTCAAATTCTGTAGAAGTAGCATCTGACAAATGGCACACATTACGAGCAAACTCTATACAAGCTACCTGCATCCCAAGACAAATCCCGAAAAACGGGATTTTATGCTCTCGGGCAAAACAGGTTGCCCAAAGCTTACCTTCCGTCCCTTTTTTATCGAAGCCTCCTGGAATCAAAATCCCGCTCACATCTGCCAAAGCCTCTTCCATCTTCTTTTTACTATCCACCTTCCTCGTGTCTATCCACTTGATTCTTACCTTGACAGCACTGTAAGCTCCCGCATGGATAAAAGCTTCTACTATGCTCATGTACGCATCTTGATGCTCCACATACTTCCCACAGACAGCCACACTCACCTCATCTTTGGGATGATCTATAGCTTCTATCATCGCCTGCCAGTCGCTAAAATCTATTTTTTTAGCTTTAATCTGCAACCTTCGGCATATCAGATTGTGCACATCTTGGCTCATAAAACTCGCTGGACACTTATAGATAGAGTTAACATCAATAGCGTTGATCACATGCGAGGCTCGCACATTGGTAAACAAAGCTATTTTATCTGTAATCTCTGCCGAAAAGGGCAACTCGCTACGGCAAAAAAGCATATCGGGATGTAAACCCAGCTCTCGCAACTTTACCGCCGCATGCTGAGTAGGTTTAGTCTTCAGCTCGCCAGCAGCTTTGATGAAAGGAATGTAAGTCAGCAAGATCACCATACAATCTTCGCTTTCCTCTTGCAGAGTAAACTGCCTGATAGCCTCCAAAAACTGAAAAGACTCGATGTCGCCTATCGTGCCGCCTATCTCTGTGATCACGATGTCATAATCTTTGCGTGCACCATAAAGCAGACTTTTGATCTCATCTGTAATATGAGGAATCACCTGCACAGTCTTACCCAAATACTCGCCTCTGCGTTCCTTGGAAAGCACCTTCGCATACACACCACCAGAAGTAGCGTTAGAGCTTTGGCTCAGCGACTCATCGATAAATCTCTCGTAATGACCAAGATCCAGATCCGTCTCGGCTCCATCATCTGTCACAAACACCTCTCCGTGCTGATACGGACTCATCGTGCCAGGATCCACATTCAAATATGGGTCGAGCTTCTGCATATTAACTCTGTAACCCATTTTTTTCAGCAACAATCCTATACTGGCTGCCGCTACTCCTTTCCCCAGAGAGGACAAAACTCCTCCCAAAACAAAAATATGCTTCGTTCTCAATCGGACTCCCTTCTTCACAAATTTAATTTTAATTCTTTCAGATTGGTAAGAAAAATCTATTAATCCAAAGATAAACAAGCGTGGAAATTGTAAACAGTTTTTTTATTCCCTTTCAGCTGGAGAATAGCTTTCAGCTGAGCTCTATTTTTTCTTTAAACGCTCGAAGAAAAGATAGAGGAGAAAAGAAAACCGCTCCGCTTCAATCCGCCAGAAACATTTCGTGTCACCAACATAGAAAAAAGTGTGGGTCGTTCCCGTATATGCACTTAGTCTTGGCGTTTGCTTTGGCTTGCTTTGCAATCTACAGATAGTGCTTAGTGTCTCTGGCTCTAACCCGTGAAGCGGAGGAATTTCAATCTAACTAGCAAGTGAGAAAGCCCTACGACTTTCGTGCATCGTGTTAGAGAATGGATTCCCGTTTTCACGGGAATGAGGTGTGGTGGGCAGGAATAAGGGCTGGTGATAACGCAAAGCGAGTGGTGGGCAGGAATGATGGCTGGTGGTGTGCTTTCTTGCTTCTCTATCCTCATCCTCGCGAAAGCGGGGATCCAGAGATGGGGTGGGCTAAGAAAAAACTTTAAGCAAGTAGCTTCCAATCACTTCTGCCTATCGAGCTACGCTGAAAAGCGATGTGCTATATCACCGCTAAAGAGAATGAATGTGATTCATAGTAAGAGGTTGTAAGCGTACGAGGGATGGCTTAGTAATTTTGCTAGTTGCTTAGGTTTTTTTTGACTTTACCTTTTGTTACTTTTTGCTTTTAGTTTTTCTATTGGTTACAAAAGGAAAACAATCTATTATTTATTTTGCTTTAAGCAAAAAATAAATGAAAATAAAAATCCCCGCTTGACTTTCCTACAACTTACAAAAATATTGCTAAAATAATTTTTTTAAGGAAATCTTAAAGATATGAACAAAAAAAATATCCGCAGAAAAAAACTGCTCGACTATCTCATCCAAGAGTATTGCCAATGTTCTACCCCACTGGCATCAGGCTACATCTGCAAAAAATACTTTGCCGAAAAAAGCCCTGCCACCATTCGCACCGACTTAGTCCGCCTCGAAGAAAAGGGTTATATTTACCAACCCCACACCTCGTCCGGCAGAATTCCCACGATATTAGGATATAGAGAGTACTTGCGGCAAAACGACTTTTCCTCTGCACTATTCGGCAACACCAACCACCTCAAACAAATAATTTGCGAGAACTTCCGCAACGCTACCTCTATGCTCGACAACATCTTACAAATATTAGCTGTCTCCACAGGGCAACTGTGTTTCGTAGCCGAACCAGAAATGGGCTACGAATATCTGCAAAAACTCAGCGTGTTCAAAATCTCCGCCAGCAAGCTACTTTTCGTAGTAAGCCTTAGTTCTGGCATGGACAAAACTTTGCTCACAGAATGCAGCTACCAGATCACCACCAAACAACTCGACGCACTAGTTCGCTATGTAAATCAAAAATTTTCTGGAATGCGAATTTACGACATCCAAACTAAATATCTGCTAGACTCCACATTGCAAAAAGAGAACTCTCTGCTAAACCTTTTTCTGGCGGAACTATACGAAGCTCTCACCAAGATGGGAGGATACTTTTTGAATTTCGATGGCAACATCTCATTTTTGCAACAACCAGAATTTGACGACAAAAACAACATCCTCAACTTTTTCGCGATGATGCGTCGCCAAGAAATCTTGGTAAAATTGATGCAAGAAAACAATCCCAATGAAAAAATCGGTGCCATTTTGGGAGAAGATTTCCCCGATAAGAACTGGGGAGAATTCGTCTTGCTCTACGCCAAATACAATCTTTTCGGCATACCTGGGTACTTAGGCACCATCAGCCCTATCCGCACCAACTACGCCAAAACCATCGCGTGCCTAAAAGCTGTTGCCAAAACCATCACTGCCACCACACGAGACCGAGGAATAATAAAGTACTAAATCACCTTATTATCTCGCCGTCTATCTTCTTGATAAACGCCGCCACTTTGGTGTCTTTCTCTTCAATATCGACGATATCTTTTTCTGGCTCTTTCTCTTGAGCCTGCGTCGATTGTGCTTTTTTTGCCACTTTGCCACTACTCACTCTCACCGCTAGTTGCAAACTAACTCCGAAAAAGTTGGACAATAATTTAACAAAATTAGCCGCATCTCGCCCAAAAGAAGACTGCTCAAACTTATTGGGAAACTCTATCTGCAAAACATTCCCAGGCAAAATTTTCTTAGGGTACTCGTTGAAGAAATTAATCACATACACACCAAAATCGTTCGCCTTCAGTAGGTCATTTATCTCGGGCAAAGCCGCATCAAAATCTTCCTGAGTCAGCTCTTTTGTTTCCTTGCCAGCAACGCTCTCTTCCTCTTTCGCCAGAGGTTTTTCCTCTTTGTTTATCACAGCTTGTTTCTTTGGCTGTTTAGCAGGAGGTTGCTCCACTTCAGTCATAGCTTTTTCGGCAGGCAAACTTCTGACTACTTTCTTTTCTTTGGGCACGGTTTCTTTTCTTGCAATTTTCACTGGCGTACTCGCCAAAGATTGCGTGCTATTTTTTCCCGCATTGCTTTTCAGATAAGTGATAATCTTATCCACCGACTTCATCTGCTCCACTTTGGATAGGCGGATCAAAGCCAGCTCGGCAGCAAAAGCTTGGTTACCAGAGAACTTTATCTTCCTTACCGCTTCCGCCAATATGTCAATTATCAATATCAGTGTCCTCTCCCCAAGTTTCTGTGCCAACTCTAAAGCCTCTTTGGCAACATCTGCAGGCATCTCTTGGCTCTTTCCGCTGTAAAACAAAGTCAAAAGCGAACTCAAAAAATCCAAGAAGCCCATCATAAACTCCACCACCCCATTGCCATCGTCCACTACAGTCGCAAACTCCTCTAGCACCCCAGTAGTATCTTCGACTAGCACCTTCTCCAAGATATTTAGGTAAACTTGCCACGAGATAATCCCAAACATAAAAAGCACATCTTTTTGCACAATCTTATCAGAAGAGTAAGAGATCATCTGATCCAGTAGCGACAAACCATCTCGCATGCCACCATCTGCTTTGTGGGCGATTATCGCCAAAGCTTCATCTTCTGCCCGCACACTCTCTTTTTCACAGATAGATTTTAGATTTTCCAAGATAGCTCCAAAAGGAATCCGCTTGAGGTCAAACCGCTGACAGCGAGACAAAATTGTCGGCAAAATCTTGTGCGGCTCTGTCGTCGCAAACATAAAAATCACTTTATCTGGAGGCTCTTCCAAAGTTTTGAGCAAAGCGTTGAAAGCACTCGTAGAGAGCATATGCACCTCATCGATGATGTATATCTTGTACCTTGACGAGGTCGTGGTGTACATCAGCTCTCGCTGCAACTCCCGTATATCGTCCACTCCCGTGTTGGAAGCTCCATCTATCTCCGCCACATCGTAAGAGATAGCTTTCTCTATCTCCGTGCAATTGCTACACTGCCCACAAGGATGCACCGTAGGTCCACTCTGGCAGTTTAGACTTTTCGCAAAAATCCGAGCCAAAGAGGTTTTACCCACTCCCCTTGGCCCGGTAAATAGATACGCACCAGCTATTCTATCTTTTTCCACAGAACTCACCAAAATCTTGGTAACATGGTCTTGAGCATAAATCTGCTCAAAAGTTTGTGGCCGGTACTTCCTAGCTAAAACAGTATATTGCATTACTCCCCGAGAGCTTTTATTAGATTGTAAGTAACATCAAAACGATAATCAGCATCAGATCTAAGGTCGGTAATCGGTGTGATCTCTTTTTGCAAAGCAGCTTTCATTTCTGAGTCGCTACCTCCGCTTAAAAGCACCTTCTCCACTTTTGGCAACCTTCTGGCATACTCGTTGAGACTACCCACAGCTATCCGCAAACTATCAAACTTGCCACCGCTCTTGCTATAAACAGCAGCCAGCGACACTTTTGCAATCGTCAGCGACTTACGCGAGCTCACCTTCTTGTAAAAGCTACTCTTATCTTTCTCAATAGGGATCACCAAAGCTTTTATCACTTCACCCTTTGCCAATACAGATTTCTTATAACCAGTGAAATAGTCACATAGTTTAACTCTTCTGCTACCTTTGGCACTCACCATCTCCACCTGAGCATCCAATGCCAAAAGAATCGGAGTAGCATCAGCAGTGGGAGAGCCATTGGCAATATTACCACCGATAGTCGCCGTGTTTTGCAGAAGAGGAGACGCAAAGTTTACCAACGCATCGCTGAGCAAACAGGCGTTAGCTTTTACCAACTTAGAGTCGATAATTTGTCCAAAACTCGCTCCCGCACCGATTAAAAGCTCGTCATTCTTCACCTCAATCCCTTTGAGCTCGCTCAGATTGCCGATAAAAAAAAGCGTGCTATCTTTTATCATCTGCTTGTTGATTTGCACATTAAGATCTGTGCCTCCTGCCAAATAGTAATAACTCCCTTGGCAAGCACCACTTTTCTCGAAAAGATCGGACAAACTCGCAACTCTTACTAAACTGTTACTCATTTTACACCCCTTCCAGCGTCTTTACACGCTCTTTGAATGGCAGAAATTATTTTCTCATATCCTGTGCAACGACACACATTGCCCGACATAGCTTTTTTGATACTCTCTTTGTCGTCAGTGCCGCCATTGGATATATAATAATAAGTACTCACCATAAATCCAGGGAAACAAAATCCGCATTGCACAGCGTTTTCCTCATAAAAAGCGGTCTTGATGATCTCGCCCAATTTGCTTTTTGCCACCCACTCGACAGTTTTGATCTCTTTACCTTCCGCATGAATAAGATTCATCGTACAGCTCGTCACGGGTTTCCCCTCAAAAAGCACTGTACACGCCCCACATTCACCTTCCGCACAACCAATCTTGGTGCCCGTCATTCCCAAATCCTCTCGAATCACTCTTACCAAAGATTTTAAAGGATCTGCATCCACAGACACATCTTTTCCATTAAGATTAAATTTAATCATACCTCCCTCCCTTGAAGATATTTTTTATAAATCTGGCTTGGCTCTAAGCCAAGACTACTTTTCAACTCACTCACAGTACCGTGTGGTACAAACTCATCCTTATAACCAAAATTCATCACATTCACCCCTTTAGAACACAAATAATCGTTTACTCTTCCACCAAAACCACCACTCAGCACGCCATCCTCTATCGTGATGAACTCCTTGACTCCGTCGGTCAAACTCTCTTGCAACACCTGTTTGTCAAAAGGTTTTAAGCAATTATAATGCAAAATCCTTGCTTTTATCTGGTCGCCACTCATCAAATCCACCAACGCTCTGGCATCTTTTAGGCTATCTCCGATGGAACAAATCGCCACATCTTCCCCTTTCCCCTCACTCACAGCCTTGCCCAGTGCAAACTCACCTCTATCTTCTAAGGAAGCTTTTCCTCTGGGATATCGAATAGCCACAGGCCCATCTTGGTAATCGGCAGCCCACTCCAACATCTGAGCAAGCTCACTACCACTAGCTGGAGCAAGCACCACTAGCCCTGGAATCATCTGCAAATAAGCCAGATCGAACACTCCGTGATGTGTAGCACCATCAGCTCCCACCAACCCAGCTCTATCCAGACACATCACCAGCGGCAATTTTTGCATAGCCACATCGTGGATCATCTGGTCAAAAGCTCGCTGCATAAAGGTGGAATAAATCGCCACAAAGACCTTCTTGCCTCCGCGTGCCAAACCTGCAGCAAAAGTAACCGCATGCTGCTCGGCAATACCCACATCATAAAATCTCTCGGGAAACTCTTGCGAGAACTTATCCAACCCCACTCCCTGACACATCGCCGCCACCACCGCACATACATCTTCCCTTTGCCCCGCTAGCTTGCTCATCGTCTCGCCCAGCACCGCAGCATACCCTCGCTCCGCTGGCTTCTTGCTTTTGCCAGTGCTTATATCAAAAGGCGACACGCCATGAAACCTCTGGGGATCTTCCTCGGCAAACTTGTACCCTTTGCCTTTTTGGGTGATGACATGCACCAGCACCGGACCTGCCACATTTGCATCCACCTTGGCAAGTAACTTCACCAGCTGGCTCAGATTGTGCCCATTGACTGGTCCGACATAAGTAAATCCAAAATCTTCAAAAAAAATGCTCTTCGTAAAAATATTCAGCAAGCTCTCTTCCATCTTCTTAGAGCCATGCAGCAAAGTTTTGCGGATGTTTTCAGGCAGCAACTTCGATAAATCGTAAGCCTCTTTTTTGAAAAAATTGTAAGTTTTGGACACTAAAAAATTCGTCAGAGCTTTTTGCACGCCACCCACATTGGGAGAAATCGACATCTGATTATCGTTCAAAATCACTATCAGGTTATCTGGCTTGAGATGTCCCACATGGTTGATCGCCTCAAAAGCCATACCCCCAGTCAAAGCTCCATCTCCTATCACCGCTACCGCCTTCCGCTCAGGGTAAGCCGCAGCAAGCCCCAAAGCAGCCGAGATAGAAGTCGAAGAGTGCCCCACGGAAAAAGCGTCGTACTCGCTCTCGAAGATGTTATTAAATCCGCTAACACCACCAAACTGACGCAAAGTGTGAAATCTCTGCTTCCGACCAGTCAATATCTTGTAAGCATAACTCTGATGCCCCACATCCCAAACGATCGGTGTGTTCTTGGGATTGAACACCTTGAGCAAGGCAAGCGTAAGCTCCACAGTCCCCAAAGATGGTGCTAAATGCCCACCATTTGTAGCACACACGCTTATTATCTGCTGGCGTAGTTCACTCGCCAAATCGGACAGTTGCTTTATATTATATCCCGAGAGATCCGTAAGTTTTTGCTCTTCGCTCAAAATTCCTCCACCGTCATACTCTTCGCTGGCGAGTTTTTCTGTCAAAGTTTTTTTTCGTTTCCAGAATAAGAAACTATAGAGCCTCATTATTCTGAGGCTTCCCTGTCAATTATAGATGCTTTCTGCTTTTTAGCTTTTTGAAATCAGCTTTTAAAAAAGTGATATAAACTACAGCCCTGCCTAGCAAGTAGACCGCAAAGCGAGCGGTGTGGAAAATGGATTCCCGTTTTCACGGGAATGAGGGCTGGTGGGGATACAAGTCGAGTGGTGAGCAGACACAAAGGCTGGTGATGACACAAGACTGGTAGTGAGCAAAAGTGAAGGCTGGTGGAAATACAAGGCGTGCGGTATGCGGACACAATGACTGGTGTGGGTGCTTGCTTGCTCCTCTTCCTCATCCCCGCGAAAGCGGGGATCCAAGGGCGGGATTGGGCTAATAAATACATAAAGCAGAAAGCGTGAAATTCGTTAGCCGCCTGAAACAAATGACTGTGCAAGGAACTGTAGGGACGCAAAATTTTGCGTCTTCGGTGTGCAAGGTAGGGTTAGAATTTAGCTTACTGATTTGGTATTTTGACTGTATGTTTTGTTTCGTATGCATTCCCAAGCTGGAGCTTGGGAACGAGGGGAACCCTGCCCCTCTCGTGCATCGTGTGGGAGAATGGATTCCCGCTTCCGCGGGAATGAGGATGAAAAACTAAGACCTGAAAGACTTACCTATTACTGTGGTTTCTCTTACCAGAGTGGTTTTCATTTTTCTTTTGTAACCAAAGGAAAAACCGAAACAAAAAGAAAAGTTCCTTTTGGCATAAACTCGCTTATAAGGGCGACGAGAGGAGAGTGAGGCAAACCAACGGAGTAGAGCTCCTTCCGTGTAATGTCCATAAGCTTTGTTGTGTGCTGAGGAGTGTCGTCTGACGGCGAATAGATACTGGTTTTTTCTTATGCTCAAACTTATGCCAAAAGTGAAGCCCAACCAATCCCCAAAGCGTGCTAAGGGAAAAGTTGGGCTAGCAAATACTTAAAACAGGAAGCGTGAAATTCGTTGACCGCCCAGAGCTACGCTGACGACGAAGTGCTATATCACCTATAAAATGACAAATGAGATTCATAGCACAAGGCTGACAGCGTGCGAGGTCGGTTTAGAATTTAGCTTTCGGCTTTGGTATTTTGATTTTTTCTTTCGTTACATTTATTTTTGCTCAGGCAAAAAGAAAGGTAAATCACTCTGATAAGAGAGGATGCCCGCTTTTTAGCCTTCAGATTTGGTATTTTGACTGTATGTTTTGTTTCGTATGCATTCCCAAGCTGGAGCTTGGGAACGAGGGGAAAAATAAACTCCACTCTGGTAAGAGAGCTAACCAAAGGATATTGCGGGTCGAAGCCTGCAATGACAAAGCGTGGTGTATGGATTCCCGCGTCCGCAGAAATGATGGGCGATGGGTGCTTCTTGCCCTCTGATAAGAGAACAAACCAAAAAAAAGGTATGCCCAGCAAAAAGCTAAAACGAATAGCCCATCAACATACTCAAGCTAACATCTGGAGAATGGTTCACCCAAATATCTTCGCCCAAGAAAAACTGCCACTCCCAGCGATTTTTCTTGTAAACGATGCCTGTAAAAAGTTGCAAGGAGCCAGCATCCAAAACAGAGAACCCAGTATTTTTATAATAAGCTGAGCTTCCGTTTAGTTGTGCCCGCAGACTCAACCTTGGAGTGCAATAATAATCTAATCCGCAATTAGCGGTGTACAAATTTTTTCTTTGGTAAGCACTAAAAGTAGAGAAATCTCCCAAATAAGAGTAACTCCAAAAGTGGTCAAAGCCAAACCTCTTCCCTAAGTGAGCAAAGCTAAAAGCGACTGAATAATCTTGACTACCGCTACCAGTGAAAACATCTTTTTTGCCAGTAGGCAATTTCCAATAAACTAACGCACTCGCCAAAAAAGTTTTCGATCGATAAATATTCCGCTTGAGCTTCAGAAGCAAATCGCCAAAAGCCTCATCTTCTTCATTAAAAAAACAATAACCATCTGGTAGCCACAGGTAAAATCCAGGATTTTCTCCTTTATTTGTCCCTATCCTGTTCAATCCCAATAAATTATGATACTCATCGATTATTCCTTGCAAGTTGGCAGAGCGTTGCAAAACAAAAGGCAGTCCAAATCCGAATTGCCAATCTTCGCCCAAGCCATAATCGTAAATGAAATTGAAAGTGTAAGTTTCGCCTCTAATATACAAAACATTGCTACCCTCATTGTAATAAGAACAGTGATGTGCCACATCGGAAACAAATTGCACTTTGCCAGCCACTATCTGAGGAGGTTCTGGACTCGGCACGCCGAAGATTTGGAAAAAAGGCATCTGATTATTTACGCGAAATCCAAGCAATCCACTAAAGGCAAATATAAAAAAAAACGAAATAAAAAGTTTTCTTGTAAAATTCATTAAGTTCATTTTTGCTTTTTTTTCGTCTTAATAGTTTTTTAGACTCTTGCTATCATCAAGATCTATCTTACGGGATATCGTGCCGAATCATATTCAAAAGCTCCAACAACACGATATTGTTTTCAAAACCCTCGATTACAACTTGAGCACTCTTCAACAATCTTCGAATAGCTTTGATAGACTTGTCCAACCCTTCCACTTCTGGGTAAGTCAATTTATCGCTAATTTTCTCAATTTTGGTATTTCCCTCTTTAATGTCCACAAAAAGAACCGTCTCCCGCAATATTTCCTTGGCAACAGCGAAATTTAGTGCATACTCTTTTAGGTCAAAAGAAATATCTTGGCTCACCTCACCGTAATATTGACAAGCAATACTCACAATCGCTTGGAAAACATTAGCAGTCTTCTTGGTATGGATATATTTCAGCACATTCTCTTTGATCTTCTTGCCAATGGAACTACTCTCCACAGCATAACCAGCGATAGAGCCTCTGCTAGAAAAAGCGTCCGCCAAGGTTTTAATGCAAAAAATCGCCATCTTTGGTTTGCTCGTCTGTGTCAAGATAGCAAAACCTTCGGTAATCAAAGCGTCCCCAATCAAAACAGCGTTTGCCAAACCATACTTCTTATAGCAAGGTTCCTGCCCACTTTTCTTATCATAAGTGTTCATACACGGCAAATGATCGTGCACGAAAAGTCCTGCAAAGATGTACTCTATAGCCACAGCCACCGGCACCATCTTCTTGATGCTACTGGTATTGTTTTTCCCCTTCAGCATCTCGTACACAGCGAAAAGGAAAATCCCCCTCTCCTTGCGACCTTCTCTCAAAAGGGCAAAAAGCATCCCTTCTTTGAGCAATTCTGGACAGTCACTGCCATCCATTCGCTCTTGGATAAACTTTTCTATTAAGACTTTTCGAGAATTAAAATAATTTCTTACTTTCAAATTTCCACCTTACTACACAAAAAACTTATTGTAAGCGAAAAGAAATATATTAGAGAAATGGTCAAGCTATTTCTCTTCAAATCAAGCAACTAGCAAATTTCCCAAAAATAGCTTGTCAATTTAACCCTCGCTTTATTTATAAATTTCACGCTGTTTAATTACTTATTAACAGTTCAATTTCAATAAAAAAAGGCACGAAATAAATGTTACGAAAAACAAAACAAATCCATATAATCGGTATCGGCGGTATCGGCATGAGCGGAATCGCAGCCATCTTGATAAAAGAAGGCTTCACCATCACGGGCTCGGATATGAGACTAAACGAAAACTGCCAATACTTGCTAGAGAAAGGCGCCCAAATCACCGAAGGACACGACGCCACTCTTATTCACAAGAGTCTGGATGTGGTAGTAATCTCCTCGGCTATCAAAGACGACAACCCCGAGGTCATCACCGCAAAGCACCTGAATATCCCTGTGATCAAAAGGGCAGAGATGCTCTCCGAGCTGATGCGAATGAGGTTTGGTATCGGCGTGGCTGGCACACACGGCAAGACCACTACCACATCGATGGTCGGACACATCCTGAACTACGCCAACCTCTCACCTACCATTATCGTCGGTGGCATCGTCAAAAACATCGGCACCAACTCCCAGATGGGACAAGGCAATTGCATAGTAGTAGAGGCGGACGAGTACGATAGGACTTTCCTCTCACTCAATCCAATCCTCGCGGGAATCACTAACATCGAGCTAGAGCACCTGGACTGCTACAAAGACCTAGAAGATGTCAAAGATGCTTTCGTGCAGTTTGCCAACAGCGTACCTTTCTTCGGACTGGTAGCCGTCTGCCTCGAAGACGAAAACATCAAAGACATCTTGCCACGCATTAGCAAAAAAATCGCCACCTATGGCTTTTCTCGGCAAGCCAACCTCAGAGCCGAGAACATTACCTATCACAAGGCGTGCACCTATTTCGACCTCTACCATCACCAACAAAAACTAGGACAGATACAGACCAATCTGGTAGGGCAACACAATGTACTCAACACCTTGCTAGCTATCCTTTTAGGGTTAGAAATGGACTTGGACTTCGCCACCATCCAAAAAGCTCTCCAAGAGTTCAAAGGAGTGAAACGGAGACTAGAGAAAGTGGGTACTGCCAAAAACATCTTGTTATTCGACGACTACGCTCATCACCCCACCGAAATCAAGACCACCCTCAAGGGAGTCCGCAACACCACCGACGGAAGGATAGTAGCTTTATTCCAACCACATCTCTACTCACGCACTCGCGACTTCGCCGAGGATTTCGGCAAATCTTTTATGGATGCAGACTTGGTGCTCGTCGCCCCTATTTACCCCGCAAGAGAGACCAAGATAGAAGGCGTGGACAACTCCCTTATCAGCGAAGCAGCTATCAGATGCAATCACCAAGGCGTGCACAAAATAGAGAGCAACCAAGATATCGTCAAGACCACTTTGAGCCTCTTGAAACCTGGAGACATCCTGATAACATTCGGTGCTGGCGACATCTACCAATACGGCAAGGAGATTCTATCAAAACTGGAACAATCAAAAGCCACATCCAAATAAACACTCCCGGCTACTTTCCAGAAAACTTAGTAGAACTCAGCCAGCTCTTAGCACAAGATGCTTCGATAGTCAGCGGCGGCTCGAACACCCTCTTGACAGGTCGTAATAAGATTTTTTCCGACAAGCTCCTACCGCAAAATATTGAGTTCCTGCAAAACAGCGTAACTGTGTCCGCAGGCGTGAACATCGGCTATCTCATCTACCTTGCAGCTCAGCAAAACCTCGGTGGTCTGGAGTTTTTGGTCGGCATCCCAGCTACAGTCGGCGGACTGGTCAAGATGAACGCTGGAGCTTACGGCAAAACCATCTGCCCCCTTGTAGAGGCGGTGTTTACCATCGACAAAGAGGGCAAAAGAAGGGAAACGAAGGACTTCGCCTACTCCTACCGCCACAGCGACATCAGCGACTACATCTACCAAGTGCAACTCCGA
Source organism: Candidatus Cloacimonadota bacterium (assembly GCA_963676515.1). Lineage (GTDB taxonomy): Bacteria > Cloacimonadota > Cloacimonadia. The sequence continues at coordinate 1,321,823 of OY781061.1, read as the reverse complement.
CTACAGCCTACAGCACCCGACGAGATAAAAGCGGCCATCACCAGGAACATCTGCCACAGACTGGCTTCACAGCCTCTGCATCAGCCCAATCTCGGTTGCATCTTCACTAATCCCAGCTCTGAGCTTTCCGCTGGCAAGCTCATCGACACAGCTGGATTGAAGGGGAGAAAAGTCGGTGCAGCTATGATCAGCACCAAGCACGCCAACTTCATCGTCAACACAGGCAAGGCTACTGCCAGAGATGTCCAAAACCTGGTGGAGCTCGTCCAAACTAAGGTGTCTGCAAAATTCCAAATAGATTTAACCCCGGAGATAAAATTTTTATGAAAAAAAAACATCTGTATCTTTTAATATTTTCACTAATTGCCCTAATATTTTTCATCTTTATCAGCTCTTCCTATTTCAAAATCGGCTCCATCCGCATAAAAGGACACCCTCAAAACGATCCTCGCTTTTCTGAGCTTTTGGGAAAAAACCTTTTTAGTGTCAACAAACAGATGATAATGAGCAAACTCAAATCGGCTCGAATTTACGACTGTAAGATGAACAAGGTATTACCTCACAGCATTCGCATCACTCCGCTCCTCCGCAAAGATTACTTCCTGCTCAAAACGAAAAACTACTACACACCTCTGAGCAAAGAAAAAATTGTGATGGAGTTCCAAGGCTACTCACCTGTGCCGATTATCGACCTAGAGCTGCCACAATATAGCTTGGGCGACACTATCCGAGACCCCAAAATAAAGCAAATCTACTCTCTTTACCAACTAATTTTGGATAACAATCCTCAATTTGCAGAACAGATTTCCGAATTTTTTTACCTTGGAGAGAAACTTTACTTCCTCAAATCTTCGCCCGCAAACTATGTTTGCCTTGGCTCAGACGACATTTTGGACAAAATTAAGAAGCTAAAAAGTTTGGAGAAAAGTATTGACCTCAAAAACAAAATGATAGACTTATCCTACAAGAATCAACTGATTTACAAGGAGTCAAACAGATAATGAACCGTTCCAAAAACTTTGGCGTTATCGATATCGGCACCAGCAAAATTTGTGCTGTCATCGCCTGCCTATCTCCCGAGGGCAAAATAGAAATCTTGGGCAGTGGGCAAAGCTCTTCGCAAGGACTAAAAGGTGGAATCGTAAGTGACATCTATCGCACCCGCGACAGCATCCTCTCGGCTCTGAGCCAAGCGGAAAATGAGGCGGAAACCAAAATTGACTCAGTCTTGGTGGGCATCTCTGGCGATTACATAGAGCACCGCAATGTGGAAGGCACCGTGACTATCAGCAACTACGACGAAGCCGAGATAAAAGAAAAAAACATCAAAGATGTCATCGACAAAGCCAAAAGCAAAGCTACACTCGAAAATAAAGATAAAGAAAATCTAATCATTATCCATGCTATCCCCCGCAACTACGCGATAGACAGCGATCCTACGCTAATAGAGAATCCTGTCGGGAAATACGGTTGCGAGCTAAAATCTGAGGTTCATATCATCTTCGCCAAACGCTCTAACCTCCGCGATATCAAAAAATGCGTGGAGCTCGCTGGCTATCAGGTAACTCGCTTTGTTTACAATGGCTTGGCTTCTGCTTCGGCGGTCTTAGAGCGAGAACAAAAAAATTACGGTGTGATCTGCCTAGATATCGGCTCTGGCACCTGCGATATCAGCATCTACTCTGGCGGCACTCTCTATTACACCAAGGTCGTGCCCACTGGTGGTAAAAGCATCACCGAGGTGCTGGCTATCGGACTGAATACCAAGACAGACACAGCCGAGAAGCTGAAATTGTCCGAGCTAGGCGACGAAGAAAGCATCGATGTTACTGAACTAAATGGACAAAGAGTGAAAGCTGTGACTACCGAAACTATAAACTCTTTTATCCATTACCGTGCCAAAGAGCTGGTCGACGAAATATACAGCAACTTTTTGAATAACAACATCTTAAAAAACATCTCCGTGGGCGTGGTGCTTTGCGGTGGCTGTGCCAAACTGCCCATCTTACACGAACTACTCACAGAAACTTTTCAGATGTTCGTCTGTGCCAAAAAGCCCAATCTGGAAAAATTTTGTGGCGAAAAAATCACTCGCTTGCAGGATGTAGAGTTCGCCTCTACCGTAGGCTTACTCCTGCAATGCGTACGCAAGAGCAACTCTGCTAAAATGAACAAGAAATTTTTTAAAGACGATTTTTTCTCCAAGATAGCTAAATTTTTCAAAGACTTCGTTTAAGCAGATATGGAAATAGAACTAGCAACACACCCCAAAGCCTACAAAGGCAACATCAAGGTTTTCGGCATCGGCGGAGCGGGTTCAAATATCTTGTCGCACATCGTAAATAAATCGAAAAGCTCTTTTTATCCGCTGGCGATCAACACTGACTGTAACGACCTCAACAACAAAAAGCTACCCAACATTTTCAATATCGGTGCGGAGATTACCTCGGGACTGGGAGCTGGCTCAGACCCCAAGATAGGTCTGGAGTCTGCCAAAGAGTCCAAACAGTTAATCGTGGACGCTCTAGAAAATACAGATATTCTTTTTTGCCTAGCTGGCATGGGCGGTGGTACAGGCACAGGAGCTACACCTTTTATAGTGGAGACAGCCCGAGAGATGGATATCCTGACTATCTCCGCCGTGACTCTTCCCTTCGACTCCGAAGGGAAAATTCGTCTAGAGAACGCCAACCAAGGGATTATCAAGATGAAAGAAGCTTCCGATGTGTTGATTATCTTTCCCAACCAAAAAATATTAGAAAGATTTGAGAACCTCTCTGTGTTCGACGCTTTTTCCAAAGCAAACAACACTTTCTTGGATATTATTGATAGCATTTGCCTGACTATGAACGAAACTGGCTATATCAATGTAGATTTTGCCGACATCAAAAGAGTGATCAAAGACAAAGGCCATGCTATCATCTGTAGCGGCACGGGACGAGGGGAGAATAGGATTGGGGACGCTTTCGACGAGATTTTTGAGAATGTCATCACCACCAATATGAATCTGAAAAGTTGCGGTTCGGTGATAATCAATGTCATCGGAGGCAATGACCTACAGATGAACGAGTTTGAACAAGCCACAGCAATAGTCGCCGATAGAATAAACGCCGATGTTGATATCATCAAAGGGCTCGTGATGGAGCAAAGCCTCTCGGGAGTAATCAAAATAATTTTGATCGCCACAGGATTAAATCTCACCGATAAATTTGCCCAAACAAAAGAAAAAGAGAACAGCGATAAAAATATGAACTTCGTCCACAAAGAAATAAAAAGCTTGCCTGAAGAACAACCTATCAACATTCGTAGAATTAAAAATATCCAATCTGCCAAAAACAACTACCTGCCTAGCTTTTTGTCCAAACCAAACTCAAAAAATGACTAACCTTGCTATCTATCCAGGCACTTTCGATCCGATCACCAATGGACACCTAAATATCGTAGAAAAAGCGAGTAAACTTTTTGATAAAATCATCGTTGCCGTAGCTAACGACACAGGCAAAAACTCCTTGTTTCCCTTGGCGGAAAGAACAGACTTTTGCAAAAAAGCTTTGCAAGATTTTCCCAATGTAGAAGTGGAAAGTTTCACGGGAATGATCGTCAACTACGCCAAACTCCGCAAATCTTCCACCTTAATAAGGGGCTTGAGAGCTGTGAGCGATTTCGAGTACGAACTTCAACAAAGTCTAACCAATAAAAAACTTTCTCCCGAGATAGAGACGATTTTTTTCTTGCCCGATTTCAAAAATCTCTACCTTTCCTCATCTATAGTCAGGCAAATTTTATCGCTCGGCGGAGACCTGCAAGATTTCATCCCCAAAGCTGTCTACACAGCTATCTTAAACAAAATGGAGAAAAGATGAGTGTTTTTAACTCTGGAATCAAAATACTGCTAACCCAAAGACTATCTGTCAAGAGGTTATACAACTACGCTATATCCAAGCTCAGCTACCATCTATCCAACATTTGCAAAAGACCTCTGGTCTGGGGAGCTCCACCAGTAGTAAAGATAGAACCTACCACTTGTTGCAACCTAAGGTGTCCACTCTGCCACACTACCCGCGGCATCCTCAAACGAGGGAAAGGATTTATGGACTACAGCCTGTACACCAGCATCATCGACTCTCTGAAACAAAAAAGCACGATGATTACTCTAGCTCATATGGGAGAGCCTTTTTTGCACAAAGACATCTACAAGATGATCTCCTACGCTCGCAAACAAGGTTTCATCGTAACGGGAATAACCAATATGAACTTCCCTCTGGACGCTGAACTGCTAGTGAAAACGGGACTGAGCAAACTCAATGTTTCCATCGATGGGCTAACCCAAGAGAGTTATGAAAAATACAGAGTGGGCGGCAATCTCCAGCTAGCTCTGGATAATATCAAAAAATTAGCTCAAGCCAAAAAGAAACTGCGAACCTCTATGCCTCTTATCTCATTTCGCTATATGTATTTTGCACACAACTCTCACGAAGAGATAGAAGATGTAAAAAAACTGGCTAAAGAGTGCGGTGCCAACGAGATAAAAATTGTTAAACCTTTTATCATCGACAAAGAAGACACAAAATATCTCGATAAACAACACTCCAATTACAAAGTGGACGAAGATGGATGTTTCCATCTAGACTACGACACACCAAACAAGTGCTCATCTATCTGGCACGAACTGGTAATCGACTACAATGGCGAAGTGGAAATTTGCTGTTTCGACAAACTCTCCACTATCATCGGAGATGTCCAAAAAGAGTCTCCTCTAAAAATCTGGAAAAAGAAAAGCTTCCAAAATTTCAGACAAAAAATTTTGCAAAACAGAAAAGGAATTGAAGCCTGTTCCATCTGTTTCAACGATGCTGGTGTCTGGGAATACAAGAAGAGCCTCTAGTCCCAAGCCGCTTTTCCCTTTGATAAAAGAACAATTTTAAGATTATAAAGGAACCTTTATGTTCAAAACCTCCAAAGTAGTGTTAGTCTCCTTCGGACATTTTATGCACGATGTTTACTCATCTTTCATCGCTCCCTTTTTGCCCATTCTGATCAAAAACCTTTCGCTCAACTACTCTCAAGCGGCTATGCTCAATGTAGCCTTTCGTGCTCCCTCTCTCATCAACCCTTTTTTGGGAATGATAGCCGATCGAGTAAATCTTAAATTTTTCGTCATTTTCGGTCCTCTTATCACCGCCATCTGTATGTGCTTTTTGGCAGAATGTACTAGCTACTTCTCCTTGGTGCTCTTGCTTGTCTTCTGCGGAACAAATGTTTTGCTTTTCCACATACCAGCTCCCGTGATGGTCAAACACCTCTCGGACAAGATGATCGGCAGAGGAATGAGCATCTATATGCTCGGCGGAGAAGGTGCTCGCTTCGTAGGTCCCATCGTCTTCATTTGGGCAATATCCACTTTCGGGATACACAAACTCTACTACCTACTACTCCCTGTAATCCTATCCACTTTTTATCTCTTCTGGAAACTAAAAAACGAAGATATCAAACAAGATATGAAAGAGAAAACAAAGCGAATAAAAGCCCATCACTCTCTGAAAAAACATCTAGGCTTAATCGTCGGCATCGGCGGAATATACACTGCCGCTGGCATCTTGAAATCTTCCGTAACCATCTTCCTGCCTACCTACTACACCTCATTGGGGAAAAGCTTAATCATCGGCGGCTCTGCCTTGGCAATAGTCCAGTTCTTCGGAGCACTGGGTGTACTTTCCTCTGGCACACTCTCCGACAAGCTCTCCAAGCGAAAACTTCTGGTAGCTACCTCCATTGCTGCTTCCGCCTTCTTGCTCGGGCTCAACCTCTGCTCGTTCAGCACGACCCTCACCATCATTTGTTTAGTGGGACTAGGACTGAGCATCTTCGCCAATGGACCTATCCTGCTGGCGGTCATCAACAGTGCCGACAAAGACAACCCCGCTTTCATCAACGCTGTATTTATGGCAATCAACCTTGGCATCAACGCCCTGATGACGTTCGCTGCAGGCAAACTTTTCGACCTCTACGGCTTCCACTCCACCTTTTACATCGCCGCCGCCATCAACCTGCTGTGTCTGCCTTTCATCATTTTAATAAAAGAGAGCGCCGATGAAACCGCTTGATATCAGCCCACTGCTCAAAAATACACTTAAGCCGTCGCGTTATCTGGGAAATGAAATCGGAGCTAGCCAAAAAATCCCCAGCAACCAGACGACCAACTTTTGCCTAGTTTATCCCGACACCTACGAGGTTGGATTTTCCCATATCGGCATCAAAGTGCTTTACACTATCCTCAACAAAGAAAAAGCCATAGTTTGTGACCGTGCCTACGCACCCGACACGCAGACTGCCGAGCTGATGCAAAAGCTAGATATACCGCTCTTCGGAGTGGAGAGCAAACTCGCCGTGCAGAAGTTCGATTGCCTCGGCTTCACCCTACAGACAGAGCTAACCTACTCTAACATCCTCTATTGCCTAGATATAGCCCGCATCCCTCTGCTAGCCGAAGACAGAGGCGAAAGCGACCCGATCGTCATCGCTGGCGGTCCATGTGCCTACAATCCGTTGCCTCTTGCCGATTTCTTCGACCTCTTCCTCTTGGGCGATGGAGAAGAGGCAATCCTAGAGATAGCAAGCGTCTTTGCCCAAAAATCCCTCACTAGAAAGCAAAAGCTGGAGCTACTAGCAAAAATCGATGGGACATATCTGCCATCTGTGGGAGAGTGTCCAGTCACAGCCCGCAAATGCACAGACCTCGGCAACCCTAAGTATCAATACAACAACCAGTTAATGCCGCTGATAGACACCGTCCACAACCGCTATGTCGCCCAAGTGATGCGAGGCTGTCTTCGAGGCTGTCGATTCTGCCAAGCAGGCTACATATACCGCCCTTTGCGGGAATACGACGCCGAATCTATCTACAAATCCACTCTGGAGCAGGTACACGCTTGTCGCTGGGAAGACACCTCTCTCATGAGCCTCTCCACTGGCGACTACAGCCAAATCAAGCCACTGCTGCAAGAAATCGTCCCCGCCTTGCAAAGAGAGCACAGCAAGGTGTCTTTGCCCTCACTCCGCCTAGACTCGCTGGACGACGAGTTTATCAGCTTCATCCACTCCGCTGGGCAAAAAGGACTCACTATCGCCCCCGAAGCTGGCAGTCAAAGGCTTCGCGATATCATCAACAAAAATATCAGCGAAGAAGATATCCTGAAAACTATCCGCATCGCCTTAGCTCACCAATGGCAAAACCTCAAGCTCTACTTTATGATTGGACTACCTTTCGAGCAAAAATCGGACATCGCCGCTATCCCAGAGCTGATAGAGCAGATAGTGAAGCTAGCTGGGAAAAAATTGCATATCAACATCACCATCTCGCCGTTTATTCCTAAGCCTTTTACTCCATTCCAATGGCAAGAATGTGCCAGTGTAGATTATATCCGCGAGAATTTCTTTTGGCTGAAAAACGAACTAAAAAAATATCGCTTCGTCAAACTCAACCACTTAGATTTTTTCTCTTTTTTGCTGGAAGCTCACTTAGCCCTCGGCGACCTTGCTACAGGCAAAGCTATCTTGCACGCCTACCAAGACGGAGCCAAAATGGACGGCTGGAGCGAACACCTTAGTAGCGAGATCTGGAGCAAACACCTAGATGCCAAAATCGTTGCTCCCAAACCTCTGGATCAACCATTGCCTTGGGAGTTTATCGACTGTGGCGTAACAAGAGAGTTCCTCTTGCAGGAGCTACAAAAGTCCAAAGACTGTGCCACCACTGGCGACTGCTACCACGGCGACTGCACAGGCTGTGGAGTTTGCTCTGGGGATTTGCAGTTGCAGTTCTCTGCACCGATACCACAGCATCAGCTACCGCCTCTAGTCCAGTCTAATATCCCTGAAAATATCCAATTCCGCTACCGCGTTTTTTACCGCAAAAGTGGAGACTTGAAATATTTAGGGCACCTAGATTTCATCAAACATCTTTACCGTGTAGTGCTCACCGACGAGCTACCGCTAATCTTTACCAGTGGCTATCACAAAAAACCAAAGCTGAAATTTTGTCCTCCTTTGCCTCTGGGAGTAGAGGGACAAAACGAGTATCTGGACATCTTCCTGCGGGAAGATCGCCCCACACAGCAAGTGTTCGAGCAGCTCAAAGCTAACTACCTCTTGCCAATTTTGGATGTGCAAAAAGTTGCCAAACAATCGATGCCCACAGGCGAAATCTACCAAGTAGAATGCCAAAATATTATCGACCCTGCACAAATCGACACATTTTTAGCACAAGAGAGTTTCCTAGTGCTCAACCGCAAAGAAAAAGAGATAGACCTCAGAAAACTGGTGACAGACATCAAATTGCCCACAAGTAACACCCTGCTGGTCAGCAAAAAAATCGAGGGAGCTCCCATCAGCCTTATATTGAGTAAACTTTTTGGCATAACATCCTCAGATATCAACCAGATAGAGCGACAAAAATTTCTCTTCAGCTAAAATTTTTTACCTATAAAAAAAGTGCCCCACCAGCTGCAGCATACAGCCGATAAGACACATATAATCTTATTAAAAAATAGCTAACTACTGAATCCTTCGTTCTTTTTCCTCTTTGGAGAAAGTCTCGATCACATCGCCCTCTTTCAGGTCGTTGAACCCCTCGATGCTCAGTCCACAATCTGTACCAGACTTCACCTCTTTCACCTCTTCCTTGTAATGTTTCAGGCTAGAGAGACTGCCCTCGTAAACTTGGATGTTGTCCCTATAGAGTCTCACCAAAGCGTCCGAACGAATCACGCCCTTTTCTACCACACAACCAGCGATAGTACCAACGCCCTTGATTTTGAACACCTTCTTCAACCTAGCCATACCACCAGCAATCTCGATAACCTCGGGCGAAAGCAAACCAGACATAGCGTCTTTTAAGTCGTCGATAGCATCGTAAATCACGGTGTAAAGCCTAATCTGTACACTCTCGTTGTCTGCCAAAACTTTAGCCGCGTTGCTCGTCCGCACATGAAATCCCACGATAATAGCATCCGAAGCCGCAGCCAAAGAAACATCTGTCTCTAGCACTCCGCCCACTGCAGCGTGGATAATCTTCACCTCCACCTCGTCTGTGGACAGTTTTTGGAAAGAGTCTTTCAGTGCCTCGATAGAGCCATCACTATCCGCTTTTATCAGCAAGTTTATCTTGTGCAGGTTCTCTTGATCAATCCTCTTGAAAAGGTTACCCATATTGGTGTGAGTCATAAACCCTTTCTGCTTCTTACGGATGTTAAACCTTTCTTGGGCAATCTGATAAGCAAACTTTTCACTGTCCATCTTGTTCAGCACATCGCCAGCTTTACTCACCTCTTTCAGACCATAAATCACAGCCACACCAGAAGGCTTAAGCTGCATTATCTGCTTGCCTGTCTCATCCACCATCTTCCGCACTCTGCCATGCGTAGAGCCACACACGATGATGTCGCCCTTGTTCAGCGTGCCTTCTTGCACCAAGACAGTCGTCTTCGTACCCACTTGTTGGTCTTTTTGAGCCTCTATCACCACGCCCTTGGCGTTACAATCCACTTTCGCTTTGAGCTCTTTCATCTGGGACACCAACGCCACAGAATCCAACAACTCATCTATTCCTTCTCCAGTCTTTGCCGAGCATTTCGCCCATACGACATTACCGCCGTAACCTTCCAAATAAAGAGATTGTGCAGCCAAATCGCCGATAGTCTTGTCAATATTTGCACCGGGCAAATCCATCTTGTTGATAGCTACCACAATCTCCACCCCAGCGGCTTTGGCGTGATCTATCGCCTCCACAGTCTGCGGTTTCACACCGTCGTTAGCAGCCACCACAATGATCACCACATCCGTCACATTCGCACCTCTAGCACGCATCGCTGTAAAAGCTTCGTGACCAGGAGTGTCCAGAAAAGTTATCACACCCTTGCTCGAGGTTACCTGATAAGCTCCTATATGCTGTGTAATGCCACCAGACTCGCCAGCGGTCACTTTTGTCTTCCTAATATAATCCAAGATAGAGGTCTTGCCGTGATCCACATGACCCATCACCGTCACGATAGGCGGTCTGTTCTCCAAAGGAGCGTCTGCAGACTCGATAGCCGTCTCTTGCTCTATAATCTCAGCACCATACTCCTCTTCGAACTCCACCTCAAAATTGAACTCGGAGCAAATAAACTCCAAAGTGTCTTTATCCAAGCGTTGATTGATCGTCGCCATCTGCCCCTGTTTGAACAAATAAGACACAATCTCAGTCGGGTCAATATCCATCAATTTGGAAAGCTCCGAAACAGAAGTAAACTCGCTCACGATAATTTTCGTGATCTCACCATCTACTTTTTTCGCCTCTTTCTTGTACTTCTTCTTCTTGGCAGGACCCACCAACACTTGCTTTACGCTCTTGGCAATATCCTCATCCTTCTTCCGCTTCTTGGACTTGTTGTAGTTAGCACCACCACTGTCCTTAGTATCTTTGAAAACTCTTTTTTTCTTAGCTTTGCTTTTGTAAACATCATCACTCACGCTTACGCTTTTCTTGGCATCACTAGTCCGTCCAGCATATCCACCACCACTAGGAGTTTTGGGCTTGTCCAGCTTGCCCATCGAGCTCCACTGACCGTAAGATTTCTTCTGGTCACTCCTACCGCCTCTGCTATCACTAGCTCCACCGCCACTACCCGCAGCTTGCCCTGTGCGAGGACTCCTGCCCTGATGTATCTTCTTGGTCTTCCTTTGAGCATCTTGGATCTTCGTAACCTTTTGTTGTACAAACTGTTTGACCTTTTGAGCGTCTTCATCGCTGACTTCACTCAAATGATTCTTTACCTCCACTCCCACTATCTTTAGATAAGATTTCAGAGCTCCTGAGGCAATCTTCATCTCCTTAGCCAAATCTTTTACTTTTATACTCAAAATTTCCCTCCATAGCCATCGGAATCCCGATAGCTCAAAACTTTTTTAGCTTTTTGTCTAACAAACCCAAACACTCGCGGCAAACATAGTAGCCTCTGCCAAACACTTTTCTTTTACAATCAAACACAGGTCTTACACCCATTAGCACAAACCTAAGGAGCTCATCCTGCTTATGCCTAGCTCGGCACACCACACAAGTTCGCAAAGATTTTATCTTCATCACCGACCACTTTTTTCTCTAAAAATTTTCGGCAGACCTTTTCAACTTCTCGATCATCTTCAGACTTATCCCCTCTAGGTGAGACAACTCCTCTACCGATGCTCTATGAATATCTTCCACCGAGGTGTAACCATTGCTTTTGAGGATCTCCGAAGATTTTTGCGTAATCCCATCCAAATCGTCAATATGGCTCATCACTCTGCGTTCTGTCTCCAGCTGTGCCTCGAACTCCTCTTGCAAAAAAATGTCTATCTTGTAACCCGTGAGTTTGGCAGCCAATTTGACATTAATTCCGCCCTTACCTATAGCTTTATTTTTCTGACTTGTTATCACGCGAGCAAACTTGCCGTGCTCAGCCAGATAAACCTTATCCACAAAATCTATCCCCACAGCGTTGGCAATAAACTGCTCCAGATTCTCACTCCAGTACACAAGGTCGATACTCTCATCGCCCAGATTCTTGCAAATTTCTTTTATCCGCAAGCCCTTAGGACCATAGCACGAGCTCACCGCATCGATCTTAGGATTTTCGGAATAAAGGGCAATCTTGGTCTCCACACCTGGGTCACGGACTATCTTCTTCACCAACACATCACCCGAGGCAACCTCTGGCACTTCGTTCTCCAGAAGCTTCTTGATATATTCAGGATGAGTCCTCGAAAGCACTATCCGCACTCTATTGCGTATCTTCCGCACATCCACGATATACGCCTGCACGATATTGCCCACACGGTAATACTCGCCCGAGATTTGCTCATCCGCTGGCAGTACTGCATCCGTGTAACCGAGATCCACAATATAATCGTTAAAATTCATCTCTCTAATCTTGCCAGTTACCACCTGATGCTTTTGCTTGTTAAAATCAAACATCACCCGATCGTTTTCCAGCTCTTTTATCCTGTCTTGGATCAGCTTCTTGGCAATCTTGATCGTCTTTGGCTCAAAATCCGAGACCATCACACGACAATCTATCACATCTCCCACACTAACAGCTGAGTCGGTGAGGCGAGCATCTTCCAGCGAAACTTCGTCGAAGTACAAATCGTTCTCCACCACCTCTTTGGCGAGTTTGGCAAACACCTCATTTTTGGCTTGGTCTACCACTATCTCTAGCGAGCCAGGTCTTCTCAATCGCTTAACGATAGCTGCATACAAGCTCTCTTTTAGCACCACCAAAAGGTCTTCTCTGTCAAGTTGCTTTAGATTAGCTAACTCGTTGATAATAGAAATCATACTCATAATCTTAATCTCCGTATTAACAAACGAAACTTTGCAAAGCGGCTTTCATTAAAAAAAACCGAGATTTACAAAGTTTCGCTTCATTATAAACTCAATAACCAAGGACAAATAAGATGACTACCGTTTTTGTGTCAACCTTTTTTAAGGTTACTTTTAGATTGGTCTGCTATCGCAGAGATTTACTTTTCCCTTTGGATGACCAAAGCGAAAAGTAACAAAAGGTAAAGTCAAAATACCAAATCAGTAAGCTAAATTCTAAACCTTCTTCGCACGCTGAAAGGCTTGTGCTAGAAATCACAGCTATTTTAATAGAGGTGATATAGCACATAGCTCTTTAGCGTAAACTCAGGGCGGCTAACGAATTTCACGCTTCCTGCTTTAAGTATTTATTAACCCAACCCATCCTTGGATTCCCGCTTTCGCGGGAAAGAGGATAAAAAAGCAAGAAAACACACCACCAGCCACAAACAACCACTAAATAAAAACTTTAAGCAACTAGCTTACAATTACTTACGCCTTGCGGAGCTACGCTGACGACGCCGAGCTATATCACCAAAAAGAGACAAGATGTGATTTATAGCTCAAGGCTGACAGCGTGAGAGGCAAGGCTTAGTAATTTTGCTAGGAGCTTAGGTTTTTTGACTTTTTCTTTCCTTCTACTTCTTTTTGGTCTGTCAAAAAGAAGAGTATGGTCTAAAAATCTCTATCTCTTTACAAATAAGCAGAATGTATTTCTTTGGCATAAAATATTGTTGTTGAGGTGGTTATGTTTAAATTAGGTAAAAGCTCTAGCCAGGGTAAAATCTTTTTTGATCCCGAAAGTGAATGTTTTCTGAATAGTGTAAAAGGTACAGAAAAAGATTATTTTCGAAAACTTATTTTTGAGAATATTGATCAAAATATTTTCAAAGTGCTTTTTGCTGAGAGTGGTGGTCGCCCTAACGCTCCAATAAATTGTCTGGTTTCCGCTTTGATTTTGCGTGAAAAGAACAATTGGTCTTATAGAGAGCTACTGGATGAACTTAACTTCAACATCGCCAATCGTTACGCTGTCGGGATTGATAACTTCGAGAAAGTCCCTTTTAACAAAGCTACGATTTTTAATTTTCTGAATCGTTTATCTTCCTACCAAAGCAAAACTGAGATAAATCTTTTTGAAAAAGTTTTCACCGCTCTTACCAAGAATCAACTCACAAAACTAAAGGTAAAGACAAATATAGCACGCACCGACTCGACTATGATTTGCTCCAATATCAGAAAAACCACCCGACTTCAACTGATTTTGGAAGTGTTTTTGAGGCTGCATCGTATTCTAGAAGAAGGAGATAAAGCAAAGATAAAAGTCAAATTTCCTGACTATATTAAGACCAGCTCTGACAGATTTGTGTTTAATTTAAAGAGAGCCGAGATAACACACGAATTGGATAAAATCGGCAATTTATACCTCTGGATTGTGAAAAATTTGCATGAAAAATATCATCATACGCTTGAATATAAAACTTTTTTTAGAGTGTTCAAAGAGCAATTTTTTATAGAAAATAATCAGCCAAACTTAAAGGATCCCAAAGATGTGGGTTCAGGCTCTGTACAGTCTCCAGACGATTTGGATGCGACTTTTCGTAATAAAAATGGAAAGAGCTATCAGGGATTTGTGGTAAGTGCAGTAGAGACGGCAAATCCTAAAAATAAGTTTAACCTCATCACAGATGTGGTAGTCACAAAAAACAATATCAACGATGCGGATATTTTGCACTCTCGCTTGGATAAAGTACTAGGAATCCATAAAGACTTGATCCTTTTTTCTCAAGATAATGGTTATTCCAAACCTAGTAATGATGAAATATTTGAAAAAAATCGCGTAAAAGTCGTGCAGAAAGTTCCTCCTAAAAAGCTTTCATTTATTAATATTAAAAACGAAAATGGTGATTACAAAGCAGAGTGTAAAGGCGGCCAAATAGTACCACTGGTTAAAGGTAAGAGTAAATTTAGAGGTGAGTTTGATAAAAAAATTTGTAAAAATTGTCAGTGTAAAAGTGATTGCCCTACTTTTTTTGGAAAGCTTAAAACAGCTTACTATTTTAAAAACCAGCCGAGCAGAAGTTTTTTAAAGGGAGTATTTTACAATACTCTACCAGATAAAATAAAAAATATCCGCAACAATGTAGAAGCCACAATGAACGAGCTTACTTGCCGCACGAAGGCACACAAATTGAAAGTCAGAGGTCTATTTTCAGCGTCTAATTTTGCTTTTTTAACTACTATGGGAATCAATTTTGGGAGAATATATCGAAGTATTGGCAAGAATGAGTCTCAAATTTTTAATTATTTTAAAAAATTTTTATTTTATCGTTTTGAATTTCAATTTTCCTTATAATAAGCTGTAATTAAATTTTAGGTAGTTAGACTGGGCTCAAAGAAATAGAAAACCCTGCGTTAGCAGACCAAGACAAAGAGACAAAGCCCGCCTGCTCTTTCCCCTCATTCCCGTGAAAACGGAAATCCATTCTCCCACACGACGAAGATACAAAATTTTGCGTCTCTACAGCCCCTTGCAAACTCTCTTAACTAATAACAATCAACTACCAATTGTCCACTGCGTGCAAAGCTCACACTGTGGGCTTCGCCAACCCCCACTCCTTATCCCGCAGCTCCACTCTTCTGGTTTTCCCGCTGATAGTTTTCGGCAGCGACTGCACGAACTCAATCTTGCGAGGATATTTATACGGAGCGGTTGAAGATTTCACATGCTCTTGCAACTCTAAAACAAGCTCATCGCTCGCCTCATAGTTGCCTGCCAAGATTACAAAAGCTTTCACCACCTCGCCACGAATCTCATCGGGTGAAGAGACGACTGCCGACTCCACCACAGCAGGGTGTTCCTGCAAAGCACTCTCTACCTCGAAAGGTCCTATTCTATAGCCAGAACTGATGATGACATCATCGCTGCGACCCACAAACCAGAAATAGCCGTCTTCGTCTTTATACGCCTTGTCTCCCGTGAGATACCAGTCTCCCAAGAGAACGCTCTCTGTCATCTCTCTATTGTTCAGGTACTCTTTGAACAACGCTGGTGGTCTGTGGGGCTTCACCTTCACGGCGATGTCGCCTTCTTGCCCAGAGCCGAGCTCGTTTCCTTCTTTGTCGATAATAGAAACGGTGTATCCCGGAGCTGGCTTGCCCATAGAGCCGGGTTTAGGATGCATCGAAGGGAAAGTCCCCACGAGGCAAATCGTCTCTGTTTGCCCATAGTACTCGCAAATAGGCAGACCGATGTGCTTTTGCCAAACATTGAAAACCTCAGAATTAAGCGGCTCTCCAGCCGACAAGCATTTTTTCAAGGCAGGAAATTTATATTGCGATAAATCCTCAAGGCAAAACAGTCTGTAAACCGTGGGTGGTGCACAAAAATGAGTAATTGGATATTTCGCCAGAAGATCCAGCGTTATTTTTGGGTCAAACGCTTTACCATTGTGCACAAAAGCTGTAGCACCGAGGTTCCACACATTGAAAAAAGCTCCCCAAGCAAGCTTCGCCCAACCTGTGTCGGTAATCGTAAGCATGATGTCGTTCTCTTGGATGTCTTGCATATATCTGCCCGTGAGCCTGTGGCAATACGGATAGCTCACCTGCGTATGAACTGTCATCTTGGGCATGCCCGTAGTCCCCGAGGTGAAGTACAGATAGCACATATCGTCGCTTTTGGTGTTCTCTGTGGCAATCTCGGGCGACGCTTTCGAGACCTCTGCCTCGTAATCCAACCAGCCATCTTCGTCGATTTTGCCCTTGTCTTTTACATAGATAAAGGTTTTCAGCTTATTGTCGACCTTCTTCACCAAATTGACTTTCTTGGCAAAATCCTCGTCGCAAACCACGCAACTGGCGTGCGAAAGCTCCAGCCGATAGCGGATATCGTTATCTGTCAAGATGGTAGTCCCTGGCGAGATTACCGCTCCCAGTCTGATACAAGCTAAGTTTATCTCCCACCATTGCACTATCTTGGGCATCGCCAAAAAAACGATGTCACCTTTCTTTATACCGCTATTTTTTAAGACATTAGCGACTTTCTTCGACCGTTGCCTAAGTTCGTCATAAGTAATTTTCTTTTCCGTGCCATCGTCATCCACCCATATCATTGCAAGCTTTTGCTTATCATCAGCCCATTTATCGAAAACATCTTTGGCAAAATTAAAATACTCTGGTATGTCCCATTTGAACTCTTGGTAGGTTTTTTCATAATTCGTCATTTTGCTTAATTTTTGCATTGCAAATCTCCTTAATAGCTTGTTTTTAGTCAACTTCGACTATAAATTCCAAAAAAACAACCTTCATGAAACTGTCCACCCCAAATTGTCAGATATTGTCTAATTACTGAGTCTGTCTCTATTTCTTTTAGTGGTTAGGCAAAACTCGCCTGCCCTCTCCCCTCATTCCCGTGAAAACGGGAATCCAAGGGTGGGGGATGGTGGAACTAGCAAATACTTAAAGCAGGAAGCGTGAAATTCGTTGACCGACTGAGCTACGCTAGCGACGAAGTGCTATATCACCCAAAAAGAATAGAAGTGATTCATAGCACAAGACTAACAGCGTGCGATTAAGGTTTAGAATTTAGCTGACTGCTTTCGTATTTTGATTTTTTCTTTCATTACATTTATTTTTGTTCAGACAAAAAGAAAGGTAAACCCCTCTGGTAAGAGAACATACAAACAAAAAGCAGACAACTAAAACATATACACTCCCAAGCTGGAGCTTGGGAGCGAGAAAAAGTCTTAAGGAATACCTCTCAAATTATGTGTGAGGAAGATATATTATATCTATAAAAATTTTATCAAAGAAACAATTATTGCTGATTGAGCGACTAGAGCCCCTACAAACCATTTAATCATTTCATATTTTGTTTTTGCAAGTCCTTCAGATAAATCTTTTTTTGTAACCAAATTGTTATTAAAAATCTCTTTATTTTTTTCCGCAAGAGTTTCTGCTTGTATTTGCGTAAAACCTGCTTTTTCTAGGTCTTTTGCATATGCTAATGTGTCAAAAAAATTCATATCTATTGCTCTGACTGTGTTCATTTTTTCTCCTTGTTTTCATTATTAGTAAGCGAAAAAAAGAAAAGAAGAATGTCAAGAAAAACCTTATATAACCGTCCTTAACGACTGGGTTAATATGCACTCCTACAAAAATAGTGGCAGTGTCCGAAATAGTGTGTCTCTATAAAAAATGCGAGACAAAAAAAAATGACCACTAAAAAAATATTTTTTAGTGGTCAGAACTTAAACTATTACTTCACTCTATGCGAGAGCAAAAAATAAATCGCGGGAATAACAAACAGCGTCAGCAAAGTTGCCACTAGCAATCCACCAATACTCACCACTCCCATCCCGATCCGCATCTCCGCACCGGCATCACCTATCCCCATAGCCATCGGTAGCATTCCCAGAGCGATAGCGATAGCCGACATTATCACTGGTCGCAGTTTAATGGGACACGCCTGCAAAAGAGCTTGCCGCGGCGAAAGCCCACTGGCCTTGAGCTGATTGGTATAGTCAAGTAGCAATATCGCCGCATTAACCACAATCCCGATGAGCATAATCATCGACATCATCGTAACGATATTCAGGCTAAGTCCCGCAAGGATGAGCGACCATATCACGCCGATAGCTGCCAAGGGTAAAGTCGCCAAGATGTACAACGGTTGGATGAAACTCTCCAATATCGCTGCCAAAAGCATATAAGTGAGCACTATTGCCAATAACCCCGCTTTCATCATCTCCGTCATCGTCGTCTGCATCTCTTTGGCGTTGCCACCCCAAGCAACCGTATATTCTGCTGGCAAGTCCAAATCAGCAAGCATCTGCTGAACCTGACTGACCACCTCCGAGAGAGAGCTCCCATCAGCGTTTGCTCCTGTGAATTGGATAGAGTTAATCCTATTGTCGTGAATTATCTTATTAGCGACACTGGTAAAACTCACCTCTGCCAGTTGCGAAAGGACAAACACGCCCTTGGAGGTCACGATAGGAATGCTTTCTATCTTGCCCAAAGAGTTCACCGACTCTTCTGTGTAGCTCACGCGAATATCGTATTTGTCGCCGTCGATGTCGTACTGTGTCGGAGTTAGCCCTTGTATCGAAGCCCTCACCATGCTGCCAAGAGTGGCAATATCTATGCCCAGCTCCTGCAACATC
Source organism: Candidatus Cloacimonadota bacterium (assembly GCA_963676515.1). Classification (GTDB taxonomy): domain Bacteria; phylum Cloacimonadota; class Cloacimonadia. The sequence continues at coordinate 1,303,280 of OY781061.1, read as the reverse complement.
TTCCGCTTAGGTCGTAGTTCCACTTGCAATTTGGCATCGCCAATAGAGTTCTTGAAATTCACCAGTCCCTGTATATCGCGAGATTTTGCCATTATCACTTCTTTGTATCTTTCCAGACCTTGCTGGTCTGGTCCCCGCAGATTGAACTGCACGGCTGCACCCAACCCCTCTGTGGTCACCTCGATTTTTATCTCCGCTCCTGGGTAATCCGCAAGCTCCCTAGAGATTTTTTCCACCACCTCTGGAGCACTAGCTTTACGCTGGTCTTTGTCCACCAGCTTGATGTACGCCGTCCCCAGGTTGTCGCCCTTGTCCAGCTCCCCTTGGCTACCTAGTTTGGTCATTATCAACTTCACCTCAGGGAATTTCGCCACCTTCTCTTGCAGCTCCAGATAAGTCTCCTCCGTCTTGTCCATACTCGTGCCACTGGGCATATTCACATCCATGGTAATCTCGCCGTTGTCCATATAAGGGATAAAATCCGAACCAAGCATACCAGCACACATAATCGTTATCACCAGCAACACAAAAGGCACAAACACCGTCATCACAGCTCTAAATTTCGTGTGGATAATTTTTTCCAATAATCTGCCATACCCCATATCTACCTTGTCCAAAAGCCTCTCGATGCTCTCTCCCAGCTTGCCTTTCTTTTGGTTTTCGGGTAATATGAGCGACGCCAACATCGGCGTGAGCGTAAAAGAGTAAATCAACGAGAACGCCGTGGCTATCACCACCGTGTAAGCAAACTCTTGAAAGAAAATCCCCATTAGCGAGTCCATACTACCGATAGGCACAAACACCACGATGTTGGTCATCGTAGCAGCCACTACTGCCACCACTACCTCCGCAGTACCTTTAGCCGAGGCATTTCGTCTGCCATCGCCTGTATGCATATGCCGAAAGATGTTCTCGATCACCACCACCGAGTTGGACACCAGCACCCCCACAGAGGTACTCAATCCCATTAGCGAGAGCATATTCAAGCTAAAGCCCATCCAGTTCATTACCAAAAATGTAGAAATTAAAGAGGCTGGCATCGAAAGAGCCACAATCAAGGTCGAGCGAAGGTCGTGCAAGAAAAACAACAGCACTATCGCCGTAAACAAAACCCCCAAAAAAAGCGTGCTGATGGTGTCGTTTACCGAGCCTTCTATGAAGTCAGCATCATTTTTCACAATCTTCATGTTCGTGCCCTGAGGCAAAATGCCCAACAATGTTTCGATTTTCTCCTTCACACTCTTGGCAATCTGCACGGGATTTCCTTCCGAAGATTTTACAATCTCCAACATTATCACATTCTTTTCCGATTTTTTCTCCACATTATCATAAAAAAGAGCCCTTGTGTCCATATCCTTTTCGCCAGCGGCAATAGTTGCTATCTGCCCCAGCTGCTTCACGCCTCTAGGTGTCGCCACTCGGGATCTGCTCATCTGCTGCAGACTACCAAATAAACCTTTGCTCTTCACAGAAATTTCCCGCCCATCGATGCTGTAACTGCCCGATGGTATGTCCACATTTGCCATCCCCAGCTTTTGTGCCAGCTGCAATGGCGTAAAGTACTCTTGCCTGGCTATATTAGGTGTCATGCCTACTTTTATCTCTCTCTGCACACCACCCACTAAGTTCACAGCTGCCACACCTTCTATTTGATTAAATTGATCTTTAATCCTATTATCTGCCAAATCGTACAACTCTAATGACGAAAGATTGTCTGAGGAGACCACCAACTGCATGATAGGCGTTTGAGTGGGGTCGAACTTCTCCACTACCGGCAACTGTACGCCATCAGCAAGATCATTGACCACAGCGTCCACTTTCGCCTTCACCTCATCTTTGGCGATATCCACATCTTTGTCCAACTCGAAGCGAATCATTATCAAGGAAACATTATCCATAGAATAAGATTTCAGCTCCTCTATCTTGGAGACCGTAGCAATCTCGTCTTCCAGTATGTCCGACACACCACTAGCCACCTCTTGTGGTCCCGCTCCAGGATAGATCGTTTGCACTGTCACATACGGGATATCCGCATTAGGGAAAAGATTCATCGGCAACTTAAAATAAGCCATCGCTCCAAAAATTATCGAGACCAAAAGAATCATTGTCATCATTATCGGTCTTTTTATGGAAATATTAGATAAAAACATTTTACTCTACCTCTTTTGCTCTACTGAACAACTTTCACTTTGCCACCATCGTACACCATATTGTATCCGACCAGCACCACCGTTTCTCCGTTCATCAAGCCATCTACACTCACCATCGTCTCGTTTTGCTCTTTTACCTGCACATATCTTTTCTTGGCAATATTTTGCTCCACCACATAGACGAAATTGCCATCTTTATCTTTTTGCACCACCTTAAAAGGCACCACTTTCGCCTTCGGCAAATCTATCACCCTCACATAAATATCAGCCAACACCCCAGATAGCACCTGCATATCACTATTATCGAACTCTGCGAAGCACACAAAGCTCTGCGAAATAGGATCTTTGGACATCGACAGCTCCGAGATTTTTCCGTTGATAGCAACACCGTTCCACTCCGCTCTCACCTTTTGACCCTCTTTCATCTGCATTATTTGTGCTTCCGATGCGTACAACTTCGTCTTCAATTTGCTCAGATCAGAAACCGTAAACAAAAAAGCTCCCTGCGAAATATTATCCGTAAGACTCACATTTATGGCACTCACCACACCATCGATGGGGCTAGTCACCTCCACCAATTGCGAAGCCGACTCGAAATTAGCTTTGCTCACCTCGTACTGCGTAGCGATATTATCCATATTTTGCTTGGAGATGCCGCCTTTGTCGTAAACTTTTTTCATTCGGTTATAAGTCTTGGCACTATTATCATAAGCCGATTTTGCCTGCAAATAATTCGCCGAAGGTTTGTCGTCGGGGAACCGCAAAATCGTCTGCCCCTTTTTCACTTTTTGTCCAACCTTCGCCAAAATCTTCGACACCTCTGTGGCAATAGGACTAAACTCACTGGTCTGCTTGTAACCTCCCAGACTAGAAGTAAAATACAGCTCTTTGCTAAACTCTTGGTCTGTCACCTCTTGCACCTTCACAGGGATGCCTTCTCTTTTTTGGATATCCGACAAACTCTCTTTTTTCTCTTTGGAACACGCCAACAAACTCACCAACAAAACACTAACTACTAAAAATTTTTTCATAACTTATCTCCTATAGCCATTTTATAACTCTGCAGAGCTATTATATATTCGTAAACACTATTTAAATATCCTAATTCCGCCACATTTTGTTGCAAAGTAGCATCCAAAAACTCTAGCTGCGTAGAAATCCCATTTTCGTATCTGCCCTGAGCAATGCTAAAAGCTTTTTTAGCCAAATCCTGATTTTCTTTTTGCGACTGCCAGCTTTTTTGCGACTGGATGAGAGTGTAGTAACTGTTCTGCACATCCAGCTTCACCAGATCTTTCGTATTCAGCTCATCCTCTCTGGCTTGTCGCCAAGCGTACTGCTTCACCGATACTTTGTTGAAACGAGCAAAACTAGTAAAAAGCGGCATCGAAGCACCCAAACTCATTTGCCAATAATTACCAAAATTATCCGTCTCTACGCTGTTCTCATAGGTTTGTGAAAACTGCTTGTACTCAAAAGACGCCTTAAAATCGGGTAAAAAAGAGATCTGCTGTACTCTGTAATCTTTGCGTTTAATAGTCGTCGCTATTTTAGCTATCTCTAGCTCCTTACGCGAGGTTTGTGCCCTTTTGAGCGACTCATCCAAGCTCGATACCTTTATGCTCGGCACTTTCAGGGAGTCGGTAATCACCAGCTCTTGCTCATCATCCCAGCGTACATAATTCTTGAAACTTTGCCTTGCCAGCACCAAATTCTTGTCCGACTGCTCCAGTTTCGGCTTCTGCTTGGTAACCTCCAATCTCGCCCTCAGATAATCGTACTGCGAGACAACCCCATTGCGATACATACTCTCCACTTGCTCGAAATTCTCCTGTGCAATCTCCAAAGCCTGTTTCTGGATTTGATACTCTTGGCTGGCGAGCAGCAACATATAGTAATATTTGCTCACAGTAAACAAAACCTCTTGCCTTTTTAGGTCAGCACTCAAGCTAGAAATATCTGCCACATCTCCTACCATACTCACACCGATAGGCGTTTTCAGCGAGATTATCTGAGTCGCCTCTATCCCGTACGCAAAATTTGTTAGCTCTTCATTGGGATAGTTATCTTCCTGCAAATTCATAATCTCTGCCGCTAAAATCTTGTCATCACCCGTCATCTCACCAGAGGAAGCAGCAAAACTGGTCAACCTGTCGATATAAGCAGGAGATGCATCTGGATATTCCGACTTCTTGTAAGAGTACCCCGCCACGGCATTCACTTGCAATAGGGCATCACCCCATGCTTGCCAATATTGCTTTTTAGCCTTTTTTTGCTCGTAACACGATGAGCTCAGCTCCAGATTGTTTTCCAGAGCCAACTCTTTTGCTTCTTCCAAAGACAGCGAACACAAACAAGAAAAAGAAAACACCAAAAGTAAAATACTAATTCTTTTCATTTTTTTTCATCCCTTTCCATTCTTCTACGGCGTTAGTCACCCTTTTTAGTATAAAGCTCACAAACTCCAAATCTTCGTCCATAATCTTGCCAAAATCTTTCTCAAACTCGATTTGTTTATCAGCTATCAGTTCAGACACCAAATTCTTAAAATCAACGAACATCTCCAAAGCATCTTCTATATGCTCTTTCAAAGAAGAATTAAGCGGAATGCGAAAATACCTTTTCCGCTCATTAAATTTCTTGAAATCCTCCAACCTACCAATACCTGTCAGAAGACTCAATCCCAAACTCACCGCCCCTTTGCTCAATTCCAATGTGTCTTGGATATCATCAAAGGAGAGCCCCTTGTTGCCCGTCACCAAAATAAGCCCCGCTATCAAAGAAGCCGAAGATTTAAAGCCCCTTTTCCCCTCCAAGCTCACCGTTTTTTGGATTAATTTTTTTTGATTCTGCGTTAGTTCTAACTTCAAAAAGAACTCCTTAAAAATTCAATAAATTCATTTGGTTAATTTAGGTTCACTTTTTGTTGAACCTAAAAGAGGTCAAGATGTTTTTTACTTAAGTTAAAAGGGAAATATTAGAAATTTATCTCTTGCTACACAGATAGAGCTTATCGCCCTCGTCCAGACAATAGCGTTCAGCCTGAGATCTCCCCAAACTATTCACCACATCGTACTCCCTCACCTGAAAGCCCGCAGCTCGCAATCGCTCCAGATAATCGAGCCCATACAAGCGAAGATGATCTGCCTGCCCATAGAGCTGCTCTCTCATCTGCGGATCGGTAACAGTCGGGTCTTCTTGCGTAGCCTCTTGGTTTAAATCCATCGGCACCATGAAAATTCCCCAACCACCGCTTTTCATCACCCTGTAGAACTCCCGCAACACCTGACCATCGTCCTGCACATGCTCTAATAGGTGGTTTGCAAACACAAGGTCAAAACTCTCCGAAGCAAACGGAATCTGATGAACATCAAAATGGAAATCCGCCCACGGCGAGTTGAGATCAGCAGTAACATACTCAATATTAGGAAGTTTCTTGAAAATATTTAGAAAACAGTATTCTGGTGCTAAATGCAAAAGCTTATATTTCTTTGCAAAGAAATCTGTCTCTTTCTGCAGAAAAAGCCAAAATAGGCGATGCCTTTCCAAAGACAAAGAGTCGGGAGCCAAAGCATTTACTCGCTGCTTCAAGCGACCATACGGCAACAACTTGCGATACCTCTTTCCCGTGATCGGATCTTCGTATCTATCGCCAGCATACCACCACGCAACGCATCGCAACCCCCAGTGAGCCACCTTATGCAGATGATGCCTTGGCACTATTCGCAGCAAAAATTTTATCAAATATTTCATCCAGTTAATCCTTAATCAAATTTTTTCTTCTCATCCACAAACTTCATCACGCTGAAGTCACAACACTAAAGTAGCACCACCCAAAATCGGAAAGTAATTTCCTTCAAAAGTCAAAAATTATATTTTTCCCATTCAAATTTGCAGATGTATCATAATAAATTTTAGTTTCCATGGAAGTTTCCGAAATAGAATCACAGGCAACTATCTTATATTCATCTTTGTAAAATGAATGAGATAGATCCCCATTATCTTCTTCTGTAACAACATATTCGGCATCTGTATCCATATCATAAATGACTGATGAACTGTGTTTTTCCACTTCTTTTTCCCAAGCATCTGGTTCTCCCTGTGTTTTCCACCTGAAAACTTGAAGTATCGGATTACTTGTATTGTTCAAGGTAATTTTGAATGTCAGGTCAACGACAGGCATCTCGTCAGTTTCCACCGTTATGTCGACATCCACAACTGGGTCATCATTATAAGGGTCTACTTTGAGCAAATAAATCTTTATCGTCGCTGGATCGGTGGTGCCATCGCTATTTATAGTGAAACCACCTATGTTGCTTGTATTATTGGTGTCTATCGTATAAACTTCGCTACTGTTTTCTTTGATTGTGAACTCGGCAAATTTATAACTATGTCCTTTCTTCAAATTCAAGTTCAAAACATAAGTTTCATCACCTTCCGTGAGATTTGTTCCGTCTTTCTCTTCATAATCTTCGTATCTTCCACCAATTAGCATTTTCAAATCATAATCCACAGTGGGAGATAAAAGCCCTGTTATCTCACTAAAATTTATGTTAACTTTTTTCATATCTGTTTCTGCCACATCACTATTTGATTCTGATTCAAATATGTTACAGCCAAATGTGAAAAAAATCACCATTAATAACAATACTCTTTTCATCTTACTCTCCTTTCTTTGTAGATTTTACCTTTATTTTTTATAACCTCTTATTATCTTCTGCAATTTTTTGTTATTCACTAAATAAAATTATTTTTACTTGTAAAATGATTTTTTATTTAATTTACCAAAATTGTGTACTTATGCTGTGAACTCGTTTCTTTTCTTCCTACCCACGAACTTCCTCTATTGTGGATAAAAAAAGATTTTATATGCTTAACATAATAGATTCAAAGAAGAGAAAATCTACGAGTTTTTCCCAAATTTTACTTTTTAAATTTACTCCAAATTTCAGGCGTTACCGATTTCACACACCATACAATCAAAAAAGGCATATATTTCAATAAAAACATCAACAACTTATAGCTAAATTTAACCTTCAAATATTTATTAGACACAATACAGGGCAATAACTTTTCTGTATCATCATAAAAATTCTTAATCTTATGATATGAAATATGTTTCGCATTTCTAATATACTCAAAAACAGACATTAAAAGCCCTTTTTTAATAAACAAAAAATCGATTTCTTCATGATATAAGGAGTACAAACTATTGATTTTTGAATCGTTTATAAGTTTGGCAAATACTTTGAATTTAACTTTGTGGCGAGAAGCATTTTGCCGATGACTAATTGAAGTCTCTCTTATTATGTAATGGTAAAATGGAGCCGAAATTTTTGCCATTCGCTTTGCAAACAACGCAGCCATTATCACAAAATAACTGTCCTCTGACGATTTGAAAGAAGGATACCTTATTTTATACTGAAGAATAAATTCTCTTTTAAAAAGATAGTTACAATGATATGGTACAAACTCTGTAATAAATCTTTTTTTTTCAGAATCAACCATTGTGCCATTATTAAAAGATGGGAATCTCAGTAATTTTGATTTCCTGTTATTTTTAAAATCCATCCACGCCTGACAAACACACAAATCGCAATCATACTTTTTAGCCGTTGTATACAACTTCTCACAGTAATCGGGCTCAATCCAATCATCAGCATCAATAAAAGACAAATACTCACCTCGTGCACATTCAATGCCGAGATTACGAGCACTTCCAGGACCTAAATTTTTAGGTGTCTCAATAAATTGAAACGGAAAAGATGGATTTTCCTGAAGCAAATAAGCTTTCGCAATGTCAATAGTTCTATCATTGCCATGATCATCCACAAAAATAACTTCAATTTCCTGAAGCGTTTGCATTAATATTGAATCTATACATTTAAGAATGTATGATTCAACATTATAAACTGGTACAACTATTGATATTTTTATCATAAAACCCTATCGTAAAAAAAGATATCTAACATTCCCTTTACTAAACGAAACTGCTCATAAATCACAGATCTCTCTATAAATTTCATTATTTTAATCAAACTTTGAAATATAACTTTTCACTTCTTCCGCAATATTTGGAATAAGTTCTCTTTGATAAAATTTCCGCTTGCTTTCCAAAATAGAGAGTAAAATATAGCTGTTAAAAAATCAAAATCTTTCTTTTTAATTTTATAATAAACAACTATCAAAAACTTTTTAGCTAAAAGTTGTTCTAAGTATTTTTGGTTAAAGATTACTGTCGATTTATTCGCCTCAATCAATTTACTCAAATAAGAGTTGAAAGAATTTAAACATATATTAGCTTTAGCTATTCGCTCATTAAGATTTATCAAAAAATGTAATTTATTCTCATTACCACTATTCTCTATTCCCATTTGTTTTATATATTTGCTGTAAACACTCTCCAGCAAATCATATCTCAGCTCAACATTTTTTGAGTCTGCTATAGAAGTAATGCTATTCTCATTTAATCGATACCTCAAAAGAACCTTAGGAATATTCCCCATCACAGTAACTTCAGAAATTTTGCTCCATAGTTCATAATCTTGAGCATTTAAATAATCTAGATTATATCTTAACTTGTTTTCATCTAAAACCCTTTTTCGCATAAAAACCGTCGGATGAGCAAAACAAACTGTATATAAAAGTTTTGCTTTCATTTCATCGTGAGTAATAGGATGTTTTAGAATTCTACTTTTTTTTTTTTCCCCAAAAACCTCCGCCCATGTTCCGCAAATACCAATTTCTAAATTCTTTTCCATAAACTTAATTTGTTCTTCAAACCTAGTAGGCAAACTTATATCATCAGCATCCATTCTAGCTATATACTTACCTTTCGCTTTCTCTATTCCTTCGTTTAAAGAAAAAGGCAAGCCTTTATTTTCTTGATTTACTAAAACTATTCGCTCATCATCTTGCATATAATTTTGGATTATATGCAATGAACTATCTGTAGAACCATCATTAATAATAATAAATTCAAAATTAGCACATGTTTGATTCAAGACACTCTCAATAGATTCGGATAAATATTTTTCACTATTATAGACAGACATTACGACAGAGATTAGTAGTTTGATCATTTTAAAATCAATTTTCTTACTAAATATTCAAAAGCTATTTTCGCCATACCTAAAAAATTTTTATTTTTTAGGTATTTTTCAAACAACTCTTGTTGATAATAACTCGAAAATAAAAGTTTTAAAAGTGTCTTTATTATATTTTGAATTTCACTAATTTCATAAGCTGGATACTCAATAAAAGAATAATTATTAATATTTTTATTTATATACGAATCAAAAGAATGCATTTTAGATTCTATTGGCAATAATTTGATTAAAAAGTTTTTCCTCAACAAATCATTCTCTTTAAACCTAATCCAAACATTATCTAAGTAAAAATTTGCAAAAACAACATCCGAATTATCTGCATAAAGAGCAAAAGCCATCATGTAAAGTATTTCATTATTAATACTCGTATTGTTTTTTAATTCAACAACTCCATCGTATTCTTTTTCCGTGTCCTTAAAATATATGTTTAATCTCGGGTCATTAATATTTATATTGTGCTTTACATTATTTTGAGTTATAACTAATATTTTAAATATTGGCAAATTTTTTATCTGATTTTTATTTTTGCCAAATTCAAATATCTCTTTAAATTTTATAGCCCAAGTATTTTTTTGTAATGTTTTTTCATATGATTCTTCAGCTATTATCTCTTGTTTGCTCTCATTAGATAAATAGTAATTTATTTTTTCTACAAAATCTTTTTTATCTTTAAATATCCCAATACTTACATCTGGTTCAAAATATTCTAAAAGTTCTTCACCATAATTACAAAGTTGAAAAGCCGCACACCCTGAAAGTTCAAAACATCTTCCTTTTATTTGATATCCACCTTGTGAAGACCACATAAAGTTAAGATTTATTTTTGATTGATTAATAATTTTATTTATATTTTCATAAGAGACATAACCTCCCCAATAAGGTTTTAAATCGCTGAAATTATCCCAGCCTTTCCCAAATACTTTAATATTGATATTTTTCTTAATAGCTTCTCTCACATATTCAATTCTCTTCCCATAAGGAGCACCAATAAAAGTTACATCATATTTCTTTTCTACTGCTAAAGGATAGAATCTATCCGTATTACATGCCCAATTAGTCCCAATAACATTTGCAAATCTCCATTTTCTATATAAAGGTAAATGCTTTTTAGCTGTGATAGAAAAAAAATTTACATAAAGAGCTAAATATCTATCATAATTAAAGCACCTCCATTCATCATCAGAACAGTACATAAAGATTTTAAGTTTTGGAAGTTCTTTTTTCATAATAATTACAAAGTCTTCGCTTTCAAATGGATTATAAACAACTATTTCAGCACTTATAGCTTTGCCTAATAAATATTTTTTTATCTTCTCTAAATAATGTTTTTCCTCTTTTATATCAATGATCAAATCATCTTTCTTACCAATACTCTCAACAATATTCATGTTAAAATGGCAGTTAGGATTGCTAAGATAAGGACCAACAAAGATCATTTGTTTGTATTTCCTAAAAATTGATAGCCTGGCATTTTGGAAAAAGAAAAATCATTATCAATCTTTAAAAATTCACAAGCATACGCAATTGATAATGCCCTAAACCAAGTCCCAAACATATTACTTTCATCTTTATTTGATTGTAATCTTGAATCTGCATACTGAAATGAAGCCATCCTCTTAAAAACAAATCCTCCATCACTATTCATATTCACAAAAACCTTGTTAAAAAATAATTTTACTGAATCTTCTACTTCCTTACTATGTACCTTAGATATTGGAAGTTGAGTTAAAAGATATACACTGTCCATATCCTCGCAACCATCCGCAAGATAACATGTCCCATATGTCCCAAACACATTCTGAGTTTGTAATACATATTTAATAAAGTCTTCTATATTCAATTTTTCTAAGTCATTATCATAAAGAAACATTGGCATAAAATGATATGCAGTTTTCACCGCTTTTGAAATATCTAAACTACTTCTTAAAGTCTTCTCTCCCCACAATCCTGTTTTGTTATCAATATGATTTGCTTTAAGCCACACCAAAATTCTCTTTACATACTCTTTTGCTAAATCATTATTAAATGTATCTCTTGAATATTGAAGTAAGACAGTTATATTCATTATTTCATTACTTACAGCCAAATAATTTTCACGCCAACTTCTAGTTTCAAGCCACTCTTCTATGGTTTTATTCTCAAACATTTTATAAATAAATTTAAAATCATACTTTGGTTTACTGTCTAAATAATCTAAAGCTATTATCAGATGTGGTAAAAGATGAAACCATCCCCAATAATGTATTTTGTCAGATAATGACGATTTTAAATACTCATCAGTAAATAAGCCATTCTCATTTTGAAAAGACAAAATATAGTTCGTCCAGTTTGTTTTTTCTTTCTTCGTTAAATTTTTTATCTCATCAAAAAGACCTAAAGTCATCGCTGCATATACAGAAGAGTACAAGTCTGCATTTTTTTTAGAATTTGCAAATTTATATTCATAATTACTTTTCAATTGATTTGTTTTTATATAGCTAAGCACATTTTTTTTAAAACTTGCATATTGGAAATTCGCCAAACTATACTTTTTCTCATAAGCATTTAATACTGGCATAATTCTCTTATTGTCTATTTGATTTTTTATGCTTCTTAACAATGTATAAAAACTTGTTTTTTTTAGTTTATTTCTTAACACAGTTCCAGTTTTCCCAAATAAACCAGTAGCTATAAGTCAAACAATGTGTTTTCGATAATTTTTTTTGGATTAATTTTCTTTTTTCTTCCGAGTTTTCTACAAACATATGAAATTGTATTTGAATATCTGTAATATTTTTAACATAATCATCTGTAATTATTTCATTTAGTACATCAAACTCACCGCCCTCTATATTTATTTTAAGTAAATCTATTTTTTCTATATTATTTTCTTTAATAACCCCCATAATAGATCTTAAAAATATTGTTTCTTTTTTGCTTGAATTATCTTTATATACTGAAGATGACGACTCTGATACGCCTATTTGTAATTCCGTGTCTTCATTAGATAAACCAAAATTAAATACATTTATCTTTTCATTTTTAGCAAATCGCTTTTTAATGTTTTCACAATAATCACTAACTGGTTCAAAAATATAAATATTACAATGATACTTGTTAAAAATTTCATAAGTGAAATCTCCTTTATATCCCCCCAAATCAAAAACTATTGAATCTTTATTTAAATCATACTCCAACCTAAAAGTACTATCGCCTTTGTCTTTTACCCAATTTCTATGAGCAGATAAAAATCTGTCTTTCAGTATCCAAATTTTATATATTTTTACTAATCTTTTTATTATTTTATTAAGTAACATTCCTCTTTTTATCCCTTATTCTATTATTTCCCCATATATTATTTGTGCAAAATATTCATTTGTAAATATGTGTTTTCTTTCACTTAAAATGTAGTTTTCAATATTGTCCAAATATTTCATATAATCTTCATCATTGATGTTTTTAATAAAATTATAAATTTCTTCATAAGTATTAAACTCCCTTTTGTCTATAAAACACTCTTTTGGTATATAGTCTAAAATATTATTTGCCCCCCAATATATCGGGACACATCCCGCAAAAAAACTATCAAATATTTTTTCTGTGATATATCCTGGTATATCTCTTGCATTCTCATAGCAAATAGAAAATTTATACTTTTCCATTGTCTTTTTTTTATTAGTCACCTTACCTCTATAAGAAGGATAAGTCTGATTAATGATTTTCGCAAAAACTTGCGGAATGTATGGGACTCTATTGAATGCTCGCAAAAAAAAAGATCCTTTAAACTTATACCTATCCCAGTCTGTTCCATATAGATCAAACTCTTCTGGATGATTATTTTCAAACCATCTTATGGATTCTACTCTTTTACTATATAATTCTAGCATATGAGTAGCTTTTTTGTCCCCAGCTATTAATGTGCATAATTTTCTTTTCTTAGATAAATCTTTGTTAATTTCTTTTGGGAATAAATGAGAATAATTCAATTTAAAATACTTTTTATTATCAACCAAATCGTCATGCCAAGTGAAAATCTTATTAAAACGCCTATGTTTTTCTTTATCATAATTGTCTGGTCTAATTAATTCGCTTTCAGAAAGGATTAAATAAGATTTTTTTATATCCTTTTCCACAGGTAAAATAGATGGCAAATTATAATATATAACAAAATCTGCATCTTTAATCGACACAATATCACATGTATTCAAATCAATACCACTGTTTGAAAACTCTTTTTTCATTAATATAAAGGGAGAAAACACATTGTCTCTGTTTCCTTGACTTGTTTCATCAAAAATATTGTTTTTCTGAAGATGTTTTGACACCACAAATGAAGCTTTATTCATATTACTTTCCCAAAAATTCTCTTTTGTACGATGAGATACACTAAGTATAAAAAGTACACTCCTCCTACACTTATCACTAATATTGTTATTAAAAGATTTTGACTCTTTTTTATTAATAAAATCAAGAATAAAGGAGAAATTAAAACAAAAGATTTTGTTATACTTATATAATCTACTTTAATATCAAGTAGCTTCTTCATATTTCTAAATAAAAATATAAAAATTATTCCATTTGCCAATCCTACAAAAAGAGGAATCATCCATAATTTTTCTGACATGTCAAATAGGTATAGTGAACCTATTGTCAAAACAAATCCTAAAGCATATGGTAAAATAGTTGTATTTGTTTTAACTTCTGATTGTGAAACATTATAAACAAGATTTGTCATTACTCTAAAAAACTCTATCATCGCACCATACATAGCATAAATATAAGATTCATAAAATTTTGATGCCACTAATAACCTTGTGAGATAAGGTGAAAATAGAACAACATATGTAGTAAGCACTATATATACTGGGATCATATAACTAGCCAAATCATTCCACGCTTTAGCTCTATCTGTTTTACTTGCATGGGTAATTCTTTTTAAATAAATAGGGTTATAAAACTGTATCGCCAAACTCTCAACTGCACTAAAGATTGCTCCTGATACTGCAATTCCCACTCCTATAGAAGCCAGCACTTCTAGCGAATATTTTGCTTCTATTATAAATCTATATGATTGATTTTGACCCCATTGCAAGAAGAGAGTTGCCGTTACAGGAATGATAAAAACAGCCACCTCTTTTATATGTTTTTTTTGAAAAGCAACTTTTACTTTTTTGAAAGAAAATTCATTGTCCTTAACTACAAATTTATATAAAATAAAAGAAAAAAACAACTGTGCTAGAGCCAAGCCGTACAACCATCCCATAGCAGATTTATCCACATAATTAACAATAAAAAAAGAAAAAATAAAGCCAACTATTAATATAGAAACTATGTAAATAGTAAACTTAATTCTATCACCTAATACATTGACTGCATTTAAAAGTACTCCATGAACTCCAGCTATAAGCGAAATAAAAATAAAAAGCAAAAAATCACCCAAAGTGTAATATTCCTCATAACCAAAAATTTTATACACAAAAGAAACTATGAAGAGTGAAAATATTATAGCACTTATTCTTAAAAACAGCAATACATTTGTAGCATTTAAGAGATTCCCGTTATGCTCCCATTTAATCAAATGTCTTCCATAATATTGCCCCAATGAATTTAAGAAAGCAAAATTGAAAAGAGTGAGAATCGTAAGAAGTAAGTAATAATTGCCGACTTCTTGCTCACTAAGAATGGTTGTTAATAATTTTATAGAGACTAATGCAATAAGAACTTGTAAAATCTTACCAAATCCTAAAATGAAAAAGTCTCTTTTATTAGCTTCTATTTTAAGACCTTAGCCAAATAATTGATTTGAGCAGTTAAATCAATCTGGCAATTTCCTACAAACAATCCATTCTCATGCAAATAATTAGCATTTTTGAGTTCATCATGAATTTCATAATCAAAATATTGCATCACTTTATTTCTAGTAAAATTCCCAGCTACAATGGGTCTACAATCTATATTAGCTTTCATTAACTTTTTGACGATATCAGATCTTTTTAACTTAGAAGAAGGTTTTATAATTAAAGAAAATCCGAACCAAGAACTTTCTGAAACATCCATTTGTATCATAAATTCTGAATGACTAACAAATAGTTCAGAAAATAATTTTGCATTTTCCCTTCTTACTTCCAAAAATTTAGGCAATTTTTCCAATTGCTCTATTCCTATAGCTCCGCTCATCTCTACAGGTCGTACATTATAACCTGGAAGTACAAATCTAAAGGATTCATTAAACCAATTGTCACTTTTGTTTGAAACAAGATTTTCAGTAGGAAGGTTCCTTGTCCATCCGTGAGCTCTAAGAGACAACAATATTTGGTATAGCTCTTTGTCATTCGTAATTACTATCCCTCCCTCCATAGTAGCCATATGGTGAGAAAAAAAGGTAGAAAAAGTTCCCATAATACCAAAAGTTCCTGCCATCTTACCTTTGTATTTCGCGCCCATAGATTCACAATTATCTTCAAATAAAATAATGTTTTTATCCTTAGTCATCTCATAAATTCTATCAAAGTTATTCGGATTGCCTAAAAGGTTCACAACCATTATCATTTTCGTTTTTTTAGAAATAGCCTTCTCTAAAGCATACAAATCATAATTTAAAGTTTCTAAATCAATATCAACAAATTTTAATTTAAGTCCATATTGCTGTAAAGGAAAATATGTGGTTGACCATGATACCGCTGGGACTATAACTTCATCACCGCGTTTAAGCTTTGGATTTTTGGTATAAAAAAGTGAGGCTACCCCTATAAGGTTAGCAGCAGAACCAGAACTTACCATTACAGAATATCTGCTACCAATAAAATTACAAAAATCTTTTTCAAATTGTTCCACGCTCTCACCCATAGTATACACATTTTTCTCAATAACATTTTGGATAGCTTGTATCTCTTTTTCATCCCAAGTAGATGTTGCTAATGGATAACTACTTTTCATTTAAAACCTCCTTTAAAAAATATTTGTATGTCTTTTCTAAGCCTACTTTCAAATCAGTTTTTGCTTTCCAACCAAATTTTACCAGTTTTTCATTATCAATAAGTTTTTGTCTCATTCCTTCTGGCTTTGTGAGATTATGAACAAATTCACCCTTAAACCCCACAACTTCAGCAATAACTTTGTAATATTCATTAATAGTATAATCATATCCTAATCCCACATTTATATTTTGTGGCATATAATCAAAATTATCTAAAGCATAATATGTAAAATCAGCTAAATCTCCTGTATACATAAATTCACGCCTAGCTTCACCATCACCCCAAATTTCTATTGCTTTAGTATTGCTAATTTTAGCTTCATGGATTTTTTTAATAACTGCAGGAATCATGTGAGAATTTTTTGTATTAAACTTATCATATTTACCATATAAATTACACGGCACTATTGTTTTATATTGAAATCCCTCATTTTCTCTACTGATATATTCACAAAGCTTTGTTATCGCAATCTTTGCAATCGCATATCCTTCATTTGTCGGCTCAAGTTCACCCTTCAAAACAACTTCTTCTTTCAAGGGGTTTTTAGCATATTTTGGATACATACAAGAACTTCCCATGTTAATAAAGTTCTTAATTCCAGTGACATAAGAACTCATCACCAAATTTAATCCCATTTGCATGTTTTCTGCCAAAAAAGCAACAGGATCAGCTATGTTAGCTTGAATACCACCAACTTTACCAGCGCAATGAATAACCATATCAGGTTTACTTGATTCTATATAACTATTAACAGAAATTTTGTCTAAAAGGTTAAGCACTCTACTTGTTGGAGCATCAATAAGATAACCTTTTGTCTTATTAAATTGCAGAAGATTTTTACCCACCATTCCACTCGCCCCAGTAATTAATATTTTTTTCATATCTCTAAAAAACTATCTAGAGTAAGATATTTCTACAATTGTGCAAATTTTGGACATAAACCAAATCGTGCTCAACCATAATCTTGACTAACTCCTCAAAAGAGGTCTTGCGAGGATTCCAGCCTAGCACGCTTTTAGCTTTAGCGGGATTACCCAAAAGTGTCTCCACCTCTGCAGGTCTAAAGTAACGCGGGTCTACCTCTATCAAAACTTTGCCATTAGCGATATTTATCCCTTTTTCGTCTACTCCACTACCTTCCCAACGCAACTCGATGCCTGCTTCCCTAAAAGCTAAATCGCAAAAATCTCTCACTGAGTATTGCTCCCCAGTGGCGATTACAAAATCTTCGGGGCTTTCGTGCTGTAGCATCAGCCACATACACTCCACATAATCTTTGGCGTAACCCCAATCTCGCTTGGCATTCATATTACCCAGATACAATTTTTTCTGATAACCTTTGGCAATCCGTGCTGCCCCCAAACTTATCTTGCGCGTAACAAAAGTTTCCCCTCTGCGTTCAGATTCATGATTAAAAAGAATCCCATTGCAAGCGAACATTCCATAAGATTCGCGGTAATTTTTGGTAATCCAAAAACCGTACTGCTTCGCCACCGCATATGGACTCCGTGGGTAAAAAGGCGTATCTTCTGACTGGGGAATCTCTTGCACTTTCCCATAAAGCTCACTCGTGGACGCCTGATAAACCTTCGTTTTCTTCTCCAAACCCAAAAGGCGAACAGCTTCCAACACTCTAATCGTGCCGATGCCATCCGTATCGGCAGTGTACTCTGGCACCTCAAAAGAGACCTGCACATGAGACTGGGCCGCCAAGTTGTAAATCTCATCGGGCTGCGTTTGCTTGATAATCCTAATCAAATTCGAGGAATCGGTCATATCGCCATAAAACAGTTTAATTTTTCGCTTATTGTGCATATCTTCTATCAGATCATCAATATACAGATGCTCAATCCTTCCCGTATTAAAAGAAGACGACCGTCTTATTATCCCGCAGACATCATAGCCCTTTTCTAGCAAAAATTCAGCTAAATAAGAACCGTCTTGCCCATTTATTCCTGTAATTAACGCTGTTTTCATCTATAATCCTCAAATTTTAATAACGCTTATTTCTCAAAGCATCCAAATTTTACACCCCAAAACATACTTCACTCCCTGACTCCCTTCACCACCCAATTCATAAATCTCAGCTCTGTGTCCAAAATCGTGTCTCCGTAGTAAACCCGCATATTGTCATCGCAATCAAATATTGGCCCGACAAAAACTGCACTACTGTCAACTCTAACAAGCACACTATCCAACAAAAAAATCTTCTCTTTAGGCAGATTTTCGCCGTAATCCACTAAGCCCACACAGTAATCTTCAAGCCCATACTCGTAGCTATCTTCCAAGCTATCCAAGACAAAATCTTGCAAAGCTCTAATCCATAAAGGAGAGTAATCGTAGTAAAATCTTGCCAATCTTTGCTTGTTTTTATCAGTCCCAAAACCCACAAAAGGTAGTTTCAGCTTTTCGATTGCTTGTTCCAATTCTTGATCGTTTTCTCCCAAAATAACCAAGCCATAATCGCTTTTCTGTAAAATTTTCAACTGCTCCGCAAGAGGAGTTTCTTTATCCATTTTCAGCTTTATCCAATCCACCTCTGCCTGCGGATCTAGAGATTTTGCTCCCAAGGCAAAAGAATTGATTTGTGCAAAAGCACTACTGGAAACAGTATCGCTACCTAGATAAGCAAAGCGGTGTTTATCTGTTATCAAGCAAGCTATCGCCCCTGCCAAATATTTAGCTTTTACCCAATTTAGTTTAGCCTCTATGGTGTTTTCCGAGAACTTGTAGTCGGCAAAAAAAGTGGTCTTTGCAAATCTTTTGGTGAGTTTCTCTGCAAATCCGAAATTATCCACCAAAAATATGGGTTCATAGCCAATTACCGCCATCTGCCCTACTATCTCGTACATCTGCTCACCGTCTGGCACTATCACATATCCAGGCGATTTGATAAAATCAAGCTCCGCTATCCTATTCACAAAAGGCGAAAATTCGCTAGGAAAGCTGTCCAACTTTACGCTACCACCCTTGAACACAAAAGCTGGTTTTGATTTCTCCAAAACTTTTTCCCTAGAACACCCCAGAGTAAAGCACACCAAGCACAATAAAAATAATCTTCTTTTCAATCTCATCACCTATAATATTTAATCATCACTTTCTTGCGATACTCATCCAACCACAAATCGCTCAATTTATCTAACTCATCATTCAGATAGGCGTTTTTCTTCTCATTGAACTCGTCTTTGGACAAAATAGTCCGCGAGTCAACCCGATAAACCAAATATTTTCCACACGACAAGTAAATAGCTGAGCGAAACACACCCAAAGATCCTTTCATCGCCAACTTAAACACTTGTTTATTTTCCTCTTGTGTCGTCCACGGCAACTTATTATCCAGAGAAAAATTTTTTAACTGTTTTTGATTGCCTAGATAAGACAAAAACACGCTAGAAGCGAAGTCGTCACTATTCAGATTTTCACTAAAAACGCTCAGAAATTTCCGGGCGTTCTCCTCTTTTTTCTCATTCTCGATCTGCTCCACGATTTCAGACTTTACTTCCTCAAAAGGAAGAATAGCAGATTTATAAAGTTTATCCAAAAAAAACACCGCATAACCGTCTGGCACCTTGAAAACCTTATCGTACTTCTTGCGAGAGTACATCTTTACAAAATCGCCTTCGTAAGGCATCAAATTGCCAAGATACTCAAAAGGCTCAGTAATCGAGTGAAATTTAGTCTGAAAATAAAACTCAGAATCTTTGTAGCTCTCAAGACTGCCATACCAAGCCACTTTTTTATCCAGCTCTTTTGCCTTTTGCAGTGCACACTCTTCTTGCTTTTTGGCGATTAACTTCTCGCGGATAAACGGCTTAGCATCTTCTAAAGTAAGATAATTCTCTTTGTAATCTTCGCCCTTCTCCAATATTATCCAGCCACTTTTATAATAAAAAGGCTCGCTAATCTTGCCGACACTCAAAGCATTAATCTTCTTTTTCAACTCATTGTCTAATTCAAAGTAATCCAAAAAATTCCCTGTCAGACCAGCAAACTTATCGCCAAAACATTTTTTTAGATAAGAAAAATTGTCCTCATTCACGATGTTATGCAGATACTCCACGAACTTCTGATTCGTCTTGGCTGCATCCGCCAGATAAATGCAATCGTATCTCCGTTTGCCTGAGGTGCTAAAATCGGCTTTATACTCCAGATAGTAATTTTCTATCTCGACATCTTGCACTTCTACCGTGTCAAAATCTTCATTTTTCACCAGCAGCCCGCTTATCCCCAACTGTGTCGGTCTCTGAAACTTGTTAAAATGTTTCTCGTAATACTTTTCCAAGTTGTATTTTTTCTGCTTTTGTTTATCCATCTGCACCTTGTCGTAGAGGTAATTTTTGGCTTGCTCAAAACTCGGCAGATAAGCAGAGTTATACACTATCGTGTTGTAATGACAAATGTCATCACCATCTTTAACACTGCCAAATAAGTTTCCTTTACTCACTCGCTGCCTTATTTGTTCCACTGAGCTACTCTTATTCAAAGCAAATTTGTCGACAAAAAAGAAAAGAGTTGTATCTTTTGTCACCTTTTCCTTTAGTTCTGGAGTAAGGGTCTTTGCTTCCAAATCTAACTTTTGCAAATAGTTGAGATTATCAAACTTCAGATACTCGACCTTAACTCCCACTCGCTTGTCAGTAAGAGAGTACAGATTTTCGTCAAAGTACTTTTTGTATGGGTCAGATTTGCTTTGGTCTTGCTTAGCCACATAATCTATGTAACCTTGGATCACTTTTTGATAATCACCCTCTTCCGAAAAGTAAGCAACCTTCTTCTCTTTCACTTTTTTGATTAGCAAAAATCCCGCAGGTATCTCGTACATAAAACAACTCTTCTCACTAGCAAAAACTGAGTGCAAATCAATTTGCTCAAAATCTGCTATCTTATGCTGACTATCTATAAAATCGGTGCTAAATATCTGCCTATCTGGCTTGATGTCGTCTTCCCAAGCACTAGCCAAATCTTCTGCTAACTGCCGCGCGACATTTTTGCGATAAGTTTGCAACCCTATCTGCCAATCTTCAAACAAAAAGCTCAAATCATCCGCAGACTTATCCTCATCTTTCAGCACTATCGTGTAATCAAATTTAATCTTCTTTATCTTATCAAACATCCCGTAGTGGTCATCGGCAAAATTTTCCAAATCGGCGTAAGTAAAGCTTTCTGGCAAATCGAACAAAGACCAATCCGCTACAAAATAAGAAATATCTATTTTGGCACTTTTCAAAAGAAACTCTTGCAAGAGGCTCTTCATATCAACATCAAGAGCCGATTTTATCATCTCCTGTGCTTTCATCATCTTCAGCTCACGACGAATCATTTTCAGCTCTTGTGACTGACCCATCTCCATATTTCGCAAAGCCTCTAAATCCACAGATTGTCCCATTTCATCTTGAAGATACTGAACAATCTCCTGATCTGCCACCTTCACACCTTGCTCTTTGGCGTAACCAAGAATCAGTTCTTGGCGTATCAAACCCTCTAGCCCTTTGACTTTATCACTCAGCGAGTTCTCCAGCATATACTCTTGCAGGTTTTGCTTACTCAAGAAATTTTTCCCCACTCGCACCAGCACATCTCCAGCGAAAAGCTCCGTTAAACTAACCAAAAAAAACAAAAAAACAAATATCTTTTTCATATCAAACAATAAAAACTTTCCACTCCCACCTCGATAGCTCTGCTATCGGGCATAAATTTATTATTATGCAGTCCAAACTCACTGACTCCACCTCCCAACCAAAACAACAAGCCCGGGTAAATAGAACTCAGAACACCAAAATCTTCCGCCGTGTACTCCACTGCAGACTCTACAAACTTTATCTTTTCGGGCAAACTTCGCTGGAAGCAATCAAGCAACTTTTCTGCGTTGACAACCTCTGTGGTCGAAGCTCCAAATTTCAAATCTATCTGCACCCCATATTTGTGAGCAACCTCGTCGGCATCTTTACGCAAGGCAAGATTTAGTTTCTCTTTGGCAGATTTGTGCAAAGTACGGTGAGTACCTTTGACCACTGCCTTATCAGCGATCGCATTACGAACACTGCCAGAGCTAAACTCACCGACGCAAATACGATTACTCGGACTCTTCCGTCGCTGCAACATCTGCACCAGCTCACATCCAGCCAGCAAAGCATCTTTTCCCTGCTCTGGTTTAGCTGCGTGTGCTCCTACTCCTGTAATCTCAAAATCGAACTCTTGGGCTGCTGCGAAAATAGTCCCTGCACGGCTAGCCACCTGACCCACAGCGTAACTAGGACTGATATGCAAAGCAAACACAGAGCTAATCGCATAATCGGACAAAATTCCACTATTCACCACATATTTAGCCCCAAGACCCAGCTCTTCGGCTGGCTGAAAAAGAAAAAGTAAGCTCTTTGCCAGTTTGTTCTGCACGACCTTTTCCACCAAACCCAAAAGTACACTCATATGCACATCGTGTCCGCAAGCGTGCATCCAACCAGAATGCTGAGAAACAAAAGACACACCCGTCTCTTCTATTATTGGCAAACCGTCCATATCTGCCCTAAAAAGTTTGTAATCTCCTGTTCCATAGGAATACTCTGCCAAAATGCCCGTCTCTACTTGCTTTATTTTTAGACAGTCAAATCTCTGCAAAATCTTTAACAGATAATCTTGAGTTAAATTTTCTTCCCGACCCTTTTCAGGAATCTTATGAAGCTCTTTTCTTATTTTAATAAGATCGATTCTGTGCTCCCTTTCAGTTTTTCAGATTTTTTCATGGCGTTGAGTATCACCAAAATGTGCATGCTCGTCGCCGCCAGAGGGATGAAGTTTAAAAAAGGAACTAAATCGAACACCAACGCTAGCTGAGCAAAAACAGACAGATAATTTTTCCCAACAATCTCTCCCCTGATCTTTGCCAAAAATATCAACACAAGTAAAACAAAAAGATGCAACCAGAAATAAAAATTAACTCCAGACATCATATAGGAAATCAACGAGTTAGACCCATAAACAGGCAAGATATAAGTGGGAAAAGCTATCAGCACATAGATCGCTACAAACCCCCAAAAGGTTTCAATTTTTTTTTTCAGCTTTCCCAGCATCTTCTCCATCGCTTCTCCTTCTTCCAAACTAGTTACTTTTTCTCTAGCGGGCGAAAAAAGTTTTTTTTGTCAAACACTTTTTCTGCTATTCTCCACTACCTATCCGTTCATCTTGTTCAAGAACTCTTCGTTGTCCCGAGTAGCCTCAATATTCTTCATAATAGTTTGCAGCCCTTTGTATGAGCTACCACTAGCAGCAAGGTATTTGCGGATGACATAAGTCTTGTTCTTCTCTGTATCAGTAAGCAATAGTTCTTCTCTTCTCGTACCAGACTTCACCAAGTCTATAGCGGGGTAAATCCTCGCATCAGCCAAAGAGCGATCTAGATTAAGCTCCATATTGCCAGTGCCTTTGAACTCCTCGAAGATCACTTGATCCATCTTCGAGCCCGTATCCACCAAAGCTGTCGCCAAGATAGTCAGACTCCCACAACCACGGATGTTTCGTGCAGCACCAAAGAATTTCTTGGGATAGTGCAACGCTCCCACATCTATACCCCCAGAAAGTGTCTTTCCGCTGGAAGGAATCTCATTATTGTACGCTCTGGCAAGCCTCGTGATGCTGTCGAGCATAATGATCACATCCTCGCCTAGCTCCACCATCCGCTTCGCTTTCTCTATGACCATCTCCGCCACCTTTATGTGGTTGGAGGTCTTCTCATCAAAAGTAGAAGCCACTACCTCAGAGTTGTCGGGAAGCAGATTTTCCTTCATATCCGTAACCTCTTCGGGTCGCTCATCTACAAGAAGCATTATCATATACGCCTTATTGTAACGCAAAATAGTGTTGGCTATCTTCTGCAAAAGCACCGTCTTACCCGTTTTGGGAGCAGCCACTATCAATCCTCTTTGCCCTTTGCCCACTGGCGTAAACAGGGATATCATCCGTCCAGCTACATTTTCCGAGGGCTGATCGGTCACAAATCTCTCTTCGGGGAAATGTGGAATCAACTTTTCAAACTTGCAAAGACCTTTGAGCTCTTGAGGGTCATAACCGTTTACCTGGCTTATTTTCACCAAAGCCGAATATTTATCTCTTTGCCGATTGGGCTTGCAAATCCCCGAAACCATATGTCCTTTTTTTAGCCCATATCGCCTAATCTGAGATTGAGAAACATACACATCCGTGTCGCTCTGCAGGTAATTATTCTCTTGCCAACGCAAGAAACCATAGCCATCGGACATAATATCTAGACAACCACAAACATGGCGATCACCGCCCTTTTTCTCTTCGTTTTTCTCTTCCATACTATCCGCTCTATCCGCAGCTATCTCTTGTGACTCTCGACTGGACTCTTCCGCCTGCAATACCTGAGCCAAAAGCTCATCTTTCTTCTTCGAAGGTTTCTGGATACCCAGCAGTTCTGCCCTTTGTAATAACTCTTTCACTTTTAATTTTTTTAAAATTTCTATACTCATAATGTTTTTAAAATCTCCAAGATTTTTGATAAGTTTTTAGACTTCTCTCTTTCGACAAATTTGCAGCAAATATTAGATGACCTCTATTATAAAAGATCTCCAAAAAAAGGTTACCCAATATTTCTCAAAAAGAAAATTTCCAAAGAATTTACCTGCCCAAAATATTGTCTATAGGCAAGCTAAACAGAAAAAGGTGGTGAAATCGGCAAACTCCAGATAAAGTCTTCCGACTAGCTCACCACCCATATTAAATTTACTAACTAAAAAGCAAAAACTACTTGTTATTGCTCTCAAATTTTTTCATAAAGTCAACTAAGAAATCAACACTCTCCATAGGCATAGCGTTGTAGAAAGAAGCTCTACAGCCACCTACAGATCTGTGTCCCTTCAAAGACAACATATTCAAAGCTCCAGCCTCAGCCAAGAATTTCTTCTCCAGCTCTTCAGAAGCCAGTCTGAAAGGAATGTTCATCAAAGAGCGGTCTTCTGCTACTACTGTGCCACGATAAAAATCGGAACTATCCAGCAAGTTGTAAAGTTTGTTAGCTTTAGTCTTGTTAATCTCGTGTACACCAGCCAATCCGCCATTTTTCTCAATCCATTTCAACACCAAACCAGTCACATAGATAGAGAAAGTAGGAGGTGTATTAAACATAGAGCCTTTTTTGATGTGAGTGCGATAATCCATCATCGTGGAAAGATTTGCATTGCCAGTCTCAGCGAAAGAGTTTTTGACAGCCGCCAAAACAGCACCAGCAGGACCGATATTTTTTTGTGCACCAGCATAAATCAAATCACATTTTTTGAAATCGTATGGTCTGGAAAGCATATTAGAAGACATATCGGCAATTAGTGGGGCAGCTACCGTAGGCAACTCCATATACTCTGTACCTCTAATGGTGTTGTTAGTCGTGATGTGCAAATAAGCAGCATCCGCAGAAACAGCACTCAAATCTTTGGGAATGTAAGTAAACCCTTTGTCCTCACTATTTGCCACTACATTTACTTTGAGGTCTAAAATCTTAGCCTCTTTGATAGCAGCCGTAGACCACGAGCCTGTATTCACATAGCAACAATCTTTGCTCTTGCTTCCAAAATTCAAAGCGGTCATCAAAAATTGGGTCGAAGCTCCACCTTGCAAAAACAAGATAGAATAGTCGTCTCCCAATCCCATAAGTCTTGCAGCTCTCTCCATAGCATCGTCGATAATAGCTTGATAGTTGGGAGAACGGTGACTCATCTCCATTACAGACAGACCCTTACCTTTGTAAGATACTAGATCTTTTTGAACTTCTTCCAGGACTTCCATAGGAAGCACAGCTGGACCGGCACTAAAATTATGAACTCTACTCATAATCTCCTCCAATAAATTTAAATTGAATGTTTTTGACTTAAAAAGAAATGGGGTGACTGATGGGACTCGAACCCACGACAACCAGAACCACAATCTGGCGCTCTACCAACTGAACTACAATCACCACTTTCACTATTGACCATCTGCCTCTAAAAATTGCACAACCGTTTTTTGTCAAACTCTTTTTGTAGCAAACGATAAATAGTTTGTCGAACCTTATACTTAGGCTTTGATTACTAATGTTTCCAAAGATATTTTTGGAAATTTGTTGCCAGCTCTCAGCTGGATACTCTTTCAGCAGGCACAACCTTTTCTTTGAAAGCTGATTTTGCTCTTTATGTTCATTTTTCTTTTGTAATTGAGTTTTTTGCTTCGTTATCGCTTGCTATTACCCGCAACAACTAAGGTTGAAGCGAAAGGAATCCCGCTTTCGCCTAGCAAGTGAGACCGCAAAGCGAGTGGTATGCAGGTGTGTGAAGGGTAGTGCTGACACAAAGCAAGTGGTGTAAAGGAATTAGGCTTGGTGATGGGACAAAGCGAGTGGTATGCAGGAATGAGGGCGGGTGGTGACACAAAGCGAGTGGTATGCAGAAATTGGGCTTGGTGATGGGACAAAGCGAGTGGTATGCAGGAATGAGGGCGAGTGGTATGCTTTCTTGTTTCTCTATCCTCATCCTCGCGAAAGCGGGGATCCAGAGATGGGGTGGGCTAAGAAAAAACTTTAAGCAATTAGCTTAAAATTACTTAGCCAACCGAACTATGCTGATGACGAAGTGCCATATCACCTTAAAAAAAGTGAATGTGATTCATAGCACGAGGTTTGTCAGCGTGCGAGGGATGGCTTAGTAATTTTGCTAGTGGCTTAGGTTTTTTTTGACTTTACCTTTTGTTACTTTTAGCTTTGGTCAGCCAAAGGGAAAAGTAAAACACTCCGTCAGGAGAAAAATCATAGAAACCCACACTTCCGCAAAGACGACCCTATATTACAAAAAACATTTTGAAAAAATGTAAATTCTTAGATTCTCCTGACCCCTTTTGTCGAAAAGGCGTTGAGCTCCAACGATGAGAAATCTCCCTTTTGCCATAGCTCCACAGCTGCCGCTCCTATCATCGCAGCGTTGTCTGTGCAATAATGGAAGCTGGGAAAATAGGCTTTCCCCGCAAACTTGGCTCGCAATCTTGAGTTCGCGGAAACTCCCCCAGCCACGACTATTGTCTGGATGTTGTTCGCTTTGGCACACGCCATGGTCTTGCTGTAGAGGCTATCGACAATGCTCTCTTGCACACTCGCCAAAATATCCGCCAGATGCTGCTGCACAAACTCTTCTTCTGCTCGGTTTACATAGTTCATTATGGCGGTCTTCAGCCCCGAAAAGCTGAAGTTGAAATTATTCTTCTTGTTTAACCCTCTGGTAAAGTGAACAAATTTAGGGTTTCCACCTTTGGACAAATCGTCCACGAGCTTGCCTCCAGGATAACCAAGATTTAAAATTTTAGCTGTCTTGTCAAAAGCTTCACCAGCGGCATCATCCACAGTGCCACCAACTACCTCAAATTCCTCAGAACTTTTGAAATGCACGAGTTGCGTATGTCCCCCACTGACTACCAATGCCAAATAAGGTGCTGACAACTGTGGGTAGTCCAAGCGAATAGCAGCAATATGCCCCAGCAAGTGGTTGACAGCCAGCAGTGGCTTTTGCACAGAGTAAGCCAGAGCTTTGGCAAAACTCACTCCTACCAGCAAAGCCCCTATCAATCCTGGATTGACCGAAACAGCCACAGCGTCCACCTCTTGCAGGGTAATGCCCGCCTCTTGCAACGCTTGTCTGCAAACACGAGTGATGTTTTTCAGATGGTCACGACTAGCTAATTCCGGCACCACTCCGCCGTATTTCTGATGAACAAACTGACTAGAAACGACATTTGCTAAAACATGATAATCTGTATCCACTACAGCCACACCCGTATCGTCACAAGAAGATTCAAAACTCAAAATAAGCTTTTTGCTCATTTCATCCTCAACATATTCAAGCCCACCACTATCAAGATCAGCGGCCAAACATAATTCCAGTTTATGTGAATATTGACAAAGTTGGACAGAAAGAAAAAAGTTCCTATCCCAATCAAAATAAAAGCTCCTAATTTCATATATTTCCTCCTTATAAACTTTTGCTGCCTTCGCAAGGCAACGGCAAAGCTATGTAGCAAGTGGTATGATTGGCTCGAACATCTAACCATATCTTGCCATTCATTTTCTCAATTATAGTTTTGCTCAAATTTAGACCGATACCCAAACTTTGCAAATTTTGCTGATGCACCGAGTGCCGAAAGTCTTGGCTGAAAGGATGTTCTAAAGAGTTGTCCACCTTTTGTTTATCAGGAATTTGCCCATCGTTTCGCACAAAAACAACCATACTGTCTTGATCGTTCACCCGCTCGTTAGCAAATTTGGACTTACGCGATCCGATCTCCAGATAAGTTTGGGCATTTTGCAAAGAATTGAGCAAGACATTATCCAACACCAGCTGAAAAGTTTTTTTATTCACCCTCAGCACATCTATCGTAATAGAGAACTTTATCTGCAATTTTTTCGCCAAAAAATGATAAAGCCCTAACACCTCTTGGCTTAGGTGCTGCAAACTATAACTTAGGCGACTAGAGTATTTTAAAGACTCGGGATTGCTAAAGAAAAAAGCAGAAGAGATAGAATGCTCAAGACAAGACAGCTGAAAAGAGACTTGTTCCACATCCATACAAGAATCTTTTAACAAGTTCTTCGTCACTTTCAGCGGTGTCAAAAAACTTTCATCGACAATTTTAATCGCTGCCGATTTAGTCTGGATAACTTTCTTTTGATTCTCTAGCTCTACTTTCAACTTTTGGTTAAGTTTAAAAGTCTGGAGCATCTTGTCGATGTAATCGGCAAAAGTATGCATAAAATCTTTGTTCACTATCATCTTAGGGCTCTTATCGTGCATCTGAAAAGTGTCCAAATACAAAAATGAGTCGATTTTATTGCCCAAAATAATTGGATAAAGCATAATCTCAAATTCTGGCACCGAGAACCTTTGCAAAGTCTGTACAAAACTTTTATCGGAAACCATATTAGAAGAAATTGTGAAAAAGTTTTTTCTTTTCTCAAAAGAGTCGATCAGATAATTAGAAACGAACTTTTGCAAGGGGATATCCTCGCCTTGGTCGTCCAAGCCAAGTCGCCAAAGATTAGCCACTGAAAGGCTGTCCAAATAATCTCTCTCTATCCAAAACCCTCTTTTCGCTTCGGTGATTTCTAGTAAGAAAGTAAGAATATTCGCCATAATTTGCTTGGTGTCTACACACCCTAAGATGTTCAAATTCATCATTTTCTGTAGCAATCTCTTTTGTGAGAGGATTTTGTCTATATTCACTATCTGGAAAATAACATAAGCCAAATAAGGCAAAAGTTTTTTAAAAAGATTAACCTCTTTCACCTTGTAAGGGATGTCGCTATCGTTCACCAAAACAATCATACCTCTAGTGACTGCGTCCACCTGCAAAGGTGCAAACAGTGAGTTTTTGCTAAAAGTATTGGGCTTATTTTGTGAGAAAAATTCCTGATAAAGACCAACTTTCTGACTACTCACATTTTGATTGTAAAACGGCTCTCCATCGACTAAGATCAAAAATCCAGACGGAGCAAAAAATCTTCTAATCATTTGCCAAGTAAAGAACTTAGTCCTTTCGATATCACGAATCTCCAAAATCTTCAAAAAGTTTTCTTGCTCATCCACAATCTCTACTTTTTTCTCAAGAGAAAATTTGAACTTCAACAAATTACTAAAATCTTTGCTCAGATAATGGTATCTTTTTTTTATTTTTTTCGCCACTTCTGCAGGCAATCCTTGGCAAATCTCATCTATCTTATTTTTATACTCCAAGAAGTACTTTTCCGCTTTGTTCCGCAATTTATAAAAATCCAAAATCTGGATAATAATTCCATAGTAATCCAAAATCTGCATAAAGTAGTTCTTCTCTTGGCAAAAAGCTAAAGCTTTTTGTGCCCGCTCAAAAGCAAGCCGATAGCCAATTTTGCCACTAAAAAGCTCTACCTTGAGCATCTCCAAAGTTGCGTGAGATCGCCAATAACCAAATTTGTATTTCTCACACAAATCGCTTAGTTGCTGACACACGACAGTAGAGCTCTCAAATTCGCCTTTGTCCGTGTAAACTTTGCAAAGTTTATAAAGCAAAATGCAATGTGCATAGTTATGGGTATTTTTCACCATATTGATCGCATGGTCGAAATGAATTATCGCCAAATCGTAATCTTTCTTGTGGTAAGCAATACTCCCTAATAAGCTATAGTAATGCTCATAGTGATCTTTGTTTTTGAAATATAAGTGAGAATTCTCCTCTAACTTCTTCTCCAACTCCAGCGACTGCCCTGTAGCGATGAGGTAGACGAAAAAAGTCCTAACTAGCGGATCGAAATTAACAACTTCCCAATCGAAAATCTCGGGTCGAAACTCCATCACATAGCGGTAAAAATCGCCATACCCTTTATATTTCATCAAGCTAGAAGCTATATGCATCTGACACATAGAGTAGCGTTTTTGATTTTTCGTCTCTTTGCAAACTGTCTTGGCTATCTCAAAATACTCCACAGCTTTTTTGAATTTGCCCAGCTTGAGATAAGCTTTACCGTAAGCGTAAGAGATCCTGAGTTTGCCCTGTGGGTAATCGTCAGAAATTTTTTGTGCACGATGGAAATATTTGAGTGCTTTGCCAATATCTCCGCCCGTGAGGTACAATCCCCCCAAATCTATGTAATTGTTACAAAGTCCAATCAAATATTTTGCTTCTTTGAGGATAGATTGTGCCATCAAGTAGTACTTTTCCGCCTCTTCCAGATGTCTTTGGATATGCAAACAATTAGATAGCAATTGATAAAGTTTCGCCAAAATATACTCGCTGCGAAGCTCTTGCAAGTCGTGATTCTTGATAAACTCTTTTAGCACCAGCGTTGCCTTGCCAGGATTGGTTTTTTTAAGAAGCAACTCTGCCTGCATTATCACATTGTACACCTTGTCTTTGAGCGATACAGGCGTGTAATCTTCCAAAAGAATAGTCGCCTGATCCAATTTGTTCAAGATAAGTTTATTGCGTATTTTGCGAATCTTTAAAATATTATCCAAAGGTGTTGTACCCAAATTCAGCTGCTCGAATATCTCCTCTGCCAAATAAGGTTTGCGAGCATCCTGAAGCAATATTGCTCTCAATTTAAAAGTTTCCCCTTCTGGAAATTGCGACAAAAGTTGCAAACTCTTTAGCGAGTTTAGCTTGGAATTTAAAGTTAAAGTTTGCAAATCTTCCTCCCGTAAACCCTCTGGCAAAAACCCTAGTGAGTGCAGTTTACCTATCTGGAAATAATGGTGATAAGCGTTCTGATACTGGTGAGCGACCAGATGTTGTTCGGCACAAAGCAAACTAAAGTGACGAATTTTATCAAAATCTTTTAGTAAAAAAGCGTATTTTAGTAAACCCTCGGCAACCTCCAAATCTTTAACGGGGGATTTTTGATAATAAGCAAAAGCGTTTTGGGCTAGCTTGTTTTTTTCTTCCGAAGTCAGCTGCTGCTTAAGACAAAGCTGTATTTGGGTAGAGCTAAATTTGTAGTTTTCGTCTTCGTGCACAAGGATGTGAGCATCCAGTAGCTCCGAGAGAAGGAAGCATACCTTTTTCTGCTCTATTCCCAAGATATTTTGCATACTTTTGCTTGTGATCGGCAATGAGAAAAAAGCCAGTTTTTTTATCAAATCGTAGTTGGAGAAATGACTCAAAGAGTCCAAAATAGTCTTCTTAATGTTGGAGTTAATCTTAAAGGGCAAACTATAACCGAATGGAATATTTTTCGCCAAAAGCAAATTATCTTCATTTAATTGGCGTAAAATTTTCTTAATAAACTTGGGATTGCCAGCGGACTTCTCCACGATGAAATCCAAAACTGGCTCTTGAATACGCACACCCTTGGTCACAGACAAGATGAATTTCTGAGACTCGGCTCTACTCAAGCTAGGGATAAACTTTTTGTTTTTGTGCACCACTAAATCTATCGTATCGTGCTTCTGACCAGAGAGGATCAAAAAAATGGGATGAGAGCTAATATCTTTAGAGATTATGTCCAAAGCCTTAATACTCTTCTCTTTCAGGAAATCTATATCCTCCACGATAATCACCAAAGTTTTCTTCTTCGCTGCGAAGAAGAGAGATTTTTTGATAAAATCTGTATCTGCCTCTATACTTTCCTCTGTATCTGGGATAGCCAAAGCCTCTTCTTCCGATTGGAGCAAGAACTTTTTGTACTTCTCGGAAATATGAGCAAACTCTTGAGCAACAGCACTTAGGCTCTCCTTGTTCATCGTCTCCTTGGCGATAGTAAATAGTGGATCTACTCTTTGGGCATCGCATTTATAAGAAAAGACAGCATACTTTTCGTTCAAAATAGAGTAGCGGAACTGTTTGAAGAGCTTAGATTTTCCGATCCCATAATCACCGATAATGTGCAATATCTTACCATTTTTTTGCTGATGAACAGTCTGCAAATCTGCAAGCAACTGATCAAGATATTTGCGATGGATACTCCCTCTACCAAATCCAAAGGGAAGCAAACTCTCTTTGCCAATAGCTGAAATCTTTTCTTTTTGAGAATAGCTATTGATGTAATCCAAAACAGCCATCGCATTTTGAAATCTCTCTTGTGGAAATCGATTTAACAGCCTTAGGATTAGCGTATCTAGGACAGCTGGCACTTGCGGGTTAATCTTGGACGGCGGCGTAGGATAGTAATTTTCTGTATTTTGTAAATTTTGAATCTGGTGTATCGAAAAAGGAAAACGCCCACAAGTGATATAATAGAGAACAATGCCCAAAGAGTACAAATCACTTTCGATGCCCGCTTTACCTCCTTCATAGAGTTCTGGTGCTAAATAGGGCAAATAATCGACAAAAACTTCCTGCTTGGACAACTCAATATCCATAAAATTACATTCCAAGATTTTGATGTCTAAGCTCTTGGGATCGTACAAGATATTCTCCAGACGCAAATTCTGATGAAGCAAACTTTCTTTGTGTAATGCATCCAATCCTAAGCAAACACCTTTGATTATCTCAAAAATATCTTGAACTTTTAAAAAGAAATAATCTTGCAACGAAGGCAAATCATAGAAAGCGGTAACCGAATAGATGTTTTTGCCAAAAAGCCCAAAATCATAAGTGCGTATCAAGTTAGGATGTTTGATGCTCGTGAGTCTGGTCAGCTCCTCTGCCGAAAAACGAGAGTAAAACTCTTGGCTAGAAAGTTCGGAAAATAGCTTGAGAACATACAGTCGATTGTCTCGGACATCTTTTACCTTGTAAATCGTAGACCACGAGCCTTTGTGGAGCTTTTGGATCACTTTATATCGATTGCCTATAATCATAAGATTAAAACCTCACTTTTTCACAAAAGGTTATTTTTGTTTTAATTTTTGCATTGCGTTGAGCACTACATAAGAGACTAAAGTTATTAAGAAAAAGAAAAACAACAAAAAAGTAACCGACTGCAAGGTCTCGATAA
Source organism: Candidatus Cloacimonadota bacterium (assembly GCA_963676515.1). Taxonomy (GTDB): domain Bacteria; phylum Cloacimonadota; class Cloacimonadia. Next base: position 1,269,631 of record OY781061.1, on the reverse strand, counting down.
AAGTTTTGTAAACCTCCAAAAAAAGTTTGTCTGCATTCAGTGTTACCAAGGGCAAATTAGGGTCGCTATTTTTGAGGTAGCGTTCCAACGAATACAGATTAACGCCTCCACTAATGCCAATTACATAAAGAGCAAAATAGATATAGCGAGCAAAAACTTGGGCGATTTGTTTTTCTACTAGTTTACTCAAAATCAACTTAATCGAATTAGAAAAAATCTTATTGACTAGAAAACTAACAACCACAGAAGTAAAAAGAGTAATCGCAAAAAGAGTAATAAACATAATATTAACCTACCTTTAAAATTTATAAAACACGATTGTATTGGCACATTTAGTGGCCAGTGCGTCAAGAAAAAAAAGATTACTTTAGCGTGCTGCGAGCTTTGTTTAGGAGGCAATAATGAGAATGAATAAAAATATTTTTGGCTGGATTTTTTACGATTTTGCTAACTCCTCTTTTACCACGATCATCGTTACGGTCATCTACAGCGTCTATTTCAAAGATGTCGTAGTCGGTGGCGGAGAGTACGCTACGGCTCTCTGGGGCTGGTCGGTGAGCTTCTCGATGGTGCTGGTAGCTATCTCCTCACCCATCTTGGGTGCGGTGGCAGACTACTCTCGCTCCAAGAAAAAATTCTTGTTCTTCAACTGCTACCTTTGCGTAATTTTCACCTCTTTACTCTACTTCGTGCGAGCAGGAGATATCGCCTTAGGCATAATATTTTTTGTCATCGCCAACTATGGATTTAGCTGTGGCAATGTTTTTTACAACGCTTTCTTGCCTGAGATTTCCAACAAATCAAACATCGGCAAAATCTCTGGCTTCGGCTGGGGAGTGGGTTACCTCGGGGGCTTAGTCTCTCTTCTGCTGGCTTTAGCCCTCATAAAAATAGATGTAAAGCTGGTATTCCCCATGGTGGGAGCTTTCTTCGGACTGCTCTCCATCGTCACTTTTGTCTTATTAAAAGAAGTAAGCATACCCTCTAAACGCACCAACTACCTCAAGACCGCCATCAGGCGACTTAGCCACACATTCGCCAACATCCGCAGCTACAAGAACCTGCTCAAATTCCTCATCAGCTACCTGATCTACAACGACGGCATCATCGTCGTCATCTCGTTTGCCGCCATCTACGGAGCTACCCAGTTCGATATGAGCAGCTCTCAGCTAATATTTTACTTCATCTTGGCTCAAATCACCTCTATGGCAGGTGCTTGGATTTTTGGCTATGTCTTGGACAAGACTGGTGCCAAAATCACCATCCTCATCACACTCGCTATCTGGACAGTCGTCGTCATCTGGGCTTTCTTCTGCCGTTCAGCCTTTGAATACTATGGAGTTGGTCTGCTAGCTGGCATCGCTATCGGCTCATCGCAATCCTCCTCTCGTGTAATGCTCGCAAGGCTCACGCCCAAAAAGAGGGTCAGCGAATTTTTCGGCTTCTACTCCTTCACGGGCAAGCTTACCTCGATTTTTGGACCTGTGGTATACGGACAAATAGCGTATCACACCGGCTCACAAAGATATTCCATCCTCTCTGTTTTGTGCTTTTTTGTGGTAGGCGGACTTATCTTGCTCTCTGTCCAAGACCCCCATCGTCAGTAAAATAGCTAAAACAGATAACCAAGATTTTTCTTCCTCACTTGCATTTCGCAAAGAACTTTCGCCCGCAAAAAAAGCTGCCTTGCAAAACAAGACAGCTTTAAGAATCTAAATTTACGCAGTAATAATCGTACCAGTCTTACCAGCAAGGGCGTCGCCTGCTTTGTCCAAAGATGTAATGATAGATTTATTGCCTGTGTCACGCACAAAACGCATGGCTGCTTCCACTTTTGGTCCCATAGAGCCACCCAAGAAGTGTCCCTCATCGTAGAGCTTTTGCATCTCGGCTACAGTCACGGTGCCCACAGCAGCTTGGTTTGGCTTGTTGTAATTGATAAGAGCGTGCTCAACATCGGTGAGGATCATCAAGACATCAGCTTTCACAGATTGTGCCAACACATTGCCAGTCTTGTCTTTATCGATAACACCTTCGATTCCGATGATTTGCTTACCGTCTTGCTTCACGGGAATTCCTCCACCGCCACAAGCGATGATGACAGTCCCTGCAGCGATTAAAGCGTTGATGGCGTTTTTTTCCACGATGTCGATCGGCTCTGGAGACGGTACCACTCTTCTCCAGCCTTTGTCTACACCAGGCTTTGCCTCTTTCACGATGTAACCTTTGTCATCTTTGAGGCTCTTGGCTTCCGCTTCTGTGTAAAAAGGTCCTACAGGCTTAGTTGGGTCTTGAAAATCTGGGTCGTCTTTGTCCACCAAAACTTGGGTAACCACAGAAACCACAGGGACGCTTTTCCCCACTAAACTAAAATTGTTTTGCAACCTGTTTTGGAACATATAACCGATTTGTCCTTGGGTCATGCCACCTATTACATTTAACGGCAAAGCAGGAACCAAAGATTTGCCTTCCTCTTGTTGGATGAGCAGATTGCCCGCTTGCGGTCCATTACCATGAGTAATCACCAACTTGTATCCATCTTCACTAAGTTTGACTATCTCTTTGGAAGCGATGTCGATATTTGCAAATTGTTGTGCTGCTGTTCCTTCTTCTCCAGCTTGCTTGATAGCATTGCCACCAAGGGCTATCACTACTAATTCTTTCATAAAAATACTCCTTATTAAATTGATAAAAAACGAAAATACTAAATTTTGAAAAACTGTCTATACCAATCTACAAAATGATTGATGCCCGTTTGGATATCTGTAGATGGCTTATAACCCAAATCAGCTTCCAGATCGCTTGTGTCCGCCCAAGTGGCTGGTACATCCCCAGCTTGCAAAGGCAAGAAGTTTTTGCTCGCCTGCTTCCCAAGTTTCGTCTCTAGTGCGGAAATGAAGTCCATCAGCTGCACGGGTGAGCTGTTACCGATATTATACACCTTGTAAGGTGCCACAGAGCAAGAGGGGTCTGGCGATTGTGGGTCCCAGCTTTTGTTTGCTACTGCTGGGTTTTCTATCACCCTCACGATTCCCTCTACGATGTCGTCGATGTAAGTGAAGTCTCGTTGCATTTTCCCGTGATTGAACACCTGAATAGGCTTGTCTTCCAAGATAGCTTTGGTGAAGAGGAACAAAGCCATGTCTGGTCTGCCCCAAGGTCCATAGACCGTGAAAAACCTTAGTCCAGTCGTCGGCAGATGATACAGATGAGAATAAGTGTGTGCCATCAGTTCGTTAGCCTTTTTGCTGGCAGCGTAGAGAGATATAGGATGATCCACATTGTCTTTGGTCGCAAAAGGCTGCTTCTTATTCAAACCATACACACTAGAGGAACTCGCATAAGCCAACGATTTTACTCCATGATGCCTGCAAGCTTCTAATATGTTGAGAAACCCAACGATGTTGCTCTGTATGTAAGCATCCGGATTGGTCAGGCTATAGCGAACGCCAGCTTGAGCCGCCAAGTTGCAAACTTTAGCAAACCTCTCTTGAGCAAAAAGATTGTCCACAGTTTGCTTGTCTTCCAGATTAGCTCGGATAAAACTAAAGCCTGGATAAGAACTACTCGCCGATAAAGCGTTCCACTCGATGCTGGCTTCCTCGATGCCCAACCTTTGCAAGCGTCCATATTTCACCCGCACATCGTAGTAGTCGTTGATGTTATCCAGACCTACCACTTCGTAGCCATCGCTCAAGAGTCTCAGACAAAGATGATGCCCAATAAAACCCGCTGCTCCTGTAACTAAAATTTTGCATTTACTCATAACTATCCTAAAATATTCTTAAAATCAAAAAGCAAGGTGCTAGATTTTAGTTTAGAAAAATCTTCTTGCTTAAACTGATTGTGTGCCACCAAAAGAGTTACCACTCCATAGTCGTCAAAATTGTAATTTTCTACCAAATCGATGCCGTACTCTTTTTTGGTCTCCGCTTTGTCCGCCCAAGGATCGCAAACATCCACCTCGCAACCAAAATCGCGGAGTTCCTTTATCACATCTATCGCTTTGGTGTTGCGAATATCAGGACAGTTCTCCTTGAAAGTGATGCCCATCACCAAAACTTTGCTATTCAATATCTTATGCCCTTTCTTTATCATCTTCTTGATAATCTGCTCGGCAACATACGCTCCCATTCCATCGTTGATGCGTCTGCCTGCCAAGATAATCTCGGGATGGTAACCGATAGATTGAGCTTTGTGCGTAAGGTAATAAGGATCGACGCCTATGCAGTGTCCGCCCACCAAACCTGGGGAGAAATTCAAAAAATTCCACTTCGTTCCCGCTGCTTCTAGCACTTCGTTCACATCGATTCCCATTTTTTCAAACAACATATACAACTCGTTCACAAAGGCAATGTTGATATCCCTTTGGGTGTTCTCTATCACTTTGGCAGCTTCTGCCACCTTTATACTCGGGGCTTTGTGCGTGCCAGCTTTTATTATTTGGGTATACATTGCGTCCACCAAATCTGCTGTCTGTGCATTAGAACCCGAAGTAATTTTTTTAATCGTTGTCAAAGTGTTGACCTTATCGCCAGGATTGATCCGCTCGGGCGAAAAGCCCACGAAGAAATCTCGGTTGAACTTCAGCCCACTAAACTTCTCCAAAAGAGGGATGCATTCCTCCTCCGTCGCTCCAGGGTACACCGTCGATTCGTACACGACCACATCGTTTTTTTTCAAAATCTTGCCTACAGTGGTACTCGCCGACTGCAAAGGTCTCAAATCTGGCTTGTTGAACTTATCCACAGGGGTCGGCACGGTGATAATATGAAAACAACAATCTTTAATCTTGTCTGTTTTGTCCGTTACAGACAAAAATTTAGCACTCTTTAGCTCTTGTGGTGTTGTCTCCAAAGTGGAATCTTCGTAGCGGGCTATCTCTGCTACTCTCTGCGACTTTATATCAAAACCTACCGTGGGGATAATCTTTCCGAACTCTGCCGCTAAAGGTAATCCTACATAGCCTAACCCAATTACGGATATTTTCTTTTGACCGTTCAAAAACTCTTTCACCATAATTAAATTCCTTTAAAATTTTTATTAAAATCAATCAAACTGGTCGGGGTGACAGGATTTGAACCTGCGACCCCAGCGTCCCGAACGCTGTACTCTACCGGACTGAGCCACACCCCGACTTAAATTATGCTATTTGCAAATTCTCTAGGTTTTGCAAATAAGGCAAGCAGTTTTCTAAAAAGAGCTAATTTAAGATAAAAAACCACACGCCAACAAACAAGCAAATCAAACACAGTTACCTTGAAAAACAATTGGTCGAATAAAGCAAATTTTTGCTTGACCAAAAGAGCTCTCAGAAGAGGTTCTCATTGAAATGATTACAAAAAATATAAAAAAATACTTAGATTATTTGCGAGCAAGAGATTTAGCAGAAAACACTATCATCTCCTACCAAAAAGAGCTGAAAGACTTTTGCGAATTTCTGGATAACGCTCTAGGAGAAAAGAGCTGTGTGCAAACTGTGAGCAAAAATATCTTGAAAGCGTACTTCGGCAAAGCGATGGCACAAAACCTAAGCAATCGCTCTATGGCACACAAGATGGTGGTGGTCAAAGAGTTCTTCGCCTACCTTTTCAAAGAAAAGATTGTCACGCAAAACATCACCGCGGGGATGAAACTCCCCAAGTTCAGTCCGCACCTACCTGTTTTCTTAGACAAGAAGCAGATGGAGACGCTTCTGCGTATACCCGGAGACAAAGACAAATTTGCATTGCGTAATAAAGCTATCTTGGAACTGATGTACTCTTGTGGACTGAGAATCTCCGAAGTGGCGGCTTGCAAAATGGAGCAAATAGATTTCAAAAAAGGACTAATCGACCTCATCGGTAAAGGCAACAAGCAAAGGATCGTGCCTATCGGCAAACCAGCTAGAGACGCTATCCTGCAATATTGGCACATCAGGAGCAGTTTTGCCCCTAAAGATCCGCAAATCTTATTCGTCTCCAAAAGTGGCTTACCTCTGGATGCAGACCAATTACGGCAAATAATATCCCGCTATCTGGATTTGGTGGCAGACACCAAAGGCTGCACGCCACACAGCATCCGCCACTCGTTTGCCACTCATCTGCTAGACGCTGGAGCAGACCTAAAAGCTGTGCAAGAGATGCTCGGGCACTCCAGCCTATCGACCACCGAGATTTACACGCATGTCAGCCTGAGCAAACTCAAAGAAAGTTACAAAAAAAATCACCCACGGGACAAAATGAAAAAATGAGTAGAATAAAAGTTTTATCGGAACAACTATCCAACAAAATTGCCGCTGGCGAGGTAATCGAGCGTCCTAACTCTATCGTCAAAGAACTCGTAGAAAACTCTATCGACGCAGGAGCAGACAATATCGAAGTGCGAGTAATGATGGGAGGCAAGCGAGGCATTACCGTAACCGACAACGGGCACGGGATGAACGCTCAAGATTTGATTTTGGCTTTCGAGAGACACGCCACGAGCAAGATAACTACCGAAGAAGATATTTTCTGCGTAAAATCTTTGGGATTTAGAGGTGAGGCTCTACCTAGCATCGCCGCTGTATCCAGGGTGGAAATGATTAGCAAAACCGCACAAGAGGCTACAGCCAACAAGATTATCTTCAACTTCGGCACGCTCAAAGCTGTAGAAAAGAGTGCTGGCAATACGGGCACAACCGTAAAAATTTCCAGCCTCTTCCTAAAAATTCCCGCTAGACGAAAATTCCTCAAATCGACTCAAGTAGAGTACCGCCATATCCTCAACTATCTACACTGTCAAACCATCGTCCATCCTCACATCCATTTCACACTCTACCACAACGACCGCAAAATCTTCGACTACCCAGCGATGAAATCTGCCGAAAAGAGGATAAACCTTATATTTGGTAATAAATTCAAAGAAGCCGAATTTATCCCCGTAAACTCTTTTGAATCTTCTTCCCTCTGCGTAAAAGGATTTATCGGGAACTTCGAAAAATCGCTAGAACTACTGCCAAACCTCAAGTATCTCTTCATCAACGGCAGGTTTATAAAAAACGCTCTTGTCTACCATGCCATCGCCAAAGGTTACGAGCCCATCATCAAAAAATTTGGGGGCAAAGTCCCACCTTTTATCTTATTCTTGCAAATCGACCCCAAGCTGGTTGATTTTAATGTTCACCCTGCCAAACAAGAGGTTCGTTTCGTCGACACCTCGCTAGTCTATCGCAATGTTCACACATCTGTCAATCTGGCTTATCTCGCTTGGGAAAAGAGTAAATTCCTCGATTTGCGAGAAAGGGTGAAAGAAAATCTTGCCCCTCTAGGGGAGCCTGAAAAGCAAATCTACTATCGCATGCAAAAAAGTGGCACACCTGCGGTGGGCACCAAATCTGACCAACTAGATATTTTCGGAGAAAAGGTGGACGAAGATTTCACAGAAGAGCCAAGTATAAAAAGAACTGCAACCCAAATAAGCTCTGAGCTGAGCATTATCAACCCTTGGCAACTGCATCAAAGCTACATCTTCATCCAAGACGAACACGGCTTGCTAGCTCTAGATCAACACGCCGCACACGAAAGAGTCCTTTACGAACAAGTATTGCAAAGACTAAACGGGGCAACTGTTGTTACGCAAAAACTGGCTTTTCCGATCGTGATAGATTTACCTTCGTACCTCGCAGCTGGCATACAAGAGACGGTGCGAGAGAATAAAGAGTATTTCGCCAAAGTTGGCATATTTATCAAAGGATTTAGCGGAAACTCTGTGGTAGTGCAGGAGGTGCCCACAGAACTCAAAGAGTGGAACTCTGCCGATTTTTTCATCTCCTTTTTTGAAGATTTGGAACAAAGATTAAAAAAGAAAAATGGGTTCAAAGAAAACCTAGCTGCCAGCATCGCCTGCAAGGCGGCTATCAAAGCGGGAGAAAAGCTCTCTCGGGCTCAAATGCTCAACCTCATCAACGACCTTTTTGCCACACAAGTTCCTTACTTCTGCCCACACGGCAGACCCACGATTATCAAAATTCCTATCTCCGATTTGGATAAGATGTTCAAGCGAACCTAAAATTTTGGGAGCAAAATAGATTGAAAAAACCCTTTGTAATAGTACTCCAAGGACCTACTGCTGTAGGTAAAAGCGATTTAGCACTAACCTTAGCCAAAACTCTCGGGAGCTACATAATCTCCGCCGACTCTAGGCAAATCTACAAAGAGCTCAAAATCGGCACCGCTAGACCTAGCTCAAAAGATTTAGAAGAGGTAGAGCATTTTTTGATCGGCGAGCTTGACCCCAAGGAAATTTTTAGTGCTGGGGAGTTTGCCCGCAGAGCCCAAAAGATTATCAGCCAAAAATTGCCTCAAATCCCAATAATCGTAGGGGGCACAGGATTTTACTGCAAAGCTCTTTTAGAGGGACTATCCACTATTCCCCAGATCAGCCTTGCCGCTCACGAAGAATTAAACCAGGTTGAAAATATCTACGCAAAACTGCAAGAGATAGATCCCGAGTTAGCTCAAAAATTGCACCCCCACGACACCTCTAGGATTCAACGCGGACTGCTCGTTTATTTCAGTTGCCAAAAACCTCTTTCCTCCTTTTGGAAACAAAAAAAAGAACCTTCCCCTTACGAGCAATTTTCTATCCTTCTGTCTAGGGATCGCCAAGAGCTCTATGAGCGTATAGATAGCCGACTAGACAAAATGCTCAGCGAAGGATTGCTCGAGGAGATACAATCGCTCCTCACAAAAGGATATAAATGGAGTGACCCAGGACTAAACACCGTGGGCTACAAAGAGTTCCAGCCCTATTTCCAAAAAGAAAAAAATCTCGCCGAGTGCCTGACGAAAGCCAAACAAGATTCCCGAAATTTTGCCAAAAGACAGCTAACTTGGTACAGAAAAATCAAGTTTGATTTGACATTATCGGCTAGGAACGACAATTTGCCTACAGTGTTGAGTATTTTGAAAAGCAAACAACCTTTGCTTTTTTGAAAATAAAATTATAAGTAAAAAGGGTATTTTAATGAAGAAAAGAATTTTGCTCCTTATCTTTTGTGTATATGGGCTTAGTTTGTCCGCTAGAGAGATCAGAAATTTGGCTGGTGTCCCCACAGCCGGTGTCCTCCAGATGGGGCAAGCCGAAATAACCAGTAAACTTTTTAAAAACGACGGAATGCTCGTAGGGGCGAATGTCGGCCTTGTGCAATACTTTATGTTCGGTGTGAGTTTCTCTGGAGAAAATGTTGTGGGCGATCAAAATCCCGAATGGCAAAACATCGTAGGATTTATGGTGAAATACAGAATAATGGACGAAACGGAAAAAAATCCCGCCGTGGTAATCGGCTATACCAACCAAGGTGCTGGTAGATATTGGAAAGAGTACAAACGCTACGATTGCAAATCCAAAGGATTCTACTTGGCTATGAGCAAAAATTACCTATTCTTGGGCAACTTGGGGCTCACCGCTGGTGTGAACTACTCTTTGGAAAATGAAGAAGACGAAGATTTAGACGCTTTTTTCGGATTCGACAAATCTATCGGCAATAGATTATGCTTGGTAGCCAACTATAGTCTGGGAATAAACGATTACAAGAGCGATCTGGAAGATCCAGAAGTAAAGAAAGTTCTGGGAAGAGGCAAAGGCTATCTGAACGCTGGTCTGAGACTCGACATCACCCCTACTTTGGGATTACAAGTAAACTTCAACGACATCCTCAGCAACACTCCAAGATTTGAAGCCGAAGAAGACCCCAAAGTAAACCGTGAAATAGTGCTTACCTACTCCATCGATTACAAATAAGCAATGCGAACTCCCCAAACTCCACTTTTTTACATCATTTTTGCCATTTTTTGTGGTTGTGCCCAAGCTCCCCAAAGCTTAATAACTCCTGAGATACTAGAAATCTCTCATCCTCTAGAAAAAGAAGAAGCCGCAACTTTGGAGAGCTCCACGCCCACAGCTGAGTACTACTTCGGCTTAGCCGAATACGCCTACCAAGAAAAAAAATACAAAGACGCCTACGAATACTATCTCAACGCCAGTTTTTTCGACAACAAGAGCCAGCTCATCAAACAAAAACTGACTTTATCCATTTACCGTACCATCTATTCCGACAAGAATTTTTTCTTTCGCTGGAATAAATTGCGAAACAGTTATTTTTTGAGTTTGGACAAAAACAGCTCTCTTGACTATCTTTCTGGCATCTTGAACTACCTAGAAGGTAACTACAAAATCGCCTCCCATTACCTGATAAAAGAGGTCGTCGACAACGACAACAAAACAAAGCCACTCTTCAGCTTTTTACTCTACACTCTACACCTAGCCAAGATTTACGAACAAGAGCTAGCTATAGCTCAGATGGCACACAATCGCTACCCAGACAACGCAAAATTTGCCAACTGGTACGCCTATGCACTAGTGATGAACGAAAATCAAGAGTACTACCCTTTCGCTACCTCTCTGCTAGAAAAATGCCTAGAGCAAGAGCCCGAAAACATCAACTATTGGGATTCGATGATGTGGCTTTACTACAAATGGGGCAAACAAAAGAAAGCTTACGATTTAGCTAAAGAACTTTTGAATAAGGAAGCTACGCTTAAAGAACCTGAAATTGTACTGCATTTGGGGCATGTTTATCTAATGCAAGGTTTACACAAAGAGGCAAAAGAGTATTTTAATTTAGTTTTGAAATTGGACAAAGGAGATTTAGCTACAGAAGCACGACAACAGTTAGATCTCTTGCAAACAGGAGAGAAAAAGTAGTATGAAAAATTTTTATTTTGGCAAAGTAAATTGGATTTTGCTGGGTATTAGTATTTTTTGTTTGATAGTCGGCTATGTAGTGATGATGCTAGAGCTGATTTCACTTTCGGCCGTCATCTTGGTCTTGACTTATCTAGTACTAATCCCCGCCAGTCTACTCTATCGAGGGAAAGAGTAGCCAAGAATTTTTTGCAAAATAAAAGCAACTCCTTATTTCTAAGAAGTTGCTTTTTTACTAAATCTTATTATGCTGAAATAGCTTCAGTTGGGCAAGAGCCGATGCAAGCACCGCAATCGATACAGATATCTTCGTTTACTTTAGCCTTATCTTCTACCATCTCCAAAGCTTCCACAGGGCAAGTGCCTACACAAGCAGAGCAACCAACACATTTGCTTTCATCAATTTTTACAGCCATTTTATCCTCCAATTTTAATTTACAATGCTAAAAAGTTCCCACCTCTGGTTCGTGTCAAGCAAAATAAGGAAGTGGTTATTCCCCCTTGCATCTATTCCCCAAAATTTCTTGTTCACCTACAACCTGCAAAAAAACTTTCACCCAATAAAAAAAACCCGCCAACTAGGACGGGTTTTGTTATTTCTACAAATCTTCTCTTATTAACTAAAAAAGACCTATCCAATTTAAAATACCAAGTCCGTGTAAAAATACAATAAAGATAATCACAGGAGCTATAAATTTGCAAATAAACACAAATATAGGCATATAAGCTATAGAGTACTTCCCTTCACTGCTAAGCTCTTTGCTCAGTTCTTTTACATCTAATTTCCAACCCACAAAGTAACTAATCAACATACCGCCAAGAGGCAAGAGCCAGTTAGCAGACAAATAATCCAAAGCGTCGAAGAAGTTTTTATCCAAAAATGGTAAAGGACGAAAATCTGAAATAACACCCATAGACAAAGAACAAGGAATTCCAATGATGAAGCAAGCTGAAGCCATTGCAATAGTTGCTTTTTTACGCGATATACCTTTCTCTTCTATCAAATAAGAAACCAAACACTCCAAAATAGACACAGAACTAGTCAAAGCTGCCAACGCCAAAAGAACGAAGAAAAGGAAGCAGAAAAACTGACCACCAGGCATCTGATTAAACACATTAGGCAAAGTAACAAACACAAGTCCTGGACCAGCTCCTGGCTCTATGCCAAAAGCAAACACAGCAGGGAAAATAGCTACACCAGCCAAGAAAGGCTATCGATATAAACAAGCACAAAAGTTTGCCATAGAGCGCCATTTAGCTAAGCCTAAGGCTATTAAACTTACCAAGGAAATCAAAACTTTGATTGATGCAAATATTGAAGAAGATTGGAGTCCAGAGCAAATAGTTGGTAAACTTAAAAAGAAAAAGGTAATTAGTCTTCATCATGAAACGATTTATCGATATATTTTGCGGGATAAATCCAACGGTGGCTTGCTTTATAAGCATCTGAGACATCAGAATAAAACATATAGGAAAAGGTATGGTTCGTCTAATAATCGTACGGGAATTTCAGAGCGAGTCGAGATAGATCTTCGTCCTGAAATTGTTAATCGGCGAGGAAGATTCGGAGATTGGGAGGTTGATACTATGATTGGCAAAAATCACAAAGGCTCCTTAGTGACTATTGACGAGAGAGCTTCCAAATTTCGCTTAGCCTTACCTTTGCCAAATAGAAAGGTTGAAAACACTAATAGAGCTATGAAATTTCTTCTTTCTCCGATTGCAAAGCATGTATTAACGCTGACTTTCGATAATGGGAAAGAGTTTTGTGGACATAAAGAGCTTGCTTGTGATACATATTTTGCTAAGCCTTATCAAGCTTGGCAAAGGGGTCAGAATGAAAATGCGAACGGATTGCTGCGACAGTATTTTCCGAAGAAAATGGAGCTTGACAATATTGAGGACGAACAAGTTATAGAAGCTGTTAACAAACTTAATGATAGACCGAGGAAATGCCTTGGTTATATGACTCCAAGAGAAGTTTTTGAAAGCCAAACAGGAATAAATTTAAGAGAATACGGGATTATGCACTAATGAGTCGAATTCAGCATATATAATTTCTGCTAAATCATGGTAATAGATATCGGGAGATTCTACTTCCAGATTCAAAATAGCACCACTACTCTTTTGTTCGGCAAAACCTTTAGAAAAAATTCTAATCCCTAAATCTTCCTCATCATAAGCACCCAATCTCTGCACTATATCACTTTTATCATAAACATTTATAAAAGTTCCTATTGGGGATAAATCTTCTCTATCAAAAACATAGTCATCACGATTAGGATTTCCAAGGTTATAAATTCATCTATTCTTTTATCACCCTTATAGAATTGGGTAAACTCTTTCTCCACATTACCTCCATGGGAATGTCCAATTAAGTTAAACTTCTCGCCATCTTTAAATTCATAATTTTCAACAAATTTCAAAAGTTCTTGAGCTACCTCCGTACGAGCAGCTTTATTGTTCTCTCCACTCCATTCAAACTGCACAACTTCTTCATTATATGTCTCATCTAAAGCTTTTATAAAATTTTGATCCGCATCCGCAGGACTAGAATTTGTTCCATGCACAAAAATAGTTAGCGACTCCGCCTCCCGCACCCCATTCACAAGCGTATTTTCCTTACTAAAATTCTGATTATACAGCCAACTCTGATTATATATATGGTTATCTTCGGATACGCCAAAATCGTCTTGGAAGAACTCTTTCATCTGTTCTCCTGTGCCATAAGCCACATCTTCTCGTTTGCCGTCCAAACCTTCATAGGCAATACTTTTATCTATGGTCCATTCCAAATTTCTATTCCCACAACATTATTATTTTTCAAATAAACTTTAGTATACAACAACTCAAAATCATTATAATAATAAATTGCAATACTATCATAACTAGAAAAATCAACTTTATAAATTTCTTTTGCCAATCCATAAATTTCAACAAATTCATTGTAACTTTTACCTATCTCAAATCCTTCATTAGTCTCCCAATTATTTTTTGGAGTATAAACAAAATCTCCTTCTCGCAAATAATTAGTAGCCAAAACTCCACATAAAAGCTTATCATTTTCAATAACTGTAAAAGTTATATATAAATCAGAATTTTTATAATTATATTTTTTTAATGCTACAATTTTACTTACATCGTTTTCTCCCATTATGTCTAAAAATTCTTTCTGATTTATTGGAAAATTAGCAAACTTAATTTCTCCAAAAGATGTTATCTTAGAACAAATATCCAACGGAAATAATAAATAAAACCTCATAAAAATAATTAACATTAAAACATGACTTTTCATATTTAATCCTCTGCAACTGGATAAAAATCTACACTATTAACATCTTTTCTTTCATAAGGTATTTTTACATCTGGAAAAATTTTCTGAAAATCTTCTATTTTTTTACCTAAATCTATTACATCTCTATTTTGTCCTCTCGTGCAACCATAAGTAGAAACCCAGCCTTGATGATCAGCAAATGGATCTTTACAATAACGACTATTCCCTCCTCCATGAATGTCTCTACCTCTTGAGTCATATGTCTCGATATAAGCCCCTTCTGGGCCATAAGAAGGGCTTTTTATTTGCAGTACATCCACATTTTCTGTTTTAAAATTACCATCCGCATCAAAAGAGCTACTTGAAGCAATCTTATTTCTTGTCTCAATAGCAAAAGGTATGGCATATGGTTCCTCTGGTCTAGCATCAAAAACAGTTGTACTCTTTAAATGATTATCATCTCTTTTAATATAAGTTATTAAAGATGCTGGTTCCACCTCTTCTACCAAATCTACCAAGCTATTTTCCTTACTAAAATCCTGATTATACAGCCAACTCTGATTTTCAGTATGGTTGTCTTCTGATACGCCGAAATCGTCTTGAAAGAACTCTTTCATCTGGTCGCCTGTACCATGAGCCACATCTTCTCGTTTGCCGTCCAAACCGTCATAAGCTATACCTCTATCCATATCGTCCACATGGTTCATCTCGTGCGCGATAGTCGCCATCAGATCTTCCGTATTTTCCACTTTATCCGCATTGATGTAAATTTTGCGAGTATCTTGCTCGTGGAACCCCTCCGTTTCAGATTTATCCACATCGTTATCTGTTTTTTTGTCATCTACATACAATCCATCGTAAACTATCACTTCCACATCTTCCCCATTCTCGCCTTGCAGATTTTCCGCATAATCGTCCGCCAAAGTCTGTGCCGCAGCTACCACCTCATCCTTGCTTTTTCCCTCTTTGTCGTCTAAAGTCTCTTTCTCCTGACCATAGATATATTTCGTATCAAGATTAGTCTGACGACCAGCCCCTTTTTTGAAAAAATCTTTGACAAGCCCATCAGCATTTTTTGTATCTTTCAAATTATCCGCTACTGCATCATATGTATCGCCAACAAATCTTGTGCCATTTTTAGCTGCTTGAGCAAGATTAGATTTTAGATTCTTCATATTCTTAAACCCATCCACTGTGGAGCTGCCCCATTTCCCCTCTCTATCTTCTTCTTTCATAGCATTCTTATTCCCACTGGCAAAATTAGCATTTGCACTAACATCCCATCCGCCTGTTTTCTTGTCTCTGGTGGTTTCTAAAGATTTATCTATATTGCGATTGAGGTCATCAGCTTCATAATCTTCACCGCCCACTATGATATTGCCCTGACCGATAGTAGCTCTAGCCACTTGGTCTCGCTCTACTCCAGACTGTTGGAAAGACACATCAGCTCCGTATTGAGTGTTACCTCCACCCTTAGATGCTGTTAATTGTATCCCGCCACCTGTTTGACTTTGCCTTTCTTTGCCTTTCACATCTTCTAATAATAGTTCATTCACAGAGATATCTAGATTGCCCAAATCGTTGCCATCTTCATCAATATTAGCAAGGAGTCCACCTGTACTCACTAATCTATCCGCACTTACCTTTACTTGACTCCTGCCCACTATCGAAGTTTTACTATTAACCCAAGTTTTATCACTATTACCATCGGATTGATTATAGCCCATATTTGCAGATTTGCTATTCTTTCCTATAGATCCGCCAACAGATGCACTTTTGCTACTATTGGTTGAATGCTCTTCATCCAATAAACTCTCTATAATCACATCGCCACCTATATCACTCATATCTACTATGTCCGCTACCACATTAGCCCCTCTGAAACTGGCATCTCCAGTAGTTTTCACCGTAAAACTACCTCCTGCCATAGCCGTAGCGTTGCGATGAGTTAAACTACTAGTTTGGCTCTCAGAACTAGAGTTAACCTGTGAGGCGGTAATATCTAAAGCAGTGCTAGCTCCCAGAGTGCTAGTACTACTCGAAGTTTTAGTAGCTGTCTCACTCGTATTTTTGGCAGCGACGAACTCCACCTCAGCTGCTTCCAAAAAGATATCGCTCCCAGCGAATAAATCACTACCTTCGTTTTTTATCTTACCTTTCGCCGTCATAGACAAACCTCCACCAGCCCTGATAGATGAACTTTTAGCCATTTTATCAGTAGTAGTCGTCTCAGTTTTTTTCTTTTCCCTAGTCACACTTGCTGCTGCATAAAAACCTAAAGCAGGGGCACTAGCTCCAGCACCTTTTGCCGCATTAGCCAATTGAGCTGCCGCAAGAGCAGCATTAGTACCCTTAGCAGCTGCATCACCTCCAGTAGTAGTTTGATCGTGCATAGTTTTAGCAGCATTGTAGATAGAAACCGCAGCATCTACATATTTATTACCTACACTTACTTCGCTAGTTATAGTCTCTTCCTCATGCTTTTCGGTAACTTTTTCCACTTCTTCCATCGTCAAGATATTGATATCTTGTCCCGAATTCATGTCTATACTGCCATCAGCAAATAGATTGGAAGCCAAAATATTTGTATTGCCACCACTATTGGTGCTAAGGTCACCGCCAATATTAAGCGAAGATTCCTTATATGTAGTCTTATCTATAATCTTCTCATCTTTACTTTTCTTAGTACTAGAGCTATAACCTACACTACTTGCAGTAAGTTCAAAACCAGCACCAGCAAATCCAGATTTTTCACTATAGGTCCGCTCATAGCTACTCTCTGCTGCTGCAGCTATAGTCAGATCTCCCCCAGCATCTATATCAGCATTACCGGTAGTAGTAATATCACTGCCTATTATATTTATATCATTACCTGCTAGTAGGCTCAAATCACCGTCAACTATGGTTTCGGAAGATATTTGCTTGATATATTTTTGAGTTTCTTCTTCTTTACCCGTCAGATTGTCTAAGTTAGCAGCTTTTATTAATCCAGAATAAGCTTCACCCATGCCCATTATACCCGCTGCCATTCCCATACCTTTGACAATATCACTCATCATTCCGCTTTTCTCCACACTTTTGTCATGGTATTCATAATCTTCCACAGAATAAATATTGATATCTCCTCCAGCTCGCTGATCTAGATCTCCGCCCGCTGTCAACTTACTACCCTGCAATAAAATATCGCCATCTGCTCTCATCGATGAGCCTTCACTTGCTGCCACTTTCGCCAGCTGCTGCTCGAAAGAGCCCAGCTTATCTTGATAATCAAAATCGTACTCCAAATTTCGCTCCGACTCCTCATCCGCATAAGCGACTATCTTCTTATAGAGCAGCGGATTGCCAGCCTTAATCTCCTCTAACTTTTCCGCTTGCTCAGGTGTAAACTCAGACAAAGAAGAAACATCGGCATCCTCATCAGCTGCCCCTTTTTTGTAACTCTCCACAGAAGCGATAAGTTCTTGCACAAAATCACTCTTCTCATGATTTTTCTCGAAATTCTCTTCCAGATCGGCAGAATACTCTTTCTGTTTCTTGCTGATTACCGCATTTGCTAGCAATCGCTCGTCAGCAGATTTCGCACTTATTTCCTTAATTGCTTCCACATCTCCCAGCAAATAATCGTCCACCATCGCAAAAACACTCTCTTGCTCCTCAGCTGAGAGATTTTCAAACTCATCATACTTGTCATCCAAAACAGCTTGCCTGGCTTGGTTCTGCAATACGCTATACATCAGCGGATCCTCGCTCTGCAACTTGGTTAGCTTAGCTGAAACATCAAAATCTTTATTTTTTTTGTAAGCAGCCAAATAAGCCTCTTTCCCCAGCTTCAACAAATCGTCCTTGTTGATCAGTTTCTCCCACTCTTCGTTTTTTTTACTGGTAGCTTTTGCCGTTGCCATCTGCAATGCGTAGCTATTAACTTTCTTGTTCTCACTAAAATCTTCCCCATCCAGCAGTCGCTTTTCCAAGTCGTCTATTACTTCCGTCTGCTTCTCAGCCTCCATCCCAGAAAATTTACTCTTGTCACTCTCCTCAAATTTCGTACCAAAATTGACCTCTGAACCTACCACCGTTTGCGATTCCCAAACCTCGGTAGTTTTTTTACTACTAAGCCAACCATCATCCTCGCTGACCTCCTGGCGATAGCCCGTGTTGTAATCGTTCATAATGTTAATGCTAGCTTTAGAATCGACATCGCCATAACCGCCCACATCTATTTTCCCAGCAGTAATATTGATACTGTCGGTGTTCCGCCAAAACAGATTACCCCCAATAGCCATAGTAGCTCCGACACTTTTAGTTGAGTCGGTGCTTACCGATTTGTCGCCCTCTTGGTGACTCTCCTTGTCTCGCAACTTCACCGTCTCGAAAGTCGTCTTACCATCCACCAAAATCCTCGCATCGCCAGCCACAGCTAGGTCTCCAGCCCGATTGGTAAAATCGCCCTTCACCATCATATCCAAACTACCACCACTGCCGATAGACGACCTCTCACCCAACTCCTCGTGGATGTATTCATCTCCGTAATTAACTGTATTCTTATCAGTTAGATTGCTCAGATTTCCGCCCACTCGCAGGACAAGAGCCGAATCAGCAAAAATATTGCCACCAGACTTGTTAATCAAATCTGCTTCCGTTTGCAAACTCACCTGCTCTCCCAGCAAATCCCCGCCGTCGTTGACGATAGACTCCACATCCATTCTCAGCGATTTCTCGCCGATAATGCTACCACTGTTGCTTACCGCTCCACCGCTGATAGACACGGTCTGCCCCTTTATCACAGAGCCTTGTAGGTCGTCAGTGACCATCTCAGCTATCAACTTATCGCCAGACTCTTGCAGCAAGCTCTTTTGCTGAGTAAGCTCCTCCGCCTGCGACGACATCGCTTCCAGATAAGCAGATCGCCCACTCTCGGCAGAGGCTATCTCTGCCTGCATCATCGCCAACTCTTTATCCAGATTTTCGGTAAGATTGCTGCTCTCTTCCTTCATGCTGGTTATCTTGCCATCTGAGCCCACACCCAGCTTAACCTGCAGAGCCTCAGGGAAATACAACTTCGGCGTCAGCACTTTCTTTCCATCCACCTCCGCCTCCACTAGCCACACGATAGGCTCCTGCAAGCTGTTTATCTGCTCGGCACTCAGCTCTATCCCCACAGCCAAATTGTAATCACGGTAAGCCTTGGCACCGTTCTCTAGAAGCGTTTCATACTGCTCCTGCTCGCTCGCACAACCTTCCAAGATGTACCGCTGGCGATACTCCCGCTCGATCGCCTTGCTCACCTCACGCATCTCGTAAAATGGATCGCCCATAAAAGTCAACTCCTGCTCGGGATGGTAGTCGATCCGATCCAGCAAATACTCACTACCGTATAAACTTTCCAGCGTCACAAAAGCGTCCCGAGTCTCCACCACATATTTGGGATTTTCACCCTTACTTTTTTTGTAAAGCTTCGAGCCAAAATCTGCATCAATTTCCACGGAAGTAGCTGGGCTACTCAAGGACTTCCCCTCGGCATCGGTGATAATTTTTTCCCCAACGGGATTTACCACCACCTTTTTGTGCTTGTCTTTTCCTTGGCTGTTTGCACTATTCTCCTCAGTAACAAGCTGGGAAACATCCATCAAAAGAAGATTCTCTTGTTTTTCGACAAAAATATTGTCCAAAAAAGAAACTTCAAGAGAGGTGGAGGAAAAAGCGTCAGTGTTTACAGATGAAGAAGTAGAAATGGTTTTTGTGGCAACTGCACCCACAGAAGGGTTGCCGTTTTTTACTCCCCCGCTTATATTTACACTGCCTCCTGCTATTAAAAGAGGTTTTGTACTAGTTTGAGCTGTCCCTGCTCTGTCACTTTTCCAACCAAGATCATCTCTATGTTGTTCAGTATCGCTACCCCACCACCATTCAAATATTCCAAACACTTTATAAGGCTCCTCAGTCTCATAAGCTTTTCCCCAATGAGTCCTTAAACTCTTTGTAACAGATCTATAGTTGCCTTTATAACCACTAGGCGAATTCATAGTAATATCTTTCTTCCCCAAAATTTGACTTTCGTCGTTAATTACACTATTCACATTTAAAGCAATATCTCCACCAGCCAAAATTGAAGCCCGCTTAGCATACATAGAGCTTACAAGTTCTTCTTTCTCCAAAACATGAGGAGTATTATCATAAGAAAGACTGCTTAAATTTTGCACAAAAGTTTTTACTGTTTTATAAGTTCCATATTTTATTCCTTCGTTTTGCAAACTTTTTGAATTTACAAAAAATTTATCTCCCGAATGTAAAACTCCTCCATAATTTTTTACCAAATTCCCTTTCCCCCCCTTCCAACCCAGTCAAGCTCATATTCCCTTTCGACAAAATGGAACCCTTATAATTATAGAGCAAATTCGCCACTTCTGCCGTCAAATCTCCACCGCTGTAGATAGTGGCACTACTTTCATTACTAAGATTTCGCCCCACGATTAGATCCATCTGCCCACCAGCTAGCAAACTCTTTCCTGATTTGTTTGTCAAATCCCGACTCACATCCAACAGCAAACCGCCCTGCGAAGAGATAGTTTTGTGATTTAAAATATCGCAACCAGCTTTTAACTTCCCGCCTTTGTTTCCGATTAAAATATTACTATAATTGGTTATATTGTAGGCGGATACCACAACACTATCCCCACTAAGCAAGCCTCTATTGGTGAAATTTTTGCCACTAGCTAGCTCCACAGATGCCAAATTCTCACCCACCAACTCGCCCTTATTCTCAAAATTCCCGCTTTTAATCAGCATCCGCAAGCTATCTTTTGCGTAAAAATTACCGCTGGATGTTAGGTAACCCGTCACCAAGTCCAGATCGCCTACAGCCGTAAATTCGGATGCATCGTTGCTCAGTTCACCGTCCACTTTCAGACTCATATTTTGCCCAGCATAAATTCCCTGAATAGCACGATTGCTCAAGTCTCCACCTGTGATAATGCTCAAATCACCCTCGGCAAAAAGCGTAGCGTTTGCGTTGTTTGCAAAATCTGCACCAACCCTCAAATCTAAATTCCCTAGCGAAGAAAGCTGCCCGCTGTTGATAAAATCGCTAACGATGCTGAACTCTCCGCCTCCAGATCCTGCGACTATTTTGCTCGCATTATCTATCTCTTTGGCGTTAATCTGCATGCCACCACCAGCGAGCAATCCGCTATTTAGCAAGCTGTTTATCTGCCCCAAGTCAAGATTCAACAGCCCTTGAGCAAAAATATCGCCAGCATTCGCAAAATCTCGCTCCTCAATCTGCAAACTCATCTCGGCGAATGAGGTCATCTCCCCTTCGTTTATCAGCTCATCGGTTTGCAAAACAAAATCACCCTCGGACAAGATTGTTCCACTTAAATTCTCCACCATTTGCAAACCGCTTTCAGTTAGACCTCCGATAGACAAATCGCTACCAGAAAAGATGTTGCCACCATCGTTTGTTATCTTTTCTGTCGATTTTAAGTCCAAACTGCCTTCAGCAAAAATCTGGGAATTTTGTTGATTGTCAATGCTCGTCTCATCGCACAGTAAAGCATCGCCATCCGCTGCCACAACTGAGTTTTCAGCGTTTAACAACCCATTTTCTGAATGAATCTGCAAACTTCCCCCAGCGACTATTGTGTCGTAATTCGCAAAACTCCCGCTGGAAACGATAGACAAAAGCTCGCCACTGCTGATTATTTTCCCTCGATTGAGAATATCTCCGCCCGTCAACTCCAGCAATTTTCCACTTATAGTCCCTTGATTTTCAAATTCGCTCTCCGCCAAATCCAGCTTCATATCCCCTGCCGACTTCAGTAAACCCTTTTGCTGCAAGCTTTCTGCCAAAAGCTCCAAATCGCCTTCAGATTCCACCTCTGCTCCCAGAAGATTTTCCACACTCCCAGCTTCTATCTTCAACCGCTCAAGGCTATAAATCGTCCCCGCATTTTCTAAAGTTTGCCCAATTTTTAAGTCCAGATTTTCTCCAGCAACCACCAAATCGCTATTGATGAAATTTTCGCTCTTAGCGAAAAAATCTCCTCCAGCAGAGATTAAACCATCATTAGCAATCTCTTCGCTTTGCAATGTGATATCCTCACCAGATAGGACAGAATTTTGCTCGTTAAAAAAACCATTTTTTGAGCTAATCTGCAAACTCCCCTCAGCAACTATTGTGTCGTAATTATTAATCTCACCACTGGAAACAATTGATAAAAGAGAACCACTGCTCAAAATGCTCCCCTTATTTTGCAAATTTTCCCCCGTCAAATCAATGCGATTACCACTTATCGTCCCTTGATTCTCAAAATCGCTCACATCAATATCGATATTTAATTCTGACTTTAACAAGCCACTTTGTTCTAAATTCTGAGCCAATAAATTCAAATCATCTTTCGAAACCATTTCACCTTCAACAAAGTTTTCCACACTCTCAGCCTCTATTTTCATCGACCCCAAACTGTAGATTGCTCCTGCATTTTGCAGGTTTTCAGTTAGTCCCAATCTTAGATTTTCACCAGCATATACAAAGCCTTCATTTGCAAAATTTTCACTATTTAGAAAAAAATCTCCATCGGAAGAAATTAGATTGGAATTCTCTATCTCTTTGCCCTGCAACGACAAGCTCTCTCCAGCCAAAATTTCTCCAGTATTTCTCACTTTATTTAAGACCTCTATCACCAACTCTTGACCCGAACGCAATATTCCGTTTTCATTGAAAAAATCTTTCCCTTTGACGGTTAAATCTTTATCAGAAAACACTTTCCAAGCTTGAGCATCATCTGCTTGCACCACTACCGCACCTTCGCTACTCTCCAGACTCACATCCCCCAGAGCCACAACATCTCCAGCTATCGTCATCTCTTTCCCACTGAAAGCAACAATCTCGCCACCTGCTTGGATTGCTCTTACCATCATCGACTCATCTGAGTGCAAATCAATATCTCCGCTTTCCGCTGTAATTAGTCCGCTTTCGGTCTGCTCCATCGCCTTTTCAGATTCCAGCTTCACACGGTTTTTTGCATAAATATCTTTGCAAACCACTTTCCCACTTGAAGTTATCTCTACATCTCCCACACCAGCCCACAGTAACCCTTTGCTGTTGACACCCACACCATTTTCAGTGCTGATTATCTTGATACTACCCGCAAAAATGCTCCCCAAGGCAGAAGCATCCAACGCCACTTCTGGCTTCCCTGCTCCTTGAGAGCTGCTTTCGATCTCTTTGCTCTCATAATCAATATCGTTTTGTCCCAACACAAAATCTATCTGAGTCTTACCCAAATTATCTGCAATCTGACCCCCAATTTGAGCAGCTCTAGCCAATATCCCAAAATAGCTAAGCCCTGTTATATCAACACCTTGCTCTCCCACCGTGATAGTTCCTTGCTTCACCCCAATTCCCAAAAGTTCACCGCCTCGCACCTCAGGTACTCCAGTAGTCAAAGTCACTTTTGGTGTATTGATAAAACCAGCTCCATTTACATAAATCCCGTTGGGATTCGCCAGCACATACTCCGCAGATTTACCAAAAATTTCCGTCCACCCGAGCAAATCTGAACGACTTGTACCGGTCACCTCATTCAAAATGATAGAAGCTTCCCTTTTGTCCGTCTGGAAATTGGGATTCTTGTAAACAGCTCCGCCAATGACACTTACACCATCTGCAGCACTATTGTTAATCACCACACCCTTGCTGCTGACATTAAATTTATCGAAACTGTTGTGCGAGACACCCGCCGCCGAGGGCGAAGAAATATTCACCTGATCCACTCCGCTCTGAGTCTGATCTACACTGGTTTTTTGGTTTTTCGTCTGATCAACGATGATATTTGCATCTGCCAAAATTGGCGAAAAAATTATTTGAAAACTAACAAAAAGCAAAATAAATTTGGATTTTAAATCTCTTCGCTGGGAATACAGAACTATTTTTTTTCGCTTCATAACTCTCCTCCATCCATTATAAAACCTACAGGGACATTGTCTAAATTAGACAGGCAAAATGTCAAATAGAAAATATAATTTGCCTTCCTTCTGCAAAATGTAGAAAAAGGGTTGACTCAAATCAGCCAAAATTTTTGAGTAAAGAGAAAAACGGAGGAATGAATTGTGAAAAAAACAATCTTAACAGTACTAAGCTTTCTTTTATTAAGCTTCGCCTTTGCCGCAAGCGAAAAATCTAGCATTAGCATAAAACTAAATCTTGGCGAATGCGTTTTTGCAGCCAGACTTTTAAACACAGTCAACATCAGAGGAGCAGAAGTAGAAACTTATCTAAAAACCAAAGATTTTTTTATAAGTACCGTTGAAAGCAATAAAAAGAAGAAAGCCAAAGATGTCGTAAATCTACAGATGCCAATAGAAGTCGCCCAAGGATTTGTCTCTTTTACACAAGACGCCGTCATCTCTGGCGGAGACGCAGAATTCTACCAGGGAATTATAAAAAAAATAATCGCCGCAGCGAAGTGAATTCGCTTAAAAGAAGAGCAGAAAACCTGCTCTTCTTTTATTTCACATTCCAGAAACTTATTTTACTCCACACCTTTTATGATTCACCACTTTCTTTTCATCTTTACTCTCATCGTCTCCAAATCCCCAACCTACACTAAAAAAAATCCCCTGATTTGTATGCCAATCCCCTAAAGCATAATCTAGATTGTAATTATAACCGACCTGCAATTGTAAATCTTTGTATTCATAATTAAAACCCAACCCTGGAGAAAAATGCCACCATTTGTGCTCTCTGATAAAAAACCAGTCTATATTATTTAAAACTGAAAGACTAAATTTGTGTTTTCCGCCCAAAGTAAACAATGACTTTTTATATCCAATACCAGGAAAATAAATCATATAAAGAACCCAATCTCCCAATTCCTCTCCACCAAAACCCCAAAATAAATAGTATAACCCAAGTGGACTAAATATTCCTGATGAATAATTAAATTTATTATTATATTTATCTTTTATAATGAACTTAAAGAAATTAATTTTGACTATAAATTCTTCTTGTTGTTCATAAGAACCTAGAAAAGCATCTGTAGAAAAAAAAATATTTTCGTTAAAATCATAATTACAACTAGTTAACGACATAACTCATCCTTCCCGATTAAAGCATCTTCTGTAACATTCTGTATCCATTTATAGCTTTCTGTTTTATGATCTTTACCAAAACTCCAACTGTCTTTTTCCCATACTTTTGAATTCCCTTTTTTTAATATAGAATTATCATACTTGGGAATAGGAATTTTATCAACCTCCCAATAAAATATACCTAATTTGCTTACCCCATCATTGTCATTATTATACATCCCATAATATTTCTGCCCCGACAATTCTACAGCCTTTCTCATTGTACTCTCATTCTCTGGACTACCCGCACTGATTACCGTTATATTAGATAAATCTGCATCTTTATCTCTAAAAAAATTTTTCACCCATGTTACCCTGTCTGCATTCTTCTCTACTATATTTCCCTGACTATGAACAACTTTTACCTTTTTAGTTGAACTTGACAAATTTTCGTTAATGTTCGACAATTGAAAATCTGTAGTTGTAATCAATCCCACATAACCAATAGCACATTCTAATATGTCATTTACAAATCCATGTGTTCTATTATTCACATTATAGATATCTTTATCTTGCCCAAAAATATCACTTCCTTGTTTTTTTGCAGACTCCAAATCCGTATTCATCCCATTTACATACACCCTTTCAGCATCAATATTTCCGTCGGTTATTATGTCTCCACCCACCAAACTTAATACCTGCCCAACTACTCCACCACTATTATTTTCGCTAGGGATTATTCCACCTAAACCGTTTAAGCCAACATCTGGGATCTTATCTGTTGCCAATTTCACGATTTCTTCGCTTCCGCTAGCTAAATCAGACATATTCCCAGGAGCATCTTTTACAAAAATTGCACTGTTCCCTGGTAAATATTGAATGTTTTTAAACCCATCCAAAGTGCTACTGCCGAATTTTGACTTAACTTCTCCGTCTTTATTTTTGACGGAAGTGATATTAAAATTTACACTCGCGTCATAACCACCGACTTTTTCATCCCGTGTAATCTCCAAAGATTTTGAAATATCCCTATTCAACCCTTGGTCATCATAATTTTTACCGCTCACCACAATCTTACCATTGCCGATTGTTGCTCTAGCTAACTGATCTTTTTTCTGCCCTGAACTTTGAAAACTCAAATCATAATTAACCTTATCGTTCTTTCCTTCATCAGTAGCAGAAACATTGATACCAAACCCAGACTGATTTTGTCTATATTTACCCTTGACATCCTCCACCACAAGCTCTTCAACCACAATCTCCAGATTATTTCCAGAAGATTTTTTAGCTTCCAATTCACTTAATTTGCCAGCTATAACTTGCTTTTGGCTGTCACTCAATTCCGCATCATTATCTAAACCATTATCTTCATAAAATTTATCCAAAAACTCCGATTTTTCTTGCTCCACCTCTTCGTAATTATCAACATGAGCCAACACAGCACCTTTATTCGTCAGCTTCTTTGCTGAAACCTTTACACCTCTTTTCCCCAAAATGCTGGTTTGTTCTCTGACCATCTTGGATTCTGAACTCCCACTGGAAACATTAACACCAAAACTTGCACTTCCTTCGCTTCCTCCTGCATTAATGCCACTAGATTTATTTGAAGAAAACTCTTCGTCCAAAAGCGACTCTATCAGCACATCTCCACCGATTTGCGTCATGTCCACCACATCGGCTATTACATTCGCTCCGCTGAAAGTCGCATCACCAGAGGTTTTGACCGTAAAAGTGCCTCCAGCGTTTGCCGTAGCATTGCGATAAGTAAGCGAAGAACTTTCACTTTTAGAATTACCCAACCCGATGCCACCATTACCTGTAAGATCAATATTGTCTGACAAAGCTGTGCTCGCTCCTACCGTCACACTTTTAGTTTCTGTCCTCGTAGTAGAACTAAAGCTGTTTTTACCCGCTCTAAACTCCACTTCTTCAGCCTCCAAGAAAATATCTCCTCCTGTTAAAAAATCACTGCCTTCGTTTGTAATCTTGCCTTTAGCATTCATAGAAATTCCATTACCCGCTCTTATCACAGAACCCAAAGCCGTTTTTTTAGTAGAATTGGTTGTTGTTTTCTCAGTTTTTGTAGTTGCACTTACTCCTCCATAAAAGCCTGCAGAAGCAGAAGTACTAGCCGCACCAGCAACTGCATTAGCTAGCTTAGCAGCTCTTAGGCTATTATTAGCCGCCTTAGCTTTTGCATCTCCACCCGTTTTGGTATCTTCATACATTTGACTACCCGTTTCATAAGCTGTCGCCGCTGCCTCTACCCACTTGTTCCCCACCGTCAAGCTGGTTGTTAGCGACTTTTCCTCGTGTTTTTCGGTGAGTTCCTCCAGCTCTTCCATCGTCAAGATATTTATATCCGCACCAGAGAACATATCTATCGAACCTTCAGCAAAAATGTCCGAAGCTAAAATATCCGTGTTTCCCCCGCTTTTGGTACTCAAATCTCCACCGATATTTAGCACAGATTTTTTGAAAGTGGTCTTATTTGTAATTTTTTCGTCTTT
The DNA here is from genome assembly GCA_963676515.1 of Candidatus Cloacimonadota bacterium. Taxonomy (GTDB): domain Bacteria; phylum Cloacimonadota; class Cloacimonadia. Next base: position 1,242,052 of record OY781061.1, on the reverse strand, counting down.
CGTCGTTTTGCTGGTCGAACTAAGGCTGGCACTACTGGAGGTAAACTCAAACCCCGCTTTGCCAAACTCGGTCTTCTGGCTCATTGTCCGCTCGTAGCTACTCTCTGGTGCTGCCGCTATAGTCAGATCTCCCCCAGCATCTATATCAGCATTACCGGTAGTAGTAATATCACTGCCTATCATATTTATATCATTACCTGCTAGTAGGCTCAAATCACCGTCCACATTAGTTTCAGAAGCTATTTGCTTGATGTATTTTTGAGTCTCTTCTTCTTTACCCGTCAGATTGTCTAAGTTAGCAGCTTTTATTAATCCAGAATAAGCTTCACCCATGCCCATTATACCCGCTGCCATTCCCATACCTTTGACAATATCACTCATCATTCCGCTTTTCTCCACACTTTTGTCATGGTATTCATAATCTTCCACAGAATAAATATTGATATCTCCTCCAGCTCGCTGCTCTAAGTCTCCGCCCGCTGTCAACTTACTACCCTGCAATAAAATATCTCCATCTGCTCTCATCGATGATCCTTCGCTAGCAGCCACTTTCGCCAGCTGCTGCTCGAAAGAGCCCAGCTTATCTTGATAATCAAAATCGTACTCCAAGTTCCGCTCGGACTCCTCTTCCGCATAAGCGACTATCTTCTTATAGAGCAGCGGATTGCCAGCCTTAATCTCCTCTAACTTTCCCACTTGCTCAGGTGTAAATTCAGACAAAGAAGAAACTTCTGCGTCCTCATCAGCTACCATCTTTTTATAACTCTCCACAGAAGCGATAAGCTCTTGCACAAAATCACTCTTCTCATGATTTTTCTCGAAATTCTCTTCCAGATCGGCAGAATACTCTTTCTGTTTCTTGCTGATTACCGCATTTGCTAGCAATCGCTCGTCAGCAGATTTCGCACTAATTTCCTTAATTGCTTCCACATCTCCCAGCAAATAATCGTCCACCATCGCAGAAATACTCTCTTGCTCTTCAGTCGAGAATTTCTCAAACTCCTCATACTTTTCATCCAAAACAGCTTGCCTGGCTTGGTTCTGCAATACGCTATACATCAGCGGATCCTCGCTCTGCAACTTGGTTAGCTTAGCTGAAACATCAAAATCTTTATTTTTTTTGTAAGCAGCCAAATAAGCCTCTTTCCCCTGCTTCAACAAATCGTCCTTGTTGGTCAGTTTCTCCCACTCTTCGTTTTTTTTACTGGTAGCTTTTGCCGTTGCCATCTGCAATGCGTAGCTATTAACTTTCTTGTTCTCACTAAAATCTTCCCCATCCAGCAGTCGCTTTTCCAAGTCGTCTATTACTTCCGTCTGCTTCTCAGCCTCCATCCCAGAAAATTTACTCTTGTCACTCTCCTCAAATTTCGTACCAAAATTAACCTCTGAGCCTACCACCGTTTGCGATTCCCAAACCTCGGTAGTTTTTTTACTACTAATCCAACCATCATCCTCGCTGACCTCCTGGCGATAGCCCGTGTTGTAATCGTTCATAATATTGATGCTAGCTTTAGAATCGACATCGCCATAACCGCCCACATCTATTTTCCCAGCAGTAATATTGATACTGTCGGTGTTCCGCCAAAACAGATTACCCCCAATAGCCATAGTAGCTCCGACACTTTTAGTTGAGTCGGTGCTTACCGATTTGTCGCCCTCTTGGTGACTCTCCTTATCTCGCAACTTCACCGTCTCGAAAGTCGTTTTCCCATCCACCAAAATCCTCGCATCGCCAGCCACAGCTAGGTCTCCAGCCCGATTGGTAAAATCGCCCTTCACCATCATATCCAAACTACCACCACTGCCGATAGACGACCTCTCGCCCAACTCCTCGTGGATATATTCATCTCCGTAATTAACTGTATTCTTATCAGTTAGATTGCTCAGATTTCCGCCCACTCGCAGGACAAGAGCCGAATCAGCAAAAATATTGCCACCAGACTTGTTAATCAAATCTGCTTCCGTTTGCAAACTCACCTGCTCTCCCAGCAAATCCCCGCCGTCGTTGACGATAGACTCCACATCCATTCTCAGCGATTTCTCGCCGATAATGCTACAACTGTTGCTCACCGCTCCACCGCTGATAGACACGGTCTGCCCCTTTATCACAGAGCCTTGCAGGTCGTCAGTGCCCATCTCAGCTATCAACTTATCGCCAGACTCTTGCAGCAAGCTCTTTTGCTGAGCAAGCTCCTCCGCTTGCAACGACATCGCTTCCAGATAAGCAGATCGCCCACTCTCGGCAGAGGCTATCTCTGCCTGCATCATCGCCAACTCTTTATCCAGATTTTCGGTAAGATTGCTGCTCTCTTCCTTCATGCTGGTTATCTTGCCATCTGAGCCCACACCCAGCTTAACCTGCAGAGACTCAGGGAAATACAACTTCGGCGTCAGCACTTTCTTTCCATCCACCTCCGCCTCCACCAACCACACTATCGGCTCCTGCAAGCTATTTATCTGCTCGGCACTCAGCTCTATCCCCACAGCCAAATTGTAGTCGCGGTAAGCCTTCGCACCGTTCTCCAAGAGCTTCTCGTATTGCTCCTGCTCGCTCGCACAACCTTCCAAGATGTATCGCTGGCGATACTCCCGCTCGATCGCCTTATTCACCTCACGCATCTCGTAAAATGGATCGCCCGTAAAAGTCAACTCCTGCTCGGGATGGTAATCGATCCGATCCAGCAAATACTCACTACCGTATAAACTTTCCAGCATCACAAAAGCGTCCCGAGTCTCCACCACATATTTCGGATTTTCACCCTTACTTTTTTTGTAAAGCTTCGAGCCAAAATCTGCATCAATTTCCACAGAAGTAATCGGACTGTTCAGAGGTTTTCCCTCGGCATCGGCGATAATTTTTTCCCCAACGGGATTTACCACCACCTTTTTGTGCTTGTCTTTTCCTTGGCTGTTTGCACTATTCTTCTCAGTAACAAGCTGAGAAATATCCATCAAAGGAAGATTTTGATGTTTTTCGACAAAGATATTGTCCAAAAAAGAAACTGCAATGGTAGCAGAAGAAAAAGCGTCGGTATTTACAGATGTCGAAGAGGAAATAGAACAAGTGGAAACTGCACCCACAGAAGGATTGCCGTTTACTACATTTTGACCTGTTACATTTACTCCATTTTTGGCTTTTATTAAAGCCTCTCCGCTACTGCCGTCAAAATTTTTTATATCAATATTATAATTTTGGGATTCCCATACATAGCTTCTACTTTCTTCATATTTACTTCCTGTTTTTGTTTGCCCACGCCAATTTTTCCAAGCTTTTTGTCCTTCGATAATGGTAACAGTTTTCTTCCCGTTAGTCAAAGTATAATTAGAATTAGACTCATTACTAAGATTCCCTTTTAGTATAATATTGTTATTGGATAAAATCTTACTTCTATTGTTAAATATTGTTTTTGCTTCTATAGAAACATTTCCTAAAGCCTGAATATTTGAAGAGTTAACATAAATTTTTGAGCTACTACTTACAGAATTATCATATTCTAGAATAATCTTTCTGTAATGGTATTCAGGTCTATGATCATCATAACAATCATAGCTTAATTGACTATTCACTCTATTTTCTATAATAATAATATTACTACTAATAAATTCACTAATATTATCAATTTTGTCAGATTTAATTACCAAATTACCCTCAGATTGTATATCGCCAGCAAAATTATAAAGATAATTTATACTATCACGATTTATTCCCATTAAGCTCATTTTCCCTTTCGACAAAATGGAACCCTTATAATTATAGAGCAAATTCGCCACTTCTGCCGTCAAATCTCCTCCGCTGTAAATAGTGCTATTGGTATAATTGTAAACATCGCTTCCAGTAACTATTTCCATTTTCCCACCTGAAAGTAAACTACTACCAGTATAATTAGCTAAATCAAATTTTGCATCCAACAGCAAACCGCCCTGTGAAGAGATAGTTTTGTGATTTAAAATATCGCAACCAGCTTTTAGCTTCCCGCCTTTGTTTCCGATTAAAATATTACTATAATTGGTTATGTTGTAGGCGGACACATTTACGCTATCCCCACTGACCAAACCTCTATTGATGAAATTTTTGCCACTAGCAAGCTCCACAGATGCCAAATTCTCACCCACCAACTCGCCCTTATTCTCAAAATTCCCGCTTCTTATCAGCATCCGTAGGCTGTCTTTTGCATAAAAATTCCCGCTGGATGTTAGGTAACCAGTCTCCAAGTCCAGATCGCCCACAGCCGTAAATTCGGATGCATCGTTGCTCAGTTCACCGTCCACTTTCAGACTCATGTTTTGCCCAGCATAAATTCCCTGAATAGCACGATTGCTCAAGTCTCCACCTGTGATAATGCTCAAATCACCCTCGGCAAAAAGCGTAGCGTTTGCGTTGTTTGCAAAATCTGCACCAACCCTCAAATCTAAATTACCTTGCGAAAAAAGTTGCCCGTTATTAACAAAATCGCTAACGATGCTGAACTCTCCGCCTCCAGATCCTGCGACTATTTTGCTCGCATTATCTATCTCTTTGGCGTTAATCTGCATGCCACCACCTGCGAGCAATCCACCGTTTTGCAAACTGTTTGTCTGCCCCAAGTCAAGATTCAACAGCCCTTGAGCAAAAATATCGCCAGCATTCGTAAAATCTCGCTCCTCAATCTGCAAACTCATCTCGGCGAATGAGGTCATCTCCCCTTCGTTTATCAGCTCATCAGTTTGCAAAACAAAATCACCCTCGGACAAGATTGTTCCACTTAAATTCTCCACCATTTGCAAACCGCTTTCAGTAAGAGCTCCGATAGACAAATCACCGCCAGAAAAGATGTTGCCACCATCGTTTGTTATCTTTTCTGTCGATTTTAAGTCCAAACTGCCTTCAGCAAAAATCTGGGAATTTTGTTGATTCTCAATGCTCGTCTCATCGCACAGTAAAGCATCGCCATCCGCTGCCACAACTGAGTTTTCAGCGTTTAACAAACCATTTTCTGAATGAATCTGCAAACTTCCCCCAGCGACTATTGTATCGTAATTCACGAAACTCCCGCTGGAAACGATAGACAAAAGTTCACCACTCGTCAAAATACTTCCACGATTAAGCACATCTCCAACCGTCAACTCCAGCGATTTTCCACTTATCGTCCCTTGATTTTCAAATTCGCTCTCCGCCAAATCCAGCTTCATATCCCCTGCCGACTTCAGTAAACCCTTTTGCTGCAAGCTTTCTGCCAAAAGCTCCAAATCGCCTTCAGATTCCACCTCTGCTCCCAGAAGATTTTCCACACTCCCAGTTTCTATCTTCAACAGCTCAAGGCTATAAATCGTCCCCGCATTTTCTAGAATTTGCCCAATTTTTAAGTCCAGATTTTCTCCAGCAACCACCAAATCGCTATTGATGAAATTTTCACCCTTAGCGAAAAAATCTCCTCCGGCAGAGATTAAACCATCATTAGCAATCTCTTCGCTTTGCAATGTGATATCCTCACCAGATAGGACAGAATTTTGCTCGTTAAAAAAACCATTTTTTGAGCTAATCTGCAAACTCCCCTCAGCAACTATTGTGTCGTAATTATTAATCTCACCACTGGAAACGATTGATAAAAGAGAACCACTGCTCAAAATGCTCCCCTTATTTTGCAAATTTTCCCCCGTCAAATCAATGCAATTACCACTTATCGTCCCTTTATTCTCAAAATCGCTCACATCAATATCTACATTTAATTCTGACTTTAACAAGCCACTTTGTTCTAAATTCTGAGCCAATAAATTCAAATCACCTTTCGAAACCATTTCACTTTCAACAAAGTTTTCCACACTCTCAGCCTCTATTTTCATCAACCCCAAACTGTAGATTGCTCCTGCATTTTGCAGGTTTTCAGTTAGTCCCAATCTTAGATTTTCACCAGCATATACAAAGCCTTCATTTGCAAAATTTTCACTATTTAGAAAAAAATCTCCATCGGAAGAAATTAGATTGGAATTCTCTATCTCTTTGCCCTGCAACGACAAGCTCTCTCCAGCCAAAATTTCTCCAGTATTTCTCACTTTATTTAAGACCTCTATCACCAACTCTTGACCCGAACGCAATATTCCGTTTTCATTGAAAAAATCTTTTCCTTTGACGGTTAAATCTTTATCAGAAAACACTTTCCAAGCGTGAGCATCATCTGCCTGCACCACTACCGCACCTTCGCTACTCTCCAGACTCACATCCCCCAGAGCCACAACATCCCCAGCTATCGTCATCTCTTTCCCACTGAAAGCATCAATCTCCCCACCTGCTTGGATTGCTCTTACCATCATCGACTCATCTGAGTGCAAATCAATATCCCCGCTTTCCGCAGTAATTAGTCCGCTTTCGGTCTGCTCCATCGCCTTTTCAGATTCCAGCTTCACACGGTTTTTTGCATAAATATCTTTGCAAACCACTTTCCCACTTGAAGTTATCTCTACATCTCCCACACCAGCCCACAGTAACCCTTTGCTGTTGACACCCACACCATTTTCAGTGCTGATTATCTTGATACTACCCGCAAAAATGCTCCCCAAGGCAGAAGCATCCAACGCCACTTCTGGCTTCCCTGCTCCTTGAGAGCTACTTTCGATCTCTTTGCTCTCATAATCAATATCGTTTTGTCCCAACACAAAATCTATCTGAGTCTTACCCAAATTATCTGCAATCTGACCCCCAATTTGAGCAGCTCTAGCCAATATCCCAAAATAGCTAAGCCCCGTGATGTCAACACCTTGCTCTCCCACCATGATGGTTCCTTGCTTCACCCCAATTCCCAAAAGTTCACCGCCTCGCACCTCAGGTACTCCAGTAGTCAAAGTCACTTTTGGTGTATTGATAAAACCAGCTCCATTCACATAAATCCCGTTAGGATTCGCCAGCACATACTCCGCAGATTTACCAAAAATTTCCGTCCACCCGAGCAAATCTGAACGACTTGTACCTGTAACCTCATTCAAAATAATAGAAGCTTCCCTTTTGTCCGTCTGGAAATTGGGATTCTTGTAAACAGCTCCGCCAATGACACTTACACCATCTGCAGCACTATTGTTAATCACCACACCCTTGCTGCTGACATTAAATTTATCGAAACTGTTGTGCGAGACACCCGCCGCCGAGGGCGAAGAAATATTCACCTGATCCACTCCGCTCTGAGTCTGATCTACACTGGTTTTTTGGTTTTTCGTCTGATCAACGATGATATTTGCATCTGCCAAAATTGGCGAAAAAATTATTTGAAAACTAACAAAAAGCAAAATAAATTTGGATTTTAAATCTCTTCGCTGGGAATACAGAACTATTTTTTTTCGCTTCATAACTCTCCTCCATCCATTATAAAACCTACAAGGACATTGTCCAAACTAGACAGGCAAAATGTCAAATAGAAAATATAATTTGCCTTCCTTCTGCAAAATATAGAAAAAGGGTTGACTCAAATCAGCCAAAATTTTTGAGTAAAGAGAAAAACGGAGGAATGAATTGTGAAAAAAACAATCTTAACAGTACTAAGCTTTCTTTTATTAAGCTTCGCCTTTGCCGCAGGCGAAAAATCTAGCATTAGCATAAAACTAAATCTTGGCGAATGCGTTTTTGCAGCCAGACTTTTAAACACAGTCAACATCAGAGGAGCAGAAGTAGAAACTTATCTAAAAACCAAGGACTTTTTTATAAGTACCGTTGAAAGTAATAAAAAAAAGAAAGCCAAAGATGTCGTAAATCTACAGATGCCAATGGAAGTAGCCCAAGGATTTGTCTCTTTTACACAAGACGCCGTCATCTCAGGCGGAGATGCAGAATTTTACCAAGGAATCATAAAAAAAATAATCTCTGCAGCGAAGTGAAATAAGGCAATTTAAAAAGGGCGTTGATAAATTCAATGCCCTTCAATTTGATTCATAATTCCTATTTTATTTCTACTATTGGCACGACTAATTTCTGACCTGACTTCACATCTTTAAGATTTATTCCCCTATTATAGCGTTGCAAAAGCCAAAAAGGCAAATCAAAATCTTCTCTGGCTAAATTCCAAAGCTGAGCTTTATCCTTAATCGTATAAGATGCCAGTCTAACCAATTTCCTACTCTTCCAGAACTTTTTTTCTAATTCAGATAAATACTCAATTCTGTACTCTAAAAACTTTTCAAAATTTGCCTTTTGAGGAAGATAAATTTTTTGCGAACAATATATCACATCTTCCTCTGAAACACCTGCATTTATTTGCTTCAGCCTGTCTAAACTCACATCAAGCCATTTAGCATAAAGCACTAGCGATTCTTGGTTTGCAACTAACAAGTATTTCCCCATATTTCCCGAATAAAGATCCAATTTATCCAAGCCTAAATCCAATTCCAACGCATCCAATACAGCTTCCTCTCCTTTGATCCTCTTAGTGTGTTGTCGCGGTTTTTTTTCTTTAGACAAAAGACCCTGACCTAAATGATAAAAATCGTTAAAAGCAAAGTTTAAACTAAATGTACAATGATCTGCCAAACCTCCTTTGCCTGGTAAAAACAAAGGTTTTTGGTAGTCCGTGCGAAATGTTATCATCTCCCAGATAAGTCCCATAGACATAGTCAAACTTCCTCCATCTTCTTTTACACTATTTGTTCTTGATTGCACATGACCATATTCAAAGGAAAAAGTTGGTGAGATGATAGGTAACCATCTTGATTTGTATAAAAAATTTTTATACCTATGCGAAATAGAACTTCTCAAACTGAAACCTTTGACATCAGAAACACCTCCACCTGAAAATATCTCTCCTGCATAAAGTTCCATATCAGTATACTGTCCACTTGCAAAAATACTCGCATTTATTCCAAATTTCAGTCTTTTACTCCAAAAAAAACTAAACTTATACTTTTCAAACTCCGCTTTAGGATCTTCTTTTGACAATCCTGAAGTATCCTCTTTTGCACCAAACCAGTCTAAACCACGATGATAAGAAAATGTGGAACTAATAGGACTCCCAAAAAACAAATCACTATAAGTAATCGTAGAATGCATACCCGCAGAACGAAAAGAACTCGTAAACAATTTTGTATCTTCCAAATAATTTCCTTCGTCGCTAACTGTCAAATTTGCTCCCAGAATCAACTTCCGAAATTTAGAGCGAAACAACTCCTTATTCAACCCGTAATTCTGAGTTTGGGAATTACCAGAAGTCTGATAATCTAAACTTTCTCCTTCTATCGTCATCAAATATCGGGAAAAACTATAACCTCCTTGAAACATAAAAGTTCCAAACGGTATTGAACCATTTACAGAATGACTTTTTTTATTTTTGAAACCCTTATACCCCAGATTTTCACTATAAGAATAATTCCAGTTATCGCTCAAAAATAACAAATTATCCATCTCTAAAAAAAAAGAATGCGTATATTTTCCTGTATTCTCACTACCTTTATCATCCACAGAATAATTCAGACGCAAGAAATCACCTTTTTTGTTATCAAGCAAAACATTTGACCAACCAAAACTATCTCCTGGAACCACTTTCATCACAAATTGGTTTGAAGATAATCTATTTAGAACCTCCAGTCCAGCATCAATTCTGTTAATATTTGGTCTGTCTCCCTTCATAAATGGAAATACCATAAAGATTTGTGAACGACACCACCAATTAGAATCTCTATAATTAAACTCCTTAATCTTGCCTGAAAAAACAGATAAAAAAAGTTTCCCTTTACTCATATCTTGCCCAACTTTCAACTGAACTCTGGTAGTAAAATAACCCATTTTTATATAATAATTGGTTAACTTTTTGATAATGTTTTGCACATCCACGATGTTAACCATCGTCCCTTTGCTTTCATTTAGAATATTTTCGACCTCCAAAGAGCCTAAAAAATCGCCCAACAAGATTATTTCTGAAATATAAAAAGACGACAAATTTTTTGCACCTGCAGAGTCCAATTCAAACTGTCTATCTTTTCTAATCTGAACATTTTCAGCCTTTTCTTGTAACTGTTCAAACTCCTTTTCTAGCTTCTGCTCTTCCTGATAAATCTTATTCTCGTCTCTCATCTCTTTAGCTTTATCTAGTACTTTTAGAGACTGCTCAGAATACAAATTTCCACAGAACAACATTGCCAAAGCAATAACAAAAATCTTCATTCTAGTTATACACCCCTTCAGATTCTCCTTTCTCTCAAAAAAAACCCGCCAACTAGGACGGGTTTTGTTATTTCTACAAATCTTCTCTTATTAACTAAAAAAGACCTATCCAATTTAAAATACCAAGTCCGTGTAAAAATACAATAAAGATAATCACAGGAGCTATAAATTTGCAAATAAACACAAATATAGGCATATAAGCTATAGAGTACTTCCCTTCACTGCTAAGCTCTTTGCTCAGTTCTTTTACATCTAATTTCCAACCCACAAAGTAACTAATCAACATACCGCCAAGAGGCAAGAGCCAATTAGCAGACAAATAATCCAAAGCGTCGAAGAAGTTTTTGTCCAAAAATGGTAAAGGACGAAAATCTGAAATAACACCCATAGACAAAGAACAAGGAATTCCAATGATGAAGCAAGCTGAAGCCATTGCAATAGTTGCTTTTTTACGCGATATACCTTTCTCTTCTATCAAATAAGAAACCAAACATTCCAAAATAGACACAGAACTAGTCAAGGCTGCCAACGCCAAAAGAACGAAGAAAAGGAAGCAGAAAAACTGACCACCAGGCATCTGGTTGAAAACATTAGGCAAAGTAACAAACACAAGTCCTGGACCAGCTCCTGGCTCTATGCCAAAAGCAAACACAGCAGGGAAAATAGCTACACCAGCCAAGATTGCTATAACTGTATCCGCAACACTCACCTGCACCGCTATCAAACCAAGATTCTCTTTTTTCTGAATATAAGATCCATAAATAAGCATAGTACCCATACCCAAAGACAATGAGAAAAAAGCGTGTCCCAAAGCCACCAAAATAGCTTCACCATCTAGATCTGCCCAGTTAGGCGAAAAGAGAAAAGCAAGACCTTTGGAAGCTCCTGGCAAAGTTACTGCACGCACACAAAGAATTAACAAAATGAACAGTAAAACTGGCATCAAAATCTTAGAAGTTTTTTCAATGCCCTTTTGCACACCCATCACGATCACCCCTGCAGTACAAAACATAAAGCAAAAATGCCAAAAAATAGGAGCATACCAGTAAGATATAAAGCCACCAAAGATTCCACCAATCTCAGCAGCAGATTTGCCTGTGAAAGCTCCAGTTGCTGCCTTGAAAATGTAATCTACTGTCCAGCCTGCCACTACAGAGTAAAATGACAAGATAAAAAAGCCAGCCAAAATTCCCAAAAATCCTACAAGATACCATTTAGTCCCAGGAGCTAAAGCTTTGAAAGCACCTACCCCGTTTCGCTGGGTCAACCGACCCATTGTGAATTCTGCGAGCATAACCGTAACGCCCACCAAAACGATACACACAAGGTAAACTATCAAAAAAGCAGCTCCTCCGTGTACTCCTGTAATATAGGGAAATTTCCAAATATTACCTAGTCCAATCGCAGAACCAGCAGCGGCAGCTATAATGCCGAGTTTAGTCCCAAAAGAACCTCTGTTTTTTAGATCCATAATTGTCTCCTTCTTAATTGTTTTTTACTTCTTACCCACTTTCTTTGCTGGTAAACGCTTTGACAAGGAAAAAAATAAAATATAATAGCAGTCAAACCCACTGTTTGCTAGTCTCTAGTATAAGCTTCCCCTTATATGATACTAAGAAGAAACTTTTCCCCCTTTGCCTAAGATTAAAAGAAAAAGAAAACTTCCCAAGATAGAGGTTACCACACCCACAGGCAAAACCCACGGCAACAAAAACTGGCAGATGAAATCACAAAAAAGCAAAAAAGACGCTCCAAACCAGAAGAAGCTGCTAAACTCTTTAACTTTCATCCTGCGTAAAAGGTTGGGCACTATCAACCCCACAAAAGGCACAATGCCAATAAAAGCGGTGAAAAATCCGACAAGGATCGAGGAAAAGAGAAAGATTCTTTTCTTTAATCGATAAATATCAACTCCCACCGAGTGTGCCAACTGATTGCCAAAAGAGAGAATCTCTACTTGGCGACGCAGACGAAACAATGAAAAAATTATTATTACCATAAAAAGTAAAAAAAACAAGAAAAGATAAAACTCTTGCTTTAAGAAGATGTAGTCAAAATTGCCGAGCAAGATGCCCAAAATCCTCGAGTCCGCTAAAAGGTAGAGGAGCAAAGAGATAAGCGAGTAAAACAAGAAATTCAAAACAACCCCGCAAATAATCAGCTTGGAACTGCTGAAAATTCCCGCAGAGTTGGCGACTCTGAATACGATCAACATCGTAAGCAACGCTCCCAGAAATCCAAAGAGAGGCATCAATAAAAAGAAGCCTGATAAAAATGCCAAACAAGACCCAAAAGCAGCTCCAGAGGAGATCCCCAAGATGTAAGGTTCTACTAATTGATTGCGAAAAATCTGCTGATAAATATGCCCTACCAAACACAAAGAACCGCCCGCAAAAAGCGACAAAAGGTATCTAGGCAGGCGAAGTTGCCAAAGGAGTTGCCACGAACTAAACTCGAAAAAAAGGTAAATCGCAGATACAATAAAAAATAAAAGAAAGCTTTTTTTCAACTTATCACTCTTCGCCGATCATCAGCTCTTGCATCCGTTTAATACCCTGCAAACAAGAGGGCGTGGCTCTAAGCACCTCATCAGGATTTACATCTTGCACGGTGAATATCCGCCCAGTGCGGACAGCAGAGAGATTTTCCCAACCTAGACGATTGGCAATATCTTCTTTTTTGACACCCGGCACGAAGCAAAAAATAACTTGCGGATCAGCCCTCACCACATCCTCCTGGCGGATACGCGAATAGTCCCGTGGTAAAGTTGCAAAGATGTTTTTTCCTCCGGCTAGCTGGAGCAAATCCCCGACAAAAGAGCTCCCCGAAGCACTCATCAGGGGTTTAGTGGCGATTTCCACATACACTCTCAGACCACACACCTGAGTCTGTGTCAAAGCTAACAAAGAGTCTTGGAAGGAACGAATTAACTCCTGAGCTTCTTTTTGCTTACCACAAATCTTGCCAACCTCTAAAACATTATCTAGCATCTGCTGAACATCTTGAGCATAAAAACGGTAAACAGGCATTTTCATTTTTTGCAGTTTAGAGACCAAAAGATCTTGTTCTAACCCTGTAGCCAGCACCGCTGTAGGTGCAAGCCTCATCAGCTTGTCGAAATTAACATTCCCAAAACTCCCTACGACCACCGCCGAAGGCAAAGAGCATTCCCTTGTAGCACCCACCACCAAATCTTCGGCATCTAGTTCTACCAAGATGTCGGCTATCTCTGGCGAAGTTACCACCAAACCACCCTGCTGGCGAACTTTACAAGAAGCATTTGCTAGCAAAAGAAAGGAAAAGAGAAAAAGACGAAATGCTCGCATCAGATTCTAAACAAGCACCTTAGAATGTCATCCCAATCTGAAACTGCGGTTTCCAAGAGTTTTCGTCCAAATTGTATCCATAGTCGATACCGATTATCCCGATAGGACTATTAAATCTAAAACCAAAACCTGCACCGTTTTTCAGATTACTAAAGTTTATCTGCTCATATTTATTTTGGGCATCTCCAGCATCATAAAAAAGCAAACCGATAAAAGTCTCTCCCACTATCGGATAGGCAAGCTCACTGGAGAAAATCAGCATCCTCGTAGCACCATCTCCATCATCGGGGATGCTATTACTGCTATAGCCACGCAGACCGTTATATCCCATGCCTCCGATGTAAAATTTCTCCGCTGTAGGCACGCCTTCACTGCTATAAATCGGCTCTATAAAACCTGTACGCCATTTGGTGCGAAAAGCAAAGCTTCCCGGCAGATCCAAATACCAGCTAAGTTGATATACTTGCTTGAAAAAATGCTCGTCTCCGCCAAGCAAAGCTCCTGCAAACTCTGAATAGACACTAAAATCCGAGCCAAGACTGGGAAAAAAGACATTGTCCTTTTTGGCTCTGGAAAAACTCAGACCCATGCTACTCGTGTTTTGCCAACCTTTGTCCGCCTCTTCTTCCAACTCGTCGCTAGCATCACTGCTTAGGCTGGAATATTTGGTGATGTAGTTGCTGTAAGTCAGCTTGACATTGGCAAAATCGAGCCAATAGATGTACTTTCCTAAAGTGAAAGAGCTACCTACTTTTTGCCAGTCGTAGTCGTCGTAATCTCTTTCTGTATTGTAAAGCGAAAATCCACCCAAAACATCGGTATCATACAAATAAGGGTTGGTAAAACTCAGCTCGTAGTTCATTAACTCCTCGGCAAATTTCACAGAAGCCGCAGATTGCCAAGCGTTCCCCAGAAGGTTCTTCATCTGCACACTGAACTCTCCCACCATGCCGTCCAAACTGTTGTAACCAACCGAACCATTGAGCGTGTTCGAGTTGCGATCCGTAAGGTCAAAAATCACATCCATGTCGCCACTGTTATTTATCACTCTGGTGTCTATCCCCATATCCGCTTCAAAAAATCCCGAGTTGTAAATTCTTCGTTGAGAGGAGACGATGTCCGAGCGTTTGTAATAAGAGCCGGGATGAATATCCAATTTCCTGCGAACAATTTTTTCTTTCGTCCGCTTATTTCCTTTAATTATCACCTTTCGCACTTTCGCTCTGGGATTTTCAGTAATAGTAATAATCACATTGACTTTGCCATCCTCTTTTTCCAGTTCATAATCAACTTTGCTATAAACAAAGCCATCTTCGTGATACATAGTATAAACCGCATAAAGCTTTTTCTCAAACTCTTGCTTGTCAAAAATTTCGTCTTTCTTGAACTTAAACTTACTCAGAATCTGCATCTGAGGGAAATGAACATTACCAACCACGAAAATATCGCCCAAGTAAAACTTCGCTCCCGGCTTGATATAAAAAGAGACTTTCAGACGATTGCTATCCGCAAGGCTCTCTACCTCTGGCTCGGACACCGTAGCGTCGATATACCCTCGCTCATTATAAAAAGCTTCTATCAGAGAACGATCCTCTGCCAGCTCTCGTTGGTTGTACTTGCCAGAGCGAAACCAACCCGTAGTTTTGGTCTTCATCACCTCTTTTATCTCGTCGTCAGAAAAATTCTTGTTCCCGTAGAAAGCTATCTTCTCTACTTTCACTCGCTCACCTTCATCGCAAGAAAGGGAGATATTCACATAGTTGCTCTCCAACTTTTCCTCTGTAAAATCTATCTTTGAATTATAGTAGCCATCTTCTTGATAAAAGCTCTCTAATCTCACTACGAAACTGTCTTTGATACTCGCAGACCAAAAAGAACCCGTTTGCAAATCGATCATCTTATCCAGCTCAGCCCTGCTAATGCCACTATAATCTTCAATGGTAACTTTTTTCACAATCGGATTTTCCTCTACGCTCACAGATATGCTCCCCGCCCAATCCACTACGCTTACCACAGAAAACATCCCACTTTTGAGTAAATGATACTTACAATCATCCAGCACTTTTTGGTCATAATAATCACCAACTCGCAATCCCATCAAAGACAGAGCCGCACCTTCTTGCACATTTTGCAAACCCTTAAAAGATATTTTTTGCACATCTTTGGCAAACAAAAACGAACCCAAAAATACAAAACCCAAAATCAAAAATAATCTCCGCATCTAAAACACCCCTTTCACTACTATTCTCTTCATCCGCTGCACCGCCTGATGTAGCCCCACAAAAACACTCTCGGAGATGATGCTGTGCCCTATATTGAACTCGGCGATAGGCATCCCCAGCAAAGGGAAGATGTTATGGTAATCTAGCCCGTGCCCTGCCACCACACGCATTCCCAGCTTATCTATCGTGCTGCAAGCTCTTCTTATCCTCTCTAGCTCCTTGTCCCCTGCTGGCGTGCCACAGCTATTGGCGTAAGCCCCAGTGTGTATCTCCACCGCGTCAGCACCCAACTCCGCTGCCAGAGCTATCATCTGCTCATCCGGCTCTATGAAAAGGCTCACCTCTATGCCTGCATCCTTGAGTCTCTGCACATCGGGCTGCATCGCTCTGTGTAGCAGAAGACCACCCTCTGTGGTAACCTCTTCCCTCTTCTCGGGCACGATTGTCACTGTATCGGGCATGGCTTTGATAGCGATATCGATAATCTCTTTGGTCAGAGCCATCTCCAGATTTAGCTTGGTAGTCACCACTTTGCTGATCATCGCCAGATCGGCATCCTTTATGTGCCTACGGTCTTCCCTCAGGTGAATAGTAATCTGGTCTGCTCCTGCTTGCTCCGCTATCAGCACAGCTTGCACAGGTTGCGGACTCATACCGCCACGAGCATTCCTCAGGGTAGCGACATGGTCGATATTCACTCCCAAAAGTGTTCTATTATTTTCTTTCATAAATGTTAATTTCCTCTTCTAACTAAACTAATAAATAAGATAGTTGGCTATCTTGATAATATCTGCAAATACGCCAGCTGCTGTCACAGCAGCACCAGCTCCTGGTCCCGAGACCACCAGCGGCATGTTTTTATTGTATCTCTTGGTGACAAACACCACCATATTGTCGCTCCCTGTAAGAGAGTAAAATGGACTAGAACTATCGACCTCTTCCAGACCGATTTTGGCTCCCTCCTGCGAAATCGTCGCCAAAAAGCGAAGCTTCTTACCTTGCTTCTCCGCTGAGTTCATCATCTGGGCGAAGTAGCCGTCGTGCTCCTCCAGACTTTGCATAAACTTGTCTACCTGCTCCTGTGCTAAACATGCTGGAGGCAAGATAGACACAGACTCTATATCTGGCAAGTTAATCTGCCTGCCCATCTCCCTAGAGAGGATCAACGCTTTGCGTGCCACATCTTGACCTGTCAAATCGTCTTTCGGATTCGGCTCTGTGTAGCCCAGCTCTTTTGCTTTGGCTACCACATCTACAAACCGATTTCCCGAGCTGAAATTATTAAAAATATAACTAAGCGTCCCCGAAAGCACCGCCTGTATCTCTTGAATCTCGTCGCCCGATTGCAAAAGGTCTTTGAGCGTACTGATGATGGGCAATCCTGCACCGACATTAGTCTCGTAATTAAACTTAGCGTTGTGGTCTGTAGCAGTCTGTCGGATATCTTGATAGACAGCGAAATCGTCAGAATTGGCTTTCTTATTGGGAGTAACCACCGACACCGAGCCAGCCAAAAGCTCCTTGTACAAAGGCGTCATCTTCTCTGTCGCTGTGCAATCGATGAAAATTGAGTTAGCACAGTTTATTTTCTTGATATTTTTTACAAACTCAGACAAATCGCTCTTTTGCCCCGTGATAAGTTTCTCTTGCCAGTTCGCAAAAGTCAACTCTTGGTCGAAGCTCATCTTCTCTACATCAGCTACGCCCCGCAAAGTCATCGTCAGCCCATAGTTAGCTTTCAGAAATCGCTTCTGCTCATCTATCTGCTCTAGGAGTGTCGCTCCGATAAGCCCTGTGCCGACTAAAAAGAGGTTGATGTTTTTTCGGTCGAAAAACTCACTATACAAAGAAGCTACAGCTTTGGGGACATCTGCTTTGGCTATCACCACGCTCACATTTAGCTCAGAAGAGCCTTGTGCCATCGCACGCACATTCACGCCGTTTTTCCCCAATGCACCGAACATCTTGCCCGATAAGCCCACTCGCTTCACCATGTTGTGCCCCACTATCGACACAGACGCCAAATCCGTATCGTAATCGATATTCTCCAGTATCCCCTGCTCGAACTCGTAATAAAACTCTTTGCGAATAGCTTGTGTCGCTGCCAGCACATTCTGCCTATCCGAGCGGATGGCAAAGCAAATAGACTGCTCACTAGAGGCTTGCGAGATCATCACCAAGCTAATATTCGCCTTGGCAAGAGAACCAAACAATCGCTTAGCTGTGCCGATCCTGCCCACCATTCCGCTACCATACACACGGAATAAGGCGATGTCGTCGATGTGCGATATTCCCGTAATCAGATTTTGCTCGCCAGCCACCTCTTGCTCTATCTTCGTGCCTACGAAATCCAAATCGGAAAGCGAAAAAATCTTGATGCGAGCGTTTTGCTTCTTCGCAAGATTGATAGCTCGGTGGTTAATCAAGTCCGAGCCAAAATGTGAAAGCTCCATCGCCTCTTGGTAGCTCATCGACTCTATATGCTTCGTCCCTGGCACTAACTTTGGATCGCACACTGGCACGCCAGCATCCACCGCCCAGAACTCTATCTCCTCTGCTGAAAATAGTTTCACCAAATAGCAAGTCAGATAGTCTGCTCCACCGAGCACCACGCTGAGCTTACCTTTCTCATCTAGCACCGCTCCCGATGGGTAAAGCAATATTTTGCCCTCTTCCAGCTCCAAGTTGTCTTTACCTATTAGCTTATCACCCATCTGCCGTAAGAAATAATCTTCACCCAAAAAAAGTTTCGTCGCGATGCCTTCCTTTTCCAAGATAAGCGAATAAAGTTTGGTGTAGATGAAAGAGGTCAAAGCCAAAAGTTTCTCCAACGAGCCAGCAAAATCGCAAGCCGTCAGCTCCAATCCTGCGTAAACATCTTTTATCTTCTGCAAATACGGGAAAACGCTATCGATACTCTCGCTGGGCAAATAGTCGTTCTTGAGTGCACAAATCTTCTTGCAAAAAAGCTCTAGCTCCTGTCTCCAACTAGGGTCTTCTTCCAAGACAGCTTTTTTCATCGAGAGCAATATTTCCCGACTTCCCCGGGGCACATCCACCACGATCATCGCCAAATCTTTTTTGTGACGCACCACCCACAAAGAGTTCTCAAGAAGCTCTTTCGACTCAAAAATGCTTCCGCAAAATTTCAAAACTTTCATCTTCTTCTACACCTTCAGTTTTTAGTTGTTAAACAGTAAATATTTGCGAGCTATAAAGTTCCAAACAAAGACAATCGTCGCCGAAACTATCTTTGAATTGACATAAAATAACCCGATCTTTTCCGTAAAAAAATACATCAAAAGATTCGTGAGCAAGAGTCCCACCACGCTAATGGAGAGAAACAAAAATATCTCGTGATGCCTTTTGTCGTATTTCCGCTCATGGAAAACCCAATAAACATTAAAAAAATAAGAGACCAGTACGCTACAAGCGAAAGCGATAGTCACCGAAAACATATAATAAATAGACAACATATCTGTCAAAGCGATGAGCACCAAAAAGTCTATCAAAGTTGACACCTGTCCGCCGATAGCGTAACGAAAAATCTGATGACGAAAAGTCTCAGCATTCCCTGCCAAATATCTTTTCATCTTAGTCGCACTTCCCTTTCACTATCTGGGCGTGCTTCTGGTAAAACTGCTCGTACTCGCCTCGCAAGATAGCCTCTCGGGCTTTGCCCACTAGCTCCAGATAAAAATGCAGTGAGTGAATCGACGCCAAAGTGCCCCCTAGAGCCTCGCCTACCGAGAGCAAATGCCGAATGTATCCGCGAGAAAAATTACGACACGCGTAGCAACTGCAGTTCTCATCGATTGGTCTTGGGTCTTCTTTGTACCTTGCGGCTTTGAGCACCATCCGCCCTTGCCATGTAAACACCGAACCCTTGCGCGCATTACGAGTAGGCATCACACAATCGAACATGTCCACCCCTGTGCGGATGCCATCGAGCAAATCACCAGGAGTCCCCACTCCCATCAGGTAGCGAGGCTTATCAGCTGGCAGTACACCGTCCATTAGCTCTGTAATGCGGAACATATCTTCCTTGGGCTCGCCCACCGCCAGTCCGCCGATAGAGTACCCTGGGAAGCCTATCTCCATGAGTCGCTGTGCCGACTCCCTGCGGAGCTCGTCGTACACACCACCCTGCACTATACCAAATAAAGCCTGCTCGCCTGCTCGTCTGTGAGCCTCTTTGCCGAGCTTCGCCCACCTTAGCGTTGTCGCAAGAGACTTCTTCACATAGTCGTAACTTTGCCCAGCAGCAGGACACTCATCAAAAGACATGATGATATCCGCTCCCAAGTTGTTCTCTATCTCGATTACCCTCTGCGGCGAAAAGAAATGGTAAGAGCCATCGATATGCGAGCGGAACTTCACCCCTTCGGGGGTAATCTTGCGGAAATCCGAGAGACTCATCACCTGAAAGCCACCACTGTCTGTCAACATCGGTCTATCCCAACCGATAAACTTGTGCAGACCGCCCATCTTCGCTATCAGTTCGCTGGTGGGTCGCAGATGCAAATGGTAGGTGTTCCCCAAGATTATCTGAGCTTGCACCTCTTCTTGCAGGTCTCGGGGCATTACGCCCTTCACACTGCCTCTAGTGCCCACAGGCATAAAGATCGGCGTGCTTATCTTGCCATGCTTTGTCGATATCTCGCCTGCTCTAGCCAATCCAGAAGTCGCCTCCAGCTTGAAAAAGTCTTTCACAGGTTTGCTTACTTCCTCAAGCTAAGAAAAACGCCCAGCAAAAACACAAAGCCCGCTCCAGCCAAGCTGAAATAATATTGGTTCATATTAGCAAACTTAACTCGATCAAAGCTCATCAAAGCCTGCTCTACAGAGCTCGGTGGCTTCATTCCATAGAAATAGTAGCCCGCAGCCACTCCGACTGCCAAGAAAAGCAGTCCTATCATTTTCTTCATCTAAACTCCTTCTCACAATCTTTGCTTATTCCATCAACGAGAGAACTCGCTAAACCCTTTTATCGTTTTCAGCAAATCTCCCCTCTTCTGAGAGACTCGCTCTTTTTGATTTTCCTGCAATTTATAATTTTCGTCCCGCACCTCGAAAAGTCCAGCTTTGTATGTCTCCACCGAAAACACGAAATATCCATCTGGATAGATGAGTGCTGCATCGTCCCAACCGCTAGACTGCACGAACTTATGCGTGTCTGCTTGCCACAAATCTTTCCCTTGCGAGTAGTCGCTAGTAGGATTGCTCACTCCCAGCTCTGTGAGGATCGTCGGCACGAAATCCAGATGTGAGGTCATCTTTTCGTGCTTAGCTGGCTCTTTGCCCGGCCAGTAGACCACAAAGGGAACTTTCGTCTGATACTTGTCAAAAGCACTGCAATGCCCGAAAAAGCCGTTCTCGTAGAACTCCTGCCCGTGGTCGGCACTAAAAACGACGATGGTGTTTTCCAGATAACCGTCTTCCTCCAAAGTGCTCAGCACCTCTTTCATCAGAGAGTCGTCAAAATATATCGTGTTCTTGTAAGTATTCCGCATCATCTTCACATTCTCACTGTCATCGTCTATCTTCAGGTAATTCACCGACCGCTGTGTCGGCGTGAACTTCTCACACTCTGGTGGGTAGTCTGTGCCGTGCGGACCATCGAAAAACAAGAAAGAGAAGAAAGGCTTTTGCTCGCCCTCGGCTTTTCTTTTGTGCAGATAATCCACAAACCCTTTGGCTAGCTTGGGATCTTTCTCTATCGCATTTTCACCTTCTATCTTGTCGTGCAGATAGTCGGGGATATTCACAAAGCAAGTCTTGCGAAACTCTGGGTAAGTCAGCCGCGTGCTCGCCGAGATGTAAAAATCGTAGCCCAAATCCTGCAACTCATCTATCAGCACGCACGAGCGTCGCTCACCCAGCACCTTGTGCCAATAGTAGCCGCTAATCCCATAAAAAAGCGAAAACACCCCAAAGCGAGAAGCGTTACCTCCGCTGTAATGCTGTGTAAACACAGACGCTTTCTGGCTAAATTCCCACACATTGGGAGTCGTCTCGGGGGTAAACATATCGTAACGCCAAGCATCAAAAAAAATCACCAAGATATTCGGTCTCTTGATATTTTGCTCGTGATAGATTATCGGACTCTTGGGATAATTCAAACTTTTGTTATCGCCAGACACCCGAATGTCGTCTTCTCTATCTATCTTAAAACCAAAACTTTTCTCCATAAAGCTCTTGATAGTCAGTGGCTGGTACAGAGGCAATATTTTGACAAACCTAATAATCGAAGTCACATTATACATATCCGCCACGGCGTAAGTCACTTTGTCCGTTGCCAAAAAAGCAAATCCAATCCAAAGAAATAAAAACAGCTTCGTCTTTTTTTTGTAGCCATTATCCTGCGAAGATTTCATAAAAAATCGCAAGAGGAAAAACTCCAAGACCAAAAATCCGAGTATTATCGCACCTGCCAAAATAGAGGTAAATCCACCAAGGCTGACACTGTCGCCAAATCCTCCGCTGGTAAAAATGGTAATCACCGCTCCGTTGATGTGGAAATTATAAATGGAATAGACAACCGTATCTATCAGCAAAAAAAACTGAAACAGAAAAAGCAGAATTGCATTAAAAATAAGTGTAACTTTACGATAAGGCAAAACCCATACAAAAAAGAAACCAAGCAAAAGTAGCGGCAGATAAAGCATCACCGTGTTTGCCACCAGAGACACCCAAACAAAAATCGTGGAAACAAAACTCAATCCATCGGGCAAATAGCGGTAACCCAGAGCCAAACTTAAAAGGAAATTAACCAAGAAAAACTTACTCAATGCGGTCAAAAGACCTCTTTTATCCATTCTCATAGCATTACTCCTTTTGCTCTGTCGTGATAAACTCTATCTCTCTATCTTTCATAGCATTACCCTCTGTATCCGTCGCACTGACTCGCAAAAGGTAGCTAGTAAAATTCTCCAGCTCTTTTTGGGGAAAATAAACAAACTCAAAGCCATTGTTACTCTTGAGGCTCAAAGCTATCTTCTGCCCATCCTCTTTGCCCACAAGAGCCGCTTTCACTTGCGTAGGCAGCAGCAATCTATCAAAAGCAAACGCAAAAGTCGGCAACAAAGAGGTCACTCCCGAGTTCTTGGCAGGGTCACTTTTGGTCAGCTGCACCTCTGTAGCCAGACTCTCCTTTACCCCATGGAAATAAACCGTGTCGCCCTTAGTCTGGTTCTGCTTCCAATCGCTAAGCCCTTTGCAAGCAAACGCATACTCTCGCTCCTCCATCACAGAGGTCAAAAGGCTCAACCTGCCCTCTTGCAGATGAGACGCCATAATCTCCACCTTGTCCTCGCCCCTAGCAGTCCGCACCGTATCGCCCGCCTCGCTCACGCTCACCAGAGTATCCGCCACAGCGGTAATGGCAAACTTCGCTAGCTTCGTCAGGTCTTCGTCAAACACTGCCGTCAGTCGTCGATCGGAGGCGACCTTCACCGACTTCAGCTTTGGGGCAATAGTATCCGTGTAGCCCATCAGCATCGGCTCAACCAGATATTTTTTGTTCACCAAAAAATCTTTCTCCCAAAAAGGCTCACTCTTCGCATCGGCTTTACCGTTGTTATTTTTGTCGATAAAAGCTTTTACCTGATAAGAGCCTTGGCTAAGATATTTCAGCTGGTATCCGGGCGATAGTGCCTCTTGCTCGAAGATGAGAATTGTATCTTCGTCGTAAACTTCGATTAAAACCGTATCTCTCTTGTCTTCCTCTTTTTCAAAAATAAATTCTCCAGAAATTTCGTTCGTCGCTAAATAATCGTTGCAAAAAATCAAGCTCTCGCTCCTCTCCATCGGGATGCTGTGATAGCACTTTAGCCCCTTTTCGATTATCAGATAGTAGTTCTTACCCATCAGCAAATCAGACTTGATGGCGATAGTCAGCGTTTTGTCCGTAGCGTAAGTGCTATATTTCAGCTTGGGATAAAACCTAATGTGATCCTTAGCACTCGCTTCGTTTATCGGCTTATTGAAAACGACCTTCAGGAGTTTCCCCTTAATAGAACGGAATTCACTGGGCTCAGTACCAACAACACTCGGCTTGAGCTCGTCCAGTGGACCTCCCGAAATCTCGCCTTGGCTACCGCAAGCCACCAAAAGCAAACTCAAAATAACGCCCAAAATATTTGGGGACAAAAATCTTTTTAAAAACATCATATAACTAACCAACCTCTGAGGAAAACTGCTTTTGTCAAACAAGAAAACCATTTTTGTAGTAATGGAAGGAAAGGCTCGCTTTCAGCGAGTCGTAGCCCTCATTCCCGCTCCCGCTCAAGATGAGGAACTCTAAAGCAGATGGTGTGCTGGGAAACAGAAACCACAGATGAACACAGATTCCCCACGCCTGCCCCTCTTGGGCATCGTATGAGAGAATGGATTCCCGCTTTCGCGGGAATGAGGAAGTAAGGCAGGCAAACACCCACTTCCCTTTTCTCGCTCCCAAGCTCTAGCTTGGGAGTGTATAAGTGTTAATTGCCTTCAGCGGGACTCCATCTTTTCTTTGAACGCTCAAAGAAAATATAGAGGAGAAAAGAAAACCGCTCCGCTTCAATCCGCCAGAGACATTGCGTGAGGTGTGTAAGCTGTCCGTGGTGAAGAGCACCTCCGAGATTTGTTCTTAGCTGTCCTTTTCCGATTGCTGGCGTTGCAGTGCCAAAGACGGTGGACTGTGTCTCTGGCTCTAGCCCGTGAAGCTGTAGAGACGCAAAATTTTGCGTCTTCAGCGTGTGAGAGAATGGATTCCCGCTTCCGCGGGAATCCAGAGGTGGGCTGGGCTAATAAATACTTAAAGCAGGAAGCGTTAAATTCGTTAGCCGCCCTGAGTTTACGCTGAAGAGCGATGTGCTATATCTCCTCTATTAAGACAATTGTGATTTCTAGCACAAGCCTTTCAGCGTGCGAAGAAGGTTTAGAATTTAGCTTACTGATTTGGTATTTTGACTTTACCTTTTGTTACTTTTCGCTTTGGTCAGCCAAAGGGAAAAGTAAGACCCTCCGTCAGGAGACCAAGCTAAAAAGAATGGATTCCTGCTTCCGCAGGAATGATGGCGGGAGAGCGGGAATGAGGGGTGGTGATGGCACGAGGCGTGCAGTGACCACGGATGGACACGGATGATTGCTGCTCGTATGCATTCCCAAGCTGGAGCTTGGGAACGAGAGGACAAAGCAGTAGTTGAGCAGGAATGAAGGCTGGTGGAAGTGCAAAGCGTGTGGTGCTTCTTGCTCCTCTTGCCTCATTCCCGCGGAAGCGGGAATCCAGAGGTGGGCTGGGCTAATAAATACTTAAAGCAGGAAGCGTTAAATTCGTTAGCCGTCCTGAGCTTACGCTGAAGAGCGAGGTGCTATATTACCTCTATTAAAACAGTTGTAATTTCTAGCACAAGCCTTTCAGCGTGCGAAGTCGGTTTAGAATTTAGATTTCGGCTTTGGTATTTTGATTTTACCTTTTGTTACTTTTCGCTTTGGTCAGCCAAAGGGAAAAGTAAGACCCTCCGTCAGGAGAGTAAGACAAAAAGAATGGATTCCTGCTTCCGCAGGAATGATGGTTGGTGGAAATGCAGAGGAGGCAGTGACCATGGATGGACACGGATGATTGCTGCTCGTATGCATTCCCAAGCTGGAGCTTGGGAACGAGAGGAAAAAGCAGGAATGAGGCTTGATGGGTGCTTCCTTGCCCTTCTTCCTCATTCCCGCAAAAGCGGGAATCCAAAGGCGGGTTCGCGTTTGGCTTTTTTTCTTGCTCCCAAGCTCCAGCTTAGGGACGAAGGCACAGACGCCATAAATGGCGTCTCTACATTGGAGAAAAGCAAGAAGCACCCACCAGCCGACAATCCCCATTTTTAATTTGACACGAGAGCCGCCGACACTCAAATAGGGAAAAGCAAAGAGCTCGCAAACCAATTCACTCCCTGACAAAAAACCGCTTTTGCTTTGGAGGTAAAAAAAGTATGGAAATCCTTTCCCCTGCTGGAAGTTTAGAGAAATTAAAATATGCCCTCCATTACGGAGCAGACGCCGTCTACTGTGCTGGCAAAAATTTCAGCCTGCGAGCAAAAGCTGGCAACCTCTCACTCGCTGAGATAGAGCAAGCCAGAGCAATCTGCACGCAGCTAGGCAAAAAACTTTACATCACCCTCAACATCTTCGCCCACAACCAAGATTTGCCCGAGCTGACAAAATTCTTGGAATTCCTGAAGACAGTCCGTCCCGATGGCGTAATCGTCTCCGACCCGGGCGTGTTCTCACTTTGCCGCCGCATTATCCCCAATATTGCACTGCATATATCCACGCAAGCCAATGTCACCAACTACCAGAGTGCCAAATTCTGGCACGAACAGGGTGCTACCAGAGTCGTGCTGGCACGCGAGCTAAACCTAGACGAGATAGCCAAGATCAAGCAAGAGATTCCCACGCTAGAGCTAGAGGTGTTCGTGCACGGAGCTATGTGCATCGCCTACTCGGGGCGTTGCCTACTGTCGGCTTTCATCAATGATAGAAGTGCCAATCAGGGAGCTTGCACGCAGGTCTGTCGCTGGGGTTTCGCCATCAGCGAGCGGAAGCACGAGGGGCAATGGTTCGAGCTGCAAGAGGACGACTACGGCTCTTACATCTTGAACTCCAAAGACCTGTGTCTGCTCGACTATCTGAGCCAGCTGGAAGCCATCGGCGTGACGAGCGTCAAGATCGAAGGACGCATGAAAAGCCTCTACTATGTCGCCAATACCACTCGCATCTACAAGCAAGCTCTGGCAGGCAATGCAAACTTGCCCAAGCTGAAAAGTGAACTAGAAAAAACGAGCCACCGCACATACAGCAGCGGCTTCATCTCCCCTGCTACCAAAGGCGAGCAAAACCAAGAATCGTCAGCATATGTCCGCCAGTATCAATTTCTGGGGACAATCGTGGAACAAACTCAAGGCTTGGTGAAAATAGAGATTAAAGCAAAATTTGAAATCGGTGACACCATAGAGTTTGTCTTCCCCGCAGTCGAGCAAGACTTCTGCTACAGCGTAGTGTCGATAAAAAACGAGCGAGGCACTCCCATCAGCAAGACAGACCCCAATAGCATCATCACGCTGCCGCTGGACAAACAAATACCACCGCACGGAATAATAAGGAAAAAATTATGAGCTTGGAAAAATTACTGGAAAAAGCCAAACAAGCCAGCAAAAACGCCTACGCAAAATACTCTGGCTACCCTCTAGGAGCGGCGTTACTCGGCAAATCGCAGAAGGTATATACTGGTGTAAATGTTGAGAACGCCTCTTACGGTCTGACCAACTGTGCCGAACGCTCGGCGGTGTTCACCGCCATTACACAGGGTGAGCGAGAATTCACGGCACTGGCTGTGTATGTCCAGAGCTCACAGCTATTTCCTCCTTGTGGAGCGTGCAGACAGGTTCTCAGCGAGTTTTGCCCAGCATCACTGCCCATAGTCTATGGTAACGACCACGAGAGCGTCGTCACCACACTTGGGGAACTGCTCCCACAGAGCTTCTCACTCGAAAAGAGAAAAAAATATTGACTAAATAAGATACTCAAAAAGAGTAATGTATATGATAAAAATAAGAGAATTAGAGCTAAAAAAAACAAACAAAGTCGTTTTGACCGTTCCCCAGATTACCCTAGAGAACCAAAATAAATATCTAATCTTGGGTCCGAACAACACGGGCAAAAGCGTGTTTCTGAGCTACATCCACTCGGGCGAATGCCTAGAGATAGACAAGGGCAAAGAGAAACGAGTTCGCTCTGTCTTGATAGACTGCCAAAACAACCTTTTCGACGACAAAACCGTTTGGGAGAACCTCTGCGTAGGCGTAAATAAGCCTACCGCTACCAAAAAGAGCTTAATCAAAACGCTCTTGGGAAAAGTAAATCTGGATAACTACCTAAATAATAAAGCTGGCACTCTCTGCTACTCGCACAAAAAGTTAGTGGAAATCATCAGAGCCACCGCCATAAATCCGCTTTTGATTTTGGTGGACGACCTCGACAAATATTTCGACGACCTCAATGTAATAAAAGCTGCGGGCATCTTGTCTTTTGCTACGCAAGAAGGTGCTACGGTGATCGCCAGCTCGGGACGCAAGCTCTTCGGATTTGAGCAAAATTTCATCATCAAAGAGGGAAATCTCTGCCCCGAAGGAGTGCAAATTGAAACACAGCAACCTTAAGCACTCATTTATTGTTCTTTTCTATCTCCTTTTTTGGACAGGGTTTAGCTTCCTTTTCTGTATGGTGCTAGAGCAAAACTTCCAGCAAATTTCCCATTACAATATCAAGGTTCTATCTCTGAATATTAACACCCTGAAACTACTAAAGTCCGAACTGCTGGAGCTAGATATCAGCAGACAAGATGCTATTCCATCCAAACTGCAAAAATTCGCTTACCTCTCCAAAGAATTGACCTATATCGCTGATAGAGAAACAGATCCGCTTTTTGGTCAGCTGAGCATCTCATCCAATGTGAAACTCACCCAAAACTTGCTCACCAAATACAACCTCAAAGAAAACTATCTGCTCAACGAAAGCCTGGGGAAGATGCCCAACATCCTCAACATCCAAATCAACGGACAATCTTTAGACCGCGAAACTTTCGCTGCTCAACTACAGCTTTTCCAAAATTACCAAACCAGCACGCTGCTCAAAGGTCCTATCTTGGAGATTAAACAAAAATTAGAAGAGAGAGAGCTATTGGACAAAATCTACTGGATCGCCAACCTCTGTCTGGCTCTTTTCCTCATCCTCCTGCTCTACTCTATGCGGAAATCCACCATCTGGTGCAATCACCACCGCTGGACGATATACAAAAAACTCGGGATAAACACCTCGCATCGCAAAGTTCGCCTGTTCCTGAGCTCGCTGCTCTATTTCTGCCTACCGATCATCTTTGGCATCATCTTCTGCGTGTTTATCAATAAATACAACCTTCTCTTCAAGGTAAAACTCAGCTACTCGTCCATCGTAAAGCTCTTTATCCACCTACCTTTGTTCGAGCTAACCGCCATCTTATTTTCATCTTTGCTTATCCATTTACGCTTTAGGAAACTTGCCCAATGAAAAAACTCCTACCAAACATTTTAACTATGTCGCGCATCGTGCTCATCCCTTTTATGTGGTGGTGCTATGCAGAGCTAAGCCAACCTTGGGGAGTTTTTTATGCCCTAATCATCTTCATCATCGCATCTATCACCGACTACTACGACGGCAAGTTTGCCCGCAAATACAACATCACCAATTTCGGCAAAATAATGGACCCCATAGCCGACAAAGGACTTATCGGGGTAGCTTTTTATTTGCTCGCTATCGCTCCAGTTGCCATTGTCAGCTTTTGGCCTCTGATCGTCGTTTTGGCAAGAGAACTGGTCGTGACCGTTTTGCGTAGCTACTACATCAAAAAAAACATCTTCATCCCTGCCAACTACTGGGGTAAGCTGAAAACTGGCACTCAAATCGGAGTGGTCATCGCTGCTTTTATTTTCCACTTACTCAAATACTGGTTACCTTTGCCCTCAGGCGTAGCTTATGCTCTGGACATTTTCATTATCACCTGCATCTGGGTAAGCGTGCTCATCACCATCGCCTCAGGAGTTACTTACTTTTTTGGAGATAAGAAGTGAAAAGAGTAATCCTCATCGTCTTAGACGGTGTGGGCGTAGGCTCTCTGCCCGATGCCAAGAGATTCGGCGACGAGGGAGCGGCTACACTGCCCAACATCGCCCAAGAGTTAGGAGGACTAGATTTGCCCCACTTGCAGAGCCTTGGGCTAGGCAACATCACTCCCATCCTCGGAGTAGCCACCAACGACAACCCTCTGGCAGCTACGGGCAAGATGAATGAAATCTCAGCATCAAAAGATTCCATCTCGGGACACTGGGAGATAGCAGGACTATCCCCCAAACTAAAGTTCGACTTCTTCCCCGAAGGGTTCTCTGACGAAATCATCGCTAAGTTTGTCCGCCTGAGCGGAGTACCCGGAGTACTGCTAAACAAGCCTTACTCTGGGACGGAAGCTATCGCCCACTACGGCGAAGAGCACCTCAAAAGCAAGAAGCCCATCGTTTACACCTCAGCAGACAGTGTATTCCAGATAGCTTGCCACGAAGAGGTCTACTCACCCACTGAGCTTTACACTATGTGCCAAATCGCCCGAGAGCAAGTCTTCGACAGCAACACCTGCATCGGACGCATCATCGCCAGACCTTTTCTGGGTAATGACGCTAGCAGCTTTTATCGCACAGGCAATAGAAAAGATTTTGCTATCTCGCCCACAGGCAAGACAGTGCTAGATTACCTGAAGTCCGCTGGCAAAGCGGTGGTCGGCATCGGTAAAATCGAAGACCTCTTCAACAAGCAGGGTCTAACCAAAATCGACCACACCAAGAGTAACCAAGAGGGCATCGCCTCCACCATCGAGCATATCAAAAATTTCAAAGAGGAAGGGCTCATCTTTACGAACCTTGTGGATTTCGACAGCAAATGGGGACACCGCAATCTGCCCCGAGAGTTCGCCACTGGACTGAGCTACTTCGACCAACAGCTTCCCGCCATCTTGAACTCGCTCCAAGAAGAAGACATCTTGATCCTCACCGCCGATCACGGTTGCGACCCTACCTTCCCGGGTACAGACCACACCAGAGAGTACACCCCACTGCTAGTAGTAGGTGCTAGAGTATTGCCCCAAGACCTCGGCGTCCGCTGTAGCTTCGCCGATATCGGAGCGACCATCGCCGACTACTTTGCCCTCGAGACTAACCTCCTGGGAGACAGTTTTTTAAAGGAAATTTATCGATGAAAAGGACTCAAACAAATCACGAAACAACTTTTAAGATTATCAGCTTCTCTTTGTTGCTCATTTCAGCTTCTATCATAATCTTAGCACTCAAAAATATGCAATCTCTCTTTATCCCTTTGATGTTTGCTGTTTTTTTTACTTTCCTTTTCGACCCCCTCCACAGAATACTGACCAAAAAAAAAGTTCCTAACTCTTTAGCGGTGCTCATCGTGCTAATCATCGTGTTTAGCGTGATGTACCTCGTCGGCTACCTTATATTCCTCGGTTCTCAGTCTTTTGTGAGCGAATTCCCCAAATACGAAAACATCCTCTCCGCGAGGTTCAACAGCACCATCGAAACACTAAAAATTTACCTCCCTGACCTAAAAGAAAACTTCAAAGATTACCTCTTCAAGATAGATTGGGCTAGTATGTGGGACAGACTCTCTATCTCCAAGATCCTCAAAACCACCATGGGAACTTTTGTGGACTTCTTAGTTAAACTTCTGCTTTCTTTGGTGTTTATGCTCTTTTTGATGGCGAGTAAAGACCGCCTAATCGAAGCTCTGGAAATCTCCCATAAAGAGAAATACGGAGAGTCCAACTTAACTCGCTCGCTAAGGGAGATAGAAAATTCCATCGGCAAATATTTCGCCGTAAAATCTCTCATATCCCTCGGCACAGCACTGGTAAGTATGATTTTTATGGCATTTTTTGGCATTGACTTTGTTCTTTTCAGCGGACTCTTGCTTTTCTTTTTCAACTTCATCCCCAACTTCGGCTCTATCACCGCCTCTGCTTTTCCCGTTTTGGTCGGCTTCTTGGAATACGGACTTAGCTGGCAACCTTTTGCCATCGCTATTGCCCTCACCGTTACCCAGTTTTCGTTCGGCAATCTGATCGAGCCCAAATACATCGGCAACACTCTCAACATCTCGCCCCTGTTCATCTTGCTCTCCTTAATCTTTTGGGCTTGGGTCTGGGGTGCTGTAGGTATGGTCTTGGCTATCCCCCTGACAGCTTGTATAAACCTTATCATCAAAGAGATACCATCTATGCGGACAATCTCTATCTTGCTCAGTGGAGATGTAGATGAGTAGAGGGTGGACAAATTTGCTCACCAGAAAAGATATTCTCGCCAAACTAGAAAAGTTTGTGGTAAGCTTACCCAAAGAAAAAGAGCAACTCCTGCAAGAAAAACTCTCCCTAGCTAACATTTTCCCCGCAAGTTCATCGCCCACAGAGCTAGAGATAGGCTGTGGTAAAGGCGAATTTATCGCTCACAAATCAAAGGTAGAAAAAAATGTAAACTTCTTGGGAATAGAAACAAAACAAAAAAGGATCGTCTCTATCATCCAAAAATTGGACTTAGTAGCAAACGACAATGTTAAACTTCTGCGACTCTTTTTAGACCAAGATACGACTAAAATATTGCCCTCTGCTTGCTTCCAAAAAATATACATCAACTATCCTGACCCGTGGCCGAAAACAAAGCACCACAAAAACAGACTCATCAACGAGCAGTTCATCCAGCTAATCTCAGATTTACTTGCAAAGAAAGGTGTATTGCAGATAATCACCGACGACCAAAATTACGCTCTGCAAATAGCAGAGACTCTCGCTAGCGAGAAAAAGCTAAAAAAAGTAACGGCAAAAGAACAAGAAAGATTGTTGGCAAACAGACAATCTACCTATTTCGAAACCTTAAAATTGGAGCAAGGATTTGCACCCAACTTCTTTCTCTATCAAAAAATATAAACTTTAAATAACTTTGGAGGCACTATGGCAGAAAATCTTATAACCTTTAAAAAATGCGTAGCTTATCTGAGAGTCAACGAGACTATCTTGAACGAACTGATCAAAGTGAACGGATTTAAAACGGTAAAATCGGGCAAGACGATAAAATTGAACAAAGATAAAATCGATGAATGGATTTCCAATCTGGAAGAAGAAGAGCAAAAACAACTTGCTATCAAAAGGATTACTTGCCGATTTTCGGACTATATCAAGCCCGAATACATCAATCTGAACTTTGAAGCTGGCAACAAATTCGACGCTATCGCCAAAATTTCGAGCTTTGCCAAAGACTGTGAAATCGTGCAAAATCATCGCTGGCTCAACGAGACAATAGTGGCACGAGAAAATATGGCCACCACCGCTGTAGGAGATGGTATCGCCTTTTTGCACACCAGAGCTCCCCACCCTACCAAGATCAGCACCCCCAGCGTCCTGATAGCCAGATCAGCCCAAGGCATAGATTTCGGTGCTCTGGACAACAAACCTGTGCACCTTATGTTCCTCCTGCTCCTACGCAACGAAAAAGAGCACCTTTTCTCTCTGTCTTATCTGAACAAAATTTTGCTCAACAAAGACAGTATGAAAATATTGAAAACCAGTACCGATCCTAACGAGATTTTACAACTTCTGCTCAAACCCAATTTCGATTTTTAATAAGAAATATCTCAAAAAAAATGAGGCTTTGTTTTTTAGCAAAGTCTCATTTTCTGTCTATTCGGTTTCATTATTGTAACCACTTTTTAACTCCTGTTTTTCATCTTTTCCTCGCGAACCTCTACCCAGAAAATCTCTTAAAACCTGCAATTTAAAAGCTTTCAGCAAAAATTACCTTTTTTCTGTTTGACAAAAAAGCGAACCTTATCAGGTTGGGAAGTTAAACAATATCTGTGTTTCTTATCAAGGTATTGAAAATGATTAATCAAGGTGTAGTTTATGTATAGAAATTTATTTCTTTTATCTCTGTCTCTCAGAGAGCTACGCTTGATTTCCATTATTTGCATTATTCTAGTCCTCATCTAGCTGTCTTTATAGTCTCAGACTTTATAAAGACAGCGTAATCAACCAAATTTCAAAAGATTTTTTTAAGGAGAAATATATGCAAAAAAAGAGAGTATTGTCATTATTAGTGAAAAACCACTCTGGAGTGCTGAGCAAGATTGCCCTACTTTTCACCAGAAGAGGCTACAATATCCATTCCCTGTCTGTGGGCATCACCGAGAATCCCAAACGCTCTAGGATGACCATAGAAGTCATAGAAGACAAGCAAATGCTCGAACAAATAGTAAAACAGCTCAACAAGCTCTTGGATGTGATCAAGGTGACTTGCCACACTAAGGAAGACTCTGTAATCCAAGATTTGTGTCTTATCAAACTGAAAATGGAGAAGATAGAAGATACCAACCAAATATTGCTAATTACTCGTAAATTTAACGCCAAGATTGTCGATTTTGGCAACAACGCTTTGATTTTGGAATTCGTCGGTAGAGAGAAGAAAGTGGGAGACCTTTTGCAGGCTCTGAAAAACTTTGAGATTATAGAATATATACAAACAGGCGTAACCGCCATGAAAAAAACAATAGATAACAAATAAGGAGAGAAAAATGGCAAAACTTTTTTATGACAAAGATTGCAACTTGGAAATTTTAAAAGGTGAAAAAATAATGATTATCGGCTATGGCTCGCAAGGTCACGCTCACGCACTAAACTTGCAAGAGTCAGGAATGGATGTTTGTGTGGGTCTTTACGAAGGCTCTAAATCTTGGGCAAAAGCACAAAAAGCGGGCTTAAAAGTTTGCACAGTAGCCGAAGGTGCCAAAAAATCTAGCATCATTATGTTTTTGGCTGGCGACACTATGCAAGCTCAAATCTACCAAGATAGCGTAAAGGACAACTTGCAAAAAGGCAACAGCATCGTTTTCGCACACGGATTTAACATCTGGTACGACCAAATCGTGCTGCCCGAAGATGTGGATGTGTATATGATAGCACCCAAAGCTCCAGGACACACCGTGAGATTTCAGTATCAAGAAGGCAAAGGCGTGCCATGCCTTGTGGCTGTGCACCAAGATGCCAGCGGAAAAGCGATGGACAAGGCTCTTGCCTACGCTAGTGCTATCGGTGGTGGCAGAGCAGGTATCTTGCGAACCACCTTCAAAGAAGAGACCGAGACCGACCTTTTCGGTGAGCAAGCTGTGCTTTGCGGTGGCGTATCTGCCCTAATCAAAGCAGGTTACGAAACTTTGGTGGAAGCTGGTTACGAGCCAGAGAGTGCCTACTTCGAGTGCATGCACGAGATGAAACTAATCGTAGACCTTATCAATATGGGCGGATTGACGATGATGAGAGACTCTATCAGTAACACTGCGGAGTATGGCGACTACAAGGTCGGCAAAAGAATCATCACCGATGAGACCAAAAAAGAGATGAAGAAAGTGCTTAGCGAGATCCAAGACGGTAGCTTTGCCCGCGATTGGATTTTGGAAAACAAGATCGGCAAGCCTCATTTCAACGCTACTAGAAGAATGGAAAAAACTCATCCTATCGAAAAAGTCGGCAAAGAGCTGAGAAAAATGATGAGCTGGATAAAAGGGTAATATTAGGAGAAAAAATGGACAGGACTATCAAAATTTTCGACACCACCTTACGCGATGGAGAACAATCACCCGGCTGCTCGATGAGCCTAAAGGAAAAACTACAGATAGCTTTGCAACTAGAGAAGCTCGGCGTGGATGTGATCGAAGCAGGATTTGCTATATCATCTAACGAAGATTTTGAGTCTATCTCCCAAATTGCCAAGACCGTGAAAAACATCGGAGTGGCATCTCTGGCAAGAGCTAACAAGAAAGACATCGACAGAGCTTGGGAAGCGGTACAGCACGCCAAAAAGCCCAGGATACACATCTTCATCGCTACATCTGACATTCACCTGCAGTACAAGCTGAAAATGAGTCGCACGCAAGCTCTGCAGAAGGCACGAGAGATGGTAGCATACGGCAAATCTCTGTGCGAGGACATCGAGTTCTCCGCCGAGGATGCCACCCGCAGCGATAGGGACTACCTCGTGGAGATAATCACCGCGGTGATAGATGCTGGAGCTACGGTAATCAATGTGCCTGACACTGTGGGCTACACCACTCCCGATGAATTCGCAGCACTCATATCATATCTGAAAGAGCATGTCCCCAATATAGACAAAGCCACGATTTCCGTGCATTGCCACAACGATCTGGGGCTGGCTGTCGCTAACTCCTTGGCAGCGGTGAAAGCAGGGGCTGACCAAGTGGAATGCACCATCAACGGTATCGGCGAGCGAGCAGGCAACGCCGCCTTGGAAGAGGTGGTGATGGGACTTACCGTGCGTAAAGATCACTTCGGCGTGCAGACCAAAATAGCCACCGAAGAAATCTTCCACAGCTCCAAGATGATCAGCTCCATCACGGGCAGCGTGGTGCAAGCCAACAAAGCTATCGTCGGCAAGAACGCTTTTGCTCACGAAGCTGGTATCCATCAGCACGGCGTGCTAGAGAACAAAGAGACCTACGAGATAATGACACCACAGTCGGTCGGCATCCTCCAGAACTCTTTCGTCTTGGGCAAACATTCAGGGAAGCACGCTTTTGAGAACAAGCTAAGCGAGCTGGGATACACTTTTGACAAAAAGCAACTAGAAGAAATTTTTGTGAATTTCAAGACTTTGGCAGACAAAAAGAAAGACATTACCGATTTGGATTTGGAAGCTCTGGCACAAAGCAAAGTCAGCAGTACTCTCAAGCCCCGCTACAGCTTAGAAGATTTTACTTTCAACTCGGGAATGGATATCACGCCTACAGTGAACATCACCTTGAAAGATGAAAAGAACGGCTCTCTGTCTGCCACCAAAAACGGCGATGGACTAGTCGATGCGGCTTTTAAAGCTATCGAAGAGCTTATTGCCCGAAAATACAACCTCAATAGCTACATCGTAAAAGCTATCGGCAGTGGCGAAGACGCCCAAGGGCAAGTGAGCATTACCCTAGAAAACAGAGAAAACAAAAAATCTGCCAGCGGATACGGACTCGCCACAGATGTGGTAGAAGCCAGCATCAAAGCTTTCCTCAACGCTGTAAACAAAATGGAGCTTTTATGCGATTAGATATCCTCGACACTACTTTGCGGGACGGCTCGCAAGCTGAAGGGATCTCTTTTTCCGTGGAAGACAAACTCGCCATCAGCAAATCTTTGGCTCGCTTGGGTGTCGCCTACATAGAGGCGGGCAATCCTGGCTCCAATCCTAAAGATTTGGACTTCTTCTCCCGCTTGCACTCTATCGACACGCAAGCAAGTAAAGTCGTGGCTTTTGGTGCCACCAGACGCAAGTTCATAAAAGCGGAAGATGACGAAAACTTAAACTCCCTGTTGCTCTCTAATAGCGATGTCGTCGCCATTTTCGGTAAAAGCTGGGATTTCCATGTAGAGAAAATCATCAACTGCGATTTAGCAGAAAATCTGCTGATGATAAAAGAGACTATCGCTTATCTAAAAGGGAAAAACAAAGAAGTTATCTTCGATGCCGAGCACTTTTTCGATGGCTACAAAAGCAACCCCGAGTACGCTATGCAATGCTTGCAAGCTGCCGTAGATGGCAACGCCGATGTTTTGTGTCTGTGCGAAACCAACGGTGGCTGTTTCCCCCACGAAGTGGAGGCAATTACCAAAGTGGTGGTCGCAAAATTCGGGAAGCAAGCAAAAATTGGCATACACGCTCACAACGACTCCGACATGGCAGTCGCCAACTCCATCGCCTCAGTGCTGGCAGGAGCCACACATGTGCAAGGCACGCTTTTGGGCTTTGGCGAGCGATGCGGCAACGCAAACCTTGTGTCCATCATCGTGAATATGCAACTGAAAAAAGGCTACCGCTGCATACCCCCAGAAAATCTGAGAACGCTCACTGGTGTCGCCAAAGAGGTAGCCGAAATAGCCAACATCAGAATAGCCAGCCGTGCACCTTTCGTGGGCAGAAGTGCTTTCGCTCACAAAGGCGGAATGCATGTGGACGGCGTGCGGAAGAACTCCAAAAGCTTTGAGCATCTGAACCCCGAAACCATCGGTGGTAAACGCAGATTTTTGGTAAGTGAAGTGGGAGGCAAAAGTTTGATTTTGGAAAAAGCTCTGAAAATTGTACCCAATCTCAAAATTGACTCCCAAAAAGCAAAAGAGCTGGTGCAATATCTAAAAGAAAAAGAGTTTGAAGGCTATGTTTACGAAGGAGCAGATGCCAGTTTTGCCCTTTTGATAAAGCAACATTTAGGGCTTTTTACGCCCTCGTTCGAGCTCAAACATTACAAGATAATCGCTGGAGACCAAGAGTCCGACAACGAAACATCTTCGGCTATCATCAAGATTTTGGTTGATGGCAAAGTGGGATTCACCGCAGCAGAGGGCAATGGCCCTGTGAACGCACTGGACGAAGCTCTCCGCAAGGTGTTAGAGGAGTTTTACCCTTGTCTGAAGAAAGTGAACCTGATCGACTACAAAGTCCGAGTATTAAATCAGAAAAAGGCGAGTCAAGCCAAAGTACGGGTGCTGATAACCTCGGGCGATGATCACGACTCATGGACAACAGTGGGAGTCTCGACCAACATCATCCAAGCCAGTTGGATAGCCTTGGTGGACTCTCTGGAATACAAACTAATGAATAAGGAGTAACTTATTATGGGAATGACCATGACCCAAAAAATTTTAGCCCACGCCGCTGGGAAACAAGAAGTAAAAGCCGGCGAGTTGATAGAAGCAAAATTGTCCTTAGTGTTGGGCAACGACATCACCACTCCAGTGGCTATCGATGAATTTAACAAAGCTGGAGTAAAGAAAATTTTTGACAAGAAGAAAGTGGCTATCGTGCCAGATCACTTCACGCCCAACAAAGACATCAAAGCCGCCGAGCAATGCAAAAAAGTTCGCGAGTTCGCCAAAGAGATGATGGTAGAGAACTACTTCGAAGTGGGCGAAATGGGCATCGAGCATTGCCTGATACCCGAGAAAGGGCTAGTGGTAGCTGGAGATGTGGTAATCGGAGCGGACTCTCACACCTGCACCTACGGCGCACTGGGAGCTTTCTCCACGGGCATCGGCTCTACAGATATGGCGTATGGCATGGCGACAGGCGAGACTTGGTTCAAAGTGCCCTCAGCAATCAAGTTTATCATCAAGGGCAAGATGCAACCGATGGTAAGCGGCAAAGACCTCATCTTGCACATCATCGGGATGATCGGCGTGGACGGAGCGTTGTACGAGTCGATGGAGTTCTGCGGAGAGGGAATCGCCTCATTGAGTATGGAAGACAGGTTTACCGTCGCCAATATGGCTATCGAAGCGGGTGCTAAAAACGGCATTTTCCCTGTGGATGATAAGACCAGAAAGTATTTGCAAGAGCATTCCAAAAGAGAGTACCAAGAGTTCCAAGCCGACCCAGATGCCGAATATTCTCGCGAGATTACCATCGACCTTGCCCAACTCGAACCAACCGTCTCTTTTCCATTTTTGCCAGACAACACCAGAACCATCTCGCAGGCTAAGGGACTGAAGATAGACCAAGTGGTCATCGGCTCTTGCACCAACGGAAGGATGCAAGATTTACGCCAAGCGGCTGCGATAATGAGAGATAAGAAAGTTGCCAAAGGCGTGCGAGTGATCATCTTGCCCGGCACGCAAAAAATATATCTGCAAGCTATCGAGGAAGGTCTCGTGCAAGATTTCGTGCGAGCTGGAGCGGTAGTGTCCACGCCTACTTGTGGACCGTGCCTCGGTGGACATATGGGCATCTTGGCAGCTGGCGAGCGGTGCGTATCGACCACCAACAGAAACTTCGTCGGCAGAATGGGACATGTGAAGTCGGAAGTATATCTGGCATCGCCCACAGTCGCC
The DNA here is from genome assembly GCA_963676515.1 of Candidatus Cloacimonadota bacterium. Taxonomy (GTDB): domain Bacteria; phylum Cloacimonadota; class Cloacimonadia. The sequence goes on along the minus strand of OY781061.1, from coordinate 1,202,899 downwards.
GCAGCCTCTGCACTCACGGGCAAGATAACCGACCCCAGAGAAATATAAGGAGAAATAGCCAATTATGAATAAAGTTTATAAATACGGCGACAATGTTGATACAGATGTAATCATCCCCGCTAGATTTTTGAATACATCTTCTCATCAAGAGCTTGCCAAACATTGCATGGAAGACATCGACACCAGCTTCCCCACTACTGTGGAAAAGGGCGACATCATCGTCGCAGGTGCGAACTTCGGCTGTGGCTCATCGCGTGAGCATGCACCCATCGCTATTAGTGCCTCTGGCATCTATTGCATCATCGCCAAAAATTTCGCTCGCATCTTTTACCGCAACGCCATCAATATCGGCTTGCCTATCTTGGAATGCGAAGCAGCTGCCCAAGAAATAAAGTCGGGCGACAACCTAAAAGTCGAGCTGGCAACTGGCAAAATCGAAAATCTTACCTCAGGGAAAAAATACCAAGCGATGCCTTTCCCCAAGTTTATGCAAGAGATCATCGCCGATGGCGGATTGATGAACAAATTAAGGAGCAAAAAATGATGAAAATAGCTGTTTTAAAAGGTGATGGTGTCGGTCCCGACATCGTAAGGGAAGCTCTGAAAGTTTTGGACAAAGTCGGTGAAAAGTTCGGGAAAAAGTTCTCCTACGAATACGCACCTATAGGTGGCGAAGCTCTGGATGCCGAGAACAACCCTCTGCCCCAAAAAACTATCGACATCTGCAAAAACGCCGACGCTGTGCTGCTGGGTGCTGTGGGTGGACCCAAGTGGGACAACCTGAAAGGCGATAACCGCCCCGAAGCTGGACTTTTGAAAATCCGCAAAGAGCTGGGACTTTTCGCCAATATCAGACCCTCCAAAATGCACCAAGCTCTCTACAAATCTTGCCTACTAAAAGAAGAAATCGCCAAGCAAGGCATCGACATCATGATTATCCGCGAATTAACTGGTGGCATCTATTTTGGCAAGCGAGCAGACACTGGCGATAGTGCCTACGACACTTTGCTCTACACCACAAGCGAGGTAGAGAGAATCGCCCGTTTAGCGTTCCAGATGGCTAAAAAGAGAAACAACAAAGTTACCAGCGTGGACAAAGCCAATGTTCTGGACTCCTCCCGCCTCTGGCGAAGAACCGTAGAAAAAGTCCACCAAGAGTTCCCCGAAGTGGAGCTGGTGCATATGTATGTGGACAACGCCGCTATGCAACTCGTCCGCAATCCGTCGCAATTCGATGTGCTGGTCACAGGCAATATGTTCGGCGACATCCTCTCCGACCAATCCTCAATGCTCACAGGTAGCATCGGCATGCTGCCGTCCTCATCCGTGAGCACAGGCAAGTTCGGACTCTACGAGCCCATCCATGGCTCAGCTCCCGACATCGCAGGACAAAACAAAGCCAACCCCTTGGCTACCATCCTCTCTATCGCCATGATGCTCCGCCACAGCTTTGACCTAGAGCAAGAAGCCCAAAGCATAGAAAACGCTGTAACCAAAGTCTTGGAGCTCGGTTACCGCACCCAAGATATCGCTACAGATTCCCAAAAAGCGACGCAACAACAAAAAGTTTGTGAAACATGGTGGAGCAAACTTTGTCGCACAAACTCCCCGAAAGTGGTGGGAACGACCCAGATGGGAGATTTAGTAGCAGAAAACATTTAGAAATTAAGGTGAAGATATGAAAAGCGATGTTGTAAAAAAAGGTAGCGATAAGACTCCTCACAGAAGTTTGATGAAAGCTTGTGGCTACACCGATAGAGAAATAGAAAGACCACTAATCGGCATAGTAAATTCCAAAAACGAAATAGTGCCCGGACACACAGAGCTAGACAAGATAGCCTCCGCTGTGAAAGCAGGCGTCCTAGCCGCTGGTGGCACGCCCATAGAGTTCAACACCATCGGCGTGTGCGACGGTATCGCTATGGGACACCAAGGGATGCACTACTCGTTAGTCTCCCGCGAGATCATCGCCGACTCCGTAGAGATAATGGCAAGAGCCCACGGCTTCGATGCTCTCGTGTTCATCCCCAATTGCGACAAGATAGTCCCTGGGATGCTCATGGCAGCCGCCAGACTGAACTTACCAGCTATCTTCATCTCGGGCGGCCCGATGCTCGCTGGCAGGCTCGACAACAAAGCCATTAGCTTGGCATCCACTTTCGAGGCGGTCGGACTATTCAACTCCAACAAAATCGACGCAGCCAAACTCAAAGAGTACGAAGACGAGAGCTGTCCGACTTGTGGCTCATGCTCGGGGATGTTCACTGCCAACTCCATGAACTGCCTGACGGAAGCTATCGGGATGTCATTGCCCGGAGCTGCCACCGTGCCAGCTGTGTATAGCAAGAGAATCCGCCTAGCTAAAGAGACTGGCTACCGCATTATGCATCTGCTGGAGCACAACATCTTGCCCAAAGAGATCATGAGCGAACTCGCCTTCGAGAACGCTCTGGCTGTAGATATGGCACTGGGATGCAGTACCAACTCGATCCTGCACCTGCCAGCTATCGCCAAAGAAGCCGATGTCAACATCTCATTGGACAAAGTAAACCAAATCAGCGCCAAAACGCCGAACCTCTGCAAGCTATCGCCATCTGGCGACAAGCACATCGAAGACCTCGACAGAGCAGGTGGCATAGGTGCTGTGATGGCAGAGTTGAATAAAAAAGGACTCCTGCACACTCACCTGATGACCGTGCTAGGGAGCGTGCAAAGCAGGATAGAACACGCCCACAACAAAGATTTCTCCACGATACGCCCTAGCGAAGACCCACACTCAGAGCAAGGCGGACTCTTGATCCTCAAAGGCTCTTTGGCTCCCAACGGTGCGGTTATCAAGAAATCTGCCGTGGACAAGTCCATCTTCGAGTTTACCGGTAAAGCAAGGGTATTCCACAGCGAGCAAGATTGTGTAGCGGCTATCATCGCTGGCAAAATCCACAAAGGCGATGTGATCGCCATCGCTTACGAAGGACCCAAAGGCGGACCGGGAATGCGTGAGATGCTCTCGCCCACCTCTCTACTGGCTGGTATGGGGCTCGACAAAGATGTTGCCCTCTTGACAGACGGCAGATTCTCGGGAGCCACTCGCGGACTTGCCATCGGGCATATTTCGCCCGAAGCAGCCTCAGGAGGACCTATCGCCTATCTGCAAGAAGGAGACTTAGTCAAAATCGACCTGCACAAAGGCACGCTCGACATCCTCGTGGATGCCGCAGAACTCGCCAAGCGGAAAAAAGAGACGACCCTAGAAGAGCCAAAAATAAAAACAGGCTATCTAGCACGCTACGCCAAAATGGTACAATCTGCCGATACCGGAGCGGTATTGGAAAGTTAAAATTTGCAAAAAGAGGAGCATATGAAATTAACAGGAGCACAAATAGTAATAAAAACCTTGATAGAAGAAGGTGTCGATACGGTTTTCGGCTATCCTGGTGGCACTGCCTTGCCTTTGTACGACGAGCTTTACAAGAACCAAGACAAAATCACCAATATACTCCCCTCACACGAGCAAAACGCTGCCCACGCAGCCGATGCCTACGCAAGGACTACGGGCAAAGTCGGAGTGTGCCTAGCAACATCGGGACCCGGCTCTACTAACCTGGTCACTGGTATCGCCACCGCCCACATCGACTCCAGCCCCATCATAGCCATCACCAGCAATGTACCTCTCTCGCTAATCGGCAAAGACAGCTTCCAAGAAGTGGACATCGTGGGCATCACCATCGGCATCACCAAATACAACTACTTTGTGAAAGACGCCAAATATCTGGCGAAAATCGTGAAAAAAGCTTTCTTGATAGCTAGCTCAGGACGCAAAGGAGCGGTGTTAATCGACATCCCCAAAGATGTAGCTCTGCAAGAAGTCGAGTACAAATCACCAAACATCATTCCTATGGAAATTCCTCATCCCCAAAAATCCCAGCTGGTAGAAGTCGCTCAAAAAATTAACAATTGCCAAAGACCTTACATATATTTCGGCGGCGGAGTGAACAATCCCCAAGCGGCAAAAGCTCTGAACAAATTCGTGAAAAAAATCAACAGCCCAGCGACCTCCAGCCTAATGGGACTCGGCTCTATCGACCCCGATTACCCTTACTACACAGGGCTTGTGGGGATGCACGGCACCAAATTCACCAATGTGGCTATCCAGCAGAGCGATCTGGTGCTAGCAGTCGGTGCCAGATTTAGCGACCGCGTCACCAGTAATCCCGATACATTCCTGCAAAACACGCAAATCGTGCATATCGACATCGACGAGTCGGAAATCGACAAAAATGTCCTCTGTGCCACAAACCTCGTCGGAGATGCTAGCAAAATCTTGGAAGAGCTCACAGAGCTGGTAGCACCCAAAGAAAATCTGGAGTGGAACAAAACCATCTTAGCACTCAAAGAAAAATACGACATCACTCTGCCACCTGCCAGCGACAGGCTCACACCTCAAGCCATCTTGAGCAAGATGAGCCAAACTGCACCACGAGAGAGCATCGTTACCACAGATGTAGGGCAACATCAGCTGTGGACAGCCCAATACTACAAGTTCGACGAGCCCCGCAAGTTCATCACCTCAGGTGGTTTAGGCACCATGGGCTTCGGACTCGGAGCAGCCATCGGTGCACAAGTTGCCTTCCCCGATACACCCGTCATCTTGGTCACAGGCGACGGATCGTTCCGCATGAACCTCCACGAGCTCTCCACGGTAACAGCTTACGATTTGCCCATCAAGATACTCCTAATCGACAACGGCACTCTGGGAATGGTGCGACAATGGCAAACGCTGTTCTTCGACAAACGCTACTCTGCCACCACGCTGGAGCGAGGACCACACTGGGACAAACTCGCTGACGCCTACGATTTCGCATACTATCATCTGGACAAGAGCGACAAGCTAGACTCCACCATGCAAAAGTTCATCTCTTGCTCAGGGCCGGCACTATTGCACTGCAAGATAGACATCGACGAATGCGTTTACCCTATGGTGCCTCCGGGCAAAGCGATAGAAAAAGCGATGACCAAATAAAAAAATAAGCCCCTTTAGAAAAAATCTTTTGGGGCTTTTATTTGTCTTTTTCTGGGCAAATCAGCTCAATACTCTCTCGCCTCTTCTTCGCCATTCACCACACGCAATCCACCAAAGCCCAAAGCCTGCATCTCCATCTCTCCGGGAATCTCTATCTGCTTGCCCAAAAAGCTCAGATGCTCCTGCAAATAAGAGAGCACCAACTTGGAATACGCCAATCCTCCCGTATATATCACGCCATCCACCTTGCCCTTTAGCACCGCTGCAGACGCTCCAGCCTCTTTGGCAATATGGTAAGCAAACGCCCGCAAGATGAACTCCGCTCTCTCGTCTCCGCTCTCTATCCTCTTGGCTATCTCTTGCCCATCGTCAGTGCCGAGGTAGCCTATCAACCCGCTCTCTTTTGTCAGCTTATGCTCCATCTCCTGCAAAGTGTATTTGCCAGAGTAAGCCATATCCAACAAGTCGCCTAGAGGCAAAGAACCTGCCCTCTGTGGAGAAAACGGTCCCATCCCCAGCAAGCCGTTATTCACATCCACACACCTGCCATGCACCACAGACACCACCGATATTCCTCCGCCCATATGGATCGCCACGAAATTGCACTCCTCCATCGATTTCCCCATATCTGTAGCCACTTTCCTGATGCACGCCCGAATATTCAGAGCATGAAACAGTGAATGCCTGCTAATCTCTGGCACGCCAGAAATTTTGGCTGTCGGGCTCATCTCATCCACTGTCACAGGGTCCGCGATATAGCTAGGCAATCCCACAGAGTCTGCCAGCGACTTCGCCAACGAAGCACCCAAATTGGAAGCGTGCATCCGCCCCCAGAGCTTATCGGTCGCCAGATCGTCCAGCATCTTCTGATTCACACGATACACTCCACCCGGCACAGCTCGCACCAAACCTCCACGCCCCACTACCACCGCCATATCCTCCATCCTCATTCCCGCTTCTGCCACTGTCTGCAATATCAGCTTCTTCCGAAAATCAGCCTGCTGCATCACACCCTCAAACTGCGACAGCTCGCTACTTTTATGCCTAATGGTACTTTCAAAAAGTTCACCGCTTTCATCATAAATGGCTATCTTCGTCGAAGTAGAACCAGGATTGATAACAAGAGCTTTCTTACTCATTTTTTCTCCTCCTATTTATAAGGATTTTCTCCAACCTTTGGCTTTAGTTGATATATGTCAACTAGTTTTTTACTCTTTACTCGCTTCTATCCCTTTGGATGTTTGCCTCCACAATAAGACGACCTTTCACAAAAAGCCATTACACCAAAATAGCCTACAAAGGTTTACAGTTTGACACACGGGTTTCAAGTAAGGCGTAGTTCTTCTTTGCTTGCTCTCTTATCAGAGTGATTTACCTTTCTTTTTGCCTGAGCAAAAATAAATGTAACGAAAGAAAAAATCAAAATACCAAAGCCGAAAGCTAAATTCTAAACCTTCTTCGCACGCTGTCAGTCTTGTGCTATAAATCACAACTGTCTTTTCAAATGTGATATAGCACATAGCACACCAGCGTAAGCTCAGGGCGGTCAACGAATTTCACGCTTCCTGCTTTATGTATTTACTAGCCTAATCCCGCCCGTGGATTCCCGCTTCTGAGGGAATGAGGAAGAAACGCAAGGAAGCACCCACCAGCTCCGCTTTATCTCACTATCAAATTTGCGTTCCCACCAATCCTTATTCCTGCCCACCAAACCTCATTCCCGTGAAAACGGGAATCCATTCTGGCAATAATGCTAAAAATGGAAATTAACTCTTAACTGTGAGCGAAACTCACAGCCAGAATTGAACTTGACAGCTAGCTAGGCTAAAAGAATGTGGGGAAAACTTGATAATAAGATAATAAAACACAAATGATTGCAAATTTATAAAGGATTTTGAACAAATGAAAAACTGGAAATTAGAAGACAAGGTAAACGACTGGGTAAAATCGGAGTTTGCAAGAATAAAACAGAGTAATTATACTGTAGAATCTGCAATGAGTGAATATCTTAAAGATGCCATCCAAGAAGGGGTAAAACTTAAACGGATAGAACTGGAACAAGCAGGAGAAAAAGAAAAAGGCAAGTCTTGGAAGCCCGACTTCGAGCTTGAAACTTATGAAAAAATACCCGTTTTAATTGAAAACAAATTAGGGCTTAACAAACTATTATCCAGTAATGGCGAAAAAGTAAAGAACGACATAAAGTCTGTGAAAAACTTCGCTGTAAATGGAGCAATCCACTATGCACAGTGTGCTCTTATGAGCAAAAAATACAAAGAAGCAATCGCAATCGGTATCGCTGGGGACAATGCGGAAAATGTTAGCATAAAAGTTTATTATGTTTTTGGCTCTACGGACGAAACTTACAAATTTATCGAGAGCTACACCACCTTAGATTTTTTAGAATCCAAAAAATCTTTTGCGGAATTTTACAAAGCGGTAAAACTTACCGAAAACGAAAAGCACAAAATCTTAATCGATTCACGAGCTAAATTACAAGAGTATGCCAAAAAGCTGAACAAACTGATGCACAACCACGCTATCACCGCTCCACAGAGGGTTTTGTATGTTTCGAGTATGCTCTTGGCAATGCAAGATATTGCCGATCAAAAAAAAGGCTTAATACCCGACGACCTAAAAGGTGTCGACCTCGACAAACAAAGAGACGGCGACACCATCATAACACATCTGGAAAACTACCTGAAAAACAAAGAAATCCCTCAAAGTAAAAGAGATTTGATGATGTCATCTTTTAAGGAAATAAGCAAAGACACCGACCGCGACAAAAAAACAGAGTTAGATAAGATTGTGGCTAAATTATTACCCGAAAATGCAAGTATAAATAAACAAATTTTCACCTATATCTATGAAAACATCTTTTTGTCTATCGAATCTATGAGTGGGCATCTGGACATAATGGGCGAAATGTATTCCGAATTTTTGAAATACGCTTTGGGCGATGGCAAAGAGATTGGGATTGTCCTCACTCCGCCTTATGTTACCAAGATGATGACTCAAATCTTGGAAGTGGACGAAAACTCCAAAGTTATGGATTTAGCCACAGGTTCAGCGGGATTTCTAATCTCATCGATGGAGCTAATGATAGAACTTGCCGAACAAAAATATGGCAAAGGAACCAAAAAAGCGAATGATAAAATAAAGCAAATAAAAAAAGAACAGCTACTCGGTGTGGAGCTTAACGCCGAGATGTTCACACTGGCATCTACAAATATGATTTTACGAGGCGATGGCTCTAGCAACATCCGAAAAGGCTCATCTTTCAACGAACCGCAGGAGCTTTACCAAGAGTTCAACGCCGACAGGCTCCTGCTCAATCCTCCGTTTAGCTTTAAAGAAAACGGTATGCCATTCATCAGATTTGGGCTGGAGCATATGCAAATCGGCGGCAAAGCTGCTATCATCATCCAAGACTCTGCTGGCAATGGCAAAGGCGTGAGAAGTTGTAAATCGATACTCAGCCAAAATCAACTGCTCGCCAGCATCAAAATGCCCGTTGACCTCTTCCAACCGATGGCAGGCGTGCAAACTTCTATCTATGTGGTAGAACACACTGGCAAAACGCACGATTACGCTAAACAAGTGAAATTTATCGACTTTCGGGTGGACGGCTACAAACGCACGGGACGAGGGCTGAACGAAATAGACAAGCCTATGCAACGCTACAAAGACATCATAGAAATTTACAAAAATGGTGTAACTGCAAATGTATCCAAAGAGTTGTGGGACTTGCCAAAACAGGTAGCGATGGATGTAATCACCGATAATGGAGAAGATTGGAATTACGGTCATCATCAAAAGATAGACACCAGACCAACTCTGCAAGATTTCAAAAAAACTGTGGGCGACTATCTAGCATGGGAAGTGAGTAATATCCTCAAACAAAGCAACTCGGAGGACGACCGCCTGGGAAAATAGTTTCCCCACTTCACGAGAAACTAGCAAGCGTGGAGTGGGGCGAGTATAAGATTGAAGATTTGTTTGACCAAGAAAGAGGTAAAGAAGCAGCACCAAATAGGGTTGCTGATGGAACTTATAATATGATAAATGAGATTTCCACTAATAATGGAATTACTAAAAAAGCTTATTCAAAAAATATTATAAAAGGTAATGCAATTACAATTTCTGTTAATTATGCCCAAAATGTATTTTATCAAAAAAATGATTTCTGTGCTTCTGTAAATATTCTTGTTCTAAGAGCAAACTGGTTAACTAAAGACATTAGCTTATTCGTAGTTCCTCTTTTAAAAAGAAACAATGCTAGATATAATTATGCTAGTAAAATTAGCCGAGACAGACTAAATGAGACCAAAATCCAACTCCCCACCAAAGACGGCGAGATAGATTTTCAGTTTATGGAGAACTTCATAGCGGAGCTAGAAGCGGAGCGAATAGCGGAGCTAGAAGCGGAGCGAATAGCGGAGCTAGAAGCTTATTTGCTGGCGACTGGATTAAAAGATTACAACCTAACAGCAGAAGAAAAAAAGGTTTTGGCAGATTTTGAAAAAGGAAAATTTGAGTGGAATGAATTTGAAATTGGAGAACTTTTTGAAATAAATACTTATAAAAAAAGATTTGATGCAAACAAAGTCTTTATATCAGAAACTGGCAAGCCCTATATAGTAAGAACAGCCTTAAACAACGGTGTTCGTGGATATATAAAAGAAGATGAGAAATTTCTAAACGAAGGGAATACAATTTCTTTTGGGCAAGACACAGCAACTATGTTTTACCAAGAAAAGCCCTATTTCACAGGGGACAAAATCAAGATTATAAAATCAAAAAGCAATAAATTCAACAAATTAAATGCACAATTTTTTATTTCTACAATGACAAAATCTTTCCGTTCATTTACTTGGGGTAGTTCAAGTTTTAGCGTGAAAATTATCGGAAGTCAAAACATCTCTCTCCCCACCCAAGCCCACCAACCCGACTACTCGGCTATGGAAACTTTTATCTCCGCTATCCAAAAACTGGTGATAAAAGATGTCGTCCTCTACGCCGACAAGAAAATAAAAGCTACCAAAACAGCTGTAAACAAAAAAGCATCGGCTTAGCACCCCTAATTCCACAACCCGCTATGTTTTTATTGACAAACGAACGACAAATAAAATCTTGTTCTAATTAGTTTTATAAGGAGTTTTACAATGCAAAAAGATATTCACCCAAAATACGATACCGTCGAAGTTAAATGTGCTTGTGGCAACATTTTCACGACCAAAAGTTGCAAATGCGAGAGCAAAAATATGACCGTAGAGATTTGTTCAAACTGCCATCCTTTTTACACAGGCAAGCAAAAAATCGTCGACTCTGCTGGTAGAGTAGAAAAATTCAAGAAAAAATACAAAGCATAAAAGTAGAGTAATCTAATCTAAAGACCTTAGAAAATAAGGTCTATTTTTTTATGAAACAAAAACTAAACAAAGCAGGCGGACAAGCCGTAATCAAAGGCGTGATGATGCTCTCTGGCGAGTCCATAGCCACAGCTACTATCCGCGAGAATAGCACTATCGAACTGCAGAAAAAGAGCTTTAGCAGTTTATCCCAAAAAAGCAAAATTTTCGGGCTACCGATTGTCAGAGGTTTTGTGAACCTCTTGCAGATGATGAAGATCGGCTACTCTGTGCTGCTCTACTCCGCTGATAGGGCAATGCTGGACGAGAAAGAGCAAAAAGCAAAATCTGGCTTCCGCGAAAAACTGGAGAACGGGCTAACCTTTCTCTTTTCGCTCGTGCTGGGCGTTGGTCTTTTCGTCGGCTTACCGTACTTTTTGGCAGAGCAAATCCCCCAAAGCCAAGATGACATCTGGTTCAACCTCACAGCTGGAGTTTTGCGAATAGTGGTTTTCCTTGCGTATCTGCTGAGTATCGGCTTGCTAAAAGATGTCAAAGAGCTTTTCCAGTTCCACGGTGCAGAGCACAAAACTATCAACACCTACGAAAAAAAACTGGAGCTAACCCCTGCCATCATCAGCAAATCATCTCGGATCAACCCACGCTGTGGGACGAGCTTTATTTTTTTGGTTTTGCTTATCTCGATTTTTCTTTTTTCTATCTTGGACAGTTTGGTCAATATCCGCTTCGGCAGACCTGACCTGCTGGTAAGGATCGCCTACCACCTTTTGTGCATTCCCTTGGTAGCTGGCATCTCCTACGAAATCTTGAAATTTAGCGACAAACATATAGACAACAAACTTGTTGCCCTCTTTATCAGTCCTGGATTGCTCCTGCAAAAAATCACCACCAAAGAACCTACTCTGGAGCAGATAGCTGTAGCTGTGGTAGCCCTCAAAGCGGTGCTAGACCTGCCCATCGACTCAGCAATAAGAAGGATAGAGAACTAATGTTCAGCCAAAAAATAGAAAGACTAAAATCTGAGCACCAAGAACTGGCTATCAAAGTAGCCGACCCCAAATATATGAGCGACCAACGAGAGTACAGCAAGCTCAGCTCTCGCTTCAACGAATTAGGAAAAATCTTGAGCCTCGCTACCTGCGTGCAAGAGCTAAACCAAGAACTAAAAGAAGCGAATGAGCTACTAGAATCAGAGTCGGACAAAGAGATGCTAGAGATGACCAAAGATGAGATCGCCTCCTTGGAAGCAGATCTAGAGAGCAATACAGACGCTCTAAAGAAAATGCTCATCCCCAAAGACCCAAACGACAAAAGAGACTGCATCGTGGAGATCAGAGCGGGCACTGGTGGCAATGAGTCGGGACTTTTCGTGGGCGACCTCTACAGGATGTACACCTACTTCTCCGAGCAAAATAAATGGAAAAAGCAAGTAATCAGCTCCAACCCGAGCGAGAAAGGCGGTTTCAAAGAGATTGTCTTCTCTCTGAGTGGAGAGAATGTTTACGGCACGATGAGGTTTGAAAGTGGCGTACACAGGGTGCAGAGAGTCCCACTGACCGAAGCAAACGGCAGGATACACACATCAGCGGTGACTGTAGCCGTATTACCCGAAGCGGACGAAGTGGATGTGCAGATCGACCCCAAAGATTTGAAAATCGATGTTTACCGCTCCAGTGGCAACGGTGGACAGTCGGTGAACACTACAGACTCTGCCGTACGCATCACTCACATACCTACTGGCACTGTGGTGACTTGCCAAGACGAAAAGTCACAACTGAAAAACAAAAACAAAGCTATGAAGGTGTTACTCTCTCGCCTGCTGGATACAGAAATAGCAGCCCAAGAAGCCAAAATCGCCAGAACTCGCAAGACACAAATCGGCACAGGCGACCGTAGCGGCAAGATCCGCACCTACAACTTCCCCCAAGGGCGAGTAACCGACCATAGAATCAATTTGACCTTATATAAACTAGATAACATTATGAGTGGCGATATTTTAGAGATTACCAAATCTCTGCAAGTCGCATTTTACGAAGAAAAAGGAAAGGAGTAAATCAAAATGGGTAAATACACCAAACTAGAAGAAAAAATCGCTTCTATCGACAACAAGCAAGCAAATCTGATCAAAATATTGCAATATGCACAAGAGCAACACTCTTACCTCTCTCGCGAGACTATCGAGAAGATTTCCGAATTTACGAAATTGCCACCGACGCAACTCATGGGAGTCATCACCTTTTACGCTCAGTTCAAACTAAATCCCGTGGGCAAACATCTCATCAAAGTGTGCGAGGGTACTGCTTGCCATGTGAACGGAGCAAAAGCTATCAAAGCAGCTGTGCTAAAGCACCTGAACATCTCAGAGAACGAAGTCACCAAAGACAAATACTACTCTATCGAAGGCGTGGCTTGTCTGGGTTGCTGTTCGCTGTCTCCAGTTTTGATGATCGATGACCAAACTTTTGGCAATCTCAAGCCCGAATCTATTAAGTCTGTGCTCGACGACTTCAAAGCCAAAAACTAGCCAAACATAGATGTTAATAGACGCTTATGGTCGTAAGATCGACTATATTAGGCTCTCTCTTACCGACAAATGTAACTTCTGCTGTCGCTACTGCCGAGAGGAGAGTGGCGTAGATAATATTCCGCACCAAAACATCCTCAGCTTGGAAAAAATGTACCAGATCGTCAAAGAATTTGTTCGCTTGGGGATAACCAAAGTAAGACTCACTGGTGGCGAACCTCTGGTGAAAAAGAACTTTATGTGGTTAGTGCAAAAAATCGGCAAGCTAGACGGAGTAAAAGATTTGTGCCTGACGACCAACGGCTCACTTTTTGCCCAATACGCCCGAGAGCTAAAGCTGGCTGGACTAAACCGCGTCAACTTTTCGCTGGACACACTCGATCCCGAGAAGTTCCACTACATCACTAGGCGTGGCGACCTCGCTACAGTACTGGCTGGCATAAAAGCCGCCCAAGACGAAGGGTTTAGCCCTATCAAGATTAACACCGTTCTCATCAAAGGGTTCAACGACTCCGCCGCAGATCGAGAAGCTATGCAGCAATTTTGCCAAGAACAAAACATCATCGGCAGGACAATCAAAGAGATGAATCTGGAAAACGGCTCTTTCGAGGCACTCATCACAGACGAGCCAGACACTACCGCTGGAGTCTGCCACAAATGCAACAAGCTCCGCATCACTTGCGATGGCAAAATACTGCCTTGCCTATTTTCAGACCGTGCCGTGGATATAAAAGCGGAAAATTCCATCGAAGCCTCCATCCACAAGGCTATCCAAATAAAACCAAAGTCGGGACTAAGCAACACCCAATACAAAATAAACCAAATAGGCGGTTAGATTATGAGCAGGAAACTAACTATCCTTTTTTCCGTTTTTATCTCTCTGTATACCGCCTCCAATCTGCTGGGCATCAAGATTGTAACCATCTGGGGCGTTAGCACATCCGTGAGCATCTTTATCGCTCCTTTCCTCTTCTTAATTACCGATGCCATCGAAGAAGTTTACGGCAAGAAAATCGTCTTTAACCTCATCACCGCAGCCATCTTCAGCTTAGTTTTAGTCTTTGGATTTTTGGCTCTCTCCATCTGGATGGATCCAGCTGCAAGATTCACTTACAACCAAGAGTACACCACAATTTTCGGCTTCTCTCTGCGAATGATTTTCGCCAGCATCACCGCCTTTTTCATCTCTCAGCTCAACGATATGTTCATCTTTTCTTACCTAAAAAAGAAAACCAACGGTAAATTTCTTTGGCTACGAAATAATGTCTCCACTATCATCTCACAAACTGTTGACACCTTTATCTTTATGTATCTGTTCCTTTACAAAATGACACCAAAATTCGATGCTCTTTTCGTGTTCCAACTCGCTTTACCTTATCTTACTCTCAAAATACTTTTTGCCCTGTGCGACACTCCTCTGGTCTATGGTCTGGTAAAATGGCTGGAAAAAGATGGAACTAAGTAAAATAAATTGGCAAAAGATGAGTTACCAAAAACTCCTCGGAAAGCAATCTCAAATAGCAAAAAGAAATAGAGCCCTCAAAAAAAAGCAACTAAAGAATACTGTCGCAGAAACGATGGTGATAATTTTGTTTGTGCTACTTCTTTACTTTTTGCTGCCTTATCTGACAAATTTTTTCTCTGATGTAGAGTTCCTCACCACGCTAAAAAAAGTATTTTCGGAGCAATTCGCAGTAATTTTAGTCGCTCCCACTACTATCTTTTTTTTCAGCAGGATAAACAAAATCCCTCCAACTGTAACCAAAAACAACAAAGCCTTGACACAGATAAAGGAAAACTTAGAGAAGAAAAGATAGCCCCTAATATTAGCTGGAGAGTAAAATTATGTATAAACCACCATTTAACATAACAGCCAACATTTTGAATAGCGTGGCTGACATTAGCGAAAAAGCGGGCTGGCTAGAGCAAAGCGGCTTGCTGAACTCTCCGAGCTTGCGAAAAAAGAACCGCATCAAAACGATAGCGGGAACTCTAGCTATCGAGGGCAACACTCTCAGCGAAGAGCAAATTACAGCCATTGTTGACGGCAAGCATATCATCGGTAACATCAGAGAAATTGCCGAAGTAAAAGGTGCTATCAAAGCCTACGAACAACTAGAAACTCTCGACCCTTTCCAAGAAAACCACCTGCTGGCAACCCACAGCCTGATGATGGGAGAAGTATTAGAAAATAGTGGCAAATATCGCAACACGGGAGTGGGCATCCACGATCAGCAAAAAATCGTACATATGGCTCCGCCTCACAAAATGGTGCCGAAACTAATGGGCGACCTTTTCAGCTGGCTAAACAAGAAAGAAGTACATCCTCTCGTGCTAGAAGCTATCTTCCACTACGAGCTGGAGTTCATCCACCCTTTTATCGATGGTAATGGGAGGATGGGAAGAGTTTGGAACACGCTGATTCTCTCCAAATGGAAAAAAGTTTTCTTAAACTTGCCCATGGAAAATATCATTAAAGAACACCAAAAAAAATACTACCAAGCTCTGAGAAAGTCAGATATTGCTGGCGACTGCACTGAATTTGTCGAATTCATCCTCGAAGCGATGCAAATCGAACTTTTCCATCCTGAAGAAAAAAATGTCCCTACAAATGTCTCTACAAACGCCCCTACAAATGTCCCTATAAACATCTTAAATCTAATAAAATCAGATAAATACATTACGGGAAAAGAGATGTCCAAAATACTGCAAAAAGACCGCCGAACTATAACCAGAGCTTTGGCTAAACTAAGCGAAGAAAAGAAAATCAAACGGATTGGAGCAAACAAAGGTGGTCACTGGGAAATATTGTAAATGGTGCAGAAGACTGGACTTGAACCAGCACACCCAATAACGGGCACAAGAACCTGAATCTTGCGTGTCTACCAATTTCACCACCCCTGCACTATAAAAGGAAATGGTGCAGAAGACTGGACTTGAACCAGCACACCCAATAACGGGCACAAGATCCTTAGTCTTGCGTGTCTACCAATTCCACCACTTCTGCACTCAGTATATATTTCTTGAGAAAAAAGAAAACTAAAACTATTCGGCTAGTTCCTTTTGCAACTCCTTGCTCACTTCACCATTGTTTTTTTCTACATTCATACCTTTGGTATAAAATGCCAATGCCAAGCAAGAAACCACAAAGAGCAAAATAAAGTATTTAGTCCACTTTTTCAATATAGTCTCTGCCTCATCGCCAAAAGATGCCGTACTCGTAGCACCACCAAAAGCACCACCCAAAGCACCGCCTTTTGAGGTTTGGGACAAAATCACCAAAATCAATAAAAGTGAAATCACAATATGAACTCCAAGCAAAAGATAAAACATTAAATCTCCTTATTTTGCATCTAGTCTTAACAAAATTTTTTTTTGTGCCTTTGTGTCAACTAATAAAATTACTTTTTAAGCGAAAAAAAGATAAAGAAAATAGAGTGAAATCAGCCCTAATCCCCACACAAAAGGTCTCTTATAACCTTTGTAAAAAGTAAAAGCGGTAGCCAACATCACCACAAACAGCCAACCAAACACGAAATGCACCTCCGCAGGGCTGATAACCACTGGATGTATAATCGCAGAGATACCCACGATACCGAAGATGTTCAGCACATCCGAGCCAATAATATTGCCGACAGCTATATCGAGATGACCTTTGCGAGAAGCGGCAAAAGCGGTAGCTACCTCGGGCAGAGATGTCCCCAAAGCCACTATCGTCACAGCGATGATCGTTTTGCTCATCTGGAAGAACTCGGCGATATACACCGCAGAAAACACAACCACCCTGCTAAGTACAACCACAGTCAGCAAAATCAAAGCGAAGCTCATAAGATACAACCCAATATGTTTAGGTGGAGTTACTCTCTCCAGCTTTGCTTTCTGCGAGCTCCTACCTACTACCAAGAAGTACAATCCCAAGCAAACCACAAAAAAAATAGCCTCAGTCCGTAATAAGACTCCATCTCTCATAAAAAAGTACAGAGCCAAAAGTCCTGCATCCAAAAACAAGATGACTTTGCCCAAATATTTCTTATCAAAAGTAGCTACACTGCCCAAACCAAGGGCAACAAAACCAAGACCTAACCCAAGCGTTTCGTTGCAGATGACGCTACCCACGCCATTACCTAAACCCATCTGGGACAAGCCCTGCATAGATGCCAAGATGCTCACCGCGAACTCAGGAGCGGAAGTAGCAAAACCGACGATGATCGTACCCGTGACAATCCCAGGTATGCCAAAGTAAGCAGATATCACCACCGCCAAATCCACAAACTTCTCGGCGGCTACAAAAAGGAAATAGAACCCCACTAATAGCAGAGCGAAAGCGATATAGATGTTCATCCAGCAAATCACCATGCTAATCGAACAGATACCAGATGAAATTTATCTTAAAGTGCCGACGATATATTTTCGTCCCCAAGTAATCTTCGTCCTTATCGTAATTTTTGATATCCATCAGCACAGAGAACTTATTGGTCAGATCGAGCTGCAGATAGTAGTCCAACATCTTATCCGACGAGACAGCCTCTAACTTGCTCTGATCGGAAAAGCTAGCAAAATAATCAGTTGCGTTGTGATTTCTCCAGCCAAGCGTCAAGACATTGCCGTAATCGAAGTAAAAAACAATCTCGTAGTTTTGCAGCGTCTGCACCTCGGGGTAAATGTAAGGAGTATCGCCCGACAAGAACTTACGAGCCTCCACTCCATAAGCCAAAGCCATCTTCTGACCCCACAGACTAAACGGCAATCGCACCCTCATATCCGCCTGCAACACATCGTTGTCGTAGATCTCCGTCTGCACCACAATAGCACTGTCCGCTTGCACTGTGTACTCAGCTATCTCTTGTTGCAGAGTGCCCACAGCCAGCCTTCCGCTAAAAATTTGGTTGTCAAAAACAATCCCGCAAAAGCTGGATTTGTAAGATTCCACCCTCTGAAAAAAAATGTCAGAATAGAGGAACAAAGCTGTGTCCACCGCTTGATTTTCTTTGTCCGTGTAATCGGCAAACAAAGTAAAGCCCCACGGTAGCCCTTTTTGAGCGGAAAAGCTTTTGTTGACCTCATCGTAATAGCCTCTCACCGATGAGCCATACCACCAGTCGGCTTGCAGTTTCCCTTTGTAATAAAGCCTATCGTCTATTCTGGTCGATTCGTAATTGTTGTAACTCTTGCGGCCGACAGCCAAATTTTGCCCCCAAAAGTCCAAATCCAAGGCGTAAAAATAACTCTCGTCGTTGTATTTTTTGTCCAAGGCAAGCAAACTATCCAACAAATATTCGCTGTGGGAGTAGCTGTAACCAGCATCGAACACCACAGAGCGGAACACCACAAAATGTTGCTGCGATGTGTAAGCGACATACTCCAAATCCAAAAGCGAGTCGTATACAGAGGTCGTGTTTAGTTGACTGAAAAACAACTTCTCGCTAGGCAAATTGTGATCAAAATACAAATATGAGTAATCGAGCGAGAGGTAATCGCCCCAATAGTAGCGGATATTACCGTACAAATCTTTGGTCTTCTCTCGTAGCTCCTCGGATAGCCATTTGCCCGAAGAACCGTTGAAGCCCAGTTGAAAATCTAAACAATCGTAAACTTGACTCTTGTAAATATTGATTATCGCCTGATCTAAATCCGAGCCGTTGTAACCTTGCGAGAGCTGAGCTTTGGCTAGCAAGATAGGCATATCGTACTGGAATTTAGAGAAATAGACATTCCCCTGTCTTTCCGATTCCGACCAAAACGCTCTATAATCTTGGTACAGTTGGTATTTACGCAAAAGAAAAGGATGAATCGTAAGCTCATCGAACTGGAGCTCTTGCCTTACGGGTGCCGGAGAGTAGTAATGGTTGTTCTCTTTATACAAAAACAAAGGGACTTTTTCGCTCCTGCGGTCTTTTTCCAGATACGAATTCACCTCTACATTCATTCTTTGCCGAAAGAGGTCTAGCTTCTTGTCTTCGTCCTCCAGAGGAATGCTGTCTGAAATCCCCTGTGCAAGAGTATCGCCTTCCACCAGCTTTTCAAATTCGCTCCGCTCACGCCCGAGAGAGTCGCCTGTGCTCATCTGGAAAAGGTAATCTTTCCCCCCACTAATGCCTTGCATAGTATCTATCTCTACTGCCCACGACAAAGAACCCCAAGCTAAAAAACAAAATATAAGTTTATTCCAAATTTTCATAACCTACCAAAAATTTTAATAACCTCTCAAAATCCGCAATCTGTGTACGGCTAACAAAAAAAATCAAGACGCTCTTATCGTCCCTTGCTGTAGTGTGATTGGCAAGCCCCGAAAGAGATTCTACGATGCTCGCAAAAAAATATTGCTCTTTTTGTGGAATCCGCAAATAGTAATAGTTCCCCTCATCGTCTGACACTACTGGCTTGGCAGCCTCTATCTTCACACTAAAGCCTCACCAAGCACCTGATCAATCGTCTCCATCGGTACTATTTCCAAGCCATGCTTGATCTCGTCGGGTATCTCTTGCAAAATAGGAAGGTTATCTTTGGGTATCAAGACCTTCTTTATCTCCGCTTGCCCAGCGGCTACTAGCTTCTCTGCCAATCCACCGATAGCCATCACCTCACCCTTGAGAGAGATTTCACCCGTCATCGCGATATTAGCTTTCACTTTCCTATCCGAGAGCACCGAAATAATCGCCGTAGCCATCGTTACGCCTGCCGAAGGACCGTCTTTGGGGACAGCACCCTCAGGGATATGCAGATGCAAATCCGTATTCTTGTGGAAATCTTTGTCCAACTTGTACTTTTTGGCATTTACTCTGGCAAAAGTGTAAGCGGCTTGTGCCGACTCTTTCATTATATCGCCCAGATTCCCCGTCAGCTTTATCTTGCCAGTGCCGGGGAACTTGCTAATTTCTATCTTGAGCATCTCGCCACCGACCATCGTCCACGCAAGTCCGTTGACCACACCGACAACGGCTTTTTTCTCCACCTTAGTTGGTATCACCTTGGACACACCCAGATATTTTTCCACCAGCTTCTTGTTCAATTTCAGTTTGATTTTCACTTTTTTACTCTGGATAATCTCACGAATAACTTTGCGATAAATCTTCTCTATCTGCTTCTCCAACTGTCGCACGCCCACCTCTTGGGTGTAGTTCTTCACGATGTAACGGATAATCTCATCGCTAAACTCGAGCTCCACTTTACCCTTCGTTTTGAAAGCGTCTATTTGCCTACGGATCAGGTGCCTCTCGGCGATGTTGACCTTCTCGAACATCGTATAGCCCGGCAAACGCACAATCTCCATCCTATCTAGCAGCGGTGATGGGATAGACGACAAGGTGTTTGCGGTAGTGATGAAGGTCACTTTCGAGAGGTCGTAATCAAAATCTAGGTAATGGTCACGAAAGCTGTTGTTCTGCTCGGGATCTAGCACCTCTAGTAATGCCGAGGCAGGATCGCCCCGAAAGTCGCTCGAGAGCTTATCTATCTCGTCCATCATTATCACGGGGTTGAGAGTGCCAGCTTTCTTTATAGAGTTGATGATTACACCCGGGACAGCACCCACATAAGTCCGACGATGCCCTCTTATCTCCGCTTCGTCTCGCACTCCGCCCAGCGACAGCCGAGCAAACTTTTTGCCTAGTGACTTGGCGATAGCCTTACCCAGAGAGGTCTTACCCACTCCAGGAGCTCCCACGAAGCACAAAATCTTGCCACGGTTCTCTTGCACAAACTTCAGCACGGCAACATACTCCAAGACGACATCTTTGACCTTATCCAACCCGTAGTGATTAGCATCCAAATCTTTTTGTGCCTGCACCAGATCAAAATCTTTCACCTCATCTGCACTCCACGGCAAGCAACGCATCCAGTCCAGATAGTTGTAAATCACAGTGTACTCTTGCGAGCCAGTCGGTATCCTCTTCAGCTTTTGCAGCTCACTATCGGCAATCTTGCGAATGTCCTCGTTCAAAGGAAGTTTGAGCAAATCTTTCTCCAGATCGTCCACCTCTGCACTGCTCTCCTTGTCCAAGCCCAGCTCTTTCTCTATCTCTTTGAGCTGCTCCCGCAGATAATACTCTCGTTGCAATTTATTCAGCTTGTTATTCACATTTACATCAATCTTCTTTTCCAACTTCAAGATTTCCAGCTCTTTGTGCAAAAGTCGCAAGAGTTGGCTCAAGGCCTGATTGATATTCCCAATCTTTAAAAGGTCAATCTTCTTATCCACGGACGAAGAAATATTAGCCAAAACATAATAGAAAAACTCGCTCGGCTTGGAAATCTCGTCCAGAGGCTTCAGCACCTCTTGTGGGATATTCCCATCGATGGAGATGTACTCTGCAAAAAGTTTCTTGATCGCCCTTACTTCCGCCTGCAACTCCAGATCGTTTGTCTTCTCATAAACCATCTCGTGCACTCTTGCTTTGAAAAAGCCGTCCTTATTCTTGGACAACCTATCCACCAGCACGCACTTGAGCCCTTCCACCAGTATCCGCAGATTACCATCGGGCAATCTGAACACCTGCAAAATGCTGCAATAAGTCCCCACGCGATACAAATTTTTCCCCTCTGGATAAGAGGTGTGATTATTATCATTTTTTTGGGTCAGACAAACTATTCTTTTGTGTTTAGCTAGAGCATCCTCCACAGCATCGATAGTCACTTTACGCCCTATCAAAATAGGAGCAACTATCTTGGGCACCATCATAATGTTCCGCAATGGCACTACATTCAAAGTTTCTAAAAATTCAACTTCTGGACTTTCCAGCAAAATATCTTCTTTCATTTTTTATCTCATCTACTTTTATTTATGTTTTATTTATACTTTTAATAATATTCCACTACACTCGGCGTACCCGCATCGAAACTCGGCAATGAGTAATCCTTCTCGCCCGACAAGCGGAATTTATACTCGCCATCTTCTTGTTGTGTAGGGAAATAAGCAATCCTGAGTTGCAAAGTCTTGAACACCAAATTATCGTTGCGAATCCTAACACCCAAGCCGACACTAGAAGCAAAAGAGCCTCCCACTGCAATATTCTCGTTCGCTGCCAAATACCCTCCATCGGCAAACGAGAAAAAAGCAAACCTAAACCCAGCCAAATCCCAAGGAGCAAAAGTAACCATCTCCGTACTCAGCACCAGTTTTTGCTCATCATCTTTGTCCCAAGACAGTTCCCTTATCTCATCATCGCTTATGCTTATGCTATCTTCTAGCGACCTATTCAGGCTAGTCACATAATCCAAATTGGCAAAATAACGCGTGTAATAAGTTCCCCATTTGTATAGCAAACTAAAGTAAGAGACTTTCAGTCTGACTGTCAAATCTTCTATGTGACTTTCGCTATCTAGCCAAAATCCTCCCATCGAAACCTTATTATACAGATATCCGACATTTTTATAAAACTTACCTTGGGCGTAAGAGATGCCAAGATAGTCCCTCTTCCAATACTCGCCGCTTTCTTTGCCGTACACCAACTCAAAATTCCTACCATACGGAATATGCTCGGTAACGCCAAAACCGTAAATAAGGCTACTGCGATAAAAAAGCTCCTTGCTCAAACTAAACGAAATCATGCGAAAAAAGTTGATGTCGTGATAATCCCTCAAGGAATCCTGGGTAACTCCATCAGGGCGAATCTCATAATCTCGGGAATTGTGCCGAACCGCCCACGCTAACTGCTCGAACCCCAAAAAAGAGCCTCTTAGTTTGAATTTGCGACCAAACCAAAAATCCAAATCAACCCTTTTCGATCTCGGCTCTGTGATGGTGAGCACGCTGTCCACCTCAGACTCTTGCTCTTTCTCTTCGATGATGCACCAGCTTCCGCCACCACCATACTTCTTCCCCGAGATATATCCTCTATTCAGACTTCCACCGTATTTTTGTTTGCTGTAGTCATCGTAATAATCAACCTTCAAATTCATAAAACTCTGGTCAACATTGCGAATCTCGTAAGAAAAATCGTGTCCCCACTCTGGGCTGTTATTTTTGTTGTATTTCGCTTTGTACTCGAACTCGTTACCAAAACCGAAAAAGTTCTTATCAAAACCACCAAGCCGAAATTTGTCCAAATCCGTAAAAGAGCCGTCTATCCCGACAGACCATTTGTCGCGGATCACCAGCACCAAATCTACAAAAGTCAGACTCCCTTTCACTGGCACCAAAAAAAATTCAGCATTTTTGATATAAGACAAATCACTCAAGTATTTTTCGTTTTCTGCTAAAAGCTCAGGATTCACGATAGAGTACTCTTGGAAAAAAAGGTTGTTTATGATGATAAACTCTTTGGTGTTCATATGTGCACCATTGCCTAGCCGCGACACAAAATTTTTGCTACTAAAGACATCTTCTTGCCTGACATAGATTTTGCGAATCCTCTTCCCCGAATGCTTTTGAAAACGAGAAGCACTGGAGCTAACATTGTTTCTTACTTTCGATTTTTTCTTCTCTTTCTCTTGCACATCAAAAACAGCTTTAAAAAGCTCTTTGGTAACCCTGTATTTCGAGGCTGACTTTTCCCATTCTTGATAGATATTTGACTCGTTCTTTTTCTTGGTAGCAGACCAACCAGCCCCCCACAGCAAGCAAAAAAGTGTCAATAAAACGATGCTAATTTTGTTCAATTCTTATCCTTCCTAAAATATTTTTACTAAAAAAAGAGGTTGCCTTCACAACCCCCAGTGTCTTATCAAAAAAAAGAAAGCTCATTTGATGTCAATTAAAAAAAAGTTTCTGGCGTAAAAAAACAACTTTGCCTGATAAGGAGAGCTGATTTTCTTCTAAATTGTATTTGGCTGAAATGTTCGCCTCATTACGAATTTGCTGCTTTTGTGCATCGTGTGGGAGAATGGATTCCTGCTTCCGCAGGAATGAGGGGTGGTGGGAGTGAAAAACGAGTGGTGAGCCACAATAAGGGTGAGTGAGAACACAAAGCTTGCGGTGTAAGGAAACTAGAAACCACAGATGAACACAGATGAATGCTGTGACTATGGCTTCTGCCCCGCCTCAGGAGATTGCGGGTCGGAGCCCGCAATGACGAGGTTTTTAAAAGCGTGTGCTTCCTTGCTTCTCTTCCTCATTCCCGCGAAAGCGGGAATCCAGAGGCGGGTTAGGGTTGGGCTAACAAATACTTAAAGCAGGAAGCGTGAAATTCGTTTGCCGACTGAAACAAATGGCTGTGCAAGGAACTGTAGAGACGCAAAATTTTGCGTCTTCAGCGTGCGAAAAAGGTTTAGAATTTAGCTTACAGATTTGGTATTTTGACTGTATGCTTTGTTTCGTATGCATTCCCAAGCTGGAGCTTGGGAACGAGGGGAAAGACCCTCCGTCAGGAGACCAAGACAAAAAGAATAAATTCCCATTTTAACTCAGAACGAGGGCTGGCGGATGCTTCTTGCTTGCTCTCTCCCTCATTCCCGCGGAAGCGGGAATCCACGGGCGGGAGTGCTGGCACAAAGCGAGTGGTGTGTGGAAGGAGTGGCTAAAAGCACCCAATAAAAAAGTGGACACGAACTCTAGTCGCATCCACTTCTTTTTTAAAAGTTATTGTCGTATTTTAAAACCCAGTAGGCGTAGCCCAACCAAGAGTGGTATTATCAGCAAATCCAGTATGAGTGATACTAGTAATGTCCCAAGAGCTAAGGTCATAATTAAAAATAGTAGCTCCATCGAACATATGGCTTACATTTGATAAAGAAGAAACACTTATAATAGAACTCCACATAGCAATGTCTTGATTGAAGGCAGTAGCGTTATAAAACATATAGCTCATATTTTCAATTTTAGGTATTCCATAAAAGCCCCAAGCTGATATATCTTGATTAAAAGAATTAGTATTTGCAAACATATAGCTCATATCTTTCACATTAGGCATCTCTTCCCAAACGAAACCTTGATTAAAACTATTGGCTCCATCAAACATATGGCTCATATTTGTTACACTTTTTAAATCTTGATTAGCAACTAATCCCCAATCTGTAATAGATTTATTAAAACTTTCTGCATTATGAAACATATAACTCATATCTGTAACTGAAGAGGGCATCCAATCAATAATAGTAGCATTAAATGCAGTCGCTCCATCGAACATATGACTCATATTCTCGACATTATCTACCTTCCATGTGTAAATCTCATTATTAAATGCTGTTGCTCCTTGAAACATACCAGACATATTCGTAACATTGCTTACATCCAATACAGAAATATTCCCATTGAATGCAGTAGCTCCATTAAACATATCGGACATATCTGTGACTGCAGAGGTGTTCCAGCCAAGAGTGTCTTTCGGTATACTAACATAAAGTATAGAACTTTGAACTGAAGGTTCAACTGTCTCTAGCCAAGCAAGGTTTTGATTAAATGCTTCTGCTCCCTTAAACATACCAGACATATTGGTGACTTTGCTTACTGCCCAGCCACTGATATCTTGGTTAAATGCCGTCGCTCCAGAGAACATCTGGCTCATATTGGTGACATTGCTTACGACCCAACCACTGATGTCTTGGTTAAAGTTTGCCGCAACAGTGGCACTAATCTCGGCTACTTCTGGTATCAGGTTCGACATATCTACGATATTGGAGACATCACAAGCAGAAACATTCTCTCCAGCTGCTATTTTGGCGATAAGCTTTTCCTTGGTCAAGACTGCGTCTTCTGTCGTGGTGGTGGTAGTAGTGTCTTCTGTGGTGGTGGTAGTAGTGTTGTCGTCGTCGCTGTCGTCATTCCCAAAGATGTTGCAAGCTGTGATAGATAAGGTGAACATTAGACAAATTAACAGAATTTTTACTTTTGCTTTCATTTTTCCCTCTTTTTTTTATTATTATAAACTAATTGTCAAAAAATTGTTGGCGACCCAAAAATAGTCAATGAATTATGTCTATTTTTTTTCTTCCCATCGAGCTGGCGGATTTTCCTTGCTTGCTTCTCTTCCTCATTCCCGCGAAAGCGGGAATCTACGGGCGGGATTAGGCTTTGCTCACAATGACGGTATGACTACTTTTTTCTTTGTAACCTGCTTTTAGCCTTCAGCTGGACTCCATTTTTTCTTTGAACGCTCAACGAAAAGATAGAGGAGAAAAGAAAACCGCTCCGCTTCAATTCGCCAGAGGGTTGCGTGAGGTGTTTACGGAGTTCCGTGGTGAAGAGCACCTCCGAGATTTGTTCTTAACAATACATTTCCGATTGTTGGCTTTGCAATACCAAAGATGGTGGAATGCGTCTCTGGCTCTAGCCCGTGAAGCTGTAGAGACGCAAAATTTTGCGTCTTCAGCGTGCGAGGTTGGTTTAGAATTTAGCTTACGGCTTTGGTATTTTGATTTTACCTTTTGTTACTTTTCGCTTTGGTCAACCAAAGGGAAAAGTAAGACCCTCCGTCAGGAGACCAAAGCTGGGAGACAGTAACCACAGATGAACACAGATGAATGCTGTGACTATGGCTTTTGCTTCGCCTCAGGAGATTGCGGGTCGGAGCCCGCAATGACGAGGTTTTTAAAAGCGTGTGCTTGCTTGCTTTTTCTTCCTCATTCCCGCAAAAGCGGGAATCCAAGGGCGGAATTGGACTAATAAACACTTAAAGCAGGAAGCGTGAAATTCGTTAACCGCCTGAGCTACGCTGACGACGAAGTGCTATATCACCTATAAAAGACAAAATGAGATTCATAGCACGAGGCTGAGAGCGTGCGATGAAGGTTTAGAATTTAGCTTACAGCTTTGGTATTTTGATTTTACCTTTTGTTACTTTTCGCTTTGGTCAACCAAAGGGAAAAGTAAGACCCTCCGTCAGGAGACCAAAGCTGGGAGACAGTAACCACAGATGAACACAGATGAATGCTGTGACTATGGCTTCTGCTTCGCCTCAGGAGATTGCGGGTCGGAGCCCGCAATGACGAGGTTTTTAAAAGCGTGTTCTTCCTTGCCCCTCTTTCCTCATTCCCGCAAAAGCGGGAATCCAGAGGCGGGTTAGGGTTGGGCTAACAAATACTTAAAGCAGGAAGCGTGAAATTCGTTGACCGCCCTGAGCTACGCTGACGACGAAGTGCTATATCACCTATAAAAGACAAAATGAGATTCATAGCACGAGGCTGAGAGCGTGCGATGAAGGTTTAGAATTTAGCTTTCGGCTTTGGTATTTTGATTTTACCTTTTGTTACTTTTCGCTTTGGTCAACCAAAGGGAAAAGTAAGACCCTCCGTCAGGAGACCAAGACAAAAAGAATAAATTCCCATTTTAACTCAGAACGAGGGCTGGCGGATGCTTCTTGCTTGCTCTCTCCCTCATTCCCGCGGAAGCGGGAATCCACGGGCGGGAGTGCTGGCACAAGGCTAAGTGGTAGGCGGAAGGAGGGGCGAAAAAGCACCTAACAAAAAAGTGGACACGAACTCTAGTCGTATCCACTTCTTCTTTTGAACTTTTTACATCAGTCGCTAAAAAGGCTTATAGCTAGTTATCCAAGAAGTAGCACCTAAATCATAATCTGTGTAAGTAGGAGTAGTAGTAAACTTACTAGACCAACCACTAAGATCCTTATTGAAAGCAGTAGCATTCTTAAACATACAATACATGTTAGTGACACTACTCACATTCCAAGCAGAAATATTCCCATCAAATAAAGTTGCAGAATTAAACATATAACTCATATCTTTGACATTGCTTACCTTTTCGCCCCAAGCATTTAAATCTTTATTAAAAGCAGATGCTTCAGAAAACATACTCTTCATCGTGGTAACACTACTAACATCCCATCCAGAAATATCTTGATTAAATATTGAATTAGTTCTAAACATATTATCCATTTTTATAACGCTACCAACATTCCAACCAGTGATGTTCCCTTCAAAAGAGTTAGTTCCAGAAAACATATAACTCATATTTGTGACACTATCTACTGCCCAAGTGTTTAAATCTTTATTAAAGACCGCCGCATTCTGAAACAAGGCACACATATTTTTGACACTACTTACATCCCAGCCACCGATGTCTTGATTAAAAACAGATGCATAATAAAACATATAACCCATATCTGTGACATTGCTTACGACCCAACCCGTATTGTTAATGATGTCGTAGCCAATATCTTGGTCAAAATTATATGCTCTATAAAACATATAACTCATAGTTGTGACACTACTTACATTCCAACCACTTATATCTCCATTAAATGCTGTAGCTTCACAAAACATATAACTCATATCTGTGACATTGCTTGTTTTATCGCCCCAAGCACTTAAATCTTTAGTAAAAACTTCAGCATTATAAAACATATAACTCATATCGGTAACACTACTAACATCCCATCCACTTATATCACCATTAAATTCCTCGGCGTTATAAAACATATTGCTCATATCTGTGACACTGCTTGTTTTATCGCCCCAAGCGTTTAAATCTTGATTAAAAGCAGACGCACCCCTAAACATATTGCTCATATTTGTGACATTGCTTACATCCCAGCCACCGATGTCTTGGTTAAAAGCATATGCATCATTAAACATACTCATCATATTTGTTGCTTTACTCACATCCCAGCCACTTATATCCTGATTAAAAACAGATGCATGACAAAACATATAACCCATATCTGTGACATTGCTAACGACCCAACCCGTATTGTTAATGGTGTCGTAGCCAATATCTTGGTTAAAAGCATATGCTCTATTAAACATATACCTCATATCTGTGACACTGCTTACATCCCAGCCACCGATGTCTTGATTAAAAACAGCTGCTAGATTAAACATATCGTTCATCTTTGTGACACTGCTTGTTTTATCGCCCCAAGCGTTTAAATCTTGATTAAAAGCAGACGCACTCTTAAACATAGCTTCCATTGTGGTGACACTACTAACATTCCAGCCACTTATATTTCCATTAAAAGCTTCAGCCTTATAAAACATAGAACTCATATCTGTGACATTGCTTACATCCCAACTGCCAATATCTTGATTAAATGTTGTATTGTTCATAAACAAGGAAGACATATCTGTAATGCCGCCTGTATTGACTTTGGTGACATCATCTCCAGCGGTTATCAAGCTTGCCAGAGTAGTTCTCGTGAGATATGTCGTGGCGTTTGCCGAGGTAGAGTAGTCCGAGGTTCCACCAGTGTTTTTAGCTTGGACTTTGTAGAAATACTTTTGGTTTTCGCCAAGTCCTGTGTTGTTGTAGGAGGTGTCACTGACCTCTGTGAGCTCTTCGTAACCGGCATCACTAGTGGTTGATCTGGACACTATATAGCTGGTAGCTTCAGAGACTGTGCTCCACGATAGGTCTATCTGAGAAAAGACTGATGTGTTCGCAAATAAGCTGTCAGGTGCTACTGGAGGTTCTGCCAGTGTGGTGGCACTGGTGTAGTCAGAATGCACCGACTGGCTCCCAGTGTTATACGCTTTGACCTTGTAGAAGTATTCTGTTACAGAGTTTAGCCCTGTGTTGTTATAAGGACTGCTTGTGACAGCAGCTATCGAGTCATACACTCCACCGCTTGTGGTTGCTCTGTATATTTTGTAGCCTGTAGCTGCCGTGACTGTGCTCCACGATATTTCTATTTGCGAGGTGCTCACGGCACTAGCTGTCAGTCCAGTAGGAGCTGCGACTATCGTGGTGGCAGTTACTTCGCCTGATAGGTCGCTGTCTCCGCCTGCGTTATGAGCTTTTATCTTATAATAATAAGCTGTGCCTGCACTGAGTCCTGTGTTGTTATTATAAGAATTGCCACTGGCAACACCAACACTGTCGTAAGTTCCGCCGCTAGAGGTTGACCTGTATATTGTATAGCTTGTAGCTTCACTGCTTGCTGTCCAAGTTAAGTCTATTTGCGAGGAGCTCACGGCACTGGCGGATAAACCTGTAGGAACTGCAGGTGCTGCGACTACCGTGGTGGCGGTTACTTCGCCTGATAGTTCGCTATCTCCGCCTGCGTTATGAGCTTTTATCTTATAATAATAAGTTGTGCCTGCACTGAGTCCTGTGTTGTTACTATAGGAAGTCACATTCTCCAGTTCAATTTCGCTATAAGTTCCACCACTAGAAGTTGACCTGTATAGTGTATAGCTTGTAGCTCCACTGCTTGCTGTCCAAGTTAAGTCTATTTGCGAGGCGCTCACGGCACTGGCTGATAAACCAGTAGGAACTGCAGGTGCTGCGACTACCGTCGTGGCACTTGCGACACTAGAAAATTCGCTGTCTCCGCCTGCGTTATGAGCTTTTATCTTATAATAATAAGTTGTGCCTGCACTGAGTCCTGTGCTATTGCTATAGGAAGTCACATTCCCCAGTTCAATTTCGCTATAAGTTCCACCACTAGAAGTTGACCTGTATAGTGTATAGCTTGTAGCTCCACTGCCTGCTGTCCAAGTTAAGTCTATTTGCGAGGAGCTCACGGCACTGGCTGATAAACCAGTAGGAACTGCAGGTGCTGCGACTACCGTCGTGGCACTTACTTCGCCTGATAGGTCACTATCTCCGCCTGCGTTATGAGCTTTTATCTTATAATAATAAGTTGTGCCTGCACTGAGTCCTGTGTTGTTACTATAGGAAGTCACATTCTCCAGTTCAATTTCGCTATAAGTTCCACCACTAGAAGTTGACCTGTATAGTGTATAGCTTGTAGCTCCACTGCTTGCTGTCCAAGTTAAGTCTATTTGCGAGGCGCTCACGGCACTGGCGGATAAACCAGTAGGAGTTGCAGGAGCTGCGACTACCGTCGTGGCAGTTACTTCGCCTGATAGGTCGCTATCTCCGCCTGCGTTATGAGCTTTTATCTTATAATAATAAGTTGTGCCTGCACTGAGTCCTGTGTTGTTACTATAGGAAGTCACATTCTCCAGTTCAATTTCGCTATAAGTTCCACCACTAGAAGTTGACCTGTATAGTGTATAGCTTGTAGCTCCACTGCCTGCTGTCCAAGTTAAGTCTATTTGCGAGGAGCTCACGGCACTGGCTGATAAACCAGTAGGAGTTGCAGGTGCTGCAACAACCGTGGTGGCGGTTGCAAAACTAGAAAATTCGCTATCTCCGCCTGCGTTATGAGCTTTTATCTTATAATAATAAGTTGTGCCTGCACTAAGTCCTGTGTTGTTGTAAGGACTGCTAGTGACATCATCAATCTCGGTGTAAGTTCCACCGCTGGTGGCTGATCTGTATAGTTTGTAGCCCGTAGCTCCAGTGACTGCTGCCCAAGTTAAGTCTATTTGCGAAGAGCTCACGGCACTGGCTGTTAAACCAGTAGGAGTTGCAGGTGCTGCGACAACCGTCGTGACACTTGCAACACTAGAAAATTCGCTATCTCCGCCTGCGTTATGAGCTTTTATCTTATAATAATAAGTTGTGCCTGCACTAAGTCCTGTGTTGTTACTATAGGAAGTCACATTCTCCAGTTCAATTTCGCTATAAGTTCCACCACTAGAAGTTGACCTGTATAGTGTATAGCTTGTAGCTCCACTGCCTGCTGTCCAAGTTAAGTCTATTTGCGAGGAGCTCACGGCACTGGCTGATAAACCAGTAGGAGTTGCAGGAGCTGCGACTACCGTCGTGACACTTGCAACACTAGAAAATTCGCTATCTCCGCCTGCGTTATGAGCTTTTATCTTATAATAATAAGTTGTGCCTGCACTGAGTCCTGTGTTGTTGTAAGGACTGCTAGTGACATCATCAATCTCGGTGTAAGTTCCGCCGCTGGAGGCTGATCTGTATAGTTTGTAGCCCGTAGCTCCAGTGACTGCTGTCCAAGTTAAGTCTATTTGCGAGGCGCTCACGGCACTGGCTGATAAACCTGTAGGAACTGAAGGTGCTGCGACTACCGTGGTGGCAGTTACTTCGCCTGATAGGTTGCTATCTCCGCCTGCGTTATGAGCTTTTATCTTATAATAATAAGTTGTGCCTGCACTAAGTCCTGTGTTGTTACTATAGGAAGTCACATTCTCCAGTTCAATTTCGCTATAAGTTCCACCACTAGAAGTTGACCTGTATAGTGTATAGCTTGTAGCTCCACTGCCTGCTGTCCAAGTTAAGTCTATTTGCGAGGAGCTCACGGCACTGGCTGATAAACCAGTAGGAGTTGCAGGAGCTGCGACTACCGTCGTGACACTTGCAACACTAGAAAATTCGCTATCTCCGCCTGCGTTATGAGCTTTTATCTTATAATAATAAGTTGTGCCTGCACTGAGTCCTGTGTTGTTGTAAGGACTGCTAGTGACATCATCAACCTCAGTGTAAGTTCCGCCGCTAGAGGTTGCTCGGGATATTTTGTAGCCCGTAGCTCCAGTGACTGCTGTCCAAGTTAAGTCTATTTGCGAGGAGCTCACGGCACTGGCTGATAAACCAGTAGGAACTGCAGGTGCTGCGACAACCGTCGTGACACTTGCAACACTAGAAAATTCGCTATCTCCGCCTGCGTTATGAGCTTTTATCTTATAATAATAAGTTGTGCCTGCACTAAGTCCTGTGTTGTTACTATAGGAAGTCACATTCTCCAGTTCAATTTCGCTATAAGTTCCACCACTAGAAGTTGACCTGTATAGTGTATAGCTTGTAGCTCCACTGCCTGCTGTCCAAGTTAAGTCTATTTGCGAGGAGCTCACGGCACTGGCGGATAAACCAGTAGGAACTGCAGGTGCTGCAACAACCGTGGTGGCGGTTGCAAAACTAGAAAATTCGCTATCTCCGCCTGCGTTATGAGCTTTTATCTTATAATAATAAGTTGTGCCTGCACTAAGTCCTGTGTTGTTGTAAGGACTGCTAGTGACATCATCAATCTCGGTGTAAGTTCCACCGCTGGTGGCTGATCTGTATAGTTTGTAGCCCGTAGCTCCAGTGACTGCTGCCCAAGTTAAGTCTATTTGCGAAGAGCTCACGGCACTGGCTGTTAAACCAGTAGGAGTTGCAGGAGCTGCGACTACCGTCGTGGCACTTGCAACACTAGAAAATTCGCTATCTCCGCCTGCGTTATGAGCTTTTATCTTATAATAATAAGTTGTGCCTGCACTGAGTCCTGTGTTGTTGTAAGGACTGCTAGTGACATCATCAATCTCGGTGTAAGTTCCGCCGCTGGTGGCTGATCTGTATAGTTTGTAGCCCGTAGCTCCAGTGACTGCTGTCCAAGTTAAGTCTATTTGCGAAGCGCTCACGGCACTGGCGGATAAACCTGTAGGAACTGCAGGTGCTGCGACAACCGTGGTGGCAGTTACTTCGCCTGATAGGTCG
The DNA here is from genome assembly GCA_963676515.1 of Candidatus Cloacimonadota bacterium. Lineage (GTDB taxonomy): Bacteria > Cloacimonadota > Cloacimonadia. Next base: position 1,169,810 of record OY781061.1, on the reverse strand, counting down.
CTGTCTCCGCCTGCGTTATGAGCTTTTATCTTATAATAATAAGTTGTGCCTGCACTGAGTCCTGTGTTGTTGTAAGGACTGCTAGTGACATCATCAATCTCGGTGTAAGTTCCGCCGCTGGAGGCTGATCTGTATAGTTTGTAGCCCGTAGCTCCAGTGACTGCTGTCCAAGTTAAGTCTATTTGCGAAGAGCTCACGGCACTGGCTGTTAAACCAGTAGGAGTTGCAGGAGCTGCGACAAGCGTGGTGGCGGTTGCAAAACTAGAATATTCAGATGTATCCGCAGCATTATAAGCTCGGACTTTATAAAAATACTCTGTGCTTGCACTAAGTCCTGTGTTGTTGTAGAAAAGAGCACTGACCTCACCAATCTCGGTGTAAGTTCCATTACTCGCGTCTGCTTGATATATTTTGTAGCCAGTAGCTCCACTGACTGCATCCCATGATATGTTTATTTGTGATGAACTTATCTCCTCGGCTGATACATTAATAGGAACATCTACATTTATCGAAGCACTCATACTAGCAGAAAAATCCGATTCGCCACCCACATTATAAGCTTTTAATTTATAATAATAAGCTGTGTCTGCACTCAGACCTGTGCTACTGTAGGTAGTAACATCTCCAACATCTGTTTCACTGTACTCCCCATTGTTGGTTGTTGCTTTATAAACTTTATAACCTTCTGCTCCACTGACAGCTCCCCACGAAATGTCTATTCGGTAAGAGTCGATAACAATGAAAGATAAATTGATGGGAGCGGTAGGAGCTGCGACTATAGTGGTGGCACTCGCAATGTTAGAAAACCCAGAGTTGCCATCAGAATTATAAGCTCGAATCTTGTAAAAATATTCTGTATCTGCATTGAGCCCTGTGCTACTGTGAGAAGTAACATTGCCAATATCAGTTTCTGTATAATCTCCATCGCTGGATGTTGCAAAAAACATTTTGTAACCTTTTGCTCCATCGACTGTGCTCCAAGATAGGTCTATTTGAGAAGAGCTTACAGCCTCAGCGTGTAAGCTGGTTGGATTTTCAGGTGGATCACCATCGTCATTACCAAAGATATTACAAGCGGTGATAGATAAAGTTAGAATTAAACCAAATACAAAAAGTTTGAATCCTGTTTTCATTGTTTCTCCTTTTTTAAACGATACAAAACCAATTAAGTAAAAGAATGTTTTTTCCCCAAATGTAGTCAAACAATTATTGTGTTTTTCGCAAAGATGAAACTAGAGAATAAGCTGAAATGACTACAGGAAAAGGGTTTAAAATTTTCAATTATTTTTGGCTGGTTGTCGCTTTTCATCATTGTATGATTGTGAACTGGTAGGTGGGATTTGCCAAGGTGTGATTTGTTTTCATTTTTCTTTGTAACCTGCTTTTAGCCTTAGTGGGACTCCATCTTTTCTTTGAACGCTCAACGAGAAGATAGAGGAGAAAAGAAAACCGCTCCGCTTCAATCCGCCAGAGGGTTGCGTGAGGTATTTACAGCTGTCCGTGGTGAAGAGCACCTCCGAGATTTATTCTTAGCTATACATTTTCAATCGTTGGCTTTGCAATACCAGAGATGCTGAACTGTGTCTCTGGCTCTGCTGAGTGAAGCTGTAGAGACGCAAAATTTTGCGTCTTCAGCGTGCGAAAAAGGTTTAGAATTTAGCTTTCAGCTTTGGTATTTTGACTGTATGTTTTGTTTCGTATGCATTCCCAAGCTGGAGCTTGGGAACGAGGGGAAAAGCTCATTTGATGTCAATTAAAAAAAAGTTTCTGGCGTAAAAAAACAACTTTGCCTGATAAGGAGAGCTGATTTTCTTCTAAATTGTATTTGGCTGAAATGTTCGCCTCATTACGAATTTGCTACTTTTGTGCATCGTGTGGGAGAACAACAGAAACCACAGATGAACACAGATGAACACAGATGAATGCTGTGACTATGGCTTTTGCTTCGCCTCGGAAGATTGCGGGTCGGAGCCCGCAATGACGAGGTTTTTAAAAGCGTGTGCTTGCTTGCTTCTCTTCCTCATTCCCGCGAAAGCGGGAATCCAAGGGTGGGCTTGGGCTAATAAATACATAAAGCAGGAAGCGTGAAATTCGTTAACCGCCTGAGCTACGCTGACGACGAAGTGCTATATCACAAATGGAATAACAAAATGAGATTCATAGCACGAGGCTGACAGCGTGCGAGGAAGGTTTAGAATTTAGATTTCGGCTTTGGTATTTTGATTTTACCTTTTGTTACTTTTCGCTTTGGTCAACCAAAGGGAAAAGTAAGACCCTCCGTCAGGAGACCAAGACAAAAAGAATAAATTCCCATTTTAACTCAGAACGAGGGCTGGTGGATGCTTCTTGCTTGCTTACTTCTCTTCCTCATTCCCGCGGAAGCGGGAATCCAAGGGCGGGCTTGGGCTTCGCCAACAAACCCTCTGGCAAAGAGCAAATCCAAGATAAAGCAATCTCTTATTACGCACAAAAAACCCGACTCCACCTCTAAATAGGAAAAGTCGGGTATTATTTAAAAAGTTACTAATTACTTAACATCAACCTGAGTCACGGTAACCTGCTCCGCTGGAGTTTGGCTGTAGAGTCCCTCTATCATCGGAGAGTAAGCTATGATAAGCCCTGCGAACACGATAGACACCATCGACATTAGCTTGATCAAGATGTTGATGGATGGACCAGATGTATCTTTGAATGGGTCACCCACGGTGTCGCCGACCACGCACGCTTTGTGCGAATCGGAGCCTTTGCCGCCGTAGTTGCCAGCCTCGATATACTTCTTGGCATTGTCCCAAGCACCGCCTGCGTTGTTCATCATTATCGCTAGTGAGAAGCCAGTAGCCAAGCCACCGACCAAGAGTCCCATTACGCCAGAGACGCCCAAGATCAGACCGACAGCAATCGGCGTGAAGATACCTAGCAACGCTGGAGCGATCATCTCTTTTTGCGCACCGATGGTAGAGATTTCGACACATCTGGCATATTCAGGAGTAGCTGTGCCTTCCAAAATGCCCGGAATCTCCCTGAACTGTCTACGCACCTCTGCCACCATCTCAGCGGCAACTTTGCCCACGGATTTCATCGTCATCGCTGCGAACACGAACGAAACCATCGCTCCGATGAATAGTCCACAAAGCACTTTCGGGTTCATCAAGGTGATGTTGTAGTAGTTCACGAAATCGGCGATGCCCGCCTTGGAAACCGAGATTACCTCTCTGACTCCACTGGAATAAACCACTGTGAGGGTTTTGACACCCATATCCATAAATCCAATTCTAATTTGCTCGATGTACGATGCCAAAAGAGCCATCGCTGTGAGTGCTGCCGAGCCGATAGCAAAGCCTTTGCCTGTGGCTGCTGTGGTGTTGCCCACAGAGTCCAGAGCGTCGGTGCGTTTCCTCACATCTTCACCCAATCCGCTCATCTCGGCATTTCCACCAGCGTTGTCGGCAATAGGACCAAAAGCGTCCATCGCCAAAGTTACGCCCAAAGTGGAGAGCATACCTACAGCACCAAAGCCGATACCATAAAGCCCGAACTCCATCTGACCGAAGCCACCTGAAACACTGAAAGCTGCAATGATAGCGACAACTATCACCAATACAGACGACATCGTAGATTGCATACCCACGGCAAGACCGTCGATAATCACCGTAGCAGGTCCGAAACTGCCTTGCTTGGCGATGCCCCTAGTGGAAGCGTAAGCATCGGAAGTGTACCTTTCGGTAAAATATCCGACCATTATGCCCGCAACAAGACCAATAACAGTGGAGAAGAAAATCCCCAAAGATATTTGCTCTGGCAAAAGCATATCAGTAATAAAATAAGCGGCAACCACTATCAGGGCTGAGCTGGCATGCACACCTTTGTTGAGGCTCGCCATCAATTCCTTGATAGAAGCTCCTTCTTTGGTGGACACCAGATAGATTCCGACGATAGCCAAGATAGCACCCACACCAGCGAGCACCATCGGAGCAATCACAAAATTCATCGCATTAGCACCAAGTTTGGAAGCAGCAGAGAAGCCCAAGATAGCCGTAGCCAAGATAGAGCCAGTGTAAGATTCGTACAAGTCCGCACCCATTCCAGCTACATCTCCCACATTGTCGCCCACATTGTCGGCGATAGTAGCAGGGTTACGAGGATCGTCCTCTGGGATACCAGCTTCCACCTTACCTACAAGGTCAGCACCTACATCAGCAGCTTTGGTATAGATACCTCCGCCTAGACGAGCAAACAACGCTTGAGTCGATGCACCCATCGCTGAGGCAAGCATTATTGTGGTGATAGTCTGCAAATCGAAGCCAAGATAGTTCAGAGCGAAGAACTTGGCACAAATGTCTGCCAAAGCCAAGCCCACAACCACAAGACCCATCACGCCACCAGCACGGAACGCCACCTTCAGGGCAGAGTCCATACTTTTGGTAGCAGCTTGCACTGTCTTCACAGAGGCGATAGTAGCGGTGTTCATCCCGAAAAATCCAGCCAGACCACTCAGGATGCCACCAGTCAAGAAAGCCCAAGGCACCAAAGGATGCAAGACATGCATTCCCCAAGCCATAATATTAAAAACAACAAAAGCGATCGCAAAAAAGATTGCCACGCCCTTATATTGTTGCTTCAGATATGCAAAAGATCCCTCGCGGACATATCTTGCTATCGTCTCCATCTTCTCATTTCCAGCAGGCATTTTTTTCACACCCAAGAAAATCACATATGCAAAAATAAGTGCAATCAAAGCACCTACGGGCGCCAAATACCATAAAAAGGGTATCACATTCATAACATTCTCCTTGTATAATTTTTTATTTTTTGTTCACGATTTTCACTTTCCTTGAGAAAAAGAGGTGCTAAATCTTGTCTAGCACTTTCCCTCAAAATGTTTTATTCAATAGAGAGTAAAGAATCAGCCTTTTACTTTTTAAACTGCATAAATTCAAAAGGATATTTAATTCTAAAGGTTACTACATATTTACCAAGATTAAAATCTTCTTTCTGAGTAAACACATTATAGCCAACTGCTAAATCAACATATCCCCAAAGAGTAAATCCCATTTCTGGTCTCAAAACAGTAATATGCTCAAACCCTTTGAAGTATTCAACCAAATTCCCAGAAAACTGAAAAGCATCATATGCAAAGTCGAAACCCGCTTTCACACCATTTACAGAAGAACCAAATAAAACTTCTCCACCCGTATGAATATTTGCATATTTTCTTTTATTTTTTCGCTCAGAAAGAGTCATTCCCAGCTCTAAAGCTCCATATCCTCCATTATACTGACAACCAAAAACTAATTCCGACAAAGTCTCACTATAAACATTCCCCACAAAAAAAAGAGGTAAGACTATTAAGCAAATCAGTTTTTTTATAGTCATCACTTCCTACTTTCCCGATTTTTCTCGTCCAGATGCACCACAGTCGGCTGGTGAGTTTTGGCTTGCTCCTCGTCCATCTGGCAGTAAGCGACGATTATCACCTTGTCGCCTTTTTGCACTAATCTGGCTGCCGCTCCGTTCAGGCAGATTTCGCCGTCTTTGCCAGCTATCACATAGGTGGAAAATCTCGCTCCGTTATTGATATTCAGGATATCCACTTTTTCGTTCATAAAAAATCCAGCCGCTTTGCAAAGTTTGGTGTCGATGGAGACAGAGCCTTCGTAATTCAAATCCGCATCCGTCACCGTCGCTCTGTGCAATTTAGCTTTCAACATTTCTACTGTCATCTGTTTAACTCCTCCAATTTTATCAATCCTTCCAAAACCAGATCTTTATTTATTTTATCGAAAACGCCCGCATTGCGGAACAATCGCGAAAATCCGCCCGTGCCCAAAGTCAGCACATCTTCATCAGGAAAACAACTAGCGATTAGTCCTTGGCAAATCTCTTTGATCGCTCCCAGATTGCCAAAATACAGCCCCGCTTGGATGCTCTGCACCGTAGATTTCCCGCAGATGCACTTCGGCTTGAGTATCTCCACCTTGGGCAATTTCGCCGTGTGCTGTTCCAGAGATTGCATAGCAATTGACATTCCCGGCGTTATCACTCCGCCCAGATACTCTTTATTCTTCGTCAGAACATCAAAAGTCGTGGCTGTACCCATATCGACAATGATGATGTTTTGCTCGGGGTAAGCCTCGCTCGCTCCCAAAGCTCCTGCGATCCTATCGGCACCCACTTCCGTTGGGTTAGCGTATTTTATCTGCAATCCTGTCTTCACACCCGGTTCCAGAGCCAAAGGGTTTATCTGGAAATAGTTCAAGCAGCTGTTTTTCACGGAATGGTTCACCTCGGGAGTTACACTGCAAAAAATTATCTTCTTTACCGTGCTCAGCTCGTAGCCGTTTTCCCTGATTACCTCTCGCAAAAAAATCCCCATCTCATCAGACGAAATGCTTTTGCTCATATTTTTACGAAAGCGAAACAAAATCTCTCGCCCCTTTACCAATCCGCCGAAAAGTTGCGAATTCCCGAAATCTAAACACAACTTCATCTCTCTAGCTCTCCTTTCATTATCTCCAGCATTTTCTTTGCCAGCTCCTCTTTCGTCGCCGTCTGTGCCAATCTTTGGTTGCCCACCTTGTAAAAAGTTGCTGGATGTAGCGTGTCTGTTATCTTATTTTTGTCGTTATGCACCACCAAATCCACTCCGCCAGCTTGCCAAATTTTCGCCATCTTCTGGGTAATTTGCTCTTGCGTGGCTGAGTTGGTTAGCTTGAACCCCACAACAAACGGCGGTTTCCTCTTACCAGCGTAAGATTTTAGCAAAGGCAAAATCTTGTGAGTCTTTTTCATCTGCAATTTAATCTTCTGCGATGAGTCCAGCTTGCCACCTAAATCTGGCGAAACGAAACTGCCGTCGTCCAGCTCTATACGCTCCAGAGCAAAATCTCCCACAGCAGCCAAATGCACCACCGCATCAAAATCGCCCGATGCCAAAAAAGTGTGCATCTTATTGTCCAAATCGGCAAACGAGCTAAACTCGACGCTCTGGCTACAAACTTTGGGGAGCTTTGCACCTACTCCGTGCAGATACACCACTTGCACCCCTTGCTGAGCGAAATAGTCGGCAAGCACACTGCCAGTCTTGCCACTAGCAAAGTTGGTCAGAAAGCGAACGCCATCGATGGGCTCGCGTGTCGCTCCCGAAGTTAGCAGTATTTTCACAAGCTTTCCTTGATAATCGCCAATATCTCTGCTGGCTCTGGCGCTCTGCCTTTGCCCTTTGTGCCACACGCCAAATTGCCCGAAGCTGGCTCTATCACCGTCGCACCCCAGCTTTGCAAAGTTGCCAGATTCTCCTGCACCGCAGGATGGGCGTACATATTCACATTCATCGACGGTGCAATCAGATAAGGCTTGATGAAGTTGTTCGCCACAAAACAAGCGGTGAGCAAATCTTCCGCCAAGCCGAGACGCAATCTGCCCAAAGTGCTAGCCGACGCGGGATACAGCACGATCAAATCTGCCCATTTCACCAGATTTATATGGTGAATCTTGTGCGACTCTGCGAACATCTGCGTATAAACTTGATGACCAGAGAGAGCTTCCAGCGTTGCTCTGCCGATGAACTGCAAAGCACCATCGGTGGCGACCACTTTCACCTCGCACCCGCTTTTTGTCAGCAACGAGACCAGCTCTGCCGACTTGTAGGCGGCTATCGAGCCGCTCACACACACTAATATTTTAGATGGGGACATTATCTATCAACCTCACTTTTCCTAAAAAAGCTGCCACAAAGATTCTTCCGTCTTTTTCTGTCAGATAATCGACCTTAAACCCTTTTTCTGCCAGCAACTTACTCTTTTCATCTATTGACAATTTTTTGCTTATAATCTCGTGCAAAAACGGTGCTATTTTTTTATCTTTCTCGCTCAGCAAATTATTGCGGGAACTCAACGCCAAACCACTGCTCTCCCGCACTGTCGGACAGCCCACTATCTGCGTATCCAAGAAAAAAGCTTTCACCATCCCTTTTACCAGCTGGAACTGTTGCCAATCTTTCTGCCCAAAATATGCTTTTTTCGCCTTGGTAATATTCAAAAGCTTCATCACCACCGTCAGTACGCCATCAAAATGTCCAGGACGCGTGCCACCACACAAATCTTGCGAGTATTGATTCTCACTCACCTTGTAACGATAGCCATCACAATAAAGCTCCTGATATTCTGGCAAAAGCAAATAATCGACCCCAAGCTCAAGCAACTTTTTTTTGTCGTCCGCTATGCTCACAGGATAACCTTGCAAATCTTCTTGATTGTTGAACTGCGTAGGATTAACAAAAATCGACACCGCCGTAATTTCGTTTTCCGCCACAGAACGCTCCACCAAGCTGATATGCCCCTGATGCAAATAGCCCATCGTGGGCACAAAGCCGACACTTTTGCCATGCAATTCTTGGAATATCTTCCGCCACTGGCTGATAGATTTGACCTCTTGCATCAAAACTCCTCATCCTGCGAGGGAAACTCCCTGCTCTTCACATCGGCGTCATATTGGTTCAGAGCATCTTTTATCAAATCGTAACCATGCAAATACTTGCGGACAAATTTCGGCTGGAACTCTTTATTCACGCCCAATAAGTCCTGCAATACCAACACCTGCCCATCACATCCACTGCCTGCTCCTATGCCTATTGTCGGTATCTGCAACTGCTGAGAAATCTTATTGCCCACACTCGCTGGCACACACTCCAGCACCAGCGAGAAGCAGCCTAGCTCTTGCAAATCAAGTGCCTGCTGCAACAACACCTCCTCTTGAGGCTTGCTCTTCCCCTGCACTCTGTAGCCTCCTAGTCCGTTCACCGACTGTGGCACTAAGCCCAGATGCCCCATCACTGGTACACCAGACTCCACAATATGAGCTATTATCTTCTCACTGCCAGCTACACCTTCCAGCTTCACAGCGTTCGCCCCAGCCTGCATTATCGCTTGCACAGCATCCATCGCCTGCGTAAGACCCTTGCGATAGCTCAAAAACGGCATGTCACCGATAATGAACGCCTGAGGCGCACCTTTTCGCACAGCCGCTATATGCAAGCTCATCATCTGGATATTTGCACCCAATGTGCTCTGCTGACCATGCATCGTCATCGCCAGAGAGTCACCCACCAATATGCAGTCGATCTCCGACTCTTGCACGATAGCCGCACTCCAGCTGTCATAGGCAGTCACCATCGAGATAGGCACGCCCTTTTTCTTCATCTTAGCAAAACTAATCACATTCACTCTTTCCTCCCTTATCTAGTGTCCGCACAAAAGCTCGGTACACATCTTGAAAAGCGTCTTTTTGCAAAGACGACAAATTTTTCGCTATACTCTGCTCATCGCCTCTTGCCAGCGGTCCACTCAGAGCGTTCTCCCAATCTCCGCTGAGATTCTGGCAGACTCTGTGCATATACGGTAATAATATTTTCGCATCAATCTTAAACTTCTCTTCAAACTCCCTAAAAACTTTCTGCCAGAGCATCACCGTAAAGTTCCCGCTCAGCACACACAAAGCGTGATACAGCGGCTTATCGGCACTAGGCAAAGCAAAAGATTCGTTAGGCAATTCCGGGAAAATCTCCCCAAAGGAAGACTCCCCTTTCTCATAAATAAAAGGAATTTTTTGGTACTCTTCCAGAGAATACAGCTCATCGACAAAGCTCATCAGAGGATGATAAGAAGGAACATCCTCTAGGAAAATAGTTCCCGAAAAATGGATGAGTTTGAAATTTTTTAGCTCTGAATATCGCTCTAGAAAAGGGGAAATAGCACCATCGCTGATTAGCAGTAGCACCACCTTGCAATCTCGCAGCTTTTCCAAAGGACTCAAGCCCTTGTCCACGCTACGACTCCAAGTAAGGTAAGACACATCGCACAAATCCAGATAGTGGCAAAAATGCTTCGCCATCCGTCCAGCTCCTACGACGCCATACAGATTTTTTTTGTTCACTCTAGGTACCTGCCTTATTTTCAGATCAAGTCCTTACAAACTGTTTAACCGCTTTTTCTTCATCAGCTATATGAGTTCCGCTCCAGAAATCTCATTAGCCGACTTGTTTATTTATACAAAATTTTCTTGATACACTCTGGCAACTTCTTTCTCTAATATCGGTAATTCTTTAAAAACAACAGCAAAAATAATTCCTAAATTAATATTACTATACCCATGAGCTAAAACATTTCTAATTCCAATAATTTTTCGTATATTAGTAAAACCATTAGAAATCAAAAAATCTTCCGAACTATTGGCAATATCTTTCACAGCTTGACTAATATTCATAATATCTTTTTCACAAGCCCTCACGCACATAGGGTTTCTACCAAAATCTTCGACATTTACAATCTCTTTTGTAAAACTTTTTATTTCATCGATAAAAAATAAAATATCTTTTAACTTAGTTTGAATTAACTTTTTCATATATTTTAACTTTATTCTCACGCAAATTTTTTTCTAAAACTTCATTTTTAATATCTTCACCAGAAATCATATCAGCAGACCTATTGCACACTTTCCGTATATTTTCAATAAAAGACAAATAATAATCAAAACTATCTAACACATTAAAACTACTGCTTTTTGTGTCGAAATAATATAAAAAATCTAAATCGCTCTCATCATCAAAGTCGTCGGTAACAGCTGAACCAACCAAATAAACTTCCTTCATATGAGCGTTTCGGCAAATCTCTACTATTTCATTAATATTCTTTGCCACTAAACTGCATATTTTATTGTTAATCAGATTGTTACTTTTTCTTCTTTTCTTCATTTTTCTATTAATCGCTATTTAAATTTTGCTTTTAATCAACTAATCCTCAAACATCCCTCAACCTCTTTCCTGCTTATTCTCTGCCAGCACTGCGTAGCCAAATATAATTGTCAACAAGAAATAGCAAATTGCAAAACCATCAATCCAGCTTCATCTCCCACTGGGCGAAAGAGTCCACTATCTCCTGCCTGCTGACATTTACCACACCCACACGCCCGCACACTACGCCAGCAGCGTGATTGGCTATCTGTGCAGCCTGCACTATCTTCGCACCACTCCCCAGAGCCAGAGCCAAGGAGCTAATCACCGCATCACCCGCTCCACACACATCGTAGACATTCTGGGCAAAAGTAGGAATGTTGACCACCTTACTCTCGCCTCGCTGATAGATAGACAATCCGTCGCGACCTTTGGTGATTATCAGATACTCACACTGCAAATCTTCCACCATCTGCCACGCTTTCTCTTGGAAATCTTCTGCCTCTGCTCGCACTCCTGCCAGAGCACAGAACTCCACCAAGTTGGGCTTGAACACACTAGCCCCTTTGTAAGAGGAGAAGTTCAAGAATTTGGGGTCAACACTCACTGGAATGCCGTACCGCCGTGCAATCTTGATTACACCCTCGATCATGGCAGCACTCAGGAATCCTTTGTTGTAGTCCTCCAAAATCACACCTACGCACTCACTAGCCACCTTAGCAAACTTCGCCAACACCTGCTCTACCAGCTTTTCTTCCAAAAGACCTTTATCCTCAAAATCTATTCGCACCATCTGCTGTCCTGCTGCCACCACTCTGGTTTTGAGGGTAGTCGGGCGATTCTCGCTTAATACCAGATAATCCCGAGAGATGTTCTTCTTGGTTAACACATCGCAAAGTTTTTGCCCTGCAGCGTCTTGACCATACACTCCAAACATCAACGGCACTGCACCCAGCGACTCTATATTCGCCACCACATTAGCAGCACCACCGAGGCTATAGCTCTCATCCTGCACATCCACCACAGGTATCGGAGCTTCAGGAGATATCCTATTCACACAGCCATGCACATAATGATCGACCATCAGATCGCCAAAGACAGCTATCTTCTTGCCCGCGAACTTTCCCAATAACTTTTTTAGATTCTTCATACCTTTTCTCGTTTCTTCCCTAACCGATTTTCTGTGCCACTCAAGATTCTTTTGATATTAGCGGTGTGCTTCCACCAGATAAACACCATAATTGCACCCGTCAAAATTAGTACCGCCAACAAAGATTTTTGCCCTTGTAAATAGAAATACAGATTTACCACAAACAAAGTAACCGTAGCCAGTAGCGAACCCAGCGAAACATAACGAGTAAAATAAACCGCTAAAAAGAAAACCACAAAAGCTAACAAAAAAGCAAAAGGACACAGCCCCACGAAAAGTCCCGCACTGCTTGCCACTCCTTTGCCACCTTTGAACCGCAAAAACACGGGAAACACATTGCCCATTATCAGCAAAAAAGCTGCCAAGATCAACAAGAAAGGTTGCTGCTGGAAGTAGAACCATTTCACAATTTGCACAAAAGCGAAAGCTTTGCAAAAATCTGCCAAAAACACAGCTAAACCAAATTTCCAGCCCAAAGTGCGAAAGACATTGGTCGTGCCGATATTGCCACTGCCAAATTTGCGAATGTCAATTTTCTTGAAAATCTTGCCTGCCAGATAACCGCTGGGGATGCTGCCGATCAAATATCCCACTAAGAAAATCAAAAGCATTCTACTCATCATCGAGTTTATCATTTTTACCTCTCTGCCTAAAAATCAACTTGGCACTCACGCCACTAACCGAGAAATCTTTCTTAAAACAGTTGAGCAAATACCCTTTGTACGCGGCACTTATGTTGTCGGGATTTGAGCAAACAAACACCACCTTTATGGGGCAAGCCTGCACCTGTGTAGCGAAATATATCTTCACCATCTTCCCCGATGAGCGATTCGGCGGGAATTTCTCTAGCCAACCTTTCAAAGCGATGTTGAGCTTAGCGGTCGGCACTCGCATACAGCTGCGATCGTACAGAGCAATACCTTCTTGCAATATCTTATTCACCCGCTGACCGGTAAAAGCCGAAGTGAAAATAATCGGGCAATCGTCCAAAAAGCGGAAAAACTTAAAAGCTCGCTTCTTGTAATCGTCAAAAGATCGGTTATCTTTCACCACCAAATCCCACTTATTCACCACCACGAGAATATTTTTGTAATGGTTTTTGGCAAAAGCTCCTATCTTCTGGTCTTGATTAGAAAATTCTTCTGTCGCGTCCAAAACAAAAATCACCACATCACTAGAAATAATCGTCGCTATCGCCTTTTGCGTGCTGAAGTAATCCACACCATACTTCACGCGACTCTTCCTGCGAAGACCAGCGGTGTCCACGAAATGGATCTCCCGCCCGTCGTAAGAAATATTGCTCCCGATGGAGTCCCTCGTAGTCCCCGAGATGGGGCTCACGATGGAAAGCTCTTCACCAAAAATTTTGTTGAGCAGACTAGATTTGCCCACATTCGGTCGCCCCACGACACTAAACCTGATTCTATTTCTCAGCTTATCTTTTTCTTTGCTGGTATTTACCCGCACTCCAGCCATTTCCACCACTTTGTCCAGCAATAACCGTGTACCTCTATTTAGCTTGGCAGACACCGCCTGCGGTTCGCCTAAACCCAGTGCCATAAACTCAAAATTTTGCGTTTCATCCTGCTCCGAATCGCACTTGTTAGCCACAACCAGAGTCTCTTTGCCTTGCAAAAGTTTGGCTATCTTCCGTTCCACTGGTAAAAGCCCAATTTTTGCATCCACCACCAGCAGCACAAGGTCTGCCTGACGAATCACCTCGCCAGCTTTTTCCAATATCTGCTGATCAAAATCGTGCTTGCCAAATAGACCGCCTGTGTCCACCAGCTCAAACATCTTCTCATCCCAAAGAACAATATGACTCTTATTATCTCTGGTCACGCCCTCTACCTCATCGACGATAGCCGAGATAGTTTTCGACAATCTATTGAATAAGAAAGACTTACCCACATTTGGTCTGCCGATGATAGCTACTTTTTTCATTGACATATTGGGAATCCTTTGCAAAATTCTTTCACTTCCAAGCCAATCTTCGCTAGCTCAAACTCGTCTTCATAATTATCGTAAACACGCTTTATAAACTCTGATATTTTTATCATCTCTGCCTCTTTCATACCTCTGGTGGTCACCGCCGCTGTCCCCAAGCGAATGCCCGAAGCCACGAATGGCGATCTAGTGTCGAAAGGTACCGCGTTTTTATTCACCGTGATATCCGCCAAACCCAGAGCGTTTTCCATTTTCTTCCCCGAGGGGTTGCCACTGTCTTTGTCGCCCAAATCCCAAAGCACCAGATGATTATCCGTGCCTCCCGAGATAAGCTCGTATCCGAAATCGAACAAGCATCTCGCCAAAGTTTTGGCGTTTAGGAGTACCTGCTTCTGGTAATCGACAAATTCATCCTCTAAAGCTTCACCAAAAGCCACTGCCTTGGCGGCTATTATATGTTCCAGCGGACCTCCCTGCAATCCAGGGAACACCACTTTATCCACCAGCTTGGCGTATTTTTCTTTGCAAAGGATGAGTCCTGAACGAGGACCACGCAGAGTCTTGTGCGTCGTCGTAGTCACTATATCCGCATACGGCACAGGCGATGGATGCACCCCAGCTGCCACGAGTCCCGCTATGTGTGCCATATCTACCACCAGATAAGCTCCCACTAGGTCGGCTATCTGCCGAAAGCGAGCAAAGTCTATCTCACGAGAGTAAGCCGAAGCTCCTGCCATTATCATCTTGGGCTTGCACTCCACAGCCAGCTTCTCTATCTTATCGTAATCCAGCCTATGCGTCGACTCATCCACTCCATAAGAGACAATATCGTAGAGCATCCCCGAAAAGCTCAGAGGACTACCATGAGTCAAGTGCCCTCCGTGGCTCAGCTCCATAGCCAGCACCGTGTCACCAGGGCTCACCAAAGTGAAGTAAGCAGCCATATTGGCAGTCGAGCCAGAGTGCGGCTGCACATTGACATGCTCCGCTCCAAACAGCTCTTTCGCCCTCTCCACAGCCAGCTTCTCTATCTTATCGACATTGCAGCAGCCTCCGTAGTAGCGACCATAGAGCTTGTAGTTCAGATCGCCCGTCTTCTTGCTCCAGCGATAAGGATACCCCTCGGCGTACTTATTGGTCAAAATGCTCCCAGCTGCCTCTAGCACAGCAGACGACACATAATTTTCCGAAGCGATCAGCTCCAACCCTTCTTTCTGGCGTTTCGCCTCATCTTGGATCAGATCGTAAATCGCTCTATCTTGTTTTTTTAAACTCTCCATAATAAACCTCTTTATTGATTATCGTAAGCAGGGAAAATCAGAATTGATGTCAATGTTTTTTCTATCTCGTTAAACTTTGGCACACTATCCCCGTGGATGAAATTTTTTGTGCATCTTGATTAGATGAGATTTGTCAATGTTGGTGTATATCTGAGTGGTGTTGATGCTCGCATGCCCCAGCATCAACTGGATTGCCCTGATGCCTGCTCCTGCCTCCAGCAAGTGTGTAGCGAAAGAGTGCCTGAGCGTATGCGGCGACACCTTCTTCCGTAACCCTGCTAAAGTTACCGCTTTTTGTACTATTTTCCACAATCCCATTCGCGAGAGGTGACGCCCAAACTTGTTCACAAAAACGAAGTCGGTGATGTTTGTTTTGACCAGCAAAGGACGATAACTTTGCAAATATTCCCGTAAAATATGGACAGCTGTATCGCAAATAGGAACGAACCTCTGCTTGTTTCCTTTGCCCAGCACCCGCAGTACTTCCTGATCCAAAAGCAAATCGTTCAGCTTCAAATCTGTCAGCTCGCTCTCCCGAAGACCACAAGCGTAAGCCACTTCCAAGATTGCCCTGTTGCGGGCTTCCAGAGCTGTGCTCCCATCAGCGAACACTTGCAAAAGCTTCTCCACCTGCTCTATCGAGAGCACCGAGGGAAATCGCAGAGCTTGCTTGATTTTGGGGAAATCGTTCAACTCAATCTTCAGCTCCTGTTGCACGAGCAAAAACTCGAAAAAGCCCTTGATGGAGCTTCGCTTTCGCAGAAAGGTCGCCGAAGACAGCCCATAAGATTGCAGCTTAACCAAATAATCCACCAAATCTTCGTTGGTAACTTTTTCCAACTCTTTGGCTACGAAAAGCAAAAAATCTTCCAAGTCCGAGAAATAAGCTTGCAAAGATTTTGGGGCAAGCCCTTTTTCTACTTGCAAGAAATAGCGATACGCTTCCAAATGAAACGAAGTTTGCGGTCTCATAACTTAAAGTTTAAATAAAAATTATTCATCTAACTGAGCCATCACCCAATTGATCCAACTCAAAACTGTAGAAGCTCTTCTACTATAAGTTTTATCTGAGCTTAACCTGCAAATTCTCGAAGATTTCATAATTTCCAAAACATCTTTTCTGGCGATAACTTTTCCACTATCAAGAGATTCCCGCAAAACTTGCTTAAAGACAGAATGCGAAACTATAAGTTTTAAAAACTCTTTTTGTCTTTCAACTAAATTAGTATTAAATATCCGCTTGCCTGTCTCCGTCAACATACAACCTATCTGCCTAGTCAATGGGTCTGGAATGGTTTTTATTAACCCTAAATATCTTCCCGCATTTGTGTAATAATCTGTTTGCCTTGCATCAAAATCGTATTTCAGCGTAATCTCTTCTTTACCCATAAATCCCTTTTGATAAAGATGTTCGCACAAATTAATAACTCTCTCAAAACTATCCGCTTGCGGAAAAGAGATCTCCATCGATTCAGGAACAACTTTAGTAAACTCCAGAATTTCTTCAACAACCTCTATGTTAAAGACATCGTCGTAAATAACATATTTTTTACTTTTTTGCAAAGAAATCGAATTATAACAATCAGGATTAGAAAATTTATACTCCCTAAATTGAAAAACACCATTTGAATAAGTCAAAAATATTGATCTAACATTTTTAGCTATTTTCTTTCTCCACAAACGGTAGGGATAATAAAGTTGCCTAACCAAAAAATCTTCCGCTATGTAATTTTTTGCTTCAATCAAAACCAACGAGCTATCCCCCTCATAACCTCCATCTATCTCTATTTGAGAATTTTCTACCTGCAATCTTTGCGTTCCTTGGAAAGTCTTTATAGCAAAAGCAAAAGAGGAAGATCCCATCCTCCCACTTACAGTCGAAATCAAGTTGGTTTCTCCTGTGAAATTGTGTAACATCTTAGAGATAAAGGCACAATTAATCGCCGTAGCTTCGCTGGTTATGTTCTTGTAATCGATACTTTCTAAATGCGAAGGAAATTCAATATGCAACAGTTTACTCTTATCACTCTCAAAATCACAAAATGTTTTAAACTCCCCAATTACATAGCCTCCCCTTGAAACAGGCAAAATGGAAAAATTATTCTTGGAAAATATTTTGGGGAGCTGAGAACGATGATCAAATTTCGTCATCAAGCGAGCTTCTCTAAACTCGTTTATCTCCGCCGAAGAGATCTTGAATAAACCATTATCCAACACATTTTGGGCAATATTATGTTTTTTGAAAAGTAGCTCCCAAGCAAAATCGTTTTTGGTTTTATTCATAATTCCTAACCAAAACCTCTTCCACTTCGCCACGCCTAGAAGCGTTCGAGTTTATCGCTCTAGTTGCTTTCACGCTTATGATTTCATAACTTTTATACAAATCTTTAATAAATAATGCCGAAGAGTTAGAAAGTAAAAACTTAGCACCTTTTCTATTTAGCTCATCACAAACATTTTTAAGACGAATTTGGTCAGCCTGACTCCAGCCTCCTTGCACATAACCAGTAAAATTTGAACTCGCCGAGATCGGATAATAAGGTGGATCTAAATACACAAAACTTTTAGAATCTGCTGCTTCCAGCACTTTTGTATAATCTTTACACTCTATAATGATATTTTTGTCATTTAAAAAATTACTCACAGCTTTTAAAGTTGGTCTATTTACAATGTTTGGATTTTTATATCTACCAAAAGGAGCGTTAAATTCGCCAGCATTATTAACTCGATACAAGCCATTATAACAAGTTTTGTTTAAATAAACAACTCGTGAAGCTCTTTGCACAGGCGTCAATTTAGCGAACTCCTGAGTTCTATCCACGCTTCTGATCTTGTAAAAATATTCGGCGTTATTGTCGTGCTTTGCTAGATCTTCCAAAAGAAGATCCAAGTCGTTTTTAATAACATTATAAACATTCACTAACTCTTCATTGAGATCATTGATTGTAGCGTTTTTAGGTTGCAAATGAAACAAGACAGCACCACCACCAATAAAAGGCTCATAATAGTGCAATTTCATTATGTTTTTCGGCAAAAGCTTAACTATAGAAGACATAAGCTGTCTTTTGCCCCCAACCCATTTGAGAAATGGCGACACCAACTTATTTTTAATAGTCCCTCCTACAACTCATAACATCTCTTTACAAACTCTTGCCTACGAGCTCTGCTAGCACACTGGCGGGCAAACCCACCACCGTGAGCCAATCTCCGTTAATCTTGGAGACGAACTGACCAGCGATGCCTTGCAATGCATACGCACCCGCTTTGTCGTAAGGCTCTTTGGTCATCAGATACTGGTCTATCTGCACGCAGCTAAGCTCCGCAAAAGACACCATCGCCTTGGTGAAACTGACCCGAGACTTGCGTTTGTAATGCACGCACACGCCCGTATACACAGAGTGCGTCCGCCCAGAGAGCTTTTGCAAATACCTTCGAGCTTCCTCCATATCGGCAGGCTTACCCAAGATTTTCCCATCTAGATACACCAAGGTGTCCGCACCTATCACCAAGCAGCTACTATCACACTGCATAGCTACAGCCTCTGCTTTTAGCTTAGCCAACTTCTTGCACAGGAGCAGTGGCGAAATATTTTTCCCAATATTTTCATCTACGCAAGGAGGTATTTTAACGAACTTCACGCCCATCATCCGCAAAATCTGCTCACGGCGAACAGATGCAGAACCGAGGACAACCTTCTTTCCTTTCAATAAATTGTGTAAAATATCTCTCTCCTTGCTAATGCCATTTTTTCTAAATTTTATCCGCTTTCATCACCGCCAAAAAAGCTTCCTGAGGGATGGACACCGAGCCAATCTCCTTCATCCTCTTCTTTCCTTTCTTCTGCTTCTCCAGCAGTTTACGCTTACGGGAAATATCGCCACCATAACACTTGGCAGTAACATTCTTCCGCATCGCCGTAATCGTAGATCTGGCTACCACATCGCTACCGATAGCCGCCTGAATAGGGATCTTGAAAAGATGCCGCGGTATAATCTCGGCGAGCCTTTCGGTGATGTTCAATCCCCAAGTCCTCGCTTTGTCCCTATGAGCCATAAAGCTCATCGCATCCACCTTGTCTCCGTTTACCAAAATATCCACTCTCACGATATCCGAGCGGCGATAGTCGGCGTAAGAGTAATCCATCGACGCATAACCGCTAGAGACGGACTTGAGCCTTGAATAGAAATCAAAAATAAGCTCCAGCAGAGGAATGTCGTATTTCAGACAAACCCGATTCTCGTCTATATACTCCATATCTTTTTGGACGCCTCGTTTATCTATCACCAACCTCATAATATTCCCGATATAGAGGGACGGCACGATAATTTCAAGGTTCATATAAGGCTCTTGAATGTAGTCGATATCTTTGAGCTCAGGCAGGTTAATCGGGTTGTGCACCTCTAACATCTTGCCCGCTCTGGTAAACACGCGAAAAGGCACAGACGGTGCTGTAGTAATAATCGGCACATTATACTCGCGGTACAGCCGCTCCACCACTATCTCCAGATGCAGCATCCCCAAAAATCCACAACGAAACCCAAAACCCAAAGCCATCGAGTTCTCTGGCTCGTACACCAGGGAAGCATCGTTCAGCTTCAGCTTCTCCAAAGCATCCCGTAGCTCTTTGTACTCATCGCTCGCCACTGGGAACACGCCACTATAAACCATCGGCTTCACCTCTTGGAAGCCTTTCAGAGCCTCGAGGCAAGACCTCTTAACACCAGTAACCGTGTCGCCCACTTTGGCATCTTCGATATTCTTGACCCCCGAGACGATATATCCCACATCTCCCGCAGCCAGCTCTTTGCCTTTCTTGAGCTCTAATCCCACATAGCCCAGCTCCTCTATCACGAACTCAAAACCGTTCGAGCAAAACTTCACCCGATCGCCCTTCTTTAGGCTACCATCAAACATCCGCACCAAAATCACCACTCCGCGATACTTGTCGTAAAAAGAGTCGAACACCAAAGCTTTCACTGGTGCCAACACATCGCCTGTCGGCGGTGGCACATCACGGATTACCCCTTCCAGCAGCTCTTGAACCCCAATATTGGACTTCGCCGAAACTTTGTAGATGTTGTCTTGGCTCAGCAGCTCCATCAGCTTATCCTCACACGCTGGCACATCGGCAGAGGGCAAATCTATCTTGTTTATCACAGGGATAATCTCCAGATCGTTCTCCAGAGCCAGATAGAGATTACTCATCGTTTGGGCTTCTACCCCTTGTGCTGCATCCACCAGCAGTAATGCCGCCTCACAGGAGTTCAAACTGCGAGACACCTCGTAGGAGAAGTCCACATGCCCCGGAGTATCGATGAGGTTGAGGATATACTCTTGACCCTCGTAATTGTAGGTCATCCGCACCGCTTTCGACTTGATGGTGATCCCTCGCTCCTGTTCCAGCTCCATATCGTCCAACACCTGTCCACTGGCATCACCCAGCACTCCGGTGAGTTGCAAAAACCTGTCGGAAAGCGTAGACTTTCCGTGGTCGATATGAGCAATAATGCAAAAATTTCTAATATTATTCATAAACCCAACCTTTCAGAAAAGCCTAATTTGTAAAGGAAATCTTCGAGCGAGAAAAAAACTTTTTTTGTTGACACTGAGACTCATTCTCATTTGTTGTGCTAAATAATATTTTAAAGGAAGGAAAAAATGAAAAAGAAATTTTCACTATTAATTATTTGCTTTGCTTTGTCTAGCTCGGGCTTTGCTTTTGAGCTAGGTTGGTCTGGTACTGCTAGAGTGCGAGGAGGGATGACACTAAACGATGGATACAACGACAACTCCTCTACCAAATCGTGGCGTAGCCAGAGGGTGCAACTTTTGATGGAGGGAAAAACAGAAGACAACATCCAACTGCAACTAGAAGTAAACTGGGGAGATGGAGACCCGAGCGATGATGACAACAAAAATGTAGCTATAGACAAAGCCTACATCGTAGCTCCCAATTTCATCCCATCCATTACACTAAGTGCTGGATTTTTGCCTCTTTGTGCACACTCTGGCGTAGTGCTAGATGACAACTTTTTAGGATACCGACTAGAAAAAGATCTCAACGAAAAAATCAATTTAGCTTTTGCTATGTTTCTCATAGACAAAGGAGACGACACCAAAGAAAGTGCTAACGACGACTCTCACGGATTTTTGGCAAGCATCTCAAATGCTGAAGGCTCTTTGGGTACAGACATCTTAGCCCAAACCAATTGCAACCCTTTGCTAGAATTAGAATACTACGACAAATCCTCTAACAATTTAAAAACATTCTCCACAGCAGACAATTACCAAAAAGGCACACTGTTGTGGTTCAGCCCTTATTATATTTTCGATGGCAGCCAGGTAGGGCTTGAGCATTTATTCATCGACATCAACGCCACTTACCTGACAGGTAGCTGGGAATCTTCTGGAGAAAACAAGGACTTAAGCCTAAACGCCTACGCTTTGTCCATCAAGCCTTCCTACAATTGCGATGAAGGAACTTCTATCTCTTTTGACATCTTCTATAGCTCTGGCACTGACTCAGAAGACGCACAAGACGGTGACATTGCAGCTTTCCGAGGAATCTCCCCAGCATATTCTAACGGACTCGAATACTTCGGCGATGGTGGACCCACAGACAACTCTATCATCAATCTAGGAGCAAATAACATAGATGGAGAAAATGCTAATAATTATGGAGCACTGATGACCGCCTTAGTAATAGAGCACCCATTAACCTCAAAAGTCAGCAGTTATGTTGCTCTAGGTTGGGCACAAACATCTGAAGATGCTGTCTGGATAGAAAATAACACCAAAGAATCCAGTTCCGCTTTAGGTACAGAAATAGATCTTGGCTTTTCATACCAAGCCACACAAACACTGGCTCTAAAAGTCACTGGAGCGTTCATCATCCCCGGAAAAGCTACCTACAAAGACGGTGAAAACGATGACATTATGCAAATCGGAAGCTACTTAGAGTATGCCTTTTAAAAAAATATTCAATCAACCGAATTAGTAGAACATCACTAATTCCTCCTGTGGTCAAACTCCTATTTTCTTGGAGTTTGACCTTTTCTCTTCTTTCAAGAAAATCACAATTTGCAAAATTTTTTCCACAAAAAAAGGCGACCTTATCTAAAAAGTCGCCCGTAAAAAATCAAAATCTTATTTCAGAAAATCCAAAACGATATTCAATATCCGCCTAACTGGCTCTGCCGCTCCCCACAAAAGCTGATCGCCGACACTAAAAGCTGTAAGATACTCCGCTCCCAAATTCATCTTCCGTATCCTGCCCACTGGCACATGCAGAGTCCCCGTAGCATACGCTGGCGAGAGCTTCCGCAAGCTCGCTTCCTTGTTATTCGGCACGACCTCCACCCACTGGTTACCCGAGGCGATGATCCGCTCTATTTCTTGCAGAGGCACATCTTTTTTCAGCTTAATGGTAAAAGCCTGACTATGACTCCGCATCGCACCCACTCTCACGCACTGTCCATCGATAGGAATCAAATCTTTCTCAATCCCCAAAATCTTATTACTCTCCACAATTCCTTTCCACTCTTCACGGGTCTGCCCGTTATCCATCGCCTTGTCTATCCAGGGGATAAGACTACCAGCCAAAGGAACGCCAAAATTTTCCATAGGAAAAGCGTCGCTGTGCATAGTTTTGTTCACATTCTCATCAATCTGCGAGATAGCAGCAGCAGGATCGTCCAGCAATTCTTGTGCATTCGCACCGATTAAACCCATTTGCCTAACGAGCTCTTTCATATTTTCCGCTCCAGAGCCAGAAGCAGCCTGATAAGTCATCGAGGTTATCCACTCTACCAAATCAGCTTTGAAAAGCCCATTCAGAGCCATCAGCATAAGGGAAACCGTGCAATTACCACCCACAAAATTTTTCACACCTTCTGCCAAACCTTTGTCTATCACGCCTCTATTCACAGGATCTAGCACGATGATGCTCTGCTCATCCATCCGCAAAGTAGAAGCAGAATCTAGCCAATAACCATCCCAACCAGCTTCTCTAAGGCGAGGATAAACATCACTCGTGTAATCTCCACCCTGACAAGTCACGATAATATCCAATTTCTTGAGAGAGTCTATGTCATACGCATCTTGCAATTTCGTGGTTTTGCCGCCTACTTCAGGGCTATCTTGCCCGATTTGTG
This sequence comes from Candidatus Cloacimonadota bacterium, assembly GCA_963676515.1. Lineage (GTDB taxonomy): Bacteria > Cloacimonadota > Cloacimonadia. Next base: position 1,146,554 of record OY781061.1, on the reverse strand, counting down.
AAGTAGAAAAAAAGAAAGGTTTCAACTTGCTAAAATCTTTCTCTTCTAGCATCCTTTTCATCAACACAGAGCCCACCATACCTCTCCAACCGATAAAACCCACATTCTTCATAATAACATCTCTCCCTAGAATTATTTCCAACATATTCAATTCAAGAGCTATAACTTTTCTTTAGCCTAAATTGTCAACTGTTTTTTATCTCGTTAAGTTATATGATTATCAAATAGATACAAAGTAAAGCCGTTACGCCTATTGTGACAAAAATAACAAAAGAGTCAAACAAATTGTTTTGAAATAAGTTGCTAAAATAATCGCTAAATCTTGTGTGGTCTCAGCAAGGGGCAAATTTATTTTAGAAGGAGAGTATTATTATGCTCAAAACTTGCCCTTTTTGGAACGGAGTGTTTTTATGAAACACTTAAAATTCGACCAATACGCAGCGGAATATGACGCTTGGTTTTTGGAAAACAACAATCTTCTTTATTCCGAAGCAAAGCTGGTCGCTCACTTTTTACGCCCACAAACGAAAATCTTTTCTGTCGGATGCGGAAGCGGACTCTTCGAGTCAATCCTCAAAGAAAACTTCAACATCGTCATCGACAGTGGCATCGAGCCATCCCAAAGTATGGCAAGCATAGCCCGCAAGCGAGGGCTGGAAGTCACCACCATCACAGCCGAGGAGATGACACTGCCTCCAGAGCAATACGACACCATCCTTTTCAACGGCACACCGAGCTACATCACCGACCTGCAAAAAGCTTTCGACACAGCACGCCACGCACTCAAGCCCGGCGGAAAAATCGTGGTGATAGATGTCCCCAAAGAGAGCTCCTACGCCATAATGTACAACCTCGCCAAGTCTGTGAACTCTTGGGAACATCCCCTGCTGGCAGGAGTCCATCCCCAAGATCCTTACCCCATCGAGTTTGTGAAAATCGCCAACTGGCGGACAACCAAAGAGAAAATCCAGATGTTGGAAAAAAGCGGATTTACCGACTTACAGTTCGCTCAGACTCTCACCAAACATCCTCTTTACTCCAATAGCAAAAAAGAAGAGCCGATAGAAGGCTACGACTGTGGCGATTATGTCGCCATTTGTGCCACCAAATCTTAAAGAGAGAGCAAATATTATGAAAAACCTAACATCGCTCCAAAAAAATCTGGCTGACATCCAAGCCAAATCGCCGCTGGTGCACAACATCACCAACTATGTCGTGATGAACAATACCGCCAACGCTCTGCTGGCTATCGGGGCTTCCCCTGTAATGGCTCACGCCGTGGAGGAAGTCGCAGATATGGTGAGCATCGCCTCGAGCCTCGTGCTAAATATGGGAACGCTCAGTCCGCAATGGGTAGAAGCGATGCTGAAAGCGGGGCAAAAAGCCAAAGCTCTGAAAATCCCCATAGTGTTCGATCCCGTCGGAGTGGGTGCTACTGCCTACCGCAACGAAGTCGCCAGCAAGATACTGGCACTCACAAGCCCCACTGTCATCCGTGCCAACGCATCCGAGATAATGGCTCTAGCAGGTGCAAATATTATTACCAAGGGCGTAGATTCGTCTCAACAGACGCAAAATGCATTGCAGTCGGCTAAAAATCTGGCGACACAGCAAAAATGCATCGTAGTGGTCAGTGGGGCACAAGACATCATCACAGACGGCACGAGGGTGAGCTACTGCGATAGAGGCGATGCTCTGATGACCAAGGTGACTGGAATGGGCTGCACCGCCTCGGCAATCTTGGGAGCATTCGTGGCAGTGGAGCAAGACACCCTGCAAGCAGCCATCAACGCTACAGCTTTGGTAGGCAGCATCGGGCAGCTCTCCGCACAGACAGCAAAAGCACCGGGCTCTCTGCAAACCGCCTTCCTCGACAACCTCTACAGAGCCGCTACTGGCGAGCTAAACTTGGGGAGTCTATGAAATTAGACCTATCTCTGTATCTGGTGACCGACAGCTCTCTACTAGAGGGCAAAGACCTGCTGTGGACAGTGGAGCAAGCCGTCTTAGGCGGAGTGACCATCGTACAACTCCGAGAAAAGGACGCTTCCAGTCGGGAGTTTTACCTTTTGGCAGTCAAGCTGAAAAAAGCACTCGACCGCCACAATATTCCCCTGATCATCAACGACCGCTTAGACATAGCTCTGGCAGCGGACACAGCTGGTGTGCATCTGGGACAATCGGACATCCCTTGCGAGGTAGCCCGCAAACTGCTCGGCAACGGAAAAATCATCGGACTGTCTATCGAGAACATCGAGCAGTCCCGACTAGCTAAAGATGCACCCATCGACTACATCGGCTACTCTCCCGTGTTCTCTACCGCCACCAAGTCCGATACAGCATCGCCTCTGGGACTATCGGGAGTGCAACAAATCTCCGCACAGACAAATCTGCCCGGAGTCGCTATCGGTGGGCTAAATCTCCACAACGCCGCAAGCGTAATAGAAGCAGGTGCAGACGGAATAGCCGTAGTCTCGGCGATCATCTCCGCAAGCGACCCACAAAATGCGACTCGTGAGCTTCGCCAAGAAATAGACCGAGCCAAACGATGAATTTGCAAAAGCTCGGCGAGTTCGGTTTCATCCGCAGTTTTGCCCAAAAATTCGACCACCTGCTAGGCGACAGAGTGCAGGGCATCGGCGACGATTGTGCGGTGTTCCCCGCTGGCGAGCAGGAAGATTATGTGGTGAGCACCGACCTGCTGGTGGAAGACACACACTTCTTGCTCTCCAAGATTAGCTTCTCGGAGCTAGGACAAAAAGCTCTCGCCGTCAATCTCAGCGACTTGGCAGCGATGGGAGCTGCACCTTTTGCATCTTTTTTGTCGCTGGGCGTGCCTGCAAACCTCTCCACAGAAGAGTTGGCAGAATTTATGCACGGTTACCAAACCTTGTCGGAAAAGCACAAAATCCCCTTGCTCGGAGGCGACACCACCAGCTCGCCCGACAAGCTCGTCATCAATGTCTGTGTCGTGGGCAAGGTGCAAAAAGGCAAAGCAAAGCTCCGCTCGGCAGGCACAGCAGGCGACATCGTCTGCGTTACTGGGTTTCTGGGCGACTCCGCTGGTGGTCTGCAAACACTTTTGCAAAATATTCCCCTGAAAGCGGAGGAGAAGTTCCTCGTCGCAGCTCACCACAATGTCGTTCCCAAAATCGCCCAAGGGCTGTTCCTCGGTAGCCAAGATGGAGTAAACGCTATGATCGACATCTCCGACGGCATTGCCTCGGATCTGCTGCACATCGTGGAAAGCTCCCATCTGGGAGCACAAATAGAACTCGAGAATCTTCCGATTTCACCACAACTGCAAAAAGTTTGCTCTCGCCAAAACTGGTCTGCTCACACTCTTGCTGTAGCAGGCGGAGAAGATTATCAGCTCCTCTTCACACTGCGACCCGACAAGCTGGAGAAATTGCAAGAAGAGTACCGACAAACTTTTAAAGAGCAATTTTTCGCCATCGGCACGCTTATCGAAAAGCCCAAAGAGATTGTTTGGACAAAAGAAAAACAGATTTACGAATGGCAACCGAAAGGGTTTGACCATTTCAGTAAGAAGGAATAAGAGTATGGAATACAAGAGAGTTATGACCATCGCTGGTAGCGACAGTGGCGGAGGAGCAGGCATCCAGGCGGACATCAAGACCATCAGCGCTTGCGGCTGCTACGCTACCAGTGCTATCACCGCTATTACCGTCCAAAACACGCTGGGCGTGCAAGGCATCCATCCTGTCCCCACAGCTATCCTCAGTGAGCAAATCAAGGCAATCTTGGAAGATATCGGCACAGACGCCATCAAGATCGGGATGCTCCACAACAAGCAAGTCATCGAGGCTGTCGCCGAGATTTTGCAAGAGTTCGCTCTAAAGAATGTAGTGCTCGATCCCGTGATGGTCGCCACCTCTGGCGACAAGCTCCTAGAAGACGAAGCTATTGAGAGCTTACAAAAAACCCTGATTCCCCTAGTGCGAGTCATCACTCCCAATATTCCCGAAGCGGAGATTTTACTCGGAAGAGGCATCGCATTACAAGAGGAGTTCCCCCAAATTGCCCAAGAGCTCGCCGAAAAATACAACACCAGCGTCCTGTTGAAGGCAGGTCACCTCCACGCTGATGACCTCACGGATGTGCTCTACGACACAGAGAATGGGACGACCACCTTGCTCAAATCCCAAAGAGTCGAAACGCAAAACACGCACGGAACAGGCTGCACTCTTTCCTCCGCTCTCGCCTCATATTTAGCACTCGGGCGTCCACTCTCCGTCGCTGCGAGCTTTGCCAAAGATTATCTCATCGGAGCTATCACCAAGGGGCAAGATTATCACATCGGTGCTGGACACGGTCCAGTCCATCACTTTCACCGTTTTTGGAAATGAACGAAACACAAAATTTTGAGCAAATCTTAGAAAAGATTGCTTCCCCTTATTACCAAAAAATTTTGCAGTCTGAGTTCGTAAGGGAAATATTAGTTGGAACTCTACCCCAAGAAAAGTTTTGCCAGTATCTCTCGCAAGACTCATTATACCTAAATCAAGAAGCCAAACTACTCAACCAGCTCTCGCAAAAATGCTCACTAAAAGATGAAAGCGATTTTTTCCTGGCAATGAGCGAAGATTGCATCGCCATCGAGACCCAAATGCAAGCCACTTTTCTCACCACCTTCTCTATCTCTCCAGCCAAAAAACTAACAGGCGACTTTTCTCAGTACATTGCTTTTCTCCAAAATCAGCTCTCTGCCCCGCTTCCTCTAGCTATCTTCGCCTACTTCCCTTGCTACTACCTCTATGCCCAACTCGGCAAAGCTCTAGCTTCTCATCCGCAAACCGCTGGCAACATCTACCAAAGCTACCTCGACACCTACGCTGGCGAGCCCTACAAATATTTTGTCGATAGATACTCAGACATCTTGCAAAAATATTTTCGGCTCTTCTCTCCAGATGAAAAAAAAAGAGCATTTTTACTCTTTGAGACAGCTTGCAAATTTGAATCGCAAATATTTCAAGGAGCTTGAACCTCTAGAGCAATCCCTTACCACTCATCGCATCTATGCACAACTGCAAAAAGTCACCTAGCTCGAAATCAAAATCTTGGCAATCAGCGATTTGCTGGCGGTTCGCACCCTGAGCAAAACTTTTGGACTTGTACTTTTTCTTCAGCGATTTGAGCTGCAAAGCCTCTATTTTCTTCTCTGGTTTCATCAGAGCAGCAGCCACCACCAAGCCAGAAACAGGATCAGCCGCCCAGAGATGCTTGCTCAGAAGGTCGTCCCGCTCGGCAAGACAATTGTGTGCCTTGATGGCGTTGAGCATATCCTCGCTCACATCTTCGTTCTCCAATATTTTAGCCGTCTTCAGCCCGTGTTGTTCAGGGTCGTCTTTGGTGCTCTCGTAGTCCAAGTCGTGCAGAAGCCCCGTAATAAACCACTTATCTCCATCCTCGCCAGAGCGTTTCGCCAGCTCTTCCATAATATAAGCCACCGCCCAGCTGTGGTTTTTCAGGTTTTCATTCTGCAAATACTGCTCCAGTAGCTCCTGTGCTTTCTCTCTTGAAATCATTTTTCCTCCTCAAAAGTAAACTTGTAAAAATCTCCAAGCAATGCAAAAACTTGTCAAACGATAAATGGGGAAAAATCAAACAAATACAGCTCATCCCCGCTTGTGCGGGGAACATTGCAATTAACTTGCTTGCAGGAATGATTTCAGCGGTTCATCCCCGCTTGTGCGGGGAACATGATACAAATTGATGAGTAATTTCGCTACTACACGGTTCATCCCCGCTTGTGCGGGGAACATAACTGCTGGAATTGGGGAGAGCTAGACCACTCCGGTTCATCCCCGCTTGTGCGGGGAACATCCTTTATATCTACCTGAGTCCTCTCTCCGCTCATTAACCCATTAAACTGCGTTACAAATTTCTGAGCCAATTTCAACCCTGTTGCAAACCCCTCTTTTAGAGCCGCAACATCAACCTCAATATTTAATTCTAATTTATTGCTTGACATTTTAAATTCCTAACCCCCATTTGTAGGAAATGGAGGTTTTTATGATAACTTTTACTTTTTTCATTGTTTTTTTTATAGCTCCCAGTGTTCTTTTTTTTCTCGCTCTCAAATACAACTGCAAACACAACATAAAAATAAGCCCTCGCAATCGCTTCAAATCCTAGACCTTTCCATCTCTCTTTCTTTTTCATATTCTAAAGCCCACATCGTGTAAACCTCCACCATGCTCATCTCCTTAAAATCTTGCCTTGTTAGCCCAAATCGAGGCATTTCTTCTCAAACCTATCCCAAGCATACTTTACTGCGGTTCATCCCCGCTTGTGCGGGGAACATAAGAACTTCTCATTCCTGTTGTACCGTGCGGGCGGTTCATCCCCGCTTGTGCGGGGAACATCAGTATCTATCAGTCGGCACGCCGCCAACATCCGGTTCATCCCCGCTTGTGCGGGGAACATATGAGGTGCTAGATGTCAAGGATGACGATACTCGGTTCATCCCCGCTTGTGCGGGGAACATGAATTTGTCTGCCACACCAGCAATTGCTGTCGCGGTTCATCCCCGCTTGTGCGGGGAACATTCTCCATTTTCCCCTCCTTAAAAGGGCACTGACGGTTCATCCCCGCTTGTGCGGGGAACATAACATCGTTCCACCTGCGAGCCAAATCCTCCACGGTTCATCCCCGCTTGTGCGGGGAACATGGATTATCTAAAAAGCGACGGTTCAATCAAAACGGTTCATCCCCGCTTGTGCGGGGAACATCCGTGTGAGTCCAAAACTCGTTTTATTTCGTTCGGTTCATCCCCGCTTGTGCGGGGAACATGGGATAGAAAAATTGAGTGTTCTTAGGGGCGACGGTTCATCCCCGCTTGTGCGGGGAACATTACGCATACAATGACCACAAAAACCCATTTGGCGGTTCATCCCCGCTTGTGCGGGGAACATGGTCGTTCCGTGTTCGGTTTTGCCGTAGTCGGTGGTTCATCCCCGCTTGTGCGGGGAACATATCTCGGCATTGTAGCCAAGACTAAGCTCTTTCGGTTCATCCCCGCTTGTGCGGGGAACATTCCTCGCTGATAAAGTTCATAAACGATTGACGCGGTTCATCCCCGCTTGTGCGGGGAACATGAGTTCTGCTAATTTGACAGTATTTGATTTATCGGTTCATCCCCGCTTGTGCGGGGAACATGCTTCTTACTGTTCTTTCTGCGGTAATGATGGCGGTTCATCCCCGCTTGTGCGGGGAACATGGAGCCAGCGTCCTTTTTGCTCTCATTTCTGCCGGTTCATCCCCGCTTGTGCGGGGAACATCTTGATAGACAACATCGGCACGGTGCCGACAGCGGTTCATCCCCGCTTGTGCGGGGAACATACAACGAGCCAAAGGAACACTTTTTGAAATTTCGGTTCATCCCCGCTTGTGCGGGGAACATTTTGCAGAATAGCCACTGGAACAAAATCGGAGCGGTTCATCCCCGCTTGTGCGGGGAACATTATAGTCAAGATGGTAAGTTGTCGGCTCGTAGCGGTTCATCCCCGCTTGTGCGGGGAACATCACACTGGACAAAAAAAGCAGCTCGTCAACGCCGGTTCATCCCCGCTTGTGCGGGGAACATCTCAATCGACGGGGCTGTTTTGAACGCTACAACGGTTCATCCCCGCTTGTGCGGGGAACATACAATATCTAGCAATTAAAAGCCCGTCTGCATCGGTTCATCCCCGCTTGTGCGGGGAACATTGATACAATTTGAGTCTGCTAATGTTTCAAACCGGTTCATCCCCGCTTGTGCGGGGAACATCTTCAATATCTCCCACTCCCATCATTCCAATTCGGTTCATCCCCGCTTGTGCGGGGAACATACTTAGATGAGAACTCAGAGGACGAAAAAACTCGGTTCATCCCCGCTTGTGCGGGGAACATCATTTATGGAAGATTTGACTGCAATTTCGCCACGGTTCATCCCCGCTTGTGCGGGGAACATAGCCTCAAGCCATTTAAAAGCCCAAGCAGGGTCGGTTCATCCCCGCTTGTGCGGGGAACATGTTTTTCGGTTGGATACCCATTTTTACAATCTCGGTTCATCCCCGCTTGTGCGGGGAACATGAAAAAAACCTAAAAGGCAAAAAGCAAAACCTCGGTTCATCCCCGCTTGTGCGGGGAACATTTGCCGTATTTTATCTTATTGGCTCTATTGGACGGTTCATCCCCGCTTGTGCGGGGAACATATAAGAGAAAGATACAATATAACACCGTCCACCGGTTCATCCCCGCTTGTGCGGGGAACATGCCTGCTTGAGAATTTAATCCCACCGTTTACCAGGTTCATCCCCGCTTGTGCGGGGAACATGCTGTAGTGTGATATTCTTCATCTTTTCCCGCCGGTTCATCCCCGCTTGTGCGGGGAACATCTGAAACCCATAATGTAGACATTACTTGGCTTCGGTTCATCCCCGCTTGTGCGGGGAACATCCCGTGATCTGCTCAAAAAAAACTCCTCAACTCGGTTCATCCCCGCTTGTGCGGGGAACATCACAGAACACCAGAAAACTAAATGCAGACCAGCGGTTCATCCCCGCTTGTGCGGGGAACATTCTGGCGGGAACACCCACAACCAACTACACCATGGTTCATCCCCGCTTGTGCGGGGAACATTTCACGGCACAATCGTTTTTAACATCCTGCCAAGGTTCATCCCCGCTTGTGCGGGGAACATTATAGCATCCCGCCCCTCGTGTAGACAGCTAGCGGTTCATCCCCGCTTGTGCGGGGAACATTCTGTGTTCAAATAGTTAAAGCTGGCGACTTCCGGTTCATCCCCGCTTGTGCGGGGAACATGAGATCAAAAACCTTTTGTCTTGTAGACTCTGCGGTTCATCCCCGCTTGTGCGGGGAACATCCTGCCGCCCTGCGGGTCAACAAGACTTGTGGCGGTTCATCCCCGCTTGTGCGGGGAACATGCCAGCTCCACTACTAAAAGCAGTCAAAGCAGCGGTTCATCCCCGCTTGTGCGGGGAACATCTAAAAAAGAAAAAAGAAATGTCAAAGCCAATCGGTTCATCCCCGCTTGTGCGGGGAACATACTAGATCATATCTACTTAAAGAACAAAGCGATACATCTTCTTATTATTTCTACCAAAAAAACACACTTCTATATTTACTTCAAAGATCAAAAATCTTCTTCGAGATCATACTTCTTTTCAACATAAAATTCAACTAATTTCATACCCTCAAATTTTACAGGGATTCTCCTATTTTTCCCAAAAGTGCAAAGATCGTATCCAGCCTCTGTATTAGTTGACCAAGCCATCACTGCATTGCCTTCGCCAATATTATTTGTAACAGATTCCCACAATTTTTCTCTGACTTTAGCTGAAAATTTACCAACATAAACTCCAGCTCTAACTTCTAAAAGCCATTTCGTTAAATGTCCACGCAATCTCAGTGGAGCTAACTCAGTTACGATGACCAACATCACCTATTCCCTCTTCGTCATAAATAGCAACTTCAACCACAGCTTTTTCTTTAATGGGTTCAACCTCTTCCAAGTTCAAGACCTCTTCTATTGCTGGAATGATTTTTTTAAGAAACTTGTACTGCCTAAAGGCTTCTCTGCAAGCAATACGAACCTCTTTAGATAAGTTTTTTGGTCTTTTAGCTGCGATTTTGAAAGCCAACGGTATTATCAAATCAAATTTAAACAAATCAGCAATATCATAAACAAAAGATCTTGCTTTCCCCACATGGATAAACCCAATGGCTGGAGCATAGCCAGCTGCCAGAATTGCCGCTTCGCACAACCCATACAAGCAATGAGTCGCCACGCTAATGGCTCTATTGGCATAGTCACCAGCTTCCCAATTTTTAGGGTCGTATATTCTGCCTTTCCACGGCACTCTATTTTCACGAGCAAATATTTTGTATAGCTGTTTAACTCTATTCCCTTCTATTCCTCTTAGTTGTTCCAAGCTTCGTCTGGCTGGACTCTCACAGCCAAAACGAAACTTGTACATCTTTCTGACCACCTGCAATTTCAAAGAAGGGTCTAAAGCTAATCTTGCTTGGTGTAATAGTTTACCAGATCTAGCTCCGCCTGGCTGTCCTGCAGAGTAGAGCCTCACTCCTGCTTCTCCTACCCAAATCAATAGACAACCAACTTCCGCAGCCAACCCAACAGCCGCATGCGAGATCCTTATGCCTGGCTCTAACATCAAACAAGTAACATTGCCCACAGGGATAAGTAATCGCGTTTTGTTCTTGTCAATCAGGACAAAAGCACCATCTTTCACATCCAGTTTACCTCTTTCGATGAAAAGAATAGAGTGCCTCTCTTTTATGGGTATTGGGCTGCTTTGTATCCGCAACTATATCCTCCTAACCAACATAAGTCCACACCCAAAAGCTTTCGATTTACCAAGACCTTTTTTGAGCATATCCACAAATTTTTCAGGGTCTGTAACGCTCAAAATCCCTTCATAGCGGATGGAACTAAATTTAATGGGAACAGCACTCTTTTTTTTATAAAAACTATGCTTCTTATATCCATCAATACTTATTGATTCTAAAGAGCACGAAAACCCTGTCCTTTCTCCTTGAGCTATCAACCATTCTTTTGCAGCCTTTTCGCTAGCAGAGTTTATCTCTGCCAAAGAAAGATTTTTTTCTTTTAATCTGTATTTCACATCCATCAAAACATCGTGCCTGATAGATTTTTCGCCCTCTTTTCTAGAAATCACAGGGTTAGCTTGCAAACTAAAAGCAAGCCTATCTCCTGCATTTAACTTAGGCAAAAAGTCCTTTGTAGAAACTTCTAAAGCCTCATTTTCAACAGGTCTATCTTGAGATATTATTAAAAAAAAAGGCAAACCTCCACCCTCCTGTTTATAATACAAGAAATCTCGAGTTTTTTTGCCTCTGTTAGGAAACAGCCCCCAAAGAAGTTGGTGAGCAGCATAACCATCAGTGCCACTTCTTTTGGACAAAAAACCAAAAAGTTTAGGGCTCTGTTTCAAGACTACTTTACTTAGATACATCTAAACTCTCCTCTGTTTGCGCCACACTCATAAACTCTTTACGAGGAGCAAACTGCCATCTTTTTCGACTAGAGGAAACATCATACCTTTCCACTTTATGCATCGACTCTAACCCAGCATTTACACCCTCCTCCCAAAAATAATACACTTTTTTGCCAAAAAGGGTTTCCCGTGGGTAGCTCATAAAGATCTCCTGCTTCCAAGCATAACTATCCTCACTAATCGGCAAAACGAACTTCACTCTAAATCCAGAAAAAGCTTCCTTTAGAGTTTCTGCTTCGATGATAAAAGGAGACAATGGCAAAGCTGGAGGATTGGATTTCCTGCCAAAATATAGATGAAACTTGGGTTCTCGCAAAGCTTTTTCAATTTCACCCAGAGACATTTCATCATCTTTGCAATAAATAGCCACCACGCAAAGAGCATCACAGCGATATTCACGCCTCGAGAGTACTGCCTCCAATTTATTTTTTCTAGAAAGTTCCGATTTGCGAGTATGATGGATTACATTCTTCTCTTGCTTTGGCACCTGTGTGGTGTGATAGTCAGACAGCAAAGATCCACCAGAATAAAGCTTAATGGCAACACCCAAAGATTTGAAAAGATTGTTATGCAAATCTTCATCTTCCCTTTTTATGCCCAAAGCCGCAGCCAAAAGTCCAAGAATAGCGGATTTAGACGGATGTCTCGCCGATAACCTTTCTCCTCCTACTGCTATTTCTCCCCAAGAAACAAGGGGAGAATAAACTTGAAATAAAAGAAATTGCACAACTACTCTCCTATGAAATCAAGAATTTCTAAAAGAGTTCCTTGTCCCTTTTCAACATCAAAAGATTTCCTTTCATCTGCACACTTACCATAAACTTTATCCATATTTTCACAAAGATCTTGTATTCTGCTAATAGATTCAGCAGACATATCCACACCATCTACAGGTTTCAAAAAAGCCGAAGACAGCTGCCGTGGCTGCTGAGAGCCCTTTTCTGCCAACATATAAAGAGCTCTTGCCCTAGAAGCAAAGCTGTTTTGCTTGCCAGAAGGAGCTACAGTCGCTGCTACTTCTATCAAAGCTTTAATCGCCCTATTTGCTAAATTTTCGTCTTTCAAATTCTCTACTAACAATGACTCATTTATGCAAATGTAGGTGTAAAAAATTCCCGAACCAAACCCAGACTCTCCGATGTGTGCAGAACCAGCATCATCTTGGCGAGAATTCAGATCGTCTATTGCCGTAAAATAATCATCCTCTACAACTACCTTATTCACTGTCAGAGCGTGCGAAACCTGAACAGCCGCTTCCATATTGTACTTCGGAGCAGATGCTAACATCCTGCCAAACAAAGCAATATCCACAGCACTAGCACCACTATGTAGCTTTTCTATCTCTTTTTTGGTAATCTCTACACTCTCTTCTTCCGCTTTCACCACAGCCAACTTCTTAGCCGCTTCTATCTCCATAGGTGTAATATGCGAGAGCTGAGCAATTTCAAGTTCTGCAAGAGGTTTTTTTTTGTCTTTCTTTTCATTTTTACCAAAAATTCCAGCAACAGCGATAGAAACTTCCAGAGCCTTACTTTCTTCTACTTCTTTCTCCAACAAAAAATCATAAATCTCTTCCCCAATCTTTTTAGTCCTTGTCCCTATATTTCCTGCCAAAGTATTTTGAAATAAGTCGGAAGTTCTCCAAGCACGCTTTAGGGATTGTGAAGAGATTCTAAGTCTATCCACTCCTCCCATTTTGGCAGTTTTCGGTCTTCCCAAGTCGTCACGATTAAGATTTGACGGTGCATAATTCGTTAACATATGAATTTGAATAAATTTTGACATTTTTTACCCCTTTATTTTTTTTCTTGTAGCAATAAATTCGTATAATAAGCCTCTGACAGCTTAAACTTTAAACTCTTACCAATTTCTTTATATTTACCCGTAAACTCTTCACTCCACAAAATCACAGTCTCTACAAAATTAACAAAGCTAACCTTCCCATCGAGTATCGTCACAGCACGACGAAGAAATCTATAAAGCTCTTGCCAATCACGAGCCGAAAGAAGTTGACGAAAACGAGTTTCAGAAAAAGGAGCTAGACCTCCAATTTCCGCTGGTGTAGCTAAAGCCACCCCAAAATTCTTTCCTGTGGCACTTTTTATATGAGCTCCCACCCCCGCTACCGTAGCCAAAGCCTCCAAAGGTAGCCAATAAAGAATGTGTTTCAATTTAAAAGTTTGCGGATAAAGAATAGCTTCTTGCGGAGAATGGCACCTCTTAAGCTGAGCTTTACCACCATTATCGTTTTGCAGAGAATCCCACCATTCCAAAAGCTTTTTCGTAGTTTTTTCATTCATTATACCTCCTCTTTTATTTTTCTTAAATTTTTTATAAACTTCCCAATTCCCAGACCAAGACCTTTACGAGCTTTGATCACACGCTTTAAGTTAAGCCCCTCTATTTGCTGTGCAAAAGCGGTAGTATCAAAAATGTGTTCCGTTTCCTTTCTTACAACCTTTCCCCAAAAATCTAAGAGTTCATTCCTTTTTTCAACATATTCAAGATTACTGACCAACTCACTTAACAAATTATAAAAAGGTTCTTCTGTATTTTGCCAAAAAGAAGATTCTATGAAACTAATATCTCCTTTGATGTCTTTAGGTCTATTTGCCCAAGCAAACTTAAGAGAACTCTTTAAGGATTTTGCCAGATCTGCTGTTGAAGATATAAATCTCGAAATGAAGTTTTGCACTAGCAAGATTTCATTGGGAGTCAAAGCATAAAAAGGCATAATCGACTCATACCAACACCGTGCTTTCATATTGTCCATATCATATCCAGCTATCCAAAGAGTTACACCATATTTATCAGCCATAGCACTTCTTGAAGAAGATTCACTAATCTGTTGCACTGTGATGGCAGGATTTACACTCTCAGCCTCTATCGCCTGTCCCAACCAATGACGATAACCAATCCCTCCAGGTTGAGCTTTTATGGATGAGGGTAAATCATTTGGCTTTTGGGGATAACTACGATATGCATTCAAAGGGTGAGCCCAAACTCCATCATAATTATTTCCATAATTCTTTGCCTTATATGTTTTTACTAATCTCTCACTCTCCACTCCAGAAACATCACAAAAGCCTCTTTCTTCTAAAAATTCCAATCTTATTCGCCTTGGCATTCCAAAAAAATGATAAAAAGGATGCACCTGAGAAGAAAATATTTCTTTCCCTTTCTTATCACTAATTTTCGTCTCATTCATCCAAGGGAAAATATCCGCCTTCTCCTTTTTATTTAAATCTCCAGGAATAAGAGAGACATTTTCTTGGCTCAAAACATTAAACCAAATTTTCTCCCACAAAGTCGATTCTCCTTGAGGAATGATTATAGTCGTGAGAGGACCTCCCCCTCTCAACCCTACTCTATGACCAGATCCACCAGAAGGAGCAAATGTTTGTAAAGTATAAAGAGCCACAGCAGCCCAATACCCATCCATTTGGTTCACCAATCCACTTTTCACAAAATGAGCCTTATTATTTTTTACAGTATTTTCTCCTGGAGCCTCTATTAAAAGAGCAGAAATAAGTTTTTTCTCTGTCTTCGGCAGATCACAATCTTGCATAAAATCAGCGTTCCCCGAATCTATTTCAAAGCAATCTTCATATTCTCGCACTCTTTCCGAAAACTCAAAAGAACTACAAGGATTTTCAAAGCATTCTGCCCAATCAACTTCACTCTCTGGCATAGATGTTACCTGTACTATCCCGATAAGAAGCTGATAAAGGGCATTTTTAAAATCAGGACGAGGCACCAAAATTTCCATTACTGGGTTAGACTCATACTCCTTCAAAAGCTGATGAATTGCTATCTTCTCTTCCTTCCCATTTTTACGCACGATAGGCAACCAAATATCTTTAACTAAATTCATAATTCTCCTTTATCTTTACTTTTCTCTATTATCAATCCCAGTTTAAAATCATATCTTAAGACAACTTTCCCCTCTTTGTTTTCCCCCACCAGCTCTAAGGCTTCTCCAACAAATACCAAAAATTCAGAATTATATTTAAATCTTCGCTGATTTTTCAGTTCCTCTATCTTCGTTTTTACATTTAAATCATATTCCACACAAGGAAAACTGCTCTTCCTGATGGAAAGCGAACTGATTTCCCATTTATGAGGTTCTTCTTCAAATAAAGGCTTAATTTCGTCATCTTCCCAGCTACACAAATAAATAGTAACAGTAGGGTCTGAAAGCCTAGTGGACGCATTTTCATCTTCATCCCATTTATAGCTACTAGATCTGGAATAACCCTGATCAAACTTTAGGCTATTGAATTTAGCAAAAGTCTCTTTTGTAAGAATGTCAGACCAAGCCAAATTTTCAGATTCTATAAAAATTTCAGGCACTGCGATACCAAATTCATCCCCATAAACAGACTCAACTAACAATCTAGCTTCCTGAGGCATCTTGATTATTTTTTGCTTTCGCAAAATTTCCTTAGTTTTCCAGAGAAGAGCCACATCTTTATATACCCATTGAGCCTTCGGAAAAGCAGCAGAATACCAATCTTCTTTGGGATTTTTCGTCTCACTAGGAATAAGACAATACAAAACAGCGTCGCCTCTATCTCCACGCCAATGACGGTGTAACCTGCCTGCTCTTTGTATTAATAGATCTATCGGCGCCAGATCAGAAACCATCAAATCAAAATCTAAATCCAATGACTGCTCCACCACCTGACTAGCTATCAGCACTTTCCCTTTTCTTTGTTTTTCCGTCGATTCTTTCCCAAATTCACTCACTACTCTTTGCTCGATATCAAGACGATTCTTCAAAGCAAAACGACTGTGAAAAATTTCCACTTCCACTAATCCTCTACTTTTCAAGCCCCTATAAGCATCTAGAACATCAAAAATAGTGTTCCTGATCCAACAGACACATTTTCCTTGAAGTGAAGCCTTCTCGATTAGTTCGTATATTTCATCCAAAGACTCTTTAAATTCAACACGCACCTCTTTATTTGCAAAATGAGATGAGCCTATTTCTTTTTCTATAAATTCGCCTGAATTAAGGGAAGTCACCAGAGGAAAAGCATCTCTTTCTTTGATTTTTGGAGATTCTATCTCTAATCCCTTTGCGAAAGCTCCACAAAATCTGCTTCGCACTACTAAGGGTAGCGTTGCCGAGAGCAAAATAACAGACCTTCCAAAACTAGCCTGAGCCCTTATCATGTTTTCTAAAAGAATAAGCATATAGGGGTCAAAAGAGTGGACTTCATCCACAATCAAAACATTTTGCGACATCCCATAAGCACGAAGAGATTGATACCGCACAGGTAATCCTGCCAATAAAACTTGGTCAACAGTTCCAACTCCGACATCAGCAAGAAGTGCCTTTTTGGAAGAGTTAGCCAACCACTGCGAACAATGTGCTTCGCCTTCCGCAGTATTTTCATCATATTCCCCACTTGTTTGGGACAAACCTTTAACACAAGTGCTATAAGAATCAGCAAATTTTTTAGATAACTGCCGAGAACCATGTGCAAGTATCAAACTTGGTCTTTGTCCTTCTTCATAAATGAGACTATAAACCTTTGCCATTCTCTCATACATTGCATTTGATGTAGCCATAGTAGGCAACGCTACAAAACAGCCCTTACCACCACCAGCAGCCATAATTCTTGAAGCCAAAATTAGAGCTGCTTCCGTCTTTCCAGTTCCTGTCACATCTTCCAAAATAAAAAGTTGTGGTTCACCAGAAACAACAACTTCATCACAATACTTTTGCAAAGGTGTGAGATTATCCGCAAAATTGGGAAACAATCTCTTCGCCCCCACATTAGAAGATATTTTTTTGGAAAAAAGTCCTGCCCTTTTCATAGCTTTTTGAGCCTTTGCACAAGACTTTGTAAAGTACTTTTCCAAAGGCATTTCATCAGAACAATAGCTAAACTCTTCGTCTCCAGAGGCTATCCAATCACAAATAGACACCACACCCGCAAGCTGCCAAGACAAAGATTTTAACTCTTTCAAAATATTTCTTTTCTTTTCTTGAGTAGAATTAGCATTTTTCTTGATCTCTTGTAACGCTTCCTCCGAAAAAAACAACTTTTTCATACAATTCATCCAATCCCAAAAAATCTCCATTTTTTTGCTTGGTATCCTTTTCCTTTCAGGAGGCATTCCGTGATGACCAAAAGAGATACGAGCAAAAATTTCTAAAAATTCTCGCGAAAAGTTTAATTCCTTTTCAGAGAACTCAAAAGATTGCAATAAATACTCTGCTATATTCTGATTCCACATTTCATAACCTCTTTGGTCATGCCGAGGACTATAAGGAAATTTGAAAACTTTACCCTGCAATTTTACAGCAATCTCTAAGTTAAGGCTCTGGAAGCCGATAGCTAATTTACCCAAATCATGATCGACAAGAAAAAAGAGAAACAACTCTCTAAAAGATTTTTCAGAAATCCCACAAATTCTTGCCGCTCTTTTTACAAATGCTGGCGATTTCTCCAGCCAAACTTTACCTACTGCGGCAACATCTAAACAATGATAAACAAGCAAGTGATAGTTACCTTCTTTATCCGCTTTTCCCCAATATTTATAAATATCTTCTTTCATTTTATCTCCTAAAGCTGTTTAAAAGAAAAAGAGAAAATTCGTCAATCAAAAAAAATAAAGTTAGTATTAATTGTATTATAATTAAAAAGTGAAACTCCCCGCTTATGCGGGGAAATTTTTGAAAGCCTAATAAATCCTATTAAGACTAACGGTTCATCCCCTTAGAAAAGGGGAAAATTTGCTTCACTTCTATCTCTTTAATCAATTAGGATAAAAAATGTCAACTAAAAAAGCCTACCCCTTCCAGGATAGGCTTTTGTTCTATTATTGTCTTTTATTGCATATCAAATTTTTTCTTGATGTAATACTGTTGCAGGGTGGACAAGAGGTTAAACACTGTCCAATACAAGACCAAGCCAGCTGGGAAATCACGGAAGATAAAAACCAAGAAAACTGGCATACCATACATCATCATCTTTTGCGACGATTGCATCGCTTTTTGCTGATCCGTCATCTGAGACTGGTCACTTGCACTAGCCATGGTGAACTTCTGTTGCACGAACATAAACACACCAATCAGCACGGGCAAAATAAAATAAGGGTCAGGAGCAGCCAAATCGCCTATCCAGCCAACAAACGGCTGCTGACGCAAAGCTATCGAGTATTTCAAAGCAGGATACAAAGCTATAAAAATCGGTATCTGCAAAAGAAGAGGCAAACATCCACCCAGCGGATTCACGCCTTGCTCCTTGTACACCTTGCGAAGCTCCGTATTCAACTTCATCTTATCGGTTTTGTATTTCTTCTGCACTTGAGCTATCAGAGGCTGTATCTTCTGCATCTTTTGGGTCGACTCAAACATCTTGTGTGTAAGAGGATACAAAATCAGTTTGATGAAAAAAGCAAAAAGAATAATCGACACGCCATAGTTAGGAATCACAGCGTAAATATAACTCAAAAGCTTCACAAAAAACTTGCTCAGCCAGTTCAAAAAGCTCCAAGTCTTGTCGGATATCTTCTCAAAACCACCGCCCATAGCTTGCAAATCTTCAGTTATCATCGGTCCAAAATAAAGTTTATACTTATGCGAAAAGTTGCTTTTATTTTCTAGCACCTTAAATCTAAAAGAGGGATTGTCGTTTACAGCAAAAAACTCCGTTTTATTCACATTTTGGAAGCCTAACTTACGCACTCCGATGGTAAAATACTTGTTGTAAAGAGCCACGAAAGAGGCGTCTCCACTATAAGTTTCTGTCTCATCATCAAAACTGCTAAGAGTCTCACTCTCCAAGCTGTTATCCACATAAGCTGCCGCTCCATAGTCGCGACTCTTGCCTTTCACATACATCTCAGTTTCGGCTATTCCGTCGTCCATCCCGATTTGGTAAGAGTTGAATTTTTTGCCTGCCACTCTCAGCTCGAACTCCAAGATAAAATCTTCCCCAATAGTGAAAACTTTTTCGTACTTATCGCCGATGAAGCGTAATCTATTGCCTGATAACTTATAATCGAAAATATAGTTTTGATAACTCTCTTGGTCAAAAGAAAGGGAAAAAGCTCTACCAGCCAAAAGATTTAGCGGAATCTCGCCTTGCAAATCTTTCGAGTACTCTTTGAGGTACACAGACACCAACTGTCCACCAAGATTAGAAAAAATCAATTTGATTTTTTCGTTTTCCAAAACGATGTTTTCGTTAACTAACACACCTTCGCGACTCTTAACCACCTCTACAGGGGCTGCAACCACTGGCTCAGCAGACGAAACTTGTTCAACCATTGCTGTCCTGGTTTCACTTACCTTACTTTCACCTTTTTCAGACGGGGGATTTAAGTATTTGTTACTCAAAAAAAATACGGCAAAAATCAATCCAATTGCCAAAACTGTTTTCTTATCCAAACCAAACTCTCCTAATTTTTTTACTTTAATGGGTCGTGACCACCACGAACGAAAGGGTTACACCTAAGGACTCTCCACACACTCAGTAGCAAAGCTTTGCAAAAATTGTACTTCGTAAAAGCGAGCCTTGCGTATTCGCTACAAGTGGGAGTGTATCGACAACAACTGGGAAGATACGGAGAAACGCCGTTTTTGTACACCCAGATCAAGCATAAAGCCAACCGATTACAAACTCTCATCACCGACTTTCGATTTTTCGCTGAAATGCGTCCAGACAAAAGCATACCTCTTGCCAACTCAAAAAGCCACTGCCTTTTTTACCTATCACCACCACCCGTCTATCTTCCAAGATCCAAGAATCTCGAAAATAGTGTTTGAGCCTGCGTTTCAATTTATTTCTTTTGTTAGCTTTACCCACTTTCTTGGACAACACTATACCGACAGCCGACTCAAAACTTGTCTCTATTAAAAAGGTAAAGTACTCCGAAGAGTACCTCTTACCTCTATTATAAAGTTTTTTAAACTCTCCATTCTTGCGAAAAAACCGCATTAGTGGGAAAGTCTTTTTCTTCCTTTGGCTCTTCTCGCACTCAAGATTTTACGCCCACTAGCAGTAGACATTCTTTTGCGAAAGCCATGTTTATTCTTCTTCTTTCTATTGTGAGGTTGAAATGTTCTTTTCATTTGCTTGCTCCGTTACCATCTGATATGAGCAAAAGCACGATTCGCTTCTGCCATCTTATGGGTCTCATCTCTTTTTTTAACACTAGCTCCCTCACCGTTATTAGCAGCCATCAGCTCTTCAGCCAATCTCTTGCTCATTGTGTCCTCTTTACGAGTACGAGCAAAACCGATAATCCAGCGAAAAACCATAGCTTGTCCTTCTTTGATATCTATCTCTCTTGGCACTTGGTAGTTAGATCCACCTAGCCTTTTCGAGACAACCTTGACCTGAGGAGTAGCGTTCTTAAGAGCACCTTCAAAAACTTCCAGCGGATCTTTTTCCGTCTTACCCTTGATAAGATCAAAAGCATCATAGATTATTTTTTCAGCCAAAGACTTTTTACCTTTGAGCATCAAACAATTTATAAACTTACTCAGTCGCACACTATTAAACTTGTAATCCGGCGTAATATTTCTTACAACCGCTTTTCTTTTACGAGACATCTGTTTTTAGCTCCTTGTATTATTTAGGTCTTTTAGCACCGTATTTAGATCGAGAAGTTTTTCTTCCCTCTACACCTTCTGAATCGTGAGATCCTCGCACTACATGATATCTTACTCCTGGTAAATCTTTTACACGACCACCACGGACTAGGACTATCGAGTGCTCTTGCAATTTGTGTCCTTCCCCTGGTATGTACGCAGTAACTTCTTTACCGTTGGACAACCTTACTCTGGCTACTTTACGCAAAGCCGAGTTCGGTTTTTTGGGTGTAGTAGTATAAACCCTAGTACAAACCCCTTTCCTCTGAGGACATTGATCCAAAGCACGGTTTTTCTTGGTTTTAGTAACCTTTTTTCTACCTTTTCTAATAAGTTGATTTATTGTGGGCACAGCCTTCCTCCAAAACTATTAAATTTCTCCAAGTAGGTCTTCCATGCTCTCGTGAGTTTCCTCATCGGGAGATAGGATGCTAGCAACAGCACCAGCTAGACCATCTTTTTCTTTCACTAATCTATCAAATTCATCTCTATAGAACTTGCTCCCCGTACCAATTGGTACAAGGTGTCCAAGAATGATGTTTTCCTTTTGACCTTTCAATGGGTCAACTTTCCCTTCAATCGCCGATTGTGTCAATATTTTTGTTGTCTCCTGGAAAGAAGCTGACGAGAGCCAGCTATCAGAATACAAAGCGGCTCTGGTAATCCCCAGCAATACGGGCTCAAAAGTCGCTCCAACTCCTTCATCATTTTCCACTATTTTGTTCTCTTCCATCACTTTTGGCCTAGAGACAATCTCATCTTGCAAAAATATGGTATGCCCAGCGTCTACGATTCGCACATTTTTCAGCATCTGCTTGATAATCACACCCACATGCTTATCGTCAATCTTCACACCTTGCTTGCGATAAACACTTTGGATACCGTTAAGGATGAGCCTTTCTGCCTCTCCGATACCTTTGGCACGAAGCACATCGTGTGGGTCGAGTGGTCCGTCAGATAAAGCGTTGCCAGCTTCTACATAATCCCCTTGATGCACAATAATCCTTTTTCCCAGCGGTACGATATACTTTTGCTTTTCGCCGTTCTCCGTCTCTACATAAATTTTCCGTCCCGTACGAGACAGATCACCAATCGTAATCTTGCCGTCCACCTCAGAGATGACAGCTTTATTTTTCGGCACTCTAGCCTCAAAAAGCTCTTGCACCCTCGGCAAACCACCAGTAATATCACCTTGCGACTCAGAAGCTCTAGATGTCCTACCCAAGATACTACCTGGGAAAGCGTGATCGCCTTCTTGCACATCCACACTCAGGTTCGGTGGAAGCGGAACAATCTCTTCGCTACCATCAGTTGCCACTATTTTTATTTGTGGCTGAATCTTTCTATCTTTGGAAGAGATAACTGTAATCTCTTTATTTCCCGTAAGTTGGTTGAATTTCTCCTTGATAGTTGTATCTCTCACAAATCCATCAAATTTAATCTTACCTTTGGTCGTGGCAATAATCGGATGAGAATAAGAGTCCCAAGAAACAAGTTTGGTGTTTGCCACCACTTTCTCTCCTTCCTTGACATATACTGTAGAAGCGTATTCCACCTTATGATCTTCCAAAACCTTACCTTTTTCGTCCAAAATAGCAATCTTGCCCAAGTGTCCCTTGGCAATGATATTGCCGTCTTGATCTTCAACGATATTCATTCTCACATACTTTACAGTACCGTCCACAGAAGACACCCTCTCAGAAATCTCTACATTCGTAGAAGCAGATCCACCAGAGTGAAAAGTCCGCAAAGTCAACTGCGTACCTGGCTCTCCGATGCTCTGAGCAGCTATCACACCCACTGGCTCACCGATGGTTACCATTCTGGATGTACCCAAGTTCCGCCCATAGCATTTGGCACAAATCCCTTCTTTGGCTTCACAAGTAAGCACAGAACGGATTTTCACCTTAGAGATGCCACTATGCTCTACATCTTCGGCAAGCTCATTGGTAATATTACAATTCGCAGCAACGATGATCTCACCAGTATCTGGATGAACGATATCTTGACTAGCTACACGCCCTCTAATCCTCTCCGAGAGAGACTCTACAACTTCCAAGCCCTCTTTGAGAGCTGAAACCTCTAGCCCCTTAATCGTCCCACAATCTTCGATCTGGATCACAGCATTACGAGCTACATCCACCAACCTTCTGGTCAGATAACCAGCATCAGCAGTCTTGAGAGCCGTATCAGCCAAGCCCTTACGAGAGCCGTGAGTCGACAAGAAATATTGGAACAAGTCCAGCCCTTCTTTGAAGTTAGCCTTGATCGGTGTCTCTATTACGCCCAGATCGTCGTTGTCCGCTTTCACAGGCTTGTCCATCAGTCCACGCATCGCTCCCAGCTGCTTGATTTGGTCTTTACCGCCTCTAGCACCAGAGATATGCATAATGTGGATAGAGTTCATCCCATCTTGATCTTTCGCCACCTCATCCATCAGCTCCTCGGTAATCTCATCCGTCACCATCTTCCAGGTGTCCACACTCCGATTTTCCCTCTCACGGTTGGTAATCCTACCTTCCATATAGCTTTGCATAATCTCATCAATTTTTTTCTCAGCTTCTTCAATCTTCTTCTTCTTGCCTTTAGGCACTATCACATCGCGAAAACTAAAGGTAATCCCCGAAGCAGTAGCATGCTTAAAACCAAGATCTTTTAGTCTATCCAAATATGCAGCTGTCGCCGATTGCCCTACAGCCTCGAAAATCTTGGTGGAAAAACTATTTATTCTACCTTTATCAAACACATGATTTTGGAACTCTATACCATCTGGCACGATGTTATTAAATATTACTCTACCCACAGTGGTAATGATAAACTTGCCTGCCTCTTTGTAATTGATCCAAGTGTGCAAGCCTAAGGATCTATCTGCCAGAGCTTTACCACAAAATTTTTCGTTCTCATACACAGCTGACACTTCTTGAGCAGAACCATAAAACTTCAGCTTCTTCTCATCATCAGGCATCGGAGTCTTTTCCATCGTCAGGTAATAAATACCCAGCACAATGTCTTGCGATGCTAACATCGCCAGTTTACCACTAGCAGGCAGCAACAAGTTCCGAGACGAGAGCATCAACAGCTCTGCCTCTTGCACAGCCTCATCCGTCAAAGGCAAGTGCACAGCCATCTGGTCACCATCAAAGTCAGCGTTAAAAGGAGTACACACCATCGGGTGGAGCTTGATAGCCCTATCCTCTGTCAGCACTGGGTAAAAAGCTTGAATACCCAACTTATGCAGCGTCGGTGCTCTATTAAGCAAGACTGGATGACCTTGGATCACCTCTTGCAATATTTTCCAAATCTTTGGCTGTCTTTTCTCGATAAGTTTTTTGGCAGTCTTGGTCTTTTCGACTTCACCATAATGTTCCAATCTCTCTATCAAAAACGGCTTGAAAAGCTCCAAAGCCATCTCTTTAGGGATACCGCACTGGTCTATCTTTAGCTCAGGACCCACAGTAATCACCGAACGAGCCGAATAATCTACCCGTTTACCCAAAAGGTTCTGACGAAAACGCCCTTGCTTACCTTTCAGCTGATCTGTCAGTGACTTGAGCGGTCTATTACCGCTACCTCTTACTGGCATAGATTTACGCGAGTTGTCGAAGAGTGCGTCCACAGACTCTTGCAACATCCTCTTCTCATTACGCAAGATAACTTGCGGTGCTCTAATGCTTATGAGTTGCTTCAAACGGTTGTTACGAGCTATCACACGGCGATATAAGTCGTTAAAGTCTGAGGTAGCAAATCTACCACCATCGAGTGGCACCAGCGGTCTGAGCGTCGGTGGCAATACAGGTAAGACGGTCATTATCATCCACTCTGGTCTATTACTAGATTTCAAGAAAGAACTAACAACTTTCAATCTTTTGACTATCGCTGTCCTTTTCAGAGTAGAGGTCTCGATGCTCAGCTGAGCTTTAAGTTGCATATCTTCGTTGTGTAAGTCTATCTGGCACAAGAGCTCTCTAACAGCCTCAGCACCTATTTTGGCATCAAAATCGTCGTCCACTTTTTCGATAATCTCGTAGTAAGTGTCCGTGTCTATTAAATCCAGACGGTCGTAATCGCTATTGCCCGGATCGAGGATAATAAAAGATTCGTAGTATAACACCCTCTCAAGGTCTTTTAGCGAGATATTCAGCATCGTAGCTACTTTGCTCGGCATCGACTTCACATACCATATGTGTGACACAGGCACAGCCAAGTCTATGTGTCCCATCCTAGAGCGACGCACTCGGGAGGATATCACCTCCACGCCACACCGATCACAGACAGTTCCCATAAAGCGGCGTTTTTTGTATTTCCCGCAAGAACATTCATAATCCTTAACAGGACCAAAAATCCTCTCGCAAAAAAGTCCATCCCTTTCAGGCTTATGAGTTCTATAGTTCAGAGTCTCTGGCTTGGTCACCTCACCAAAAGACCACTCTTTGATCCTCTCTGGCGACGCCAAACTGATCTTCACTGCTTCATAATCAGAAACTACTTCATCTCTTTTAATTTTTCTTATCACAGTAAAACTCCATTATTTTTCTTGGCTATCATCATAAAAACTCGATGTCAAAACCGAGAGATTTGAGCTCATTTACCAAAACCATAAAAGATTCTGGTGTCCCAGAGATAGTCGGATTTTCACCAGAAACTATAGATTTGAAAGCAGCCGTACGCCCTTGCATATCATCAGATTTGATCGTAACCATCTCTTTGAGCAAGTTGGCAGCACCATAGGCCTCTAAAGCCCAAACTTCCATCTCTCCTAGCCTTTGTCCACCATGTTGTGCCTTGCCTCCCAGAGGTTGCTGCGTTATCAAAGAGTAAGGACCTGTGCTTCTGGCATGCATCTTATCTTTTACCAAGTGATTAAGCTTAAGAATGTACATCATCCCCACAGTTACCTTTTGGTCAAACGAATCTCCCGTCTTGCCATCAAAAAGCACCTGCTTACCATCCAAATCTAAACCAGCTTCCGCCAATGCATCCAAGATGTCTGTCTCTGTTGCTCCATCAAATACAGGTGTCTCCACATTGTATCCAAGCATCTTAACAGCAAGCCCTAAGTGAGTCTCAAAAATCTGTCCAATATTCATCCGCGAAGGCACGCCCAGAGGATTAAGAATGATATCCACAGCTTCACCATCCGCAGTAAAAGGCATATCCGCAATAGGAGCTATTCTCGAGACCACACCCTTATTTCCGTGACGACCAGCCATCTTATCTCCTACTGATATCCTTCTCTTCTTGGCTATATACACCTTCACCATCTTGAACACACCTTGATCCAGCTCGTCTCCCTGACGCACTCTGTCGCGTAGTTTCTTATAGATATTCTCGTTCTCTCCGTAAGCCACTTTCACCTTATAGATCACCGTGTCGTAAAAGTTTTTATTAAAATCTTGTTCCGAAGTAAAAGAAGATTTGAGGTCAAGCGTCTTGAAATCTACCGCATCGATATCAGCCTTGGTAATTTTCTTACCTGGCTCCACAAAGTAATGCCCAGATGTTCGACTCTTCAACTCCTTAGCTATCTTGCCAGCAATCTTCTTCAAGAACTCAGATTTGAGGAAATCTTGAATCTTGTTTTTGCGTTCCTCAAAATCTTTCTTATATTTGTTTAGCTTGAACTCTTTCTCTTGTTCAACATCCAAGTCTTCTTCTTCACGAGAGAAAACCCGTACATCCACAACCACACCTTCCATTCCAGGCTTAGCTTTGAGAGAAGTATTTGTAAAATCGCCCGCTCTATCACCAAAAAGTGCTCTCATCAAGTTCTCTTCAGGCGATGGATCTATGTCCGAGCTTTTGGGAGTGATCTTGCCCACGATAATATCGCCAGCCTCTATCACACTACCCAATCTGATTACACCAGTTTTGTCCAAATTCCGCAGAGCGTATTTGGAGACATCGGGGATATCGTACACCAGCTCTTCTCTTCCTGACTTCATCTCTCGTACCAAGACCTCTTTTTCTTCGATATACAAAGAGGTAAAAGCATCTTCCCAAGCGACTTTCTCGCTCAAAATAATAGCATCCTCATAGTTGTAGCCATACCAAGACATAAAAGCTACCTTCAGGTTGCGACCCAGAGCCAGACGACCCTTGTCCACCGAAGGACCATCGGAAATAAAATCTCCCTTGTTCACTTTCTGCCCTATCTTCACTACTGGTCTTTGATTTATGCAAGTATCTTGGTTCGACCTTTTATATTTAGCAAACTCTATCCTTGTGCAGTTGTCTATCGAGACATCATCCTCTTCACCAATGCGTTCTAGCTCTACATAGTCAGCAGTTACAGCCGTCACCTTGGCATCAAACGGTGCAAGGCGAACATTGGCACAACTTTTGGCAACTACCTTCTCCATCCCCGTACCTACTACAGGAAACTCTGGATTGAGTAGCGGCACAGCTTGTCGCTGCATATTCGAGCCCATCAACGCACGAGAAGCATCGTTATGCTCCAAGAAAGGTATCAGCGTCGCAGACAAGCTCATCGCCTGCATCGGAGATACATCCAAATAATTTATCTCTTTTTTGGCAACTTGCAAAAACTCATCTCCACGACGAGCAAACACAAAATCTCTGATGATACTACCATCGTCATTTATCTCTATGCCTGCCTGAGCCACTGTCGCTTTCGCTTCCACGCTCGGATTCAAAAACTCGATGTCTTTAAGTACTTTGCCATCTATCACTTTGTAATAAGGGGTCTCCAAGAAACCAAACTCGTTCACCCGCGAGTAGATCGCTGGAGAGTTAATCAGTCCGATGTTCGGGCCTTCTGGTGTCTCTATCGGGCAGATCCTACCGTAATGGGAGTTATTCACATCCCTAGACTCCATACCAGCACGCTCTCTTTCTAGTCCACCTGGTCCCAGAGCGGTAAATCTCCTCTTGTGAGTCAGCTCCGCCAAAGGATTGGTTTGCTCCATAAACTGCGATAGCTGTCCTGTGAGGAAGAAAGATTGTACCACAGAAGACAAGGTGTTAGAGTTGATCAAATCGTAAACAGTCACCTCTTCCGGAGAAGAGATAGCCATCCTCTCTACAGCCACTCTCGTAAGGCGAGTAAGCCCAATATTATACTGTTCCCGCAAAAGCTCGCCCACAGAGCGAACACGACGGTTCTCCAGATAATCAATATTATCGACATCCTCTTTACCATCAAAAATAAAAATGAGTCTTTTGATAATCGCGATAACATCTTCTTTACCCAAAACAAACTGATCTTGCGGTGCATCTAATCCCAATTTTTTGTTGATGTTGTAACGACCTACCTTACCGATAGAGTAGCGACGATCATCAAAAAAGAGCGAATTTACAAAACTGGCAGCATCTTCTTGCGAAGGAGTCTCCCCCGGACGCATCAGAGTGTAAATCTTGCTACTAGCTTCCGCCGAGCAAGTGGTAACATCTTTCTCCAGCGTGTTTTCTATCACACTGATCGTGGAGTTAATATCTCCAGATATTACCGACACCTCTTTGATGCCATGGATCGAGAGTTCATCTATCATATCGATAGATATCTCCGCACCCGCAGACACCAAAACTTCTCCCGTCTCTGGAGAAGAGATGTCATCAAAAGCTTTCTTGCCCTCAGCATCTTCCAAAGGCACTACAGCGTTATCATAAAAAACTTTTCGGATATCTTGGTCTTCGGAATATCCTACCACTCTCAGCAGAGTAGAGATAGGCATTTTCCTTCTTTTGTTAATATACACATACACCACATTGTGCACATCCATAGCAAACTCCAGCCAAGTACCTCGCTCTGGTATCACTTTTGCAGAATACAGCGGTTTGCCACTAGGATGTTTGGTCTCTGTGAAAAACACGCCATAAGATCTATGAAGTTGAGAGATAATCGCCCGCTCAGCACCATTGACCAAAAAAGTACCATCTTTGGTAATAATCGGAATACTTCCCAAGATAATATCTTGCTCAAGGATGTTTTTAACCTTTCGTTCACCCGTCTCTGCCAAAAGGTCTTCATCGTAAATAGTCAAACGGAGCCGTGCGGTAATCATCGCCTCATATGAAAGATTCCGCAGTTTGCACTCCTCCAACTCGTACTTTTCTTGTTTAACCTCGTACTCTAAAAATTCAAGAGTAAACAACCCTTTATTATCTTCGATCGGGAAGATATTCTTAAATACAGCTTGTAACCCTTGATTTTTGCGTAATTTGGGATAAGTGTCTCGTTGCAAAAACTCATTAAAAGATTTAGTTTGTGTCTCCAATAAGTCTGGTATTTTGACTTGAGGAAACCCAAGACTTTCAAATCTTTTTTTGATCCGGGAGTAATTTTTAAACTTTTCCAAAAACCAATCTCCTTCTAAATTTAAACCCCGCAGATAGAAAGTATAACGGAAGCGTTACGAAAACACTCCCGTTTGATAACTTTAACTTGATACTTTTTAATAAATAAATTAAAAAGCTCCTACTTCATCTCTGCAGTAGCACCTGCTTCTTGGAGTTGTTTTACAGCAGCTTCAGCATCCTCTTTGGACAACCCTTCGACTACAGTTTTTGGACAACTATCCACTACATCTTTAGCCTCTTTTAGGCCAAGGCTAGTGATAGCTCTTACCGCTTTGATAGTTTGGATTTTTTTGTCGCCAGCACCGCTCAAAATAACATCGAACTCGGTTTGCTCTTCAGCAGCCTCGCCAGCAGCAGCAACGCCTGCAACTGCTACAGGGGCAGCGGCTGACACGCCAAAAATTTCTTCCATTTCGCTTACCAGCTCAGAAAGTTCCAAAACACTCATCTCTTTAATAATATCGATCACTTCTTGTTTCTTAGACATTTTATCCTCCACTCAAACTTTTTACTTTTTATCAGCTATAGCTTTTATAGCGTATATGAATTTCTTTATTATCTGACTATTAACACTCACAAATTTGGAAATCGGTGCGTTCATACTCGAGAGTATCTTAGCCAAAAGCTCATCTCTCGACGGCAATTTAGCCAATTTCTCCAAATCTTCAAGATTAGCAAAAACACCATCAACTACACCCGCTTTGAAACCAAACTTCTTGTCTCCCATTACATCTTTGACAAACTCTTTGATCACTTTCGCTGGAGTAACTTCATCTTTTTTCGACACAGCCACAGCAGTCTCTTGGGTCAAAAAATCGTCCAACCCTTCAACTTTCACCGCTTTCAGAGCGTGCTTGATGAAAGTGTTCTTCGCTACAAAATAATCAACCTCGGCGTTACGCAACCTTGTTCTTAGTTCTTCTATCTCTGGGATGTTTACCCCTTTGTAGTTCACTAAGACTATAGATTTTGCATCAGCGAGTCTGTCGGCGATTTTTTTTACGATATCTTTTTTAATTTCTTGCATCTTAAATCGCCCCCTATTTACTAGCTTCAGCCATTATAGCACGAACATCTAACTTTACACCTGGGCTAATAGTAGAACAAACACTCATCGACTTGATGTACTCACCCTTGAGCGATTGAGGTTTCTCTTTCAAGACAGCACTCACGCAAGCCAAGATATTCTCTTGCAACTTATCGCTAGCAAAGCTTCTTTTGCCCACTATGAAATGCAGGTTGGCAAGCTTATCTGTACGATACTCTACTCTACCGCCTTTCACCTCTTTCACAGCTGTTGCTACATCTTTGGTGACAGTTCCCACTTTCGGGTTAGGCATCAGTCCTCTTGGACCCAAGATTCTAGCGACTTTCCCCAACTTGCTCATCATAGCAGGTGTGGCGATAGCTACATCAAATCCTAGCCAGCTCTCGTTTTGAATCTTCTCCACCATATCATCTACTCCCACATAGTCAGCTCCAGCAGCCTTCGCATCTTCGGCATCTTGCCCATCGGCAAATACCAAAACGCTCACACTCTTGCCCGAGCCATTGGGCAACACCAGTGAAGATCTGATCTGCTGATCAGCCTTCCTCGGATCTACCCCTAAGTGGCAATGCAATTCCACGGTTTCGTCATATTTAGCCTTGCTAAAACCTTCCAAAAAAGAAAGTGCTTGAGTCAAATCATAGCTCTCTTTTCTATCAAATTTCTGCAAAGATTCTAAATATTTTTTACTTCTTTTCATCTATTTGTCTCTCCCTAGCGAATGCATAATCTCCTGCAAAGTCTCGTATTATGGTTGGATCAGTTTTTGACCGTCACACCCATAGATCTTGCAGTACCAGCAATTATGTTCACAGCAGCGTCTAAATTAAAAGCGTTTAAATCTTCCATCTTTTCTTTAGCTATCTTCTCTAGCTGAGCTCTGTTTATGCTTCCCACTTTTTCTTTGTTAGGAACGCCAGAACCTTTAGCGATACCAATCTCCTTCTTTATCAGCACAGCAGCTGGTGGAGTCTTGATATCAAAAGTGAAAGATTTGTTTTTTTGTACATAAATCACAACAGGGAAAATCATCCCCTTGTCGTCTTTAGTTTTATCATTAAATTGTTTACAGAAATCTGCAATATTGATTCCAGCTTGTCCCAATGCAGGACCTACAGGAGGAGCTGGCGTAGCAGCTCCGGCCGGCAATTGCAATTTTATAGAAGTCTGAAAAGTTTTTGGTGCAGCCATTATGACACTCCCTTACTTAAATTTTTCTACTTGATCTATTTTAAGATCTACAGAAGTTACTCGTCCGAAAACTGTTACATTTACAAGGACTTTGTTTTCCTCCGCAGATAATCTGGTTACCTCGCCATTGAAATCTACAAAAGCTCCTGAAATAACCCTTACTATATCTCCTACGCCAAAATCACACTGGACTTGCGTTTTCTCTTCCTCACTCACCTCTTCTTCGCCCAACATCCTCGCCACCTCTTTTTTGGTAAGCGGCAAAGGCTTCTTGCCCGTTCCCAAAAATTTGGTAACTCCATCTACTCGAAGAATATAACTAAACAACTCTGGTGACAAATTTGCCTCCAAAATTATATAATTGCTAAAAATTTTTCGCTCTCGCTCGATCTTCTTACCACCACGAATGTGATAAGTAGACTGAGTAGGTATCAATATCTGACCCAAATCTTTTTCGTAAGGTTTGCCTTCGATACCTTTCTCGATTATCTCTTTGATGCGAAACTCATAACCAGCAAACACATGGACAACATACCAATTCATCACTTGCGAGCTCACATCAAATACTTTACAACTGTGTTGAAGACGATGTCTACCACAGTCAAAAAAGCCGCAATGAAAGCAGAAACAACCATCACGACGATAGTGCTCTCCTTCACTTGCTCGAACCCTGGCCAATCGACCAGTTTCAGCTCTCTTCTTACATTTTTGAAAAAACCAAAAAGTTTACTCATTACAAATCCTAAAATAAATGGCAGGACAGGCAGGACTTGAACCCGCAACCCTCGGTTTTGGAGACCGATGCTCTACCAATTGAGCCACTGTCCTACAATTTTATTATTTAATCTTGTTTACCTGTTTGTGCATAAGGTGCTGTCTGCATTTCGGGCAATACTTCTTGTACTCCACTTTCTCAGGGTGCAACCTCTTATTTTTAGTCAACGAGTAGTTTCTACTCTTGCACTCGTTACATTCTAACACAATAATATCTCTCATATAATCACTTCCAAACAGTTAATAACTTGTTAATATTTTACGCTTCGATCTCGGCAATAACGCCAGCACCAATAGTTCTACCACCCTCACGGATAGCGAATCTCAGACCCTTGTCCATAGCGATAGGCACGATCAGTTCACCCTTGATTTTCACATTGTCACCTGGCATCACCATCTCTACACCCTCTGGCAAAGTCAATGTCCCTGTAACATCTGTAGTCCTGAAATAGAACTGCGGACGGTAGCCAGAGAAGAAAGGTTTGTGTCTTCCACCCTCATCAGCCTTGAGCACATATATCTCACCGACGAACTTGGTATGCGGAGTGATGCTCTTAGGAGCAGCCAACACCATGCCTCTTTCCACCTCTTCTTTCTTGATACCACGCAGCAAGACGCCGACATTGTCGCCAGCCTCAGCACTGTCCAAAATCTTGCGGAACATCTCCACACCAGTACAAATAACCTCGATGGTGTCTTTGATACCCACACGCTCCAACTTGTCGTTTATCTTGAGCCTTCCAGCCTCGACACGACCAGTAGCCACTGTACCACGACCAGAGATAGAGAACACATCCTCCACAGGCAATAAGAAAGGTTTGTCAATCTCACGAGCAGGTTCTGGGATGTATGTATCCAAAGTCTCGATCAGCTTCTCGATTGCAGCTACACCATCGGCATCGCCTTCTAGTGCTTTGAGTGCAGACCCTTGCACGAATGGGATGTCGTCACCCGGGAATTTATAAGAAGACAAAAGTTCTCTAACTTCCATCTCCACAAGCTCCAAAAGCTCCTCATCATCTACAAGATCGCATTTATTAAGAAAAACCACCATCGCTGGCACGCCTACTTGGTAAGCCAAAAGAATGTGCTCACGAGTTTGGGGCATAGGTCCGTCGGCAGCAGATACCACGAGGATAGCTCCGTCCATTTGTGCCGCACCAGTGATCATGTTCTTCACATAATCGGCGTGACCTGGACAATCCACATGGGCATAATGCCTAGCAGCAGATTCGTACTCCACATGAGCTGTCGAGATAGTGATACCTCTTTCTCTCTCCTCGGGAGCGTTGTCTATTGAGCCAAAATCTGAATATTCGGCTTGTCCTTTCGATGCAAGCACCTTAGTGATTGCGGCTGTAAGAGTAGTTTTACCATGGTCAACATGACCGATGGTCCCTACATTTACATGCGGTTTGCTTCTGACAAATTTTTCCTTTGCCATTGTTCCTCCTTAACAAAAAAAACTGTTTAATAATTTTCAATTTACAATAAATGGAGCTCATGATCAGAGTTGAACTGACGACCTCTTCCTTACCAAGGAAGTGCTCTACCACTGAGCTACATGAGCCTACCTTACTCAACATCGCCTCAAAAATAAGCCAAAAAAAATGGAGCGGGAAACGAGATTCGAACTCGCGACCCTTAGCTTGGAAGGCTAATGCTCTAGCCAGCTGAGCTACTCCCGCTCTAAAAAATCTGATACTAAAATAATGGTGGTGGGGGAAGGATTCGAACCTTCGAAGGCTACGCCGACAGATTTACAGTCTGTTCCCTTTGGCCGCTCGGGAACCCCACCACTCTATTATAATAAAATTTCAAAATGGAGCCAATGAGAGGACTCGAACCCCCGACCAGCTGATTACAAATCAGCGGCTCTACCAGCTGAGCTACATTGGCAAATTGATAATTAATAAAAACATATATGAAAAAGTTGCCACCTTTACAATAAAGGTGGCAAAATGGTGGCAGGACCCAGACTTGAACTGGGGACACAAGGCTTTTCAGGCCTCTGCTCTACCAACTGAGCTATCCCGCCAATAAAGGAGGTAATTATTTTAATGGTTGGGCCGGAAGGATTCGAACCCTCGAATGCATGGACCAAAACCATGTGACTTACCGCTTGTCGACGGCCCAATGTCTAAAAAAAACTTTATTGGTCAAATAAATGGCGGAGAGACAGGGATTTGAACCCTGGGTAGGGTTGAACCTACACACGCTTAGCAGGCGTGCACCTTAAGCCGCTCGGTCATCTCTCCACAGTATATTTTTCACAAAAATGGCGGAGGATGAGGGACTCGAACTCTCAAGGGCATAACCCGGCGGTTTTCAAGACCGCTGCCTTACCAATTAGACTAATCCTCCATCTAATTTTTCACATCTATTAATTATCAATTCTGGTCTAAAAAATATCCGGCTGTTTCACTGTCAAACCTTTTTTTTCTCTTTACCCCAAGAAACTTAGTAGATTTGTGAATTAGCCAAAATTAGCTATTTTTTTAGTCGTAAACTAATCGCATAAACCGCATTTTTTTTTAGCGATAGCTCCCTGCAAATTTGAGCCACAGCCTCTTTTTTGGACAATCCAGCCAAAACTTTTGCTTCCAGTTTTTGCAAGATAACCTCTTCGTCCACAATCTGCTCGCTGCTTGCACCATCCAAAATTACGACAAACTCACCTTTGATTTTTATCTTCTCTGGTTCTTTTACAAATTCGGATAAAACTCCTCGATAAAAAGTTTCGTGCAACTTCGTGAGCTCACGAGCGACAACTACTCTGCGATCACCAAAAAATGTTTGTAATTTCTGCAAAAACTTTTCTATCCGATGAGGAGCTTCATAAAAAATTAGCGGAACATCAACAGCTAGTAATTTATCATCCAACTTGGTACTAAACCCTACAAAATAAAATCCCTTAGTAGGTAATCCACTGGCAACCAAAGCCGTTATCAAAGCACACGCCCCAGGAATCGAAACCACCTGATACCCTTGAGATACAGCCAACGCCACTAGCTCTTGCCCTGGATCACTAATGCCCGGCGTGCCAGCATCGGAGACTACAGCCAAATCAAGACCAGAATCTAAAAGAGACAGAACATCGCTATTCTGCCTCTTCATATTAAACTTATGATAACGCTTCATTTTGGTCGCTATCTCATATCTAGCTAAGAGTTTGCCTGTAACACGAGTATCCTCAGCCAAAATAAAATCTGCATCCATGAGAGTCTGCACAGCTCTGTATGAAATGTCTTGCAAATTCCCAATCGGCGTCGCCACCAAAAACAAGGTGCCTTTTTTCAACTTAACTAATTTTCTCTAAATCTAAAAATTTATAACCCAGAAAAAGGGTTGTCGGGATCTTGCTCTGGAGCAGCAGAAATTTTCGCATATTTTTGCCAATCTTTAGCAGACCCTTTGTCGGTTTCAGCTTTCTCTCTTTCTATGTAATACCCTTTCGGCAATTTGACAGGATCTAGAGACAACTTCCTTTTCACCTTGTCGATGCTATTGACTTTCAGCGTCACCTCTTTACCGATGTCTTGCTCGTCGTACACCAGCTTAGCTGCTCTCATCTTATCCATCGGCAAAAGTCCCGTGATGCCCGCGATTATCTCCACGAAGACACCAAACTTACTGATGCCCTCTATAACTCCCTTTATCGGCTCACCCTCTGTTGCATGCTCTTCGATATTTTGCCATGGGTTCTCTTTCAGATTTTTGAAAGACAAAGATATTTTCCTCTTCTCCTCATCCACATTCATCACTTGTGCTTCCACGGTATCGCCCACAGACAATACTTCGTCCGCCTTCTTAATCCTCTTGCCCCACGACAACTCCGAGATAGGGATAAGAGCTTGCACGCCTTCACTCATCTCTACGAAAGAGCCAAACTTCGTGTTTTGTGCCACTTTGCAGGTAACGATGTCACCCTCTTTGTATTTGCTCACCGCCTCCAGCATCGGATCTACGGTCAAATCTTTGATGCTCAGGTCTATCTTCTCGCCCTCGATCTTCATCACCTTCACCTCAACCACATCACCCACTTTCACAACTTTGGACGGATGCGAAACTTTACCCCAAGACATATTGCTGATATGCAAAAAGCCGCTGATACCGCCAAGATCCAAGAAAGCCGCATAATCTTTGATGTTCTCCACTTTCCCTTTTACCACAGCACCTACAGCTAGATTACCCAGAGCTTCCTCTTTCTTTGCTTTAGCTGCTTTGAGCAATATCTCTTTGCGAGAAAGGACAAAATCTTTGCCACCGTTCTCCAATTTGATAATCTCAAAATCGAAAGTTTTGCCCACAAAAGCTGCTTCATCTTGGATGCGGGATAAAGAAAGATGCGAATACGGACAAAAACCTGTTTTATCCATCGCTGAGACCAAAAATCCACCCTTGACAGCTTTCAACACTTTGCCTTGCACGGGGATGTTCGCCTCTTTGGCTTCCACGAGCTTCATATTGGCAGCGTGGTCGCTATTCAGTGCTTTGCCGATCTCGATGATATTTTCATCTATCCTCAAGATAAAGCCCTCTAGCGTATCTCCCACCTTATACTCCAGCTCGCCTTTTTTGTTTTGATACTCTATAATATCAGCAAAAGCGTCTTGCCTAGCTTTGAGGGACAGCACGATGCTACCACCCGAAATTTTGATAATCTCTCCAGAGACTTGGTCTCCCCTTTTGTAGCTTACCAGCTCTTTTTGTGACTCTTCGAATAGCTTAGAAAACTCCTGCGTTGCGTTATTTTCTGACATATAAAACCTTCCAAATATTTCTTCTTTAAGTTGCAAATTTCGAGGGAAGTAGATAGTGTCCAACATTTTTTGGTTTTTTTTCAGCAAAACCAAAAAATCTCCTGAAAATTTTCTATCCTTTCCCTCTTAAATCTACATCATTAATTTTTGCTAAACAGACCAAGTTCCCCAAATATGTTGTGCTACTATTTCTTTTATACTATTCTTGCTGTTTTGAATCTGCTCATCTATCACTTTCAATCCCTCATAAGAGCTATCCAAATCAGGATGACCTTGGGGAAAATTGAATTCCAGTATTTTTATTGCCCTTTCCATATACTCTTTGGCTACCCCATACTCTTTTTTAATAAAATATATCGTAGATAGATTATTATAAGATTGAGCAAGGTCTGGGTGGTCTTTAACTAACACTTTTTCCCTTATCCTAAGAGCTTGCAAGCCGAACTCCAAAGCCTTTTCTAAATTCCCCAAACTGAGATATATCGTAGATAAATTATTATAAGAAGTCGCAAGGTGAGGATGATTTTTAGTTAGCACTTTTTCATTTATTGCAACTACTTTCAAACCAAGCTCCAACGCCTTTTCTAGATTTCCCAAATCTTGATATATCAGAGACATATTATTATAAGAAGTCGCAAGGTTTGGGTGGTTCTTTGCTGACACTTTTTCTTTTATCTCTACTGCCTTTAAAGTAAACTCTAAAGCCTTTTTTGGATTTCCCAAACTGCGATATATCGTAGATAAATTATTATAAGAAGCCGCAAGGTGTGGGTGGTTTTTAGCTAGCACTTTTTCTCTTATCCTAAGAGCTTTCCTACCAAACTCTAAAGCGTTTTTTAAATTTCCCAAATCGAGATATATCAGAGATAGATTGTTTGCAAGCGTGGCTAGCCTCTCATTTTTTTCTTTTAGATTGGTAAATATAGCATCGGCAAATTTAGTATGTTTCTCAGCTTCTAGTGGATTTTTCTCTGAGAGACAATGTAACTCATTTATAAAAAACTGCACAATTTTCTTACATTCTTTATACTTCGGCTGAAATTTATTAGACAAAGTTTCTCCAATTACAGGATGAACTTTGTAAGTTTGCCTTTCGCTAGATAGCCAGCCCAAGTTAACCAGTTTCGTCAAAGGCTCGGCAGTTTCTAAGTTTAACGCTCCCAACAAAATATCTTTTTCCAAATCTGTGTTATGGGGCAAAATGGAAAGTTGCAGCAGTAGCTTTTTTTGTTTTTTCTTCAATTTGGAAATATCAAACACAATCTCCAATATCGCCATAACCGTTTTTTCTCCTAGCTCTCTATTATAACCAGTAGCCGTCTCTCCTTCTAGCTTGGCAATTCCTCCTTTTAGCAATTTTTCTAACAAATCTTTTATGGTGATGTTCAAATTCCCCGAAACTTTTGCCAGTATCGCGATTGTTAAAGTGTGAAAGCCAACTTTTTTTATAATCTCATCCAAACTCTCATCATCTTTATCATCATCTTTTGTGTTGTAAAAAACTTTTCGACAACCTTCTAAATCCAAAGATTCAACCTTAACTTTTTCAAGAGATGAGTCTTCATCTCTGCTGGTAACCACTATTTTCCAGTTTGGCAAATGCGTTGAGAGGTCGATGATTTCTTGCTCATCTTTGTTCATATTGTCCACTACCAGTAAGTTCGGCTTCTCGTTGATAGAGTTCAAATCTTTTACAATTAGCTCATACCTTTTTTTGCTGTCTTTTTCATTACTATATCTTTCATCTTCAAAAGCATCATAAAAAGAGGTAACCAAATCACTTTTAAAAGTTACCCAAGCGGTGTGATGATAGTTCTCTTTTCCGCTTAAGTAGAAATATTTCACCAGTTCCGTCTTACCGATTCCCCCAATCCCCACTATTGACACAAGATGAGTGTTTGTGCTCAGTTTATCCCGGATTTCCTTTAATTTATCTTCCCTTAGCTCACTTAAAAAGCTAGCATCAGTCTGAAAAGGGTCTGCTGTCAGCTCTTTCTTGCTTTCTTCTTTGGCTGGATTGAATAATAAGATTTGCGAATTGTCACCAATAATCTGATTAACATTGTTACCTGTATTTGATTGTTTTTTTGAGTTGCCAGATTGAGTCGGAGGCTGTGGTTTTTTTACAAAATAAACAATTAAAGCAACAGTTGATGAAGCTATAAAAAAAAATGCCGCTATCCAAAAATCTTTGCTCTTTAAAAGAGATTGCTCAGTTGCAATCAAATAAAGAATGTACAATGCACTTGGGAAAAAAATTATCCCTAAAATTATATTAAACTTATTCCTCATCACACATCTCCTTTTGTTGCTTTTGCCAAATTGTTTCTTTGTTGCCTCTCAATGCTAAACATTCCCTTACCGCAATCAGTTTGCTAGTTTGTAAACCCTTAATTTTAAGTCCAGAATTTTCCAGCGGTTTTTCATTCGCCTCATTATATCTGCTAAAAATCCGCTCACTAAAAAAGAAAAGAAAAAATTTGCGTGATGTTCTTTTTATCCTCCTCTTACCCTTTGTATCAATTTTAAGGAGAAAATTTTATGAAAAATTTAGCTTTTTTGCTAATAGCAACAATGAGCATCGCTTTAGTCGGTTGCGATAACGACTTCATCAGTCAGCAGACTACCGCCAATAGCATCGTCATAGATGGTAACGATAACGACTGGGGCGAAGAGAATATAACATTGGCACAAAATGTGTCTCTGGGCATCAAAAACGACAACCAGTATCTTTATCTGTACTTTACCGCTCCGATAAAAACCATCTCATCTGAGATTTTGGAACAAGAGATAGCTTTTCAGTTTCAGACCAAAAATGGAAAAAAAGTGGGTTTGAAATTCAAAGACGAGCAACCAAAATTGGCTGGTAAAAACGAAAACGACAAAAGAGCAAAGCCAAAAGGACAGCAACGAAAAGCGGAAGATAGCACAAAATCTGGTGAAGAGCGAATCCCTGACAACAAAACCAACTTTGAGATTATCGAAAGGAAAATCGAAATTTTTGCTAAAACCATCGAGGTTACCAACTTTCGTGGCAACAGCAAAACTTACGAATTGGAGCGAACTTTTGGCACAGAAGCAAAAATAGGAGTAAACAAACAAAATTTTGTTTTCGAGATGAAAATCCCTTACAACAACGATGTGAGTTTCCCCTTTAGATTAAACAACGCAGGCAAAGACGAAATTTTCGTCAGTATGGAGATAACCCCCAAAGAGCGAGAGAGAAAGTTTGACCAAAACCAGCAGTTCAGCCAAGATGGGAACTCGAGCAAACAAGAAAATCGACCTCCCAGAGGTGGTAGCAAAGGCGGTGGCATGGGCAAAAGCGACAAAGAACGCAAACAATCTGCCCTCAGCCATAAGTTTTCTATCGTCCTGAATCAAAATTAAACGGAGAACAAAATGTTAAAAAAGATCTTTAGCAAACGAAAAGTCGTAGTGGCGAGCACCACTCTCCTGGTGGCGATTATTGCCTACTGCCTTTTGGGTAAAGGACAAGACTCTGCGGAGTTCACTTTTGACCAAATCCAAAAAGGCGACTTGCTGAACTCAATCTCCTGCACTGGCACGCTAGAGCCTGTGGGCAGCGTGGATGTCGGCACGGAGCTATCGGGAACTGTGAGCCAAACTTTTGCCGACTACAACGACGATGTGGCAAAAGGGCAGATTCTGGCTATCTTGGACACAACTCTGCTTAGCATCAATTTGCAAAGTGCTCGTGCCAATCAAATAAAGGCTGAAGCAGATTTTCGCCTAAATAAACTGCAATATCTTTCCGATCAAAAACTTTACCAAGAAAATGTGATTTCCGAGTTGGAAATACGAACTTCTGAAAAGAATTTCAAAACTTCTCAAGCAGAGTTGATTTCCGCCGAGACAGATGTGAAAAAAATCCGCCTGAATATCGAAAAATATTCCATCATCCGCTCGCCCATCGATGGCAAAGTAATCGACAGGAGCATCGAAACTGGGCAAACCGTAGCCGCTAGCCTTTCATCGCCCACACTTTTTTGCATCGCCGAGAGTCTCGACAATATGGAGATTTACGCTAGTGTGGACGAGAGCGACATCGGACAAGTCAAAAAAGGGATGGTGGCAACTTTTACGGTGGAGGCTTACCCCGAGCAGAGCTTCACTGGCACCGTAGAGCAAATAAGATTACAGCCCGAGACTGTGTCCAATGTGGTCAACTACACGGTAATCGTGGAAGCACAGAACGACTCTAGCTTGCTTTTGCCGGGGATGACTGCGACGATAGAGTTTATCATCGAAGAGAAGAAGGACGCTTTTTATGTCAACAGCTCCGCTCTTACATTTAGACCAAGCCAGCAACTCGCAAGAGGCAAGCAAAAAGGCAAGCAAGGTAAAAAAAGACCAGACACTCCGCCTACTGAGCAGAGCGATGGAAAAGAAGAAAACAGAATCTGGTACTTAGACGAAGACAAGGAATTAAAATCCATAACCGTAGAAACTGGAATGACTTATGGCACTAAGATAGAGATTTCTGGAAACGACGAACTCAAAGAAGGATTGAATATCATCATCAAACAAAAAAATGCATCCACGACTACCTCCCAAACTCAAAACGGAAGAAGATCGAGACCTCTTTTTTAAGGGGAAAGTATTATGAAATCTGTCATTCAAATGAAAAAAATCAGCAAACACTTCCAGATGGGAAGCCAAGAAGTGAAAGCGTTGCAAGAGGTGGACATCCACATCGCCGCAGGAGAGTTCGTAGCCATAATGGGACCGTCTGGCTCGGGTAAATCTACCCTCATGAACATCCTGGGATGCCTAGACACCCCTAGCGGTGGCGAGTACTTTTTGGACGAAGTGAACACTGCGTTTGCGGATAAGAACAAATACGCCAGCATCCGAAACGAAAAAATCGGCTTCGTGTTCCAAGGGTTCAATCTATTACCCCGCACGACAGCACTAGAGAATGTGCAACTACCGCTGCTCTACAATCACCAGCGAGAGATAACCAATCCCAAGCAGATAGCGATAAAAGCTCTGGAGGAAGTCGGACTCGCCCAGAGGATGAACCACATCCCCAGTCAGCTCTCGGGCGGACAACAGCAGAGAGTAGCCATCGCCAGAGCGTTGGTCAACGACCCAGCCATCATTTTGGCGGACGAACCGACGGGAAATCTGGACAGCAGGACTTCTGTAGAGGTGATGAACATTTTCCAAAAGCTGAACGAAAAGGGCAAGACTATCATAGTGGTGACTCACGAGCAAGACATCGCCGCCTACACCAAACGCTCTATCGTGCTCAAAGATGGCAAAATAATCTTCGACAAACCTGTGAAAAATCGTCTACAAGCGGAAGATGTTTTAAAATCTCTGGAGAAAAAATAAAATGAAATTAAAGAAAATTTTCAAGATTTCTTTGCAAAGCATCTGCAAAAACAAAATGCGAAGTGGTTTAACTTCCCTCGGCATCATTATCGGGGTTTGCTCGGTAATCGTGATGGTCGCCATCGGACAAGGCTCTCAAGAAAAGATAGAGAAGCAAATCAACTCTCTGGGCACGAACCTTTTGATGGTGTTCCCCGCACGCACCAACAGAGGCGGTGCTAATCAGGCTCGTGGCAGTTTTAATAAGATGAAGCTCACCGATTGCCAAGCTCTGCTCAAGTATGGGAGCAAGTTCAAATATGTGTCGGGCGAAGTGAGGGTGAACGGACAAATAATTGGAGGTTCTGGCAACTGGAACTCTTCCATAGAGGGCGTTTCCGAGCAATTTTTGGACATCAAAGAATGGGAACTAGCCAAGGGCGAGTTTTTTACCAGCAAAGACATCCAGTACAAGAAAAAGGTCGCCGTCTTGGGTCACACCGTAGCAGAAGAGCTTTTCGGCGACGACAGTCCCCTGGGAGAGAGGATACGCATCAACAACACTCCATTCACCGTCATCGGCGTGCTAGCAGAGAAAGGTGAGACAGGAGTAGGCAACGACCAAGACGACATCGTGATAGCGCCTGTCACCACTGTCCTCAGCCGACTAAAGGGCGGAAATAAGATCAATATGATCTTTATCAGTGCCATCGACAAAGAGTCGCTGGACGAAGCCCAAATAGAGGCGGAGCAGATAATGCGGATCGCTCATAAGCTGGACGATGGCGAAGATAGCGACTTCCAGATCAGCACTCAGTCGCAAATCACCGAGATGGCATCGCAAACCTCTAAGACCCTGACACTGCTCCTAGGAGCTATCGCTGGCGTGTCGCTAATGGTCGGCGGCATCGGCATCATGAATATTATGCTGGTATCTGTAACCGAACGCACACGGGAAATCGGCATCCGTTTGTCTATCGGTGCTCGCAGTAGCGATGTGCTTTTCCAGTTCCTCGCCGAATCTGTCACCCTCAGCCTTTTCGGAGGCCTAGTCGGAATATTGCTGGCGATGCTCATCTCTGGCTGTATAGGCTGGTTCACTTCGCTAAGCACCAGCATCCACCCTCTTGTCGTGCTCATCTCGTTTGCTTTCTCTGGCACAATAGGAATATTCTTCGGCTACTATCCAGCCAAGAAAGCCGCTAACCTCAACCCCATCGACGCACTGCGGTATGAGTAGAGAGGAAGCCACATTATCGCTGGCAAACAGCTAAGCAAGAGCTTCTGGCGGTTTACCCACTAGCCACCGCCAGATCGGCATCACCTGCACCTGCACGCCGTCTATGTTGAGCTCATCCGCTTCATCCTGCGTTAAGATTAGCCCTCGCTGCAAGTTATGCACCTTGCAAGCCTCCAGCAGTCCCTTGACCTCTCTTTCTCGAGTGCTCTCTTCCGCCAAACTCACCGTGACCTGCACCGCCAAGCAGATTTTATCTTTTATCCGCACCACAAAATCGCACTCCGCTTTCCCACGGTGATAGTAGATGTCGCCTCCTTGCCTGCGTAACTGCAAAAACACTATGTTCTCCAGCACTCTGCCTTTGTCCTCGGAAAATCTAAAAGACAGACGGTCAGAAAAAGCTGTATCGATTGAGTAAACTTTCTTGGGGTTCACTATCTGTTTTTTCAGCGAGAAGTCGTAGCGATTGATGACAAAAAAGAGGTAAGAATCTTCCAAAAATCCCACATACTCTCGCACCGTGGTAGCCGAGGCAAAACCAAACATATTCTTGAGCTTCGTGTAGCTGAACTCCTTGCCCGCATTGGACAGCAGATAAAGTGCCAGCTCCTTCATCGCCCGCTCGTTTCGCACCTTATGCCGCACTATCACATCTCTATAGATAATATTTTCAAAAATATTGGTCAAAAAGAAAGCGTTGCCCGTCTGCAAATACTCGGGAAAGCCACCTTTTTGCACATACTCACCAAAATAAAAACGCAACTTGCGACGAATCTCCTCAAGATAGATATCGTTCTTTTTTAGTGTAAACTTGTGCAACGCCAAAAACTCCCCAAACGAAAAAGGCAAAATCTCAAACATCAAACTTCTGCCCGTCAGGCGTGTTCCCAGCTCCTTAGAGAGCAAAGTTGCATTTGAACCTGTCACAAACACCTTTTTCCCTTCATTGTGCAGGCGACGCACAAATCTCTCCCAACCTTGCACATTTTGGATTTCATCGAAATAGAACAGATTTTGCTCCCCAAAAAGCTCTATAAAACACTCCTCTAACAAACCAAAATCTTCCACCCTAAAATCGATCAACCGCTCATCGTCAAAGTTCAAATAGAAATCTTTCTGGACATTTTCTCGTCGCACAATCTCCAAAAGCGTGGATTTCCCTGTCCGCCTGATGCCCACGAAAACTTTCACAAAACCATCTTGCAGGCTGCTCCTAATAGCCGACAACCTCTCTCGCTCCACGAATTTCTTCTTGGAAATATCTCTGCCTTGCTCCACGATTATGGTTTTCAATCTTTCCTTAGTCATCCTTTCTCCCTGTTTATTGTCAATTACAAATGGAGTATTTTACTATTTATTGT
Organism: Candidatus Cloacimonadota bacterium; assembly: GCA_963676515.1. Lineage (GTDB taxonomy): Bacteria > Cloacimonadota > Cloacimonadia. The sequence goes on along the minus strand of OY781061.1, from coordinate 1,101,842 downwards.
CAATTGATTATTGATATTTTCCCGATAAATTGTCAATTACCAATTGATAATCTTGGAGTCCCCACAAAAAAAGCCTGCTTTCACAGGCTTTTAATATTTATTTTTTCTTACTCTATCTCACCAGCATCGTTGTATTTAGTGCCCACTATCTTTATCACGGCAAACACAGAAGTTGCTCCCAAAATCAAGCAAAAGAAAGGATGCAATCCATAGCCAGCTAAAACAAACAGCACAAAGGCAATTACAGCCACAACTACAGCATAAGGCATCTGCGTGCGGACATGGTCTATGTGGTCTGCACCCGCTCCTGTAGAGGAGAGAATCGTCGTGTCAGATATGGGCGAGCAGTGATCTCCCATTACCGAGCCTGTAAGCACAGAACCTATGGTGGCTAGGACAATCGTCCCGATCTCGGAGCCGCCACTCACTCCACCAAATCCCACAGCTATCGGGATAGCAATCGGCATCAAAATAGCACAAGTTCCCCAAGAAGTTCCTGTTGCCAAAGCGATGAAACAAGCAACCACAAAAGTCAGGGCAGGCACTAGATTTCCCGATAAGATGGTTCTTAGATTCTCCACTATCCATTCCGACAAGCCCATCTCATCGATCACAGCCTTCAGAGCGAAAGCCAGACAAAGCACTATACAAGCCATCAGCATCGTCTTTACGCCAGCGACCCACGAATCTACCGCCTCTTTGAGGGTGAATTTCTTATTCATAACACCTTTGGCGATGATGACCATCGAACTGATAAAAGCTCCCCAAGTAAGCACCACAGAGGCATCGGCATCCCCAAAAGCGTCTTTGATACTTTTAGTCATACCACCACCGTTGTACCAAAGTCCCACTATCGTCACCAGCAAAAAGACACCTAAAGGAATAAGCATATCATAAATAGAGCCCACCACACCTTCATCGGGCAAAAGACTTTTGTCTTCCACAATAATCGGATCAGCACCATCACGGTTGACTTTGCCAGTCCTTCTGGCTCTGAGCTCAGCATCCAGCATCGGTCCAAAATCCCTTTTCAAGTAAATAATCATAAGAACAAAAAAGAGAGCCAAAATCGAATAAAATCTAAAAGGTATCGTTTGGAAAAAAATAATCATCGGATTTGCTTTTATCCCCAGAGATTGAAAAGCGGTGGCAATCAAACCAATTTCCATCGCTATCCAAGTAGAAATAGGTGCCATAGATGATGCACTGGCTGCTCCCGTATCGATAATATACGAAAATTTTTCTCGAGAGATGTTTTGCTTGTCCGAGATAGGTCGCATCGTGTTTCCTACCAAAAGTGAGTTAGCGTAGTCGTCGAAAAAGATAGCCAAAGTCATCAAGAAAGTCGCAAACATCGTAGATCTGGTGCCCGAAGCTTTCCGCGTGAGAGCATCGGCAATAGCTTTTGTCCCGCCTGTTTTGCTGATGATGCCTATCATTCCACCGATAGCCAAACAAAAAAGGATGACGCCCACATTCCACGCATCAGCCAAAGATTTCCCAACTATATAGGTACTAAAAGTCTCCAACAGCCCTTTGATGGGATTCCAATCGTTGATGATGGTAACTCCCACGAAAGTACCCAAGAGTAGGGAAATCACCACCTCTCTTTTCCATATCGCCAATCCTATGGCGATCAGCGGCGGCAAAAGTGCCAACCAACCAAAATTTGATTCCATAATTTTTTCTCCTTAGTTTTTGTTATCTATTTTTTCCTATTAGTTCGCATTTAATTTTATTTTCACACTAACCACTTTAGACATAGTTAATCCTTAGGTTTAGTAAAACCATCATCGTCTTTGAGTGACTTTTTCTCTTCGGTCTTCAGCTTTCTTGCAATCTTTTTTACATCTTCCGCTGGTGGCAAATTCTCTGGAGTAATGCCACGAGAAATAAGCGTCTTTCTCACAGATTTGTTATTGGTGATGTGTTCGTTTGAAATCTGGTTTTCCGTTTTCATCTGTTTATCTTTGGCGTTAAAAATCGTAATCTCAGTTGCAAAATCTTTGGCTTTTAACAAAATTGTAGGCATAAAGTCCGCAAGTGACTTGTTTTTGATTTGCCACTTATCTTTCATCTGCCGAGTCGTTTTATCGAATAATGCCTTATCGCCCTTACTTCTGATGATGGCGAAATTCTGATTGCCTCCCGTCTTCTCAAAAATAACTTGCGAAAGCTCTTTTTCTGTCTCGGCAAGTTTATTCCGTGCTTGGACTCGTTCGTATTCCAATATTTTTTGCTCTATAATCTCTGCTTTTCTTGTTTGCACTGCAAAATAGGTTTGAGCAAAAGCAATTTCTTGTTTTCTAGGATCTCCATTTTGGGCAATAAGATAACAAGCATAGCGAGTCAGCATTATGTCATCTATCTCTTTTTTTGCATTTTTTGGCATCTCTATCGTTTTCCCGGCGTCGGCAAAATGATCATAAACTTTCTGCCCCGATACTTCACAGGCTGTCTTTGCTTTACTGACGACATTTTTGAAGTTATCCCATTTACCATAACCCAAAAGATGTTGCAAATCTCTTGCCAGCCAAAATTCTACACCCTCATCTGTTGTGTGCGATGACTCTTCAAAATTCGCTGTCAGTTTGTGAACAATTTGCTTTTCCATACTTATTTCTCTTTGTTATATTGTAAGATTTTTTTACATCACGATCAAAATCGGAAGCAATTATTAAGTATTGCTTAATAGTTACCCTATCAATTTCATTATCATCAATAAGTTTTTTAACATTTCCACTTCTCCCTTTTCAATCATCTTTCTCTTTCACAAAAAGGGACAAACTAATCGAAAAATCCACCAATCAAGAGTCAAGAGATAATTACCACTATCTTACAGAATTTGCTTGACTGAATAATGCCCAAAATTTGGGTGGATTCAAATGGTGATTTTATTGTGATTTCTATATGCCGAAGTGGTGAAATTGGTAGACGCAGTGGATTCAAAATCCTCCGAGTTAATACTCATGCCGGTTCGATTCCGGCCTTCGGCACCATTTATTTTAGCCCCTATATTTAGGTGGCTTTTTTTTTGCTTTCCCACAAGCAGGAATTTTTGAGTTTGACAGATACACACCGAAGTCAATCGTTTGATTTAACCAAATTATAAATAATAGGAGCATCATTATGGCAACAACTTCTGACATCCGCAACGGACTGATCATAGAATACAAAAACAAGCTGTGGGAAATCGTGGAATTCCTCCATGTGAAACCGGGTAAAGGCGGAGCTTTCGTAAGAACCAAGCTGAAAAATGTGCAATCTGGGCAAGTGGTGGAAAACACCTTCCGTGGCGGAGAAAGAATAGAGCCTATCCGTGTGGAAGCACAGAAATTAGACTTTCTTTATGCCGATGAAGATTTTTTCCACTTTATGAATAGTGAAACTTTCGATCAGATAGCCGTAGCCAAAGAAGTGGTCGGCGACAACAAATATTACCTCTTAGAAGGAACTCAAGTAAAAATAAAGTTCCGTGAAGATGACCCCAATGTGATTTTGGGAATAGAATTGCCAACCAGCGTAAATCTGAAAATCAGCGAATGCGAACCCAATGTCAAAGGCAACTCGGCTTCCACCAGTTACAAGACAGGCAAAACAGAAACTGGGCTAAACATTTCCATTCCCTTTTTCATCGAAGAGGGAAATTCCATTAAAGTGGACACTCGCACAGGCAAATATCTGGAAAGGATAAAAGAGTAGCTAACTGGAGCTAAGTGAAAAATTTCTCACACAAAAAAAGCTCCAGAAAATGGTCGGGATGACAGGATTTGAACCTGCGACCGCATGGACCCCATCCATGTACGCTAGCCGAACTGCGCTACATCCCGAACGATTTCTAAAACTTTCTGAAAAAAAATTGCAAGTGGAAATTTGGTCAAGAAATTTTTAGGTATTTGGACAAAGCTCTTTCGTTAATTTCCGTTCCCTAACCAAGAGATACAAATGGTAAACATCTGTCCCCGCTACATAGACATTCACCAGCAGCACCGGCCACGCACAGATGATGTAGGAATAGACAATAAAAGCAATCGCCCCCACAAGATTGATGAGCCGCAGAGGAAACATCGCCTTCATCGACAAAGATACTGCCACCAAAATTGATGCAAAAATTCCCAAGATTTGTGTTTCCATTTTTCTTCCTCACCTTTTTAGTTTAATAAGATTTTCCCGCGATTGTCACTGGGCAATATCTGACCATCTTTTTTCATAATCGAGCCGTTCACCATTACCAACTTCAAGTTTTCCACCTCTTTGCCGTGATAATCGATACCGCTAGCAAAGCTCACCAAATCGGCATAGTTTCCCTCTTTAATCTCTCCCCTTTTTTCCAGTCCAAATATTTTGGCACTCTTGCCACTCATCTTGTGCACAGCCTCCTCCAGAGTAAGCAATCGCTTTTGGAAAACAGCTTTCTTCAAAATTCTGGGGAAAGTCACAAACCCGCGAGGATGAGTGCTCAGCGGCAAAGAGTCCGTGGAGATGACTCCGCTAGGATGCAGCAATATTTTTTCCGTCAGCTCGGGTAAGCAGAAATAATCTTTCATCAGAATATGCCCTTTTTCTGCTGCCAACAAAAGCAACATACTCTCCAGTGGGTCGCTATCCATCGCCAACTCTTTGAGATTTTTGCCGATAAACTGGCGATTTTCCTCCAAAGAGTCGATGTAAATATTTTTCGCACCTAAAAATTTATAAAGATTATCCCAAGGCAAAGTAGACTGGTTTTCTTCGATTTTCGTTTTTACCAAGTCTCTAAATCGCTGGGTTTTCAGCTTTTCGCAAGTAGCTTCCAGCCCTTTTGCATCCATCAACTCTGGCGGTATCAAAGACGCCAAAAGCGTGCATCCATTATTGTAGAAATAGTTGTCGAAAGTGAGACTAAATTTCTCTAAGAGCTCAAAAACTTGTGGCAAGAACTTGCTGTGCTCTCGCCCGATAATCTTCAGATGCGAGATATGCAAGCGGCATTTCGCCTGTGCAGCCATACTGGCTATCTCTTGCAGCCCTTCCACAATTTTGTCGCTTTCGCTTCTCATATGCACGCATGCCACCACATCGTGCCTGGCTGCCACCGCTAGCAGTGCCTTCACCTCTTCTTGGCGATAATACAACGCCGGCAGGTAGATGAAGCCAAAAGTCAAGAGCTTGATGCCCGCTTGGAAGCCTTCCTCTGCCAACTTGCAGATGTTGCTGATTTGCCTGCTGTCCAACGCTGAGGAGCTATCTCCGAGCTGTGTATAGCGGAGCACACCGTGTGAGATGGCAGGAGCGTTATTTATCGGCAGTCCAGCTTTTTCCAACGCCCTCAGGTAGCCCGACGAGCTCTCCCATTGCCACTCGATGGGTAAATCCCCGATCAATAGCCCGTGGCGATATTGTGCCTGCAGTGCAAACGGCATAGGGTGCACTCCCAGCCCACACTGCCCGGTCAGCTCACTGGTAATCCCCTGCTGTATCTTGCCTGCGAGCCCATCTGGCACGAAGTAAGCCAAATCACAGTGCGAGTGTGCATCGATAAAGCCAGGCGTGAGGTAATCCCCAGCTAGGTCTATCTGCAAAGCATCGTCGCAAGACAAATTTTCCCCTATCTTGGCGATTTGCTCACCGTCCACCAATACATCTGCTCGGTAAGCTGGTGTCTTGCCGTCTCCGTTGACGATGGTTCCATTTTTAAGTAAAATCTTCATTTTCTTTTTTCCTTACAATAAAAAGCTACCGACAATCGGGCGACGCTGATGCAATTTTGCAAGTTTATTCGCTCTATTTTTTATAAAATCTCACACAGCTGGGACTGTCTCCGATTTCAAACTCCCTCCACAAGACACCATCATCGTAGATGTAAAGATGCGCTTTATTATCAGGTGATGTCCAGTTGCTCTGCGTGGTCGCCAGATAATCGCCCTTGGCTACTACTACCACTACAGAGTAGTCGATGGCTGCTATCTGATCGCTAGTGTCTTGCACATTGAAAAGCCCTGCGACACCAAAGCCAGCATTGGCATAGACCCCCTCATGATACTCCACCAAGCAGGATGGATACTTACCAGCAAACCTCGTAGCAGAGCGGATTCCACTGGCATCGAATCGGTCTATCGCTCCATCCACAGGCGTCCCCCACGACTGACCACTGCAAGCCACGAAGAGCGAGCCGTCATAATAGGCAATGCCTTGCGGATTTTGCGAGATGGTCTCATAAGTTTGCACGGTCGCCAAACTCTCAGGACTTATCACCAAGAGCTGCCCTGCGGGACTATACATATTTTCTATATCATTGATGTAGAGCAGGTTATCGTTTTCATTGTAATAGATATTTTGCAGGCAATCTCCTCCTGCTACAGAGGTCACCGTGTAATCGTTCAAGTCTACCTTGTGCAATTTCTTTGCTCCTTCGCTGGCGGTCACATAGGCTACGCCCTCGTGAGCGATGACAAACGCTGGCTTTACACCATCGCCCAGAGGTATCTCCGTGATTTTCTCACCATCGTCGGCACTATACACCATCAGAGCGTTCCACTTCGTGGCAGCCACCAGTATTTTGTCTTCCCACACACAGAAATCGCTCGCTGAGCTTTCGCTTTCCAGTTCCACAAAATCTTGCTTGATTTCCTCACCGCTGATGTAATTGAACGCAGCAATGTATGTGCCCGTGGAACTGAGCACAAACAGTGTCGAGTCCGCCGAAGTCAGCACCACTTGGTCGTCGTCGTCGTCATCCAGCCCTAAAATACTACACCCCACGAAAAGTTGCGACACAACTCCCATTAAAATCAATAACTTCCATAATCCTTTCTTCATCTCTTTCTCCTTGTTTTATTTTTCCAAATTATAAACTACCTGTAAAGCCGTCTGCCAGTGAAATCCCGGCTGAGGATCAAAAGCGTAAGTGGAATACTCCTCGTCGAGCACATTGCAGAGCTTGAGCTTCGGTTGCAGAGTAACCTGTCTGTAGGCGAAATTGCCATTTATGCTCACATCCCAAAAGTCGTAAGAGTCCAGATAAGCCAAGCTGTTCACCTGATCTCGCGTGGTGTATTGCCGCCCGATCGCACTGTAATCCACATTCAGCTCCCAGTGCTTTCGCTTGTAAGTAAGACTCCCATTGAGCATCCCCACGGGAATGTAGGGAATGTATTTGCCGTCGTAATCTCGGCGGTCTTTGGCGATAGTGCGACTCGCTTTGCCTGTAAGCTCGAAATAATCGCCTAAGCAAGCTTTGCCACTCAGCTCCCAATATTCGGTGGAAGACTCCCCGATGTTAAAAGGTTTCCAGCCGAAAGATGTCCTCTGCCAGCTGATTAGATCTTCGTTGCGTGTGTAGCTGTAAAACAGCTGAGACGAGAACGATGAGCTCTCCCAAACCAAAAATGAGGAGTAAGTTCTCGCTCGCTCCGACTCCAAATCTGGATTGCCCTGAGCTAGCTCTCCCGCTTGCCAAAATCTGTCATAGAAAGAGGCTGGACTCACTGTCTGCCGATAAAAAGCTCCTCCAGATAACGAACTGCCTTTTAGCAAAACGCCTATCCTCGGCAAAAAAGCCTGCTCACTACCAGACTCCACTTCCACTTCTGGCGTCACCTCTCCCCAGCTCGTCTTGTGCGGATAAGCACCACTCAGCCGAGCCGAGTAGAACTCTTCGCTCTTGGGCTCTATGTCAGATTCGGGGCTTCCGCCAGTTTTGCTCTCGTCATAAGAAAACCGCTCCCGCTTGTAGGTAAAAGGCATCGACAGCTTCCACCCCTTGTAGTCCGAGCTTAGCTTCATCTTACTGTAAAAAGCACTGAAGGTGTGCTCTGCCGTCAGCTCCTTACCGCTCAGCAATGGTCGTGAGTTATCGTACTCGCTGCTGAGTATATTATAGCCGACATCGCTATCCAAAGCGAGGTATGCGAGCTTGCGGTGGTGACTCAGCGAGGAAATGCTTCGATACCCTTCCGACTTGGCATGTGTGAAGTAATCTCGCTCGTTGGTCGCTCCGGGCAGACCCTTCTGGAAAAAAACATTCACTTGCCGAAACTTAAAGGCACTCCCATCCAAAGCAAACGACAGATTGTCTATCCGCTTTTGATTGTTCTCCCTTTTGCAACTTTTCCCCCAGTAATCTGTGTAATCGTAGTCGTTGTCCGCCTGCAAATGGCTGTAACCAAAGCGATAGCTGTAGTTATCGGTGTAAGCGTCGATTTGCAAAAGTGAGCTTTGCAGGTTGTAACTCCCCGTTGCTTGCAAAAAGGTGATGCTCTTACCACCAGCGAGCGACTGATAGAGATTTAGCTCTCCTGCACCTGCCATACTGCTGGTCGGGCTGAAAATATCTATCTGAGCAGAATCACACAGTATCGAGCTGAAATTGCCCAAATCCACAGGCTGTCCGCTCATATTAAGGGGAATGTTTTCCAGAAGCACCAGACTGTTCTTCGCTCTTTGTCCACTGAGTGAAAGCTCTTGATTTTCCCCCGGCAAGTTGTGACCTTTGACATAGAAACGCCTTTTCAGCTCCTGTGCCAGATAGTCCCCCGTTCGCACAGCCAATCTCTCCTGCGTGCTTGGCAGAGGTGGTGCTAGCTTCTTCACCAGTGTCACCGTCAGCAGGCTGCTGTCTGCCAGAGAAACCTCTTGTCTAGCCCTCTTGGGGCGAGTGAGCACTATCGTCTGGGGGTAATATTCAGGATGTGAAACTTTGAGCTTCGTGATATTTTGGGCATAAAAAAATAGCCCTAGCGAGTCGGAGTAAACAGAACTCATCTGCGAGGCTATCATTACTGCCACTATCGGCTCGCCTTTTTCGTTTACCACTTCCCCTTGCAGTGCGAGAAGCCACGAAAAACTAGCTCCAAAAAAAAATAGGACTATTGTGCTTTTCAAATTCAAAAAAATCTCCTAAAAAAATAAAAGATCCTCAAATTTGGCACAACAATCCACAGCATTTTTTTTGTTATCAACTTAGGTCTTTGCAAGTCGATACAATTACAACAAAATTGGCAGGCTTCCCGGCTCGTAGCTAGCTCTTTTGGCTTTCGCCAAAACAAGACAAATATTCTTCCCGCTTTTTATGAAAAAAAGCAGTGAAATTTTTGTAAGCTTTACACGCTACATACGGTGGCAAAGTCCGCTCTTGCTTTTCACAAGATTTCCTTTTAATCCCTATAAAGATAGAGATTCACCAAAATGAGGTCTATATAATTTTAAAGCATAGTAAAATTTGGGGGATTTCCGTCAACATTTTCTTTTAGCTGATTAATAAATTTTCAGAAAATTAATTTACCTTAATATGCTCTATTGTTTCAAGAATTTCATCTGGAGCCAAATCAATCTCAAATAATGAAAGTAAATTTATTGATATTTTACCATTTTGTTCAATATTTTTTTTCTTTTGATATTTTTTAATAGCTTCTTTAGTAATTTCACCATAAAAACCATCAATATCAAATTTTTTGATCAAATCCAATTTAAAAAGTTTATTTTGTACTTTTTTTATCAATTTTTTATTCAATTTTACTTCTAGCCTATCCAATAATATAATTAATTTTTCACCACTTCTACTTTCACTTTTATTAATTTCTGACCCTAATTGTGATAAGTCAATTATCATTTTTCTATCTGTGTCTTCCTTTACCATGTAAGTAATGGTTCTTGGAATTTCAATCTCTCCTAATCTGTCATTACTTTGAATTCGAGATATTGTTGCTTTTAAAGTTCTACCAGAAAGAGAATAAAGATCCGAATAGCTATTTACAGTAAAACACCACACTCCAAAATCAGTTTTACACTTATCACTCTTATATGTCTTTAAATATGTATCAGAAGAATTAAATGCCAACTTATTTACATGTTTTATCTTAGCTATAATTGTTACGGAAAAATAAATATCAAAAATCTCTTTATCTAGAAGAAGCATATCATATTCAGTTTTTGGACAAAACTTTGAAGATATTTCTAAATCAGAAAATGCTTCTAAGAATGCCTCATAGTAATCTGATTTATCGCTTAATCTCATAAAATATAGTAGTCTAAATTCATTTTCACTTCCTTTATAGTTTGGGAAATAATTTTTTATCACACTGTCATGTTTTATGTATTTAATAATTTCTTCAGAATCTTTTTGAATTTTGATTTTTCTATCTTTTTCTAATTTGCTGATTTTTGTTGCCGTAGATAATTTTTTATCCACAACAGAAATTTTTGTATCTAATGATCCAATGCTTTTACCCAATGAAACTTCTAAGGAAGAAGTTATTTTAGAAACACCCTTTATTCGAGTTTTTAAATCATTAGTTTCCGACTTAATATCATTCAACACCTCTTGCAATTTCTCTATTTTTGAATCAAATGTTGCTTCAACTTTATTAATATTGGAAGGAATACATTCCAAAGATCTATTGATTTCACTCATATTCTTGGACAATTTATTAACTCCATTCTTTAGATTATCACTGTTCCTATCATCAAAATAAGATGAAGTGGCTAGCGTAATAAGAGTCGAGGCTATAATCGAAAACAAAAAAATTATTAAAGAAATTCTTGTTGCTTTTTTAGACGGTTTTTCAAATAATTCTTTAACTAGTGAGTTGTAATTAGAGTTTTTAAAGTTGTTTGCCAATTCACATTTCTCTTCTGCGTCTTTAGTTTTTTTGATTCCAATCTCTTTTTCAGATTTAAGTTCCAAAACTTCTTTATTTAATCTCTCAACCTTTTGTTCTAATTCACTAGCTTCTTTCACTTTCTCTTTTAACATATCCACAAGACTTTTACTCATACAACCCTCAATTTAAAATTCATATCTCAATTCACTTATAAGCAACAAATAATCCAATTTTATAAGCACAAAGAAAATCCAAAGCCATAGATGTCAACCCGAAAAAGCAGTCGCTCTGAATACCCTTAAAAATTCCCCATTACCTATTTGACACAAACCCTGACTATCGCCAGTCTGCTCCTATGAACAAGATAGTTTTTTACCTCACCAAAAACTTTTTCTCGCTGCGTGATAAAAAGTGGCTCAACTTCGACTTTGGCTTTATGATTACAGGCATTTTGATTTCTGTAGCGGTGCTGACCTGTGCTATGAGCATCTTCGATGGCTACCAAAAAGCACTCAAACACCTGTTTTCCAACATATCGCCCGAGATAACAATCTTTAGTACCGAGCTGGATCTATCCGCAAATGACAAAATTGACAAATATTCCCAAATCGGCTACGCTGGAGGATTGCTAAGCTCCCAAAACAACAGTAAATCCGCCATGATACAAGGAATAGTCTGGCACAAAGCACCCTTTGCTTACCAAGAGTTCATCGTCGCTGGTAATGGCGAGCTGGACTCCGCCTACCAAATCGCGCTGGGCAAACCTCTCGCCCAAAATCTAAAGGTGGAAGTCGGCGATAATGTCACCCTCAATCCATCTTTCACGCCCAAGTTCACCCCGATGGGCATCCGCTACGGCGAAAAAATCTGCCGAGTCGTGGGCATCTACTCCAGCGGATTTTCGCAACACGATCAGTCCGTAGCTTTCATCAGGTTGTCAGATTTTCAGCAAGTTTTCTCGCCAATAGAAGCTTCGTACTGCACGGGTCTGCGGCTAAAAGACCCGCAAGATTTGCAAGAAGCGGTGCAAGAGCTCCGCGGAGAACTCTACCCCGCAGTGCCGTGGGATCAGCACAACAAAAAGTTTTTCGCCTTTTTACAATTCCAGAAGTTTATGCTCTTCCTCATCCTGTCCCTTTTGGTGGTCGTCGCCTCTTTCGGCGTAGTGAACAATGTGCTGGTTTTCATCCTCTCTCGCCAAGAAGAGATCGGAGTGCTAAAATCTTTTGGAATGCACCAGAAAATAATCAAACGGATATTTTTCTTGCGGATATTTCTCATCGCCATCTTGGGGATAATCTTGGGACAAGCTCTCGGCTACGGCTTCGGCTACTTTTTGTCTCGACAAACCCTCTACCTGCTCGACCAAAGCGTCTACCTCATTTCGCACATCCAGACCTCGTTCTCTTGGCAATCTTTCTCTATGATTTTCGCTGTAAGCGGTAGCATCATCTATTGTGCCATCTATTTTCCTTTGAGAAAAATAAAAAAAATGGAAATAAAAGATATTTTAAAATGAAAAAAATCAAGAAAATCATCATTACCCAAGGAGATCCTGCTGGTATCGGTCAGGAGATTATCGAAAAAGCTTTTCGCTTTCGCCAACTACACCAGCAAGCAGCCTACATCGTCTATGGGCATACGCAAGAGCTAAACGCACAGAGGATAACCTGTCTGGCACAAGCAGACACCGCCGGCAAGCTGTATCTGCTGGATTTCGGCAGAGCAGAGTGCAAACTGGGGCATCCCGACAAATCATCGGGGGCATACAGTCTGAAGCTACTACAGCAAGTGCTAACCGACCAAGAGCAGATAGACGCCGTGGTCACTTGTGCTATTCACAAAGACGCCATCAGGCAGAGCGACCCCGAGTTTATCGGACACACGGAGTTTTTCGCCCAAGACAAGCACCCTTTCGTGATGAGCTTTTTCGGTCCTTACTTCCATCTGGCACTGCTCACCACACATATGGCTCTGCAAGAGATCGAACCTACTTTGACGGAAAAGTTTTTCAAAGAAAAGATAAGAATTATTTATCACAATAGCAAAAAGATGCTGACTAACCCCAAACTGGCAATGCTCGCGGTGAACCCTCACGCTGGCGAAAATGGAGCTTTCGGCGACATCGACCAAAAAATAGAAGGTTGGCTGAAAGAGCTAAAGGAAAGCGAGCAAATCGAAGTCGATGGACCTTTTCCAGCCGACACTTTTTTCGCCTACAAAGCCACCGACTACCAGATGATCATCTCCGCTTATCACGACCAAGGCTTGGTGCCATTCAAGATGCTCTCCAAGGGCAAAGGCGTGAACACCACTCTGGGTCTGCCTTTTGTCCGCACCTCTGTCGATCACGGCACAGCTTGCGACATCGCTGGGCAAGGTATCGCCGACTCTGGCAGTCTCATCGCTGCTTTGGATTTTGCCGAAAAACTTTTGCACTTGGGCAAAGAGGAAATCTCCGCTTACTCCCATCTAGCCCCGATTTACGACCACTATATGCGACATGTCCGCTATCAAGATTGGGCAGATTTCGTCCTCAAAAGTTATCAGAAAGTAAAAAAAGAAAAGCCCCAGAGGATATTAGAGCTCGCTTGTGGCACCGCCAATATCTCCTGCCTCTTGGTAAAACAAGGCTACGATGTAGTCGGCGAAGACATCTCAACACAAATGCTCAAGATTGCCCAAGCAAAGCCACACCATCCGCAGCTGCACCTCGGCGATATGTTAGCGAGCACTGGCGAAACGGACTTCGACATGACCTTACTGATGTTCGATAGCCTGAACTACCTCTCGAGCGAAGAGCAAATTAGCCAATTGCTCCTAGCAGCACACCACCGCACCACAGCTGGAGGGCTTTTCATCTTCGATGTTTCCACTCTTAAAAATTGCCAAGACAACTTCGACGGCTTGTTGGATTACCAAAAAGAGGACAAGCAATTCGTGATGCAGGAGTGCTTTTTGGAAGAGAACACACAAGTCAGCAATTTCCACTTTTTCCAAAAAAACGGCTACCTCTACGACTCTTTTGTAGAAAGACATAGACAAAAAATTTATTCCAGCAAAACGCTCATTAAGTTAATAGAAGCCTCGCCGTGGCAATTGCAAGGAGTGTATTCACAAGGCAAACTTATCAGTGACCCCCAGCAAACAGAATCGGCAGAAAGGTTATTTTTTGTGCTGGAGAAGAGCTAATCTTCCAAGCTGTAGTCCGTAAAATCTCTTCCGCTTTTGTAGGTTTTGAAATGAGCCGAGTAACCATCCGTCATTATCTCGATAGCTCCACTACTGCCCGTGATAAAAAGGTTGTCTTGCAAAAAATCGTAGCTTCGCAAAGTTTTGCTGTGCGGGAAATGAAATCTGTTTTTTACAGAAGTAAAAATAAAAGCGTACTCGGGGCTGACCTCCTGTATAAACGCTCTGGTGCTAGAAGATTTACTCCCGTGATGTCCCACTTTGAGCAAGTCGCAATCCAAATCGAAGCGAGGCAAAAGAAACTCCTCGCCCTCTTTTTCCAAATCTCCCGTAAGCAAAGCCGAAAATTCCCGATAATCGACACGCAAAACTATCGACATATTGTTGATATCTTCGTCCCAAAAATCTTTGGCTGGATGGACAGCATTTATCGTCAAATCTTTCTCTACATAGAGCATCGCTGTATCTTGCAAAATTAGCAACTGGCTTCCCTCTTTTTGCACAGCTTTCTCAAAAACTCCCCAAATCCTGCTTTTGCAGAAATTCCTAGTTATCACCACCTTTTCTATATCCAGCTGAGCAAAAGCGTGCCACACACCGCCGAAGTGGTCGTTGTGAGCGTGAGTAATCACCAGATAATCTATCTTCTTGATGCCTCTATCCGCGAGGTAAGGCAAAGCCGTTTTGCTAAAACTCCGCACAAAATCGGGAGGACCTACATCTACAAAAATATGCTTGCCCTCAGGTGTAGTGATGAGTGTCATATCGCCCAATCCACAATCGAAAAAGGTGATTTGCAAATCTCTTTTCCCCGAGACCAAGGAAAAACTCCACGGCAAAGCTGCTACCAAGAACAAAGACAGAGCTAACTTCCATCTTTTTTTCTTCCACAAAAAATATCCACCTGCAAAAGCAAGCAGCAAAGAAAAAAGCGAACTAAAAAAATAATCGCTACTGATATTACCAAAGCAAAAGGGAAATTCAGCAAAAAAATCTACCAAACCTATGAGCAAATCTATCAGGAAATTCAGAGCCAAACTGTAATACTCCGCCAAAAATGCAGGCATCATCAGGCAAACCAAACTAAGGGGAATAATAAATCCCACCAAAGGCACGCAAATGAGATTGGCAAACACTGAGTTGAAGTTGACTTGATTGAAATAAAAAAGCGTGATCGGCAACATCGTCACGCATAAGACAAGCGAACAAACAAAAGAGGCTACAACAAAAGACAGAAGATGACTAAGCAAAGTCCACCCCCTTTTTCGCTCCAAACCTCCCAGTCGCAAGTGAAAACGAGGCACCAAATTCGCCAGAACTAAGACTGCCAAAAAAGAAAGTTGAAAGCTGATGGACAAAGCATTTTCTGGCTGAATGAGCAGAATAATCAGCCCCGCAGCAGCCACGATATTGTCCAACACCAGAAGTCGCTCCAAATGTCGTGCCCACAGCACCAAAGATATCATCAAAGATGCCCGAGTGACAGACGGAGCAAAATCGCAAATCGCAGCGTACAGGAGCAAAAACAAAGCTGTTGCTAAATAAACTAGCCACATCCGACTGCAAACCATCCGCAGCAACAACATCGACACTAAGGCGATAAACCCAATGTGCAAGCCGCTAATAGCCAATATGTGTGCCACTCCCGCTTTGACGAAACTTTCCCGCAAACTTTGGTCTTCCATTTTTTTACCAAGTAAAATAGTTTGCAGAAAGGGAGAATTTTTACCGCATCTTTGCTCAATCCACTCTAATAAAAATTCCCGCAATTTGTAGATGCCTCTTTGGCAAAGATTCCCTTTTTGTGCCTTCACCACAAACAAATTTTCTCCTCGCCCTAGAGTGTAAATCTTCTTCTGTGCCAAATACTCAGCGTAGTCGAAACCGCTAGGATTACTAACGCCTTCTGGTCGCCGCAGTTCAGCCACTCCCTCTATCACCTGCCCATACTCCAAATCTGGTTGCACCATGGTAAATCTTACTTTCCCTGTAAAAGGAACTCCAGCGACACTATCCAAATCCAAAGTAAAGCTGTAAAAATCGTTCTCCCGATTGTACTCCACCTGAGAGATTATTTGCCCCGAGACTGACTGCACTACAGGTACTTTGAGGTAATTTTTGATTGCATCGGAAGGACTTTCGTCTTGGATGAGCAAACCGCCCAAGGCAAAAAAAGCCAAAAATACGAAAAGAGGCTTAGCCGAAAAGTAACCCAAAGCGACAAACAACAAAACCAAGCCAAAATAGACAGCACCCCAAGCAAAATTTTGCCCAAAAAATATCCCTGCCAGCAAGCAGATAAATGGCAAAAATAATGGGGCTTTCATTTTAAAAATCGATAGACTTCTTTAGATTGAGCTCGTATAAATTATTATCCGAATCTTCGCTAAAATTGTAGTCGTACTGAAAGCGGAAATTGTAAGGCAAGATATACCTAAAACCCACTTTTTGATTTAGCAAAAGTTCTCTATCATCCAAAAGCGGATCGTCAGTCTCTTCTATATTAAATTCCGAAACAAAAAATAGTCGACTAGTCAAACTCTTCCCTAGCAATATCTGCATGTTGTTTAGCAAAATCTCACTGCTACCCATACTCCCTTGCTCATCACTAATAGTTTGCTGATTATCGTAATCTTCCAAAAGATTTTGCACCACATTCATCTTTATGCGAAACATATCCAGCCGCAAAGCTCTCTGCAACCTATTTTCTACAGGCGAGAGAAGAGGATCCAAAATCTGAGATTGCACACCACCGCCCACGAGGTCGATCACTTGGGCGTTCATCAAAGACTGAACATTAGAATTAGGGTCGTTATTTTCTTGCGATATATCGTATTTCAAAGAGGAAATAATCTCTAATCTCGAGGTCAAATCTCTGTCCGTACTCACGAGCTCCATATCCAAATTATCTTTAGCGGAAAACCGGTCTCTATCTATAGTCTTTACCGTAAGAGTCACCGTGTTGCCATCCACCGCAGTCGCTTCAAACTTCGCATATATATCTAGCAAAGAGTTCGTCTTAGAGAGTCTCAAGTTCACATTATCCGCTGTAAAGACACTAGAAAAAAGATCCATATCGCCACTAGCCGAGCTCAGCTCACCATTTCGCAGCTCCCAGCGTTCGTCTTTTTCATAATAAAGTCGCAAGAAACTACCCTTATCTACCAAAAGATTTACAGGATAAGTTTTGTAATAAACATTGTCTTGAAAACTTAGCATCAAATCTACAAAAAGAGGCAATTTACGATGTATACGACCTTGAGTCAAAGAGTAAGTTTCCGTTATCAGCTTCAAAAGGTTTTTCGACTTCTTGGGAAACATCGCCTGAGCGTCCGAAATCGATAGCTGACAACTTATCAACATCTCCTCAGCTGGACCTTGTACGAAAGCCTGTCCACTTCCCCCCATTCCCATAACCTCCACCTTGGCTACAGCGTTATCGTCCATATAGTCAGGGAAATTGAAACTAATTTTTCCACTACTGCTCCAGAAATATATCTTGCCCAAGTTCAAATTTCCCAAGACCAAATCACCTTGCGACTGAGTAAATTCGTTTCTAAGATGCAATTTGCCGTCTGCCGTACTAATCTGGAACTTGTCCAAGTGCAAACTGTCGTGCGAGATTTTCAAATCTATATCTACATCTTTTATCTCTGCGGGCTGATTTTTGAGCTTCAGCTTACCCTCTTTGAGGACAAAAGCTCCCTCTTTCACCCTTAACCCTTTGTCGGACATCCAAAGATTTAGAGCTAAACGGGACTTTGAACTAGGATTTTTGATGTAAGGCACAAACCCAGCCAATCCACGCAAAAAATCGCCTTGATAATAAACTTGCAACTTTGCATCGGATGGATAAACATAACCGCTCAAAAAATTGTAACTTAGTGCCCCTTTTATCCTCATCTGCTCATCCGATTTATTTGCACCTAATTCACACCTCTCCACAACAAACTTTTCTTTCTCCTGCCGAAACTGCAAACTTCCCGAAGAGAAGCGAAAACTTTTGTAACCGACAGACTCGCACTCCAAATCCCCAGAGAAAAGAGGCGAATCTTTTTGGTAATCTAACAAAAAATGACCTCGCAAATCTCCCGTCCACTCTTGATGTTCTTTCGCCTGTATCTTCGCCAGATTCAGATTTTTGATGTCCAATGTGCCTTTCATCCGCAAAGTGGTATCCAAAAAGAGGCTTCCGCTTCCTGTGCCTATCGTATCATTACCAGCTCTTATCTCCAGATTGTCGACCAGTAATGAGTCCAGATCTCCGCTAAGGTGCAAATCTGCGTCCACCCCTTGCCAATTACCGTAGCTCAAATCTCTGCCTTGCAGATTGAACCGCAGCTTACCGTCGCTCTCCAACTCCAGACTCGTACTCAAAGTACCATCCAGAGGCTGAGAAAAAACTTTCTTCGTGAAATACTTCTGCCACACCTGCAAAGGCAACGCATCCGCCAACAAAAAGCCACTACACTTATATTCTTCATCTTTGGTAAAGAGAAACTTCCCTCGCAGTTTTTCGTTAATCACCAGATTATCTACAGTTAGACTATCGAAACTGCCTTCGGCGTGCAAATCCAAATCGAAAAGATTGTAATTAAAAGTAGACTTGTAACTCCTGAGACTCATATCCAGATTCCCTTGCTCAAAATCGTAAACGACCTGACTACCAAAAGAGCCGCTGACCAACCCGTAATAAGAGTCTTGCAAAAAAATATCTATCTTGGAGTGCAAAACTTTGCCCAAGATGAAACCAGAAGAAGACACTCTGCACATCGGCAAATAGCGATTTTTTTGTCTCAAAAGCAGATTAGGATCGAACTCCTGCGACTGAAAATCGACAGCACAACTATCCGTAAAAAGGTTGCCCCGAAAATCGAACTGTGCTAAGCTATCTTTCCGACTCAAAGATGCCGTAAAGTCGCTCCCCGCCAGATGCCCCTGCAATTGTGCATCTTGGACAATGAAATTTTCACTCATCACAAGCAGGCTATCGCCATCGAAATCTGCTCTAAATCCAGAAACGCCTTTCCAAGAAGCCAAGATTTGCAAAGAGCTTTGCAATAAAAAATCTTTATTTTTTACCACAAAAGAGCTATCATAAAGCGAGAAATCAAAACTTTTGTAGTCGGTGACAAACTCGCCTTGAAACTTGTTCTTCAACCAAAAAGCCCGCTCTATCGCCCATTTGCTCTCGTTATTTTCTCGCTTCCTCTTTGCATAAATATCATCTATCACAAAACCAGCCCCCAGCGAGAGCTTCCCATAAAACTCCATATCAGAGTGCAGTGCATCGACCAGCGTGCTTTGGATTTCCAAAGGTGTTCCCAAAACTTCGCCCTTTGCCACCAATATCTGCAAAAGTTTTTCATCTCCAGTCACACTCAAATTTGGCAACCTCGCCCCTAAATTTCCGCTTTTGAGGAAAATATTTTTCGCCTTTAAATCGGCTGCAAGAGTTTGGTGTGATCCATAAACATAACCATCTAGAAAGAACTGCAAACTATCCATAGCATCCAGAGCCAGTCCCGGCAAAGCAAAACTATCCGCCTGTAATCTAAAGGTGTCCAACACCCCATTACCAAAAACGAGATTACTCTCCAGCTTCCGAGAACCGGAAGAAACATAAAAAGAGCTGCTGATCCGCTCGTCCGCTCCCAGAGAGTAGCTACACGAGAAGAGGTCGATTTTATCTTGAAAAACAAACTTCCCCTTTGAAGTGATATCCAGATCCAAAAAACCTTCTATCACCGAAAAATCTGGCAAGAAGCTCAACAAAACACCCAAATCTCTGCCACTCAGCTTACTACCACCAGCTTTGATTCTTGACTTCACGGTTAATTTTGGCTTATAAACCAAAACTTTGCTGATTGCTTTTCTTGGCAAAAATTTGAAAAAAGGCAAAAACAGCAAATTGTAATCTACCGTAATGCTCTCTACATCCAGCGAATAGTCATCTCTGTAACTACTCAGACCGAAAATAGTTAATCTGTTGTCATTAAAATCTAACTTTTCGATCTTGACTTGCGATTTGGTACGAGAAGCCAAAGATACTTCTATCCTATCTTTTACAAAATTATTGAAACCGATAATGTTGAAAATAAAGTAGTAAGCACCATTGATCAGGAGCAAGATTGCCACAATTATCAAAAGCCACTTTTTCGCTTTCATTATTGCAAATTCAGCACTCCGTTGTCCAAAATATAATGTTTATCCATTTTGCTCGTTAGCTCCAGATTGTGCGTCACTATCACAAAAGCTTGCTCAAACCGTCTATTGAGCTCCAAAAAAATTCTGATGAGATTGTCTTTATTCTTGTGGTCCAGACTGCCCGAGGGCTCATCTGCCAAAATAAGCTGAGGTCTATTGACAATAGCTCTGCCCACAGCCACCCTCTGAGCTTGTCCACCCGAGAGCTTATTTGGCACAGCATCTGCTTTATCCAGCAAGCCCAAAACTTTCAATATCTCCATAGCCTCTTTTTTGCTTTTTGTCATATCTTTGGTTTTGATAAACATCGGCATTGCCACATTTTCCCAGACAGTAAATTCCTGCAAAAGATAATGAGACTGGAACACAAACCCCAAAAACTCGTTACGAAGTTTATTTATATCCTGCACATTCTGTTTATTGTAAAGCACACTCCCGCTATCTGCGCTATCCAAACTACCTAGGATATGCAAAAGGGTCGATTTCCCACAGCCAGACTCACCAGTTACGATGTTGGTTTGCCCTTTTTCCACCACCAGATTCAGCCCCTTTAGCACCTGCAGCCTAGTGCTACCATCTTCGTAGGACTTAAAAATATTTTCCGCTCTTAAAATTTCCATTTATACATCCAAAAGTTCCGTCGCTCTCTCTTGCTTAGCCAAGAAAAGATTGGCGTTATTCTTAAAAATTTTCAACACTTTACTAGCTTGCTCCCGAGCCATCTTTGGCGAGTTATTCTCCGCCGACAAGTGTGCCAATACTACATTTTTCAGCCCTGAATGCACCACTTTCAAGAGCACTCCCGCTGACTCCTCGTTGGACAGATGCCCGACTCGGCTCTTGATCCTCTGCACAAGCTCCCAAGGGTATTTCCCCGAGGTGAGCAAAGTCTCTACATCGTGATTGGACTCCAAAATCAAAGTCGTGCACGCTTGCAACTTGTTAATAAGCAAGTTAGAAATATAGCCATTATCCGTAGCCAAACCCAGCTTCCGCTTCTTTTTGTCCAATTTTTTGGAGAAAACAAAATTACAAGGATCGACAGCATCGTGACTACTGGCAAAGGGGTCTATCGCCAAATCTCCTATGGAAAAACTTTCCCCCGAGACAAACGAGCGAACCCCCAAAGGCAATTTACCCAACCTTAATTTGCAAGCTTGATAAGTTTTCTCGGTGAGGTAAACTGGCAGCTTTAGCTTTCTGGCGACGATACCCACCGCAGCTATATGGTCGGAATGTTCATGCGAAACCAAGATCGCTCGCAACTTGCCAGCGTCCAGAGAAAGGTCATCCATCGCTTGCAAAAACCTCTTCCCGCTAAAGCCGATATCGACCACCACTTTGGTGCTAGCAGTCCGCACAAGGCAAGCATTTCCTTTGCTCCCCGAATAAAGCATCGCCACCTGAAACATATACTCTCTCTATTAACCGATATAAAAATAACGATTATGAATCGAATTGTACTCCGTCCAGCGAGCATTTTTTTGTTGCACAGACTCCATCAACTGTGCTACACCCACCGCTTGGGCATCCATGTTGTCCGCATAATGAAGCACCATCGCCTCCAGTGTCTGGGGCAAGCGAGCCGCACCCTTCTCCATCTCACCGTGGTGCGACAAAATTAGGTGTCGCATCTTCATCAAAGTTATCTTGTCAAAATCGGGAATCTCGCGTGCTTTTTGGGTAACGAAATCATCGCCAATGCACAAGTGCCCTACCAAACGACCCTCATCTGTAAAATCGATAACCGAGGTAATCTCGTACTCAAACACCTTGCCGATGTCGTGCAAAATAGCCCCTGCTACCAAAAGGTCTTGGTCAACGGGATACATATTTGCTGCAAATCCACAGATTTTGGTAACGCTGATAGTGTGCTCCAAAAGCCCACCGATATAGTTGTGATGCCAACCTTTAGCAGCTGGACACTTTTTGAACTTCGCCAAAAAATCTTGATCAGCAAAAATATTAGTAAGTAATTGCCGCAGTTGCTCGTTTTCCAACTTCTCGATAAAATCATATAATTCATCCATCAGAGAGTTCAGATCTTTGCCTGTGGAACGCAGATAATCTTGCAAATCGTACTCCTCCTCGCCCATCTTCCGTACTTTGTTCACCGTAAGTTGTATCTGGTCGCGATACTCTCCCACCACGCCTTTCATCTTCACCACATCGCCTTTCTCAAACAGCTTATCCAAAACTGTCGCATTGTTCCAAACATTAGCTGCCACATCGCCCGTCTTGTCTACAAATCGCATCCTCAGATACATTCCTCGTTTACCTTCTCGCAAGTTTTTCTCACTCACCAAAAAAGAAGAAACCACATCAGACTGTCCCAGATGCTCATGCAAATCGTTTACCCAAATCTTATCCATATTTATATCCTTTTATACACTCTTATCACTTTCCGCCAAGATATGGGAATATCTAGTAAGTCAAACATAATTGTGAACTTTTCTTTATTCCATTTTCCCTTCCAAGTCTTTAGCCAATCTTTCACATATAAAAGAAGGAAATCGCCCCTCGAAAAGAAATCCACAATTTGGGAGCACATCATTTCCCGCTTAATTTTTTCACATTTCTGCTTCTCTTCTAACTCCTTTTATCATTAAGCGTAACAATAACATCTTACAATATAAAACATAAATCCCGCATACTTTTTTTACTAATATAAAAAAAAATGTTGACACTCTCATAATCACTTTGTCAAATAGACAAGAATTATGTTTATTAAGGGAGGAAAAATGAACAGAATCAAAAAATTAGGAACGGTAGTATTGCTATTATTGTCTTTTTCAGGACTTATGGCAAAAACATACCAGATGAAATTTGCCTTTCAATTCAAAGATGACATCTATGAAGCGAACGAGGCAAGTTTTGCAAATGTGTTCAAATCTTATGTGGAATCTATGTCCAATGGACAAATTAAAGTCAAACTATTCCCTGGTGGAGTGTTAGGCAAAGAAAGAGAAAACTTTGTAAATGTTCAAAACAATGTAATCCAAGCAACTCTATCATCAGTCGGCGGAATCGCTCAATTCTACGAGCCTATCACCGTAGTTGACATACCTTTTGCTTTTGCTAACAACTTAGTGGCTTGGAATGTTTATGATGGTTGGTTTGGCAAAAAACTCCGTGCTGATATCTACAAAAACACAGGTGTGCGTTGCTTCGCGACTACAGAGACAGGCGGATTCTTCGCTTTTACCAATAGTAAACGAGAAGTCAAATCTCCTAAAGATATGAAAGGTTTGAAATTCAGAACGATGGAAAACGCTGGTCATATCAAGATGGTTTCCCTTATGGGAGCATCAGCTGTCCCTATTGCTTGGCTTGAGCTCTATACATCTTTGCAAACAGGCGTGATCGATGGACAAATGAACCCACTACCTACAATGCTAAATGCCAAACTAGAAGAGGTGCAAAAATACATTACTCTCACCAATCACCTTTATGGAACAGACTGGTTTATGGTTAACGACAAATGGTACAACTCTCTACCAGCAGATTTGCAAAAAATCGTTCGCGATGGTGCTCAGGTAGCCAATATTGCCGATAGAGGAGCTCAAAGAATCTTGGATGCTTTGGCAGTAAAAGGGTTGCAAGAAAAAGGTCTTAAAATCTACAAACCTACAAACAAACAAATCGCTCAATTTAGAAATATGGTGCAAAAAGATTACATTAGTTGGCTGGAAAAAGAAAATTCAGCAAATAAAACTTGGATAAAAGATTTTCAAAAAGCTATCGTAGAAGCTGAAGAAAAAGAGTAGTAACAAGTTTTACGATATTTTTAAGGTCTGGCTCTTGATATTTTTCCATGCAAGAGTCTGACCTTATTTGCTAAAATAATCCAATAAAGGAGAAAATACTCATATGTTAGATTACTTGAAAAAAATCGGTAACACTATCGACAAAAGTGTTGGATATGTTTGCATCATCTTCGTCGCAACGATGACCATCAGCACGCTCACGGGGATTTTCTTGCGATACCTGATGTCCCAACCGCTCAACTGGACAGAGGAATTTGCACGCTATGCCATGATCTGGATGGGGATACTTGCCATTAGTATGGGTGTCAAAAGAAAAACCCATTTAGGAGTAAATTATTTCTACGACCTTTTCCCAAAATCTTTGCGAATATCTTTGAAATATATCATAAATTTCTTAGTCCTAGGCTTTTTTATTATTATGGCTATTTACGGCTATCAAATGGCTTTAGACGGACTTAATCAAACTTCACCCGCTCTCAAAATTAAAATGTTTTACATCTTGATGGTAGTACCGCTAACCTCTGTCATTAGCATCTACCATATTTCTATCCAAATATTGTCCGACATATTTGACAGATAAGGAGAAAAAATGCCATTATTTATAGCTATTGTCTTTGCAATCTTGCTCATCATAAGCGTCCCCATCGGCTTCACACTCGGTCTTACATCTCTATTTGCTATCGTCAAATCAGATATGCTCGTCTTGCTCAACATCGTTCCGCAAAGATTTTTCGCTGGAGTAGATATGTTTCCCATTATGGCTATGCCCTTCTTTATGATAGCTGGAGACCTGATGAACCGCTGCAAAATAACCGACAGTTTGATAGAATTTTCCAACACCCTGGTGGGACATATACGAGGAGGGCTAGCTCACTCCAATATCGTTGCCAGCATCTTCTTCGCTGGCATCACTGGTGCTGCTGTCGCCGACTCCGCTGCTCTTGGCTCTGTCTTGATCCCAGCTATGAAAAAAGACGGATACGACGAAGATTTCTCTGCTGCCATCACCGCTGCTTCGTCCATCATCGGTCCTATCATCCCACCCAGCACCATTATGGTGATTTACGGATCAATCATGGGCGTGTCTATAGCTGGACTCTTTGCCGCAGGAGTGCTACCCGGTATTTTGATAGGCTTGCTCCTTATGGTGATGGTCTATTTTATCGCCACAAAACGCTCCTACCCAAAAATGGAGAAACGCTCCACAATTGCCCACATTTGGAAAGTCTTCAAAAGAAGCATCTTAGCTCTTATTTTACCTGTTATCATCTTGGGTGGCAT
Source organism: Candidatus Cloacimonadota bacterium (assembly GCA_963676515.1). Taxonomy (GTDB): domain Bacteria; phylum Cloacimonadota; class Cloacimonadia. Next base: position 1,076,815 of record OY781061.1, on the reverse strand, counting down.
CCTCTCTGGATATTTCACCCCTACCGAAGCCGCTGCTGTCTCAGTTCTTTACGCTCTTTTGATTGGCTTTTTTGTCACCAAGACTCTTAAATTATCCGACTTCCCAGATATTTTCCTTAATTGTGCGAAAAACACAGGAATCATTTTCTTGCTTATGTCTGCCGCTTCCATTCTCAGCTTCTTCTTGGCTAGCGAAGGCATCCCTGAGATGATCGCCAACATTATGCTCTCTATCTCACACAGCAAATATATTATTCTATTTTTGATTTGCATCCTGCTTTTGGTAGTAGGAATGTTTATGGACATCACCGCGGCACTTTTGATACTCGCTCCGATCTTAGCACCTTTGGCAATCCAATTGGGAGTCCATCCTCTGCATTTCGCCATCGTGATGGTGGTAGCGCTCAATATCGGGCTGATGACACCTCCGCTGGGAGCGTGCCTTTTCGTGGTTTGTGGAGTCACTGGATTACCACTAGAAAAGGTCGCCAAAGAGATTATTCCCTTCATCTTTGCCGAAGTGGTAGCTCTATTTATAGTCGCTTTCTGGCCACCTCTATCTATGACTATTCCCAGAATATTTGGCTTCGTATAAAATAAAAATATTTAAAGTGGCAGACAAATTCGTTTGCCACTTTTTTTATTAGGAGGAAAACAAAATGAATTATGACCAAATCACCTGGCAAGATTTTGCCAAAGTCGAAATGCGTATCGGCACGATTATCGAAGCCGAACCTTTTGCAGAAGCACATAAACCTGCCTACCGACTCACAATCGATTTCGGTAGCAAGCTCGGCATAAAAAAATCTTCGGCACAAATCACGCAAAGATACCAACCGCAAGAGCTAATCGGGAAACAAGTCGTCGCCGTGGTGAATTTCCCCAAAAAGCAAATCGCTAACCTAATGAGTGAATGCTTGGTGCTGGGAGCGGTAAACGAAAAAGCGGTAACTCTGCTCTCTCCCGACAAGCCTTGCCAAAACGGGCTACAAATCAGTTAGCCAATAAAAAAAGCCTGCCCTTGCAAAAAGGACAAGCTTTCTTAAAACAGGAAAAGATTACTTAAAATCTTTCAACATTCTCTCTATCGTTTGCGGATTTTCTTTTATCCACTCGGCGACTGCCACATTTATATCATCACTCTCGTTAATCTTGATCATCAAGTTAGAAATCTCAGCATCCGTAATCGAAAAAGCACCCAAGAATTTAGCCAGCTCGGGTTTGTCTTTCTTTAAATTCTTTCTACCGATTATCTGAATGACATCTTCAACCCAAAACTTCTTCTCATCTTGCTCTAGCACCTTCAGGTCCCAACGACCGAACATCCAATGCGGCTTCCAACCAAGAACAACGATCCATTCTTCGTTTTTGATCGCTCTTTTCAGGGCGGTAGTCATCGCAGGTCCACTAGAGGCTACGAGTTCCATCGGCAAATCATAATCTTTAATCAACTGCTCCGTACTCTTCATCATCCCAGCTCCAGCGTCTATCCCCACGATTCTTCCGCTGAACTTGTCTGCATTCGCTTTGAGCTCCGAGAGTTTATCGATAGTAACATAAGATGGAACTACCAAACCACAAATCGTACCCTCATAAAGGTTCCCCAAAACAGTTATCTTGCTCCCGTATTTCTCAAAATAATTGCCGTGCAGCGATGGCCAGCACTCCATAAAAGCATCTTTGTTCCCTTTTGCCACAGAGGCGTAAGCAGGAGCTACATCTGCAGCTGTCAGAGTCACCTCGTAACCCATCTCATTTTCCAGCAGATTCTTTATCAAATGGGTATAAGCTACCCCTTCAGCCCAATTTACATAAACCAAATCAGCTGTTTTTTCTTGGCCTTTCTTTTGGCAACCTGCCATCAAAATCATCGTTGCAAAAAGTAATAGTAATAATTTCTTCATCTTCTTTTCTCCTTATTCTATTTTTCTTTATCGTTCAGCCCAAAAGACTGCGTTATCCTATCTAAAAATATCGCCAAAATAACCACTGCCAAACCACTCTCAAATCCAATGTCTATCCTCAACTGCGTTATTCCTTTCAAAATCTCACCTCCCAAACCACCAGCACCAATCATCGCACTAATGACCACCATCGACAAAGACAGCATAATTGTTTGGTTAATCCCTGAGAAGATGGTTTTCTTAGCCAAGGGCAACTGCACTTTCAGCAGTAGTTGCATCGGCGAACAACCAAAAGAGACGCCTGCTTCTACTACCTCTTTGGAGACCTCTCTGATACCTAGAGTAGTCAAACGCACAGCTGGAGGCATAGAAAATATCACTGTGGAAATCACTCCGGGCACTCTTCCCAGTTGAAAAAACAAAACCGAAGGTATCAAATATACAAAAGCTGGCATCGTCTGCATAAAATCCAACACCAAACGCACAGAAGATTCTGCCTGTTTGCTGCGGGAGCAAAAAATACCGATAGGAATACCAATAGCCAACGCCAAAAAAGTAGAGATTACAATCATCGCCAAAGTTTGCAAAGTCTCATCCCAATATCCCATCGCCCAGATAGAGCTAAAGCCCACTATCGTGAAAATAGCAACCCCTTTGCCACAAAGTTTGTAAGCCAAATAAGCCAGCAGCAAAATCAAAGCCAAAGCAGGAATTAACATTAAAAAATATTCCACACCTTGAATAAAAGAGGTTACCACCAAAGTGATAAAATCGAACAACCAACTAAGGTTGGATTCCAACCAATCCACCCCTGCTTCAAAAAATTTACCAATATGAATCAACTTCATTTTTCCTCCAACCCTAATTTAGGAACGACATTCTCATCTTGCTTCACATACTCCTCACCCATCACTATCGAGACCGCCGTCGCCTTGGACACTAACCCCAAGAACTTCTTGTGCTCGTCCACTACGCTTATGGGCATATCCTCGTTAATAAACAAAGGGATAAGGTCGTGGATGTATGTCTCGGGCGACACCACCGGCACATCTTTATCGATATACTCTTGCAAAGTCGCATACCCTTTCTTGTCCGCCTCTATCGTCTTTTGCAAGCAGACCATCCCCTCTAGATATCCACCACGAGAAATCACGGGCAGATAAGACAGCGAGTGCCTCCGCATCAAGCGTAAAGCCGTTTTCGGACCATCCTTAGGATTCATAATCTTGTCAGGATTCTTACTCATCACCTTAGAAACGGAAATGATCTTCGCCGAATCCACCTGCTCCACAAAATCTCGCACATAGCTATTAGCAGGGTCAGACAAAATCTGCTCTGGCGTCCCGATTTGCACAATCTTGGCATCTTTCATAATAGCGATGCGATCCCCGAGCTTCAGAGCCTCGTCCAAGTCGTGCGTAATGAACACGATAGTCTTGTTCATCTTCTCCTGCATATCCAGCAGCTCATCCTGCATATTGTTGCGTATCAGCGGATCTAATGCCGAGAACGCTTCGTCCATCAGCAATATGTCCGTACCCATCGCCAAAGCCCTACCCAAGCCCACTCTCTGCTGCATACCACCCGAAAGCTCGCCACACATCTGTCTGCCATAACCTTTGAGCCCCACAGTCTCCAATATCTCCTTCGCCTTCTTCTCTCGCTCTTCCAGCGGAATCTCGCCTATCTCCAAGCCAAAAGCGATGTTAGAAATCACATCCCGATGCGGGAGCAGCCCAAAATGCTGGAACACCATCGCCACCTCTTTTCTCCTTATCTCCCTCAACTTCTCCTTATCAGCTTGAACAATCTCATAATCGTCCAAGAAAATTGAGCCAAAAGTTGGATTTATCAATCTGTTTAGGCAGCGTAAAAGCGTCGACTTACCACTACCAGACAATCCCATCACCACAAAAATTTCACCTTCATACACTTCAAAAGAAGCGTCTGCCACACCGACATTACAGCCGGTACTGTTTAAAATTTCCTGCTTAGTTTTGTTTTCTAATAAAAGTTTTCGGATTTTTTGTTTTTCTCCACCAAAAAATTTGCATAATCCTTCAACTTTAATTTTGACTTTTTGATTCATACGCCCTCCTAATTATTTAGACAACTACGATTGGAAAGGCAATGAGATACAAAAACAGATTGGAAGTTCCGCCAAAGGAGAAACTCCATAAAAAATAAAGAAGAGCTAAGGCTCTAAATGATTAAATCCCATTTTGATTTTAATTCTTTTTCTTAAATTCATCTACTAGTTAAAAACAAAAGAAACCGCTATCTGTCAAGGGGTAACTCTGCTTACTTTGCTAAGAGTGGTTAATATCCCTCTGATAAGAGAGATGCCCGCTTTTTAGCTTTCAGCAAGACTCCATCTTTTCTTTGAACGCTCAAAGAATAGATAGAGGAGAAAAGAAAACCGCTCCGCTTCAATCCGCCAGAGACATGGCGTGAGGTGTTTAAGCTGTCCGTGGTGGAGAGCACCTCCGAGATTTCTTCTTAGCTGTACATTTCCGATTGCTAGCTTTGCAATGCCAAAGATGGTGGTATGTGTCTCTGGCTCTGCCCGTGAAGCGGAGGTGAGCCCCTACCCCTCTCGTGCATCGTGTGAGAGAATGGATTCCCGCTTTCGCGGGAATGAGGGGAAGGAGCTGCGAGAGGAAAGTGAGACGCAAAGCGTGCGATGTGCAGGAATGGGGACTGGAGGTGCACTTGTTTGTTCTTCTTCCTCATCCTCGCGGAAGCAGGGATCCAAGGGCGGGAGCGATAAAGTCTCGTGGACACCGCTCATTACACCCTCTCCCATTCCTCCCTATCCCCTGCTACCACAGCAAAGAGCGGATGCACAGCACATTCCCCCTCTTGCGACAACGACTCCCATCTGGCTCTATCACGCACAGTCAGCTTCTTCAGCAGGTGCTGCCTCTCATAAGCAACCTGTCCCTGCGTTACCTCAATACTCGTCACATTTTCCACTGCCTCAAACTTATTTTGGTCAAATCGATAGCCTCGCACACACGCTTCTCGCCAAATCTCTTGTAGATAAAAATCGATGCTCGTCAGAGGCTCGCCAGCACTCTTGAACCGCTCCAGCTGTGGGTGATTACGATAACCTTTTGTCAGCCCTCGCAGCACCTTTTTCGCCAAAAGAGATTATCGCCAAAGAGCCAGAAAGCCTTTGACATCAAGATATTTCGAATGAATAGACCATAATCGCATAAAGCTCCTCCTTTGCTTAAAGTGATTTGTGTTCTATCTCCGTGTCAAGAATAATTCGTCAATTCGCAATCTCTTCTCTTGACTAAAATCTAATTGCTGACAAGCTAAGCTCAAAATAAATTCAGAAGAGAGGTAATTATGAAAATAGGAATCTTAGGTACAGGCGGAGTCGGTGGATATTTCGGGGCAAAGCTAGCTACAGCAGGACATTCTGTTAAGTTTTTGGCAAGAGGAAAGCACCTGCAAGCGATGCAAGAAAAAGGTCTATTGGTAAAAAGTGGCAAAGGCGATATGCTCATTCATCCCGTTTCTGCTAGCGATCATTTAGCAGATTTTGCCAATAGCCAGCTCATCATCTTCGCTTGCAAATCTTGGCAAGTAGAGCCGATGGCAAAAGAGCTCAAAAACCATTTAAACAAAGACGCTCTACTTTTACCTCTCCAAAACGGCGTGCTAGCCAGCGAAGAGCTAAATCGTCATTTCCCTAAAAGCAATGTCCTCGGCGGGCTGTGTATGATTTTTTCCAAAATTACCGCCGCTGGAGAGATTACCCATATGGGACTCGAACCTGTGATAAAATTCGGCGAGCAAGACAAAACTCGCTCGCAAAGATGCGTTTCTATCGAAAAAATGCTCTTAGATGCCGACATCAAAGCTACTCTCAGCGACGACATCGAGGTAAACCTCTGGCAAAAATTTATCGCCATCTGCCTGAGTGCCTACGGAGCGACGATGAACGCCACCTACGGAGAGTTGCGGGAATTGCCAGAAACCAGAACTGTGCTAGAAGAGACCGTGAAAGAGGTGTACGCAGTCGGCAAAGCCAAGGGAGTCAATCTGCCTGCTGACACCGTGGACAAGACGATGTCGTTTGTAGATTCTTACCCATACGATGTCCGCTCGTCCCTTGCCCGCGATGTGCTAGAGAGCAAACCATCGGAGATAGAGTATCAAAACGGCACAGTCGTCAGATTTGGCAAAGAGCTCGGCATCAAAACGCCCTACAACCAAGCTGTCTATGCCGCTGTGAAGATGATGGAGCAGAAATCGCAGAAATAAAAACAAACCATGGATGAACTTTTAAGCAAAGGTTAAAAGTTAAAAAATAAACTATCGGCGGTTAAATAAAGAAATAAAACCACAGATGAACACAGATTCCCTGTCCCAACCCCTTTTGGGCATCGTGTGGGAATGGATTCCTGCTTCCGCAGGAATGAGGGGAGGTGGAAGTGCAAAGCGAGTGGTGAGCAGACACAAAGGCTGGTATGGGTGCTTGCTTGCTCCTCTTACCTCATTCTGAGCGAAAGCGGGAATCCAGAGACGGGTTCGGGCTAGCAAATACTTAAAGCAGGAAGCGTGAAATTCGTTTACCGCCCAAAGCTACGCTGACGACGAAGTGCTATATCACAAATAAAATGACAAAATGAGATTCATAGCACGAGGCTGGCAGCGTGCGAGGAAGGTTTAGAATTTAGCTTTCGGCTTTGGTATTTTGACTTTTTCTTTCGTTACATTTATTTTTGCTCAGGCAAAAAGAAAGGTAAATCCCTCTGATAAGAGAGAATGCCTGCTTTTTGCTTTCAGCTGGGAGACAGTAACCACAGATGGGTACAGATGAATGCTGGTTGTGGCATTCCCAAGCTGAAGCTTGAGGGTGTATATGTTTTAATTAATTGACTGTATGTTTTATTTCGTATGCATTCCCAAGCTGGAGCTTGGGAACGAGGAAAAGCAGGCATTCGCATCGTTAGCCGTGCCATCGAAGATGCCAGCAACGAAGACAACAAAGAGGTCTTTCGCCTATTTTCTGAAGGACTTGCCTTGCTTCCCTCATCCTCGCAAAAGCGGGAATCCAGAGGCGGGGATGGGCTAGCAAATACTTAAAGCAGGAAGCGTGAAATTCGTTGACCGCCCAAAGCTACGCTGACGACGAAGTGCTATATCACAAATAAAATGACAAAATGAGATTCATAGCACGAGGCTGATAGCGTGCGAGGTCGGTTTAGAATTTAGATTTCGGCTTTGGTATTTTGATTTTTTCTTTCGTTACATTTATTTTTGCTCAGGCAAAAAGAAAGGTAAATCCCTCTGATAAGAGAGGATAAAAAGAATGGATTCCCGCTTCCGCGGGAATGAGGGAAGGTGGGAACATAGAGCGTGTGTTGCGTGATAAGCAAGGAGCTGTAGAGACGCAAAATTTTGCGTCTTCAGCGTGCGAGGTCGGTTTAGTCTGACACTAAATCTCCACGGTGAGCACACAGAGCACCTGCATCCCTAGACCTTTCCCAAAGTCGGTGAGCCCCTCTCCCGTGGTTGCGGTGAGCCCAATTTGGCTTGTCGCTATTTGCAAAAGCCCCGCAAGCGACTCTTTAATCTGCAAAATACTCCCCTCCAGCTTGGGCTGGAGAGCTTCCACAGAAATCGACAAATGCACAATCTTGCCACCCAAAGAGTCCAAATCTTCCCAAGCTGTCCGCAAATACTCCTTGCTGTCCGTGATGCCCAGCTTGCACATCTTGTCCGCTACTTTCCCCAAGATGTTGCGACCCGTGACCCCCGAGATAGCGTTAGTGACAGCGTGCAAGAGCACATCACCATCACTATTGGCAACAAAGCAATACTCTTGGCTCAGGCAAACTCCGCCCACCATCAAGCCCTTTTGCTTATCCTCAAAATCAAATCGATGGCTGTCTTGCCCAATGCTAACCTTAATCATGCAAAAACCCTCGCACCATCTCGATTTGCTCGCTGTAACTGCTGAGCTTCGCTGGCGTCTCCAAGATAAGTGGCTTATTGTGGCGATGTGCAAAACGCACAATCTCTTTTATCCCCGTAAGTCCGATCTTGCCCTCGCCCAAATCCTCGTGCCTATCCACTCTGCTACCGACATCTTTCTTGGCATCGTTCAGGTGGAAGCAGACCAATCTATCCAACCCCATCCGCTCCTCGAACTCCTCCAGCCACTCTCGCACGCCCTCTACAGAGCTCAGCTCGTAGCCAGCAGCGAAAGCGTGACAAGTATCCAGACAAAAGCCGATGCGAGGATGACGCTCCAAGACTTCGAACAACTCCCCCAGCTCCTGCAAGCGAAAGCCGATCTCCGTGCCTTGCCCAGCGGTGTTCTCCAGCACAATCTTCGCATCCTCTGGCGTAGAGTCCAGCACATACTGCAGGCTCTGCTTGATGTTCGCAAACGACTCTTGCTTGCTCATCTCCAGATATTTCCCGATGTGCAGCACGATCCCCACACCTCCCAGAGCGTTTATCTTGTGCATATCGTCCACCAAACTATCGGCTACATAGCGGAAATCTTGCAGCGGCTTGGCGAAGTTCAAAAGATACGAACAATGCCCTATCAAGAAAATCCCTCGCTCCTGCAATCGCTGCTTCACCTCCATCGCCTCTTGCTCGCTCAACTGCTTGCTATGCCTATAACTGCGGGGACTCTTCAAAAAAATCTGCACCGCATTACCGCCCCAGCTCTCCACAGTGCTCACCGCCTGCAAAAATCCCTTCGCTATGGAGCTGTGTGCTCCTATTTGTAATGTATTGCCCAAAATTGCCTCCAATCTGCTTTTCTTTTCCATCGTGAATATCTCTCTCAACCTCCGCAGAGCGAAGCTAACTGTCAACCAAAAGCAGCGAATTGTGCTCATTTTCTTTGGTAATAAGATATTGCCTTCCCTCGTGAAATCCCCCAAGCTAGTGTTTAGCACTCAGCCTTTGTTGCATTTAGGTTTGCTCAGTGGCAATAAGTCCTTCCTCGTTCGAGGAGCTGGAAACTCAGTAAGGAAAATCAACCCTAAACCAAGAACAGAAAAAAAAAGTAATAATTGACATTTTTCACTATACTTTTCTTTTCGATGAAATTCCAATTTGTGACAAATCGAAGAAAACGAGGATAAAAAAATGAAACAATACTCTCATAAAAAAGTTTTATTACTAATGCTGGCAATGTGTGGCATGCTCTGCACAAGTGGGCTACTACTAGCTCAGGGCAAAGATGGCGATGTAGTCACCAAAGAACGACTAGCAGAATACGATTTCTGGGAAACACTGTGGGGAGAAGAAATAGCAAACTCCCCGACTGGTGGCAAAGGCAAGCCGTGGTATAAGGAAGACGGACTGCCCATCCAGCGGGAAGGGCAAAAAACTTTTGCCGCTGTGAAAAGCGATGACGGAGCCTACACCATCGTAAATGATGAAGACTTTTTGGATATGATCGGTGCCGATGCCGACGAGGGATTCAGTGTCGGCGATGGAGGAGCTCCCGATAGCTTCTCGATGGAGCTCTCTCAAGACATCGACCTAGATGGAGCGACAATTGACCCCATCAAGACCTTCAAAGGCGTGCTAGAAGGCAACGGTTACGCGATAAAGAACTTCACCGTAGATGGCAGAGCCTTCATCGAAAATCTGACAGGTACCGTGCAAAATCTGGTGCTGGAGAATGTCACCGTAACCTACGATGGCGACTCTGCAGCTATCTTGGCTAGCACGATGGATGATGGCACTATCACCAACTGCCTGATAAAAGACTGCCATCTCACTGGGAAACGCTACCTCGGGATGTTTGCGGGGAATATGGTCGCCAATAGCAATGCATCCATCCAAAAATGTCTGGTGGTCAACGGTAGCATCACCTCACTGGCAAATGACGATGGTGATACCTCAGCCGTCTATGTCGGCGGGATAGTCGGCAACATCGGCTTTGGAAATACTTGTGAGAACTGCGTATCGATGCTCGATATGTTTAATGTCCACTACAAGCCAGCCAAAGCGGGCTCTTTCGGCAGAGTATATGGAGCTCTCGTCATAAGCTCTGATGTAGCTAACAACTACGGCTGGGTGGAGACTGGCTTCGCCCTCTGGGACGATGACAAAGAAAGCTACTATCGGAAATACTTCCCCTACTGGGGAACATCTGCATATTATCAAACAGGAGAAGTCAGCACTACAGATAAACATGGGCAGAACCTCTTCGTGGGAGACACCTATACATCAAGCACTTACTATAGCACTGACGAGAGTTTTTGGAGTAGCACAGTCGGATTCACTTCGGCTAATGACTGGGAATTTAATAGCGGTGATGAGTATCCTAAGCCAAGTGGCAACAACAATTTGAGCACCACCGCTCTGAAACCTCGCCGTGGCTATGAGATGGATATGTCAGCCTTTAGTGCATCTGGGGTCAATAATGTTCACACCTCACAGATGTTTTATAAGATGTCTGGTACATCTACTGTGACTGGCACCGTGAATATGTACACAGATATTGAGTTTGCTACTCGTAATGAAATTTCTTCTGAAACCGCACCTCTCTGGGGATTTTGTACAAGCAATAGTGCTAGTAACAGCATTAACAACCCTTACTATATAAAAACTATGTCTGGAGAACTATACGGGAATGGACACGAGATCACGGGAATATCATATACAAGAACAAGCACATCATATCTTGGTACTCCATACTATGGCTTTATCGGTCGTATAGATGGCACTGTAAATCGGCTGGCACTCACAGATATTTATTTCTATGTAAATCAAAGTTCTTCTGCCTCTTTGTTCCTAGGGGGTGTGGCAGGAATTTCAAGTTCGTCTGAAATAACAAACTGCTATGTGGATATAAATACACTTTATTTGCAAAATAATGAAGAAAATATTATGGTGGGAGGAATCACTGGAAATGCAAATTCTATGGCTACTCTTGGCATATCTCAAAACATTGTAAAATTCAGTGCTATCACTGCTTATCTCTCTGGGAGTGAGAAAAAGGCAATCGTTGCAGGTTTGGTGGGATATAATTCTAATAGTATCCTAGAAAAAAATACTATTATGGGTTATAATACTGGTACTGGTGCCAGTTCTATCACAGGAAATGTAATCTACGGAACTAGTTATGGAGGGGATATTCATGCTTATGTAGGTACTGTAGGCTCAAACTACCGTATTAGCACTCCTTATCGTATTCATGTGTCTGCAAATAATACAAAAAACCTTGCTGAAATTGCTACCCTAGATTCCGACCTTTGGGGCAGCACCAAGATGGATCTGGACACCACTATCTGGGTTATACCTGCCGATGGTGAAATCGCCTACCTGATAAAAGAGTGGTACGATTGGGAGTAGAGACGCCCAATTCTGGCGTCTCTGCCACTCTACTTCTTAACTTCTTGACTAATTACAGAACAAATAACCAGTTGATACCAAGAAAATTTTACAAAAAAAACAAGAATCGGTAGAAGCAAAGTAGAGGCGAAAATGAAAATCTTACATCTCTCAGATATTCATGGGAAAGTGGAGAACTTCTCGCTCGTAGAAGAGCACATCCACACCAGCCAACTCATCATCATCACTGGCGATCTGACCCACATGGGCGACCAGATGGCGATGTCCCGCATTTTGCAATACCTACCTCTGGACAAGACTCTGGCAGTCCTGGGCAACTGCGACTACCCCACTACCTTGCACACCTTGCAGTCCGCAGGCATCAGCATCGATGGCGAAGAGAAGGAAGTAGCCGACTACCAGATCTGCGGCTACGGTGGCTCATTACCTACGCCCATAGGCACGCCCAATATGCACTCCGAGCAGGAATTTCAGCAGACCCTAGCCCGCTTCATCGCACCCCAGATTCTCGTCACACATCAGCCAGCTTTCGGCACACAGGCAGATGTCACGCCCGATGGCACGCATGTCGGCAGCAAGTCCCTCTTGCACTATATAGAGCAGCAAAAGCCACGACTAGCACTCTGCGGACATATGCACGAGGCACAATCCACCAGCATGATAGGCGATACCGTGGTCATCAACTCTGGAGCTCTAGCATCGGGGCATTTCGCTATCATCCACCTCACGAGCGACAACATCGAGGTAACACTAAGATGATAAAGAATTTAAACAGACAGATCATCATCGACCTGCTCGAGACAGGTCAACTGCAAAGACTCCGCTCATACCTGCGAGATTCGCACCCCGGCGACATCGCCGCTATCATCAACGACTTGCCTAGCGAGGAGCAGTACAGACTCTTTAGTATGCTCAAAGTCCAAACAGCCGCCAATGTGATGCCCGAACTGCACCAAGAGTTGCAAGAGCAGTTCATCCCCAAGATCAATCCTGCCAAGCTGGCGGGCATCCTCGCCGAGATGGAGAGCGACGACGCCACCGACATCATCAGCGAGATAGACGACGCCAAGACGAGGCACTCTATCCTCGAGAGGCTTGACTTCGCCGACAAACAGTCTATCAAAAAACTGCTCTCTTACGACGAAAACACCGCTGGTGGCATTATGCAGTCGGAGGTGGCAAAAGTACCCCAAGATTACACCAAAGCACAAGTCGTGCAATACATCAAAGATAACTACGAGGAGATAGACAATCTGGCATACATCTTCATCGTGGACAAAAATAATCACCTGACAGGTCGCCTAGACACCTACGCCCTATTTGTAATGGAAGACGACCAAACCATCGGGCAGGCGATGCAATCGGACATCATCTCCACTACTACCGACACAGACCAAGAGAAAGTCGCTCACCTCTTCCGTAAATACGACCTCTATGCTATCCCCGTGGTAGATGAGCAAAACCACCTGCTGGGCAGGATTACCGTGGACGATGTGATAGATGTCATCGACGACGAAGCCTCGGAAGATGTCTATAAGATGATGGGACTGGAGAACGAAGACAAAGTGTTCTCTACGCCCTTCAGCTCTTTCAGCAAAAGAATTCCGTGGCTACTGCTCAATCTCTTCACCGCCATCTTGGTCTCCAGCGTGGTCAGCCTCTTCGAGGGCGTCATCCAACAATGGGCGTTCCTCGCCGTGCTCATGCCCATTGTCGCAGGTCTCGGTGGCAACTCTGGTGCTCAGACCCTGACTGTCATCATCCGTGGTATCGCCATGGGCGAACTGACCGTCAACAACTCCTTCAAGGCTCTGCGTAAGGAAATCATCGTCAGCATCTGCAATGGACTAGCCATCGGCTCAGTCGCCACCTTACTCGCGTGGCTCTACAAAGGCAACATAATGCTCGGCGTAGTCTTGGGCGGCGGGCTCATCTGCAATATGCTCATCGCTGGCATCGTGGGAGCTCTAGTACCGCTCCTACTCAAAAAATTCAAGCTCGACCCAGCTCTGGGCTCTAACATCATCGTCACTATGCTCACCGATATGGGTGGATTCGCCAGCTTTTTGAGTCTCGCTGCACTCTTGCTTCACTAGAGCTTTTCCAGCAAAGGAGATAACCATGGTTCACCAAGAAAACAAAATCTGGGATCTTATCGTCGTAGGAGCTGGAGCAGCAGGACTGATGGCAGCAGGCAGAGCCAGCCAACTGGGACAATCTGTGCTCATCTTGGAAAAAATGCCCAAAATAGCTCGCAAGCTGAAAATCACAGGCAAAGGTCGCTGCAACCTTACAAACGCTAAAGATTGGTCTGATTACGAGAAGAACATCTTCCCTAAGCCAAACTTCTTCAAGAAGGCGTTCTACCACTTCGACAACCAAGCTCTTATTGAACTTTTCCAAGGCAAACTCAAAACGCCACTAAAAACGGAGCAAGGACAAAGAGTCTTCCCCATTTCCGATAAATCTTCCGACATCATCAAGGCTCTCGACCTCTGGGCAAGGAAGGCCAAAATCGTCTGCAACTGCCAAGTCACCTCTCTGCAAAAAGAAGATAACAAAATATGCAAAATTATCTGCCAACAAGCTGGCAAGAAAACCGCTTACCAAGCTCAGCACTACCTGCTAACAACAGGTGGGCTCAGCTATCCAGCCACTGGCTCTACCGGCGATGGCTTCCGCTTGGCTCAGTCTGTAGGGCACACCCTCGCCCCTTGCTTGCCTTCGCTAGTGTCTCTCACCGCTCCAGACACCCTCACTTTGCAGGGACTCGCCCTGAAAAACATCGAGGCTAAACTTTTTAGCGAAAGCACTCTAGTGCAAAAGGAGTTCGGCGAGCTGCTCTTCACCCACAATGGGCTGTCTGGACCTATCGTCCTCACCCTCTCTCGCCTTGCCTGCCAGCACTTACAAGCCAAAGAAAAACTTACCCTGTGCATCGACCTCAAACCAGCTCTAAACCAAAATCAGCTTCTGAAGAGGGTCAACCAAGAGGTAAACTCCAATCCGCAAAAGCAAGCTAACACCTTCCTAAAAAGCTACTTACCCGCCAAGATGATTCCCTATTTCCTCACCAAGCTGCAACTAGACCCCCAAGCTAAGCTGAGCACTCTCGGTTCGCCCAAACCGCTGGTACACCTTATGAAGAACCTAGAATTACCCATCACGGGACACAATGGCTTCCAGCAAGCTATCATCACCCAAGGTGGAGTGAACACCAGCGAAATCATCAGCAAAACGATGCAGTCCAAACTAATCGACAACCTCTATTTCGCAGGAGAAATCATCAACCTCGATGGCTACACTGGAGGATACAACCTGCAAATCGCTTTCTCCACGGGCTACTTGGCTGGAGAGCGAAAGAAATGAGGCTGAAATCGCTCAACTTGCTTTTACCCATAATAATGCTCTGCGGATGTGCCCTTTCCTCTAAAATCCCCGAAAACAAATCTCTCAAAATTCTCTTTTTGGGCGACATCATGGCACATCAAGCACAATTAGATGCCGCTCAAAAGTCAGAGCATCGCTACGATTTTTCCTCTATCTTCCAGAAAATCGCTCCCACATTCCAAAAATACGATCTGGTTATCGCCAACTTCGAGACCACCCTTGCTGGCAAGCCTTACAGCGGTTACCCACGCTTCTGCTCTCCTGTAGCTCTCGCCCTAGCTTGCCGAAAAGCGGGCATAGACCTTTTCTTATTGAGCAATAATCACATCTTGGACAGACAAGAAAAAGGGATGCTACAAACTGCGGGCAAACTAGAAGCTCTCGGTATCCCTTACATCGGCGTGCGGAAATCTCTTGGAGAGCAAAAATATTACCTCTGCGAAAAAAACGGTATCCGCATCGGCGTGCTCAACTATACCCAGTTCACGAATGGCAGCTCATACAGCCCGCTAGTCAGCTACGCCAAAAGGAAAGAGATAGCAAAAGATATCGCTAAATTGAAAAAAGAAAACCCCGACAAAATCGTGATTTGTATCCACTGGGGCAAAGAGTATCGAGACACTCCAGACAGCTACCAACAAAAGATGGGACAATTCCTCTTAGCACAAGGAGCGGACATCGTCATCGGCTCGCATCCACACACCATCCAGCCATATATCTGGGAAGAGGAAAAAGACAACCTCCTGGCTTACTCTCTGGGCAACTTCGTCTCCAACCAAAGAGCTTTCCCCCGCGATGGCGGACTGATGCTCGGCGTAGAGCTTGCGCAAAATAACTTAGGAAAAGTAAAAATCTCCCAAGTAGAACCAATCCCTATTTGGGTGGAAAAATATTTCGTCCAAAAGAAAGCGTACTACAATATTTTACCCGCACAAGAGTATGCCCAAAATCCACAATATTTCCGCTACGAAGCATCTTACGAAAAGATGAACAAGTTTTTAGAGCACTGCCACCAGATTCTTGGCACTAATTTTTAGATTTACTCTCGAAAAAAGCTAAAGCCAACATCATCTCTTTCTTGAAAGTTTTGAGTAAAAACAGCCCCATTCCGATAGTAAAAAGTACAATAAAAATATGCGAAAAAATCACTACTGCCGCCACCATATTGTCTTGCAGACCCAGCATTCCACTAAAAATAATCAAAGCCATAATCTCGTTTGATCCCATCTGTCCTGGTGGAGAGGGAGCTGCAAAAGAAAGAAAAAGCAGAGAGTAGCCCAGCAACACAACGACAAAAGATATCGACATTTGCAAAGCCAGCACACACAAATAAAAAGCCACACAATTAAAAAACATCGCCAACAAAGACAAAAATAACATCTTACAAAAAAGCGAAAAAGAGAACTCTAGCTTGCGAAACCCGCTCACAAAACGCAAAATCATCGCCAGTATTTTCCGTATCTTTTTGTTTTGGAATCTTCTTCTGGTTCGCATCACCAAACCCACATTAAACCAGACAAAAGCCAAAAAGAGAACCCCAAGCAAAATCACACCCAGCAAAAAATAGACTACATAGTAAATCTCTTGGCTGAACTCATAATCCAAAAACGGCATCACCGACAAGATTACCAAAATTGGCGACACATCGAATAACTTGTCTATAAACACCGTCGGTAGCACCTTGGAGATAGGCAGACGATAACGCCTTTTTATATAGTTGCATTTGATGATTTCCGAAATTCGTACCGGTATGAGGAAATCTATCACCGCACCCATCATATAAACTTTAAGCACCTCTTTACGCCTTACAGGCACCAACTTCTTAAGTAGGAAACTCCACCTAGTGCCTCGCAGATATATCGTAAACCACAAAACCAAGAAAACCAATGGTAAATACCAGTAAGAGATATTTTCATAATGTGCCAAAGTACCACTCAAGTCGAAAAACTTGAAGCACAAAACTAAAAGCACTACTCCCAAACTGAAAAGAATAAGAAATTTTTTAATCATAATTCCATCAAATTATTACCCCAAAAAAGAGCAATCTTTAAAATAAAAAAGCCACCTTAAAAAATCTTAAAGTGGCTTCAATAATGATTTATCTACTATGCTGAAGGAACTTCCGCTTCTTCAGTCTTTTCGCTCTCTTTTGCCAAGTTCTCTAGCTTCACATCTTTAGTGGTCGTCTCTTGGGGAGCAACTACACCCTCTTTCTCTTCCACGAACTCGATAATCGCCATCGCTGCAGCATCACCTTTGCGAAATCCAGCTTTGATGATTCTCGTATAACCGCCCGCTACATTTTGGTAACGAGGAGCGATCTCATCAAAAACTTTCTTCACTAAATCTCTATTGCCCAACACTTTAAAAGCTAACCTGCGATGATGAATTTCCCCTTTTTTGCCATAAGTTATCACTCTTTCTGTCAAACTTCTCATCTCTTTAGCTTTAGCTTCTGTAGTAGTGATACGCTCAGATATCACCAAAGACTTCACCAAATTTCTCAGTAAAGCTTTGCGATGTCCAGCTTCTCTACCAAACTTGCGTCCTTTTTTTCTATGTCTCATTCTACTACCTTTTCAATATTTTATTTCTAGCCTCTTGGATCTCAGACTCCACTTTCTCCAAATTCATACCCAAAGAAAGATCTAAGTCTGAAAGAAGCTTCTTAATCTCGTCCAAAGACTTTTTACCGAAGTTACGATACCTAAGCATCTGGTTTTCCGTCTTGCTCACCAAATCACGCACAGTCTCGATCTTAGCAGCCAAAAGACAGTTACTCGACCGAACAGAAAGCTCCATCTCGTTCACACTGGTATCTAGCAACCTCTCTATTCTCTCCAAGCGAGGATCCATCTCCAGCTTCTCTACATACTCTGGCTCCACCTCAAAACGAATCATCTTGTCGTAAAAATCTCTCAGCAACTTACTAGATGTATAAAAAGCTTCCTTGGGGTCAATGCTACCATCGGTGGTAACCTCTAACACCAACTTATCAAAATCGATTCTTTTGCCGACTCTTTCGTTCTCGACGATAAAAGAGACATTCTTAACAGGATTGAACAAAGAATCCACAGCGATAAAACCTACAGGCAAATCAGAGTTGTCGTGCTCTTCGGATGGCACAAAGCCACGATTCACACCCACAATAATCTGACATCTAATCTCTTTGCCTTCCTGTGTAACATCGAAAAGCTCTAAATCTTTGTTGATAATATCCACTTCCGAACCAGTATTAATATCTCCAGCTGTTACCACTCCAAGCTTACTAACATTCAGCTCCAAAGTGACATCTTCCAAAGAAGTAGATTTAATCGCCAGCCTTTTGAGCTTGAGGACAAAATCAACATAATCGGTATCAGTTCCTGGGATACCCGCAAATTCATGATGCAGACCTTCTATCATCACAAACTTCACAGCCGCACCCTGTATAGAAGAAAGCAAAACCCTGCGAATCGTATTGCCTACCGTAATGCCATAGCCAGGTTCCATTGGGCTAATATTTACTTTTACAAAAGTATCGCTATAAGTAGACTCATCTATATCTACTTTAGTAGGATTTTGGATAGGAATAATTAAACTCATCGCACCTTCCCTATATTATTTAGAATAAAACTCGACGATCAAACGATCATCAATGTTAACTGGAATCTGCTCTCTGGTGGGAATAGCTAAAATTTCGCCTTTCAGACTCTTCTTATCAAAAGTAAGCCAAGGGTAAGAGTCAACAGCACCGTTGCCGATATTGTCCAAGAACATTTTCATATTCCTGCTTTTCTCTTTTACTTGGATCACATCACCTTGTTTACATTGGTAAGATGGGATGTTTACTCTTTTGCCATTAACCGTAACATGAGCATGAGTTACCACTTGCCTCGATTGCATTCTCGTAGCGGACAAACCCAATCTAAAGACGATATTGTCTAATCTCATCTCCAAAAGTCTAAACAAGTTTTCACCTGTCACACCATCTTGCTTAGCAGCTTTTTTGAAATAACCACGAAACTGTTTTTCCAATAAGCAATAAATCATTCTAGCTTTTTGCTTCTCTTCCAAGTGTACACCGTACTCGCTCTTTCTCTTCTTAAACCCTTGTCCGTGCTCTCCAGGAGCGTACCCTTTCTTCTTCAGAATCTTATCATATTTAGGAGCTTCAAAAATGTTCTCTCCAAATTTTCTACAAATTCTCGCCTTAGGACCTGTATATCTAGCCATTCTTTCTCCTATATCCTTCTTTGTTTAGGTGGTCTACAGCCGTTATGAGGCACAGGAGTCACATCTTTGATCATCGTGATCATCAGACCCGCAGCGTTCAAAGCTCTGATAGCAGCCTCACGACCTCCACCAGGACCCTTGACTATTACGCCAACTCTAGATATTCCCATCTCTACAGCCATCTCCCCTATCTTCTTGCCAGCCAACTGAGCGGCAAAAGAGGTGTTCTTCTTAGAACCGTGATAACCAATATCTCCTCCGCTAGACCAATCGATGGTGTTTCCAGATTTGTCGGCCAAAGTAACGATAGTATTATTAAAGCTGGAATGAATATTTACGACACCTTCACTAATATTCAGTTTCTTTTTTTTATTTACACTCTTAGCCATTACTACCTCTTTTTCCTTCTCTTTTTACGAGTCATTGCGTTGTTTTTGGTGTTTTGACCTCTACAAGGCAAACCTTTTTTATGTCGCAAACCACGATAAGAGCCGTTGCCCATCAATCTTTTGATATCCATCACATTTCTAGTCCTGAGCTCACCCTCTACCACATATTTATTTTGGATCTCTTCCCTAATTTTTTTCTCATCTTCCATAGAAAGGTCTTTTACTCTAATATTCTCATCTACACCGATATCACATAAAATCTTTTTAGAGTGAGTTTTACCTATTCCAAAGATATAGGTTAAAGCGATCTCCACTCTTTTATCTTTAGGGAGTTCTACTCCTACTATATTAGCCAAATTTCCTCCTAACCTTGTCTTTGTTTATGTTTTGGATTAGAGCATATAACCCTAACCACACCTTTACGAACAACAATTTTACAATCTTTGCAAATTTTTTTTACAGAAGCTTTTACCTTCATTTTAATCTCCAAACTACTTATATCTATAAATTATTCTGCCCTTAGACAAATCGTAAGGAGATATTTCAAGTTTCAACTTATCTCCCGTCAAAATCCTAATGTAATGCATTCTCATCTTTCCCGACAAATGGGCGATCACTTCATGTCCATTTTCCAGCTTC
Organism: Candidatus Cloacimonadota bacterium; assembly: GCA_963676515.1. Classification (GTDB taxonomy): domain Bacteria; phylum Cloacimonadota; class Cloacimonadia. The sequence continues at coordinate 1,056,930 of OY781061.1, read as the reverse complement.
ACACGAAACTTGGTGCCAGGCAAAATCTCTACTACTTCTCCGTCTATCTCGATATTGTCTACTTTTGCCATATACCCTTTAACCTATCGTTAATATTTCCGCCACATCCTCAGTAACAAGGATAGTGTATTCAAAATGAGCGGAACGACTACCATCAGCAACCAAGCATTCCCATCCATTTTCGATTATCTTATTGGTTCCTACATTGAACATCGGCTCTATCGCCAAAGTCATTCCCGCTTTTAGACGAGCTCCTGTCCCTTTTCTCCCCACATTGGGGATAGAAGGATCTTCGTGCAAATTTCTACCAATCCCATGACCCGTAAGATAATCTGCAGGGAAATAGCCATTTTTGGTAGCCACACCCTCTATCGCAGCAGACAAATCCCCTACTCGGTTACCATTTCTCGCCATAGCCACTGCTGTGTCAAGTGCTTCCTTGGTAATTTTCATCAATCTCTTGTCCGCAGCAGAAATCTCTCCTATAGCATAAGTTCTGGCAGCATCACCATAAAAACCATTCAAATAAGTCCCGACATCCACTCCTATAATATCACCATCTCGCAATATCTTCTTCTTAGAGGGAATTCCATGCACGATAGCTGAGTTCACCGAAGTACATACATCCCCAGGAAAGGGAGGCAATCCCGGAACACTATAACCTTTAAAAGCAGGCTTAGCTCCTGAGTCCAAGATAAACTCTCTGGAGATTTTGTTTATCTCCCAAGTACTCATCCCTGCATGCAATTCGCCCGCTAGATAATCCAGCAAATCGCCAACAATCTTGTTGGCAGCACGCATTTTTTCTATTTCAGCTTCATTTTTTATCAATATCACCGTGACCTTCTACCTCTTATCTTGCCATGCTTCATAAATCCGTCATAGTGCCTAGAGATTAGTTGTCCTTCCAGTTGCTGCAAAATATCTAAAGCCACTCCTACCACGATAATCAGACTAGTACCACCAAAATAGATCGGCGAGTTAGTATAGTTGATCAGGTATTGCGGTATCACAGCTATCATCGCAAAAAATACCGCCCCTGGCAAAGTGATCCTCGCGATAACGCTATTCAAATACTCGGCAGTGTTTCTCCCGGGCTTTTTACCGGGAATAAATCCACCAAACTTTTTCATGTTGTTTGCCATCTCTATAGGATTGAGGACGATAGCGGTGTAGAAATAAGCAAAAAACACAATCAAGAGAACATAAATTATCGTATAGGTGTATGCCCCAGGCGAAAAAGCTTTGGAGACAGCGTTCATAAAAACGCTCTCTTTGAAAAAAGCCGCTATAGTCTTGGGAAACATAATTACCGCTTGAGCAAAAATTATCGGAATCACACCAGCCGTATTCACCTTCAGCGGGATGTGCGAAGACTGCCCACCGTAGATTTTACGACCAACTATCCTCTTGGCGTACTGCACAGGGAGTTTCCTCTCCGCTTGAGTTACATAGACCACCAAGCCCGTCACGATCACGATAGTCGCTAAAATAATCACCACATTGCTAGTCGGCATAGAGCCAGCATAGATCATCCTGCCCATATTGTAAAAGCCTATCGGATACCTAACCACGATGCCAGCGAAGATTATAAGCGAAATCCCATTGCCGATACCTCTGTCCGTGATCCTTTCACCCAACCACATTATGATCATCGTTCCTGTCAAAAGAGTAGTCACAGCAGCAATAGTGAACATCAGTCCACCATTGGGCACCACGGCTTTACCCGCAGAAGTGTACAAGTTTTGCAAAAAAACTGTGATACCGATAGAGTTAAAGACTCCCACGATTAGGGTTCCGTATCTAGTGTACTGCGTTATCTTTCGTTGCCCTTCGGCTCCTTCGTGCTTGAGCTTTTCAAAGAAAGGGAAAACGCCACCCAAAAGTTGCATCACGATAGACGCTGTGATGTAAGGCATAATTCCCAGAGCAAAAATAGAAGCCCTTTGGAAGTTACCACCCACGAACATATCGAACATACCAAATAAGGTACCCTCTCCGCCCGAAGTAGCAAAAAACTCTCCCAAAGCAGTCGTGTCTATCCCCGGTACAGGGATATAACCACCTAGCCTATAAAGTACTAGGATAAAAGCAGTAAAAAGGACTTTGTTTTTCAGCTCAGCAATCTTGAAAACATTTAGTAGATTTTTAAGCAATTTAAATCTCCTTTACGCTACCACCACAAGATTCTATCAACTTTTTAGCATTTTTTGAAAATTTATTGGCTTCTACATTTAGAGCCTCTTTCATCTCATCCACGCCAGCAGCCAAAACCTTGACAGGCAACAACTTCTTGGGAATAATTCCCTTTTCTTCCATCAGCTCTACACTGATGTCGGACAGCTCCAAAGCCAACAAAGACCCTAAGTTTACTATCCTATACTCTTTTTTATTAATACTGGTAAAACCTCTTTTTGGCAACCTTCGTTGCAAAGGCATTTGGCCACCTTCAAACCAAGCTGGGATGTTTCCACCACTTCTTGATTTTTGACCATTATAACCTCTACCGCCTGTCTTGCCAAGTCCAGAAGCTCTTCCTTTACCTCTTCTTTTCTTATTTTTCAAAGCAGGTTTGCTGAGATCAGATAAATTCATCTTTCCACCCCTATTTAAACTTCTTCAACCTTCAAAAGATAACCGATTTTATTAATCATTCCGCGAATCACGGCGTTATCTTCGTGTACTTTACTACGACTAATTCTACCAAGACCCAAAGCCTTGATAGTACCTTTCACCTTGTCGGTTCTGCCAATAGTGCTTTTAACCTGAGTTACTTTCAATTTTTTAGCCATTATTCACTCCCCTTGACAAGCTCGTGCAAAGTTTTGCCACGCAATCTCAAGACATCTTGGATAGTTCTGAGCTTCTTTAATCCATCAATAGTAGCTTTTGCCACATTTACTGCGGTGTTAGATCCTAAAGATTTGGTCAAAATATTTCGCACACCAGCTGCCTCTAATACTGCACGAGCAGGTCCACCAGCGATAATACCTGTACCATCTGAGGCAGGCTTGAGCATCACCTTGCTCGCTTTAAATTTGCCGATAATCTCGTGAGGGATAGTCCCTTTTACCAGTGGCACGCTAAACATAGCAGCCGCAGCGTTGTCTTTTGCCTTGCGGATAGCGTCCGTAATCTCATTAGCTTTCCCGCTGGCAAACCCAAGTTTTCCGTTTTTATCACCTACGACCATAGCAGCACTAAAGCTGAAGTTCCTACCACCTTTTACCACTTTGGCAACTCTGGCAGTAGATACTATTTTTTCAACTTCAAATCCGCTCTTGATCTGTCTTTCGTTCTTTTGCTTTCTCAAAGTAACTCCTTATAGCATCAAACCAGCGTCTCGTACGCCTTCCACCACAGCTTTCACACGACCATGATACTTATAACCATTTCTATCTACACAAGCAGCTTTTATTTTGGCAGCTTTAGCTTTCTCGCCCAAAGCTTTGCCAACTTGAAAACTTTTCTCGCATTTGTTGCCAGTAAACTTAGCATCTTTTTCCAAAGTAGAACTAGAAACCAAAGTTTTCCCGTTCTCATCATCTACCATCTGAGCATAGATATTTGTCAAAGATCTGTAGATAACCAATCTAGGTCTATCGGAAGTCCCTTGAACTTTTTGGATATAAGATTTTTTCCGTCTAACTCTTGAGGCAAACTTTCGATAACATTTAGATAATTTCTTTCTCATTTTTTGCTCCTCAATCCTTAATCGGCTTTTTTGCCTTGTTTAATCTTCACAATCTCGCCTTTGTAGCGTACGCCTTTACCTTTGTAATTTTCAGGTGGCTTAATTTTACGAACTTGATCAGCAAATTTACCAACCTCTTCTTTATTAATCCCCGAGATAACTACCTCGACATTCACCGACAGAGATTGTTTGGTTTTTGGAACTATAGCTTCTGCTTTCAGATGGCTTGGCACCTCCACGATCACCTCGTGAGAAAACCCAAGATTACATCTGAGCCACTTGCCTTGCATCTTAGCATTAAATCCAGTTCCGATGAACTGCAAAGTTTTGCTAAAGCCACTGCTCACTCCGATTACCATATTATTCAAAAGTGCTCTGGTCATCCCGTGGATAGCTCTGAAAGAATCGCTCTCTCTAGTTACCACCAAAACACCGTCGTTATTCTTTACATCTACACCAGACAAAAGGGTAAATTCGCTCTGACCCAAAGGACCTTTTGCGACTACATCTTTACCGTTAATCAAAACTTCTACTTTTTCTGGAATATTTATTGGCAGGTCACCTATTCTAGACATCTTTTATTTCCTCCTACCAAACTTTACAAACATATTCACCGCCAACATTCTTCGCTTTGGCGTCTCTATCTACCATTACACCATTAGATGTAGATATAATAGCACAACCCAAGTTGTTATAAACAGTCGGTAAATTTTTTGCAGTTACATAAACCCTCATACCGGGGGTACTTACTCTTTGGATATCTTGCAACACAGGCACATCATCTTTAGTATATTTGAGTACCAAAGAAACCTGTTTTCTTACTCTTTTTTGAGATAAATCTCTGTCCAATAATTCGTAAGACTCTACGAAATTCTCTTGGTCGAGCAGTTTCACAATACCTTCTACAAGTTTGCAATGATCAACAAAGACAGCCTTGTGATTCGCACGATAAGCATTCCTAATCTTCGTCAACGCATTAGCAATAGGATCTGACACACTCATTCTTAAATCTCCTTAATATATTACCAACTGGCTTTTGTCACACCAGGAATTTCCCCGTTGGACGCCAATTTCCTAAAACAAAGCCTACACAATCCGAAATCTCTGATATAACCTCTTGGTCTACCGCATTGCAAACAGCGACTATACTCTCTTACCTTGAACTTTTGAGCTCTTTTTTGTTTTACAACCATCGATTTTTTAGCCATAATAACTCCCTAATTTTTCTTGAACGGAAAGCCCAAACCGCTCAGCAGCTTAAAAGCACCTTCGTTCGTTCCAGAGGTCGTACATACCACTATGCTCAAGCCTCTTACGCTGTCCACTTTGTCATAATCAATCTCTGGGAAAATAACTTGCTCTTGCAATCCCAAAGCATAATTACCTCTTCCGTCAAAAGATTTAGCAGGTATACCTCTAAAGTCTTTAAGTTTCGGAAGCACAATCGAAATCAGCTTATCCACAAACTCATACATAGCATCGCCACGCAAAGTAACTTTACAACCAATCGGCATTCCTTCTCTAAGTTTAAAGTTAGAGATAGACTTTTTCGCCTTGGTAACCATCGGCTTTCTTCCGGTGATAAGTGCCATATCTCTGACCGCACCATCCAGAAGAGCTTTGTTTTGAGTAGCTTCGCCCACTCCCATATTCACCACAACCTTCTCAAGTTTAGGCACCTGACAAACATTCTGGTAATCTTTTTTCAGCGAAGGCAACACATCTTTCAAATATTTATCTTGCAATCTGTTCATTTACTGTCCCTCGATAATAACTCTTCCCCAGATTTTTTACAAACTCTGGTTCTTTTATCACCCATTTTTTTGTAAACAGGCTTTGTAACACTTTTGAGTTTTGCGTTGTACAACATCACATTAGAAGCATCCATTGGACCTTCTATCTCGATAATACCACCTTGTGGATTGTTCTGGTCAGGTCTAACATGCTTTTTTTTCATGTTCACCTTCTCCACAATAACTCTACCTTTTTTGCGGTCTACAGCCAATATCTTGCCTTGCTTACCTTTAGAAGATCCAGAGATTACCACCACAAAATCGTCTTTTTTCAATCTGACTTTCTTTTCCATATCCAACTTTCCCCCTACACCACTTCTGGAGCCAGAGACATAATCTTGGAATAACCAAACTCTCTAAGCTCTCTAGACACAGGTCCAAAAACACGAGTTCCTATTGGCTCTCCCGCATCGTTGACTATCACCACAGCATTATCGGAAAATCTAATATAAGAACCATCTACTCTTCTCACAGCTTTTTTAGTTCTTACGATCAGCCCTTTAGCCACAGCTTTTTTCTTTACTCTACCACCAGGCAGAGCTTTCTTGACAGCCACTACGATAATATCACCAACGGTTGCATATCTCCTCTTGGATCCACCCAACACTTTAATGCACTGAGCCAGCTTTGCCCCAGAATTATCAGCCACCACCAATTTAGTTTGCATTTGTATCATAACAAATCGTCCTTATTTACTCTCTGCCAACACTTTTTCCAAGACCCATTTTTTGGTCTTGCTCAAAGGTTTGGATTCTTTAATCATCACAACATCACCCATTTTACAAACATTGTTTTGATCATGGGCTTTCACTTTTTTATGTCTTCTTACCATTTTTTTATACAAAGGGTGAGCAAACTTTCTCTCAATCTCCACGACGATAGTCTTTTCCATCTTGTCGGAGACCACCTTGCCTATCCTTACAAGTCTTCTACTATACATTTACTACCTCAGCCTTAGCTCTTTCGTTTACCACAGTCTTTATCTTCGCGATGCTCTTTCTGGCAAATTTGAAAGCAGACGGTGTTTCCAGTTTACCCATAGCTTGAGCAAACCTGAGATCAAAAAGCTTCACTTCCAACTTGTCCAAATTTTCTTGCAACTCGGCATCATTCATTTGACGAATATCTGCAATTTTCATATTCTCACTTCTCCTCTGTAGATCATCTCAGTCCTGATAGGCAACTTCTTGCCAGCTTTAGAGATAGCCTCTCTAGCTAGATCCGCATCATCTATCTCCAACTCAAACAAAACTCTACCAGGCTTAACCACTGCTACCCAATATTCTGGCTCACCTTTACCCTTACCCATCCGTGTCTCAGCTGGTTTTTGTGTAAAAGGTTTGTCTGGAAAAATGCGAATATGTACCTTACCTGTCCTTTTTAGCGTTCTGGTCAATACAACACGAACCGCCTCAATTTGACGAGAGTTGATCCAACCACAACTTTGAGCAAGCAAACCAAAATTGCCAAAACTGACTTCGCTTCCTCTATGAGCAAGACCTTTCATCCTGCCCCTTTGTTGCTTTCTAAACTTAGTTCTCTTCGGTGCTAACATTACCTTAACTCCTTAATTAATTGAGGATATCGCCTTTGTATATCCAAACCTTAATGCCAATAATACCATAAGTGGTATTAGCCTCGACTAAGGCATAGTCGATGTCAGCCCTGAAAGTATGCAATGGAGTTGAGCCTTCGTTGTACCTTTCGGTCCTAGCCATCTCGGCACCACCCAATCTTCCTGAGCATTGGATCTTGATTCCCTTTGCTCCATCTCTCTTGGCATTTCTGATAGCAAATTTCATCACTCTACGAAAAGAAACTCTATTTTGCAACTGCCTTGCGATCTCTTGACCCACCAATTTGGCATCGCACCACATCTTCTTGATTTCGTTCACATTCACGAAGACAGAAAGATTTTTATCTCTTTTCTTATTCAAGAGCAAAGAAAGCTCTTTACGCAAAAGATCTATCTCTGCACCCTTCTTGCCAATCACTTGACCGGGTCTGGCGGTATAGATGTCCACCGTGAGCTGAGAGCTCTTACGATAAATCTTAATCTTAGACACCATTGCCGTCACTAGTCTATGCTTCAAGTATCTTTTTACTTTCAAGTCTTCTTGCAAATTAGCAATATACTCTTTACCTGTGGCAAACCAAACAGAATCAGACTCCTTGTTTATTCCCAGTCTCAGACCTATTGGATTAACTTTTTGTCCCATTCTATTCTCCTTCCTGGCTCATATCTTTCAAAAACAAAGAGATATGGCAAGTCCTTTTCAAAATCTGCGTAGCTCTGCCTTGGGCTCTTGGTCTAAACCTTTTGGCGGTGCGTCCCTCGTTGGCAAACGCCTTATAAACCACCAAGTCGCCTTCGTTCACGCCCTCTGTCAAATCTTTGGCGTTAGCCACAGCAGAGTTCAGGAGTTTATACATCTGTTTAGCCACTTTTTGCTTCGACAAGAACAAGATCTTCTGTGCCATCGTCACAGACTTACCTCTTACCAAATCTATCACCAAGCGAGCTTTACGAGCAGAACCTTTATAATCTTTTAATACAGCTTTATATTCCATAGTAATTAACCTCTATTTGTGTGTGCTCTAAAAGTCCGAGTATGAGAAAACTCACCAAACTTGTGCCCAACCAAATCTTCCGAGACAAACACAGGGATAAACTTTTTGCCGTTGTGTACAGCAAAAGTGTAGCCGATGAAATCTGGAACAATAGTAGATCTTCTTGACCAAGTTTTAATAACCGACTTCTTGCCCTCTTTTTCCATCTTCTCTACTTTTTTTACCAAGTGGTCATCCACAAAAGGTCCTTTTTTTACTGAGCGAGCCATTATTTCCTACCTCTTCTCTTTTTAGCTTTTACGATAAACTTATCAGAATACTTTTTCTTCTTACGCGTCTTGCCACCCTTGGCTAGCACTCCCCAAGGAGACCTTGGATGTCCACCACCAGAGGTTTTAGCCTCACCACCACCCATTGGGTGATCTACAGGGTTCATCGCCACACCACGCACTTTCGGTCTTCTGCCTAACCATCTGCTTCTACCAGCTTTACCCAACTTCAAGGTGTTGCGTTCTACATTGCCCACTTGCCCCACGGTAGCATAGCAATTCTCACGCACCAAGTGAACATCACCAGAAGGCATCTTCAGATGAATGTAGCCAGCATCTTTCGCTACCACTTGCACATAAGATCCAGCAGAGCGAGCCAACTGACCACCTCTTCCAGGAGTGAACTCTACATTGTGCACGAGAGTTCCCAGAGGGATACTTTTTAGTGGCAAAGCGTTGCCAATCACGATCGGAGCAGCATCTCCCGCCATAATCTTGTGACCAACCTCTATACCCAAAGGAGCTATGATATAACGCTTTTCACCATCTACATAATGCAAAAGGCAAATTCTGGCAGTTCTATTTGGATCGTACTCCACACTCGCCACCACAGCATTCACATCTCTTTTATTTCTTTTAAAATCGATAATCCGATACTTTCTTTTGTGTCCGCCGCCTTTCCTTCTCATCGAAATGCGACCCTGATTGTTACGACCAGCCCTCTTAGGTAACGGTGCCAACAAGCTCTTTTCTGGAGTAGAGGTTGTTATCTCATCAAATGTATAGCCCGTTTTGAACCTTAGCGTAGGTGTAGTCGGTTTGTATTTTCTAATACCCATAATTTAAAAACCCTCTAAACTTCAAATTCCGGGAAAGACTCGCCCGAGCACAAAGTAACAATTGCTTTTTTCCAATCGGCTCTCTTTCCAGAAAATTTACCCATAGTTTTTACTTTTCCGCGTTGGCAAATTGTGTTCACATTTTTCACTTTCACAGAAAAGATCTTCTCCAACGCTTTCTTTATCTCAATCTTGTTGGCTTCTCTACTAACCTTGAAAACATAAGACTTTTCGCCTTTTGGATTTTTCGCCATCATCTCCGAAGATTTCTCAGTAATATGAGGAGCAATAATTATTTGTCTATCTGATTTTCTCATGATCCAAACACCTCTATAACTTTCTTCAGACCGCTTTCCGTAATTAGGATATTGTCCGCATTCAACACTTGGTAAGCATAAAGAGTGTCTGCTCTATCTGTAGACACATCTTCGATGTTAGCAAAAGATTTGACCAACGCAGAGTCGCTGCTATCAAAAATCACCAACTTCTTTCTACCGTTGCCTATGCTATTTACGATAATCTTCGCCTCTTTGGTAGAAGGAGTAGTGAATTTCAAATCTTCAATTACTTTCAACCCTTCTTTTTTCACCAAATCACTCAAAGCAATCTTTAGAGCCAATCTCTTCAACTTCTTCGGCAATTTAATAGTCCAATCTCTTGGTTTAGGACCAAAAGCTCTACCACCACCACGCCTAATCGGAGTCTTGATGTCTCCTGGACGAGCGTTACCAGTTCCTTTTTGGCGAAATAGCTTTTTACCACTACCTTTCACCTCAGATCTACTCTTCACGCTAGAGGTACCTTGTCTTTGATTCGCAAGGTAAGCTTTCACCACCTCATAAATCACTATGTCAGCACCCGCACACTCTTTAGCAAAAAGTTCATCTGGCAAAGAAACCACGCCGTTCTCAGAGCCATCCAACTTATATTTCTTTATTTCCATTTTCTAAAAATCTCCTATCCCAACTTTTTCAACAGAACAGTACTGTTTCTATGACCAGGAATCGCACCTTTGATAAAAAGCAAATTCTTCTCTTTATCAATCTTCACAATCTCCAAGTTTTTCACAGTATTTCTGGTATTTCCATGATGTCCGGGAAGTTTTTTACCTTTGAACACGCGAGAAGGTGTCGCACATTGTCCGATAGAACCAGGTCCACGATAGTTTTCGTGCACACCGTGACTAGCTTTCATACCGCTAAAGTTGTATCTTTTCATTACACCTGTAAATCCATGACCTTTGCTAGTACCCACTACATCTACAACTTCACTCACCTGAAACATATCTACAGACAACTCTTCCAAGCCTTCCAAATCTGCCTCAGACTCTAACCTGAACTCTCTGAGCACTTTATAGCAAGTGCCTTTGCAGTGTCCTTGCAAAGCCTTAGAAACATTTTTCGAGCTCCTTGGGTCAAAACCAACTTGTACAGCGGCATAACCATCTACAGCTTCGGTCTTCTTTTGGATAACCTTGCAAGGTCCAGCCTGTATCACAGTCACTGGCACTACTCTTGCATTAGCATCAAAAATTTGACTCATTCCGATTTTTTTTCCTACAATTCCTAACATCTATATCTCCTTACGCCTTAACCTCTACATGTACACCCGACGGCAAGCTAATCTTTTTCAAAGCGCTAGTGGTACTGGAAGTAGGATTTTCAATGTCAATTACTCTCTTATGAACAAGCATCTGAAATTGCTCTTGCGACTTTTTATTCACATGGGGCGAACGAAGCACTGTATAGACAGTCTTCTCCGTCGGCAATGGGACAGGTCCTACCACCTTGGCTCCGGTACTAGCTACGCTATTTACCAGCTCGCCCACAGAAGCATCTAGCAATCTGTGATCATAAGCTTTCATCTTAATTCTAATTCTATTAGTTTTCATTTATTTAAACCTTAAATATCAATTGTTTACGCTTCGATCTCGGCAATCACGCCAGCACCAATAGTTCTACCACCCTCACGGATAGCGAATCTCAGACCTTTGTCCATAGCGATAGGCACGATCAGTTCACCCTTGATTTTCACATTGTCACCTGGCATCACCATCTCTACACCCTCAGGCAAAGTCAATGTCCCTGTAACATCTGTAGTCCTGAAATAGAACTGTGGACGATAACCAGAGAAGAAAGGCTTGTGCCTTCCGCCCTCATCAGCCTTGAGCACATAGATTTCACCGACGAACTTGGTATGCGGAGTGATGCTCTTAGGAGCAGCCAACACCATGCCTCTTTCGATCTCTTCTTTCTTGATACCACGCAGCAAGACACCGACATTGTCGCCAGCCTCAGCACTGTCCAAAATCTTACGGAACATCTCCACACCAGTACAAATAACCTCGATGGTGTCTTTGATACCCACACGCTCCAACTTGTCGTTTATCTTGAGCCTTCCAGCCTCGACACGACCAGTAGCCACTGTACCACGACCAGAGATAGAGAACACATCTTCCACAGGCAACAAGAAAGGTTTATCAATCTCACGAGCAGGCTCTGGAATGTAAGTATCCAAAGTGTCGATCAACTTCTCAATCGCAGCTACACCCTCGGCGTCGCCCTCTAGTGCTTTGAGTGCAGACCCTTGTACGAATGGGATGTCGTCACCTGGAAATTTGTAAGAAGACAAAAGTTCTCTAACTTCCATCTCCACAAGCTCCAAAAGCTCCTCATCATCTACAAGATCGCATTTATTAAGGAAAACCACCATCGCTGGCACGCCTACTTGGTAAGCCAAAAGGATATGCTCACGAGTTTGGGGCATAGGTCCGTCGGCAGCAGATACCACGAGGATAGCTCCGTCCATTTGTGCCGCACCAGTGATCATGTTCTTCACATAATCGGCGTGACCTGGACAATCCACATGGGCATAATGCCTAGCAGCGGATTCGTACTCCACATGAGCTGTCGAGATAGTAATACCTCTTTCTCTCTCCTCGGGAGCGTTGTCTATTGAGCCAAAATCTGAATATTCGGCTTGTCCTTTCGATGCAAGCACCTTAGTGATTGCGGCTGTAAGAGTAGTTTTACCATGGTCAACATGACCGATGGTCCCTACATTTACATGCGGTTTGCTTCTGACAAATTTTTCCTTTGCCATTGTTCCTCCTAAAGATCAAAAGTCCTTTTTTCTCTGGCGATAGCCATAGGACTTACTTTTTATTTAATTCTATGAAAATCCAAAAATTAGCTGCCACCTTTAGTGTCAACCATTTTTTCTACCTCTGCAAAGTAATTGCCCACAACTATCTTCTTCCTTGCATAAAATCAAAAAAGAGTTTAAAGTATGAAAAACAAATAATTACAAAAAAATATTGAAAGCTATAACAAAAAACTATTTTTGGATACGATGTTTAAAATCAATTAATTAAGGAGATTGTAATGCCAAAAATTATGCAAGGAAAAAATGGTGTCATTTTGGGAGTTGCTAACAATAAAAGTATCGCGTGGCAAATCGCCAAAAAACTTCTGGAAGAGGGAGCTAACATCGGCTACACTTATCAAGACGAAGAATCAAGCAAAAAAGCTCTTTCCCTTTTCGCCAAAAATGACGCCGTATTCACTTGCAAATTAGATGTTTGTGCCGACGACGATTTTACCGCTCTCAACAAAAAAATCGAAGAAAATTTTGCTGGCAAACTGGATTTTGTCGTCCATTCCATCGCTGGAGGACCGAGCTTAGAGGACTTGCAAGGAGATTTCTACAATGTGTCTCGCCATAATTTCCTGAAGAGTATGGAGATAAGTGCCTACTCTTTCGCGGCTATCCTTCGCAATCTAGCACCCTATATGAAGGCTGCAGAGTCCGCCTCGGCTATCTGTCTTAGCTATCTAGGCTCTGAGCGAGTCGTGCCCAACTACAATGTGATGGGTGTCGCCAAAGCCGCTCTGGAGTGCTCCGCTCGCTACATGGCAAGCGATTTGGGCAGAGACAACATCAGAGTGAACATCGTCTCTCCCGGACCGATCCTCACTCGAGCAGCCTCAGGTGTGGGTGGTTTCCGTCAGATGCTCAAAGAATTTGCTGAGAAGACACCGCTGCAAAAACCTGTCAACACCGAAGATGTCGCCTCAGCTGCAATGTTTCTGCTGTCCGAGCTTTCTGCGGGCATCACTGGGCAAACTTTGTTTGTGGACAACGGTTTCAATATTAGATAATTAAATTTTAGCATAAATAAGAAAAAATATTGCACAGCCTAAAAAAATCAACGCTTTTGACTCTGAAAAGAGTGTAACAATTTAAAGGAGATACCATTATGAGTACATTTTGGAATGACAAAAACAGTCCGATGAATCCGGTCAGTGCACCCGATTTTATCCCGATGCCGCAGATGAGAGCTCTGCAACTTTATAGGCTTCAAGGGGTTGTCAGACATTGCTATGAGAATGTGCAACTCTTTAGAACCAGACTGGACGAGCTGGGAATCAAGCCAGCAGACATTCGAGAGCTTTCCGACATCGCCAGACTTCCGTTTACAGTCAAGAGCGACCTGCGAGACACTTATCCCTACGGACTCTTCGCTGTGCCGATGAATGACATCGTGCGTCTGCATGCCTCCAGCGGGACGACAGGCAAGCCGATCGTGGTCGCTTACACCGAAGAAGATATGAAAGTGTGGAACAATGTTATGGTTCGCTCACTGTCAGCCTGCGGAGTTTCCAGTGAAGACATTTTGCAGAATGCCTACGGCTACGGCTTATTCACAGGAGGTCTGGGCGTGCACTGCGGGGCTGAAACACTCGGAGCCACGGTCATCCCTATCTCTGGGGGAAATACCAACAAACAGATTATGCTGATGAAAGACTTTGGCTCTACGGTCATCACCGTGACTCCTAGCTATTTCCTGCACATCATCGAGGTCGCACACGAGATGGACATTAGTATCAAGGATCTGCCGCTCAGAGTGGGCATCTTTGGTGCTGAGCCATGGACATTTGAGATGAGAGCAAGGATCGAGGCAGAAGCAGGCATCAAGGCATACGACATCTACGGACTTTCCGAAATCGTCGGTCCAGGAGTGGGAATAGAGTGCTCGGCTCAAGACGGTCTGCATATTTTTGAAGATCACTTTTATCCCGAGATTATCGACCCCGATACAGGTGAAGTGCTGCCAGATGGCACTACAGGCGAGCTGGTCTTGACTACGCTCACCAAACAAGCTATCCCCATGATTCGTTATCGGACTCGTGATATTACCAAGATTATGACCGAAAAATGTACTTGCGGAAGGACAATAAGGAGAATCGAGAAAATCAACACCAGAAGCGACGATATGATGATTATTCGTGGCGTAAATGTCTTCCCATCGCAGATCGAAGCCGCACTCCTGAGTGTGGAAGGCACGCTACCACATTATATGATCTACCTCTCCCGCGAGCACGATCTCGATTGTATGGAAGTCAAGGTTGAAGTTAAGTCGGAACAATTTGGCGACACAATTTCCGCTGTGGAAACGCTCAAAATAAAAATAGCTCATTCCATCAAAAGTATTGCCGGAGTAACCGTAAAAGTTACACTTGTAGAGCCGAAGAGTATCGAGCGAAGTCAAGGCAAAGCAAAACGCGTGATCGATTTAAGAAAATAGCTGAAGGAAATAATTATGAAAATCAAACAATTATCTTTGTTTATCGAAAACAAACCAGGTCATTTGGATAGAATATGTGCAGATATGGAGAAGCACAACATCAACATTACCACGCTTTCGCTTGCGGACACCAAAGATTTCGGGATATTGCGTCTGATTGTCGCTCATCCCCTAGAGGCAAAAGCTATTCTGGAAAAAGAGGGACACATCGTCAATGTGACAGAAGTTGTAGCTATCGAAGTTCCCCATAAACCGGGTGGCTTGGCAAAAATTCTAGAAATTGCAAAAGATGCAAACATCAACATCGAGTATATGTACGGATTTGCGGGCAACACTTCCACTGGCAGTGCCGCTCTTATTTTTCGCTTCGATAATCCCGACAAAGCTATCGAAAAGCTAGAATCCGCAGGCATCAGCGGTGTTGATAATATTTCGATGTTTGTTTAAGATTTTTTTTCAGGTGTAGGGATGCAATCGTTTTGTGTCCCTACTTCTTTCTTTCCCCCTGCTTTCATCATTTTCCCCAGTTTACTTTGTAGCTCTAGGTGTTTTTCCTCTTTTTCCTTTTGGGAAAGAATCTCTTCAAACAATAAATTTACAACACTAAAATAAAGCTCTAGTTCTTTTTCTTCAAAATCAGAAATTACACTTTTCTGCAAAAAATCACTCAACAACTTGTAAGAAGCAAATATCGAATTTACCAGCTTAAGATCAATGCCAGGATATTTGATTCTAAAACTTTTGATAGAACCCATGTAATCAAGCTTGCCACCCATAAACTTCAAAATCTTTTCATCTGTAAACAGTTGCTGCATCAGCCTTCGCAAATAAATAGCAACTCCTATACTCATCTTGTTGTCTTTACAAATCTTAGCATTACTAAAAAGCTTTTTGTACTGTTTTGGAATATTCTCATTTTCATAAAACGAGTCAGAAATTTTCTCTTTCACATAAACATTCTCCATCTGACTCACGAGCGAGAAATCGTTTTGATTTGCCCTAGAGTTAGCAAAAATTTTGTAATCAGCAAAAACCGAATATTCCCCCACTTTAGACTTAGCATGAGACTGCCCAGACTCCCAGCTAATAGTAAAGTCGCCTTGACCCTCATCCAACACATAAGCACTAATCTTTTCACATCCAGAGCATTTAACAAACAGCATCCTCTCTTGCTCATCTTTAGATTTATGGAAAGGAATCACCGCTACAACTTGGTATCTCACCCCTTCACCTTTACACAAAGGACAATTAAACAATTCCTTGGAAATAAAAATATCATTCAACATTATCTCTCCTTGAGCTCAAAATACAAATTTCTTCATCTGTTTTGCATCTCATATTTCTGGCAAATCATATCAAGCCTTATTTAAGTTTTTTGCAAATTTCTTTATTAGTGGCTTTCTTATTAAAGTTTTTAGCGATTTTCTTAATTAGTGGCTTTATTATTTAAACCTCATTATTCTCATTATCGATTGGTATATGTTTCTCGTCACAATATTTTTCTATTTCACTGTCTGTCTTGAAATAACTATCACAGAATTTTTCAAACTCTTTTTGAGTTCCTTGCAAATATTCATCTGGTGCACTCAAAATACTATCAGTTTGCAGAATGAATTTCTCGAAATCAACATTTATTTCACACAACTTATCAATTGTTTTAAAATCCAATTCCTTATTTTTTGCTGGAAAAAGAACTTCACTTTCATAAGGATTAGCTTTCAATTCGATAATCCCTATTCCAAAAGATTGATTTAATCTTTCCATTTCTTCGTTCAAACTGCTATTTATTTCAAAGGCAACCAAATAACCATAATTAGCCCAACTTGAATTAGAAACAGCTTGAAAATAAGTTTTCTTTAACTCATAATCTGATTTTATTTCTCTCTTCAATTCATAAGAAACTAACTCAAAAGCATCAGCCTTATTAATCATTTTCAATAATGACTGACTTGATTTATTTTTCAAATTCAGAAACTTTATCCCAACCATATCTGGGTGTATCCATTTTTGGTAATTATCTTTACTATTCGATGATTTTTCATGAAAAATTGTTTTAGCATAGATATTATTATTTTTCAAATAACTGCTAAACAATTTATGCAAATCACGCTCTTTAAAATCCTTAGGTTTCGCCGTAATTTTTGAAGTCGGGACATTTTCTATTATTTCGTTTAAATTTATTTCTTCTTCCTTTTTTGAAAGGTAATAAGAAAAAGAACCATTAGAATTTTTTATTCGCTTAACTCTTTTGTCTCCTTTTTGAATAAAAGAAGTCAATTGTCCTGAAATAGTTAAAGCAGGTGTTTTACTTTTCGCAAAATCATATAAGTTGTTTTTGACAATATGCTCATATATTTCATTATAATTTGTCAACCTATCTATATCTTCTAAACTTTTCAATATTGCTTCTTTTACTGTCATATTTTCTATTCCTATTTTTTCTTTAAATAATGCAAAATCGTTTTGACCACCAAATCTCATCCAGTACCTTTTCCTAAACTCAATCCCCAATCTTCGTCTTTCCAGAATTTTTACAACTCCTATTTAGCAACTTCTCTCATAAACTTTATGTTTGCCTTTCCAACTTTCTTTCAGCAAGCTTTTTTTCACCAAAGCAGAAAAAGCTTCTTGCACAACCTTTACTCCGCTTTTGTGAAACTTAGAAAAAATCTTCTCTTTGGTTTTGGCAGGTGAACAAAATTCCAACATTTTGCCCTCTAAACCTTGCCCAGCAGACAACGCTGAAGCACCTAGCAGCACCAGAGTTTGTCCTCTATTGCAACTAAATCCGTCCTGCTCTGTGCAAAATCTAACGCCAGCTTCTTGCAAAAAGTTGCGTATCTGACTCTTCAAGACTCCACCCTTGCCGCTAGAGCCATAGCCGTGCACTAGCAAAAGCTCCTTATGAGCAGAAGGCACTAAGGCGTTATATTTTGCCACCAAAGTTGCCAAAGATTCCGTGACACTCAGACCGTGCAAATCTACCTCTATCATTTCACGAAATAGTCGTAGATTTTTTGCTCATCCTTCATCGCCAAAATATCTGCCGATTTCGCTAGAGAGTCCACCTTTTGAGCCAGCTGAGTCATCAACTGGATGTGAGGAGAGCCTTCTTTATTAGAAGACAATATCAGAATAAAAATCTTCGTCGGCTTCTTGTCCATCGAGCCAGCCTCTATCTCCCTTGTGCTAATCCCTAGAGACACGACACCGTGCTCGATAGCATCTGTCTTGGCATGCGGAAAGCAAGAATAGTTGCCCAACGCCGTAGAAGCTGTCGCCTCTCTAGCCAAAACCGCCTGCAAAGCTGCTTCTTGGTTCTTTATCCGCCCAGCATCAAAGAGCTTTTGGATCATTTCCGTAATTATCTGAGTAACATTTTCGCCCTGCAAATCCAAAATAATCGCTTGACGACAAACAAAATCTTTCAGCCTAATTTTACTCTTTTCGTTGATAACAATTTTCTTGTTTTGCAACGAAGGTCGCAGATTCTTGCTCTGGCTGCTCACCTCATCTTTCAGAGCCATCATCTCCTCCACCAGCTGAGTCAGAGCCTCATTAATCAGAGCTTTGGCAAAGTCGATATTCTCTCTTTGAGTTTCAATCTTTATCTTCTTGGGCATCAGCTCCAGCTTAATGTTGATCTGATCTTTCCGAATGTAAAAAATCTTATTCTCCAACCAAAGCGTATGCACAAAAAATCCTTCTCCTTTAAAAAAAGAGATAGTCAGGTTTGCCAAAAATCCCGTAAACTGCTGACTCTCAAACTTGAACTCAACAACTTTTGTGTTAGCAGACATCGAGCCTTCTTTCATCCCTTGTTTCTTATTGCCAAACAACAATCCAATCGCTGGAGACGCTATCGCCGTGCTGAGTAGCACCAAAATAATCGCACAACCAAAAATTTCGTTGGAGATGAACCCACCAGCAAGACCTATGCCTGCGACGATGGTCGTCACCTCTCCTCTGGGCACCATCCCCAAACCTATGCGAGCAGCACCCAGAGGGTTGAACCCCACGCACAAAGCAGGCAGACCGCATCCCAACACTTTAGCTGCCACAGCCACCAGCGAGAAGACCAAACCCAGCTCTAGGATAGCACTATCGGCAAACACTCTCACATCGACCATCATGCCCACTACCACAAAGAAAATCGGCACAAACATCACCTTCAACAGCTCCATGCTCTCCAAGACAGTGTAACTGATGTCCGTCTTCGACAAGGAAAGCCCCGTGACATAAGCACCTATTATCATCGCTAGTCCCGCTTTTTCGAACACTCCCGCTACCAATAGAGCCAAACCAAAAGCCAAAGTCGTAAAAACATATTTATTCTTAAAAAATTTCAAAGTTTTTGAAATTCGATGTGCAAAGCTCAAACCCAAAATCGTTATAAAAACCCAGACAGCAACGGCTTTGCCGCCTATCCACGCCACTTTTCCCCAATTCATCGCCATACCGCTATCCAGAGAGCCTATCACGCCCAAGACCACAGCAAAAATTATTATCCCCGAGATGTCGTCCAGCACAGCGATAGACAATATCGTCACTCCTTCTGGCGAGCCCAACTTCTTCTTCTCAGAGATTATCCTCGCCGTGGCACCTATAGAGGTCGCCGTGGACAACACGCCCAAGAACAAGCAATACGGATCCATAAAGCCTTTGTGCAGATACCACATCCCCACAAGCACTGCTAAACCAAAAGAAAAAGCTACATCAAAAGCGACAAATAAAGACAGCTTACCGAAAAGCTTTCGTACAGAGCCTCCACCAAACCTCATGATCATATCCAAATCTGTTTCCAGCCCAGCACAAAATAAGAGAATAATCGAAGCCAAAGTGGAGATAGAATAAAGCGTAGGTGAAATAGGCAGAACCCCATCACCCAAAGGGAAAAGCCCTAAAGGAAAACTCCAAAACCCCAAAGAACCCAAAACATAAGGACCAATAGCGATACCGGCTACGATCTCCCCCAAGACAGGAGGCAAACCGATTTTCCTGAATAGATCACCAAATAACTTCGCCGCAAAAATAATAATTCCCAGCTGGAAAACTAACATCGTCGCGGCATGTATCGCACCCTCTTCGCCTGCACAAAGCAAGCTAAAACTAGCCAACAAACCTAAAACTAATGAGAACTTTTTCATAACTTTCCTCTTAAAAAACCTATTACTAATAGTCTCCAAATCCTTCCCCGATAATTCTCGTCAATGGGATTGTCATTATTTAATAAAAAAACATCTTTTAGGGTTGACACCAAACACTCAGATTAGAGCCTTGTATTGTTGTTGCGAGGTGGAGCAGTCTGGTAGCTCGTCGGGCTCATAACCCGAAGGTCGTAGGTTCAAATCCTGCCCTCGCTACCATTTTTTTGTCCGGCGACATAGCTCAGTTGGTTAGAGCACCGGAATCATAATCCGGGTGTCCGGGGTTCGAGTCCCTGTGTCGCTACCATTTTGTTAGTGCGCCAGTAGCTCAGCTGGATAGAGCAACGGCCTTCTAAGCCGTAGGTCTCAGGTTCGAATCCTGACTGGCGCACCATTTAAAATTCTTAAAATTTACCCTCAGACATTCCTACTAAACCTAACACCAACTCTATCTATATGTTCCAACAAAGCCTTTTCTTTTATGTTGTTATAAATCAGTAAATCGAATTTATACGACAATATCCAAACAACTTTGCTTTCCCTATATTTGGGAAAGCACCTTTCGCGGATCTACAGCTTTGCCTTTTACTCTGTACTCAAAATGCAACTGAGGAGTATCGACTCTGCCAGATTGCCCTAACTTAGCTATCGGCTGACTAGCTGTCACCGTATCACCACTGCGTACCAAGTTCGCCTTATTGTGAGCGTACACCGTCATCACAAATTTATCATGTTCCAGCACGATTACATTCCCATAACCTCTTTGTTCACCAGCAAATATAACTTTTCCTGCCAAAACTGCTTTCACTGGCTCGCCATCTTCCCCAGCAATGTTTACCCCTTTGTTTATCGTAAACCCTTGCGTACCAAAATTAGAAATAATCCGCCCACCTTTCACAGGAAATTCAAGCCCCGTATGTTGCGGTTTCGCCTGAGAGATAGTTTTACCAATAGAACTTTTCACCCTCTTGGGAGTAGAAATAGCAGATTTTTGGGCAAGAATGACCTTGCCTCCTTTAGCAGTAGTTGGGAGCTTAACGGCTCTATTTAATTTATTTGACTTAGGCACAGCTTTTACTTTTATCCGTCGAGGCGTGCTAGCGATTACTTTTTTTTCAGGCAAGTTAGATTCCGATTCTATCTTCCCATATTTCACTTCTTTCCGTCGAGGCGTGTTAACTGTTATTTTTTTCCCAGACAAGCCCGATTCCATCTTTCCATCCACCAACCAAATCTTTTCTCCCTGCTTGATCTCCAAACTAGACAAACCATTGAAATCGACCAAATCTAAAACAAAAACCCCGTACATATGCGAAATATCCGCCAAAATTTGCCCAGAAGCTACGGTGTGATACTTCTGCTCGGGGATATCAACTCTGGTAATGTACTTAGGGAATACCGTCATATTAGGCTTGAGATATATTTTTTGCCCTAAGAAAATATCGTCTTCCACTAAGTTGTTATACAATTTCAATTTATTAAGTGGAATCCCACTAGCTTTGCTGATTTGAAAAAGATTGTCTCCCCTTTTGACGATATGGTAATCTTCAGATGGCGTAACATAAAGAGGGTTACTCATCGACTTTTTAGAAGTTATGACATTGCCACCCTGTGTGCTAGCAACTGGTCCTAACTTACTAGAATCTAAATTGTATTTTATATTCGGTGTGCAAGCGACTATCAGTAAACTAAACGAGCAAAATATCAAAACCTTTTTTAGCATAGTTTCCTACCTCTTTTTTTCTTACTTCTTTAACTTTAGAGAAAACAGGTCCTTTGTGTAGCACTTGCTCAAACAAATCTTGCTCCCCCAAAGAGCAAAAGCTAGCCAACACTTCTACCTGACCGTTTGGCAAGTTTTTAGTATAACCATCTAAGCCTAAAGCTAGAGCTTTTTTATAAACAAACTTCCGAAATCCCACTTTTTGTACTCTGCCTGCGATAGTGTACAGATAACTACTCATATCAATCTTTGAACTGCAAATTATAAAGATTTTGGTACTGCTGGCAAGATTGCAAAAGCTGACTATGCTTGCCTAGCCCCACTATCCTGCCTTGCTCCATCACCACTATCTTGTCAGCTGAGAGCACCGTGGACAAGCGATGAGCGATCACAAACACTGTTCTATCCGCCGTTACCCTGTCTATAGCTGTCTGGACATTTTTCTCGGCAATGGTGTCCAAAGCCGAAGTTGCCTCATCAAATATCAAAATCGGTGGATCTGCTACCACGGCTCTGGCTATACAAATTCTTTGCTTTTGTCCACCCGACAGATTCGCTCCCTTGGAAGTTAACTGCTGCTGATAACCGTTAGGAAATTTCTCGATAAAATCGTGTGCAAAAGCAACTTTAGCCGCATTTTCCACTTCCGCCTCATTCGCTTTCTGGGGATGTCCATAAGCGATGTTATTGTAAATCGTATCTGTAAAAAGGATCGAGCTTTGTGTAACTATCCCAAACAACGAACGCAACGAACGCAGTGTAAACTCTTTGCTCGAGACGCCATCTATCAAAATCTGCCCCTCCACATAGTCGTAGAATCTTGGCAAAAGATTGACCAAGGTCGTCTTACCACTGCCAGAGACTCCCACGAAAGCTACGGTTTCGCCCTTGTTGACCGCCAGATTTATATCATCAAGCACATTCACCTCTGCTTGAGCATAAGCAAAGCACAAACCTTTAATCTCAATTTTTTCTTTAAACTGGGTCACCTTTTTAGCGTTCTTTTGTTCTACCACTCCCGTCTTCAAATCCAAAATGGTGGAAACTCTCTCCAAAGAAACATTCGCTTTTTTCAGCTCAGCGTAGCATTTACTCATCACCTTCACTGGATGCAACATAGAAGCCACCGCAGCCAAAAACACCATGAAATCTCCAAAGGAGAAAGAGCTCGTGCCATCCAGCACTTCCGCTCCACCCAAAAGCAAGATAATAATAATCGTAATAATCGAGTTTACCTCTGATAAAGGAGTGTTGATGGTTTTGTACATCAAAGATTTTAGCTCAAACTTTAGGTGTGCGGCGTTGATGTCGTTGAAAGTTTTCTTTTCCGCCTCTTCTTTACAAAAAGCTTTCACGATCCACACATTTGCCAGCACCTCTTCCACATGGGAAAAAAGGTCGGAAAACTTCGCTTGGATTCGTTGGGAATATTTCTTTATCTTCTTACCTACCAACCCAATTATAAAGGGTAACAGCGGCAACACAACCATACTGATCAAAAGAAGCTCTGCGTTGATGCTCAATGCCAAAAGTAAAAATGCCAAGACGGTAATACCGTTCCGCACTATCTCCACCAAAGATGTAATGTACAAAGTGCTAATGATATCCACATCGTTGACCATACGCACCATCGAGTCGCCCACTTTGTTATTAGAAAAGAACAAAAGCGATTGTTTCATATAGCTGGAGAACATATGGTCGCGAACATCTTTTACCGTCAAAAATTTCAACTTCCCGAAGCAAACCTTGTCGCCGTAATAAAATACATTTTTAATCAAAATAGCAGAAACAGCGATACCTCCGACAACCATTAAGAGCAAAAACGGCTCAGTCGTCATCAATATCCCTTCTATCGTTTGCAAAAAAGGTTTAAAAACTTCCCCACCAGAAAACCACTGACTCACGGGTGGCAAGCGATCTAGGCTGAAAGTTATAGCTTGCATAAAGGAAGAAAAATCAACGAAACTGTTCACGCTCCCCGGAGTACGGACGAAGATGAAATCCAATACTGGCTTGATAAAAGTGATCGAAGCTGCCGAAAACAACGAGAAACCGAGCATAAATCCAAGTCCCAGCAACAAATATGGCCAGTGCCGCAAAGAAATCTTGTACAATCTTTTCACATTATTCATTAGTTAAACTCTCCTAAAAATCTCCATTCTCGCAATTTATCCATAGAACACTGGTTGGCAAAATTTGCAAAAATAGGAGTTATGGATATTTTCTGCTCATGCACCGCCTCAATATCCGAGCCAGCATCGTGCTGATACACAATATCTTCTAGCCCAAACTTAAACTCTATCACGCCTTCTTCTAGCTCTTTGCCCCGACTAAAACCAACAAACTCACGATGCCCAAGGCAAGTAACAGCTACACCCTGCAACTGCTCTCTGGATATATCGGGAACATTTATATTCAAAAATTCTTTCTCCAAGATGAAATCCGCCAAGCCGTTATTTATCGCCTGAGCGATAAACTCCGCAGCCAAATCAAAATCTGTGGCATCAAACCCCATCTGCGAAATCGCTATCGCCTTATATCCTTGGAAAGAGCCTTCTCTAGCAGCGGCTACAGTCCCAGAATAGTAAATATCTTCCCCGACATTCTGACCTCTATTTATCCCAGAAATCACCAAATCGATCTTCTCCTCTTTGAAAAGCAACTTCTCGGCTATCAACACACAATCTGCGGGCGTTCCGCTTATCTTGTAATGATTCTCTTTCACCCGCTTGCACTGCAAGGTGTCATACAAAGTGATACTGTGAGACTTCGCACTCTGCTGGGTAGCAGGGGCTGCCACAAAAAGATGATGCCCGTCACATTCCAAGCGAGAAATCAAAGTCTGAATCCCCAGAGCATCGTAGCCATCGTCATTAGAAATCAATATATTCAACTTAACTTCCTCTTATCCATATTTTTTGTTACTATAAATAAGTCACCATCTTGGCAACTATTTTTTCTGCCTATTATGCAAAAATTTAGGCAAAGCTTTTGCAATCTTCGCCTTTATCTGTCCGAAATCCAAAGCTGTAAAATGTCTGTCTGCATACAATCTGCGACCTGCTACCCACACATCGCTGACATCAGAGGCTTGTGCACTATAAACCAAAAGCGACACCAAATCGTGCTGAGGATACAGATGCGGTTTGTCCAAATCGACTAGAATAATGTCCGCTTGCTTGCCTACCTCCAGAGTGCCGATGCTCTCTTGCAACCCGAGAGCCTTAGCTCCTTCTATGGTTGCCATCTGCAATACCGTGCTCGCAGGCAAAGCTTCTGGATCGCCCGTAGCTGCCTTGCCTATCAACGCTGCCAAGTGCATCTCTTCAAACATATTCTGGTTGTTATTACTCGCAGCTCCGTCTGTGCCCAAAGCCACTCCTACACCAGCATCCAGCATCCTCTGCACCGGAGCGAGTCCGTTGGCGAGTTTCATATTGCTTCCCGGGTTGTGAACCACAAAAGTGTTCTTCTTTGCCAAAATAGCTATGTCAGCGTCCGTAGCCTGCACACAGTGTGCCGCCATCGCCCTGCCGTCCAAAAGCCCTAGGTCGGCTACATATTCGATAGGTGTCTTGCCCCAAGACTCTCTCGCTTTCTCCATCTCGTCCAAGCTCTCGGAGAGATGAATATGAATCGGAACATCAATCTCTGTCTGCAATTCCCTGACTTTGCACAAAAAATCGGTGGAACAGGTGTAAGGTGCGTGCGGTCCCAACATCGTGGTAATCTTGCCGCCAGCGGCTCCTTGCCATTTTTGTGTAAACTTCTTCGCCTCTTCCAGCTTAAAGTCGTCCGCCGAACTAAACCAAGTTAAACCTCGGCACAGCGAAGCCCGCAACCCGCTATCTTGCACGGCTTTGGCCACATCATCCATAAAAAAATACATATCGGCAAAGCAGGTCGTCCCCGAAGCTATCATCTCTGCACAAGACAGACGACTGCCCCAGTAAACCATCTCACCGTCCAAATTCTCTTCCAAAGGCAAAATCTTATCGTGGAGCCACGGCCAAAAAGCCAAATCGTCGGCATAGCCACGCATCAGGCTCATGGCTATATGCGTGTGAGCATTCACCAGTCCCGGCATCGCCAGCTTCCCTTGTCCGTCCACCACTTCATCTGACTCAAAGCCAGCTGTGGCTTTCCCCACGAAAGCTATCTTCTGCCCCTCTATGCCAATATCGCCATCAATCACTTCCAAAGATTTTATGCTCAAAATTTTCAAGTTCTTGATTAAAGTTTTCATTTCCCTTGTCCGTAACTATTTTTGACAAACTCTTGCATACTTTTAATGTCCTCATCGGAAATAATTCTAGGCTTCCCGAGAGATTTCGCCATATAATAAATTTTTGCCGACTTCTCCAGCACGAAACTTTTTTTGAAAGCGTCTGCCAAGCTCTCTCCTACACACACCGCTCCGTGATTGGGGATCAGCACCGCTCCACGATCTGCCAAACCAGCGATCACGCACCTCGCCAGCTCTTGCGTGCCAGGTAGAGCGTACTGGCAACAAATCACCTTATCGCCCACGATCTGGGCAAAATCTTCGCAGACAGCTGGTATCTGCTGTCCTAACACTCCAAACACGCTGGAGTAAACAGGATGAGTGTGCACTACCGCCAACACATCTGGTCTGGCGTTCAAGATGCCGATGTGAAAATTGTACTCTATAGATGGCTTCCTATTGCCCTCCACGACTTGGGCATCACTATTCATCACCACCACATCGCTCTGCTCTATCTTGTTGTAGTCCATCCCGCTGGGTTTGATGTAAATAAGCCCACTATCGGGGTCTTGCACGGAGATATTCCCCCAAGTGCCGACAGTCAACCCTTCTGCCATCATCTTCCTACCTGCATCTACTATCATTTTCTTGTATTTATTGGACATTGTTTCCTCTTATTCGTTTTTTTCTCAGATAATTAATCTTGCCAGCATCATAAAGAAGCTTCAGACCACCATTCTCAAATCAGACCACTTAGTCAAACAAAAAAGGCGAAAGAGAAAAAACTCTTCCGCCTGTAAATTGAAAATCGATTAGTAAGCAAACAAATATTTATGCTCTGTGTAGCAAGCCCAGATAATCTCGGCAAGACCTTCTGGCAAAGCGGTGTCAGGACAACCATCTTTGTCGAAGTCCACGCAAAGCACCTCACCCCACACTTTTACCTTGAACTTAGGAGTGTCTCCAGCCTCAGTCAGCACAAAACCGTTGTTTTGGTTGTCGCAGAAATCTCTCTCTGTCCAGAAAAGCGTAAACTTCTCTTTGTATGGTTCGCCGATGTAAGGGCAGAAAAATCCACAGTTACCACACTCGTTACACATCCCATCGATATGCACCACTTGGTTCACTTTCTCCAGACCATCCACTCTGATTTGGACATTAGCTCTATTAGGGCAAACAGAAGAACAGATGTTACACACCGTGTCACATCCCAGACAACGCTCAGCCTCTTTCTCACCTTTGGCAGGAGCAAGCAACACAGCTTTTTTCGCTCTGAGAGCTTCTTCGTCCACCTCAATGTCGTCCACCCAGAATCTATCTTCAAATCCTTCTACGCCCTCTTTGAACATAATGGATTTGGCAACCTTAGTAGCGTCGGCAATAGCTTCCACGACTGTAGCAGGTCCGTTTTGCACATCACCAGCGATGTAAACATTACGCAAATCTGTCTCCAAAGAGTGCTCACTTACAATTTTATTCACACCTTTGGAGTTCAAAAAGCCCCAGTCCACTTTATCGCCAATGCTTGAAATTACTGTATCCACAGCGATCTCAACAAATTTTCCAGTTCCCACAGGTCTTGCTCTGCCAGAAGAATCTTTCGCACCCAAAGCCATCACTTCGCATTTGAACTTCTTGCCATCATAGCTAACAGGAGACAGCAGGTTTTTGAAAACTACGCCATCTTCTTGGGCAAGCTCTAGCTCTTCCAAGTCTGCAGGCATTTGCTCGATGGTACGACGATAGATGATATAAACATCGTCCGCCAATCTTTTCGCTGCACGGGCAGCATCCATCGCAGTGTTACCACCACCGATTACAGCAACTTTTTTGCCAACCTTCGCCTTACCAGCGACAAAATCGCTCAAGAAGTTAATCGCATTCAGGCTCTTGCCACCTTGCAAATCGACGAAAGTGTGTTTGCCTGCACCGATAGCCAGCACTACATACTTGTAGCCATCTTCTTTGAGCTTCTCCACATCAAAATCTTGGCAATTGTAATTAAACTTAACACCCAATTTCTCAGCCAAGCTAACATCTTTGGCGATGCTCTCTCTGGAGATTCTAAAATCAGGAATCACATTAGCCACAGTTCCACCAGCTTTGTCAGTCTTCTCAAAAACTTCTACTGCAAAACCTTCGCGAGCCAAGAAATAAGAAGAAGCGATTCCAGCAGGTCCAGCACCTATCACAGCAATTTTCACGCCTTTAGCTTCACCTTTTTCCAACTGCAATCCAGCAAAACCTTTCTCAGCAGCCAGCAGCTTCATCTCTCTGATAGCAACAGATTGGTCATACTCCATCCTCGTGCATTTGTCCATACAAGTGTGCGGACAAATCGTTCCCGTGATGAACGGCAGAGGATTCTTGGCGGTGATGATTTGCAAAGCCTTCACATACTCACCATGAGCCACAGCATCCAGATAGTCGGGAATATCTTGCCCGATAGGACATTGCACGCTACAAGGATCTACGAAGCAATCCACCATCGGCAGAGGCTCGTCAATCTTGCGTGCGTTCATAGGATGTTTCTCTTTTTTGTGATTGACATCTTCAAACACACTCGCAGCCAATTTTTGCAGAGCGTCCACATCTACCTTGCCATAGCCACTATTTGGTAGCAGCGGTTCTACAATGCTCGCTAGTTGATTAAATCTGTCATATCCACCTGGTTTGAGCAAGTTGGTAGCCAAAGTAATCGGTCTTATTCCGCAAGCAGCTATCTTCTCGATATTAAATGCATCAGCTCCACCAGAGTAAGAAATCTTCAAATCTCCCTTGAAATGCTTTGCCAACTTGGCAGCCAGATTGACAGTAAGCGGATACAAAGCTCTACCAGACATATACATCTCATCGCCCGGCAAGATACCTTTGCGGTTCACAGATTGCAGCGTATTCGAGAGCTTCACACCGAACTCTTTACCTTGCTCTTTAGCAAAGGCAATCAGCCTTTCTATCATGGGGATAGCTTGCTCCATTTTCAAATCGTTATCGAAAAAAGATTGCTTTTGCAAGATGTCGAAACCTAATTTTTCCCAAGTTTCTTGCAAGAAATCAGAACCCAAAAGAGTTGGATTGAGCTTAGCAAAAACATTGAGCTTCTTCGTTTCCAAAAGGTACTTCACAATTTTCTCTATCTCGTCTGGAGGACAGCCGTGCATGGTTGACAAAGTGATGCCTTGGCAGATTTGAGCTGGGATAGCGTCTACAAAAGCGTCGTCGATTCCCTCAATCTTAGCAGCCTTCAAAGCCTTTTGGCACTCAGCAAAAATCGGTTGTGCCGAAGCATCTTTCAACCCTTCGACAAATTGATCCACCTTAGGATTCAAGATACCTTCCAAGTTGTAACCAACAGACATATTAAAAACAAAACGACCGTTAGATTTGCTGGAAAGACCCAGCTTCTTATCCAAAATATGCAAGATAAACCACGCTTTCACATACTCGTCAAAGGCGTTAGCCTCGCCGATTTCTCTCTCTTGCTTTTCTTGACTCCAACGACCGATAGCAAGCTCTGTAGACCATTCTGTATTGTAGCCCTCGTCCGCAGACTCGATACAAGGCTTGCCTAACTCCAGCTTGTCCAAAATTTGCACAGTCTTGATCTCGAAAAATCTAGCTCCAGCCAAATAAGAGGCGATGATGTTTTGAGAAAGTTGAGAATGAGGTCCTGCCGCTGGTCCTACTATTGTGGAGATTTTCTCTCCAAACACCTCCGCAAAATCTTCATTTTTCTTTTGGAAAAATTTTTCTTTCGATACCGAAAAGATACTTCCATTTTGTTCGTACTCGTCAAAAACCCATTTAACAAGTTTACCCATTGGTATCCTACGCATATGATCACTCATTGTTATCTCCTGTTTTTTTGTTTATTTCTCTTAATCGTTCAAAGATTTTTACCCTATTGATAATCGTCAAACATTTTTACAAAAGCAAATTTTAGAGTAAAATATTCTCTTTACTTTATTAACTTCTTTTTTGATGTCAACACCTTATTTTTCTTAATAAACAAAAAGAATAAAAAAACTTGCAGGATTTCACCATAAACCTCTTCTAGTATTTTAGTGGTTAGTAAAAAAACACTCCTTTTACCATTAGGGGTGAAATTCTTCTCCGGAATTGGTGGTCACGGCTAAGGTCGTGACCATTTTTTTTATAAAGCAATAACAATAAAAAAAGGCTCAAGTATGCAATTTTTCTATAAAGGGTTTGACTCTATTTTGGGCAAAGTTACACTGCTAGCAAGCCGCGAAGGTCTAGTAAAAGTCTACATCGGCAAAGAGTATCTTCCTTTTGACTCTAGCTACTTACCCCAAGCGGAAATTTTGACTCGTGCCCAAGAGCAAATCTTGGAGTATCTCAGCGAGAAAAGAAAAGATTTCAATCTACCCATCCATTTAGTCGGTAGCGAATTTAAAAAGAAAGTTTGGGCTGAGACGCAAAAAATACCTTTTGGAGAAGTAACCACCTACGGACAAATCGCCCAAAATATCGAAAATCCCAAGGCAGCAAGAGCTGTTGGTCTGGCTTTGAAACTCAATCCCTTGCCTTTGGTGATACCATGCCACAGAGTAATCGGAGCAAATAAAAAACTGGTCGGATTTAATCTGGGACTGGCGATGAAAGAAAAACTGCTCCAGCTAGAAACAGACACCTACAATTCTGCTCCCACACTCAGCAAATAGTCTGGATCGACATCGTCATTGTAAAATTTTACCTTTGTTTATATAAACAATTTTATCAGCAAGTTCTTCAGCATCCACCAAATTGTGAGTCACATATATTACAGTCAAATTATATGCTTTAGCAAGTGATTTTAACTCTTTACGGATACCCCGTGCTGTCACTTCATCAAGACTAGAAAGCGGTTCGTCTAAAAGCAAAACTTTGGGCTTTGTTATAATTGACCGTGCTATTCCCACTCTTTGCTTCTCTCCTCCACTTAAATTTTTGGGGTATCTTTGAAGCAAATGAGATATTTGAAGCCTTTGCATAATAGAGTTTACTTCTTTAACAACAATCTTTTTCCCCGTTTTTTGTGCTTTGAGACCAAATGAAATATTTTCAAAAACACTTAAATTAGGAAAAAGATGAATTGCCTGATGCAAATATCCTACTCCTCGTTTTTGGATTGGGACATCATTTAGGCATTTCCCATCCAAATAGATATCCCCTTCATATTCTACAAATCCTGCCAAAGCATTTAAAACCGTACTCTTGCCAGCACCTGAATGACCTTGAATAACTACAAAGTCTCCATTTTTAATATTTAAATTGATGTTTTGCAGACAAAAATCAGTAAAAATATTTTGCAGTTTGATATATCCCATTTTACCTCCACTTGTTTGTAAGAAATTTCTCTAGTGCATAAATTGCCTTTTCAAACCCAAAGCTCATAAATCCCAAAACTAATAATGTTACCATAATGACATCTACTCTTATGAGAGATTCTGCGTTAATCATCATAGCACCAATACCAGTAGGTATAGCAAACATTTCAGCAGCCAAAACAGTTTTCCAAACCATTCCAGCCTCCAACCTAAGTCCTGTAAAAATAGAAGGTAATGCCAAAGGCAAAATGATTTTTATTAAGATATAGAAATTGGAGGCACCCAGTGCTTTAGCACTATTAATGAACTCTTTTGGAGTCTCCTTGATTCCCAAAAGTGTTGCATAAGCCACTGGGAAAAAAGCACAAATAAAAATCAATATAATGGGTAATGCCTCGTTAATCCCAACCCAAAGCATCATAAGAGGTAACCAACCGAGTGTTGGGATTGAAAGCAACATACTAATTAAAGGTTTTAATGCTTCTTCTATAGCCTTATTCATCCCCATGAAAATCCCAACCATAATCCCAAAAAGACCACCAGAAAGATATCCTACCAAAACCCTTATAAATGAATGAGCGAGGTTTTCAACAAGAAATCCAGACTCTAAAAGATTATAAAACTCCACAATAACCATCGAAAATGAAGGCAAAAGAGGGGATTGATCAACTCTGCCTGCACACTCCCAAATCAGTAGAAAAATAAGAATAGGGCTATTTTTAAATAAAATGCTAATAAATTTATTCATTTACTTCCTACTCAAATACTAAAATTTCTCGAGCATCAAAAGAACTTCGAATGAAACCATATTGAACCATTTTATCAATAACTTCTTGCACCGCTTTTATTGATATTTCACTCGTTAATTTAAGATTTTCTATAGAACTTTTTGCAATTTGCGGTGTAACTGTTAAGTCAATATTTGAGGATTTTGTCTGGTATTTAATTTTATCTTGATAAATATTCAAATTTTGGGCAACAATTACTGATGCCTCATCATTATTTTCATTGATTTGTTTGATAGCTTCTTTATTCACTTTTTTGATTTTTTGGACTATTTCAGGTCTTTCTTTGAAAAGTTTTTCTGAAACTACAATTACACTTCCTTGTAAATCTTTCCATAGTTCACAACTTTTTACAAGAATTTCCATCCCCTCTAAACTTGCAGCCAATGAAACAAAATGCTCTGGCAACACAACCGCATCCACCAACCCCGCTTTGAGAGCCATAATCTGTTTTGAAGAGTTCATTGTTACAAAATTTCTTCTTGCTTTTTTAGAATCTAACTTCGCTTTTTCTATAACAATCTCTTGAATAAAGCTTGTTACTGTGCCTTTCGGACCCACACCAATTTTTACACCCTTTTTATCTAAATCTTTAAGACTTTTGATTTTTTTGTGATTAGCAACTATTCCATAGCCATCTAGGTGTGTCCCAGCAATAATTTTGATCGGCACTTTGCCATTTGCATATGTAACGATAGCAGGAACAAGACACATATAAGCCACATCAAACTGTTCTCTTACAAAAGCAGTAGCTACTGATGCCCCACTAACATACACTTTAACATCATTTACAAGTATATCCTCTTTTTCAAACATTTTTTTTGCGTCTGCATAATAAAAAGAAGTTGCATGGCTTGTGTATTCCACGGCAAAATTCAAATTATCTTTTTCTCCTTCGTATGCATTTAAAGAAAATATGAAAATAAAAAGTAATGAAAATAAAATTGATTTCTTCACGACAAACTCCTTAATTAGCTACAAACCATTATCTTGTAACACTAATAAATCTAAAATTAATTTCTTAAACATCCTTTTTTCTCTTTTTATTAAAAATTCAAGAAGAACCCAAAAGGTGCCTACAAATAGAAATTAACTATTCTTTGCCGTTATTTTTAGGAAAACATATCGATGTCAAGAGTAATCTTCTGATTATAATTAATTTACCCCAAATTTTTATATACTCATACCCACACTCAGCAAATAGTCTGGATCGACATAACGATGGTAAACTGTGGAAAATTGCACGAAGCGATGGTGCCAAAAGAACTTTACACCTACTCCGATGGTAGATTTTCGCAGTGATATTTGCAAGCTACTAAATTTGTGGAAAAAAATATCGGTCGAAAGCAAGAAATTTTCATCATCTATCCTCAACACAACTTGCTTGCCTTTGCGGAACTCTGCTGCCCACTCATTCTCTTTTAGCGAAGTGCAAATCAGGTAATGCTCCAGAGTGAATAAGGACATCCCCAAAGAAAAACTGTCGTCAATCTCGCTTTCACCTTCCGAATCTTGCCAATAAGACAAGTTATTGCCGAGTAAGAACCTACTCCAGCGACAATTCGCTCCTGCGGTGGTTTTCAATTTTTTGTAACGAGTGAAATACAAGTAGTCGCTATCCAAAGAGAAGCAATATTTATCGACCATTTTGTTTATCGACAGATGATACTCGCTCACCTTGTCGTCGGCGTTGTAAAATTTTGCCCCCGCAGAAATACACGAGTCTTGCAAAGCAGGATTGAGCAAGAAATGGGATAAAAAATATCCCTACATTGCCAAGTCTTGGGAGAAAAATTGGGAAGGATTATGCTCTTTTTTTAAGTATCCAGCAGAAATCAGGAAACTCATTTATACCACGAATTCAATAGAAAATTATCATCGCAGTTTGAGGCGAATTACTAAGTCGAAATCGTCGTTCCCGAGTGAAGATTCGCTAATAAGATTGCTCTTTTTGGTTACAAAAAATGTAACTAAAAAATGGACAGGTTCTGTAAACTCCTTCTTTAATTCAGACATGGATATCTTATTTTTTCCACTTACATTGATTCCCCTCAATAAGGCAATATATCTTTTCATATAATACTCTCTGTCCAGGAAATGTCTATTACTTCAAAAACTTCGCCTTTATCTTTTATTAAGTTGCGATACAATACAAATAAAATCATATTCTTTAATTCTTTTGCTTTTGCCTTTAATCGCCATGGATGGCGATATTAATTTTGTTGCTATGTCGCACAACGATTGCTAGATGGATAGTGTGGCTTTAGAAAGCTAACTCCTTTCAAGTCAAGTCCCATTTGTGGTGTAAATTCTCTCATGCTCTAAATTATTACTAAAAATTCTCTGCTATCTTCAATTTAATAAGCAGGTTCTGTTTTTTTTCTTTTTCGACATTTAGATAGATTTTACCTTCAGTCCAATCCTCATTTTGTTGAATCAAAATTGCCCCAATCAAAAGATTGCAGCTCGCTTGATTTGGAAAAATTCTAATGCTTTTTTCCCTTCTTCTAATCTCTTCATTTAGCCTTTCAATCGGATTCGTACTTTTAATTTTTGACCAATGTTTCCCCGATAAACTTATAAAATTGCTCACCTCTGGCAAACTTTCTTCAAGCCAATCAAACAACTGCATTTTCCCTTTAGATTCTACAGCCTCTAACAGCTTTTCTTTATGATATTTAAACTCTTCCAGTGTGGTTGATTTAACAAAGTTGCTACTCAAAGGAACCAGCCAAGACAAATCTTTTTTGGAGACTTTATCCAAAAGATTTCTTTGCCAATGAACTATGCACCTTTGTTGAGTTTGGCAAGGGAAACACTCATTTAAAGCAGCCTTGAGTCCATCGTGATCATCCCTTATCCAAAGCTCTGTTTCTTTCAGTCCTCTGTTTTTTAAATTCATAAAAAACTCTTTCCAAGTGGTTTTAGCCTCTCTATTTCCCATTACAAATCCCAAAATTTCTCGTCTACCATCTTCCCTTAACCCTATCGCAGTCATAATCGTTTGTGGCTTTACTTGCCCATCTTCACGCACTTTGCTATGGATAGCATCAACCCAAATATAAATATATTTTGAAAGCAATTTGCGAGATTTCCATTTATTTACCTCGTGTTGAATTGGCTGGATATAGCGACTAACCGTACTTTTATCAAGATTTTTAATACCCATTTTTTCAAACAATCTATGCATTTTCCTAGTTGAGACTCCATTAATATAAGCGTTCTGAATGGTACTTATCATCGCTCTATCGACCCTTTGATATCTTTCCATAACGGAAGATGTAAACGAACCACTCCTAACTTTCGGAAAATCAATCTCCAGATTACCAATACTTGTTTTAAGTCCCCTTTTTCTAGTGCCACTTCTATAAGTCGTTCTCGCCTCGTTTCTTTCATATTTTTTAGCATTCAAATGCCGATCTAATTCTGCCTGAACGGTTTGATTTACAGCTATTTTTAATAATTCTGCTAAATTATTCCCCGTTTCTTGCTTGACAAGTTGGGTAAGCTCTTTCAATTTATTATTGCTTGTTTTGGTCATTTTTGTCTCCTTGTTCTTTTTATTTAGAACATAAGAACGAAAGTGACCATTTTCATTTTCTAAATTTACACCAACTTTGAGACGTTACCTCCTTTCAAGATAGCCTCGGAGCAACATCATAGATTTTACTGTGAACTTTTCAATTCATACTCTGTCAAATCTCTGATTTGGCGTGCTGTTAGAAACTGCTAAAGATCGTGTAACAACTGAACCGCCACATTATCTATGCTAGCTTGTTGTATGCAGTTTTTATTCTATATATGTGTAATGTTTGATAGGTAAATCTAATCTATTTTTAGTGTGCTTTTCAATATATTTATGAGAATCAATATAAAGCTTATCCATTCCTTTATACTGAGATTTCCAAAATTTGATCATTTCTTTATACTCTTTGTCACTCACACCTTCTTGTCTTTCTTTAATGAACATCTTTTCCATATTGTTGTCTAAATATTTTGTCCATTCGTAGCAAGTAGACATAATCTGTCCATATTCATACCAAATCAAATCCTCATTTAAAATTCCTTTGCTTAATTTCTTTGAAACTAAATTGAAGACTTCAATCATATTATGTATGTCACCATTACCACAACCACCTTCAGAAAACATATTTTCTATTGTGTCAAATCGTCCATCAGCAAAATGAAATTCATTTTTAGGAACTCCTAAAGGGTTATTTGCTTGAAAAAGGGTGATGAAAGTTTGAATTTGATTATCTGTAATATGTCTTCTTAGATAGTCGAGAGTTTTATAAGTATTGTCAAGTTTACTTTGTTTAATAGAGGAAATATAAGTTTTGATTGTTATTGTTCCACCGATTAAAGCTAAAATTAATACTAGCCAATTTCTTAATTCGGTGAAGTCAATATATGATATAATTTCTTTCATTAGAAAAATTTAAATGTTCCTTCATTTTAATAAGTTGTCTTGTTTTATTAAGTTCAGTAAAACAATAAATCATTTTTTGATTATGTGCCTTCATTCTTTTGATACCCGTTTTTGCAGATAAGTAGGATAACATAAAAGATAAAAAGCAGATTGGTATTAACTCAAAACATGAAATTTTATTGCTAAAAAAACAAAAAATAACATATTCAGGAACTGCTAGAAGTAAAATAGATGATGAAATCAATATCATAACCCACTCACTTCGTTCTTCAATTATTCTATTATATGACTCATTTTTTTCATACCATATTTGAGCTATAAACTTATCTGGATCATCTGAATTGAATTTCAAATTTGAAAGACTCTTCAATTCATTTGTTAAATTTATTTTCTCTTCATTATAAGATTTGAAGCATAGCGTATAACGGTATGCTCCGATTGCATCTAAAAGATACCCTACAACCAACATTAAAGACAAGATGCTTCCCGTTTCAGTTACTTTCAGATCTATATCAGAGAATAATAATTCAATAGGAAAAAATACAATTAAAAGATAAAACACCATACCAGGCAAGATATACCTTGTTATTGATTTCCCTAGTAGTTTAGCTAATTCTTGCATTTTTTAACTGCTATTAATAATTTAGAATTATCTTTTATCAGTAAGCTATTAATAATTTTAAAACCTGCTTTGACAAAAAGGGTTTTGACCGCTTCACGAGTGTATAAATGAACATGTCTCGTTGGATATAAGTATTTATATTTCTCTAATCTCTTTCTATCAAAATTAGAATGAATAATGGGCAATTCTGCAACCACCACCACCCCTTTCTTCGTTTTAGTTGAGAGAATATTTAAAGATTCCTCAACATTAAAAAGATGCTCAAGAATATCAAAAGCAAAAACAAAAGAAACATCTTTGCTTATAACAATATTTTCTATTGAATTAACATCAACAATTTCAATTTGAAGATTCGGATTTAATTTTTGAGAAAGTTTTTTGGATAGATTTGAAATTTCAATTCCAGACCCACAACCCAAACCCTTTCTTATCCATTGATCAAGAAAAATACCATAACCGCAACCAATATCTAATATTCTGGCATTTTCCTGAGGCACTAGTCCCCAGACTCTTAAGATCTCAAATATTCTTTGAGATCTTTTAATATCATTTTGGAATTTCCTTTCAAGCTGTTTTTCTGTTAATTTTTCAATTAAATCTTCGGCTTCAAATTCTCCATCTAGATATAAATGACTTTGATAAAAAGAAATAATATTAGTATAATCTTCTTTACTAAGAACTCTATGATATGAGTTATATTCATCTTTATAGTATTCAAAATCTTCTATTTTTATAATTTCTATACTTTCGTCATTCATTTATAAACCATTATAATTATAAATCAAACAAATTTAAATTAATACTCTTAAAGAATGTTTGAAGAACCGAAATTAAACACAACAACCTACTATACGCAGTATGTCGTATAGAATGCAAATTAGGTATAATATACGAATAAAACATTCGTTTGTTTTTCATTTAGAATAACCTAAAGCGATTAGTTCTTGTTCCATTTTTTTTAAAATATCCATTTAATCTTCAAATAATTTGTCTCTAATAAAAACCCTGCCATTTCTTGTCAACTCCTTTTCCACTCCTACCTCTGGATCCCTGCTTTCGCGAGGATGAGGGAGAAAGGCAAGGAAGCACCACCAACCTTAATTGTTACACACCACTTACCATTTATTAACACCAACCTTAATTGTTACGCACCACTTGGATATATTAGCACCAGCCCTCATTCCTGCGAAAGCAGGAATCCATTCTTGAAACGATGCGAAAAAGGGATAAAGGCAGGATGGTATCTCTCTGCTCACTACAAAAGTGGCCGTCACAAAATATGATTTTTAGCTGGAGCTGTGCTTGAGGTGCTGTCAAGGTGGCGGTTTCTCACTTGCTAGTTGGGTCGGGGACTTTCTCCGCTCCACGGGCAGAGCAAGAGATTAAATAGCTTTGCTAGTAAACGCTAGAGTCAATACAAGCAAGTAGCTTATCTAAAGCAAGAATACAGGAGGTCTCTTCACCAGAGGAACTCTTGAGAACATCGCCAGTTCTCTTGTGACTTGGAGCGGAGCGGTTTTCTTTTCTTCTCTATCTTATCTTTGAGCGTTCAAAGAAAAGATAGAGTCCCGCCGAAGGCGAAGCTAATGAAAAGATGAAGATCCTCTCTGGTAAGAGGGTAAGTTAGAGTAAGACACTCCGTTTGGAGCTAAAGTTAATTGTCGGCGAAGCCTACAAAACTCTTGACACCGTTTGAGTGTCGTCTGGATTAGAGGCGGTTTGAATGAAACGGTTTTATTACAGCTAAATTTAGAGAGGATTTAAGATGAAGTTTGCGGTGGTGATAAATAAGCAAAGTAAGTTTATAGATAAAGTGGTGCAGGTGCTGGCAGATTTGCAAGGGAAACACGAGTTCGTGCGACTGGAAGATTTGGCTATCTATCCCGATTTTATTCGCAAGAGTAGCGAGGATATAGACTTCTTGCTGGTTTTCGGCGGTGATGGCACTATCCTCTATGCTAGTCAGTTGGCGTTGCAGCTTCGGCTGCCGATATTGGGGATCAACATGGGTAGGTTAGGGTTCTTGTCGGAGATAATGCTGGCAGATGTTGCAGAAGCGTTGTCGTCATTGGTGCGAGGAGAGTATCGAGTGCAAAAAAGGATGGTGCTGGATGTGCGGGTGATGCGTACTGGGCAAGAGATGGCTCATCGGCAAGTGCTGAACGATGCGGTGATTTATCGTGCTCACAACGCCAAGCTCATCGAGTTCGAGGTTTTTAACAACGGTGACTTTGTTTATCAGGCTAGAGCGGATGGCGTGCTGATGGCAACGCCCACGGGGACGACGGGCTACAATCTCTCTGTAGGTGGTCCTATTCTCAATCCGACGATGGATTCGGTGGTGATAAATGCGATCAATCCGCATCTGCTGACTGTGCGTCCGATGGTGTTCTTTGCCGAAGATAGGTTCGAGTTCCGCGTGAAAGCGGTGGGTGAAGAGTCAACCTTGCAGTTGGACGGAACGAACTTGATGTATCTGCAAGATGGTGACAGTGTCGTTTTGACCAAATCTAGCCAAAAAGTGGAGTTTGTCAAACTGGGGAAAAAGACTTTTTTCCAGACGATGCAAAATAAGTTCCATATGGGAAAAGAGAACGGTTGAGTTTTTGCGGCTAGCTGATGAGTGAAAAGGTTTGTGGCTAGTTTTGCACCAACATCTCGCCTGTGTAGCTAGCTAGGTCGATGCTGGGTTTCAAAACCATAAAGTACATTTTGCCGCTATGCTTGAGGGTGTTGGCGGCTATTTCGGCGTATGTTCCGCCACCGAAGTAGATGTCTCCGCGTCCAGCTCCTCTTATCGCTCCGCCAGTGTCTTGATTGAGGACGAACCTTCCAAAGTTTTTCCACCCTTTAACTCTGTTTTGTCCATCCACCACGGGCTTTTTGCTCTGGATAAATCCTAAAGCTGCCGAGGGGAATACAGAGCGGTCTGTGGCGATAGTCCTGCCCGGAGTGATAGGGACATTTAGGCATCCCATAGATTTGCCATTGCCGCGAGTGAAAAACACGAAACTCTTGTTGATGTTGAGAGTCGCCTGCAACTCTTCAGGATGTTTGGCGAAGTATTTTTTTAGGTGCAAAATGCCCACTTGGTTGGCAGGCAAGTTCTTGACTCGCATCATATATTTGCCGATGCTACCGTAGCTGTGTCCGTTTTTGGTTTGGTATTGCAGGTGCAGAGAGTTGCCATCGGGCAATAAGAGGTCGCCGCAGCCTTCTATTTCTAGGTAAAGTCTGTCCAGCTTGGAGCTGACCCAAGCGATGGGCGTGGCTTTTTTTTCTAATATCTTCAGCGAATTTATCTCGGCTCTTGTGTAGTAAGGCACGAAATTGCCGTCTGCATCGTAACGACCCGATTTCCACTGTCCGTCGATTTTTTTTTGGACAAGGTCAAGAGGTTTGGAGCAGATAGGCACGCAAAATTCTGCGGTTTTAGTGAGGCTACCTTTGATCATCGGCTGGCAGTAAGCGGTGAAGAGGACATCTTCGTTGCCGCTTTGCCCAGTGGAGACATAGACATTGTAAAAGGTGCTGATGAAGCTGTTCATTTGCTTGGGCTGAGGATTGCCGTGGAGGTAATCGACAAAGAGCTTGAGAGAGGCTTTCATTTGCTCAGCGGTGTAGCTGTCTTCTCCGAAGCGAAATTGGCGGTCGCTAGGGACTCTTTCCAAATAAGTTAAACTTTGGGAGATGCCAGCTTTTAAATTTTGATAATCCAAATCGTCTTCAAATAGAGGCGATTGTGAGTAGTCGATTTTCTTTAGTGTTCCAGCAGAAGCTAAAACGAATGAGAATAAAAAAGCAACGATTAGACAAAATTTAAAACTGATTTTCATTTTTTCCCTCATCTTTCTATTTTACAGTATTTTAGCGAAAATTTTTAGAATGCATTGCAAATTGAAAGAATTTTATTATCGATTGATTTATCAAAAGATAATACCAAAGGATTATTTGAGAGAAATCTGTAAAGGACTTTATTTTTTTTGTTTTCTTATCTTACTATACAATAAAGAGATATATCGCTGAAAAAAGAAAAAATGAGTTTTGGAAATATAGCAGAAGTTGTTGCTGATTTAGGGTTAAAGGACGATTAGAATTTTTTGCTGAGTAGAATTTGGGCTGTGACCTCTTGGCGGTCTCTTTTCTGATGGTAGTTGGAGTATTTTAGTTGCAGTTTTGTGTTTGGCAGGATTTTGCTGTTTGCCAAGAAATAGTAGAAAAGGTCTTCGCCGCTGAAAGCTGAGGTGAGCATTGTGCCGTCCACGCCTTGCTGATACATATACACGGGCGTGTTTGCCTTGTAGTAGGCGGCTCTTGTGATGACTGAGAAGATTGTGTGGCGAAAGCCGAGTTCGGCGTAGGTTAGATAGCCTGATTTGTGCTGACTCTCTTCGTAAGTGCGGTAGTTGTAGCGGGTTTTGATTCTGAAGAATTTTCCTAGATTTAGATGATAGTCTACTTTGTAGTCACAAACTTTTTGGTCGCCGATTTCGTCCGAGCTTAGGAGTTGCTCTTTTTTCTGGATTTTGTATTGCAGGCTAAAATGTTGTTTTGCAGTGGAATATCTTCCCCAAAAAAGCATTTCTTGTCCGCTAAGTGGCATCTCGGCTTCGGACGAAGTTTGGGGCGTTTGCCAAATATCGAGGTAAAAGTTGAATTTGAAATTTTGTAAGGGAAGCCATAAAGCCCCGTAGTACAGCCCTTTTTGGTTGTCGAACGAGTTTGTCTGGGTGATAGGTTTGCCCAAGTATGTGGGGAGATTTTTTGCAAAGTTGCGGTAGATTAGGGTTTGATGCAGGTCGTCGTGCTTGATTTTTAATCCATAAACTTGCCCAGTTTTTTGGTCTGCTTGGGCAATCTCGCCGAAAAACGACGCGTAGCCAGGCTGGTAGCGGAAGTCGAATGAGTGCACTTGGTAAGATTGCGATTGGCTTGCGTCCAAAAAGGGACGGTCAAACTTGAACTCTGCCCTGTTGTATCCTAATTGTAGATTGTCGCTAAGCCACGCAGAATACACGCCTTGTGCCTGTAGGTTGGTCGTGGGCGAGCTCTCTAGGTGGATTCCCGATTCGTCGATCGAGCTGATGGAGTCGCTCTTCAGATTTACATCTAACTCGCTTTGGCTGTAGTATGGCGAGATTTGCAGTGAGCCCAGCTGTGCGGTAAGGGTGCCTCCGTGCAGATACCATTGCTCGGTGAAAGAGGCGTAAGGGGAGATGTGGCTGGCTGTGGCGATGGGAGAGCGTGTGGAGAGGGAAGAGATGGTTTGCGAGAGGCGATTGCCGAAGATTATCCCTTGTCCTAGCCGCATCTTGTACGAGCCCAATATCAGGTTGGACAGATAGGAGAGGTTTGTTTGCTGGAAGAACCAGTTTTTGTAATCCATTTGGTCGCTTTCGCCAGCGTCTTTTTGCATGAGAAATCCGAGGCGAGAGTTTTTGTAATTGCAAAAGAGCTTTTGGCTGTGATGAAGATGCTTGTGCTTGTTGTGATATTTTTGCTGATCTACCAAGCGTGAGAGCAGATATATAGAGCCAGACTGGAATGTGAGATAAGACAGCAATCTCTCACTGGTGAGCGAATCTAAGCCGATTTTTTGGAGGTCAGATTTTTTTTTGATAGAGGTAGAGTAAAGTTTTTTGATTTGCTCTTCGTCAAGGAAGTAAAAGTTTTTCCAGTCTTTTTCCGTCGCATAGCGGGCATCCAAAGGTAAGATTTCATAAAAAAGTAATGAGGTGTGCTCATCTGTTTCGTAGGTCTCTTCTTCCATCTCTTCCGCAGATAGAATCTGCAAAAAACAAAGAGCAAAAATAAGGATAAAAGCGATTTTATTTGTGTTTTTTAACATAACTTTGACAAATTTGGTCACAGTTATGAATAGCTAAAAAGATTGTCAACTGGTTTTATTGATACAAAAAAAGCCCCTCAGAAAAGAAGGGCTTTTTCTTTGGAAAAGTTTTAGTTTACAGAAACAGCGTATTTCCCAGCTCCCGAGCAGTCTATGGTTCTGGAATAAAAGTCGTCAGGGTCTGTGGAAGTAGTTTGGATGTCGATATAGTGTTCCGATTCATCGTAGTCTCCGATAGAGCGTGTCTCGCCATTGGCAATATTAGAGCTAAGAACATTTTCCCCGTAGTCCACAGCAACGCTGGTGATTTCGTAACCAGAATTGTTTACAATTAATATTTCGCATTCTTCTTCATCAACGATGCATCCAAAAAGAGTGAAAGACAGCAAGAGTAAAAAAAGTAATTTGATTAGGTTTTTCATAATTCCCCCTTAATTTTTAGCAGTTTTGTTTTTATTATTATTTAGGTTTGTGAGTCAATAGTTTTTTTAGTTGAAGCAAAAATTTTGCTTGTCGTTACTTGAAGTAGAATTCTGGCTT
This sequence comes from Candidatus Cloacimonadota bacterium, assembly GCA_963676515.1. Lineage (GTDB taxonomy): Bacteria > Cloacimonadota > Cloacimonadia. The sequence goes on along the minus strand of OY781061.1, from coordinate 1,013,528 downwards.
TCTATCGGAGAAAATATGGTTGTGCTCGTTCAGCCAAGGGGTTGGCTCGTCCAAATCGACACTCACGCTGAGGATGCCCTCTTCGCCTTCTCCGAGTTGCCCTAGCCTCTGCCCTGTGTGGCTTACCACCTGCGAGCCACCTGTGAAGCGGTAATGATACTCCTGGTTCCTTTCTGTGCCGACTCGATTGGCTGTGATGCTGATGCAGCGATTTTCTAGGCTGCGGGTGAGCATCGCCTGCTGACACCACGGTAACACCAGATTGGCGACTTGGCAAAGGATCTGTGCTCCTTGCAATGCCAGAGTGCGGGCGACTTCTGGGAAGAACCAGTCGAAGCAAATCATCAAGCCCAGTTTGACACCTTTCTTGGCTTTTACCACCATCAAACCAGTTTTACCGGGGGTGAACCACAGTTTTTCTGCTCCAAAAAGGTGTATCTTTTGGTAGATATAGCTACTGCCGTCGGGGTTGACTAGGCGTGCAGAGTTGTAGACTTTGCCACCTTTTAGCTCGGGGAAACCATAGACGATGGAGGCGTCTAGCTGAGCAGAGAGTCGTGTAAAAAATCTGGCACTGACGCCTGCTTGACCGTCCTCTGCTACTTGGAGGAGCTCCTCTGGGCTAGCGAAAGCGTAGCCACAGGTGGCTAGCTCTGGCAAGACAAAGAGGTCTGTTGTAAGATTAGAGCAGAGGTTCTCGATTTTTTTCAGATTTTCTTCTACTTGCAAAAATTTCGGCTGAAATTGGATTACAGATATTTTGTAGGGATTCATTGCAAACCTCTTGTTTTATTCGATGCCCAAAATTAGGCTTTCTGTGGCTGGTTTTTTGGCAGAGATTTGCAGAGATTGCACTATCTTTTGGCAAACCTCTTTTCCTTGCTTTTCGTTCGCACAAAACACAATTCCCAGCGGTTGGTTCTTTTCGATTTTGTCGCCTATTTTTACGGTCAACTTTGCCCCTGTGGCGTGATTGAGCTGGTCGGTTAGTTTTTTCCTTCCAGCTTGCAAATCTATGAGGGCGTAGCCGATAGCTTGCGAGTCGATCGCTTGGATGTAGCCGCTTTCGCAAGAGACGATGGGCAGTTCAATCTCTGCTTTAGGGAGCAAACTAACATCGTCTACGACCTTTTCGTTGCCGTCTTGTAATTTTATGAATTGCCTGAAGCACGCCAACGCTTTCCCGTTTGCCAGCACTTCCTCGACCATCTTTCCCGCTGTTTTTTCGCATTCCGCCAGTTTGCACATGGTGAGCATTTGCACGGCGAGGGTCTTATTGATGATGTGCAGATCGGGGAATGGCTTGCCTTGCAGATACTCGATGCACTCTTTTATCTCGAGGGCGTTGCCGATGTAATGCCCGATGGGGCTGTTCATATTGGTGTAGACGATTTTCACTTTTTGTCCAAAAGTTTCGCCGACTTTCTTTAAGTTTCTGCCTAGCTCACGGGCGTCTTTTAGGTTTTTCATAAAAGCACCTGAGCCGACTTTGAGGTCGATGACGAGGTTTTTAGCACCTTCGGCAATTTTCTTGGACATGATGCTGGCGGTGATTAGCGGGAACGATTCCACAGTGCCACTGACATCGCGAAGGGCGTAGATCTGTTTGTCTGCTGGCACCATATCTTTGGACTGGCTGGCGATAGAGAAGCCACAGCTGTCGATGGTTTGTCGGAAGCGAGCTTCGCTGAGGGCGGTGGTAAATCCTGGGATGGATTCGAGCTTGTCCAGAGTGCCACCCGTATGTCCCAGACCTCTTCCAGAGAGCATCGGGATTTTGCCTCCGCAGGCTGCTATCACAGGAGCGAGCACGAGCGATACTTTGTCGCCGACACCTCCCGTGGAGTGTTTGTCCACGGTGTCGTAGTCGAAATTTAGTCTTGTTCCCGAGTTGATATAGGTTTTGGTCAAGAGGTATGTCTCGTCGTCGTTCATTCCAGCGAAAAATATCGCCATAAGAAAGGCGGACATTTGATAATCGGGGACGCTTTTTGCGAGGTAGCTTTCCACCATAAATTTTAGCTCAGGTTCGCTCAGTGCTTGCCCAGAACGCTTTTTGATGATAATTTCTACAGGATTATACATAAATACTGCTCCCTTTTTTAATAGTTCTACCTTTCTAGCCAGATGGTTACAGGACCGTCGTTGAGCAGTTCCACTTCCATTTTCGCACCAAATCTGCCGAACTCCGTGGGAAGATACTCTTTTAGTTTTTGCCCGAAGAGGTGGTAGATTTTTTCGGCATTTGCTGGAGGAGCTGCATTGGTAAAGCTGGGGCGATTGCCTCTCTGGCAGTCGGCGTAGAGCGTGAACTGTGAGACCAAAAGCACCGCGGCTTGCACATCTAGTGCACTGAGGTTGAGCTTGCCTTGTTGGTCGGTAAATATTCTCAATTTGACTATTTTTTCGACAAGCCATTTTATCTTTGCGGGATAATCGCCCACATCTTCTTGACCGACTCCCAAAAAAAGCAAAAGCCCTTTGTCTATTTCGCCTGTTGTCTCTTTGCCCACACTGACTTTGGCAAATTTCACTTTTTGCACCAAAACTCTCATCGCAATATCCTTAAAATTATTATTGTTCGCAAACTTCAATAAAACTAGCGGAGGAGAATCTTCTCAAATTGACAAGAGTTTTTTTAGCAATAAATAAAAATTGTCTTGCTACAATGAGCAAGGAAAATTGAATTACACGGTTTCAAAAGAAAGATTTAAAAAGGATTGGTTTTAGGATATGAATAAAAAATTGTTTTTACTTTCAATTTTGACTTTTTTGGGTTCGCAAATTTTTGCTGCTGTCGAAAGACAGATAAATCTGCAAGACTTGAGTCACTATGTTACTCAGCTGGTGATGCAGGTCGGGGTGATTATCATCTGTGCCAAACTTTCTGGCTCTTTGTTCGAGAAGTTTGGTTTGCCGTCTGTGTTGGGCGAGATATTTTGCGGAATCATTTTGGGACCTTATCTTTTGGGAAGCATCGCTTTGCCAGGTTTTGAGCACGGACTTTTTCCTAAATTCGTAAACTCCACTATCCACATCACGCCAGAGCTTTACGGATTTGCCACGATTGCCTCGATTATCTTGCTTTTCATCGCGGGGCTAAAGACGGACTTAGACCTCTTGCTTCGCTATTTCACCAGTGGCTTTATCGTCGGTGTGGGCGGTGTGCTGATCTCCTTCTTTGCAGGGAATTTTTTGGTGCAGGTTATGTTTTGCGTAGATTTTTGGCATCCGTCGGCACTATTTATGGGGACGATGACCACAGCTACTTCTGTGGGCATCACGGCGAGGATATTGTCCGACAAGAAGAAAATGCATTCCCCCGAAGGTGTGAGCATCCTCTCTGCTGCAGTGATAGACGATATTCTGGCGATTATTTTGCTGGCGATAGTAGTGGGAGTGGTGGAAAGCGAGCAGCCGAATGTTTATTTTATGCTCAAGATAGCTGGCAAAACTATCGGAATCTGGGCGATTTTTACGGGAGCTGGTCTTTTCTTTGCTCATCGCATCTCCAAGTTTCTCAAGCATTTTCAATCACCCTTTGTCTTTAGCATTATCGCTTTGAGCATCGCATTTATGATAGCGGGAATTTTTGAGAAGACAGGACTGGCGATGATAATAGGAGCTTATGTGGCAGGGCTTAGCTTGTCCAAAACCGATATTGCTTATGTTTTGCTGGACTCACTAGAACCTTTGGAAATTTTCTTTGTGCCGATTTTTTTCACCGTAATGGGAATGATGGTTGATGTTACGGTGTTTACGAGACCTGGATTTTTAATTTTCGGTCTTATTTATTCGCTGGTGGCTATTTTGGCGAAAGTTGTCGGTTGTGGGATTTTTTCATATTTTGCAGGGTTCAATTTTGTGGGCTCGCTGAGAGTAGGGCTGGGGATGTCTCCTCGTGGCGAGGTCATTATGATTATGGCTGGTTTTGGTTTGGCTGGAGGCATCATCGATGAGCAAATTTTTTCCGCTGCAATTATGCTGGTGCTGGTTTCGACTATTTTTCCGCCTTTGATTTTGGACAAAGTCTTGAAAATAAAAAAAGAGGGAACTAGGTCGCCAAAGAAAGGCAAAGAAAAGCAAAATGTGATAAATTACAAAATCGAAAATCCGCAGATTCGTAAGTTGATAGTGAAGTATATTTTGGATACTTTTAGTGAAGAAGGTTTTTTTGTCAGTTTAACCAAGGCTGAAAAGATAATTTACCAGATTAGGCGAGACAAGTTGATGATAAAGCTCTCCGAGACAGAGGCGGAGCATACGATCAACATCTCTATTGAGCAAGATCAGACTATCTTCGCTCAGACTATCGTTTATGAGGCTTTGGTGAAGATAAACACGATTTTGGCAGAGCTCAAACATATCACCAAACCAAGAGAGTTGGGCGTAGATTTGATAAATGTGACGAGCAAATGCAATATGGTGGAGGATCGGCAACTCACGGAGCTTCTGAACCCTCGGAACATTATCTTGGAGCTGAAAGCGAAAACGAAGATTGCTGCGATTGGCGAACTTCTGGATCTTATCTGTCTGCATCATCAGAAGATAGACGCAGAGCAGGTGCTGGCGGATGTCTTATTGCGGGAGAAGGCTCTGTCTACAGCGATAGGCAACTCTGTGGCTCTGCCGCACGCCAAGACTGCTGGCACGCTGGATAGTCACATCGCCATCGGTATTTGTCCGCAAGGCATAGATTTCGAGTCGCTGGATGGCAAGCCGACTAAGGTGATTATCTTATTTATCTCGCCAAACAACGCCTATAAACCGCACCTGAAAATAGTGGCTGAACTCTCGAAAGTGCTGGGTGTGAAAGAGAATATAGGGGCGATTTTGACGGCAAAAACTCAGCAAAAGGTGTATGAAGTTTTCCGAAAATAGTCGCAAAGACGGGAAAATTATTACGACAGAGCTTTACGATTATTTGCAAGGCTTGTCTTTGCCCGAACATCCACGCTTGCAAGCTCTGCGGAGTGAGACTATCAGGCGAGTGCGGCAATCGCATTTCATGATTAGCGTAGAGCAATCGCATTTTCTGGGATTTCTTATCCGCCTGTTGCATGCCAAAAATTGCCTAGACATCGGTACTTTCACGGGATATAGTGCAATGCTGGCGGCTCTGCACACGCCACCAGAGGGCAGTGTCATTACGCTGGATTACAAAAGCGATTTCTCTCCTGTTGCCCAAAAGCACTGGGTGCTGGCGAAAGTTGCCTCCAAGATTACCCAGATGCTCGCTCCAGCAGAAGAGAGCCTGATGCGGTTGCAAGGGCAAAGGTTCGACTTTATTTTCTTGGATGCCGACAAGATTAACTACCTGCGTTATCTGGAGTTGTGCTTGCCGATGTTGCACGAGAGAGGCGTGCTGGTCGTGGATAATCTGCTGCTCTCGGGCAGAGTGCTGCAAGACGACAATCGCACCGCTCCCAAGTTGCGAGATTTCAACGCTGCTCTAAAGAGCAATCCTGCTATCGATTACTGCGTCTTGGCGATTGCCGATGGCTTGGCACTGATAAGGAGGAAGTGATATGTGGCTCTCTGCTGTGAGCGATGTCACCTTTCACGCTCTGACTATCTGCATCTTGGTTTACTTTATGATGAGTTTCACGGAGTATCTGCACACCATCGCCTATGGCAAATGGGCTTGCCTGTTGTCCCAAAGCAAATGGTTTGGTTACCTCTTCGCGGCTCTACTGGGGGTAATTCCCGGTTGTGTGGGTGCTTTTGCCTGCGTGACCCTCTATACTCACGGGCTCATTAGTCTAGGGGCGATAGTTGCTTGCATGGTCGCTACTTGCGGTGATGAGGCGTTCATCTTGCTTAGTCTCACGCCTCAAGTTGCCCTCTGGCTCTTTTGTTTGCTCTTTGGCTTGGGCCTCGTCGCTGGCTTCATTACAGACAAGCTCTTCGTCAATTCGCCCAAGTGCTGCACTCTGGACATCCATCAGGAGGAGCACAAGGCGATACTTACCCTGCAGATGTCGGTGGCGAAGGTTTGCTTCCTGTGCATGGCTTTGCTCCTGATAGCACTGGGCTTTTTCACTCGCTTAGGTGGTAATGGGAGCTTCAAAGTCGTTTTCCTCTGCTTGAGTTGTCTGCATTTTTTCCTGATTATTTTTTCCAGCAAACATTTCCTCAAAGTCCACATCCTAAAGCACATCGTCCGCAAGCATCTGGGGAAGATTTTCCTTTGGACATGGGGCTTTATGCTCTTGACCCATTTCGCCGTGCAATATGTGGATGTGCAAAGCTGGATTACCGCCAATAAGTGGTGGCTACTGCTGCTGGCGTGCAGCGTGGGCATACTGCCCGAGTCGGGACCGAACATCGTGTTTGTAACGCTTTTTTATGCACAGATGTTGCCATTCCCTATCTTGCTGGCGAACTCAGTAGTGCAAGATGGACACGGGATGTTGCCACTGCTAGCGGAAAGTAAAAAAGATTTCTTCCTCATAAAGTCGATAAACTTCGCTCTGGGCTTGCTGGTGGGGGCTATTTCTCTTTTCTTCTGGGGATGATTTTGGAAGAGAAAAGGGGTTGACAGGAGATGGCGGGTGTTTTGGTTGTGGAAGAGAAAGGAGAAATAAAGAGATGAGTTGTTTGGAGAGAATAATTTTAAGACACAGGGAAGAACAAAATGATAACAATTAAGTATTAATGATAGATGTAATTTATGTTTTTTAATTCAATTGATTTTGCAATATTCTTACCGATAGTTTTTATACTTTATTGGTTTGTGACAAACAGCAACATAAAACTGCAAAACTTTCTAATAGTTATAGCAAGTTATGTGTTTTATGGTTGGTGGAATTGGAGATTTTTGTCGCTGATATTCTTTAGCACCGTTGTTGACTATACTGTTGGTCGAAGACTAAGAATAGAAGAAGATAAAGCCAAAAGAAAAATTTTACTTTGGACAAGTATTTTAGTTAATTTTGGTTTTCTTGGTTTCTTTAAATATTACAATTTTTTCTTAGACAATTTTATAACAGCTTTTTCATTCTTTGGGTTTGAGATAAAAGCAAATTCACTTAACATTATTCTGCCAGTAGGAATAAGTTTTTATACTTTTCAAACATTGAGTTATACTATTGATGTTTATAAAAGAAAATTAGAACCAACTAAAGACTTTGTTGCCTTTTCGGCATTTGTTAGCTTCTTCCCTCAATTGGTTGCTGGACCTATTGAACGAGCAACTCATTTACTGCCGCAATTTTATAAAAAGCGGACTTTTGAATATTCAAAAGCCGTTGATGGTATGCGACAAATACTTTGGGGCTTATTTAAGAAAATGGTTGTTGCTGACAACTGTGCTGTATTTGCAAATCAAATATTTAACAATTCGGCAAATTTAAACGGTAGTACATTAGTTCTTGGTGCTTTATTTTTTACTTTTCAAATTTATGGAGATTTTTCTGGCTATTCAGACATTGCAATTGGGACTTCTCGTCTTTTCGGTTTTGACTTAATGAGAAATTTTAACTTTCCTTACTTTTCAAGAGATATTGCAGAATTTTGGAGGCGTTGGCATATTTCCTTATCAACTTGGTTTAGGGATTATCTGTATATTCCCCTTGGTGGAAGTAGAGGTAGTACTTGGATGAAAGTTCGTAATACTTTCATTATTTTTATTGTCAGCGGATTTTGGCATGGTGCGAATTGGACATTTATTGTTTGGGGAGTCTTGAATGCCATTTACTTCTTACCACTTTTATTAACCAACAAAAATCGTAATAATATTGAAACAGTAGCTCATGGATTTTTTTTCCCTAGCATAAAAGAATTTTTATTTATTTTGTTAACATTTGGTTTGACGGTTTTTGCTTGGATATTCTTTAGGGCAAATAATATTGGACACGCACTAAGTTATATTTCTGAAATATTCTCAGCATCACTATTTGCAATCCCCAAATTTACCAGAATGAAAAGTGCTTTAACAACAATAATTTTGGTAACGGCTTTTGTTTTAGTTGAGTGGAAAGGAAGAGAAGAGCAGTATGCAATTGCCAAATTTTTTCTAAAAAGAAAAATAGTTATGAGATGGATTTATTATTTAACCATTGTTTTTTTTATATTCTATTTTAAGGGTGATAAACAAGGTTTTATTTACTTTCAATTTTAATCAAATATGAAAAAATTTATTAAAAAAACTATACTGTTTCTATTTCTAGCTGTTGTTTTTATTGAGATTCTTTCTGGAATTATTGTATTTACTAAATTATATTTGATTGGTTGTCCAGGTAATGAAATTTACTATTCAATTGAAAAGAGCAAGAGAAAAAATAAGTCCAAAATCTTGCTAATTGGTGATAGTGTGGGCAATCAGCTTTTCTCAAATAGAACTAATAATGATGGAATAAATTCATTGGCATGCAATCAAGCTATTGGAGTAGTTGGACAATATTTATTGCTAAACAACTATTTAAAAACTGGGAATAAAATAGAGAAAGCATATATGGTTCTTACTCCTTTCTCTTTTAAAAATAATTTAGATCAAGTATTTACATACCATTATTTTTTAAAACCATTTTACAGCTCAGAATATGATTCTTTATTTACTGAGACAGTAAAACAACAAATAAAAAAAATACCATATCATCAATTTACTAAAATACCACATATTCTTGTTACTACTTGGGCTCCTAAATTTATCCCAACTAAAGAAGTTAACTATACTTTTTTGTCACCTATTTCGATAGAATATTTAATTAAGATAAAAGAACTTTCAACTAAACATAATTTTGAACTAACGATTTTACCAACTCCAACAAGTTCTCAAAAAAGGGAATTGATTGAAAGATTTGATACTAATGAGTTTGCAAAAGCTGATCTTGCTCAAGAATTTGAAAATTATTTTAATAAAATCATATATTTGGATAGCATCGAATTTTATGATGGGACGCATTTGATTCATCCAGAAAATTATACTGTAAAATACAAAAACGAGCTTGTAAAATAGCACACAAATGTATGTCAATATATAAAATGTAATCGACAATAGTTGTTCCATAGATTTATAGTCATAATTATTACATCTTACACAATCTCTCGTTACCCACATTCTCCAAGCCACACCATCCCCTCGTCAGCCGTACTTGTCAAGCAAATAGAAGACAAAACAAAAGAGTTCAAGAGCTGATGGGAAAGTAGGGGTTTGTTTTCAGCGTTTTTTTTAGCTTGACATCTTCTTTTGTCTTTGCGAAATTAGCGAGGTTAGTCTAAGCTGGAGATTAAGGTAAAAGTATGAAAGAAACAACCATAGCCGTAGAGATGCGAGAAGCCACCAAGATGTTTGGTGCGTTTGTCGCGAATGACAAGATAAATTTGCAGGTGCGAAGAGGAGAAATCTTAGCTATCTTGGGTGAGAATGGTGCTGGCAAATCAACCTTGATGAATATGCTTTATGGCTTGTACAGCCTTACCAGTGGCTCGATATTGGTAGATGGTAAAAAGGTGGTTTTCGCTTCTCCTGCCGATGCTATCGCTCACGGAATAGGTATGGTGCATCAACATTTTATGCTGGTCAAGCCTTTTACTGTGATCCAGAACATTATCCTCGGCTCGGAGACTACCAAAGGTTATGGAGCTTTGGATTACAAAAAAGCTAAAGAAAAAATCGTGGCTCTTTCGCAAAGGTACAAACTGAATATCGACCCCGACGCCACAATCAATCAAATATCTGTGGGGATGCAGCAAAAAGTGGAAATCCTCAAAGCTCTTTTTCGGAATGCTAACACCTTGATTTTGGACGAGCCTACTGCTGTCTTGACTCCTCAGGAAATCCAAGAATTGGGGAAGATTATGAAATCGCTGACGGCAGAGGGGAAAAGCGTTATTTTTATTTCCCATAAACTCAAAGAGATTAAAGAGCTAGCTGACAAGTGCACGGTGATCCGCAAAGGTAAAGTGATAGAGACCGTGAGTGTGGCGGACACCTCGATAAAAGAGATGGCGAGGCTGATGGTTGGTAGAGCTGTCTTGCTGAATGTGGACAAAGGTGAAAAGCCGAAGACTCAAGAGGAGCTTTTAAAAATCACGAAGCTGTGCGTTAGGAATGAGAAGAATCTTTTGGCTGTTGATCACCTGGATTTGACTATCTACAAAGGCGAGATTCTGGGCTTAGCGGGCATCGATGGCAATGGTCAGGATGAGCTGGTAAAGGCGATTACGGGGCTAAAGCCGATAGAGAGCGGTCAGGTGGAGAAGGAAGGCAAGAGGATTACCGGCGATACTCCCAAGGAAATCTACAGAAGCGGTATCGGGCATATCCCCAGTGATCGGCAAAAGCATGGTTTGGTTTTAGATTTTTCGGTGCAGAACAATATGGTTTTGGAAATTTACAACTCGAAAAATTTCTCGCATAGATTTATCTTGCAAAAGGGGAAAATAAAGAGTTTTGCGAAAAGATTGATCAAGAGTTTTGATGTGAGACCTACAGATGAAAACAAGTTAGCTCGGGATCTTTCTGGGGGCAATCAGCAAAAAGTCATCCTAGCTAGAGAGATTGATGCCTCGCCCGATTTGTTGATCGCTTGTCAGCCGACTAGGGGATTGGATGTGGGTGCTATCGAGTATATTCAGAAATCTTTGTTAGATCATAAGAAAAATGGGAAAACGGTGTTTTTGGTCTCTTTGGAGTTGGACGAAGTGCTGGCACTTTCTGATAGGATCGCTGTCATCCACGCTGGGAAAATCGTGGGGATCGTGGACGCAGAAGATGCAGACAGGAATCAAATTGGCTTGATGATGTCGGGAGGCTTTTAAATTATGGTTTTTTTGCGTAAATTTAAAAATATGGTCGAAAATAATCCTAAGTTGTTTCCTTTTATTTCGATTTTGATAGGGCTTGTTAGTGGAGGAGTCGTTCTTCTCATCTCTGGTTACAATCCTTTTGAAGCCTACAGGATTATCCTGTGGGGAATTTTTGGCAAGATTAGCTACTTTAGCTACACAATTGTTAAGTCCACACCGATTATCTTGACGGGACTTTCGGTTACTTTTGCTTTTCGCACGGGGCTGTTTAATATTGGAGCTGAGGGTCAATTCATTATGGGAACTATTGTTGCCGCTATTTTTGGCTCACTTTTCCAGATGCCTTTTTATCTGCACATTCCTTTTATTATCTTGCTGACGATAATCATCACAGGGATTTTTGGAGCGGTAATCGGTTTTTTGAAAGCGAATTATGGAGTGCACGAGGTGATATCGTCCATTATGATGAACTGGATAGCCCTTTATCTTAGAAACTATTTTGTGCGTTTGTCTTGGCTAGCTAAACCCAACAGCGAGCAGACAAAATCTATTTTCGATTCGGCGGTAATCACTTTTTTTGATAATTTCAAGATGAGTAAAGAAGGAATCTTGTGGCTTTCTGGACATCCGATTTGCAAAGGAATACTGAGAGCTCCTACGAATGCGGGGATATTTATTGCTATTCTGGCAGTAATTTTTGTCTACTTTATCTTGAATAAGACCACACTAGGCTATCGGCTGAAAGCTGTAGGCTTTAACTCCGACTCCGCTAGATTTGGTGGAATAGATGTGAACAAAAGTTTTGTCACCTCGATGTTTATCTCTGGTGCTCTTGCTGGTTTGGCAGGAGCGTTGCAGGTGATGGCTGTGTCTCACAATATTAGCATCCTCTCCATGATGGAAGGGTATGGCTTTGATGGGATAGCCGTGGCACTCATAGGCGGTTGCAGTGCTGTGGGTAATCTATGGGCAGGGTTATTTTTTGGTGCTCTCAAATACGGAGGGACGAAGCTCCAACCTTTGATGGGAGCACCTTTTGAGATAATAAACATCGTTATGGGAGTCATTGTCTTCTTCGTGGCTATGCCCAAGATTATACCATTTATCTTTTCAATTTTTGAGAAAAAAGGGGAAAAGAATGTTAGATAATGTAGCTTTAATCTTGGGAACGACCTTTATGTATGCGACACCTTTGGTGTATAGTGCTCTTGCTGGCGTGGTCAGCGAGAAGTCAGGAGTCATCAACCTAGGTCTAGAGGGTATGATGGTCATCGGGGCTTTTATCGGAGCCACTTGTGGATTTTACTTTGGCAGTCCTTTTCTGGCTTTTGTGTGTGCAGGGATAGCTGGCGGATTGATGGGTCTGCTTCATGCGGTAGCCTGCGTTAGTTTCTCTGCCAATCAAGTGATTTCGGGAGTAGCTCTTAATTTCATCGGTCCTGGGTTAGCACTTTTCCTCTCGCGGATATTTTTTAATGGAGCGACGACCACTCCGTCTATATCTCTTACAAACAAAATGCCTCGAGTCTTGTCGGGTTTATTTCCCGAGAGCTCTTTTTTCTACTACATTTTTGATAATATGTATGCGACGACTTACATAGCTTTATTTTTTGTGATTTTGATTTGGTATGTTTTTAATAAGACGGTGATCGGACTTCGCTTGATAGCTGTCGGAGAGCATCCTGTGGCTGCTCAGACCGTGGGGATAAATGTTGTAAAAATTAGGTACTGTGCGGTGACGATTTCGGGAGTGCTAGCGGGATTTGGGGGTGCTTCTTTGAGTCTGGCGATAGTATCCAACTTCCGTCCTACCTTGGTTTCAGGGCAAGGTTTCATCGCTTTGGCGGCGATGATATTTGGTAAGTGGAAACCTTTTGGAGCACTTTGGGCGTGCCTCTTGTTTGGCTTTGCCCAAGCGTTGGTCATCTTCTTGGGGCAGTTCCACCAGTTACATCTTCCCATGGATTTGCTAAGTATGCTCCCTTATGTGCTTACGATAGTTATTTTGATATATTTTGTAGGAAAGGCGGTAGCTCCGTCGGCTGATGGTATTCCTTTTGAAAAGGAACAAAAGATTTAGGAAGCTGTCAGGTTTTTCAAAAAAAAAGGAGAGAGAGTATGAAAAGAGTGTATTTTGTATTGCTAGTGGTTGGCTTGTCGTTGATCTGTTTTGGATGCAATGAAGAGAAAGCCAAAGAGAAAGCGGAGTTCAAGGTGGCTATGGTGACAGATGTGGGAGGCGTGAACGACCAATCTTTTAACCAGTCGGCTTGGGAAGGTCTGCAAAAGGCTAAAGAAGGTTTGAAAGTTGATGTAAGTTACATCGAGTCCAAACAAGATGCCGATTATCAATCTAATCTGGAAACTTTGCTAGATGCACAAAACGACATTATTTGGGCGATAGGTTTCAAAATGGCGGACATCGTGATGCAAGTAGCTACCCAAAATCCAGAGCAAAAGTATGGTATTATTGATTTTACCTATGGCAAAGAAGTGCCTGATAACATCGTCTGTGTGATGTTCAAAGAGCAAGAAGCTAGTTTTTTGACTGGGTTTATTGCCGCTAAGATGAGCAAAACCAGAACTATCGGATTTGTAGGCGGTATGGATGTCCCTGTGATTCATCGCTTTAAGTTTGGATTTTTGGCAGGAGCTAAGTATGCAGATCCATCTATTGAGATTTTGAGTCAATATGCAGCTAGCTTCTCTGACGCTGCCAAAGGCAAAGCTATTGCAAATCAAATGTATAAGAACGGTGCAGATGTGGTGATGCATGCAGCTGGCGGAGTGGGAGATGGCGTGATAGAAGCAGCCAAAGAGAAAAACAAGATGGCTATCGGAGTGGATAGAGATCAAAACGACCTCGCGCCAGAAAATGTTATCACCTCCTCAATGAAAAAGGTGGGAAGTGCTATTTATAAAGTGACCGAATCTTTCACCAAAGGAGAATGGCAAGGTGGCAAGACGGTGGTCTATGGCATCAAAGAAGGTGGCGTGGACATTGCACCTACCACTAGTAACCTTGTTCCAGCAGAGATTTTGAGCGAAGTGGAAAATCTTAAAAAAGAGATCGTAGCTGGAAACATAGTGACTCCAGCCTCGGAAGAAGATTACAACAAGTTTTTGGAATCTCTTTAAAAACTAACTTTAATCTTATAAATTTAAGCGGTCTTCCTTTAATTTGGGAGACCGCTTTTTATTTTGGGGAAAATTTTTGGGGAGTAGAAAGGAGTTGACAGGGGAAGGCGGTTGGTTTGGTTGTGGGATGGAAGGGGAAAAGATGAACGATTTTTCAATAGTGATAATAATCGGATTTGTAGCTGGATTGATTGAAGCAATTCCGATGATTGTTTTTTCGTTGATACTTGGAGCTGGAATTGAAATTGCGGGAGCAAAAGTTATTGGATAAATGAGTGAACCGATTAAATTGAATTGCGATGCGGTGAGATGTTTTGGGGATGGTAGATTATTACCCACAAGGCAAATAAAAGAGCTGTTTCTTGTCAGTGTAGCGTAATGAGTTATTTTTGTAGATTGAAAAATAAAGGAATAGTATGTTCGAACAAACTTTTAAGAATATAGATGATATACTGCACAAAGATGCAGGCTGTGGCAGTGAGCTAGACTATGTAGAACAAACATCTTGGGTGTTGTTTCTGAAATATCTTGATGATTTAGAAAAGGACAAAGAAACTGGCAGTCTTTTAGCTGGCAAGACTTACAAAAGAATAATCGAGCCACAATTTAGCTGGGAAAATTGGGCTGCTCCCAAACTTGAAAACGGGAAAATTGACCACAACGCAATGACAGGCGATGATCTTGTGGATTTTGTAAATGGTGAATTATTTCCTTATCTGAAAAAGTTTAAAACGGATGCCGAAAGTGCGGACACTATAGAATACAAAGTTGGTGAGATTTTTAGCGAACTAAAAAACCGAATTCAAAGTGGTTACAATTTGCGAGAAGTTGTAAACTTAATTGATGAACTGCGTTTTAGAACCAATGCCGAAAGGCACGAGATGAGCTATCTATACGAAAGTAAAATCAAAAATATGGGTAATGCAGGACGAAACGGTGGAGAATATTACACCCCTCGTCCACTAATTAGAACCATTGTAAAAGTGGTAAATCCTAAGATAGGTGATACAATTTATGATGGAGCAGTAGGTTCAGCTGGATTTTTGGTTGAATCTTTTGAATATCTGACTTCGACTGGCTCAGTCACCGGCGGATTATCAACAACTGAAGTAGAAACCATACAGAAAAAGACTTTCTATGGGAAAGAAAAGAAATCGCTCGCCTACATTATTGGCATTATGAATATGATTTTACACGGAGTAGAAGCACCAAATATTGTTCATACCAATACACTTTCCGAAAGTTTGGCAGATATACAAGAAAAAGACCGTTACACTGTTATTATGGCAAATCCTCCCTTTGGTGGAAAAGAGCGTGCCGAAGTACAACAAAATTTTCCTATAAAAACAGGAGAAACAGCAAGTCTCTTTTTGCAACATTTTATAAAAATATTAAAAGCAGGTGGGAAAGCAGGTATTGTAATTAAAAATACATTTTTATCAAACACTGACAACGCCTCTATAGCCTTGCGGAAAGAATTATTGACCAATTGTAATTTGCACACTGTTTTAGATTTGCCAGGCGGAACATTTACAGGTGCAGGTGTAAAAACCGTAGTGCTTTTTTTTGAAAAAGGAAAGCCGACACAAAAAACTTGGTTTTACCAATTGAACTTAGACCGCAACCTTGGTAAAACAAATCCCCTTAACGAAAAAGATCTCGCTGAGTTTATTGAACTACAAAAGACGCAAGCAGAAAGCGAAAATTCTTGGACGGTATCGATGGCTGAGGTTCTCGAAGCCAAAGACACCTACGATTTATCGGTTAAAAACCCTAACACTCCCGAAGAAGCTCCTTTGCGTAAGCCAATAGAAATACTACAAAACATGGCTGAATTGGATAAAGAAAGTGCTGCTATTCTTAGCTCAATTTCGGAGATGCTATGAGAAAAGACGACGCACTAAGCCTGCCGAAGGGTTGGAAATACGGAATTTTAGAAGATGCGGTCCTAAAAAATTCTTCAAATATCTCATTAAATAAGGTAAAAGATGAGAACGGTAAATATCCACTTTTTAGTGCAAAGGGATTTTCAAAAAACATTTCATTTTTTCAGCAAGATAAAGAGTATTTAGGAATAATAAAAGACGGAGCAGGAATTGGTAGAGTCTCTAAACATCCTGCTAAATCTTCAATCGTAGCAACAATGCAATATCTTATACCAAAAGATGGATTTGATATTGATTTTATAGAATATTTCCTAAATAGAATTGATTTTGAAAAACATAGGAATGGAAGCACAATACCACATATCTATTTTAAAGATTATAAATCAGAAAGATTTCCATTATTACCACTCCCCGAACAAGAACGCATAGTTTCCATACTTGACCGTGCTTTTGCAGCCATCGACAAAGCAAAAGTCAATGCCGAACAAAACCTTAAAAATGCCAAAGAACTTTTTGAGAGTTATTTGCAAGGGGTGTTTGAGAATAAAGGCGATGATTGGGAGGAGCATAAACTTGATGAAGTTTGTTCCATAACTTCAAAGCTAATCGACCCAAAAGAAACGAAATATCAAGATTTAATACATATTGGTGCTGGAAATATTGAAGCTGAAAAAGGGACATTAATCGATTTGAAAACAGCAAAAGAGGAAAATCTTATTTCTGGTAAATTCCCATTCGATGAAACAATGGTTCTTTATAGCAAGATTCGTCCGTATTTAATGAAAATTGTAAAATGTGAGTTTGTAGGGTTGTGTAGTGCTGATATATACCCCTTAGTACCATTCATAGATAAAATAACACAATCATTCTTTTATTATTTGTTGTACTCCAATCATTTCACAGAATATGCTATTAAGGGTTCTCAAAGAGCAGGTATGCCAAAGGTCAATAGAAAACATCTATTTGATTATTCGTTCTTCTGTCCACCCCTTCACGAACAATCAATTATTGTTCAAAACCTAGACTCACTTGTAGGAGAATCCAAAAAATTAGAATCTATTTATCAGAAAAAAATAGATGATTTAGTAGAGCTAAAAAAAAGTATCTTGCAAAAAGCTTTTGCAGGTAAATTAACAGTGTCTGCACCATGATTAAAAGGATTAATTAGATTGCCACGATTTCAAAAATCAAGTAATCAAGAAAATCAAACAAATCAAGGTTTAAGACAAAGAGAGACAATGAAACACGAAGAGTTGACATACAAAATTATAGGCTGTGCAATGGAAGTGCATAAGCATCTTGGAAATGGATTTCAGGAGGTGGTATATCAGCGTGCTTTGGCTATTGAAATGAAAATGCAAGGGATTGAGTTTTCTCGTGAATATGAAATGCAATTGGAATATAAAGGCTATAATATTGGGACTCGAAGAGTTGACTTTTTTGTGGAAGAGAAAATAATGGTTGAAATTAAAGCCTTAATTCATTTAGAAGATGTTCATTTGGCACAAGCTATGAATTATGTTGAAGCTTACAATCTTGAAATAGGTTTGTTAATAAATTTTGGAGCTAAAAGCTTGCAACATAAACGGGTTCATAATAATAAATTAGTGAAAAAATCAAGTAATCAAGAGAATCAAACTAATCAAGGTACAAGACTATGAATGAAGCAGAAACAAGAGCAGAATTAATCGACCCAAAGCTAAAATCCAATGGCTGGGGCGTTGCCGAAGGTTCTAAAATCCTTCGTGAACGCAATGTTTGTAAAATTACAGATGGCAGGATTCAAGTGGGTGGCGGTAGGAAAAAGCCATTGATTGCCGACTACATTTTAGTTTACAAGGGAATTAAGCTCGCTGTTGTTGAGGCAAAAAGTAGTGATTTAGAAGTTGGCGAAGGCGTGGCACAAGCAAAACAGTATGCCCAAAAATTACAGCTAGATTATACTTATTCGAGCAATGGGAAAGAGATTTATCAAATCTGCATGAAAACAGGCGAGGAAAAACTCGTTGATAATTATCTAACTCCCGAAGAACTTTGGGCTTCGAGAGCCTCAGCCAACGGGGATTCGAGAGCCTCAGCCAACGGGGCTTCAAAAGGTGTAAATTGGTTTGAGAAATTTATGTCTGTTCCCTTTGAAGATAAATCAGGTACTTGGCAACTACGATATTATCAAGAAATTGCTGTTAAAAATACCTTAGAAGCTATTGCTCAAAACAAAGACCGTATACTATTAACACTGGCAACAGGCACGGGAAAAACAGCAATTGCCTTTCAGATTGCTTGGAAACTTTTTCAAACTCGCTGGAACTTGACTTCGACAAGCTCAGCCACCAACTATGCTAAAAGAAGACCACGCATTTTGTTTCTTGCAGATCGCAATATTTTAGCCGACCAAGCATCTAATTCATTTTCTGCTTTTCCTGAAGATGCAAGGATTCGCATTAAACCCAAAGAGATTAAGAAGAGAGGGAAAGTACCCACAAATGGCAGTATCTTTTTTACAATTTTTCAAACCTTTATGACAGAATCTCATGATGAAACAAGTTCAGATATGGATGCTGAGCCAAACGAAGAATATGACACATCATCATTCAGGTTTGGACAGTACCCAAAAGATTTTTTCGATTTAATAATAATTGATGAATGCCACAGAGGTGGGGCTAATGATGAAGGAAACTGGAGAGGCATTTTAGAATATTTTAAGCCAGCCGTTCAATTGGGTTTAACCGCCACCCCAAAACGAAAAGACAATGTTGATACATATAAATATTTTGGGGAACCTGTGTACATTTATTCGCTAAAAGAAGGTATCAACGATGGATTTTTAACTCCGTTCAAAGTAAAACGGATTAAAACAACGCTTGATGATTATTTGTACACAAGCGATGATACGATTATTGAAGGTGAAATTGAAGACGGTAAAATATACACAGAGCTTGATTTTAATAGAAAAATTGAGATAAGAGAGCGTGAAGTTAAGCGTGTACAAATATTTATGGACGAAACCAAGCAAAATGAAAAAGCGATTGTTTTCTGTGCTACTCAGAAGCATGCTGCTCTTGTTCGTGATTTGATAAATCAATATAAAAACAGTACAGATCCCAATTTTTGTGTCCGAGTTACGGCAAATGATGGCGAAAGAGGTGAACAGTTTTTAAGAGAATTTCAGGATAACGAAAAGACAATCCCGACAATTTTAACAACTTCACAAAAGCTCTCAACAGGTGTTGATGCACGCAATATTCGCAATATTATTTTAATGAGACCTGTAAATCAGATAATTGAATTTAAACAAATTGTAGGTCGTGGTACTCGCCTTTTTGATGGTAAAGAATATTTTACCATCTATGATTTTGTAGATGCTTATCAACGCTTTTCAGATCCCGAATGGGACGGAGAGCCACAAACAGAAGAACCTGCAGAAAACACAAAAGGCGAAGACGAAAATTCTAAAGGGGAAGTGAAAAGTGTGGAAAATGATCCACAAAAACGACCTCAAAAAATTAAAGTAAAACTCAAAGATGGAAAAGAAAGGGAGATCCAATATATGGTTGCCAATTTATTCTGGAGTGCAGAGGGCAAACCCATTTCATCTCAAGAGTTTTTAGAAAATCTATTTGGTGAGTTACCGAACTTTTTCAAAGACGAAGCAGAATTACGAGAAATATGGGGTAACCCAACAACTAGAAAAACATTGCTCCAAAAATTAGACGAAGCAGGTTTTGGTTCACACCAATTAAAAATACTGCAACAACTAATAAATGCCGAAAAAAGCGACTTGTTTGATGTCTTGGAATATATATTTAATAGTGATTTTAAACCAATAACACGAGAAGAAAGAGCGGCAAGAGCCAGTGCAACCATTTTTTCACTATTGAATGACAAACAAAAAGAATTTATCGAATTTGTTCTAACAAAGTATGTAGAAGCTGGCGTAAGCGAACTTGACCAAGAAAAATTACCAATTTTACTTCAAAATAAATATCAATCATTGGAAGATGCAATGAAAATTCTGGGAGATGTTCAGAATATAAGTTCTTTGTTTATAGAATTTCAAAAGCATCTGTATGATATAAAAGCAGTGTAATGAATGCTTGCCCATAAGCCAAACACATTTGCAATTCGCACTAGTCAACGCTCAGCCCAAAATTGCAAAAAAGTATGTTTTCCTGAGTCGACAAGTGACACTCCCCTTTAGCTTAACAGATTTTTAGTTCAATAAATTTGATTATGAAAAAAGTTATATATTTGGCATTGCTTTTTTTCACTTTGTCGTTTTCTGGTTTGCGAGCAGATAGTCGTTTGTATCTGGAGTCTGCTCGCCATTTCTTGCTCAATCCTGCTTGGCAAGACTCGTGTATTTCTGCGGGGGCAAAACTTTACAACGCAGATGACAAGGTGAGCGAATATCATCTGTCGATAAACAAAATGGTCGATAAATATTGCTTTTCTTTGGATAGCGACTACTTGTATTTCACTCGTTACAAAAGATTGAAAACCACCGCAGGAGCGAATTGTCGCTGGAGTAAGTTCTTACTCGGCAATAACTTGTCTTATTGGCAAGACTCGGAAGGTGAGAGCGAGATCGACTACTCTTTATCTTTTGGGATGTCCTTATTCGCACTGGAGCATTACCTGATTTGCACTTCGCTAAAAGAGAATGAGTGGGCAGCAGAGTTCCGCAAAGGCAAGCAAGTTGTGTTGAGGATAGATGATGAAAATTTCTTGCTTTCGACCGATATTCCTTTCCACAAATTTAGTAGTTTGCAAATATCACTGCGAAAATATACCATCGGAGCAGGTGTAAAGTTCTTTTGGCACAATCACTTCGTGCAATTTTCCACTATTTACCATCGCTATGTCGATCCAGATTATTTGCTGAGTGTGGGTATGAGTATATAAAAATTTGGGGTAAATTAATTATAATCAGAAGATTCCTCTTGACATCGATATGTTTTCCTAAAAATAACGGCAAAGAATAGTTAATTTCTATTTGTAGACACCTTCTGGGTTCTTCTCGAATTTTTGATAAAAAGAGAAAAAAGGATATTTAAGAAATTAATTTTAGATTTATTAGTGTTACAAGATAATGGTTTGTAGCTAATTAAGGAGCTTGTCGTGAAGAAATCAATTTTATTTTCATTACTTTTTATTTTCATATTTTCTTTAAATGCATACGAAGGAGAAAAAGATAATTTGAATTTTGCCGTGGAATACACAAGCCATGCAACTTCTTTTTATTATGCAGACGCAAAAAAAATGTTTGAAAAAGAGGATATACTTGTAAATGATGTTAAAGTGTATGTCAGTGGGGGACTGTAATCTTCTTTGTGTAAATTCATTTTCGTGCTAAACATATTTTTCCATTCGATCTTTGTAAAAAATCATTAACTGCGAATAAATCATTCCCCAATTTCTGACAGAACCTGTCCATTTTTTAGTTACATTTTTTGTAACCAAAAAGAGCAATCTCATAAGCGAATCTTCACTCGGAAACGACGATTTCGACTTAGTAATTCGCCTCAAACTGCGATGATAATTTTCTATTGAATTCGTGGTATAAATGAGTTTCCTGATTTCTGTCGGATACTTAAAAAAAGAGCATAATCCTTCCCAATTTTTCTCCCAAGACTTGGCAATGTATGGATATTTTTTATCCCATTTTTTGCTAAATTCATCTAGCTCGAGACGCCCATTTTCTTCGCTCGTCGCCCTATAAATATTTTTTAAATCAGCAGCAAGTTCCTTCTTCTCTTTGTAAGAGACAAATTTTAGCGAGTTTCTTATTTGGTGAACAATACAATTTTGATGTTCTGACAAAGGGAAAGCAGCTTTAATCGCTTGGGAGAAGCCATTTAGATTGTCGGTACAAAAGATAAAAACATCCTCAACTCCACGATTTTTTAGTTCATTTAAAACTTTTAGCCAAAACTTAGAGCTTTCATTATCGCCAATCCAAAGACCTATAATGCTTTTTTTACCATTAAGGTCAATCCCTTGAACGCTATATACTGCAGTGTTTTGGACGATTCCATCTCTTCGAACTTTGAACACAACGGCATCTAAAAAAATTACCGCATAAGCTTTTTCTAGGGGACTAGATTGCCACGACTTGACTAAAGTACTGACATCGCTGATTATCTGACTGACAGTTTGAGCCGAAAATCGATAAGCATAAATCTCTTCGAGATAGTCGGCGATATCTCGTTCACTCATTCCGCGAGCGTACATATAAAGAATTTTATCCTCAATATTCCCAATATCCTTGTCGCCCTTTTTGATAATAATCGGCTCAAAATCCGCAATTCTAGTTCTGGGAATATTGATATCCATCTCTCCAAAATTAGAGCGAATTTTCTTGCTCGAATGCCCATTTCTGTTGTTGTCTTTCTTGCTTCGTTCGTACTTTTTTTTGCCAAGATGAGCTGATCTCTCGGACTCTAGCATGCTCTCGATTAATTGCTTACTAAACTTCTCAATAAGTTCGTTCAAATCATCCTTATTTTTCGGTTTATGACTCTTGAGAATCTCTTCAATTTGCTTCTCACTAAACATTGTAAATCTCCTTTTCTTTTTAATGCCAATATGCATATTTTAGAAATTTACACAATTTTTATTACAGTCCCGAATGGTATGTTAAAGCGTGGGCAATAAATGAAATAGGTGCTATAATAAGAGTTGATATTTTTATTATTTATCCTGTCATCTTAATTCTCACTTTTGCAACATTTTTTTTATTCAAAAAAGTCCGAACAACTATAATTAAGTTATTTTCAACTATTTTATTCATATTATTTTGGATTGTATTTGCTGGGATGTTCAAGTTTAATATTTTGGCAAACATGAAAGGGTATGATGTTGATGGTAATTTAATAGAACTGGAACATACTAATTTTGAGATTAAAGAAAAAGAACTAATAGGTTCTTGATTAGATACTTCTGAAAGAAAACTTCATTTCACTTTGTTTAAAGATGGTACTGCATGTTCGGATAATATGGAAACTTTACTTTATAGAAAATGGCGTATAAAAGGAAATAAGTTAATTCTAACAGAAGAAAGTATTGGTAACGGAAAAACTTCTATTGGCGACTATGAATATGAAATTGTTTTATTAAATGATAAAGCATTGAGTTTAAAGAATGGAAATAGCAAATCAATATAAAATAGTCCCGCAAGGGTCGAGGGTGAGCTATCACTTTTCTTTTTGGTTCGGTTTTTCTATTGGTTACAAAAGAAAAATGAACAATTCTGATATGAACCCCATTTGAAATTTATTATTGACACAAAAAGCTCTTTTTTATCTTTAATCAAAATCTAAGAGCCTGATAATTCTTGAATTGTCGGCAAATAAAAAAGAAATCTGAGGAGAAAAATATATTGTTTGAGCATCGTGTCAGAAACTTGTTTCAAACTTTTCAGCGTCCATGCTTCAAAGTTTCTAAATGTATAGCAGTGTTGCTATGTCGCACAGCAAAGCTTATGTTCTTCAGCAAAATTAAAACAGGAAATAATGAAAAATAATAAATTTGCAACAGTTATAAGTTTAATAACTTTTTTTCTATTAGCATTCTTTTATGAGTGGTCCGTTAAAGCGTGGGCAATAAATGAAATAGGTGCTATAATAAGAGTTGATATTTTTATTATTTATCCTGTCATCTTAATTCTCACTTTTGCAACATTTTTTTTATTCAAAAAAGTCCGAACAACTATAATTAAGTTATTTTCAACTATTTTATTCATATTATTTTGGATTGTATTTGCTGGGATGTTCAAGTTTAATATTTTGGCAAACATGAAAGGGTATGATGTTGATGGTAATTTAATAGAACTGGAACATACTAATTTTGAGATTAAAGAAAAAGAACTAATAGGTTCTTGATTAGATACTTCTGAAAGAAAACTTCATTTCACTTTGTTTAAAGATGGTACTGCATGTTCGGATAATATGGAAACTTTACTTTATAGAAAATGGCGTATAAAAGGAAATAAGTTAATTCTAACAGAAGAAAGTATTGGTAACGGAAAAACTTCTATTGGCGACTATGAATATGAAATTGTTTTATTAAATGATAAAGCATTGAGTTTAAAGAATGGAAATAGCAAATCAATATAAAATAGTCCCGCAAGGGTCGAGGGTGAGCTATCACTTTTGGCACAACTTTGAGCATAAGAAAAAAAGCAGTATCTGTCCGTCGTCATAATTAAACTCAAGGCGAAACAACAAATTGTGAACATTACACGGAAGGAGCTCTACTCCGTTGGTTTTACCTCACTCTCCTCTCGCAGTTCCTTATAGCGAGTTTATGCCAAAAGGAACTTTTCTTTTTGGTTCGGTTTTTCTATTAGTTACAAAAGAAAAATGAACAATTCTGATATGAACCCCATTTGAAATTTATTATTGACACAAAAAGCTCTTTTTTATCTTTAATCATAATTGAAAATCCATTAAATTTAGGAAAGGGATACAATTATGGAATCTACCTTCAACAGAATCGGGCAATGTCTTAGCAATTTTCAAGCAGGTCTGCGACAACAAGGCATAACCCTAGAAGAGTACATCGACGACAACTACAAACAAAAGTGGCTTTCGGACGAACTGTTCCACATTTTTAAGATTAAAACTACCTTTATGAACGCCGCTACCCAGTTCTTGGCAAACGAAGGGCTGATAAATTTGGAAAAAATATTGATGAGCGTGGTTACCGATCCGCTGGCTCACGACATCGAACACACGCCCGTCATCTCTTACAAAGGCAACAACTATGTCACAACTCACTCGATGATTTACAGCAAACTTCTGGCGTGCTCCAATCCTAAAATCAAAGGCGTTTTCACCGACTCCCCCAACATCCGTCTGGAGCTGGAAAGTCCCAATCACAAGCAACGAGGTCGCTACCTGATAGATTTTTCCCAAATAGACATCGAAGTGAAAAGAGACCGCTATATTACTTTGGACGAATATTTTAGCAAAGAAGACGAAGTGCTGAAACTGATAAAAGAAGACTGCGGCAAGGCTCGCAACCTATTCGAAAGGATGATAAAGCACATTTGCCAAGAGATAAACAAAAACAACCAAGAAGATATCGACGCTCTGGGGGTGCAATTCCCCATTCCCAAAATACCTTTCCCCACATACAGCTACGACTACGCCATCGGCAAATACGGTAAGAAAGTCGGCGAAGAAGCTGTGGGCGAAGAGTCTGACGACCAGTTTTTCTGGATCACGGGCATCAAACGAGAGAACTACGACCTTATCTACCCTTTCATGAAGAAAGACGGCTCTAGCTTATCCTTGGACAATGTTACCTCAGATAATATCTTCAACTACGACCTCGTAGCCAAGACCATCAAAAAAGACGGCACAACACTCACCGCCAAGGAGATCCTTTCTGGTGGAGTCAGAGAGTGGCTTTACAAGCCTATTGTAGAAAGAATTTTAGCTAACAAAGTCCTCAAGTCTCGTCCTATCATCAAAGATGGCTACTTAGAAAATATCGAAGAGATGGCTGGCTATGGTCCATTTTTGA
Organism: Candidatus Cloacimonadota bacterium; assembly: GCA_963676515.1. Classification (GTDB taxonomy): domain Bacteria; phylum Cloacimonadota; class Cloacimonadia. Next base: position 988,224 of record OY781061.1, on the reverse strand, counting down.
TGTATGCCAGCATGAAAAAAGGCGACGGCTCACCAGTATTCCCTGCAACTATGGGTGGAGGATTGGGTGTGGAAAGATTTATGTTCGCTACACTTCGCGGAGAAAATGTCGAAAAAATTGACGATGTAACCTTCTTCGGCAAAAACCCCGACTCTCACTCGCTGTATCTGTTTTAGACTGTAAATAAAAATTAAAGCCGATTAACTTTTTTAGAGCTAGTCGGCTTTTATATTATCGTAAACTATCGTTTGAAACTTCTAATTATCCAACATTTTCTTCTATTTGAACCACAATCTCTTTTTTAACATCTTCCCAACTAACTTTCTCCAGTAAAAGTGGGTCAGGCTCTAAATCAGCATCATCAAAAAAGCTCAAATCCACATCCCAAAACAAACCTTTCGACAAGTCCATCTTCATCCTCGCAACACTGCTAGGATATCACCGTCTCCAGAGCTACTTCCATCATATCTGTGTAACTGTTCTGCCGATCGGCTGGCGAGTCTGCTTGTCCAGTGACCAAGTTGTCGCTAACGGTGAGAATAGCCAGAGCCTGCACGCCAAATTTGGCAGCTATGGTGTACAAAGCCGCAGCTTCCATCTCCACAGCCAGCACTCCAAACTTTGCCCAAAGTTGCCACGCTTTGGGGTCGTCGTCATAAAAAATATCGCTGGAGAAGATATTCCCCACACGCACTGCTAGTTTTCTCTTGCGAGCTTCCAAATAAGCCGCTTGCAAGAGCTCAAAGTCGGCAGTAGGTGCATAGTCGGCACCACCAAAGCGGAGTTTGTTTACTCCCCAGTTGCTAGAGGCTGCCATAGCCATCACCAAGCTACCCAAGGGCAAATCTGCCTGCATACTTCCACAAGAGCCCACGCGTATCAACTTCTTCACTCCAAACTCCTGGATAAGCTCCGTGGCATAAATGCTAAAAGAGGGCATTCCCATTCCTGAGCCCTGCACAGAAACCAGTTGCCCTTTGTACTTGCCCGTGTAGCCGAGCATTCCCCGGACATCGTTGTGCAAAGTGGCATCTTCCAGATAATTCTCGGCGATGAACTTGGCTCTGAGCGGATCCCCCGGGAGCAACACTTTATCTGCAATTTTGACTCCCGATTTACATTCTATATGCACACCCATCGCTACTCCTTTATCTTCTTCAGGGATTGAGCGATGTTCAGAGATTTGTCCCCAATTAACTCAAAAATCTGCAAAAGATCCATATAAATAAGCTCACCGCGAATATCAACTTCGTTTGTCTTTTCTAGGCGATACTTAGAAGCTTTCCTGAGCTTATTCCGTAGGTCATTTATTTTCTCTTCAATAGCGAAAGCTTGCTTCAAATCACGCGACTGCAACTTCTGCATCGAGATATTTAAATGCTCCTTCAAGAACTCGATAAATCCACCGACGATGCCAGAGTAAACCTCCAGCTCTTGCTTAGCTTTTTCATGAAAATGGTAGCCCTTTCTTTTTATCTTTTCGGTGAGGAACACCAGCTGGTAGCAATAGTCACAAATGCTTTCTATCTCGTTGACGATCCTTGTCATCACCGTGATATTGTTGGATGCATCGGTACTTATATTCTCGCGATTGCATTTATTCAGATATTTCGATATTTCTACTTGCATCTGATCGGATAAATCTTCTTGTCTTTTTGCTTTGGATAAAGCTTTATCCATTTTCTTCGCTTTTTGGAAATACGCTTGCCGATAATTTTCGTACATCTTACCCGCAAGATCGAGCATTCTGTGTATTTCGTTTTTAGCGGTCATCAGCTCCAACTCGGGTGCACCTTGCAGATTAGTAGATAAATATTGCAAAGAGTAAGACTCCGACAAATCGCCTTTCTTCTTGGAGACCAGTTTAGCCGAAACCAAAGCAATGTATTTCACCAAAAACAAGCAAATAATGGTGTTCAAAACATTAAACAAGGTGTGAAATAGAGAAACATTTAAAGGAAAATTGCTGATCAAATCGGAATCCCAAGGAGTGATACTGAGTACAAATCGGGAAAATGGGAAGAAAAAGAACATTATCCACACCACTCCGAACACATTGAAAATAAAATGTGCTCTCGCTGCCATCTTGGCAGTGCGATTGGTGGAGATAGCAGCTAGATTTGCGGTGATAGTCGTTCCGATGTTTTCCCCCAGCACCATAGCCATAGCTATGGGCAATGGTATCCACCCTTTGAAAAGCATCGTCACCGTTATCGCCATCGACGCAGAGGAAGATTGCACTATCAAAGTAAGAATTGTCCCTACCAGTACGAAAAGGAAAATCGAACCATACCCAAAGTCGGCATAAGAGGCTAAGAACTGCATCACCTCAGGGCTACTCTTGATATCGGGCACAGAAGATTTCAGATAAGACAAACCAATAAACAGCAATCCAAATCCCAAAAGAAAACTACCGATATCTTTCCATTTTTGATTTTTGGTGAAAGTCAACGGGAAACCAACGCCCACGATTGCCAAAGCCATCGCCGAAATTTTGAATTTGAAACCAAAATAAGAAACTATCCAAGTAGTGACTGTAGTGCCGATATTTGCACCCATTATCACGCCAATGGACTGGATTAGCGAGAGCATCCCAGCGTTCACAAAACTAACCACCATCACAGTGGTCGCCGAAGAAGACTGAATGATAGCGGTCATCAGACTTCCCGTCAGCACGCCCATCACCCGATTGTTGGTCATATAACCCAAAATAGATTTCAGACGGCTACCTGCCACTCGCTGCAAAGCGTCGCTCATTATCTTCATCCCAAACAAAAATATGCCCAAAGAACCAAGCAATTCCAAAACAGTTAACATTTTGTGTTCCTCACTAATTGATTAAATATTTTAAATATCTAAAACTTTATCCAAAAATCTTTTCGTCCTCTCGTGCTGCGGATTACCAAAAATCTCATCGGGGGTATTTTCTTCTATAATCAGCCCATCGTCCATAAACACTACGCGATCGGACACCTCTTTGGCAAATCCCATCTGGTGAGTGACCACCATCAGAGTCATACCATGGTGTGCCAAAGATTTGATAATCGCCAAAACTTCCCCGATCACCTCAGGATCTAGAGCAGAGGTCGGCTCATCAAAAAGCATAATCTCCGGCTTCATCGCCAAAGCTCTGGCAATCGCCACTCGCTGCTTTTGTCCACCAGAGAGTGCCGAAGGATAGACGGCTTTCTTGTCTGCCAATCCTACTTGCTCCAGCAAGTCCAAAGCCAAAGCTCCCGCCTTTTGCTTGGTCATTTTTTTCACTTTTATCGGAGCTAAAGCAATATTCTCCAAAACGGTGAGATGCGGGAAAAGATTAAAATGTTGAAACACCATTCCCACTTTTTGCCTCATCTTCACTGGATCTTGGTTGCTATCGAGTATGTCTTTATCTTTGATATAGATATGCCCACCCGTAGGCTTTTCCATCAAGTTTATACATCGCAAAAAAGTGGATTTACCCGATCCAGAAGGACCGATAATGCAGATAGTGCTTTTTTCTTTAATGTCGTAATCTATCCCTTTTAGGACTTGTAAATCTCCAAAAGATTTCTGCAAATTTCTAATTTTAATCATTATCCAACCTTCTCTCTAAATACGAAACCAATTTGGAAATAGCCAAAGTCATGCAAAGATAAACCAAAGCCACCCCGATGTAAACCGTGAAAGCCTCGAAAGTTACCGAAACATACAACTGCCCTCTGCGAGTCAGCTCTGTCACGCCTATTATCGACAATAGGGAGGTATCTTTGAGCAAAATGATAAACTCATTGCCCAAAGGTGGCACTATCCGCTTAAAAGCTTGGGGCAATACGACCAGCCGCATCACCATCTTGGAGGGCATTCCCAGCGATTTGGCAGCTTCCCACTGCCCTTTGTTGATGGAGATGATCCCCGCTCTAAATATCTCTGCCACATAAGCTCCGCTATTGACAGAGCAAACCAGCGTCCCCGCAAACATCGGCGAGAGCCTCACAGAAGCACCGAAGATGTCATTGCAAAGCGAAGGAAAGCCAAAATAAACCAGCAAAATCTGCACAAACAAAGGCGTGCCTCGAATTACATCCACATAAACAGCGGCTGGAAAGCGTAAAAACTTATTGGGCGATAACTTGCCCAGACTCACAAACAAGCCAATCAGCACACCACATGTTACAGATATAGAGGTAATCTGTACAGTCAGCACAGCCCCTGAAAGCAGGCTTGGGATGACATCAACTAAAATTTCTAGAGCGTGAAACAAAATAATTCCAGCAGCTTAAAAGTACTTTTTCAATAGCTTGTCGTACTCACCGCTTTTCTTCAGATTAGCCAACCCTTTGTTAATTTTTTGCAAGAGCTTTTCGTTTTGCTTGTTCACTGCGTAACCATAACTTTCGCTAGTAAGAGTTTCGCCCACAATCTTCGCCTTGCCAGGTTGTTTTGCCACATATACTTTAGTCACAGGCAAATCGTTAATCACCGCATCCACTCCGCCATTTATCAAGTCGAGCATCGCCATATCCACAGTGTTGTAAGCTATTACTTTTTCCACTTTACCGCTCTTTTTTAGCTCATCAGCTTTAATCGCACCAGTAGTGCCGATTTGCACTCCGACAATTTTCCCTTGTAAATCTTCTGCAGAGCAAATATTAGCTTCGTCATCTCTCACAGCCAGAGCTAGCCCAGCGTTGATATAAGCGTTAGAAAAAGAAACCTTTTCCTCTCTCTCTGCGGTAATGGTCATCCCAGAAGCTATGAGGTCTATATTACCAGACTGCAAAGCTGGCACGAGTCCATCAAACCCGAGATTCTTAACCTCTACCTGAAACCCTTGGTCTGCAGCGATAGCCTTGACAAGGTCGATGTCAAAACCAACAATATCGCCCGAGGCTTTGTCCAAAAACTCAAAAGGCGGAAAAGTAGGCTCTGTACCCACTATCACCTTATTCTCTTTCTCTTTGCATCCCAAAAGTGCCAAAATTAAGAACACACAACACAATATCTTTTTCATAATTCCTCCCCTTTTGACCATCAGTTTTTTAAGACAGTCAACCAATTTAAATTTCTACTACCTTTTGCAGAAAGCAAAACAAGTCAAACAAAAAAACAAAAAAGGACAGAAAGAAGAACCTTCTGCCCTTTTCTTTACAAAATTATGCAAAAATTTTAGGCATATTCCATCCCCTTTGCTATAGCTTGCAAGTTCAACTCCAAAAGCTTAGGAGCTTTTTTTTGCAAGAAAGCTGTCAAGTCGGACTCGATAGACTCAAACTTCACCGCTTTCGTCACAGCAACAAACACCCCGATAGCTACCATATTCACCACTTTCATACTACCTATTTCGGTTGCTATCTTATTCATCGGCACGCCCACCACTCTGATGTCATTCCTAGTAGCACCACCCGGGCACATATCAGAGTTATAGATCAACACGCCATCTTTGGCTATAGAACTCTCGAATTTATCGATGGACGGCTGATTGAAAGCGACCATCACATCTGGTACACCTACCACTGGCGATGCCACCTCTTCATCCGAGAGTATTACCGAGCAGTTGGCAGTGCCACCACGCATCTCTGGACCATACGATGGTAACCAAGTAACATGACGACCCTCGTGCATAGAAGCTTTCGCCAAAAATTTACCCAGTGTCAACGCTCCTTGTCCACCAAATCCAGAACAGATTAAGCTAATTTTCATTTTTCTGCCCCCTTGTCTCTAATCTGACCGATAGGAAAAACTGGCAACATATTCTCTTTCGCCCATTGCACCGATTCCACTGCATCTTTGCCCCAGTTAGTCGGACAAGTAGATATCATCTCCACAAACGAGAACCCTTTCTTGTCTCTATTATTCTGCAAAGCTTTTTTCACCGCTTTCTTCGCTCCTATTATGCCGGGCACATCCAATAGGGAAACCCGCTCTATGAAAACAGGTGCTGCCAAAGAGTCCAGAAGCTCACAAACCTTTATCGGCTCACCCACATCTTCCGTATCTCGTCCATATGGAGAGGTGGTAGCCTTCATCCCTGCCAAAGTGGTAGGAGCCATCTGTCCACCAGTCATCCCATAGATAGCATTGTTAATGAAGAAAACGGTTATATTCTCGCCACGATTAGCGGCATGGATAATCTCCGCCGTACCGATCGCAGCCAGATCACCATCACCTTGATAAGTGAAGACGAGCGATTCTGGGCGAGAGCGTACTATTCCCGTAGCGACAGCCGGAGCTCTACCGTGAGCAGCCGAGACAAAGTCACAATCGAAAAAACGATACCCAAACACAGAACAGCCCACAGGGCAAACACCGATACAATCTTGAGTAATTCCCAGTTCATCCATACTCTCAGCTATCAGCCGATGAGCCACGCCATGCAGACATCCAGGGCAATAAGTAAAAGCAGCCGAAGTAAGTGCTTCTGGTCTTTTAGCTATAATTTTCATTATTTCACCTCCGCTAATTTCTTGTCAGCGAACTCTTTAATCTCTTCAGGAGTAAACACCATGCCACCAGTTCGACCGTAAAAATCTACATCCACAGCTCCATTCACTGCCAAACGCACATCTTCCACCATTTGCCCCATAGACAGCTCTACAACGACCACTTTTTTCACTTTCTTAGCCGCCTTTTTGATAGCCTCATAGGGGAATGGCCAGAGTGTCTTAGGACGAATAAGCCCTACGCTCACACCTTGCTCTTTGTACATATCTACCACCGTCTTGGCAATCCTCCCCGAGGTGCCGTAACCCACGAAAAGTATCTGGTTATCTTCGACAACTCCGTACTCTTCCCAATCCACCTCATCTTGCTCGATGCGTGCATATTTCTCGTACAAACTCAAAACATTCTTTTCCAGATTGACAGGGTCGATCTCAAAAGCTTTAATCACATGCTTTTCTTCTACTTTATCTTTAGATCTAGGACGCAGACACCAACTTTTGTGTTGTCCCCTTAATTTGCTTATCTCTGCATCGGTTTTCATAGGTGGAAAGTCAGTTGGCTCCATCATCTGTCCGATAAGACCGTCCGTCAAAATCAAAACAGGATTGCGATACTTATCCGCCAAATCAAAAGATTTGTACATCATATCTACCGACTCCTGCACCGAAGCGGGAGCTAGCACTATCAAGCGATAATCGCCATGACCGCCCCCTTTGGTCGCCTGAAAATAGTCCGACTGAGCAGGCTGAATATCGCCTAAGCCCGGTCCACCGCGTACTACATTCACAAACACCATCGGCAGCTCAGCTCCAGCACAATAAGAAACTCCCTCCATCTTGAGCGAGATACCTGGAGAAGAGGACGAAGTAAAGCATCTGATGCCACTGGAAGCCGCACCATAAATCATATTTATCGCCGCTACTTCCGACTCCGCCTGCAGGAAAGTGCCGTCACACTTGGGCAACATCTTCGCCATATACTCTATAAGTTCGCTCTGCGGAGTGATAGGATAACCAAAATAGTGCCTACAACCAGCCCTGAGAGCAGCTTCACCTAAAGCTTCATTACCTTTCATCAACATCTTGGACATAACAAAATCTCCTTTCTTTACTTTTCGATGGTAATTGCCGCATCTGGGCAAACCTGATAACACATCTTACAAGCTATACACTGAGCCTGATCGACACACTCCGCGTAGTTATAACCCATATGATTGATATCTTTGGTGAAAGCGATAATCTTCTTCGGGCATGTCGCTATACATAGCCCGCATCCTTTACAATAAAAAGGATCAACCGTCATTTTAGCCATATTTTCCCCCTTTACGAGAATAACTTTACTGACAACCGAGCTAAAAAACAATTATTTGTCAAGCCTGAAAAAAATATTTTATATTTAGTTACTAATACTGTTTTTTAATTTAAAAAGAAAAATAAAACCTGATAACATACTTTCCCAAAAGCAAGATAGAAGGTTTCTATTTGTGAACCTCAAATAAATAGTCGAAATTACTCTTCCTTTTGAGCAATCTCTTTTCCCAGCAAAAATCCTATCTGCTCGAAACGAAACCCTCGTCTATGCAGCCACGCCAAGCATTTCCGCTTCATCTGGCTTCTAGGAAATCGCTTATATTTCTGCACCGCCTTTTGCACAGCTTGTTCCACCGCAAAAGATTCGTCACTATAAACGCTCAAAAGCACCTTCTCCCGCAAAGTATGATCTATGCCTTGGTACTCTAAACGACTCCTCGCCAAATCTTTAGCGATGTTTTTCGCTTTCAGACTGCGTGCAAAAGAGTGAGCGAAACGCTCTTGATTAAGAAAATTTAGCTCCTGCATCTTCTTTATCAATTTTACCGCCAATGGCAAAGAAAAAGGCAACCTAGCCAAATAGGCATAAGCCTCCATCTGGCTGCGTTCCCTGTAGCTAAGGTAGCCCAGCAATCTCTCTTTGGCAAAAGCAAAAGCCTCTTTCTCCAAAGAAACCTTTTGCTCAACAGTGATTTCCCCTAGTTTGTCACAGATAACAAACAAACTTTCCTGCGGCAAAACTCCCAAAGCAACACCATTTATCTCCACCACCCACAAAGTTTTACGCCCAGTTTTTAAAAAGTAATTTACCTTAAGCAAAATTAAACTTCCGTTTTCTCACCTTTCGCTTTTGTCTCAGGCTCTAGCAATCCCAAAACTGTCCTCACTTCGCCTTCCAATTTGGTCAACATCTCGGGATTTTCCAGAAAATAAGCTTTCGCTTTATCCAAACCCTGTCCAAGTTTGACATCACCATAAGAAAACCAAGCTCCGCTTCTTTCCACGATATTCTCGCTCACGGCGATTTCCAAAAGGATATCTTTATGTGAAATGCCCTCCCCATAAATTATAGGAAATTCAACCACTTTGAATGGTGGTGCGAGCTTATTTTTTGCCACTTTCACCCTAGTCATCGAGCCATAGATGTTGTTCGTCGTCCCCGCATCTTTTTTCAGAGCTCTACCTTTTCGCACTTCCAGACGCACAGTGGAATAAAACTTCAAGGCAACACCGCCAGTCGTCGTCTCGGGATTCATATAGGGATTGATCATTCCGCCAATCTTCATGCGGATTTGGTTAATAAAAATTACCGCTGTATGTGACTTGCTGATTACGCTGGTCAGCTTCCGCAACGCTTGACTCATTAGCCGAGCTTGCAGTCCCACATGGCAATCGCCCATCTCCCCTTCTATCTCCGCTCTGGGCACAAGAGCAGCCACCGAGTCCAAAATCACCAACTCCAGTGCATCGCTTCGCACCAGAGCTTCCATAACCTCCAGAGCCTGCTCGCCGCTATCTGGCTGCGAGAGCAACAACTTGTCCACCTCAACACCTATCTTGCCCGCATACACGGGATCTAGAGCATGCTCCGCATCGATGAAAGCGACTGTCCCTCCTTGCTTCTGTGCCTCTGCTGCGATGTGCAAAGACAAAGTCGTCTTGCCCGAGGCTTCCATCCCGTATATCTCCGTGACTCTACCTCTGGGGATGCCACCAATACCCAAAGCCACATCGAGGTTGATAGCTCCAGTAGGGATGAAATCCACTTTCTTTACCGCTTCCTCACTCCCCAGTCGCATCACTGTGCCAGCACCAAACCTCTTCTCTAGCTGAGCCAATGTCTCATCCAACCTATCTTTCGCCATCTTCCCCTCCTTAAAAGTTTATGTCACAGACTCAAATTCCCCCCAGAAAGATGTCAACCACTTTTCCCATTCATAAAAAAAACTTGACCAAGTTGGCTACTTTTTTTAATAATTGAGCGAACTTTTGAGGAACATAATGATAAGGAAAAACATTCTTTCTTATTGCACATACTAATATACCGCCGACAGATGACAATAACTTGGTAAAGTCAATTGTTTTTTATTGACACCAAAAACTTTTCGTAGACCTTGCCTTTAAATCTAAATTTAGGAGAAAAAATGAAGAAAATTGTGATTTTTGCATTTATATGCCTGCTTTTTGCATGTAACAACAGAAAAATAAGCGAGGTTAAAAATAATCAAACTGGACAACTTCTTATACAATATGAGTATATAACAAGTGAAAATGGTAGCTTCTTGAAAGATGGTTACTACAAAAAGTGGCACAAGAATGGACAATTAGAAACATTTGGCAATTACAAAAATAACAAAAGAGAAGGCAAATGGCAATCTTACTTTGAAAATGGCAATTTAAAAGAAGAAATAAATTTAAAAAATGGTATGATTGAAGGTTTAGTAATTCTTTTTTATGGAAATGGTAATAAAAGATTCGAATCCAACAACAAAAAAAACAAACTCGAAGGAAAAGTAAGATATTGGCACGCTAATGGACAATTATCTTCTACAGGAACTTATTTAAATAATTCAAAAGACGGACTATTTACTTATTATTACGAAAATGGCACAAAAGAAAAAGAAGTAAATTACAAAAAAAACAAATTGGACGGCAAATACCTCTTATGGTATAAAAACAATAATTTAAAAGAGGAAAGCGACTACAAAAATAACTCTCTAAATGGAAAACAAACATCCTATTACAAAAATGGGAAAAAAAGAGAAGAAACAAGGTATGAAAACGGCAAACCTATTAAATCTTCAAAAAAAATGTGGTTAGAAAATGGAGATTATATAGATTGCGAAAATCTTTTTGGAACTTGGAGAGACCAAAATTCCACAACCACCTATAGAGCTAATGGTTCATGTTTAACTATTTGGGACGAAGGTCAAAAAGAAGAAAGAGATTGGGAAATTAAAATTAAAAACAACAAAGTTGTTATTTCAACAGGATATTGGAGCACAAGTACAATCCTAGACTTTAAAGAAAATACTTTTTCAACCAAAGACCGAAACAATAAAATATGGATTAACAACCGAATTAAATAGTTCTCAGGGAAAAATAACAACAACTTCTACAAAATTTAAACAAGACTAAAAAAATATTTGGTCTTGTTTTTTTATCTATCCTTTTAACTTTTTAGCTTATTTTACAGGATGTGTTTTCTTTCGACACATACAATTATGATAATCATAATTCACCACTGAAAAATCCTTGACATTTTAGCCTAAGATTTTTCTTACCTTGAAAAAATGAAATAAATTTCAAAGGCGGTAAGATGCGTCATAAATCTCCCGATACTGGACAAATAGATATTTTCAGACCTTTTATGTTTGAGATGCTGGACAAGAGCCATCCCCTGTGCAAGCTCGCACAAGAGATCGACTGGGTAGCTATCGACAAAGAGTTCGAGCCGTACTACTCCGACCTGGGTCGAGGCTCTAAACCCATCAGGTTGTTGTCTTCTTTGCTTTTGCTCAAGAATATCTACAAAATCTCCGATGAGGTCGTAGTGAACCGCTGGAGCGAAAATCCATTCTACCAATACTTCAGCGGAATGGAATACTTCGATTGGCACTTGCCGTGCGATTCCAGCGAACTCACCTACTTCCGCCGCAGGATTACCCCCGCTGGCGTGGAGTACCTAGATAATATCGACATCAGCACCGCCAAACCTGAATGATACCACTAGCCGAACTGCAAAGACCCACTTGTGCCCAAGACTTGGTCGGTCAAACCAAGCTGCTCAAAGATTCTGCCGTGCTTACCGATTTTATGCGAGGAGAATATCTCTCTTCTTTCATAATGTGGGGACCTCCCGGTTGCGGCAAAACCACTATCGCCAAAATCGTGCTGAAAAACAGCCAACTGCCATGGCAGCAATTTTCGGCGGTGCACTCCAGCATCACCAAGATCAAGTCGTTTATGGCTGAAGCAGAACAACTTTTTGCGATGAACAAGCAAGCGAGCATCATCTTCGTCGATGAGATTCACCGCTTCAATAAAGCTCAGCAGGACGCATTTTTGCCCTACATCGAGTCTGGTGCGGTTATACTCATCGGTGCGACCACCGAGAACCCTTCTTTCGAGATCATCTCCGCTTTGCTATCGCGAAGCCACCTTTTCGTGCTAGAGAGCCTTGATACCACGGAAATCTTGGAGATCATCGGCAGAGTGGACACAGGAGGTATGAAGATTGCCAAGCCCGTGCTAAAATACATAGCTGACATCTCGCAAGGCGATGCCAGAGTAGCTCTGCGAGACCTAGAGTTATTACTGCAGAGCGGCGAAAAAAAGATAGAGCTAGCCAAAGCACAGTCCATCTTGCAATCCAAAGCGGCAAGCTACGATAAAGACGGCGAGGAGCATTACAATCTCATCTCCGCCTTCCACAAAGCGGTACGAGGCAGTGATCCGCAGGCATCTCTCTATTGGCTGGCGAGGATGCTTCAAGCTGGTGAAGACCCCAAATTCCTCGCTCGCAGGATGATCAGGATAGCTAGCGAAGATATTGGACTGGCAGATCCACAAGCTCTGGTGCAAGCTGTAAATGCCCAGAGGGCTTTGGATTGTGTAGGTATGCCCGAGGCGAGCGTGAACCTTGCCCAAGCGGTGATCTACCTGGCTACAGCTCCTAAGAGTAACAAAATAGAGATAGCTTGGATAAAAGCAGCACAGCAAGCCCTGCAGACTCAAGACTTGAAAGTTCCTTTTCACATCCGCAACGCTCCTACGGAGTTGATGAAAGAGCTTGGCTACAAAGACGGTTACAAGTATTCGCATAATTTCCCCAATGCGTACGCTTACCAAAAATATTTTCCCGATAAGATGCAAGAGAACACCTATTATTCCCCGACAGATTTCGGATTTGAATCTGAAATTAAAAAGAGACTAAATTGGTGGAAAAATTTAAAAAATAAAGAGATAAAGAAAGGTTAAAAATGAAAATCAAAAACATAGCCATTATCGCCCATGTGGACCATGGCAAAACGACCCTGATGGACTCCATCTTAAGAGCTACGGGCACATTTAGCGAAAGAGAAGAACTAGTAGAACGAGTGATGGATTCCGATTCCCAAGAGCAAGAAAGAGGAATCACCATCTATGCCAAAAACGCCGCTGTAAATTACAAAGATTACAAAATAAATATCATCGATACCCCTGGTCACGCCGACTTCGGTAGCGAGGTGGAACGAATCCTCAAAAGCGTCGATGCCACTATTTTGGTGGTAGATGCACACGAAGGACCGATGCCCCAGACGAAGTTTGTTTTGCAGAAATCTATCGAACAAAACAAAAAAATCTTGGTGGTTATTAACAAAATAGATAAGCCTACTTCTCGCCCCGATTGGGTCATCGATCAGCTTTTTGACCTTTTCGTCAGCTTGGGTGCTAGCGATGAGCAACTGGAATTCCCTTATATTTACGCAATCGCTCGCGACTCTATCGCTATCGAAAATTTGGACGACCCCAAAGAGGACATTTTCCCCCTGATGGATTTCATCCTCAAATACGCTCCTGATGCTCCCAGCGATGATAAAGCTCCTTTTAGGATGCAGCCTGCAACTCTGGACTATGACAATTTCTTGGGTAGAATCGCCATCGGTCGAGTATTCGAGGGCACTATTAACACCAAAGACGAGGTGTGGATTACCAGCAAAAGTGGAAAGAAAAAAGGCAGAGTCGAAAAACTTTTTACGCATCAAGGCTTGAAAAGAGTGGAAGTAAAATCTGTCTGTGCTGGAGACATCGTAGCTATAGCTGGCATCAGCGATATTTATGTGGGACAAACGATTGCCCAATTTGAAGACACTCCTCCTATTCCTGCCACCAAGATAGATCCTCCCACTTTGGCGATGCATTTTATGGTCAACACTTCTCCTTTCGCTGGGAAAGAGGGAAAATTTGTAACTGGCAACCAGATAAAAGAAAGATTGCTTCGCGAGACTCAAACCAATGTGGGGCTCAAACTGGAACTATCTGAAACTTCAGACAAAATCAAAGTGCTAGGAAGAGGCGAGATGCATCTGGCGGTACTTATCGAAAGTATGCGTCGTGAAGGATTTGAGCTGCAGGTGTCTCAAGCTGAAGTGATTTTGCATGAGAAAGAGGGAAAAATGTGGGAGCCTGTAGAAAATGTCGTGGTCAACACTCCCGATGCTTACTCTGGTGCTATCATCAATCTGCTCTCACAACGCAAAGGCGAACTGCTGAGCATAAACAGTGAGAATGGGAACTCCACTTTAGAATTTGAAGTGCCATCACGCGGCTTATTGGGCTTTCGGTCGACTTTCGTGGTCATAACCAAAGGCGAGGGTACACTCTATAGCGGTTACGCCAAGATGGCTCCGTACTACGGCGAAATCAAAAAACGCCAAGCTGGCTCGCTCATCTCTGGTGAGACAGGCAAAGCCACGGGCTACTCCCTCTGGAAGCTGCAAGACCGCGGTCCACTGTTCATCTGCGCCAATACCGACATCTACATGGGAATGATCTTGGGTGAGTCGAACAAAGGGCAAGACCTCACCGTCAACGCTATCAAGGGCAAGAAGCTCACCAATGTCCGCTCTGCTGGAGCCGACGATTCCATTGACCTGGTGCCACCAGTGCAGATGACCCTAGAAAAAGCTCTGGAGTACATCAAAGAGGACGAATATGTGGAGATCACACCAACCAACATCCGCCTGCGTAAAAAATACCTCACCGAGCACGAAAGACGCAGAAACTATAAAAAATAATGCGAAGAAATAAACAGTTCCTCTATCCTGCCGTGGTGGTAGGATAGGGGGGATAAAAAGGGAAAATATGATAAAAGTAAAATGTCCTTGGGGATGTGGTAGTATAATTAGTATTAAAGAAGTAACTAATGATGGGAAGCTTTTTCTAAAACTAGCCCCCAATCCTTCTGGAAAATACAGAAAACCTGATGAAACGGGAATTTGTCACTATTGTTCTAACGGACATTTTTTTACTGCAATTTATAAATAAAAACAGGTGATTACAAATAATATGGTTCCCATAATAGTATCTTTGATTTCACTTGGTTTTAGCATTTATGTTTTTTTTATTCAAAGGCGTAATGAATCAAAACTATATAGAAAAAACAGTCTTATATCTTTATATAGTATATTAAACACAAAAACAGTAGAATTTGATTATCGGGGTTATGAGATTGCTAAAAATAAAGTTCTTTTATTTAGTAAAAAATCTGAACTTTTATCTAAAAATTTTGAAACCACACCTGTAAAGTCATTAGAAAGAGAGAAATCTCTTGAAAAATGGTTAAACTACTTGAAAGAAGAGATAAAAAATGACAAACTATAGCAAACAACATTTTGACAAAAAACAACTTTAATCCCGTCGAATTTAGCCACTTTGGAAAGTATTAAATATGAGTAAGATACAACTTGGCATAAACAACATCCTCATTTCAATCATAATCAAGGGGAATGCATTATTACCAAAAAGGAGGCAATGATGTCTTGTGCAAACGGTGTAAAGCCGATTAAGAAGAAAGATAATCAAACAAGTGCTGAGAATCTGAAAACGGAGGAAAAGAGTATGACTGCTACAATGGTAAGACAAGAGATGCCAGAATTTAAGATGAACGCTTACAACGCAAAAACTGGGCATTACACGACAGTTTCTAGTGCCGACTACAAAGATAAATGGGCTGTGGTTTGCTTTTACCCAGCTGACTTTACTTTCGTGTGTCCCACCGAGATTGCGGCGATGAACGCTCACTATGAGGAATTTCAAGAGCTAGGCGTGGAGTTGCTACCTGTTTCCGTTGATTCCCAATTTTCTCACAAAAGATTTGTAGAAACCGAGCCAATTCTCAAAGGTTTGCAACTAACTATCGGAGCGGATACTACACAAGAAGTCAGCCGAGCTTTTGGCGTTTTGGTAGAAGAAGAAGGCGTCGCACTCAGGGGTCGTTTCCTTTTCAACCCTGATGGTGTCTGCGTGGCTCAAGAGGTGCAAGCTGACTCTGTGGGCAGAAATGTGAACGAGTTCTTGAGACAAATCAGAGCTTGGCAACACGCTAGCAAAACTGGGGAAGTTTGCCCCGCTGGCTGGAGACCAGGAAAAAAAACTTTGCCCGTGCAGACAGATCTAGAAAAAATGACCGGTAAAGTTGGCGAGTACATCACGCTGGAAGAAATATTAAGCTAATAAAAAAAACTTAAAAGAGATGTGGTCACATTAAACTGCATCTCTTTTTTTTGACAGTGTAAAAAAATCAGTTTACCCTTATCCTCTGGATAAATATAACAAACTTAAAAACACCTAAACCTATCAAATCACCTTATTAGATTTCACATAATCTATCATATTTTGCACCTCTCTGCTAGTATCTATAGCCACAAGATTAACCTTGGGATGTGCATTTGCAAAAACTCTAAACACTTGGTCTGCAAACGCTTGCCCAATAGATTTCACACCTTTAAAATCAAGAACGACTTCCAAAAAATGGTCAAATCTATTTACTAATCTTTTCGCTTGTGACCTCGAAAGTAAAGAGTCTCCTTCGTGTTCCATAAGCTTAACCGCAACTACAGTTCGGTGAAAACCAGGATTTTTATCGGGGTCAGCATATTCATTAAAAACATCAGCTATTTTCAAAGTAGAACTTTTAGAAATTTCCATAGACACAAATGTCCCTTTCTCTTCCAATTTCCTTTCAGTCAACAAATTTTCATATCCTCTTTTACCTATAAAATTAAGCTCACCAGAAATAATTATGAAAGAATCGAACATCCTAGAAGTAAAAAAGATACCCTCACCCGTGTGGTTTTCAGGGTCAGAAGTGAATTTGCCTTTCGACAACTCCAAAATAGCGTGTTTAGGGTCTGCAAGCTTAAGATCTCTTTTGATTTTATTAAAAATACCAATACCATCATCTCTTACCCAAATCTCAATTTTTTTTGCATCAATAAAAAGGTTAATTGTTAAAGTCCTCCCCTCCGAATGGTCTATAACATTGTTAACCATTTCCGTAAAACCATGCAGGCAGATTTCTCTCACATTTTCTGGTAAATTTTTAACCTTGGGCGAAATCTCTTCTCTCCAAATGACATCTTCTTCCAAATCTTTGGAAAGGCTTTTGACTACTTTGAAAGTGGTTGTTTTCAACCTATATTTTGGATATCTCCCTATCCCTGTTTTTTCAATAATATTGTCTCTGATCAGCTCTTTGATATATTTAGAAGCTGTCGGTTTTGTCATCTCAAAATGATTAGTAAGGACAGAAGAAATATCGTTGGGATGCTTTTCTATATTATCAATCACAAAATTCTTAATCGCTTCAACAATTTCTTTCGTAAACTTCATAATCACACTCCTAAGTAAACAAAATAGAGTTATGTGTAGCTGTAAAGTAAAAGTAAAAAATTTCTATGCACCACATAAAAATGATTTGTCACTTTTTAACAAAAAAACCCTCACCTCCTCTTAAAAGGAAGCAAGGGAATTATTTTTTCTTAAATTAGCTACTATTCTGCAGTCTCTTTGTCCAACTCTTGGAAACTTTGCGAAGCTTTGAAAGCGTTGTAAAGAGCCTCTTCTTTCTTGATCTCACCTTTCAATACTTGATCGATGATATCTTTGGGAACAGACAAACGAACAAAAGCTTTGTAGATGCCATCTTTCTTGATGATCTCTCTCTTGCTCACATAAGTCCCGCTGAATTTGGTATTCGCCACTGTCTTCACAGTCTTACTAGTAAGAGCTGTAATCGTAGGATTATCTGTGCCAACCTCTTCCATATAGTTCTTCACCATACCTTTGACATACACCTCTACATAGTTGGCAGACTCCAAGCGAGCGTTCGCCACAGCCGCATCATAAGCTAGATTTTCGTTGTGCTTTTCAGCATTACCAAAGAAGTATAAGTTCTCTTGGCTGCTTTGTTCATCGAACCATAATGGACGATAAACTTTCTCGAATCCTTCTGGTCTTTCGACTTCCTCAGAAGCCGAAGAGCAGCCAATTACCATTATAGTAATCAGAGCCAAAGCCATTAAGATTAATTTCTTCATATTTCCTCCTTAACTTTCACAAAGTTTTAGGGCAAAAAGCAAGATTACAGACTAACTCTGTCTTTCTTTGCGTTGATAAGTTTCTCTAAAGTAGCAGCAGGATTTTTACTCTTAGCGAGCAAAATCATCGCAGCAATTACTACAGGCTTGAAACTAGCTTGGTGATAAGTATCTTTAAGATGCTTGTCAAAAACTTCTCTGGTCACTTCGCCCTCTTTACAAGAAAGCCCCGTAACATCAGCAGGAAGTGGGTGCATATACAAAGCTTTGTTGGTCAAAGACTCCATCTTCGCATCGTATTCCCAAGCAACATGCTTTTTGTTTTCTGCCAAACACTCTTTCTCCAAAACTTTCAAACCTGCTTGGTCTCCAGCGTGTAGCAAATCACGACGACGCTCCATCACACCAAAAGAAGCCCAAGATTTAGGACAAACAACATCAGCATCTTTCATCGCCTCAGACATATCGTGAACCACATTAAAAGTTCCGCCAGTCTCAGCAGATTGCTTTTTGCAAGTGTCCAAAACATTAGGAAGAAGGTCGTAACCTTCTGGGTGAGCCAAAGTAATATCCATGCCGAATCTAGACATAAGACCAATCATCCCTTGAGCTACAGACAATGGTTTGCCATAACTTGGAGAGTATGCCCAAGACATTACCAACTTTTTGCCTTTCAGATTTTCCAAAGAGCCAAAATGGTCTTTGATTTTGCACAAATCACTCATAGATTGAGTCGGGTGATCGATGTCAGATTGCAAAGAGATAACATTAGGTCTTTGGTGCAAGATGCCTTCGGAATGACCGAACTTAACAGCCCCAGAAACTTCTCTTTGGTATCTGTCGCCCTCGTGGATGAACATATCATCGCGAATACCGATGACATCAGCCATAAAGCTCACCATGTTGGCAGTCTCTCTCACAGTCTCGCCGTGAGCAATTTGGGATTTGTTCTCGTCCAAATCTTGTACAGTAAGTCCAAGAGCGTTACATGCAGAAGCGTAGCTAAAGCGAGTTCTGGTAGAGTTGTCGCGGAAGATAGAAATTCCAAGTCCACTATCAAAAATCTTAGTAGAAATTCCTTGGCGGTGCATCTCTTTTACAAGCTCCGCAGTAAGCATAGTTGCTTTGATTTCGTCCATAGATTTTTCCCAAGTGAGCAAGAAATCTTTGCCGAACATGTCGATATTGAGCTTCTTTAGAGCTGCAATGTTTTCAGATAAAATTGACATTTTTTTTCTCCTATTAAAAATTAAATTTAATTAAAAAGTTTTATCACTTATTGCTTCAAATCTCGACCACCCTTTTTTTAGTCAAGAATTTTGTAAAAAAGTTTAAACAATTTCAGTAAAAGGATTTGACACAATATGCCAAATTCTCTGCCATTCAAAAATAAAATCTAAGGAACAAAAAAATGTCGGGTAAAATTAATTTACTTTTTCTCTTTTTGGCTTGCAATAGTAGCCTACTCTGTGCTTTATCAGATGAAATCATCTTCAAAGAAGATTTCCAAAGTTACCCCCCAAACCACTCTCCTTTTGAAAATAACTGGAAAATGCCCTACTCGGGAGCAGGCGAAGACAAACAAGTCGTTCTCCAAGAAAATGAGAACAAATACCTTCATCTGGAAGGTGCGTCTTATTGGTCTGTCAACGCTGTAAAAGATTTACAGAAAACTCCACAGCAAGTATATCTGGAAGTGGAAATGCGATGTAACAACCTCTTGGGAGCGGGAAATGATCTCAACGAATTAGCCGCTGTCGGCTTTTACAGCCAGCAAGCTGCCCCTTGGGGATATATTTTTGCTGGGATTCTCTTCGACTGGAAAGGAAATATCGTCTTCGGACAACTAAACGCACCAGAGATCACCAATAAAATAGTAGGCAAATGGAAACCGAAACAATGGTATAAAATAAAAATCTTTTATAACGCTCAAAAAAGCACCGCTTCATTGTGGATCGACGGTAAATTGCTCTGCGAAGATTTTGCTTTACCCCAAAAAGAGAAAAGATACAATACTATTGTGCTCAAAGGTGGAAATGGAGCAAAGCGAACTCTTTGTGATTACGACAATATCGCGGTTTACTCTTCCATAGAGCCTCTTTTGCTCTCTGAAAAAACCCTCCAAGGCGAAAATCTTTACAAAGAAAAAAAGTACCAGCAAGCGTTGAAAATTTTTGCAGAAATCTATCAAACTTCCCCCGAAAACATCCACAATTTGGGCAACCTAAGCATAGCTTACCTAAAAAACGGAAATCTAGAAAAATGCCGCGAGATGGCTTTTAAAATAATAAAAAATGCCACCGCAGAGCCAAAAGAAAAAGCTTCGGCTTACTACAACATCGGGCTCTCCTACCAAGGCAACGATATGGATCAAGCCTACTATTACCAAAAAAGCTTCTCTCTCCACAATCTTCCTTTTTTGAGGGAAAAACTGAATTCTCTGCCTAACTTAATCTTCTATGAGAATTTTGACCTTTACTCTACCGACAATTCCATCTGGGAGCAATCCGAATGGGAGCTGACTTTCCCGGGCAAAGGAGAAACACTGCAAAAGCTAGATTCCGATGCTTTCATCTCCTCCGATTACAGCTTGCAGCTGGTAGCAGACACGATTTCACCTGCCTGTGCTCACAGATTCTTGGATTTTGCCCACCATCCGACAGTCTCAATGTCGATTTGGATAAAGACAAAAAATCTCACCAAAAGCAATAAAGAAGGAGAAGAAACGCAATTCGGATTTTACGACCCTTCGCTAGAAAAATACGGCTACTTCTTCGCTGGCATCAAATTCAAAAACGACCATTTCATCTACTTTGGTAGCTCCGCAGAAAATATGGAAAACATCAAGCTAATCTCTTGGAAACCAGAAACTTGGTACAAAATCGAATTTCAATACAACATCACCCAAGGTATAGGTAATGTGAAAATCAACGACCAAATAAAAGCAGAATTAGTAACCCTGAACAACTCCTATCCTCCTACCGCCAACTCCGTCTGCTTGTTCGGAGGCAATAATACCGAAAACATCAGTAATTTTGATAATCTGACCATCTACACCAAAAGTTGGGAAGTCAACCTTCTTAATAAGAATTAGCCAAAGTAGCGAAAAACTCTTGACCGAATTTTTCATCTTCCCAATTCCTAAACTACAAAGCTAAAATTAAGCCATTTTTTTTCTGAAAAAGGAGTAATAATTTATGGATATCATCGTTGAACCAATCAAAGTGCCCCTAGAAACCAACATCATCTTCGGAATGAGCCACTTCATCAAAAGCGTGGAAGACCTCTACGAGGTGATAGTGAACACCATCCCTAATGCAAAATTTGCCCTCGCTTTCAACGAAGCCAGTGGACAGTGCCTCGTGCGGTACGAGGGCAACGACGAGCGACTCATAGAGGCTGCCAAAGAGAACCAACGCCGCATCGCAGCGGGACACACCTTTTTGATCCTCCTCAAAGACGCTTTTCCCATCAATGTCTTGCCCGGCATCAAAGACTGCCGAGAGGTCGCCACGGTGTACTGTGCCACCGCCAACCCTGTGCAGGTGCTACTGGTGGAGAGCGACGGCGGTCGCGGTGTCATCGGTGTTATCGATGGCAAATCGCCCCGAGGCATAGAGCTCGCGAGCGAAAAAAGAGACAGAATAGAGCTATTACGCAAAATCGGCTACAAAAAATAATTATGCAAGAGTATATCGAAATCCCCACGAACAACTACATCCGCTACGGAAATATCTACTCTTACTCACTGCTGGGCATTGACGCATACCCTATCCAGATCGAGAGCGACATCCGCACAGGCATCAACAAGTTCGCCATCGTCGGGCTTCCATCTTCTTCCGTAAAGGAGAGCAAAGATCGCGTAACCGCAGCCATCCGCAACTCTGGCTTCGACTTCAAGCCTTTTGTCTACACCATCAATCTCGCTCCTGCCGATCTGCCCAAAGACGGCGTTGCCACAGATTTACCGATAGCTTTGTCAATCTTGAAAGCTTCCAAACAATTACAGTATCCACAAAATCTGAAATACGCTTTCGTCGGCGAGCTGGCACTAAACGGAAAACTCCGCCCAGTGAAAGGCATATTGCCCATGGTGATGCAAGCCAAAAAGAACAATCTGGATGCAATAATCTTGCCAAAAGATAATCTGCAAGAAGCTTCTATCGTCGAGGGTGTGAACATTATCGGTGTCCAGAGTCTGCAAGAGTGCGTGCGTTTTTTGCAAAAAGAGATAACTATTGAGCCTGCAGCTTTCAAGTTTGAGCAAGCAGAAATCAAACCATTGCAAAGCCTAGACATGTATGATGTGAAAGGGCAACTGCAAGTGAAAAGAGCGCTGGAGATAGCCGCAGCAGGAGGACACAACATCCTGATGATCGGACCTCCCGGTTCGGGCAAAACGATGCTCGCCAAAAGGTTGACATCCATCCTACCAGACATGAGCCTAGAGGAAATCCTGCAGACCACCAAGATTTACTCCATCGCAGGCAAACTCATCGACCATGAGCAAAATGTCGTCTCCATCCGCCCTTTTCGCTCCCCACACCACACCATCAGCGACATCGCCCTCATCGGCGGGGGATCTTACCCCAAACCGGGCGAGGTGTCTTTGGCACACAACGGCGTCCTCTTTTTGGACGAACTACCCGAATTTAAGAAGAATGTGCTGGAAGTGCTGCGACAACCGCTGGAAGACGGCACAGTATGCATCGCCAGAGCCAATAGCACCCTGAGCTTCCCCGCAGACTTCATGCTGGTCGCCTCTATGAACCCTTGCCCATGCGGATACTACGGTAACAGCGTCCACGGACACGAATGCACCTGCTCACCCTCTACTATCCAGCGATATCGCTCCCGCATATCGGGACCACTCTTGGACAGGTTTGACATCCATATCGAGGTCAGTGCCCTCAGGTACGAGGAGTTAGAAGCTCTGCCCAGTGGCGAATCTTCACAAAAAATCAAAAAGCGAGTCAACGAAATCCGCTCACAACAACGAGAAAAACTTTCGGGCATCTTCTCCAACTCGCAAATGCTCCCCAAGCACATCAGGAAATATTGCCAAATCGATAGTGAAAGCTCCAGAATCTTGAAAATCGCCATCGAGCAGATGGGACTCTCCGCCAGAGCTTACGACAAAATTCTCAAAATCTCTCGCACCATCGCCGATATGGAAGGCAGCGAAAACATCCAATCTCAGCACATCTCCGAGGCGATCCAGTACAGGAGCTTGGACAGGAAATTTTGGGAATGAGAAAGGGGTTGACAGAAAATAAGAGAGATTTTCGCTCTAAAATAAAAGGAGAAATAAGAGATGAATTGTTTGGAGATTAGCGGAAAGAAAAATGCTGGACGACATACTGCGGATAATAGATTGTTGAGACAATTTAAAAACAAAGAAACATGCTAGGAGAAATTAAACAAGTACCATTACGAGAAATATGGAAAAATGAGGCTTATGATTTTACTCCATGGCTTTCAGAAAATATGGAACGAATTGGAGAAGCAGTAGGGATTGAACTGGAATTTGAATCTAAAGAAGTTTCAGTAGGACCATATTCAGCCGACATTCTTGCCAAAGATACTGGAACCGATAAGTTTGTGGTTATAGAAAATCAATTAGAAAAAACTAATCATGACCATTTAGGAAAATGCATTACATATGCTTCAGTATTGGATGCATCAGCAGTTATTTGGATTGCTTCAAATTTCACCGAAGAACATAAGAAAGCATTAGATTGGTTAAACGACCATACATCTGATGAAATAGGATTTTATGGCGTAAAAGTTGAATTGTGGCAAATTGACAATTCTCAACCTGCCGTTAGATTTAATGTTATAAGCTCCCCAAATGAAATTGTTAGACAAGCGACAAAACGAAAAGAGCAAGGAGAACTAACAGAAAATAGAAAAACTCAGCTCGAATTTTGGACTGCTTTTACAGAAAAATTAGCTTCGACAGGTAAAATTAATTCTTTACAAACTCCACGACCACAATATTGGTTTGATTTGGCATTAGGAAAATCTGGTATTCATTTATCAAATACATTTAACACAGAAAAAAATGAAATCGGTATTCGTGTATATATTGGGAATAAACAAGTAGAAGAATGGTTGCCATATTTTGAGTTAAAAAAGGATTTGATAGAAAAGGAAATTGGCTCAAATTTAGAATGGAATCCAAATCCCAACAATAGAGATAAAGTAATTGTATTAACAAAATTTTTTAACCTAGAAAGCAAGAAGAATTGGGAAAATGCTATTGACTGGTTGGCTACAGAAACGATTAAGTTTAAAAAATTATTTTCAAAGATGATAAAAGAAAAAACTGCATAGAAAAATGCATTTAAACAATAGCCTTGATAATCGCGAACTCAAGCTCTATACCCAGCGGCAACCTTCCCGCACAAGGAACAAAAACTCATCTCCTCAAAATCTCGCAAGGAACAAAGATTTTTGTTCCCAACGAGACCTCCCATGGAAAACCCCAACTAAACCCCTCCCCCTAACGCATGCACTCCCTCCCAAACCACAAACCAAACAAAGAGAAAATATGAAACGAATAATTTATTTTTTAATTCTTATCAGCCTATTGGGCTGTAATCCAAGCAATAACTACAAAACCATAACTCTAAAAACTTCTGGTTCTGTGGAGGTCAAACCCGATATCGCCAACATCGTCGTTCAGATTAGTTGCATTAACAAAGATATTGAGCAGGCGAAAAACTGTTTGCTGAGCAAGTCAAGCAACCTAAGTGACATTCTGACAAATTTCAAAATCGACGGAAAAGACATTTTAACATCAAGAGTGGATTTGAACAAAGATTTCCTGTGGAAAAACAATTCTCAAGTTTTTAATGGATACAGAGCTTCCACCACGGTTAATGTGAAGATACGGGAATTGAAAACGCTTGAAAAACTGTATCCTATCTTGCTCACCGACAAAGAGATTACTTTGGGTGACTTGACATACCAGAGCAGTAATCTCGAAGATTACTCACAGAAAGCTTATTTGCAAGGTTTGGGAAAAGCCAATCGACTGGCAGAGAAAATCCTTGCTGAGCTACCAGAAAAAAACAAGACGATAATACAAATTAGCAATATTGAGATTCCCAAAAGTGACCAAAATTACAAAAAAGCTTTTCAAAGTCTTAGCGGCAAAGGTTCTTCGGACAAATCAAACATGATAATAAATGTCGGCAATCTGGTTGTTGAAAGGCAAATTTTCGTTGAATATAAAATCTATTGAAGATGCGGCGTGAGAAAAAGGGTTTGACAGGGAATGGGAGGAGTTTTTGGTTTGGGAAAGAAGGAGAAGAAATAATGGGAAATGAGCTACTAAATATCAAACTCTGTAACCCGCGGCAACCTTCCTGCACAAGGAACAAAAAATCATCTCGTAAAAATCGTGGAAGGAACAAAGATTTTTGTTCCCAACAGGCATCTCTCCAAAGCCTCGGAAGGAACAAAGATATATCCCCTAAAGGTCTCGTAAGGAACAAAAATTTTTGTTCCCAACGAGACCAGCGAGACCAACAAGACCTCCCATGGCATACCCAAACTAAACCATCCCCCTAACCCATGCAACCACTCCCAAACCGCAAATCAATCCGCCTAAAAAACTACGACTACTCCCAAGACGGCTACTACTTCGTAACGCTCAACATCAAAAATCGAATCCGCTACTTCGGCGAAATAAATAACGGAAAAATGAAGCTAAGCCAATATGGCAAGTTTGCCGAAAAATGCTGGCTAGAAATCCCCCAGCACTTCCCCAACGCAATCTTGGACGCATACGCAATCATGCCCGACCACATCCACGGGATAATCATCATCCGCAATGATCTCGCAAGGAACAAAAACTCATCTCTCGTAAGGAACAAAGATTTTTGTTCCCAACGAGACCTCCCCTGGCAAACCCAGCTCTCCAAATCTCTCTCCTCCATCGTCCGAGGCTTCAAGATCGGCGTCACCAAATACTTCCACAAACAAGGCAACGACCACTTCCAATGGCAAAAATCTTTCTACGATGAAATCATCCGCGACGATAGGGCGTTTTATAATATCCGCAGATATATCCGAAACAACCCTCTAAGCTGGTCTTCGCAGTAAGGATCAAAAATCTTTGTTCCTTGCTGTGAAGACCTCCTCCTACTCTACGAAGACTCTACCCTCATCTCAGCCAAAACAGCCAAAAACTCATCCTCTACCGATTCTGGCACTACGACTTTCCCCTGCACACTCTGGCTATAGACTAGCTCACTTAGCTCCAAACCCAGAGAGCTGAGCTTGTGGCTCAGACTGTCCAATTTGCTATAGCACATCTCCAAAAAGTAGGTGACCTTGTGTATCAAGGGCTCGATGCCCACTTCGTCCACAGCATCGCCTACCACGGCAGAGTATGCCTCTATCAAGCCTGGGATGCCCAGTTTCACGCCACCAAAGTACCTGCTAACCACCACACAGGCGTTAGTGAGGTCTCGTGAGCTCAAAGCCCCCAGCATCGGCTTGCCTGCACTCCCAGATGGCTCACCATCGTCCGAGCAATGGCACACTTCCCCATCTGCTCCCACGATGTACGCCCAGCAGTTGTGCGAGGCATTTTTGTGCTCTCGTACCACTTCCCTGACTCTTCGCTTCACTTCCTCTGCCGACTCCACACAAAAAAGGTGAGCTATAAACTCAGAGCGTTTAATCTTAACGCTTCTGGTCAACTCACCTTTCAGAATATGTTTCATTCGCTATTTTTTCTAAAAAAGCTTTTCCTGTTCTATCTCAGCCTCGTGTTCTTCCTCTTGGACTATCTTCGTGATGTCATAAACAAAATCTTCCTTTTGCAGAGTAATCAACCGAACGCCTTGGGTATTCTTACAAAAGATGGAAATCTTCTTCACCGACTGCCTGTTGATGATCCCGTTCTTAGTCACGATGATGATGTTATCTTCGTCCAGCACCTCTAGCAGCTTGACCAGCTTTCCATTTCTTTTGCTAGTTTTCAGCGTGATGTAACCTTTCGAGCCTCTTTTGGTCGTCTTGTAATCTTCGGCACTTGTTCTTTTGCCATAACCATTTTCACTTACAGCCAAAAGGGTCACATTTTCCCGCTTGAGGATAATCATTGCCACGACTTCGTCCGTATCTCGCAGAGTAATACCGCGGACACCCTTGGAGTTCCGTCCCACAGTCCGTACTTCTTGCTCGTTAAATCTGTTGGCATAGCCGTTCACAGTCGCCAAGAGGATGTCATTATCTCCCTCGGAAATAGAAACATCTATCAACCTATCGCCTTGACCAAGGTTAATCGAGATTATCCCGTTGGCTCTCGGTTTAGAGAAATCGCTCAATTTCGATTTTTTCACGATGCCATTTTTGGTAGCCATCACGATGTTTTGGCTCTCGGAGAATTGCGACACGCTCAAGAAAGCCTGCACTTTTTCGCCAGTCTGCAAAGGCAACAAATTCACCACTGGTCTGCCCTTGGCTATTCTACTGCCTTGTGGCAAGTCGTAAACTTTTTGCCAGTAGCATTTCCCAAAGTTGGAGAAAAATAGAATATAATCATGCGTGGAAGCGACAAAAATATTTTTGATAAAATCGTCGTCTTTGAGAGTCGAGCCAGACAAACCTCTACCGCCTCTATTCTGAGTGCGATAAGTGTCCACAGGAATTCTCTTGATGTAGCCGTCGTTGGAAATCGTCACCACCATATCTTCTTTGGCTATCAGATCTTCTATCTGCATCTCGGATGTATCTTTACCGAGAATGGTGCGACGCTCATCTCCGAACTTCTTCTTTATCTCGAGAGTTTCTTCTTTGATGATGCTCATCCTGAGAATTTTATCGTTCAAGATGCCTTCCAGCTCTTTTACCAACGCCAAAGTCGCTTGATAATCGGACTCTATCTTGTCTCGTTCCAATCCTGTAAGTCTTTGCAGACGCATTTCCAAAATAGCTTTCGCTTGGATAGCACTCAGAGCAAATTTACTCTCCAGTTGTTGTTGCGCCTCAGCGTTATTTGCAGAAGCCCTGATCGTGGAGATAACCTCGTCGATGTTGTCCAGAGCGATCCGATAGCCTTCCAAAAGGTGGAGCTTATGCTTGGCGTTTTTCAGTCTGTACTGAGTCCTGCGTTCCACCACGCCGTGACGGAAGTCGATGAAATTTTGCACCAGCTCTGGCATACTCAGCACTTTCGGCTCGCCATTTACCAGTGCCAAGTTGATTACGCTAAAAGTTTGCTGTAGCTGTGTATATTTGTATAATTTATTTAAAACAACTTCCGCATTAAATCCTTTTTTGACCTTCACCACCAGTCGCATACCTTGGCGACCACTTTCGTCTCGCACATCAGAGATATCTTCGATTCTTTTCTCTTTCACAAGATTGGCTATCTTCTCTATGAGCAGAGTCTTATTCAGTTGGTAAGGAATCTCGTGGATGATAATCAGCTGAACATTGTTAGACTTGTTCTCGATAAAAGCTTTACCTTTGAGCCTTATCTTGCCACGCCCAGTAGCAAAATAATTGTCTATCCCCTCTGTACCAGCTATCTCACCGCCAGTAGGGAAATCAGGACCTTTGATATATTTTCGCAATCCTTTTGCATCAATTTCAGGATCGTCCACCATCGCCACGACAGCATCACAGATTTCGTTCATATTGTGCGGAGCCATAGAGGTAGCCATACCCACAGCGATACCCGAGCTTCCATTTACCAAAAGGTTGGGGATTTTAGTAGGAAAAACTTCTGGCTCTTTCTGGGTCTCATCGTAGTTTAATTTAAAATCTACAGTATCTTCGCCCAGCTCATTCACCAGCTCCACAGAAGTCTTTTGTAGTTTCGCCTCCGTATACCGCATAGCCGCTGGCGGGTCGCCGTCTATCGAACCAAAGTTACCTTGCCCTTTTACCAGCATGTACCGCATATTCCACGGCTGTGCCATCCGCACCAAGGTAGGATACACCACCTGCTCACCATGCGGGTGAAAGTTACCCGAGGTGTCACCTGCGATCTTGGCACACTTCCGGAATCCTCCCCCAGGACGCAAGTTCAACTGCTCCATCGCATATAGGATACGCCTTTGCGACGGCTTGAGTCCATCTCGCACATCTGGCAAAGCTCTGGCAACGATCACGCTCATAGAGTACTCCATATAGGACTTCTTGAGCTGATCTTCTATTTCTATACTTACTATTCTAGAACTTTCATCAAACATCTTATCTACTTCCTTTGATTACCTAAACATCTAAATTTTTCACATATCTAGCGTTGGCTTGGATAAATTCTCGCCTTGGCTCTACTTCGCTACCCATCAGAGTGGTAAACATCTTGTCCGCCTCCACAGCGTCGTCGATCCTCACAGAGATCAGAGTCCTTGCAGCTGGATTGAGCGTCGTCTCCCACAGTTGCTCGGGATTCATCTCACCCAGACCTTTGTAGCGTTGTATCTTCAGATTCTCTCCACCCAGCTCTTTGATCGCCGCATCTCTTTCCTCTTCTGTGTGCACATATATCATCTTTTTCCCTTTTTTCACAGAAAAAAGAGGAGGCTGAGCGATATAGATATGCCCTGTCTCCACGAGTGGTCGCATATAGCGGAAGAAGAAAGTCATCAGAAGAGTGGCAATATGAGCTCCATCCACATCGGCATCTGCCATTATTATTATCTTATCGTAGCGTAGCTTACTCACATCAAAATCGTCACCGATACCAGCACCCAGAGCGGTGATGACCGGATGTATCTTATCGTTACCCACTACTCTGTCCAGACGAGCCTTCTCTGTATTTAGCATCTTACCCCACAGAGGCAATATCGCCTGAAACTTCCTGTCTCTACCTTGCTTGGCAGATCCACCAGCAGAGTCTCCCTCCACCAAAAATATCTCCGTAATCTTGGGGTCGGTTATAGAGCAATCCGCCAGTTTGCCTGGCAAAGAACCACTCTCCAGCACGGACTTCCGTCTGGTCAAATCGCGAGCCTTGCGGGCAGCTTCCCGAGATGTAGCTCCCAAGATAGCTTTCGTTCCCACCTCTTTGGCAGTAGCAGGATTTTCCAAAAAATACTCCGTCAATTTCTCATAAACGGCTCTATTTACTATCCCTTCCACTTCATTATTTTGCAACTTAGTCTTAGTCTGCCCCTCGAATTGCGGATTGGGCAATTTCACACTGATCACAGCGGTAATACCCTCACGAATGTCCGAACCTTGTATCTTGATATCTTTTTTGTTTTTAGGTAGCAGATTGTTCTCTTTGATATAGTTGTTCACGGCTCTAGTCAGGGCAGTTTTGAACCCGCTGACATGAGTTCCACCCTCTATGGTGTTGATGTTGTTCGCAAAAGAGTAGAGATTTTCTTGGTAGCCGTCGTTGTATTGGATAGAGATGTCAAAAACAACACTACTAAACTCACCCGAAATCACGATCGGATTTTCCTGCACTACCTTCTTCCCTGTGTTCAGATACTGCACAAAAGAGCTAATCCCACCTTCGTAACAAAAATCGTGCATCTTTTCGGTGGCTAACTCTTTGAGAACAATATGTATCCCGCTATTAAGAAAAGCCATCTCGCGGAATCTTTTGGCGAGCATATCGAAACTAAAATTTACCGTATCGAAAATCTCGTCGTCTGGCATAAAAGTGATAACTGTTCCTCTTTTGTTGGTCTCGCCCACTTTTGCCAAGTCGGCCAAAGGCACACCTCTTTCATACTCTTGTCTATACAGATAGCCCTCTTTGTGGACTTTCAAAATCAGCTTCTTGGACAAAGCGTTCGTACAAGAGACTCCCACACCGTGCAAACCACCAGAAACTTTGTAAGCATCGTTATCGAACTTACCACCAGCGTGCAAAGTGGTCATTATCACCTGAGCAGCCGATACGCCTTTCTCTTTGTGAATGTCCACTGGGATACCTCGCCCGTTGTCCTCTACGGTAATCGAACCATCTTCGTTCATCAGAATCAATATTTTATCACAATATCCAGCCAGAGCCTCATCGATAGAGTTATCTATCACCTCATAGACGATATGGTGCAAACCTCTTTGGCTAGTACCACCCACATACATCGCTGGACGCTTGCGTACAGCCTCCAAACCTTCCAGTACTTTGATACTATCCGAGTCATATCTTTGTTCACTCATCAAACCTCCAAAAATGCAGCAAAATCTTAATTTCACCTCTTTGCAAAATTAAAATGTCACCACTGCTGTCAAGCTAAAAAAAGGGGGAATTTATGTTAGAAGCTTTTTTACTGCTCTTTCCTCGCATTTAATAATTTGCAAGCGTCAAACAACCTTTAAAAAAGAAAATTCCAAAAATTGCTCTATTTTATCAATATTTCCTAAAAATCAACTCCGCATTTTTTTTGCTTCGCATCAAACTACTTTCACCAAAAAATATCTTTTTTTCCCAGCTTTCAAGATAATCTTTCCATCTTCCACCATCTCTTTTTTGACCGCCGTCTCTACGCCTCTTATCTGCTCTCCGTTCACTCTGGCTCCGCCCTGCTTGATCAGGCGACGAGCATCCGATTTGGATTTGCACAAATCTGTCCTCTCATACAAATCCACCAAGCTAAGACCTTGCTTTATCTCCTTAGCTCTTATCGTTAAAGATGGCATCCCTTCCAGATCGAGCTCCGCTCCAGCACTAAACATCGATTTCGCCGCAGCCAAAGCACTCGCTGCAGCCTCTTCACCGTGGATAATCTTGGTCTGCTCATACGCCAGCCTTTGCTTGACCTGGTTTAGCTCTTGTCCCTGTAATCCTTCGTACTGCTTTATCTCCTCCATCTCCAAGAAAGTAAACATCTTCAGGAAACGCAAAGCGTCTTCGTCGGGGACATTTCGCCAATATTGGAAATAGTCATAAGGCGAAAAGAGGTTCTCATCCAAAAACACAGCACCTTTCTCGCTCTTGCCCATCTTCTTGCCATCCGCTCTGGTGATTAACGGGAAAGTCAGCCCATAAGTTTCTTTGCCTAGCACTCTTCTGGTCAGGTCCACACCAGCCACGATATTGCCCCACTGGTCGTCTCCGCCCATCTGCATCGTGCATCCGTGGTCGCGACAAAGCACCATAAAGTCGTAAGATTGCAAAAGTTGGTAGTTGAACTCGATAAAAGATAAACCTCGCTCCAGCCTTTGTTTGTAAGCCTCGAAGCTCAGCATCTTATTCACGGAAAAGTGTCTGCCGATGTCGCGTAAAAAATCTATGTAATTCAAGTTCAAGAGCCAATCTTTGTTGTTCAGCACTCGGGCAGTGTCTTTGGACAAATCGACAACTTTCCCCAGCTGAGCAGCTATCTTCTGCGAGTTCACCGCTATCTGCTCTTTGGTCAGCATCTTCCGCATATCCGTCTTGCCCGAAGGGTCTCCGATCATCGCTGTGCCACCACCCAGCAGAGCGATTACATTGTGTCCTGCCTGCTGCAAATGATGAAAAGCGAAAAAAGGCACGATATGCCCAATATGCAAAGATTCGCCCGTGGGATCTACGCCCACATAAATCGTAGCTTTGCCATTATTCAAAAGCTCTCCAACTTTTTCCTCATCTGTGCACTGCTTGTAAAACCCTCGTTCTTTTAAAGTTTCAAAAACTCCCATTTCATAACCTCATAAATATCAAATTTTTATTTCGTCAAAACCGCAACGCTCTCTATGTGTGCGGTGCAAGGAAACATATCCACACCTTGCAAACTTTGCAAAGTGTAACCGCCCGCTATCAGCAAATCCAAATCTCGCTTTTGCGTGGCAGGATTGCAGCTAACATAGACAATCTTCGGCACGCTTGCACTCACCACAGCCTCTATGAGCTTCCGATCCAATCCGACTCTAGGCGGATCAAAAATCACCGTGTCCACTTTGGGAATATCGGCAAATTTACTCTCCACTTTGCCACACACCAAATGCACATTGTCCACTTCGTTTAGCTCCAGATTTGTCTTTGCATTTTCCACCGCCTGTGCATTTTCCTCTATGCACCAGACCTCTTTTGCCTTAGAGCTGATATAGATGCCGATGCTACTCACGCCACTGTACGCATCCAGCACTACATCGCCATCTGCTACCTCAGCAGCTATTTTGTCGTAAAGATTCTTCACCTGAAATCTGTTAATCTGAAAAAAAGAAAAATAAGTACAGCGATAACGAAAATCGCCAATCTGCTCCTCGACCCAATCTTTTCCCCAGATTAGCTTCTGCTCTTCTCCAAAAATCTTATTGCCATCGCTTGTGTTGATGTTTTGCACTATGCCCACCAAATTTGGCAAAACTTTTTGAGCCTCTCGCACCAGCACTTTGGAAAAAGGCAATTTCTTAAGTTTAGTCACCAAAACCAGCACAATCTCATCTTGCGAAGAAAGCCGTATCCCCAGATAACGCAAACTGCCTTTGCCCGTTTTTTGGTCGTACGGTTGCAGTTTCGACTTCTGCAAATACTCTCTCAGGAGCGTTTGCACTTGGTCAAAAATCACAGGATGCAAAAAACAACCTTGCACCTCTTGCACATCGTGAGTACGAGGCTTGTAAATCCCCAATCGCCCTTGTGCATCCACAGGCAGCACAATCTTATTCCGATAATGCAAATGTGGCTCGGACGCCAAAATCGGCACTTCACAACCAAAAACCTCTTGCAAGATGTCCCTTTTGTACCGCAACTGGGTCGGATAGTCGATACCACTCCAGATACAGCCACCACACTCGCCATAACCACAGCCCTCGCCCCTTTCGGGTGCCATCTGCACAAAACTCTCCACATGAGCGATAAACACACCCGACCGCTTGTGCACCACCTTCACCAGCACATCATCGCCGGGCACTGCTCCTCTTACGAAGTAAGTCTTACCATCTTCATGAGCCAAGCCATATCCGCCAGCCACCACTTTTTCTATCTTCATTTTGATTTCTCCAAGACAAGTCTTATTAATTTCGACACCTCTTCGGAAGCCGATTTATTCCCAATATTTTTTCGAATAGAGTCGATATCCTCTTTCAACTTCTGATGATGCTCTCCTTCGCTCAGGTAATAATCTATACTCTGAGAGAGAGTTTGGAAGTTGACTTCTTTTTGCAAAAACTCAGGCACTACTTGCTTATTCATGATGATGTTGGGCAAGCCGACAAAATCTAGCTTGACGAACTTCTTGGCAAGAGCATACATCAGAGCATCCGCTATATAGACGATAATAAAAGGCGTATTGCACAGAGCCGCCTCCAGCGTGGTCGTCCCCGATTTCACGATCAAAAAATCGCAATAGTGGAGCACATCGTAATTGTTCCCGCGTGCCAACACTGCGTTCTCTATATTCCGAAAAAACCCAGAATCTACCGTGTCGCTCACCGCGATGACAAACTCAAAGTTATCGTACGCCTTGCAAATTTTCTTGAACACAGGCAAGAGCCTCTTGACCTCAGAGTTGCGACTACCAGGGAACATCCCGATCACCTTTCTACTTTTCGCCAAGTGGAATTTTTTCCTAAAATCTTGCTCGCTAAGAGTCGGTGTCAGTTGCTCCACCACGGGATTACCCACATACACCGAGCGGATTCCTTTTTCTTGCAATCTCTGGTGCTCAAAAGGGAAAATAGAAGCCACCACATCGACATATTTCTTTATCCTTTTCAGTCTTCCCTGTTTCCACGCCCAGAATTTCGGGCAGATATAGTAAACTACCGGTATTTTCAATTTGTGGGCGTATTTCGCCAAAATCATATTCAAGCCAGGGAAATCTACCAGCACCACCAAATCTGGTCTGTCATATTTGAGAGTCAAATATATCTTTCGCTTTAACTTCCAAAAAGTGAACAACTTCTTCAGCACATCTACAAGCCCCATCACAGACAGTGAGTCGCAATTTTTCATCAACTCACAACCCGCAAGCTCCATATTGATGCCGCCCAGTCCAAAGTTATGATGATCCTTGAGCTTCTTGAGTACAAAGCTCGCGTGGACATCTCCAGATTTCTCACCCACAGACCAAAAAATATTTTTCATCTAATTCTCCTACAAATCCTGACTATCGTACTCCGTAGCACCACTTTCGCTGGCAATGGAGAACTTTTGAGCAAACAATCGGCGTTGTGCAACAAACCAAAAATCTGCAACACCTCTCGCTTGCTATACTTAGTGGCGTACGCCAGATAGTCTTTACGAAAAAAGGAATGCACCTCTGGCAAATATTCTGAAGCTATCTCCGCATCAGTATGTTGTCCTCGCAGGGCTACCACCTTGTACAGCGAGCTAAAAAATCTAAACAAAACTCCCACCACCATCACTCCCACATTGCCAGTAGCCATCAGCTGATCTAAATACTCCAAAGCTTTCCCACAGCGACGCTCGCCTAGGCAATTTTGCAATTCAAACACAGAATGCTCTCGAAACCCGAGAAGATAAGTTTTTACATCTTCTTGTTTAATGCTCTTCTTACTGCCAAAAAGCAGGTAAAGTTTTTCGCACTCTTTGGATATTTGTGCATAATCCAGCTCCACGCTTCTGGCAAAGGCTTGCAGAGCATCGTTGGTAAACTGCAACTTTGTCGATTGCAAATACTTGATCACATCGCCCACACCGTAAGGCTTTTTGCAATTTATAGCTGGATATTTCTTGCACAATGCAGCACAATCTTTGTTCCGCCTGTCAAACTTATCGGCAGTGAGCACCAAGATAACCCCTTGAGGCAAACCTTTTGCCAAATACTCCAGCACCTTATCTTTATCCGATTTGGACGACATCTTATTGAAATAATGGAGTAAAACGAACTTCTGCGTATGCAAAAAAGAAAAACTCTCCAAGGTCGCAAAAAGCTCCTGAGCGGTGGTCTCATCGCCATATAGACTGACAAATTCCGTCTGTTTAGCATCGCACAAGGATTCAATCCTCTTCGCCACAGCTCCCCTCAGATAGGAGTCTTCCCCATAGACCAGAGTAAGAGGGCTGCATTTAGCCGACTTATCTTTGAGGAATTTATCTGCAAAAATTACCATAATCTAAAAATCTCTAAAATCCAGCCAAAATCAAAGCTCCGCAGACGAAAGAGATCAGAAAACAATATCCACCAAAGATTTTCAGCCTGCCTCTGGAAATCATCCGCAAGAGCAAAGCTATGACCGCATATCCGCTAATAAAAGCAAAGAAAGCTCCCAGCAAACAGTCTGCTAACTCCACCGAAGCAGAAATTTCGCCTAGTTTCAAGATGAAAGCACCTGCTATCGCTGGAATAGAGAGCAAAAACGAAAAGCGTGCCGCTTCAGCTCTTTTGATGCCCAAAAACAAAGAAGCACAGACAGTCGAGCCACTGCGAGAAATACCCGGCACGATAGCCATAGCTTGCACCACACCTAGCACTATCGCTCTCTTGCAACCCATTTGCCCCGCTTCCAAGTGCACATTTTTCACCATGTCCGAGGCAATCAGCACCACACCCGTAATCAAGAGCATCCCACACACCAGCAGTGGTTGGGAAAAAATAGATTCCAAAACATCCTCAAACATTATCCCCAAAACACCCGTCACCGCTGTAGCTAGTAGCAAAAAAGCCACCTCTTTGCGTGCTAACAAAACCTCGCTGCTCTTATCTTTGAACTGGAAAAAATCTCTGCCTAGTCGCCACAAATCGTGCCGAAAATAAAGCAAAACTGCCAGAAGTGAGCCCAAATGCAACACCACTTCCAAAGAAATATTGCCACTTTCCATACCGAAAAAATGTTTTAAAATTACCAAATGTCCCGAAGAACTAATCGGCAAAAATTCGCTGAGCCCTTGCACGATACCCAGCACGGCTATTTTCAAATAATGCACATCACCACCACATACTTTTTAATATTTATTTTCGTAAGTAAACAACTTGGACACAGGCACTATCTCAAATCCTAACTTCTTGGCTTCTTCCATAAAAAACAGCAGATTGTCCAGCCTCTCTTGGGCAAAACAATGCGAAATTACCAACACCTGCTTTCTGGTCTTTTTCCATTTGGCAAGAGTCTTTAGCTTGGTCATCACCACCTGCCTACTCGATGCAGGCACATCCAAAAACATGTCTCGCTTCGCCGTCGGGATTAGCTTCTCTTTCGCCAACTTATAAGCCACCGAAGTAGCGATAGTCCGACTATCCACGAAGAACATCCCCGCATCCTTTAGCTCGTCCAAGACCGCTGCCATCACTCTACTATCCTGCGTCGCCCTAGAGCCCATATGGTTGTTAGCACCTATCGCTTTGGGTAATATCTGCAGATAATCTTTGATCCTGCTTTTTATCTGTGCATCACTCAAATCTACCATTATTGCGTTCTCGCCCGGGGTGTTCCGCGGGTAACTTATCGGCTCCATCGGAATATGCACCAATACCTCGTGTCCACTCATTATCGCAGCGTTCATCACCGTATTCGCCAGAGGCAGATTAGGTAAAATAGCAAAAGCTATCCGTCTATCCGCTTTGCAGAAGTTCGCCAGCAACTTCCCCTCATAACCACCAAAATCGTCCACTATCACCGCTAGCTTGGGCGAGACTACCGCCTGCCCACCTTCCGGAAGATAACCGATAGACACCGTGTAAATATCACCGTCTTTCGCTCTGGCGATTATCTGGTTCTCTTTGCCCTCCAGCAGCACCGATGCCTCGATAACACTACTGCCAGAAGCACGCAAAGCCTTCTTGAGCACCAAAGTCATATATGTCAGATCCAGCTGGCTTTGTCGCACCCTTACTTTTAGGAGCACAGAGCCATCCACATCTTTACCAAAGGAGAAATTTTTCCCCATCTTCAGATTCAACTTTACTAGAGCTTTGGCTATCTCACCTTTCACACCAACATAGCCCAGATCTTCTTGTTTCAGCGTATCCCGAGAGATTTTTGCCAGCTCATCAAAGCTAAGATATTTCTTCAGGTCAAAGCCTTTGTCTCCAACACTCTGCCAAAGAAAATATCCGCCAGCAACAATCAACAATATTGCCAAAAAGTGAATCCCACCAACTAGCAGATTGCTCTTTTTCTTTCTCAGCTTCTTACTCATCTTGCTCTTCCTCTTGGACAAATTTGATAATGACTTCCCCCTCCTTCTGCATCCCATACTCCTCTCTAGCCATCTTCTCCAATTCCACACCCTCACTCTTCACCTTGTCCCGCTCTTTCTTCAAAATCTGGTTCTTTTCGATCAGTCTCTCTTCCATTTCTTGCAGAGATTTTAATCTCCTAGCCGAAACAAAACGGCTATAAAAACTTCCCGAACCCCAAAACAAAATCTTGCAAAGAAAATATAAAACAGCCAACACCAAAATCCATCGATAAAAAATATTTCTCTGCATTATTATATCCTACCTACCGTTTATTACACTATAAAAGCTGACCACTTCATCTCTGATAACCGCTGGCACAAAAGCCTCGAGCCTCTTGGGAGCTTCTCTGATATCAGACGAGCAAACATCTACAAAATCCATCTGCACAAATCGCATCTTCTCTGCATAATCCAGCGTCTGCCAACTGTCACTACCCTTGCGAGAAACCACCACAAACTGAACATTCTCCAGAAGCCACTCGGAGCAATGCCAATCCTTCACCGTAGCCACATTATCCTCGCCGATGATGAAAAAGTACTCAATACCTTTCTGGGGAACTCTTTTCAGCAAATCCGCCGTATAACAAACGCTGCCATCACCTTTGTCCCAATCTAGCAC
The DNA here is from genome assembly GCA_963676515.1 of Candidatus Cloacimonadota bacterium. Lineage (GTDB taxonomy): Bacteria > Cloacimonadota > Cloacimonadia. The sequence goes on along the minus strand of OY781061.1, from coordinate 949,737 downwards.
CTCAAAAGATTTCTCATCTGCCAGCACCTTTTCCAGCCAGCTTTTCCTCTGCGAAAAATCTGCAACCTCATCTTTGAAATGGTGATTTCCAGAGGGCAAAAAGCAAACCTTGTCCAACTCTAAATCCGCAAGTACCGCTCTGGCTACAGCCAAATGCCCCAGATGCACGGGGTCAAAAGCACCACCCAAAAGCCCTACTCGCTTCATAACAGTTGCAATCTTCTTTTCGCCTCCACTGCCTCAAAACTTTGTGGGAAATAGTACTCGATATCGGCAGCGTAAGACTCGGCTAAAGAACGCTCACCCCAATGCAAATAGATAAGGCAAACATAAAATAAGCTCTTTCTGAAAGTCTCAACCTTTTGACCATCCAACTCATCCAGCACCTCTTTGAAATAAAGCATTGCCGAAGAGTAATCGGAAGTTTTGTAATAAATCATCGCATTGTGAAATTTCTTTAGCGTCAACTGAAAGTAAGCTCCATCCAGAAATTCCTGTGCCTTATCCACATTTTTGTCGTAAGGGTAGAGACTCAAAAACTTCTTCAAAATCTCTATCTGCTCATACCTTTCCTTCTGGTCGTACTGCGGATCCATAGTCAAATGCTCATAACACAAAATCAGATTAAAATAAACTTCGTTCAGCTTCTCGAAACGAGGATAGTCTGCCAAAATTTGCTTATACTCCAAAGACGCCGAAGTGTACTGCTTATTTTGCAGATAACAGTCCGCCAACCTAAAGCTAACCTCCTGCGTGTTACTGCCGATCTTCTGGAATACTATCGCATCGTAATAAGGAATCGCCTCACTGTAATCGCCTTGCTCGTAGAACTTATCGCCTAAAGCAGACTTATCTTGCAGACTCAGCTTGGAAATATCTTGGGAGGCACAACTTACCAACAAAAAAAGCAACCAAAAAAAAGAAATTCTCATCTACATTCTCTCCTGCTTGGGAATATAATCAAAGAAATTATAGCGATAATCTTCCACCTTCAAAAATCTAAACTGCCCCGAAAACCACATATTAAACTCTTTGACATTTTTTTGCGCCTTTATCGCTTCTTTCAGGCTCTCTTTCTTTTGGGCAAACTCTTTCCAATCCAGCTTGCTCCTCTTTTGCACTTTACCGATAAAAGCACCCCTACCCATCAGCGTGTCCACGATCAAATCCGTATACTCGCCCTCGTCCAAACTAAACAAAGACTCCGACAAAGCTGGAAACTCTCCCAACTCTGGCAGCGGATCACCGACTTTTATATCTTTTATACTCAATACTTTCAGCTTTTTTTGCCCAGCTCTAGTCAGATAGTTTTTCTTCCCTGCAAAAAACTCCCTTCCCTCTTGCACACTCTTGCCCGCTTTAGCCTGAAACTGTAACACTTTGCTTAGCTTATCTTTAACCTGATCGAAAGAGTAAATCGGCGAAATGTCGATGCTCTTCAAACAAAAGATTACCAGAGATTCATCTGCCTGAACTATATGCGAGCAATCGCCCACAGCCGCCTGAACAAACATCTCATCCAGCAAATCAGCCTTTGCTCCTACCACTGGGAAATTCGCCGTAGCTTTCAAGACATCTTCACTCTGCTCTATAGTCAACTTCAGCTCTTTTGCCGCTTGCTCAAACCCTTTCTCTGCACTCAGCGTTAGGAGCTTTTGCAATTTTTCTTCAGCTTTGCTTTTAGAACTTTCGTCAGTAAATTTAAGCTCTACATAATCGAAAACTCTGCTTTCGCCTTTCTTGAAAGCCTGCCTGTTCGCTTGGTAAAACTGTTGCATCTCCTGCAAAGAAACCTCTTGATCCTCTTTGACATTCTCTGGGTTAAACCAAATCAACTTACCGCTCAGCGTTTGGTTTTGGTCGATGTACTCTTGTCGCACATCCTCGTCCGAGACAAACACATCGCCTACCACTTCCAACTGCAAGTTCTCGATGAGCAATCTTTGCTTGTAGATCGACTCCAGAGCTTCCACATTGAGTTGCCCCAGTCGCAGAGCTTGCAAGTACTTCTCTTGGTCAAACTCTCCATCCGTCTGGAACTCCTTCATCTGCTTGATTTGCTCCAGCGGCTGCTCCTTGATAGCCTTCGCCACCTGCTTGGCACTAACTTCCACATCGTAGTCATCGACAGCCTGTTCTATCACATAATCTTGCACCATCTGATACCAAACTTGGTTGTTTACCTCCACCAACTGCTCTTTGCTCAGCTGGACATCATCTCCCAAGCTCTTCTGATAGTTGTAAGCCACCTCTTTGAACTTCTGTGAGAACTCTTGCACGCTCACCTTTTTGTCGCCGATGCGTCCCAGTTCATTCTTGTTGCTACCACTACCCATCATCCCCGAGAAGCCCATCAACACCATTCCACCGACAAACAAAGCCGCTGTTATCACGATTATCACCTTAGAATGTTTCCTTAAAATATGCATAAAATATTTACTCCTTATTAAAAAATCTCTATTTTTTACTAACTCTATATCTCTTCAAATTTTGACAAGACAAAAAAAGCAATTTTTCCCACTGAATAATCTTAGTTAAAATTCCTTAATCTTAAACTCTCTGCTAAAGCGAGAAATCAGAAACCACGGATGAACACGGATGGACACAGATGACCATCCCTAACCCTTGAAGGCATCGTGTCAATGATTGGATTCCCGCTTCCGCGGGAATGAGGGTGGGTGGTAACATAAAGCAAGAGGTGTGATGGTAGAGACGCCCAATTTGGGCGTCTCTACGGATGATGGGGCGGTGTCTTATTTTCCTTCTTTTTCCTCGTTCCCAAGCTGGAGCTTGGGCGCGAGAAGAAAGGATGGGCTAGGTTAATAAATACATAAAGCAGAAAGCGTAAAATTCATTTACCGCCCAAAGCTACGCTGACGACGAAGTGCTATATCTCCTCTATTAAGACAATTGTGATTTCTAGTACAAGCCTTTCAGCGTACGAAGAAGGATTAGAATTTAGCTTACTGATTTGGTATTTTGACTTTACCTTTTGTTACTTTTCGCTTTGGTCAACCAAAGGGAAAAGTAAGACCCTCCGTCAGGAGACCAATCCAAGGAGAATGGATTCCCGCTTCCGCTCAGAATGAAGGCAGGTAAGAACGCAAAGCTGGTGGTGAATAGATGCAAAGGCGAGTGGTGACACAAGGCGAGCGGGCGAGCGATAACCCACTACCATCGTCATTGCGGGCTCCGACCCGCAATCTCCTGAGCGACCCGCTGACTCCAATGAGATCCCGTGTCAAGCACAGGATGACGATAAAAGGGGCAGGTGCTTCCTGCTCCTCTCCCCTCATTCCCGCGAAAGCGGGAATCCATTCTCTCACACTATGCTAAAAACTACCACCAGCCGCAGGCTTCGCTCACCACGAGCTTTTTGTAGCCATCACCTACCACAAGTAACCACCCAATAAAAACTTTAAGCAACTAGCTTACAATTACTTACGCCTTGCAGAGCTACGCTGGTGGCGACGAGCTATATCACCAAAAAGTAACAAGATGTGATTCATAGCTCAAGACTGACAGCATGCGAGGCGAGGCTTAGTAATTTTGCTAGGAGCTTAGGTTTTTTGACTTTTTCTTTCCTTCTACTTCTTTTTGGTCTCAAAAAGAAATAGAAAACCCTGCGTTAGCAGAGCCATCTGAAGAAATAACTACCCTCGTTCCCAAGTTTTACTTGGGAATGCATACGAAACAAAGCATACAGTTAATTAACACATATACACTCCCGCTGGAGCTTGGGAGCGAGAAAAACAAAAAAATCCCCTGCCACTAAACCAGTGACAGGGAAATAAAACCTCAACTCTTTATAGTAAACTAGCCAAGCGAAATCCACTGCTGTTATAGTAATGAATAGGATAGTGGGTTTTCTCCCGATACGCCACTCGGCAAAAAGGCGCAAAATCCCAGGCACCACCACGCAACACGCGGTAAGAGCCACTGTCAGCTCCACTAGGGTCGGTTACCGCTCCACTCGAATAAGCACCATACCAGTCATTACACCACTCCCTCACATTACCACTCATATCATGGAGACCCAGCTCGTTAGAATCTTTTGTTCCTACTTGCTTAGTTCCTTCGCTAGAATTGTCATGATTCCAAGCAACATCTCCAACCGTGTTACTTCCAGAGTAGATGTAGCCTTGGCTTTGGTTGCCACCGCGAGCGGCAAACTCCCACTGGGCTTCTGTAGGCAGTCTGTACTTATCTGTACCTTCCATTTCGTTCAGTTTGGTAATAAACTCTTGGATGTCGTTCCAAGAGACACACTCCACAGGGAGATTATCTCCTGTCCAATTTGAAGGACTAGTTCCCATTACTGCTCTCCACTGCGCTTGGGTTACCTCATATTTACCGATGTAGTAGTCTTGACTAATAGTTACGCTATGCACAGGCTTTTCATCGTCGTATCCATCTTCAGAGCCCATCTGAAACGAGCCAGCCTCTACTCGCACCATCTCTATACCTATGCTATTGGTGTAGGTATCATTAGTGGTTGTCGTAGCCCCTTTGGTCGTAAAGCTCCATATTTCGCTAGTTTCATCATCACATCCGCTTTTCTTAGCCACCACTTTCCAATAATAAGTACAATCATTAAAAAGATATCGGGGAACTGTATAGCTAGTTGAAATATAATCATCTTCCATCTTAATCAAATTATTCGACAAACAACCAAACCAAACTTCATAGCTTGCTGCATTACCACTCCAAGACAGCACTACACTAGTATCTTGATCGGTTGCACTATCAGCAGGAGATAACAAACTCAAGAAAATAGTCTCATTGCAACTATCACTATCACCGCCATCACCTCCGTCATCTTTATCCTCATCATACACAAAAATATTACATCCACTCACGGTAAGAGCCACAAAGCCCATTACCAACATCATTTTTAACAATTTCTTCATTTTCTTCTCCTATTTCAAAATTCCATCAAAACAAAAAAAGACAACCCGCTAAAAGCGAACTGTCTCACTATTACAAAACATTTGACCACAGCATCTTTAGCCACACTGACTGACTGATAAATTAAATTCATATAGGCAAGTTAGTTCCCTTTGAAGACAAGTCAAGGGCTTTATTTGGGAAAACATGAAAACCCGCCATAGCGAGGACTGATGCTTTCACCATAAGCCAACCCACCTCCTAGATTCCTGCTTCCGCTCAGAATGAAGGCTGGGTGATGACACAAAGCGAGAGGTGTGATGGTAGAGACGCCCAATTTGGGCGTCTCTACGGATGACGGGACGGTATCTTATTTTCCTTCTTTTTCCTCATTCCCAAGTTTTACTTGGGAATGCATACGAAACAAAACATACAATCAATTTATTAAAACATATACACTCCCAAGCTGGAGCTTGGGAGCGACAAAAGAGGATGGGCTAGGTTAATAAATACATAAAGCAGGAAGCGTGAAATTCGTTAGCCGTCCTGAGCTTACGCTAAAGAGCGATGTGCTATATCACCTCTATTAGAACAGTTGTGATTTCTAGCACAAGCCTTTCAGCGTGCGAAGAAGGTTTAGAATTTAGCTTACTGATTTGGTATTTTGACTTTACCTTTTGTTACTTTTCGCTTTGGTCAGCCAAAGGGAAAAGTAAGACCCTCCGTCAGGAGACCAATCCAAGGAGAATGGATTCCCGCTTCCGCTCAGAATGAGGCGGAGTACCACTGAATAAACCTAGTTAAAATTCTCTAATCCCAAACCTCTCACTAAACCAACAAAATCGCTTGACAACATCCGTTGTGACAAAAGTTTCTTCAAAATTTTCTTTATTTAAAAGGTGGGTCTGAATGAAAGACAGTTTAAAACTAGGTTCTAAAGCAAACAAAAAAGACATTACCATCGTGGAAGTAGGAAACATCAAAATAGGAAAAGATTTCGTTTTGATAGCTGGACCATGTGCCGTGGAGTCTCTGGAGCAAACAATGGAGACAGCAAAAATGGTGAAAGCCGCTGGTGCTAACCTCCTGCGAGGCGGAGCTTTTAAGCCCCGCACTTCTCCCTACGATTTCCAAGGATTAGGCTTGGAAGGTCTGAAAATATTGGAAGAAGCCAAGAAAGAAACAGGCTTACCTATCGTTTCCGAAGTTACTGACCCCCGCGATGTCGACTGGGTCTGCCAATATGTGGATGTCTTGCAAGTGGGTGCTCGCAATATGCAGAACTTCTCGTTGCTCAAAGAGATCGGCAAATCCAAGAAACCAGTCATCCTCAAGCGAGGCATGTATTCCACGCTCAAAGAGTGGCTCAACTGTGCCGAATACATCCTCTCCGAAGGCAATCCCAATGTCATCCTTTGCGAGCGAGGCATCAGGACTTTCGAGACATACACCCGCAACACGCTAGACCTGAGCATCGTGCCAGCCGCCAAAGAGATTTCGCACTTACCCGTGATAGTCGATCCGTCACACGCCACTGGCAAGCTCTCGCTGATAGAACCCATGGCGATGGCAGCACTCACCGCTGGAGCAGACGGAATCATCGTGGAGGCTCACATAAATCCTGCCTGTGCTCTGTGCGACGGTCCTCAGCAATTAGACGGCAAGATGTTTCCTCCCTTTGCCAAAAAGCTGAAAAAACTTCACTCCTTGCTCCAACAACTCTAAAACGGAACTCAACATTATGAAAAATAAAGACGAACTAACTCAACTTCGCCTGAAGATAGACGCCATCGACAAGCAAATCCTCAATCTGCTCAATCAGAGGATGGAAAACGCCGTCCGAACCAAGAAATACAAAAAATTGGTAAAAGATACTGGCAGAGAACAATCTATCTTAAAAAAAGTCGGCAACTCGGGCTATGCACTATTGGACAAAGATTTCTCGCAAACCATCTACAAAACCGTCATCGAACATAGTTGCAAATTGCAAGAGAAGAACCTTTCCACTATCGCCTTTCAGGGCGTGCACGGAGCATACAGCCAGATGGCAGCCAGCAAATGGAACAGCTCCTTGGTCAGCTTACCTTGCAAGAGTTTCGTGGAAATATTCGACGGCATCCAAAAAGAGCTCTACGACTACGGCATCGTGCCTATAGAGAACAACTTAGGTGGAGTCGTAGGAGGCATAAACGCACTGCTGCTAGGACACGACGACATCAAAATAATCGGAAGCCTCAACTTCCCCATCGAGCATTGTCTACTCTGCACTGCCAGCACTAGCTATCGCGACATCAAGTGTGTCTATTCCCACTATCAGGCTCTCGCCCAATGCAGCGACTTCATCTCCGATCTAGGGCTCACCAGCCATCGCTACTTCGACACAGCAGGTGCTGCCAAGATGATAAGTGAGAAGAATCTGGACTCTGGAGCTGCTATCGCCAGTGAACTTGCTGGAGAGTATTACGGATTGCAAATCGTGAAGAAGAACATCGAGAATATCGCCCACAATCGCACTCGCTTCATCATCATCGGGAAGAATAAGGTGGTCGAAAATCCCAACTGTTGCTCCATCGTTTTCACCTGCAAACACAAGGTGGGAGCACTCGGCGAACTCATTCAGATTTTTGGCAAAAACAAGATTAACCTGACGCGTCTGGAATCTTTTTATCCCGGAGACGGCGGACTGAAATTTTTCGCCGATTTCCAAATACCTGCACAAAAAGAAAAAATGGACAAACTTTTTGAAGATTTTGCATCCAGCAAACAAGAATTAAAAATATTAGGAAAATATAAGGAGTTGGAAGAAAAATGAATATCGTTGTTTTAGGTGCAGGGCATATGGGTTCGTGGATTTCTGACGAACTCGCCTCCGACTATCAAGTCTCGGTTTTCGATCCAGACAGTAAAAGATTAGAAAACATCAAAAAAGCTAACAAACTCACCAACATCCAAGAGATAAAAAAAATCGCTCCCGATATGCTCATCAACGCTGTGAGCTTGCCCAAGACCAAAGATGCTTTTTCCGCTGTGATGCCACTACTACCGCAAAAATGTATGCTCTGCGATCTGACCTCGGTCAAAGGCGATCTGAGCAAGTTCTACCAAGGCTCGGACTTCGAGTTCGTCTCTATCCACCCGATGTTTGGTCCGACTTTCGCCAATGTGGAAAACCTCTCCGATGAGAACATCATCATCATCAAGGAATCTTGCCAAAAGGGAAAAGATTTTTTCATCAAACTAGCAAAAAAGCTCAAGCTGAACATCTTCAACTACACATTCTCCGAACACGATCAAGAGGTCGCTTACTCACTTGGCGTGCCATTTTCGGCATCCTTGGTGTTCGCATCTTGTGTCGGTCAGACAGACGCTCCTGGCACCACGCATCGCAAACATATGGAGACAGCCAAAGGCGTGCTGAGCGAAGACGATTATCTGCTCTCGGAAATCTTATTTAATCCACAAATCGTCCCCCAAATCGAAAAAATCAACTCCAAGCTGTCTTACCTAACCCACATCATCAAAAGTCGCAACACCGACATTATGAAAGAATTTCTGGACGAACTACGCAAAAACATCAAACTATGACGCAAATATCCTTAAAAATTCCCACTTCCCCCAAGCTCTCACAGATAAATTTTTGGGACGACTATCCTCGCGTAGCTGCATCTTCTTGTCCTCTGGCGATAATCACCGACGGCAATCTCCACAAGCTCTACAGCCACTGGCTAAAAGATAATTTCCCCTCAGCTCTGCTCTACATCATCCAGCCGGGCGAAAAGAGCAAAAGCCGCAAAGTAAAAGGAAAAATCGAAGATTTTCTCTTGGAAAACAACTTCCCCCGCAGCGGACAAATAATCGCTTTCGGCGGAGGAGTAGTCGGCGATTTAGCAGGATTTGTGGCTGCAACTTACAAGCGAGGCATCAGCTTCTCGCAGATACCCACTTCCCTTTTGGCGATGGTGGACTCCAGCGTAGGCGGCAAAACAGCTGTCAATACGCCAGCAGGGAAAAACCTCATCGGTGCTTTTTGGCAACCCAGCCAAGTGGACATCTCCCCCAAATTCCTGCAAACGCTAGATCACCAGCAATTTATGGGAGGACTCGCAGAAGTCATCAAGATTGCCCTAACTTTCGACACTGAGCTCTGCCAATACATCATCGACAACCAAGAAAAAATCTTGCAAAAAGAGAAAACAGCGATAATGCATCTCGTCCAAAAAGCTATCCAAAAGAAAGCCGACATCGTGAAAGAAGACGAGACAGAGCAAGGCATCAGGGCACTTCTGAATTTTGGTCACACCGCCGCTCACAGCATAGAGACAGCCTCCCGACACAAGGTAATCCACGGTAAAGCCGTAGCTCTGGGCATCGCCATAGAGTCGATTTTGGCGTGGCAATCCGCATTTCTCGCCTACGCCGATTTGGAAAAAATTTTGCACCTGCTGACTAAACTCCGCTATCTAGCACCGCTGAGCCATTCCCCCAGCAAACTTATCTCCATTATGCAAAACGACAAAAAAAACAAAGAAAACAAAATATATTTCGTCTGCCTAAAAGCGGTGGGCAAAGCCAAGCAAGAGCTAATTTCCTTCTCGGAAACTCAAATCAGCTCGGCTCTGGGCTACTATCAAAATTATGCTAAAAATCACGCCCAAAAGTAACTCTGAGCTAAGCAAAATCTTACACCTTCCCAAAATTCCGGGAAGTAAATACGAAGCCGTGCGACTGCTTTTTTTGGCAGCTCTGGCACAAGGCGAAACGACTCTGCAAGGTTTGCCCGATGCACAAGACATCAAAGACGCCATATCGGCACTGCAAAATCTGGGAATATCCATAGCAGTCAAAGACGATACCGCCATCATCCAAGGCTCGGACGGTAAATTCACACCCAGAAAAAACAAAATCCACCTCGGTAAATCTGGCACTTTAGCCCGCTTCATCATTCCCTTTGTCGCTCTGCAAAAAACCCCCGTCTATGTCGATGCCGACACTCAACTTTGCTCTCGCCCGATGCAAGAGATTTTTTCCGCCCTCATAGCAAGCGGCGTGCAGATAGATTCGGAGCAAGGACACCTGCCCGCCACCATTTGCGGTGGAAATCTGCAAAACAAAAAAATCTCCGTGGACGCCTCTCGCAGCAGCCAGTTTTTGAGCGGACTACTGCTCATCGCCCCTGTCGCTCACCTGCAAGTCGCCACCTGCGGCAAAGTCGTCTCACAGAGCTTCATCGACTTGACCCTCGACTTGATGGCAAAATTCGGTGCTGTTTACCAAAAAGATGGCGACAACTACAATTTCTCATCCATCGGCTATCAGGCACGAGCATATCAAATCCCAGCCGACTGGTCATCGGCGAGCTACTTCTTGGCACTCTCTGCCATCACAAGTGTTACGGGCAAAGTAGGCAATCTGGACTTCCAGAGCAGGCAAGGCGAAGCCCAGTTTTACCGCATCTTAGAGCGAATGGGATGCCAGATAGAAGCTGATGGCAACAGCCTCACCGTGCAAAATTCCGCTCCACTGCAAGGAGTGTCCGTCGATATGAACCTCATGCCCGACATCGTGCCCACTTTAGCAGTCATCGCCACTTTGGCAACCAGCAAGACCGTCATCTCCAACATAGCACACCTGCGTTACAAAGAGTGCGACCGCTTGAGCCTCATCGTAGCCGAGATAAACAACATCGGCGGAAAAGCCCAAGCACTCGGCGACCAGATGGTCATCTACCCACAAAAGCCCACAGGTGGCACTATCGACCCGCACAACGACCATCGCCTAGCCATGAGCTTTGCCCTGCTGGCACTAGCTGGCATACCGCTAAACATCAAAAATCCCCAATGCGTAAACAAATCTTTCCCCACATTTTGGGAAATGACCAGATGAAAGATGCAATTATGAATAAAAGCAAAATTTTATTGTACCAAAACCAAGAAGGAAGCATCAAGATAGATGTTCATTTGGAGCAAGATAATCTCTGGCTCTCACAAAAACAGATGGCATTGCTTTTTGGCAAAAATAAGAGAACTATTTCCGAACACATCAGAAACATTTTTAAAGAAGGCGAATTAGAAGAGGAAGTGGTCGTCCGGAATTTCCAGACAACCACTAAACACGATGCTATAAATACAAAAATGAACAAAAAAAACTTGAAAAAGAACAAAGTCTAAAAGAACTCGAAGCGGATATAAAAAAGTTAACGAAACTTCATAAATAAACAATTAGCCTCACCAAAAAACCAAAAGATATCCCGAAAATAAAAATAATCTTGCAAAGCAAGCTCCGATAGGAATATTGGTTGAATATCAAAACAAAAAAAGAGGAGAAATAAATATGAGTAACAAAATCATAAAAAATTCAAGGAACACTCAGAACGCACCCAAGAGTGCTTTCGGCACACAAACCGTAGCTTTTTCACATTACAACAACATCTCGGCACAATTGCCAATCGACCCCAAAACAGGCAAAATCGTGGCTGGTGGCGTGCAAGAGCAAACAGCTCAAGCCCTGAAAAATATCATCGCAATCGTGGAAAGCGTAGATCACATTATCTCGGACATCGTCAGGATCAACATCTACCTCAAAAACATTACCGACCTCGACGCTGTGAACGAAGTTTACGCGAGCTTCTTCTCGGGCTATTTGCCCACGAGGACCGCTCTGGCTGTCGCTGAGTTGCCCACTGCAGGTGCTTTGGTAATGATGGACGCAGCTATCACCAATGGTGAAGGCACGCACCCGCAAGATCCGTGCGACCTCGTGAAATTGGTGAGGAACACCCCAAAAGCTCCACTGAGCGCCCTTTCCACCCAGACAGTCGCCTTCTCGCATTACAACCACATCTCGGCACAATTACCTATCGACCCAAGCTCTGGCAAGATAGTCGGCGAGTGTGCCAAAGACCAAGCGATGCAAGTGCTAAGGAACATCAAGGCAATCATGGAAGCTATCGACGCTCCCTTTGACGACATCGTAAAGGTCAACATCCACCTGAAAAACCTCGCAGACCTAAGCTCTGTGGACGAGGCATACAAAACCTTCTTCCCCGACTCAGCTATCGCCAGAATGGTAAACTATCTGCCCGCTCGCTCCGTAATAGCCGCCACAGGCTTACCGCTGGACGCACTCGTGCAAATGGATGCCACCCTCTCGCACGGCGATGGCACACCTCCACAAGCGGTGGAAGACAGGCACAACCTCGGCATCAGGGCTCGCAACACCGACACCGCTCCGCAATGTGCAGTATCGACACACACAGTCGCCTTCTCGCACTACAACAACCTCACAGGGCAATTACCTATCGATGCCAAGACTGGCAAGCTCGTCAGCGGCGGAGCCAAAGAGCAAGCCACACAAGCTATGAACAACATCAAAGCTATCGTGGAATGCGTAGAGCATACTATGGACGACATCGTGAAAATCAACATCCAGCTGAAAAATATCGCCGACCTAGCCACTGTCACCGCTGCCTACGCTTCGTTCTTCTCGGGCGACTTGCCAGCTTGCACAGTCGTGGGCGTATCGGCAATCCCGATGGGTGCTTTGGTGCAAATCGATGCCATCGTCTCCAACTGCGAAAGCACACCACCAGCTAAGTAAAGACAAATATAGAGATAGAATAGAAAAGGAGCTGAAATTTTTCAGCTCCTTTGTTTTTATAATAATCGTTTATAAATTCTTTCTTGAAAAACAATTAGGACTTACTACAGACCCAGTTAAATGCACACTCGCAGTTTTTTATATTTCGTGTAACAAATAAGATTATGAAAAGTTTATCATTTATTAAGCAACCTCTCCTTATTTCCATTTTTCTTCCAAAAATTATATGGTTTCTATGATTCTTTCAAAGATTTTAGTGTTTTCAAAGTTAAATCCTTAACTGAGTAAACTCCTTTTAAATCTCTTAAAAATTTCCTATTTTGATATATTTCATCAGAAACAAATAAATGCGTATTATGACCTACAATAGTTTTAGCTTTTTCTTCATTTAAATCAACTCCTAGTGTAATTTCAATCATTACATCGATTTCACTTGTTTGAGCAGTTTTGATAAATTGTTTATATCGTTCTCTTAATGTTCTTTTAGCCCCAATTCCGTAACTTAAGCCTTCAATTTCAAAAAAGAAATCAAATTCTGTTGAAGCATCATCTTTATCATGAGTTTTAGTTATTTCTTTTTCCTCAATTCCAATACTTGTTAAAACTGACAAAATTCTATCTTCATAATTTGAACCACTATCTGAAATGATTGATTGATTAATTGATTCATTAAATAAAATCATAAATATCTGATTTGGTTCAACTCCTTCTTTAATTAATTTTAAACCTAGGAATGACAAATTTTGTATGAAATTTTCTGCATCTTTAGACATAAAATTTGTTTCTTTTTTTTCTAGTTTATCAAAAAAGATTAATGACAATAAAGAGCCATTAACTCTAGTTGAATATGGACTAAATAATGTGATTTTATCATATTCTAATGACAATGGATCTAATCTTTCTAATTTAGTTATGTCTAATAAATCTTTAGTTTTTGCTTCATTTAATAATAAATCTTTTATTAAAAACAATTTAAGACTGAAAATAAATAAAGTTAATTCAATTTCACTAGCTATTTCACCAATTGTTTCAAAAATTAATTTTTGTTTTTCAGAACCTTTTTTAATTTTTTCATTTACATATTTTGTGAATTTATCAACGATTTCATCAAATGGTAATTTGATATTCAATCCATATAATTGTAAAAATCCTTTTAATTGATTCTCTGTTAATTTGGTTTTAACAATATATTTTAAAAAAAAATAAAATTTTAAATTTATATCGAACTTTTCTTGTTTAATTTCTATTTTTTCAATTTTCATTTTTATCAAATTCGTCTAATGCTTTTTTAATTGATTTGGAAAGTGCTCTAATTACTGGGACTGCGACACTATTTCCAAATTGTTTGTATGCTTGACAATCACTTACTGGAATTTTAAACTCTTTTGGAAATCCTTGTAATTTTGATGCTTCTCTTGGTGAAATTTTTCTAGGATTTTTATTCTCTTGTTTAATTAAAATTTCTGAACCATCTTTATAATATCTTGCAGACAATGTACTTGTATATTCTGATTCTTCATCAAACATACTATATCCAAAACCAAACCCTTTGCTTTTATGTTCTTTTTTTCTTCTTTGGTGTCCTGCCCATAATTTGTCTGAAATTGTATATTTTTCATCAACTTCATCTTCTAATATATTTCCAACTCTTGTTTTACTATAAGTTGGTTCAGGATATTCAAAATTAACATCATCTAAAAATGCAATTATATAAATTCTTTCCCTATTTTGTGGAACTCCGAAATGTTTAGCATTTAAAATTTTAAAATAAACTTTATATCCAAATTCTTCTAAAGTTTTTTTAACAACTTCAAAAGTATTTCCTTTATCGTGATTTTTGAAACCTTTAACATTTTCTAAAAAAACAACTCTTGGTTTATGGTGTTTCAATATTCTCGCAATATGAAAAAACAATGTTCCTCTGGAATCTTTAAATCCTTTTTTTAATCCAGCGTGTGAAAAAGGCTGACAAGGAAAACCTGCTAACAATATATCAAAATTAGGAATTTCTGTTTCAGAAATTTCAGTAATATCTCCATGTGGTTTTTCACCATAGTTGGCTTCATAAGTCATTTGAGCAAATTTGTCCATTTCTGAACTAAAAACACACTCACCAAAATCACTTTCAAAACCATTTCTAATTCCTCCAATTCCTGCAAATAAATCAATAAATTTCAAATCTTTACTCATAATAAAAAAACATGTCTCTCTTTATATATTGTTTTCTAAAACTTAGAAGTTATAACCTTTTCAATAAATCGGAAATACATCTCAAAAAAAAAGGATTAATCTATTGGATTTATCTCAAAGTTTAAATAGCAAACAACAATTTATTATCCACAATATGTCGTATAGAATGACAATTAGGGAGACTATACAAAGAACCCCTCTTCTCATCTCTCTTTATATTGTAAACCAAAAATCCCTGCCATTTCCTGTCAAGCCAAAACCTCCCAGCTAGGCAAGAGCAACAGCAGAAGCAAAAAGGAACTGAAAATTTCAGCTCCTTGTTTTTTGTTGGTAAAACCCCAGTTAAAAGCACACTGCCTATTATTCATTATCTCTATTTCCAATCAATTGTTTCAACTCTTTTTTACTTGGCAAAACGGTCTGATATTTACTTGCAAAAATCTGTTCATTATTTTCAGGTAAAGTGATTTCTACAAGGGTATCTTTTTTGTCTTTACATAGAATTATGCCGATTGTTTTATTCTCTGTATCAAGTTTTACAAATCTATCGTAATAATTTACATACATCTGCATTTGCCCCAAATCTTGATGCGTTAGTTTCCCTATTTTCAAATCGATAACAACAAAGCATTGCAAAAGTCTATTGTAAAATACCAAATCAACTCTAAAATGTTCCTCATCAAATGTGAACCTCACTTGCCGCCCAACAAAAGTAAACCCTTTTCCAAGTTCAAGCAGGAAATGTTCTAATTTATCAATGATTTTTTGCTCTAATTCGCTTTCTGAATATTTTTCATTTTCAGGCAGTCCAATAAACTCAAGAATATAAGGGTCTTTCAAGCTATCTCTTGCTTTCTCAACTATTTGCCCTCTTTCTGAGAGTTCTTTTATTGCTTTTTTATCTCGACTCAATGCTAATCGCTCATAAAGAGAAGTGTCGAATTGTCTCCGCAACTCTCTTAAGCTCCAATTATTTTCCAGCGTTTCAATTTCGTAAAATCTTCTTTCATCAAGATTATCAATCCGCATTAGAAATAAATAATGCGACCAACTTAATTGGAAGTTATCACTCGGAACAATTGCATTCTCAGATTCCGCAGACACTGTCTGCGTTTTTGAATATGTTAAATAGAATTGTCTCATTTGTTCAAGATTTCTTTGAGAAAACCCTTTCCCAAACTCTGCACTCAAACGGTTAGACAGCTCTTTTAAAATTTGCTTTCCATACTTAGCCCGTTCTTCCCCATTTTGTTCTTCTTCTACAATCATTCGCCCTATTTCATAATAGGTGTAAACCATTGCTTTGTTAACTGTTTGAATAACACTTTTCCGTGCTTCTTTTAGCAAGGTTGCTACTTTATTGAAAAACTCTGATTGATTCTTTTGTTCAACAATATTCATTTAAAAAATCCTTTTTACAAAGATGGTTTGTTTTCGTTTTCAGGTGACGGTGCTTTTTTCTCAAAGATTTGGCTAAACTGCGTTTTAGTGCAGTTTAGATTTTGTTAGGTTGCGTTATTTATCCTTCCAATCATTATATAACTTTTCCATATTCCTAAATCTTGTCCCAGTATTAAATGTACCTTCTTGATCTTCTTGTATCGTTTTGAAAAGCATATCTCGATATTCAAGTCTAAAATCGTCTTCAGGAAGATACTTCTTAATCACAAAGTAGCATAATCTATCGAATCCATTTAAATAATTCTCATATGCTTCTTTCCTATGCCCATCTAACATTCTCGCCATTGATTTATCATCATCGCTTGGTTTCTGTTTTTTTAATCTATTGAGTATTTCTTCATTTTCCTTACGAATGTCAGACAATCTTTCTTTCCGCCTATTTAATTCAAATTCTATCTCAAAAATTGTCATGAGATTATTTGCAACAAGATTTTTATTCAAATTTGACAACTGAAACCTTGCAATTAAAGCAGTGGAAACTGCTCCAATGCCAGCAATTATTCCACCAATTGCTCCTAAAGATTCTAAACACATAATTTAACTATTTAAAATATCATTTAATAGGGCTAAATAACGAGTCTCATTATTAACCATTTGTGTATTATCTTGCTCTTTTAAAAATTCAATTCGGAATAATTCAATAATCTTACTGTTAGAATATCCTTTCTCGCGGAGTTCTTTTACGGCTTTCTTAATGATTTCTTTTTTCTCAAAATTCCAGCTAGTATTGTCTAGTTGCTGTTTTACTTTTAGAATAAAATTCATATCCATGTCCTTATTTTTAAAATGTTAATAATTTCAAATAATGCATTTCCCATAATGTCCCCTAACAATTTTCTACTCCCGCAACATGCCTTCCAACAACCAATTTCTACTAATCTCCAAACAATCCATCTTTTATTTCTCCTTCTTTACCCAGAGCAAAAATCCCTGCCATTTTCTGTCAAGCCAAAAAGTGCTAGCTAGTTTTACCACTGCGACATCACCGCTAACAATTATTCCCCCATTTTCTCCATCTCCAGCAAAATTTCTTGACATTATCACACTTGCCCACGAACCTAACAAAAAAACCAATAGGAAGAAAAAATGAAAAAGAGCATTATCGCTGGCAACTGGAAGATGAACAAAACGCTTCCCCAAGCCGAAGATTTTTTTAACCAAATCAACCGAAAAATAAAAAATGCACCTTTGCGACAATCGTCCTGCATCTTGTGCGTGCCGTCGCCCTATTTGCCCTCAGCGAGTCAGCACAAGCTAAAAAGCAACCTGCTCATCGGCGGACAAGATGTCTCCGCCCACACAGATGGAGCTTACACTGGCGAGACCTCAGCCCAGATGCTCCAATCGTGCTCGGTGGACTACTGCATCGTGGGACATTCCGAGAGGCGAGAGTATCACCACGAGTCGAACGCCTTGCTAAATAAGAAGCTCTTCCAACTGCAAGAGTGCGACATCACACCTATCTACTGCATCGGCGAGAACCTCGAGCAAAGAGAAAAAGGACTGATGGAGAAAGTGCTCCTCACACAACTCGCAGAAGGACTGAAGGGCTTCGACATCTCCCGAGGCACCATCATCGCCTACGAGCCTATCTGGGCTATCGGCACTGGCAAAGCAGCCACCGCACAGATGGCACAGGATGTGCACCAGCTCATCCGCCGCTGGATCAGCGAGAACTACAGCCCAGCCATCGCCGAGCAAACGCACATCCTCTATGGTGGCAGCATGAAGCCCGCAAACATCGCAGAGCTCATCGCCCAGCCGGACATAGACGGCGGACTCATCGGGGGTGCTGCTCTGGAAGTGGAGAGCTACTGGGAAATGGTGAAAATTGCCGAGGAAAAGTAAAAAATGCTAGATTTAAAATTTGTCTGCGACCATCCAGACGAGATAAAAGCCAATCTGAAAGCGAAAAAAGTAAACTTAGATTTGGATAAGATTATTGATTTGGAGCAACTTCGCAAGAAAGCTCTTTTTGCCTACGAAACTAAGAAGGCAGAGCAAAACAAAATATCCAAGCTCATCGGACAGTACAAAAAAGAGGGCAAACCGACTGAAGAAATTTTCGCCCAAGTGCAAAACCTTTCCGAAGAGCTAAAAGAAGAAAATATTCGCCTTGGTGAAATTCAAAACGAGCTGAGGAATCTGGCTCTGCAACTGCCCAACACGCTCGACAAAGATGTGCCCATCGGCAATAGTGAGGATGACAATCGCTACCTAAAAGAGTGGGGAAAAAAGAAAGAGTTCAAGTTTAAGCCACTGGATCACTTGGAATTAGCCAGAATAAACAACCTGCTCGATTTCAACAAAGCTGCCAAACTGAGCGGAAGCGGATTTGCTCTGCACACAGGCTTGGGAGCCAAAATAGAGCGAGGGCTCATCAACTTTATGCTCGACTTCCACACCGCCAAGCACGGCTACACGGAGCTAGCCGTTCCCTTTTTGGCAAACACCAAAACTATGACTGGCACAGGGCAATTGCCCAAGATGAAAGACGATATGTATAAAATCGAGAACGAAGACCTTTATCTGATCCCCACAGCAGAAGTGCCGATTACCAACTACTTTGCCGACACCACGACCTCGTACAAAAACTTGCCGCAAAAATTTATGGCACACTCCGCCTGCTTCCGCAAAGAGGCTGGCTCTTACGGCAAAGAGACGAAAGGTCTGCAACGGTTGCACCAATTCAACAAAGTGGAGCTCGTCCAAATCGTGAAGCCTAGCCAGTCGCCATTGGCAATGGAAGAGATACTGCGAGACGCATGCGAGATACTGGAAGCTCTCAACCTCCACTACCGCGTCATCACGCTCTGTAGCGGCGATACCAGCTTCGCCTCTGCCAAAACCTACGACATCGAAATCTGGGCTCCCGGTCAGCAGAAATATCTGGAGGTCTCTTCCGTGAGCAACTTCCGCGATTTCCAAGCTCGCCGAGCCAATATAAAATACAAAGACGAAAACGGCAAATCTTGCTTTGCACACACTCTCAACGGCTCTGGAGTCGCATTGCCAAGGCTTTTCATAGCTCTTATCGAGAGTTGCCAACAACAAGACGGCTCAATCAACTTTCCCAATATCCTGAAACCTTATCTAAAAGGAGGAATCGAATGAACAAGAAACTTATTATTATCGCCGCTATCGTCAGCATCGCCCTTGCTGGCATACTTTACTACGCCTTTAGACCCATACCACTGGTGACACCACTGGCACTCGAAGACGCTTTGGCCCAAAATCTAGCCGAAAACGGCAAAAGAGCGACTATCGACCTGAGAACCATAGGCAATTTTGAATGGGACAAACTCTACATCCTCACTCCTTACCGCAAAGAGATAAAAAATCTCCGCGGACTAAAAGAAATCTTGTCCACCAACGCAATAACTCCCGACATCTGCATCTTACTATTTGCCGAGGGTAATGTCGTCAACGGATTTGCCTCCGTTCGCCGAAACATCGTAGATTTTTCACTGCTCTCTGAGAGCTATCCCAAAGAGAAAACCAACTTCAGACTGCAAAAAAGACCTTTCAACGGACCCGGCAACAAACCTTGGTACAATGTCATCAACTAAATGAACTGCACCCCTAAAATAATCTTCGCTGGTTCGCCCACTTTTGCACTCCCGACTCTAAGGCTCTTGTGCGAAAGCGAGCTCCGCCCTAGCCTTGTCATCACGATGCCCGACAGCAAGAAAGGTCGCGGGAAAAAGCTTTCGCCGACACCTGTAAAACTCCTGGCACAACAGCTGAAAATCGAGGTAATCACCACCGACAACATCAACAACCTGCTTCCCATGCTACAAGAGCTAAAGCCCGACATCATCATCACCGTAGCTTACGGAGGCTATCTGCAAGCCAAGATCAGGAAATTACCCAAATACGGCTGTATCAACCTGCATCCCTCTCTACTGCCAGCTTACAGAGGAGCGAATCCTATCAAATACCCTCTGCTAAACGGCGACAAGCTCACAGGTTACACCATCTTCAAGATTATCGCCAAAATGGATGCAGGGGCTATTTACTACCAGCAGGAGACCAAAATCGAGGACACCGACGACTTTGCCTCATTACAAGAGAAGCTAGCTATCGACGGAGCCAAAGGGGTCGTGCACACCGTGCACCAGATACTTTCGGACAACACCTGCACAAAAGAGCAAGACCACGCTCTGGCGACCTACACCCACAAGACTAAGAAGGAAGACACCTACCTCAGCTGGCACAGCACCGCCCAGCATATCAGCAACTTCGTGCGTGCCTATAGTCCCTCTCCGGGAGCTATCACGCTCTTGGACGGGCAACAAATCAAAATCATCGCTTGCCAAGTCACTTCCCAGAAATCTACCTCCACTCCTGGCACTGTGGAGCAAATCCATAAGAATGAAGGATTTACCGTAAGCACGCAAACCTGCGACATCTTGGTCACCACCGTGCAACCAGCAGGGAAAAAGCAGATGGACGCCTACGCTTTCACCCTCGGCAAAGCAAATTTACTCGGAGCGAAACTGACTGACCCGCTATGATAAATTTTTTGAGATTTCTGCTAAACACCACCTTTTCTTTGTTGATGGTGCCTGCCAAAATACTGAAAAGCAAAACCAAGCTCAGGTCTGTCTATATCAGCCTGTCCAACAAACTAGCCAAGCAAAAGCAGTTCCCACCTGAGAAAATACTGCTCCTGCTGCCACACTGCTTCCAGATAAGCGACTGCCCTATCAGGATTACCACCGACATAGATAACTGCAAAAGATGCGGCAGATGCCAAGTCGGCGAGATACTAAAGCTAAGAGATAAATACGGCATAAATGTCTGCATCGCCACGGGTGGCTCTCTGGCACGCAAGAAAATAATCGAGACCAGACCACAGCTGGTGATAGCTGCCGCCTGCTACCGCGACCTCTCGGAAGGCATCCACGACATCTTCCCGATGCCCGTGATCGGCTCGCTCATCACCCGACCAAACGGACCTTGCCAAGACACGCTTCTCAACTTGCCCGAGATAGAAAAAACCATCCAAAGGTACATAAAATGCTGAAAAAAGAAACTCCATTGACCTCCCAAGAACTCGAAAAACTCTCCTCCTGCTTCACCCTCTCCGATATGGAAATCTTCATTTTCCCCGAGCTTTTTTATTCCCTAGTCTTGGCAAACATTTGCTCGCCTCTCATCTGGGAATGGAAAAAAGACCCTTGGTTCGTGGACATTGACAAAAAGAACGACATCCAAAAAATCAAAAGAGTAAAGCAGTATATCATGGATCACTTCGAGTTTAATCTCGATTTGCAAACTTGGGGACTGACGGACAAGCTCACCGAAGTAAACCGTTTCAAAGAGTTCGTCGATATGGACACGCTGGCAAACTCCAACGCCCTCTTTGGCTATCACGGCGACAAATACTATTTCGACATCGACATCAGGCGACATTTCGGGCTGGACGCTTACGAAGGCGACATCATCCCCTACTGGAAGACAGAAACGGTGGAAGCGATGACTGCTTTTGCCAGCAAGCCAGAGTACCAACAAGGAGCAGGCGAGTGCGTCTCTTTCGCTTGCCTCTACGCCGCAGCTTTATTCATCGTCGGCAATATCCCACTAGAGAAAATCTACCTGATGGCAACGCCTTTGCACTCACAAAATTTCATCGACATCGACGATGGCGTCCTCACCAACAACAGACGAATCATCACCAAAAATATGTGGTACAACGGCACGGCTCTCTCCAATAAAGCCCGCAGAGCTCTGGAAAACGAGCAAATCACAATGGTCAGCCACCTCAGCGGATATGTGCATTCCACTTACCAAGAAGCCACAATCGATGCCAACGAGTTTCGCTCCTTTCGCAAAAAATTGACCTCCTATCTCTCGCACAAACCCGATTCCAGTAGCTTCAGGAGCTTTCTTCGCACAAAACCCGAGTTCCAAGAATGTTTCCAATTCTCCCTAAAACAAAACGGAACTCTCTATTACCTCGGCGTGGAAACTATCTTCGCCTACGAGCACAACTCCAAGAATAGCTTTTCCGACAACTCCAAAAGAGCTTTGCTCCAAGAGATAGATTCAGACGAGCTAAGCCTTACTAATCTTGGTCGCACCGACTTGAAAGAGTTTGAAAATCAACTAATCCACAAGAAGCAGAAATTTGCTTGCCAAAAAGCTCTCGACCTTGTGGAGCAATACAACGAATTTATCCACACTTCGCCTCGCTTTCCGTGCCAAATCAAAGATTACCAAGAGGCTGAACCGCTAAAAATTTCTACAGCCATGAGTCGCACCGAGATTTTAGAGTACCTGCACTCTGTCGCACCCAAAAGCAAAATCGCCCATTACACTCTCTACACTTACCGCCAGATGGACGACCTCGATTGGACGCCTTTCCTCTACGCCAGCTTCAGCAGAAGTCCCATCTGCAAACAAAGGTTCAGTGCTCTAGCAGCCGACGAGCTTTACCAAAATCTCGCCCAACTAAAAGAGGACTCCATCTACAGCGAAAACCGCTTAGCTACGCCCGATGAGGCTTGCAATTTTGATGCAGCAGATGGAATAGAAAAAGCGATCATTATGGCGACCTGCTTCCCAGGCGAAGCCAGCACGCTCCAAATAGAAAATGAAAAAGTGGAAATCGTCATCAGCGGGAAAGTTTATCATTTCCAATCTAACAAGAAATTGAGCAAGAAGATAGAGCTAGATCAACTGAAATTTCTAGCTTAATTCCTCTCTGCCAAAGAGTCCAACCGCAAGAACTCGCCCAAAAAGTTTCGCTGCTGCTCTGTCTCAAACTTTCCACTTTTCAGCAAAACATCGCCCTTGTCTTGGCGAAACTCCAAAGCAGAGCTGACAATATGCTCCAGAATCTCTCTTATTCTGCCCTTTATCACCCAACGCACAACACTCATAGACAGCAAACCGTTGACAAACGCACTCTCATTAAAAAGGTAAATGCTCAGCCGATAACCGCTGCTGCTCTCATCCAGCGAGTCGATGTCCGCCAGCACCAACACAGTGCCATACAGATGCCACCACAAAAAATTGCCTTCACCGTCTCCGTAATAAACCCGCTTTCGAGTTTGCTCGGCTGGAGTCAGCAGATTCATCCTACCTCGCAGCCCCTTTATCTTCGCCAAAAATCTTTTCCTGTCTGCATCAAGGTACGCTATTTTGTAATTCGTTTTCTGATAAGAGTTTACCATTTCAGCTGTCAGCGGTAGATTATCGAACAAAAAATTTAAGGGCAAAAAACCTAAGGGAATCTCGCCTTCCAAAACATACTCCACTCGCCCAGGTATCTGTAACTCTCGGCTCACTTTTTTACCCCAATAGCCAGAAAAATCAAAATTCCGCTTCAGCAGTTTCTCCTGCAAAACATCACCCTCAGCGAACAGCGAAAAACCCCAAAACAGTCCCAAAAAAACAGCTGAGCAGAACTTAAACTTACAAATTTTCACAAACTTCTCACTTTCCTCATTTTCTAAAATTTATCTCTTGACAAATACACTTCCCACTTAGCCCATATGTACAAATCTGCAAACAGCAAAATCGGAGATAAAATCAAAATGATTGAAAAAAAATATTTAGCCCCCAACGGTTGCACCTTATCTAGCCTCACTGTCGGCTTGATCGCCATGCAACAAGTGGTAAACGGCAACTACATCCAAGCCTGTTGGCTGATTACCCTCTGTATGGTTTTCGACCTTTTCGACGGCTCTCTAGCCCGCAAATTCGAAGCTTTTAGCGACTTCGGTGCAGAACTGGACTCCCTTGTTGACTTCTTGTGCTTCGGCATCGCTCCAGCTTTTTTAGCTTACAATATGCTCCTCATCCAAAAGCCGCTTATCGGAGGCATACTCTGCATTTTCTTCGTAATCTGTGCCGTATCTCGACTCGCCAGATTCAATACTAACCTCACAGACATGGAAGTCAAGCACGATTTCAAAGGATTACCAGTACCAGCAGCAGCAGGATTAGTCGTCTCTTACATAATCTTTGCCGAGCAAATCCCCCATAACATGTTTGTTTCCAATCTGATCGCCATCATCTTGCTCACATCTCTACTCATGATCAGCAATATGCACATCAGACCTATCAAGCCCAAAAACAGCAATATGTTCGATAAAATCGTGATCTTCTCACTCCTAGTGGCTTCGGTGTGGTACGCCTCATATATCTATTTCCCTCTTTGTTTTTTGTTATTTAGCAAAAATATCATCTTAAACCTTGGTCAGAAATATCAAAAAAAATAGTTCCCTTTTTGGCATCATCACCCAGCTACTCTTCCCCAAACTTTGCTACTCTTGCCAAAAATTGCTCGCAGACCAAAACAGCAGTGTCAGCATCTGCCCCGAGTGCCTAGCTCAGATGGAGTTAGCTACCCAGCAAGAGCAAACTATCTACTCCCTCTACAAATTCAATCCTACTGTCCAAAAACTGATCCACCTGCTGAAATACAAACAGAAAAAAAATCTTGGCAAAAAATTGTGTTATTTAAACAAAAAGCAGATTATAGAAAAGCTCTCCCCGTGGGACATCCAAGGAATAATCCCCGTACCACTGTACCGCACCCGCTTCAGCCAGAGGAGTTACAACCAGTCGGAGCAAATAGGAGAAGCTCTGAGCTCTATCTTGCATATACCGCTCTATCCCCACGCTTGCAAGCGAATCCATTACACCCAGAGCCAAGCGAAACTGAACAAAGCAGAAAGAGAAAAAAACCTAATCGGAGTTTTTCGTAGCAATCCGAAGCAACATTTCGGAGAAAAAAACCTGCTAGCGGTGGACGATGTCCTGACCACTGGCTCTACCCTAAAAAATCTGGCGTTGTCTTTGCAAAGCATCACCAACGGTAAAATCTACGGATTTACCCTCGCCACAGCCAGCGAAAAATGAGCTACTACCTACTACTCACCATCTTTCTCTGCAATCTTTTGCTTCTTACTGCTTTACCGATTTTTGTAAAGATTCTCCTCTTTTGTCATAGTCGCTCTTTTTTGGGAATGAAACTGTTTTTCACTCCGGGGATCGTGATCCGCAAAGAAAAACAACTCCTGCAAAAAGTCGACCAAGCGATCATCGAATATCACAAATTTTGCCTTGATAAAAACAGCCTCACCCTTACCAAAGTCGAAGAAAAACTCAATAAAATCATCTTTCAAAAGACAGAATTTCTACAAAATATCCATTTTTTGCCACCTTTTGTTTGCCTTATCTTACGAAAAACTTTGAGTGGCATCGTGTACCAGATAACTCTTCAAGCTGGAAAAGAGATTTTGCCTTCCTTGTCCAATAAATACGAACTCGAAGCTCGCCTCCAAGAGATTAGAGCCAAAATAGAACCTGAATTGATAGAAGATCTGAGCCAAAAGTACTTTTTCAAATACCTCCTGTACTTTTTTGTTGCTCTAGGATTTTTAATGGGAATAACAAACATTTTAATAATATGTCTATTTTAAAAAAAATAACCATCACTTTTATCCTTTGCTTTTTCGGCATCGGACACGCCAGCGATTTGAATTACTTGGACTCCGCTTACAGCAAGGGCAATATCGATTACCTTCGGGAAATATTACCCAAAGTAAAAAGCGACACCCAAGAAGATGAAAAACGAATCGAGTACTACAAAGCTCTTACTCAATCTTCGCCAAATTTCGTCCAAGGTCTGCAAAACATCTCCACACAAGAAGACAACCCCTATTCCCAAGCTTCGTACTTGGAATTAGGCAAAATCTCTTATCTGAACAAAAAATATTCCCAAGCCAAAACATATTTAGAGAAAATAACAAATCCGCCTTTGCTAACAGAAAAATCTTACTGGCTAGCTTACTGCCAATATGCCTTGACAGATTACCAAACCGCTATCTACCAAGCACAAAACTTCCTCCAGCTGTCTTTGGATAACGACAAGATAGAAAGCTCCTACATCTTGATTAGCGATTGCTACATCAAACTGGGAAATCACAAGTTAGCTCTAGAGCTGCTGCTTTCTATCGAGCAACTTAAACTTTTTTCTTCGCAAAGAGCTGCTGCCCTTTACAACATCGCTCTCTGCTACCAAGAGCTCAAAAACGAAGCAAAACAAAAAGAGACCACTTTCCTCTTGAAAAAAGATTTCCCTTACAGCAAATACTCAAAAGATTTAGGCAGACTGACAAACAACAATCAGCTTACGGGCAACTTTGGCTACGAAGAAGATTTCAGTGCTGGCAGCTACCTGCAAGTGGGAGCTTTCCAAGATAACGAAAACGCCCTCGAGGCGGAGCAAACATTAAAAGATAAAGGGTACAGAGTAAAAATACACAAAGAGCTTTCGGGGCAAACCTTGCTCTACAAGGTGTGGGTCGGACCACTGAACACCGCAATAGAAGCCAGCACAGCCAAAAAGAATCTGCTCGTTCACAACTTCCCGAGCTTCGTCGTGCAACCCACTCCCCAAAAAGAGACCACGACTCTAAGCCAAAAAAACTACTTCCTAGAATGTGGTGTATTTACCGACTCTGACAAACTCCGCGAAAGATTGCAAGTACTAAAAAATCTCGGCATAGAAGCCACCGCTTACAGACGACAAATCGGGAAGAACTCCTTTATGTACGGTGTGATTGGTCCATTCCCCGACAAAGAGAAAGCTTTAATCCAACAAGAAGAACTCAAGAAGCACAATTTAGCCAGCAACCTTTTCATCAAATAAGCTCATAATCTGCAAAATGGCAAAACCAAAACTAACCCCAATGCTGGAACAGTTTCTGCATTTCAAGCACCAGCACCCAGACAAAATCGTCCTTTTCAGAATGGGCGATTTTTACGAAACTTTCTTTGGCGATGCCGAAATTTGTGCCAAAATACTGAACATCACCCTTACGACTCGCAACAAAAATAAAGAAAACTCCGTGCCCTTGGCAGGATTCCCCTACCATTCCCTTTCCAGCTACCTCCCACGGTTGATCACAGCAAACCAAAAAGTGGTCATCTGTGAGCAAATGGAAGACCCCAAAAAAGCCAAAGGACTCGTGAAAAGAGAGATTGTCGATATCATCACTCCCGGGAGCATCGTCGATGCGGAGTACATCCATTCACCTGCCGACAACTATCTGACCTCTCTGGTGCAAGAGGGCTCAGAATACGGACTAGCCAGTGTGGACATCTCCACAGGAAAGTTCAGCTTCACCCAACTGCAAAAAGAGAACCTCACCGCCGAGATAGAGCGATTGTCGCCCAAAGAGATCCTCGTACTGGAACATTCCCAAAAAGAAGAGCTGGCAGAATGCCTTGGCAATCAAATCTCCTACAGCCAATACGAAGACGATCAAATCAACATCGGACAAGCGGAAACCATCTTGAAAGAGCATTTTTCGCTCCTTTCCTTGGCTGGCATCGGCCTGGGCGAACATCCTCTGGCTACCAAGGCTGCAGCGATGGCTATCTCTCACCTCAAAGAGCTGAAAAAAAACGACCTAAAGCACATCAGCAAGATAGAGTACTACTCACTGGGCTCTTGCGTGCAATTGGACAAGTCCACCGTAGCCAACCTAGAGCTAACCAAATCACTGCTGGAAGGCACTACGCAAGGCACTCTGCTACAAGTACTCGACCAAACTTGCACCCCGATGGGCGGACGAAAGCTGAAGCAATGGCTACTACGACCTCTGATGGATCAAGAAGCTATCGAGAACCGCCACAACATCGTGGAAGAGATGATCGAGAAGATAGAGCAAACCTTTGCCCTGCGAGACCTGCTAAACCAAATCGGTGACATCGCTCGCCTCACAGGCAAACTTTCCTCTGGCTCTATAAATCCCAAAGAGATACTCGCCATCGCCCAATATCTGAACCTCTCTGAGGAGATCAAAACGATCTTGGACAACTTCGACTCTCTGCCGCTACTGCACATCCAAGACAGCATCCAAGATTACCAGCACATCACCGCCAAGATAGAAAAAACCATCTGCACATCACCGCAAAAGCTCATCACCCAAGGCGGGATAGTCAACAGCGAGATAAACCCAGAATTGCACAAACTCCACCGCATCAGCTCACTGGGAAAATCGTGGATACTAGACCTAGAAAAACAAGAAAAAGAAAAACTGGGCATCCACAACCTCAAAATAGATTACAATAAGATATTCGGCTACTACATCGAAATCAGCAAAAGGCAAGCCAGCAAAGTGCCCGAGCACTACATCCGCAAGCAAACCTTGGTAAATTGCGAAAGATTCATCTCTCCAGAATTAAAAGAGTTCGAGAGCAAAGTCCTGGGAGCGGAAGAGAGAATCAAAGAGCTTGAGTACGAAATATTTTGCCAACTAAGAACCTATCTGCAAGAAAAAATGGAACAGCTGCTGGAATTCGCCGACACTTTGGCATTGCTCGATGTTTACGCAAACTTTGCCCAAGTGAGCTTTCACCGCAACTATTGCAAGCCAAAATTCAATCAGGAAAAGATTTTAGAACTCAAAGACTCCTTTCATCCCGTGATAAAAGAGCTCTTGAAAGCACAGGAGTTCATCCCCAACGACATCTACCTAGACAACGCCAAGAGCAACATCATCCTCATCACTGGTCCAAATATGGCAGGAAAATCGACCTACCTGCGACAAGTGGCACTCTCCGCCCTCATGGCACAAATCGGTTGCTATGTGCCCGCCAGAACTGCATCTATGCCCATTTTCGATAAGATATTCACCCGCGTAGGAGCATCCGACAATCTCGCCAAGGGACAAAGCACATTCTTGGTGGAGATGCTAGAAACAGCCTCCATCCTCAACTTTGCCAGCCAAGACTCGCTGGTAATCTTAGACGAGATAGGGCGAGGCACCAGCACCTACGACGGACTCTCACTAGCTTGGGCTATCATCGAGCACCTCCACCACAGCCACATGAAAGGCGTCAAGACGCTATTTGCCACTCACTACCACGAGCTGACTCACCTAGCCGACACGCTCGAAGGAGTGCGAAATTACAATGTAATCGTGGAAAAAGAAGGCGACAAGATTATCTTTATGCACAAGGTGCTGCCCGGCAAGGCACTGCAAAGCTACGGGATAGATGTCGCACAGCTGGCAGGCATCCCCATGGCGGTCATCAGCAGAGCCAAAGAAATCCTGCAAACCCTAGAAGATTCGCAAGCAGAAAATAAAAAAGTAACTGCTCTCGCCCAATTAGACGCGTTCAGTGCACCACCAGCCAAGAAAATTCCGCCATACCTCTACCAAGTGGAAAAAGAACTACAAGAAATCTCACCCGACCAGATGACACCCATCCAAGCTCTGCAAGTGCTGAGCGAGCTAAAAAAAATCGTCTCTCAGGACAGCTGATTTCTGTATTTGCACACCCGTTGCTGCTAAAGTCATTACTCTTTAACTTTTATATTGAAAAGTTTTTGCTTTGCTATTTGAAAGTTAGAAATCTTTTAAAAATTTCATGATTAGATTTTCTCCCAAAACAACGCGAAGGATGTCTGACCATAATCAACTTTATTTTCCTTGCATCAATTTCTAAAGTACAAATTGTTTGATTTTTCCTCACCGTTACTTCTTCAATACTTATATTTCCAACCAATCCTTGTTTCTTACCAAGCAAGGCCTCTCTAACTTTAGCACCCCAGCAGATTATTACTTCTGGCTTATATTTCTTAATCACTTCTAAAAAAGCATCAATATACTCTTGGCATTTATAATTATAAAGTTCAGCCTCCTTAGCATTCTTTCCCGCCATTCTTTGCAGATATGTATAAAAAACAATAGAATCAAAAAATAATCCCTTTTCTTTCTCTGAAGAGTTTCTATTGAAAATTGCATTTATAAAACTTGAATATGTTTTCTCCCAGTCATTTTTTAAATCACTTTTTCTAAGTCCCAAATATA
Organism: Candidatus Cloacimonadota bacterium; assembly: GCA_963676515.1. GTDB lineage: Bacteria > Cloacimonadota > Cloacimonadia. The sequence goes on along the minus strand of OY781061.1, from coordinate 919,762 downwards.
TTTCTACTATTGAATTAGTAAAATCACTTGCTTCAGTTCGATTACCTTTAAGATATTCTTCGTAATTTTCATTGCATTTATCTGCAAATGCTTCATAGTGAGAACCAGTCAAAACCATTAACTTTTCCTGAAAAATTGATGATTCTTTTCCATAGTTTTCCCCAACCCAGGGGGTTAAATACACTTTACTTTTCCCTTCATTAGTTTCCATCTTTACTCCTTATTTTTTAAAAAATCTTTTCCTGATTTATTCACCTTATGCAGGTTTCAAATAAGTAAATTATACAACACACCATTATCGTCTAAATCGTCTCTAGGAGAGCTGACGGCGATACTTGCACACCGTGCGTCTGCTAATCTTCACTCCCGAAGCTTGTAATTTTTCAGCTATTTGTCTGTCATTCTCGCCCGAGTCCACCATCGCTTTCACTTTCCGCTTGATAGCAACTAAACTCAGCTCACCTTGCCCTTTAACCAAAAATTCTGATAAAAACTTACTCTGATCTGCAAACTTTATCTGCTTATTTTTAAGCAGAGCATAACAAATATTTTTAGAAATCTGCAAATCAAAGCTCATCTTCTCCACGGACAAAGGACTAAACGAAAAACTCTCTTGCCAAAACTTCCACTGATACTGGCACAGATACTGCCCAACTTTTTGCAAAAGATTCTCCCGAGAACTCAAAATATTCTCCAAAAAACGAAGCCTCTTTCTCTGCTTTGCAAAAAAATCTCCCTCACATTGCAAATATTCTGGCTTCATCGTTAGAGTCGGGAAAAAAACCTTGTTCACTTCACAATTTCTTCCGTCCCAGAGCAAATCTGCCTGCTCCTGATGATAGTCGTAATTTTCGATTTTCTCCAGATTCAGCAGAGGATTCGAGGCTATTTCGTGCTTGAGATAAAGGCTCAGCTCTCGCAAATCCATTTTGTATAACTTCACAAATAGAGGAGATTGCCCCACTTTTTTGTCCAAAAAGACATCTGCAAAATTTATCAGAGATTTGCTCATCTTTGGCTCAACTTAATCTTGCTCCACTCGCTTTTTTGCCGCAGCAAAGAGCTCTTTCGTGTTCAAGTTCTCTGTAATTCCCACATCTAAGACATCCACATAAATTGCATCTTTGTAATAGGGCAACAGCACATCACGAAAGGTCTTTGCACTCTCATCGCCAAGCACTTTTGGCACAAAATCTGCCGCAAATAAAATCGGATGACCTTTCTTGGGGCGAGACTCTTTACGACCCACAGGGATCAAAAAAGGTGCAGGCGGCACATACGATTGCAATATCTTATCATAGCTCTGCGGCAACACGAAAGGCTGGTCAATGAGGTTGAGCATCGCCATATGCCCAGATTGCACGGAAGCAAACCCCTTTTTCACCGACGAGAGCATCCCGCCCTCCAAGTGATCAGGATTAGCTACAGGGAAAGCAAAACCGCTGTATCTGTCTTGCAGATAGTCAGTTACCATCTCATAATTATCACCCAAAACCACAATCACTCTGCTAGAAAAAGCCCTTAGCTTCTCCAAAACCAAATCGATGCTTTTTTTACCAGCGACTTCCAACAAAGCCTTATCCGCTCCCATACGAGACGATTGCCCTGCACACAACAAAATAGAATCTATCTTCATTTTACACTCCAAATTTTTATCTCATCTTCTTAACAAAATCCAGCACTTCTTCCCAAAAGTCAAGCCAAACTATCCAAATCACCATTGCTCAACCTATAAAAACAAAAATCATCCTCAAAATGCTCTTCTTTTTTAAAATCAAAGAAAAGTTTGACAAAATAATCGTCACTTTTTACAGACAAAACACAATGATAAACTTAAACAAGCTTCAGAAAAAAAGAGAGCAAATCTCTGCAGGATATGCCATCATCGAGGGCGACCGTCTCATACGACAAATCATCGAGAACGATGTCAAAATCTTGGATATTTACACTTGGCAAGAAAACCCTGCACCCGCGTGGCTGGGCGAGCTAAAGCCCAAGCTGATTAGCAAGAAGAAGTTTTTCGCTCTAGCATCCACCAAAACACCTCAGCAATACCTCGCTGTAGCAGATCGCACCACAAACGAAATAGGTGACTACCAAACACTGCTCTACTTAGACCAAATCTCCGACCCGGGTAATCTGGGCACTATCATCCGCACAGCTCTGGCATTGGGCATCAGCGGGATAGCACTCTCCCCCGGTAGCTGCGACCCGTTCAATTCCAAGGTGATTCGCTCCTCGCTGGGGGCAGTCTTCACATTACCGCTAGAGGTCAAGACCTACCAGTGGCTGCAAGAGCAACCCGCTCAAAAGATACTCGCCGACCTCGATGGAGTCTCTATTTACGACTTACCACCACTAGACTCGCCCAAGATCCTCATCCTCGGCTCAGAGGCCGCTGGAGTGAGCCCACAGCTACGAGAACTCAGCGACCTGGCTATTACCATCCCTATTACCAGCAAAATGGAGTCACTAAACTTGGCGATTGCCGCTGGCATCTGCCTGAGCCACATTCACCGATTATGAAAAACATCAAAGATATACCACCCGACCAAAGACCTCGCGAAAGGCTTATCAAACAAGGGGCACAGTCCCTTTCCGACTTGGAACTGCTGATGATCCTTATCGGTAGAGGCGTAAAAGGGCACAGCGTGAACAAGATTTGCCAAAAGCTCCTCACGCTCATCGACCGAGATGGATTTGAAATCAAGATAGAAGAAATCTTGAAAATCACGGGAATGGCATCCGCCAAAGCTGGGATTGTTCTGGCTGCTTGCGAGTTTTTCCGCCGACGGATAAAGCCCAAGGGATTTACCATCAAATTCCCCAACCAAATCATGCCCCTACTCTGGCACTACGGCGACCGCCAGCAAGAGCATTTCATCGTCGTCTGCCTGAACGCTGCAGGAGAGGTAATCGCCACCAGAGTCATCACCATCGGGCTCATCAACCAAACACAAATCCACCCTCGAGAGGTTTTCGCCGATGCTATCACCGACAGAGCTTCGTCCGTAATCTTGGCACACAACCATCCCAGTGGTAACCTCGAGCCATCGGCACAAGATTTGCAGATAACCAAAACCCTCCAGCAAGCCGGAGAAATCCTCGGCATAAAAATCCTCGACCACATCATCTTCTCCCAGCAAGATTACTACTCACTGCTAGAGCATAAGCAGTTGTGAGCATTCTTGCTTGACGCAGGAGAGCTTTTAGTAAGGATTGAGGGAAAATAGAAGGGAATAAAAATAAATTATACAAAATTGGAGAGATAAAAAAGACTATGAGCATACCAAAAGTTTTTATTTCATATTCCCACGATTCTTTAGAACATAAGAAATGGGTGTATGAATTAGGCAGTAGATTACGAAATAATGGAATTGATGCTATTTTAGACCAATGGGAAATCCAGCCTGGAGACGATTTGTCACATTTCATGGAAACCCATTTAGCAAATGCTGACAGAATTTTAATGGTTTGCACTAAAACATATGTATCAAAAGCAAATAAAGGCATAGGAGGAGTTGGCTACGAAAAAATGATTATTACTTCAAATCTTCTTAAAAACATAAATACTAAAAAAATAATCCCTATAATTCGACAAAGCGGAACAAATGATATTCCAACATTTCTCAAAACAAAACTTCATATTAACTTTTCAAAAAATGCAGACTACGAATACAATTTTGACGAACTAATTCGCACTATTCATCAAAGTCCTCTATTAAAAAAGCCCCCGATAGGAAATAACCCATTTTCAAGTGGAAAGCCAAAGTTATATGAAAAAAAAATAAAAGACCCTGTGCTTGAATTAATGTCTGCAATAGTAAAAGAGTTCGAAAAAGGAACGAGTGATTATATCAGTTATAACCACATAATAAAAGAAATGGATGTTTCTCGAATTTATATTGATTTCATAATCATGGAGGCTTCAGCAAAAAAATTAATTGAACAAGAGCCTTTTACAAAAGAGTTGTATCTTACAGCAAAAGGTAAATTATACGCTATACAAAATAACTTAACAAAATAAGACTCACTTAGGAAAAAATATGACACCTAAACAAGCCAAAATCTCCTCGTTCATCACCGAGCAAGTCCGTGGTAACGGATTCCAAAAAGTGGTGGTCGGGCTCTCTGGCGGGATAGATTCCGCTCTGGTCGCCTTCTTGTGCGTGCACGCTCTAGGCAAAGAGAATGTGCTCGGGCTGATGCTCCCTTACAGATCTTCCCAGCAAGCCAGCTTGGACGACGCACTGGCTGTGGCGGAAGCTCTCCAGATAGAGCACCAGACCGTTCCCATCACCCCGATGGTGGACGGCTATTTCGCCCAGCAAACCCCCGATAAACTGCAAAAGGGCAACTTCTGTGCAAGGATGCGGATGTCCGTCTTGTTCGACTACGCTCAAAGGGAAAACGCCCTCGTGGCTGGCACTGGCAACCGTAGCGAACTACTGATAGGCTACTGCACCGTCTATGGCGACGGAGCTTGCAGTTTCGAGCCCATCGGTCATCTCTACAAAACCGAAGTTTGGCAGATGGCAAAAGAGTTGGGCGTGCCAGAGCAGATTATCACCAAACCTCCGACAGCCGACCTCTGGGACGGACAAACCGACGAGCAGGAGCTCGGGCTTAGCTATGCGATGTTGGACAAGATGCTCATCGACTACCAAGATAACAAATTATCGCCCGAAAAACTTTCGCAAAAATACGATGCAAAGCTGGTGGAAAAAGTTGTTCGCCTTGTGCAAAATAGCAAATTCAAACGGGTTATGCCACCCATACTGGAGCGTTGAAAAGAGAAAAAAGCTTTGCTCTAGCAAAAAAAATCAACAATAGAAAAGCCAAGCAAAATTGCTTGGCTTTCTAAAAGTAAAATCAGCTCTATTTTCTTCTTTTCAATTCAATAACTTCTGATATTTTCACAAATTAGTCAATCTACCACTTCAATTCTTGTTTTTTAGCTTTCATTTGCATGTCATACATCATCAAGATAGTCGCATAATCATCCAATCCTATACTACTGTATTGGCAAATTAATGCTTGCAGCAATTCTGGGTCGGTAGCTTTTATGAGCTTTTTAAATGATGTTAAATTTTTATTTTCCATCATCCGCAGAGTAGCAGGATCAGTTATACCAATACTGGCACAACTTTCTTTTACATTTTCCTTTATATATATTACTACTTTTTGTTTATTTTCATCCGTATTGAGAAAATCTATAGGACTAACAAATTCTTGAGCTAAGGCTATAGTAATCCAAACAATCACTAAAAATAATAATCCTAGTTTTTTCATGACTTCCTGCTTACATTCTACAAATTTATTGTATAATCATTGTCTGATATGTGTTTAAGAATCGTTTCTACCTCTGCTCCCGCTATCTGCATATCTAGCACATCACGAGCAAATATTGCATTATGAAGAGTGACATAAGTATCGAAAGTACCATTGTAGCCTAAATAGAAATATTTAAACCCATCATTATTTTTGCTGTTGCCAAATTGATATAGTCCCACTTCTTGGATGAAAATTCTGTAATCAAAAATGCGTTGATTCTTACGAGTAGCAGATTGTTTCTCATACCTACAAAATTCTCCAATAAATCGTCCATCTTCCTTGTATCCATTAAGCTTTCTACCGTATGGATTTTTCTTAATACTTTTTTGTTTAACATCAAGAGAGTAAAAAAAAGGCATCTTTTCTCCTTATAAATTAATACTTTGAATTCAACCAACTTTAAAACAACATTTTTAGTTTTCTTTTTTTAAAGTCAAGACCTTTATCAATCGTCGCAATCTCTAGCTAAAAAACCCTCAGCACTTCCCCGACCCAGTACAGCGAACCGCAGACCACGATCAAATCGTCATTCTTGGCTATTTTGCGAGCTTTTTGCAGAGCAGACTCTACCGACCTCTCATAGCAATAAGCATCGGTCAATCCTGCCAGTATCTGTGTCTGTAGCTTTTCGTCAGCGGCTCTAGAGTTGGAGTTTTGACAAAAGACGATGCTCTTGGCGACTCCAGCAATTTTAGCATACATTTTCTGGAGATTTTTATCTCTGAGAATGGAGACCACAAACACCTTCTCCCTTTGCGGAAAAATCTCTTGCAAGCTGTCCACCAAGCTGTTCACGCCTTCCTCGTTGTGTGCACCATCCAAGACGATTGTCGGACTTTGGCAGACTATCTGCATCCGCCCTTGCCAGTGCACCGACTGCAAGCCGCGTCTTAGGTTCTCAGTGTCAATGCTCTTGCTCCGCTGCTGCTCGAACAAACTAAACGCCGTCAACGCACAAGCGGCGTTATACGCCTGATGAACACCCAGTAGGTTCGTGGTATAGCTGGTGCTCACTCCAGCGGGGCTCTTGTACACAAAAGTGGTGCCCTCAGAGTTCAAGCTGATGTCTGCCACCGTAAACTCGTGTCCACACCTGTAAACTCTTGCCCTCTTTGCCTTTGCCACCTTCTCGATCACTGCCAAGGCTGCTGCTGGCATTTTGCCGATTACCACTGGCACGCCTTGCTTGATGATGCCTGCCTTCTCGTAAGCTATCTTTTCTAGGCTGTCTCCCAAAGATTTGGTGTGATCTAAGCTGATAGAGGTTATCACGCTGACATCTGGTACGAAAGGGTTAGTGCCGTCTAGCCGACCTCCTAAGCCCACTTCAAAGATGTTGAAATCGACCTTTCGCCGAGCAAAAAGCTCGAAAGCTAAAGCGGTGGTGGTCTCAAAGAAAGAGGCTTCGTTGTCCTCAAAAATCTGGCGATGCTCCAGATAGAGCTCCATGATTTGCTGATAGTCGGAGTTTTTGCCATTGAGGCGAAACCGCTCCAGATAGTCCACCAGATGCGGTGACGAGTTAAAGCCCGTGGAGTAGGAGCTTTGCAAAGCCAGTGCCTCTAGCATGGCACAAGTCGAGCCTTTGCCGTTGGAGCCAGCCACATGCACGCCCGCAAGCAAACGATGCGGATTGCCTAGAGATTGCAAAATGCTCTCTATTCTCTCCAGCCCCAGCTTAATATTGCCAGAATGTCGCTTATAAATATACTCCAAAAACTCTTGGTAAGTCATTGAAGATTATCTCCTTTTTCGTCTCTGTGTAAAAAACTCGAAAATGGTCTCGAGCCATATAAACATCTTGGACTAAGTTGATTTTGTTCTCGATAGTTTCCAGAAAATCTCGCTCAGACTCGATGAAATCTTTCATCACGGGATGCACGACCACATCTAGCTCACGCCCTTTGGTGAAATAAGAAACCTTTCGCAGCGAACGCCTGAGATTGATAGCCAAATGCTCCTCTTGCAAAATGCTACCCACGCCTTGGCAAGTCGGACAGCGATAAGATGAGCGATTCAGCAAGTTGCGATTCGCCCTCTTGCGAGATATTTCCACCAAGCCCAGCTTGGAAAAAGGATAACAAACCGTTTTGTTGCTATCTTTTTTCAGCTCATTACTCAAAAGCGAAAAAACCTGCTCTCTGTCGGCACTCTTGGTCATATCGATAAAATCGATGATAATAATTCCGCCGAGATTCCGCAACCGAATCTGCCGCACAGCCTCTTTGGCAGCCTCTTTGTTGATAATCTTAATCGTGGAATCGTAGTTCGCCCCACTAACGAAACTGCCCGTATTCACATCTATCACCACCAGAGCTTCCGTCTGCTCTATCATAATGTTGCCACCAGCAGGCAACGGCACAGTTGGTCTCAGGGCTTTGTCTATCTCTTTTTGCAGATTGTACACATCAAATAAAGCACTCTGCTCTTCAAAAAACTCCAAGCGACTGACAAGCTCAGGCTCGAAAACGGTCAACTTCTCCCGCAATCTGTCCCGCAAATCCCGATCATCGACGATTATCTTGTCCGTATCGCTCCGCAAAATATCCCTAATCAAGATATTTTCCAGCTCATTTTGGTCGTACAAGCAACAAGGGGCTTGCATCTCTTGCGACTTTTTGATCTGCTCGTAGGTACTCTTGAGCAGATTGTACTCGTTTTGGTAATCTTCTTTGTCTTTGCCCAGAGCCTCTGTCCTGACGATAAATCCGAAACCCTCGTTTTCAATTTCGTCCAATATCTTGCGAATCTTAGATTTAACCTGCTTACTGACAATCTTTTTGGAAAAGCGAATCTTACTAGAATTGGGCAAAAGAATCAAAAATCTGCCGGGAATAGAAAGTTTACCCACCACTTTTGCACCTTTATTTCCCACTGGCGACCTTTTGATCTGCACGACTATCTCCGAGCCAGGGAAAAGGTACTTATCGATATGAGAAGAGTCTGAGTCGTAATACTTTAGCCTCTTACCGGGCGTTTTGTTAGAGTTTTCATCATCTAGGCAACCCAAGACAATATCTTCGTAATGCAAAAATGCTGTCCGCTTCAGACCGATGTCCACAAAAGCGGAGCCGATTCCAGGCAAAACATCTTTCACGATGCCTTTGTAAACATTGCCCAGCACAGATTTTTCATTGTGCTTGTCCACGACAAACTCGACTATCTTATTGTCTTCCAGCATCGCCACCCTGTTACGATCAGGGCACACATTCACCAAAACTTCTCTCTTCATAGTAAAACCTTCCCCATTCCAACCAAAATTAATCAGAACAAAATTTATTTTTATCCAAAGTTTTTTAAAAAACTTTCGCTTATTTACCTATACAAAAATTAGCAAAAATATTGTGCAAAATATCTTCGCTACTCACTTTGCCCACCATCTGCTCCAGAGAGCCACTGGCAAGCCCCAGCTCAAAAGCAATAAACTCAAACCCCAAATCATCGTCAATAGATTGCAAAGCCTTTTGCAAATAAACGATGCAACTGCTCACACATCCCTTTTGTCTGGCGGAACTTAGCATTCCATTGTCCAGCTCTTCGCCCGCTTGTTGCAACCTGCTGGAAAGTTCTTGCCTCACATTAGCCAAACCATCTTCCCTGACAGCAGAGCACAAAAGACAACCAGCTTTTTCTATCTTTTTCAGCTGCTCATCCGTCGATAAATCTGTCTTATTAAAAATCTTCTTCACCTTACTTTGGTCGACATCGCTGGGCAAATCTTGAAACTCCACATCGGGACTGCCTACACTCAAAATCAGATGAGCTTCTTGCAGAAGTTGCAGAGACCTGCTAATGCCCTCTCGCTCTATCTGGCAGTCTGTCTGGCGTAATCCTGCCGTGTCGTACACCCTCACAAGATAACCGTCCAGCGAGATGACCTCCTCCAGGTAATCTCGGGTCGTTCCTGCCACAGGAGTCACTATCGCTCTATTACTTGCCAGTAGTGCGTTGAATATGCTCGACTTACCTGCGTTGACACCGCCTACCAGCACTACCTTGTAGCCATCTTTTATCATCAGCCCATCGTCTGCACTCTGCAACAGTGCTTCCAAATCTTGCTTAATCTGCAAAATCTTCACTCGGAAATCAGCCATATCCACTTGTTGCAGTCCTTGCTCCAAGAAGTCTATCTCCAGCTCCAGCTCCGCTCGCCTAGCTCCCAGTAAAGACAAACTAGCGGTTATCTTCTCAAAAAGCTTGCCCTGATATTGCCCCGTGGCTAGCTGGTGAGATTTGGCAGTCTTCGCTCTGATGAGGTCATCCACCGACTCCGCTTTGGTCAGGTCCATCTTCCCGTGCAGAAATGACCTTTTGGTGAACTCACCAGGCGTAGCCATTCTCGCTTGCCGCAAGAGGCACTCCATCACCTTGCTATATATATAGCTACTGCCGTGCATGCATATCTCTACCATATCTTCGCCAGTGTAGCTGGCAGGAGCACGATAGACAGTAACCACCACTTCGTCCACAAACATCGAACCATCTCTAAACTCGCCCACACAAGCACGATGAGCAGGCACAGACAGCAATGACGACCTCCCCGCAAAGAAGCCATCCACAATCGGCACAGCCTCAGCTCCCGACACCCTCACCATCGCTATTGCTCCCATACCCTTGGCGGTAGCCAGAGCGACCATAGTATCGAAACAGTTACCTTGCATCGTCTCCACCTCTACTAAAAGAACCTTTTGATAATACAACCATTGCCCATAGACAACTCGACGCCTTTCTCTTCCTTCTGCACAGTTTCACGCAGATTGTAAATAGAGATATCCACACCGAGATGCAAACTGCCCGTGATTCGCAAATATTTCTTCTCCACTTGCCCCACATCGTAAGAATTGTAGATACCGTCCTGCAACCTCTGGTTCAGCACTGTTATCTTCTCCATAATATCGCTACCGTTGTCAGCATCCGCATAATACTGTTTGTTGAGCTCTTCCAAGCAGTATTTGGAATAAGGCAACACGCCGATAGACAACGCCAGAGGCAGCTGCACATTATTGCCCACATTCGCACAAATCAAAGATTCGCCCAGCTCCACTTCGCCAGACTTTATCACGCTAAAGCTAGAATCGCTCACCACGCTTTTTTCACAAATCAGTTTGCACGCAGTAATCCCAGTATTAAAGAAAATATTGCCACCACAAATAATCGTCGAGTTGGTCGCCGCAGCCATACTGGCATCTTTCAGCACCTCCACCCTCGAGTATTCCATCACATTCTTGTGCACCACCAAAATATCGTGAACCTTGACCTGACTAGCGGAGATGCTACCATGCACCACCAATCTGCCGATTACCTCGATTTTGGTATTCAAAATATTCCCAAAAACTTCCAGATCTCCATAAAAAGGCTCTTCCACCTCTTGCTGCAAATCGTCGTTAATCGTAAACTTATCCCGCACATTCAGACGATGCTTTTCGTCCTGATACGGGCTACCATCTTTGTCAGAGTAGATACAGCCGTTTTGGAAATAGGTGTTGTCGCCCAAAAAGTTCTCGTTCACATACTTTTCCACATAATATTCTTGGTCTCCGAAACAGTTCAGCTTGTGCTTATCCGCTACCACGCTCGCCAAAAGAGCGTCTTTCTTGATATAATCGCCGCTCTTCTCCATCTGATAATTCACCGCCTGCTCTGGCACTATCGGCTTTTTGGCTAGCTGGAACTCTCGTTCAAAATCTGTCACCTTGCAGCGAAGCAAATCCTCTGAGCGGATATTTGCCTTTTGCAAAAGCTCGCACAATTCGCCCTCATCTTTGAAATCTTCCCTATTGTTAATCTTCAAGAAAGCCTCTCGGCAACTCTCATTTACCTTTAACAAAAAATTTTTTGATTCAAATATCTGTTCCATCTAAAACTCCAATAGCTGATAACTGTCGCCCACAGCTCTTATCTCGCCGATACGAAAAATATTTATCACTCGAATAGGTGCACTCTTCGTTGCAATGCAAGTGCTCTTGGCTCACTCCAGCTCGCAGCAAATCCGCTACTATCACCTTCCGCAAATCTAGATGCCCACTCACAGGCTGAGCTACGCCAGTCTGTGCCACGAACTCATCATAAATAGCTTGCGACACCTGATAATGCTCACCACTCACGCCCGGTCCTATCCTCACCTGCAAATCTCGTGGCTCACTGCCATACAGAGCTTGCAACCTCTCCAGCACCCTCAGGCAGATCGAATCTTGCGTGCCTTTCCGCCCGCTGTGTGCAGCAGCCACCGCATTGTGGACAGGATCATAAAAAAGTATCGGCACGCAATCAGCACCCTTCACCACCAGCAAGATGTCTGACATATCTGTGCAGACAGCATCCACCACGCTCAGAGCTGGCTTGGTAAAGCCGCAACCCAGATCAGAAAGCTCCACCGCCTTCACCAAAGTAGAGTGCGTCTGATCCATCAACACCAGTCGCTTGGCTTCCACACCCCACAGATTGCCTCTGGCTTTCACCAAATCCAGAGAATCACCTTTATCCCCAAACCGCCAAAAAAGTTTACTCATCCGGTGCTATTTCCCGCGAATATTTTTAATTCTGCCCAAATGCTCTTTGTAAGTTTTGGAAAAAACATGCTGTCCACCCCTAGAAGCTACGAAATAGAAATAGTCCGTAACCTCTGGTTGCAAAACAGCCTGAATAGCAGAAACCGTAGGACTGCAAATCGGCGTAGGAGGTAAACCCTTGTGCAGATAAGTGTTGTACGGCGAGTCTATCTTGAGGTCGTTGTAAAAAACCCGCTTCCTGATTTTCCCTGATTTTTCCAAGAAATAAACCACCGTCGGGTCAGCCTGTAGCCTTTGTCCGACAGCCAAGCGATTCAGATACACACTAGCTATCAGTGGCTTCTCTTCTGCAAGTACAGACTCTTTATCCACTATCGATGCCAAGGTCAACACCTGATAAAAGTCCAGCTCTTTTTGCCCGAGAAAATCCAACCCCGTAGTCAGCTGATAAAAATGTTTCACGATGTGAGTAAGCAGCTCTTGCCCCGAAATATTGTCATCAAAAAAATAAGTCTCGGGATAGACAAACCCTTCCAAAGATTCCCGATTCATTCCCGTAAGGCTATCTATAAAAATTTTGTCGTGTGCCAAAGAATCCAGCAAAGACCTCTCCACCAAACCACTTTCAGCGATTTGGTCTAAACTCTCTTTGAGCGAGCTTCCCTCTTTTATCGTCACCTTGGACAAAAAAACACGCCCCGAAAGCAAAATGTCTACCACATCTACCACGCTGTTCTCGCCATCGAAAAGGTATTTGCCGTAAGAAAGCTTCTTGTCGAAACCGCTGAGTCGCACATAAAGGTAAAAAAAGAACCTGCTTTTTATCAGCCCGTTCTCGTACAATATACTAGAAATTTTTCGTGCCGAACTATGTTGAGGAATTCTGACAATCTTCTTCTGAGTTTCCAAAGGTCCAAAAATCCACCATGATCCGCCAGAAATAGACAGAAAAATTAAAAAGAAAATCGAACTCAAAAATAAAAGTTTACTCCGTTTCATTTGCCCCTTTCTAGGTAATTTCCCAAAATTTCTGCCGCTGCATACATATCCAATTTACCCTTTAGTTGCAAGTCGCTCACCCCTTTTCTTGCCAACTTTTTGCGTGCATCCACAGACGAAAAAGCTTCGTCGTAACACTCCATTGGCAAAGAAAAACGAGCCACTAGCTCCTTGGCAAAAGATTCTACCTCTAGGCACTTATCCGTCTTCCTGCCCTCCAAATCGTACGGCATCCCCAAGATAATCTTCTGGGGAGTGTACTCTGCCAAAATTTGGGCAAACTCAGCAAAAAAATCCTGTCCTCCGGGCAAGACCTTCAAAGGTCTAGCGAACATCTGCAAGGGGTCGGACACTGCCACGCCTATGCGTTTTTCTCCGTAATCCAAACAAATTAACCTGCTCACTTAGCTTGTTCTATCTCTTTTTCCAGCTCTTTTATCTCTTTGTTCAAAAGCGTCACCTTTTCTAGCATCTTCTTCATTTCATCGCTTTTCACAAAGTTTTCCAAATCTTTTTGGTTCTCCAAAATCAAGCTCCCAATCTTCGCCTCTTGTTTGTAAATCGCTGAAGTCAAAGAGTTTTTTTTGAACCTCAGATTTGAAACCCTCATCACTTTCTCCATCTTTTTACTCAAAACCGAAAAAGAATGGTTGGCATACTCTTTGAAATTTTCAAAGCTTTCTTTCCTCATCATAATCTCCTCCTATCTAATCTTTTTTCATTTTCTTAATCTTACTTGTGCAATCTCGCATCGCTTTCTGCACCGCTGTAGCAAACCCCTCTGCCTGCAACCGCAAAACCGCCTGAATAGTACTGCCTCCGGGACTGCAAACCTTGTCTCGCAACACAGCAGGATGCTCTTTGCTCTCCAAGACCATCTTCGCTGCTCCCAGCACCGTCTGTGAGGCCAGTACATACGCATCTTTCGCGGTGAACCCCTGCTCTACTCCTGCCTGTCCCATCGCCTCTATGAGCTGGTACACATACGCGGGAGCACTGCCACTAATAGCAGGCACAGCATCCATCTGCTCGCAAGACACCCTCTTCACCAAGCCCACAGTACCCAAAAGCTCTTCCACCAGCTGGACATCGCTCTCTCCAAGTCCATCAGCACAATAGTAGCAACACACACCCTCTGCGACCATCACAGGCGTATTGGGCATCGCCACCACATAGCAACGAAATGCATCGCCCACAGGACGACCCTCACTGAGGAAACTCTCCAGCTTCTCACCATCCACACCAGCCACGATGCTCACCAGCAAGTGTCTCTTGGACTGTAAAAGCGGAGCTAAATCTGCACAAACCTGCTTACAAACAGCAGGCTTCACCGCCAAAAAAAGCACCTCAGCCCAATTACACAACTCTGACAACTCTTCCAATTTACTAAAATCTTCATTCTTCACATTCGGGTCAAAATATTTGATATCTACATCTTTATCGCCAGCGGCAAACCCTTTTGCCAAAGCTGAGCCCATATTGCCGAGCCCCACAAAACCTATCTTCATCTGCACACCTCCCACATTCTACTTCTGCTTTATTCTTGTGCTTTACACAAAAACAGTGCCCTCTTTTTCCCTATTGTAAATTTTCTTGATTACGCCATTTTCCTTGCCATTGGTGATAATCGTCGGCACGCCGAGCTTCTGCAACATTGCTGCTGCCTGCAATTTCGTCTCGATACCGCCTCTGCCCAGAGCACCCGGAGCATCGATAATAATCTCGCCTCTCAACTTCTGGATGTCCTCGACAGTTTGCACCAGCTTCGCATCGGCAAACTTGTGCGGATTCTTATTAAAAATACCATCGATATCGCTGAGGATAATCATCGCATCGGCACTGGCAAGGCTTGCCACTCGTGCCGCCAATGTGTCGTTGTCGCCGATCTCCAGCTCCTGTATGCACACTGTGTCGTTTTCGTTGACTATCGGCACTACGCCCTCATCGAGTAAGGTGAAAAGCGTGTTGCGGATATTCAGCACACGGCGATTGTCGGCAAAATCTTCTCTGGTCAAAAGCAGCTGAGCTATTTGCTTGTCGGTAGTGGCGAACTCGCCTTTGTAAATTTGCAAGAGCTCTATCTGCCCGATGGCACACAAAGCCTGCTTGTAGCACATATCGTCGTAGCGTGCCCACTTGCCTATCTGCCCTGCACCACACACCCGAGCTCCCGAGGAGACCACTATCACCTGCTTGTGTTTGCCCATCAGCCAGCATATCTGCTCACATATATCGGCAACCCTCTGCACATCTATCTCGCCCGTAGCAGCCGTCAGCGTGTTACTGCCAATCTTCACCACTAGTCGCTTCGCGTTGTCTATTATCTCTCTTATCATAATCCTTGTTTCCCTATTTGCCACGCTCCCTGTAATTCGAGCATCCTCTCTCGCAAACTGCGGTACTGACCGCCTGCCCAGTATACTCTCCCGCATCCTAGGCAGGTCTTGAACTTTTCGTAATGCTCACTCACTTCTGCTGGCACTCTGCCTATTATTTTGTCCTTGCTGGTCGTTATCAGCTCTGTGTTGCACTCTGGGCATCTTTTATCAAAATCGAACCGCTCCAACTCAAAATCCCGCACTATCTGTGCAAACCAGTTCCACTTGCCCACTGCCTGCAGACGATGTGCCTGCAACCCATGCTGTAGCCGCTTACCGCCACGCTGGAGTAATACTCTGCCTTCCGCTGTGCAGATAGCCAGCACTCTTCCGCTAGGGCAAGCTCGGTAAACTCTAGCGTCCACACCTGCAAAGCGAAGCAACCTCGCCAAACCCAATAGCGAGTGCTCCAATAAAAATTTTGGGAGACCGTGCGAGCATCCACTCTCGCTAGCCACTGACATTCACCTTGTAAGGATATCGCCCTTCCAGATATTCCAAGATTGCCCCCGAAGGGAAAACCCCCAAGCTCTTGCTACAAACCCTCAGAGGATTGTTATCACTGCCTGTATCGATATCGAAATAGACTTTGAAATTCCCTTTGCTCCTCCGCAGAAGAGGCAAAAGCTCTTTATCCTTGCCGTCTTCCAAATCTTGTTTGGAAAATTTAATCAAGAGAGAGCCTTTAGTTTTGGTGCGAAGGTCTTCCAGTTTGGTAATCTTGGCAGGAATCACCTTCAGGTCTCTAACTTGGTCTTGCACGCCGAAAGTTGACTGCCTACCGCAGACAAATAACCTGTCTCCGACCTCTATCTTGTCCGCAAATTTCACAAAATCTTGCCCAAAGAGAGCCATCTCAAACTCGCCGTAAAAATCTTCTAACCCCACGATAGCAAAAGGCTTATTTTGTGCAGAGCTTCGTCGCACCATCTTATTCACGATGCCCACTATCTTGAGCTCACTCATCACTACACCTTTTTTCGCAAAACTTTTGGTATCGATGTTCGCCATTTTTTCTATCAAAGTCTGGAACTCTTGCAACGGATGTCCCGAGAGGTAAAAGCCCAGATATTTTTTTTCGTTCGCCAATCTCTGCATCATCTCCCAGCGAAGAGTTTTGCTCAATTTCGGCTTGTAAGCCACAAAATCTTGCTCGCCGCCCAAGCTGTCGAAAATAGAAATCTGGTCTGAATCTGCCTGCTGACGACAAGCGTTCCCGTACTCCAGAGCCGACTCTATCGCCTCGTATTTCGCTTTGCGAGAGCCGGGCAAGCAGTCCATCGCTCCAGCACATATCAGGGACTCGAAAGTAGCTTTGTTTACCGCAGAAAGATCTACCCTTGAGGCAAAATCGAACAAATCGTCAAACTTACCATTCGCATCTCTGACAGAGACGATGCTATTGATAGCAGCGACTCCCACATTTTTGACACCGCTCAAACCGAACAATATCTTGCCCTCTTCCACCAAAAAGTCTCGCTGGCAAAGGTTCACATTCGGCTGGATCACCTCTATGCCCATCTGGCGACATTTGCCCAAGAACATCGGCACTTTCAGGGGGTCACCCTCTAGCGACAGTAACGAAGCCATAAATTCTGCTGGATGGTGTGCTTTGAGATACGCTGTCTGGTATGCCACCAAAGCGTAGCAAGCTGCATGGGATTTATTGAATGCATAACTGGCAAACTGCTCCCACTCTTTCCAGATACTCCTGATCTGGCTTTTGGAAATCTCTTTTGCAGTCGCACCTTTTTCAAACTCCGAGTAGAGCTTATCCATCAGAGCTTTCTTCTTCTTGCCCATCGCTTTCCGCAAAGTGTCCGCTTGACCACCAGTAAATCCGCCCAAAATCTTGGACATACTCATCACTTGCTCTTGATACACCGTGATGCCGTAAGTCTCCTCCAGCACCTCTTTCATCAGGGGATGTGCATAGCTTATCTTCTCTTTGCCGTGCTTCCGCTTGATGAAGGAATCTATATATTGCATCGGACCCGGTCGATAGAGCGAAACCATCGCTATGAGGTCATCGAAGCTGTTAGGTCGAAGATTTTTCAGATTCTTCTTCATCCCATCAGACTCGAACTGAAACACACCGTCCGTCGCTCCAGCACTAAAAAGCTCAAAAGTCAATTTGTCATCCATCGGCAATTCTTTGATGTCCAGTGGAGTCTGCAAGTGGTAATTCACCAAATCCACAGTGTCTTTGATTAGGGTCAAGTTCTTGAGCCCCAAGATGTCCATCTTCAGGAGCTTGAGGTCATCTAGCCATTTTCCCTCGTACTGACTAAGCACCACGGCAGGCTCGTTCTTTTTCGCCTTGGCAGTAGCGATAGGCACTACCTTCTGCATATCGTAGGGAGCTATCAATGTCCCGCAGGCGTGCACTCCTGTCTGCCGCACTAGACCTTCCACAAAAAGACTGTGCTTGTAAACTTCCCCATACACACTATTGGAATCCATCAGCTTCCGGAAAACTTTGTTTTTTCGATACTCTTCCGTGAGTTTCGCCCCTACCGGCTTGTCTATAGTTTTGGTAATCTCGTTTGCCTCTGTGGAGCTCACACCCAGCACTCTAGCTACATCTTTCAGTGCCACCTTGGCTGCCAAACTGGAAAAAGTCACAATCTGGCTCACACACTCCCTGCCATATTTGCCCACAAGATACTCTATGACTCTACCTCTGCCTTTCGTGCAGAAATCTATATCGATATCGGGCATCCCTATCCTATCGGGATTCAGAAACCGCTCGAAAAGTAGCCCATACTGAATAGGATCTAGCTGTGTAATCCCCAGCAAGTAACCCACAATACTGCCAGCAGCAGACCCTCTGCCAGGTCCCACGGGAATGTCCATTTCCCTAGCAGCATCTATCATATCTTTCACTATCAAAAAATAAGCCTCATACCCCATCTTGCCTATCGTCTCCAGCTCGAACTCCACTCTCTGCCTGACCTCGGGTGTCAGCTCGGGATACCTATTGGGCAGAGCCTCTTCCACCAGATGTCGCAAATAATCTTTTACCCCTGCAAATTCTGGAGGCACATCAAAAGTCGGCAAAAGATATTGCTGGTAAAAATCGTCCATCTCGAAATCGACCTTGCTCGCTATCTCCAGCGTATTACTCATCGCCTCGGGCACATCGGGGAAAAGCTCAGCCATCTGCTGTGGAGATTTGAAAAAAAGCTGATCGGACTGGAACTGAAACCTGTCGGGATTGTCCAGCGTAGTGCTGGTCTGGATGCACAACAGCACCTCGTGCGAGTGAGCGTCTTCCTCTTGCAGATAGTGGCAATCGTTCGTGAGCACCAGAGGCAAGTCGTTCGCCTTCGCCAACGCTATGAGCTTAGGCATCGTTCTTTTCTCTTCGGGAATATTGTGATCTTGTAGCTCGATATAATAATCGTTACCAAAAGTTTGCTTGTAAAAATCGACCGCCTTTTGTGCGGAAGTCATATCATCTGCCAACAGATATCTAGCGACCTCACCAGCGATACAGCCCGAGAGAGCTATCAGCCCTTCTGAGTGCTTTGCCAAGAAAGCCTTGTCCACTCTGGGCTTGTAGTAAAAACCGTCCACATAACTGCGAGAAGCTATCCGCATCAAGTTGGCGTAACCTTTGTCATCTTTCACCAGTAGCACCAAGTGGTTTCGCTTGTCCAGCTTCGTCTTGGGGTCACTAAAATCGTGATCCACCACATAAGCTTCCATCCCCAGAATAGGCTTAATGCCTTTGGCTTTGGCTTTTTTGTAGAACTCCACCAAACCGAAAATATTACCGTGATCGGTGATAGCCACAGACTTCATCCCCATCTTTACTGCCAGATCGATCATCTTATCTATCTTGCATGCGCCGTCGAGCATACTGTATTGGGTGTGGTTATGCAAATGGACAAAACTCATTTTCTTCTACTTACTCCTACTTTCTGGTTACTTTCTAAGAAAGAAAAAAGCTACTTTTTGTCAATTTTACTTTATAAAAAACAAAAAGTGGCTATAAGTGGCTATCTGCTAGGGCTCGCGAGAGCCAGAGCAATGTATAGGTTGTGGTTCATAATGGGAATACCAGACCCAGCCCGCCTGTGGATTCCCGCTTTCGCGAGGATGAGGGCTGGATGGTAACACAAAGCAAGTGGTGTGAAGGTAGAGACGCCATTTATGGCGTCTGTGTCCTCGTTCCCAAGCTCCAGCTTGGGAATGCATACGAAATAAAACATACAGTCAATTAATTAAAACATATACACCCTCAAGCTTCAGCTTAGGAATGCCACAACCAGCAGTCATCTGTACCCATCTGTGGTTACTGTCTCCCAGCTTTGGTCTCCTGACGGAGGGTCTTACTTTTCCCTTTGGTTGACCAAAGCGAAAAGTAACAAAAGGTAAAATCAAAATACCAAAGCTGTAAGCTAAATTCTAAACCTTCATCGCACGCGCTCAACCTCGTGCTATGAATCTCATTTTGTCTTTTATAGGTGATATAGCACTTCGTCGTTAGCGTAGCTCAGGCGGTCAACGAATTTAACGCTTCCTGCTTTAAGTATTTATTAGCCCAACCCCGCCCTTGGATCCCCGCTTTCGCGAGGATGATGGAAGCAAGGCAAGAAAGCACACCACCAGTCCCCATTCCTGCACACCGCACGCCTTGTGCCTTCATCAGCCAGTATGTTTATTCACCACCAGCTCCGCATCGCCACCCTCCCTCATTCCCGCGAAAGCGGGAATCCATTCTCCCACACGATGCTATCAATGGGCAGGGGCTCACCTCCGCTTCACGGGCAGAGCCAGAGACACAGACCACCATCTTTGGCACTGCAATGCCAGCAATCGGAAATGCACAGCTAAGAACAAATCTCGGAGGTGCTCTCCACCACGGAACTCCGTAAACACCTCACGCAACCCTCTGGCGGATTGAAGCGGAGCGGTTTTCTTTTCTCCTCTATCTTTTCGTTGAGCGTTCAAAGAAAAGATGGAGTCCAGCTGAAAGCTAAAAAGCGGGCATCCTCTCTTATCAGAGGGATTTACCTTCCTTTTTCTCACTACCTAGCAAATTTCATCAAGCTCCTTCGCCACAAACTTTTCTTTTTTCAGCTGAATCATCACATACTTAGCTAGCTCATTGTCCGAAAAAGACAAAAAATACTTCTGCTCATAGTTCTTACACTCTTTTAACAACCTTCTTTCCCGCAACTTCTTGAAATATCTCGAGACTGTAACAATCTGAAGTTTAGGGAACTTAGCTCTTACATCCGAATTCTTAATTCTTTGTTTCTCTATTGCCAAAGCCAAAATAGAAAACTCAATGTCGCTTATTTTCTGCTCAGACAAAAAACTTCTCAATGCTGGAAGCAAAATCCGATTTTTCACATAATCAACATCGAACAATCTGGCAACCTTCACCAGCTCGTCATACACACTTTGCAAGAAAAACTCACACCAAGCCAAAATATTCTCTTCCTTACCACTGTCTGCTATGGACAGCTTTTCATAGTAACTATCCCTATTCACACAAAAACTAGCCGCTGGATGCAAAAAGCTCTTCGCTGCATAGCCGTGCATCTTTAGCAGAGCGAAAGTAAACAGCCTTGCCACACGCCCATTTCCATTACCAAATGGATGTATCCACAAAAATCTATGCACAGCGATAGCAATCTTCAGCAATTCAAACTGAGGCTTGTCTTTTTTTGCCAAAAATCCAAAAAGATCTGACATCTCTTCTTCGATACACGACAGCGTCAGAGGCGGATTGTGCTTGCCAACACGAACCTCATGAGTCCTATACGCTCCGGGGGTGTTGTCGCCCTCTCCTGATGGCGGACGAGACAAGCCTCTCACGACAAGAGTATGCAACTGGCTAACGAAGGTTTTGTTTATCGCCATCTCCTCCAAAGATAAAATAAAATCTAAGCCTTTATAAATGTTTTCAATCTCCTCTAACTTCTCATCTTGTGTCTCATTTCGGTTGCTGATTTTTTCAAAAAATTCCGAAACCGTAGTGTTATTGCCCTCTATGCGAGCAGAAGCGACACTCTCTAGGAAATGGAAAACTTTCGTAAGTTCCGAGAATATTTCGGGGATAGTCGTTCCTACCAATTTCGCATTTTTCAATCTGCTTAATTGAGTGATGAGAGTCACAATCTTGCTCTCAAATGGTGGAGAAATTAGCCGCAAATTTTTATAAGAACATTCCCTCATTATTCAGCCCTCCTAAAATTATTCTTTAACTTTAGAACTAAAAAAGTTTAACAATCTCTATTGTCCAACTTTATCTTTAAAAAAAAGTAATCGCTCTATCTTCTTATTTAGCAAACGATATCAAAACAAAAAGAAAAAACAAAAGTTTAACATAGCAATAATAAAAGTTTATCACAAGAAGAAAGTGAAGTTTAACATAAAAAGGACAAGGGCAAAGCGGAAGCCCAACCGAACCCGCCTCTGGATCCCCGCTTTCGCGAGGATGAGGGCTGGATGGTAACACAAAGCAAGTGGTGTGAAGGTAGAGACGCCATTTATGGCGTCTGTGTCCTCGTTCCCAAGCTCCAGCTTGGGAATGCCACAACCAGCAGTCATCTGTACCCATCTGTGGTTACTGTCTCACAGCTTTGGTCTCCTGACGGAGGGTCTTACTTTTCCCTTTGGTTGACCAAAGCGAAAAGTAACAAAAGGTAAAATCAAAATACCAAAGCTGTAAGCTAAATTCTAAACCTTCATCGCACGCGCTCAGCCTCGTGCTAAGAATCTCATTTGTCATTTTAGAGGAGATATAGCACTTCGTCGTTAGCGTAGCTCAGGCGGTTAACGAATTTCACGCTTCCTGCTTTAAGTATTTGTTAGCCCAACCCTAACCCGCCTCTGGATTCTCTCACACGATGCACAAAAGGAGCAGGGAAGGGCGGTCTTACCTGCTAGTTAGGATGGGGAATTTCTCCGCTTCACGGGCAGAGCCAGAGACACAGACCTTTATCTATAGCACTGAAATGCCAGCAATTGGAAATGTATAGCTAAGAACAAATCTCGGAGGTGCTCTTCACCACAGAATTCAGTAAACACCTCACGCCATGTCTCTGGCGGATTGAAGCGGAGCGGTTTTCTTTTCTCCTCTATCTTTTCGTTGAGCGTTCAAAGAAAAGATGGAGTCCCGCTGAAAGCTAAAAAGCGGGCATCCTCTCTTATCAGAGTGATTTCCCCTCGTTCCCAAGCTTCAGCTTAGGAATGCCACAACCAGCAGTCATCTGTACCCATCTGTGGTTACTGTCTCACAGCTTTGGTCTCCTGACGGAGGGTCTTACTTTTCCCTTTGGTTGACCAAAGCGAAAAGTAACAAAAGGTAAAGTCAAAATACCAAAGCTGTAAGCTAAATTCTAAACCTTCCTCGCACGCGCTCAGCCTCGTGCTATGAATCTCATTTGTCATTTTAGAGGTGATATAGCACTTCGTCGTCAGCGTAGCTCAGGCGGTTAACGAATTTCACGCTTCCCGCTTTAAGTATTTGTTAGCCCAACCCTAACCCGCCTCTGGATTCCCGCTTCCGCGGGAATGAGGTAAGCAAGGCAAGGAAGCACACCGCACGCCTTGTGCCTTATCAGCCAGTATGTTTATTCACCACCAGCTTCGCATCGCCACCAGCCCTCATTCCCGCGGAAGCGGGAATCCATTCTCTCACACGATGCACAAAAGGGGCAGGGAAGGGCGGTCTTGCCTGCTAGGTAGGATGGGGACTCTCTCCGCTTCACGGGCAGAGCCAGAGACACAGACCTTTATCTATGGCACTGCAATGCCAACAATTAAAAATGGATAGCTAAGAATAAATCTCGGAGGTGTTCTCCACCACGGAACTCCGTAAACACCTCACGCAACCCTCTGGCGGATTGAAGCGGAGCGGTTTTCTTTTCTCCTCTATCTTTTCGTTGAGCGTTCAAAGAAAAGATGGAGTCCAGCTGAAGGCTAAAAAGCGAGCATCCTCTTTTACCCTCGTTCCCAAGCTCCAGCTTGGGAATGCCACAACCAGCAGTCATCTGTACCCATCTGTGGTTACTGTCTCCCAGCTTTGGTCTCCTGACGGAGGGTCTTACTTTTCCCTTTGGTTGACCAAAGCGAAAAGTAACAAAAGGTAAAATCAAAATACCAAAGCTGTAAGCTAAATTCTAAACCTTCATCGCACGCGCTCAGCCTCGTGCTAAGAATCTCATTTGTCATTTTAGAGGAGATATAGCACTTCGTCGTTAGCGTAGCTCAGGCGGTTAACGAATTTCACGCTTCCTGCTTTAAGTATTTGTTAGCCCAACCCTAACCCGCCTCTGGATTCTCTCACACGATGCACAAAAGGAGCAGGGAAGGGCGGTCTTACCTGCTAGTTAGGATGGGGAATTTCTCCGCTTCACGGGCAGAGCCAGAGACACAGACCTTTATCTATAGCACTGAAATGCCAGCAATTGGAAATGTATAGCTAAGAACAAATCTCGGAGGTGCTCTTCACCACAGAATTCAGTAAACACCTCACGCCATGTCTCTGGCGGATTGAAGCGGAGCGGTTTTCTTTTCTCCTCTATCTTTTCGTTGAGCGTTCAAAGAAAAGATGGAGTCCCGCTGAAAGCTAAAAAGCGGGCATCCTCTCTTATCAGAGTGATTTCCCCTCGTTCCCAAGCTCCAGCTTGGGAATGCCACAACCAGCAGTCATCTGTACCCATCTGTGGTTACTGTCTCCCAGCTTTGGTCTCCTGACGGAGGGTCTTACTTTTCCCTTTGGTTGACCAAAGCGAAAAGTAACAAAAGGTAAAATCAAAATACCAAAGCTGTAAGCTAAATTCTAAACCTTCATCGCACGCGCTCAGCCTCGTGCTAAGAATCTCATTTGTCATTTTAGAGGAGATATAGCACTTCGTCGTTAGCGTAGCTCAGGCGGTTAACGAATTTCACGCTTCCTGCTTTAAGTATTTGTTAGCCCAACCCTAACCCGCCTCTGGATTCTCTCACACGATGCACAAAAGGAGCAGGGAAGGGCGGTCTTACCTGCTAGTTAGGATGGGGAACTTCTCCGCTTCACGGGCAGAGCCAGAGACACAGACCTTTATCTATAGCACTGAAATGCCAGCAATTGGAAATGTATAGCTAAGAACAAATCTCGGAGGTGCTCTTCACCACGGAATTCAGTAAACACCTCACGCCATGTCTCTGGCGGATTGAAGCGGAGCGGTTTTCTTTTCTCCTCTATCTTTTCGTTGAGCGTTCAAAGAAAAGATGGAGTCCCGCTGAAAGCTAAAAAGCGGGCATCCTCTCTTATCAGAGTGATTTCCCCTCGTTCCCAAGCTTCAGCTTGGGAATGCCACAACCAGCAGTCATCTGTACCCATCTGTGGTTACTGTCTCCCAGCTTTGGTCTCCTGACGGAGGGTCTTACTTTTCCCTTTGGTTGACCAAAGCGAAAAGTAACAAAAGGTAAAATCAAAATACCAAAGCTGTAAGCTAAATTCTAAACCTTAATCGCACGCGCTCAGCCTCGTGCTATGAATCTCATTTTGTCTTTTATAGGTGATATAGCACTTCGTCGTTAGCGTAGCTCAGGCGGTTAACGAATTTCACGCTTCCTGCTTTAAGTATTTGTTAGCCCAACCCTAACCCGCCTCTGGATTCTCCCACACGATGCACAAAAGGGGCAGGGAAGGGCGGTCTTACCTGCTAGGTAGGATGGGGAATTTCTCCGCTTCACGGGCAGAGCCAGAGACACAGACCACCATTTTTGGCATTGCAAAGCCAGCAATTGAAAATGGATAGCTAAGAACAAATCTCGGAGGTGCTCTTCACCACGGAACTCCGTAAACACCTCACGCAACCCTCTGGCGGATTGAAGCGGAGCGGTTTTCTTTTCTCCTCTATCTTTTCGTTGAGCGTTCAAAGAAAAGATGGAGTCCAGCTGAAAGCTAAAAAGCGGGCATCCTCTCTTATCAGAGTGATTTCCCCTCGTTCCCAAGCTTCAGCTTGGAAATGCCACAACCAGCAGTCATCTGTACCCATCTGTGGTTACTGTCTCCCAGCTTTGGTCTCCTGACGGAGGGTCTTACTTTTCCCTTTGGTTGACCAAAGCGAAAAGTAACAAAAGGTAAAATCAAAATACCAAAGCTGTAAGCTAAATTCTAAACCTTCATCGCACGCTGTCAGCCTCGTGCTATGAATCTCATTTTGTCTTTTATAGGTGATATAGCACTTCGTCGTTAGCGTAGCTCAGGCGGTTAACGAATTTCACGCTTCCTGCTTTAAGTATTTGCTAGCCCACCAATTCCCACCCATGTATTCCTGCTTTCGCGGGAATGAAGAAAAGAAACAGTGAGACAACAAAAAAAGGGAACGCCGTAGCACTCCCTTTGTTTATAAAAAAAACTTCTTATCTAATTTAACAAACCACTCTGAGTCGAGCGAAGCACAGGATGGGTTTCGTCCGTCCAGAACCAAGGCTTGTCATCGCTTACCGCTCCGCTATCAGTAAATTTAAGTCCCACATTCCATATCCATTTATACTCCAAGTCGCCCTCACCCAAATCTAAATCCGCACCATTTATACTAGTAGCATCAGTTAAAGTTACAGTAAATCCATTCACAGTCGTAGCAATCGAACCGTAAGCAGCAGATATAGTTCCATAACGATTATACCCCACAACTCTACCTGTGTAAGAATCATCAAATCCAGCGATAGTGCCACCGATCACGGCGGTGTTACTGAGCTTAGTGCCAACCCCATTCATACTCCCGATAGCTCCTCCAGCAAAAGTACTCGCAGTCACACTGTCCACGATGGAGACACACCCCGAAACTTTCGCTGACCCCGATAGATAACCGACCAACCCGCCAGCATAGTCACCACCGGTGATGTTCGCACCTTTCACTAGACAGTTCTTGAGCTCAGCAGAGCCAGCCATATATCCCACCAGCCCACCTACTTTGCCCCCATTCATAGTCGGGTCTAGCAGAGTCACCCTCTGGATAACACCACCAGTAACAATAGCAAAGAATCCCACTTCTTGTGTAAGGCTCGCATCTTCATATATTAAGTTCTTTATCTGGTAGCCTTGCCCATTGTAGCTGCCTGTGAAGCCCTGGCCTCCCGTCCCTATTCGCTGGAACTCCCTAGATGTCATGTCGATGTCCACTAACTGGCTGTAGTGCTTGCTCAGCATACCAGTCTCTGCCATCCGCTTGAATGAGCTCGCACATATCACACCATACGGCGAGGATGCTGTGCCGTCTCCACCTCGGAACGCCAAACTGCTCGCATCACAATCTGTGGTCATCTTGCTAAGGCGAGGGTAAGCACTCCAATCACCACCTGCCCACTCCCAGCCAAGAGTAGTCAAAGCAGAACCCCATGCACTTGTATAAGCCGCCTCATTACGCAATGAGTCCAAATCTATTGCCTGTCCGTGAGCTTTAGCTGCTCCCACTCTCTCGTCGCTCCAGTCTCCCGAAATAGAGGAGATAGCGTAGTTGCCGCTCAAGGTGACCGAACCACCCGCGACTCTAGCTGGCTCTTCGCCACTATAGAGCTCGACAGTGTCACACAGGGCGAAGCTGCTGCTCAGTTCCCCACTGCTTCCACCACCACCGACGATGCCGCCTACATAGCTATCGCCTCGCACAGTGACGACGGCTGCCACCAGTCGCTCAGCTTCGACATCGTTCATAAAGCCTACCACACCACCGACATTCTTCGTGCCACTCACCTGAGAGCCTTCCACGAGTATGTCGCTCAAATCTGCTTTATCGTGGTAGCTAGCAAAAGTTCCGACCAAAGCTCCCACATTTTCGTTACCAGTCACCTGAGCATCTACCAACCCCAAGTTCTTTATCTTAGCACCTTTCACCACGCCGAAGAGCCCGCGATTGTCACCTGCGTCGGCAGACAAGAGTCGCAGTCCCGTGATGAATCCGCCTTGTCCATCGAATGAGCCTGTGAACGGATGGTCGCTAGTGCCGATAGGGAAACTATTGTCGTCGCCATCGACGGTGACTGTGCCATCGCCGAAATCGAGCGAATCCACAGCCAAGACAAAATCCTCATCGACATAACCGCCCATCATGAGGAAGTCGGTGACAGAGCTTACTCCATAGCCACCAGTTACTGAAGTGAAAGGCTCGGTCGTCATCACCAGAGCTCCATCCAAGTAGTCCGAGAAATCTCGCAGAGTCGGATATTTCGCTCCTGCGATGTATTCCCAATGTCCATCAGTGTCATCATCAAAGAGTGCTTGGTAGTCCGATTCTTGCAAATAGTTGTAGAAGAGGTTTCCGCCATCGCAACCGCTAGGATTAACGCCGAGCTTGTAGCCATCCATAAATTTTGTCTCTGCCAGCGAGTAGCAATCACTGACTATAGTCTTAACATTTAGAGTTGACCAAGGTCTTAACATCTTCCCTGTAACTGTAGCATCACCACTACTTACAGATTCTGCCAGAGAGTAGAGGTTTGTAAAAGTGCCAATAAAATATCCAGCCATACCACCAACATATTCATTTCCATAGATGCTGTCTCCTACAGAGACCGCATTCGCTATCGTAGCTTCATAAGTGTTTCCTGCCACAGCTCCTATATCGCTACCAGTACCATGCACCACATTGTTCAGGGTCAAGACATCTTGGATGGTAAAACTATAAGTAACATAACCGGCGAACAAGCCCAAGACAACGGTTCCCTCCAGCCTACTGTTGGAAATCACGATGTTTGTGATGCTCCCAGCAGCTCCTATAGCATGTCCAACCAAAACACCACAATGTTGAGTTCCGCTCACGCTCACACTGTCTAGCATCAGGTTAAAGACATTGCCACCTTTTATACACCCGAACAAGCCCCTGCGGGAAGCCCCACCTAGCGTTCCATCATCTTTGGCTTTTATCTCCAGATTGCTTATCTTGTGATAGTCGCCATCGAAATCTCCTGAGAAAGACAAACTGTCCTTGTCTTTACTTCCTATCGGAGTGTAGTTCACCGAGGGGTCGTAATCTGAGAAGTCCAAATCTTCGCTGAGGGTATAGCTCGCACTCATCTGCAGCCAGGCGGGCAGATTGGCATGATTGCCTACTAGAGTCACCAGACGCTCGTCCCCGATGGCGTCCAGCTGCAAGCAGTTCGTCACCTGATAGCGACCACCCACTGCGAACATCTCCAGTCCATTGTCGTCGGGCATCTCTCTCTGCGGGTTGTCCTTGAGCGACGGATAAGAGGTCGCATCTGTCAGCTCGAAGTCCGCTGAGCTCGAGAAAGCACCGCCCATAAGAACCGAAGCCAATGTCCCACAAGCATTGGTGAGCGTGCCACCAGTATTGCTCACGATATCATCGGCTATCTCTGCATCATCTGCATAGTTTTCCAGACTGTAGCAGGTGCTTATCGCTCCAGCGGACGACATCTCATAGGCGAACTTGCCCACAGAGTTGCAATTCTCTACAGTGTTGGATAGAGCGTAGGAGCTACTCACCGTGCCAGCTGTCAGATTACCGACGAGCATGCCCACGCTATTACAATCTTTGATCAGGTTTCGGGATGCGTAGCACTGATCGATGCCACCATTATAAGTACCAAACATGTAGCCCACTATCATACCCACATCCACGCTTCCAGCACCCTCGGCAGCGATAGTCATCCCCTCTACTCCTGCTCTGGAGAGAGCACCTCCTGACATACATCCGATGACACCACCGGCTACAACATCACCAGCACCTTGGGTTGTCATCTGGACATTCTCGCTATTCTCAGTAGTAATCGTCGCTATACAATCTTTGCTAGAACCAAACATCTTTCCGGCAAACACACCCAAGTAGGAAACCTTTGAAGTCCCTGTAAACTCTACTGCCAGCTCACTGAGATTGGCGATAAGGAAAGTGTCTGACTCTAATAATTTTAAAAAACCAAACAACAGCCCTACTTGCGAACCATCGCCCACAGAGACGGAGTAATTGCTGGCAGTAATCTCTTGCTCATACCAAGAGCTAGAGAAATCCCCTCCCTGCCAACTGACACAATAACCAGCCACCAGCCCGACATAACTCGTATAATCAGAGGTAACGCTAAACTTATCCAAAGTGAGAGTGAGCTTGTCCGCTTGTAACCCCGTTATATCTTTATGTGCATAGCCAACCAAACCTCCAACCCTAGAATCAGGATTAGTTCCATCAAAATCGAGCGAGAGGAACAGGGAAATATCTTGATCATCGTCACAGACAAGGTAGTATGTCTTTCCGATTAGACCACCAACATTCCCCACTTTACCAGACACCGAGATGCTCACGGCATCGTCCACGAGCACACTGTCCAGCTGCACAGTCCCTCCAGAGAGTCCCACTAGAGAGCCTACATAACCTGAGGAGGCAACATTCATATCAATCTTTAAACCTTTCACCTGAGCAGAAATGACATTCAGATTGTTCGAACCACTACAGTAACCGACCAAGCCTCCCAGATATAACGCATGTGCTCCAGCACCAAAAACCGTCCGCTCATTGCCATCTACCACTACATTCTCCAAATTAACCTGATGACTACCTGTAAGATACCCAAAAACTCCCCCGATATAATAACTCTTACCAGAAAGGAAATCCCCCATAGAATAAGGCAAGTTAACCGTGAGGTTCTGGATATCTATATCCCCTGTGAGAGTAGTAGAGGCAAAAGCACCTATATAGGATTGGACAATAGGAGCAGAAAAAGATTTCAGGTTGGTAACTTCCACATCAGCTATCGAACCTTTGCCATTTAATTTCCCGACGACAAAACCTGCGTAATAAGAGCTATTGTCATTCTGCTCGAAGAGATCGATGTAGGACACTTCGATATCCTTGAGGTCAAAAGAGTCTGCGGTGATGCCTCCAGCCAGTCCTCCATGAATGATAGACCATATCTTATCGATGGAGGTGACACGGACACTGTCCAAGCTCAGCTCACTGCCACTTGTCATATAGCCCAGCACTCCGCCGAGGCATTTGTCGGCTTGCAGAGTAGCGAAGTCCGACACTTGGACATCTGTGGCAGAGAAGCTCCCCTGAGCCACAGCTACCAAACCTCCGAGCGTGTCGGCGGCGATCAGACTGCCATCATCGCCTGTTATGGCTACCCGCAGTAGGCTGTCCGCTTGGGACGAGGCTATCATCCCACCGACATTGCCAGTAGATGTCATCGTATTCCCATTCAAATTCAGCTGGATGTCGCGGTAAGTAGAGGAGTTACTTTTGGCGACCAGCAGTGCCAAATCTCCGCTAGTGCTGATGTCTGCTCCCAAGAGAATGCTCAGAGAGTCCACCAGCAAATCATCTGCCACACCGAACATCGCAGATCCCTCATCGCCAATAGCCAAGCTATTGAAGCGGACACTGTGTCCACCGCCCATAAAGTGCCCTTTGAGAGGTTTTGCAGTGCAACCAAAAGGTATCAGCTTCTCATCTCCAAAATAAATATCGTCCATCAGCTTCACATTCAGGCTTTCTTTCGTAAATTTCCCAGCGTTCCAGTTGGTAGCCAAACCGTTGTAATCGGAGGAGTTATAGACATACGCCGTATTGGTGATGCTGTCATATTTGTACTGATAGCTCAGCGTGTCGCTCCAGCCACTTAGCACATCATAGGCAAAGTTATTCACTTGCCTGAAACGATAATAGTACTTAATCCCCACTTCCAGCACTCCCAGATCTCCGGGCTTGTCCGCAGACTGATAGTCGACATAGCTGGTGTCGGTGAACAGCACGCCTTTCGTAGAGGCTGTCACCTTGAAGGTGTCGCCTACAGGGTCAGAGAAATCTGTCGCAGTGTCCCTCTGCACGATGTAGCCTTCCACGAATGAGGTACTTTCCTCCCAGACTATCTCCAGTCCGTCATACTCGCCGCTAGTCCCATCGTGATGTGGATAGGCGGCTTTCCACTTGACTCTCGCAGTCTTCAGGTTACCAGTTCCATCGGTGACATCGGTGATAGTAGAGCTAAAGAACTTGTCGGGGCTGTTGTTCACCACAATCATCCCTCGTATAGCGTAGTTGTAGCTCATCCCCGCAACAGGCTTGTCTAAATCTAAATCACCGCAATCGTAGTAAGTATAGATGGTGTCGCCAGCTACTATCTCTTGGTGCAATTGGCTCGGTGTCACCGTGTCGTATGCCATGTCGCCATTCATAATGTTCTTTCGGGTGATGACATAGGCAGACACTGTGTCTGGGTTTGTCTCTGGTCCGCCATCCTGCTCCCAGAGAGTCGCTTTTATTCTCTGCCATCTCACCGATATCGTGTCTTCGCTTGTCCCCTCGGACACAGCGAAAGAGTCATTAACAACCTCCCACACATAGCCGTAGCGTTGTCCCAAGTCGTCGGAAATAAATCTAATCTCATCGTCTTCGCAAGAGAAGATAGCGTTCAGTCGGTAGTAGTAATTGCTATCGCAGATCGCATCTTTGTCCAAATAGCTAAATATCGTATCAGTACCACTTAGCTCGCTATCTCGCTCATCTGTGATGTCGTATGTGCTCCAGTTCCCTACAGTGGGTTTACGATACAGCTCATACTTCTCAGGGATGAGCGTGCCCACATTCTCAGCCTTCGACCAAGTAATCCGCACACCAGCAGAGTCCACCTGAGCATAGACACTGTCCAGCTCCAGATTTTGGTAACCATAGTCAGACTCCGCAAAGGAGAACACAGTATCATTGTCTACGACACGCAAAGCTCTAACCTGATAAAAATAGATGTGACCTGGCACGACATCTTCATCTTTATACACCAGCGAATCGCCAGTGTAGGCGGCTTCATAGAGAGTGTCCGAGGGCACAGTTGCGAAATTTCTTGTGCCTTCAGTTCGCCACAAGTAATAAAAGTCTGCATTTTTCACAGAATCGAACACGACCACCACCGAGTCTAGCTTCTTGCTCACTCGCAGATTGACATCGCTCAGAGGCAACGAGCCAAAGCTGGAAGTGTCGCTAAAGATAGAGGTTGCTTTGCCATCGCTGTAGATGGTCTTCACCTTGTAATAGTAAAGGTAGCCTTGCTCCAGATAGTTGTCATCATCGAATGTCGTGTCGTTATCCAAATCTTCTACATTATTAGTAAGCAAATACTCAAAAGATTCTTCCCCTTTTTTCCTGTAGAATTCATAAGCCGAAATGTCGTCACTTCCGTATCTCGGCAAATCCCAGCGCAAGCGAATAATATCATCAAACAAGCTGTTGGATGCTCTGAGGTTGCTCGCAGAGAGGCTACGCACAGCACCATCTTGGCTCGCCGACAGCTCCGAGAACACGCTATCAGTAGTCCTTGCTCTATAAGAGCGAATAGCAAAATTGTAAGCAAAGATTGAATCCTTGTCCGCCGCAAACTCGCTCGGCACAAACACATTTGAAGTATCCGAACTAGAAACTATGGTTATTATCGTGTCATAATTACTCTTGGAAACATCGTCGTGCCGACTAGCAAATATCTGATAACCGCTGGAAGCTCTCACAGTGTCCCATCGCAACGAAATATGCGAGGTGTCAGCAAATCCCGCAGCGTAGCGGTTGGAGTCGTACACCACGCGGAAGTCCGTCGGTACTGCCATACTGGCATATCCAGTATCCACCACACTAGAGTCATTAACTGTCTCTTTGTAAATCCTGATCATATAGCAGTAGTTGTTACCGGGGATCAAGTCGCTAGAGTGGTCTTGATATTCCGTCCACTTGTCTGCTCCCACTGGCAAGGTGTCCATCCTGTTCCAAGTAGTTTGGTCTTCTTCCCTGCGATACAGCACCGCCGAGTCCAGATAGTCTGGTGTGTAATAAGAGACCACCACTGTGTCTTCCAGCGTTCCTCTCGTGACATCATCTATTATCGCAGAGTCGGGGTACACATAGCCTGTATCTGGCTCCGACCAGTCCGAATAGAGGTAATCGTCATACCAACCATCGGCGGTCAGCTCTTTTACTGCCACCTTAGCTTGCACTCGATAGTTGTAGCTCCGAGCTTTGTATGTCTTCGTGTTGAACTTCGTCTTCCCTGCTGTGTCCACAAACACACTGTCCGCACCAGATACCAAACTCACTCCGTCGTATTTATCGCCAATATATCTCGCAATATAATAGCTCTCAACATCGCCACCGTCACTATCGACATTTGGTGTCTTGTTCCAGCTCACCCGTATCGTGTCTTCCTCGGCTGTGGTCGCTCTCACATTCGTCACCATCGGCACTTTTACATAGCCATACACCACATTGGACGGATAAGCGAAGTTGCCATTGTTCGTCTTCGCCATCGCTCTGTAGAAGTAGAGATTGCCCACGAGCAGAGTAGAGCTGGTGTCGTAGCTAGTGTCACTCTCCTGCATCGGCACACCCAGCATATTAGTCGTGACATCGTAAGAGCTGTTCTCTCTCACGCTGTCCACATACTTAAGCGAGTCGTAGCGGAAAATCAAGGTAGTGTCTAGCTCGGGCAAGATTTTTTCGTTGTAGCTCCACTCCAGAGTTATCGTGTCATACTTGGGGTTACTCAAAGAGACGAACGCCAAGTCCTCGATACCTCTGTATCGGTAATAGCCACTATCCACAGACGATAGAGGAGAGTCGCGATCCACACCTATGGCTTTCACCATATAATAAACCTGCCGAAAAGCTCCGTAGTCGCTCAGGTCATCCCAGATAGTATCTTCCTCAGCTTTGGAAAGAGAAGTCGTGGCTATCGTGTCGTAATTAGCAGGGGTTTGTCCATCGCTTCCCGTAATGCTATCTCGCAAGATTTGGTATTGCAGAGCGTCGGGCGACATATGCCAAGTCAGGCGGATGGTGTCGAACATAGAGCCCTTGGTCACCGAGATAATCTCTGCCGAATCTAGCTTGCAATAACCAGTATCATAATCACGGCATTGTTCAGAAGTAGAGCTAACATTTTGGAAAACCGCCGTGTAGATGTAATTCACTCCTTGCTTCAGGTCGAGACTATCCACATAAGAGATGTAAGTCCCACTGCTGTCTCTCACATCTAAGGTATCGTAAGCGACGAACAGAGCAGAATTTGCTTTGCTCCTCTTGATGAACATCGTGTCCACTACTGCTATGGTAGCACTCGGTGCATAAATCCGCAACTTTATCCTATCGCTCATTTTGCCATTGTCTATCACTACTACGCTATCTGGTCTCTTCAGGGAGACAAAGCCACTATCAATCTTGCTGCTATCTACAGCCACGCCTTTGTATATCTTGATATAATATTGATAGCGAACGCCCTGTGCCACATCCACATCGTAATAATCTTCTAGTGTCTTTCCGAAAGCTAAATTCTCCACCTTAGTCCAAGATTTGCCCGAAACATCCAGTGAATCCCTAAACAACACCAAGCTATCGCCATAATAAGGAGACGAGTACTCCACTCTAATGCTGTCGCCATCTACACCATCCTCACTACCATTGCTCACGCTAAACAGTGTCGGAGCTTTTGGCTGAGTATATCCTGTGTCTGGTTGCGTATATGTCGCTGTAAAATCTTTGGCAAAAAGCTCACCCACTGCGGTGTCTTCACTCAGGGAAATAATCGGACGCACTTTGTACTCATACTCCCGAGCCAGTTTCAAAGAATTATCAAAACTCCGCGTGTATCCTGCAGCCACACCGCCCAAGCTGTCCACGAAAGAGGTGTCATCTCCAGGCAATGCCAAAGAATCTGCCACACCACCGTCCACAGGAGTCCTGTGTAACATATAGTAGTCGACCGAGTCGTTCTTTGTGTCTTCTGCCTTCGACCACTCTATCTTGATTGAGTTCTCATTATAGGTAGCCTTAGTAGCCCACACAGAGTCCAGCGGCAACATTTTGGTGCAGCCAAAAGCCAAGTTGGAAACATTCATCCCTTGGTCATCACCACTAGGATACACTTTAGCTAAGTAGAAATAGAGGTTGCCACTGCGTAAATCTCCGATATCGTCGTAGTAAGTGTTTGTCGTGACAAAACCAGAGCTTACAGATGCCAAATAGTATTTACTCGTGAAATTGCTAGAGTCAGCATTGCTCACGGAGTCGAAGCGGTAAAACTGCACACTGTCTACTCCAAAATCGACCAACTCTTGGGACAAGCTATACGACAACTTTATCGTGTCAAACCGTAGCTCATCCATAGACTCAAACGCCAAATCGGTGATACCAGAGTATTTCAGATACCCACTATCGACCAGCGAAGGAGCTGACACCGTATCTGCACCGATGGCTACCACGCTATAGTAAATAGTAGCATAAGGGAGATAGGAGCTGAAATCCGTGTAAACCGTATCTTCGCTTTGAGCACCATAGCCAGAAGTAAACAAAGTATCGTAAGTCGTAAGAGGGTCTCCTCCCGTTCCGCTAGTGTCCCGCAAGATCATATACCCCTTAGAAGCGTCATCGACCTTGCTCCACTTAATCTGGATACTATCTATGAAGTCGCCCTTGGAGACACTCAAAATCTTCGGCACGCTCACATCTCTACGCACTGCGATTTGTGGCGAATAAGGAGAGTAGCCCGTAGTGTCGTTGTAGGAAGCCACCGAGTAAAGATAGCTCACACCCTGAGTCACCAGCGTATCTTTGTACTCAAAAGCATACGAAACATTGAACTCCTCGAAGATTCTTTCATCTGCCGCTTTAGCTCTTTTCAGACGATAAGAGTCGATTGCTGCATTACCAGCCATCTCTTTGAACGCAAAAGTTAGTCCACTCGTATCGTAAGCGGTGCACTTAAGGGTGTCTATCTCCTGGAGAGTCGTGTAAGAAGCAATATCGAAAGTGTCGTTAGAGAGGGTGTCGTTCTTCACCCTAAATCTGTAAGAGTACTTTCTGCCTCTCACAAAATCGTCATCGATAACTTTTTCAGAGCCCTCTACAGTATCTATCGGAGCAAAGCTCGTGTTATCATCAGCAAAATTTTTGCGGTAAACATAAACCTCTCGCACAAAACTGTTCGTCGGTAGCACAGTAATCTGAATAAGTGTGTCCACCTCAGCATCTATATCATCTGGCGAGACTCTCTCTATCCAGCCCGTGTCGTTGTAACCATATATCTGGTCTTCATCCAGAGGTTGCATCTCCGACCAACCAGTATCCACATCCCCTGCTTCCGAGAAAATACGCAACTCTAAATCTTTATCTATAGAGCCAAAAATCGTATCTTGCTTTATGTCACAAATAGCCTTAACGCTGTAAGCGTAGAACCTACCCGGCTCAAAAGTACCCTCAAAGAAGTCTCCACCGAAATCATCAAACACACTCGTATCGTTTATCTCTTCAAAAGACTCTTCGCTTGGCGATGCTGTCACAGTTTTCCTAATCAGCCGATAATTTTCTAATCCCTCTACCTTGTCCCAAGTAATCTCAACGCTATCAACCTTCGTTCCTTTAGTGACAGTCACTTTGCCCGCTTTGGGTAAATCCAAATATCCGTATTCGATATCAGAAAGCTCGGAGACCACACTACCTATTCGCACCAGCACTCTGTAGAAATACAGTTGACCCACATCCAATACAGCAGAAGTGTCCGCTATCGTAAAAGTCCTCAGTTCACCATCTGTAATAGAATCGACCACATAAAGCGAAGTGTCCACTTTATGATCTGTCGTATCATCAGCATTATCCACATCTTCCCAGCGATACAGCTTCACGCCATTATCACCGAAAGCTGCATCCAAAGCCAAGTCCGCACTAATGTTAAATTGGAGCTTGATCGTATCTTTCTTTTTGCCCATAAAGCTCAAATTCCGCACTCGATCAAAAGCGAGAGAACCAGAATCGACAACCGATAATGCCGAGTTGGTGTCTACACCCACCGCTTGCACCTTGTAAGAGACAAATGTACAAGCTATATGGCTACGCGTATCATCATAAGCGGTATCGCTCGCTCCTTCCAGCACATTCTCGTCCACCAGCAATTCGTAATCGCTCTCACCCACATCACGGCTATAGATATTATAACCAATGGCATCTTCCACTTTGTGCCACACGAGCGAAATAGTATCAAGACTCGTGCCTTTAGTGACAGTATCGAACACTGGCGTAGCCAGCATCGCAAAACCTGTGTCATCGCTACTACTGAACTCAGACAAGCCCGTGAGCTTGCTATAGTAGGCAGCCTTATACACATACTTCTTGCCCCTGACCACGGTGCTATCACCGAGCGTGTCGTTGCTTGCATCGAATGGATAAACCAGCCTCTCTACCTTGCTCGTGTTGCTCAGCTCCACTCTTTGCAATACGACCGAATCTATCTTCTCGCTGTTGTCGTCCCTCTTCGTTACACTCACTTTTATGGTATCGCTCTCACTGCCATCGTCTTGCACTTCCACCTTGTCCGTTGGTCGCAAAGGCGTGAAAGAGACCACCGTGAAATAGGTGTCAGCAACCACATCGTTGACCACTCGCAACCTAAAGGTGTCCAGCACACCGAAACTATCTGGTATAAACTCAAAGGTGTCCGTCGGCGTTGCTCCGCCCACTTGCACAGAGCCTTTATCTTTTTCTACTCCGCTTTCCAGATTGTAAAATCTTACGCTATCTACGAAGTTTTTGCCTGTGCTAATCGCCACTTTGATTACTGTGTCAAAACTTGGCACAGACTCCGCATTCAGATCAATCACAATATCGGCTGTGTCGTTGTTCACCCACAAATCTTCAGCTTCCAGAGCTGGTATCTGGGCATATCCCGAATCTATAGAATCCCGATAGACAGCCATATCGCCATCTAGGTAAACATAGTAATAATACCATTTGCCGGGCTCTAACTCTTTATCTGCTATCACCTCATCTTCAAAGCCGTCAGTTTTATTTTGCCCGCTGATAACCGCAACTATACCTGCATAGTCGAAACCTCCGCTGGCAGCTTTCTGCATACGCACCACAGTGTATGGCGTGTCCAGACAACCAGTCCAGCTCAGCTTCACGGTGTCCACATACTCACCCTTGCTCGCCGACAAGCTCTCCACATGATAGACATTCGGATAGAGGGTGTCAGACAACTCAGCGAACTTAGAGTCGCTATTTACTACGCTTTCATCTGTGTCGTCAGACAAGTCGTTGAGAGCCTGCACTCTGTATCGGAAAGCGTGATGTCTGCTACTTTTCTCTATAGTGTCATGGCAAATTGTGTCCGTGACCTTTTTCAAGAAAGAATACTCGTCATCACTGTCACTATATCTTTTCCTCTCCACTCCATAGCTCTCGGCATTGGCGACACTGCTCCACTTGAGAGCCACAACAGCTGTATCCAGAGTGCCCACACCCAGCGTGTCCAATCCCTCTGGGGACAAGAGCTTGCTCCAGCCAGAATCTATGACACCCTTATCGCTATACAATTCCTGACCAGACACTTGCCAAGCCACACGGAAATAGAGCTTCTTGCCAAACCAATCGTTCTTCGTAAGCGAAGTATCCTGCAGAGAGTAAGCAAAATCACCATCTGTGCTATCGTAAACACCAGACAAATCAGCAGAACTGCTAAAAGGTGTCGCATCTTTATCCACACTGACATAGATTTTGTACTTCATCTGTCCCAACAATCTAGAAGGCTCGTCCATCATGAAATAGATACTATCGTAATATTTACCCTTGGATGGTCTGGACAAGTACTCGGGTGGCGACTGTTTGCCGATGCCCCAAGCCGTGTCGCTCCAGTCGGACACACCGAAGACCGAATGCTTTTGCCTGACGACAAAGCTCTTTTGATCTTCATCAAACGGAGAATAAAACTTATAAGCTGTGTCGGAAATCCTCTCGGTTTCGTCCGCCTCGCCTTCACCTGTCATCCGCACCTCGTAATCTACATCTGGCACTATCGACTTGCTCCAAGTCACGAGGATGCTATCGGCAATGCTATCCGTCGCTTCCAGACCAGTAGGAGGACTCAGCTGTGACCAGCCGCTATCCACCGATGACCAACGAGAACTCACAGAGTCCCACACAGGGGCAACTCCACCAGAGTCTATCACTTGCAATTTGAAATAGTAAACCTCGCCTTCAGCCAGAGTTCCTTCAGCAGAGTAATTGTAAGAGCTGCTATCGCCATCAGCGTTGTTATAGATATGCACCGTATCGACATCGCCAGCAAAATCGCTAGAAGTGTCGCAAGCCAGCAAGAACTTCGTAGCCAATGGATACGCACTCCAACTTAGCTGGATAGTATCTTGCAACAAGTCGTTGCTCTCTTGTGCTATCTCCAGCTCTGGCGTGGCAAATCGGCGACCACCATAAGCACTGTCCGACCAGTTCTCGCTCACGAAGCCGTCGTTTTTATCGTTACTCCAGATTTCTATATCTTGGGTGACATCCACATAATCAGGATTGTAAGCTTTCACATAATATTTGTAAGCCATCCCTTTTGCAGTGCTATAGTCATCATACAGCGAATCTGCGATATCATCAAAATAAACGGTGTCAA
The DNA here is from genome assembly GCA_963676515.1 of Candidatus Cloacimonadota bacterium. Lineage (GTDB taxonomy): Bacteria > Cloacimonadota > Cloacimonadia. The sequence continues at coordinate 880,155 of OY781061.1, read as the reverse complement.
AAGTCCCTACCCGCTTGAGTAAATACCTACCATCTGCAGCAAGTCCATCCACTGCCTTCCAGCTTACGCTCACAAAAGAGGCACTAGCTTCCAGAGTGTCGGCTTGTAGCTCCTCCAGATCGGGGATAGATTTCCAGCCTGTATCGACATCGGTAGAAGCAGCAGAATATCTCCCGTTTCTATAAGATTTCACATTAAACACATACTTCTGCCCAACTTCTCTCGCCAAGCTAATATCAAACAAGGTGTCCCTATCTTGCTCCAACTTTGCAACTGTATCGCCAACCTTTACAAAGTTACCCAGAGAATTTATATTCCTCGCGTACACATAAAATCTCTCCACCTTTTGCACCATGGTGTCTATCGTCCAACTAATGGCGATGGTGTCATCAAATGTGCCCTTGCTCGCTGTAACTCCGACAGGTGACAGTGGATTGCTCTGGACAAACACAGAATCACCAAATGGAGAGTGCCCCGTAGCGGTGTTATAAACTTTTGCTTTATACCAAGCGGTATCTCCCGGTCGCATGGTTGTATCGACAAGAGCGGTAGTAAAGCTAGTGTCCACGCAAAGTCCATCTCTCCATAGCTCATATTGAGTCGCATTCAGCACAGATTTGCAATTAAGCACATAGCTGCTAGGATTGACCGTTGTCAATTGTAAATTTATGGGCGACGACAACAAAGCAAAACCAGAGGTCGTATCCGTAAAGAGAGCCCTCTCGGAGGAATAATCGTCCAAATAGTTCAGCGGTGCTACCTTGAAATAGAGCTTCTTACCCAAATCGGCAACTTGCAAAGTCGGGTTCATCAGAGTATAGGCGGTGTCATCAGAGGAAATCAGCAACTTGTAGCGAGCAGCAGAAATTTCGTAATCTTTGGCTGTATCTGCCACCAGATAATATTTCTCGGCGTTGGTCACCTTCCTCCATTTTATTACAATGGAGTCAGAAAAGCTATTTGCTTCCACATTATCTGTCCCAGACATTTCCCCCGACACCAAGAGCTCCGCAGACATAGGCAAACTAGACCAAGCTCCTCCACCCTCGATAGATATGTTTTGTGCAAGGTTGAAAGTGCTTACTTCTGCAGTATCCGAGTCCGCACCCTCAAACCCTTTGGCAGTGGTCTTGATAAAGTAATAGTAAACTTTGCCGCCCTCTAAAGTGAGCTCTGTGTCCTCATAGTAGCCAGTATCCACATTTACAGAATCTACAAAAGTTTTATTCCCATCTCTGGTTTCCGCTCTATAGAGGTGATAATAGAGGTCATCAGTAAATTTCTTAGCCCAATGGAGCTTGATGGTATCCAACCGCACACTATCGAAATAGAAGTAGAAAGAGTCCACCGACGACAATTGGAAATAACCCGTATCCTCTGCCACGCTCGTATCGGAAATATCGGCTGTGCAATAGCTATTCACAGGCTGAACCCTAAATGTGTACCTCACTCCATCTTCGAACTGCGAGCTGAATTGACTGCGATACAAATTGTAAGTAGTGTCTTCTTCCTTGATGCCGACCTTAGCCAGCCAGTCGTAACCGCCAGAGTCCAATGTATCGTAAAAAATATTGTAAGCAGTAGCATAATCGGAATTATTCCAAGTAAGCACCATTTTGGTAGCATCCGTCCCCTTACTAGCCCACACAGAGTCAGCTAGTTCCAGCTTGGTAAAGCCGAAAACGCCATCATCTGCCAGAGGTCCAATATCCGCAGCCTTTTTGCCAGCCACCCAGTAATAATAAACCTTCCCAGGGTTGTTCTTTATGCTATCTTTGCTATCCCAATAATATGGAAAATTTTTCACTTCGGTGTCATAATCCACAGTATCAAAAGCATAAGCTTCCGAGACCACATCTTCGTCATTTCTGTATATCACATAAGAGTCCACACTCTCTATATTATCCCAAAATAAGTTGATAGAATCAATCCTGTAATCTTCCACCTGCTTCAAATTCTTTACATAGCCAATCTTAGCACTTTGCACGATATGGTTAGAAGTGTCCGACTCCTGAATATTGCTATTCCCCCAATCACGGTTAATAACCTTCGTAACCACCCAGTATTCATAGTCGGTAGCCACAGTCATTGTGGTGTCGTCATAGCTAAGTATATTGTCATCTGTGGTGTCGTAGATACCAGCTTTTATTTCAGGATTTGGACTTGAATTTTGATAGACCATATAGCGAAGCGAGTCTCCACCGATATCTTTTTTCTCCCATGACAGGCGAATAAATCCTTCCATCGGTGCAGGAGTAGTATAGAGGTCAACACTCGGCAGTTTGGAGTATCCGCTGTCTATTGTCGCATCCGATGTCGTACCGAACAGATCATTAACAGCTCTCACGCCCACATAATAGACATAACCAGCGTTTTGCTCGGTCACATCTATGGTGTCGAAGATCGTATCGCCGCTAGCGGAAGCCGTCGCCAAATCTAAATCATAATAATTCATAAAGAGTTCTGCTTCATCTTTTGTATAAGATATCTCATATCTGATACTCTGGTCGGCTGCAGAGTCACAAGCTCTTTCTATCGTTAGCGACATCTTATTGTTCAGAGTCCCATCGGACACAACTAGTATCTCTGGTGCTCCCAATTTCGTCCAGACCTCCACTTGTGTCGGCTCACTCTTGCCAAAGTCGTTCTGAGCCCAAACTCGGCAATAGAGCTTCCTACCCACGAGTGAGTCGGCAGGATCTATCGTGTCGGAAGTATAAGTGTAAGCAGACGACTCAAAAGAGCCAGCACTATCTGCAATAGGATGAGCAAAAGCTCCTCTAGCGTCCAAAGTTTCGTCTAAAGAGTATTGCACAAAGAAAGCTTCGTGTGCTGGGTCTTCTTCCCATGTCACTACAATCTGGCTCGCACTCACACCTTGGTCGTTTCGGGTGATTTGCACAGGGTTTAGCAAAGAAAATCCTTGCACTGGTGCAGAGAGCACTTTCTCCTTGCTGATGTCGTTGAAGGCTGCCACCTTGTACCAACGCACCATCCCATGCACCACGCTCGCATCCATGTAGAATTCCTCATCACCCACATCCACTGTATCCAAGACACCGCTCTCTTTCCACTCGGCAGTCTGAGAGTCGTTCCTCACCACTGCATAGCGGACATCATCAGTCGTATCTGCCTTTCCAGCCTTATAGCCCCAACTCAAAGAGATGCTATAAGCGTTCCTCGACACAGTGAGAGTGTCTGGAGGTGTGAAGCGTGCATAACCTTTGGCTACAGCACTATCGCTAGAAATTACTGGAGAGTAAGTTGCAGAGTTATTTTTCTTGCTCTTAGCATAATAGGTGTACTCTACGCCTTCCAAGATGTTGGCTGTATCGTAGTAAGGCGTGTCAGCTTTAGCGAAAGTGTAGCTCGTGTCCCACACACCCGATTTGTAGCGAGAGAGCAAGACACTGTCCACTTGTGCCTTAGCGAAGCTCCACTTCCAGCTAAGCTCTATGGTGTCGGCATACATTCCTCTGCTCGCCGAGAAGCTGTCTGGCACAGGCAAATAGCAGTAGCAATCCAAAGTGTCGCTATTTACTGAGACTTGCTCATCGCCTGTTCCACCATTGTTGATTACCGCTTGCACATAGTACTCTACATGCTCGCCATACTTAGCGATGGTGTCCAAGCAAACTTGTGCAGGTGGCGTGCCTGAGTAATGCTTAACAAACTCGAAAGTTCCTCCACTAAAGCTCCGATACAAGCGGACACTATCTAGTGGTGCGACATCACTAGGGTAGCTCTTCCAGTAAACTGCATTCGCATCAGCAGTTACCCTGATCTCCTTCATAGTCGGCTTAGGCAAAGTGATGCCACCTTTGTACACACCAGCAGTAAAGTCTGAGACAGAGTAAGGATTTAAGTCGGAAGCCGTTTCATAAGCCTCCGCTTTCACCTTGAACCAATAGGGAACGCCTTTCTTTGGTTTACCATCACCTTGTAAAGCATAGACGATAACAGCAGTATCTGCCAGAGGCGTAGAGTCCAACAAACTCGCACATCCTTCATCGGCATAACGATACAACCTATAGCGAATATCAGCGATCGAGTGCTCTACCAAATTTGACTGACTGAGCTTTATCGGCAAAGAGTCCACCGATGGATAATCGATTTCGACAATTCCCACGGTGTCTATCTGGCTGTATGCAGGCATAGAGAGCTTCTCTGTAAACAAGGTGTCCGAGCTGCCCTTATAGCCAGTCCTTTCAGCCATAATCTTATAGTAATAATAAGCTCCGTTCACGCGACTGTCTGCTCCGCCCAAGCTATCCACAAAGACATAGTAGCTATCTGTAGTCCCCGCTATCGGCGTAGAAGTCCACACAGGACTTTCTATATCCACATATGTGTCACCTTTTCGCTTCCGTTTTATCACAAAAGTGTGTCCGCCATAGTAACGCAACTTCACGGTTACGCTGTCTTTCAGATTGTGAGAAAGCCATACAGAGTCCACCTTTTGCGGTCTTAGATAGCCCGTATCCCAGACGATGTCCGAATAAACCTTTTTAGAAGCAAACTTATAAGAGTAAGCGGCTACACCCAGAGAGTATTTAGGACCATAAGCAAATGGATAATCCAAATCGCCCACGAACCTTGCCACAGACTCATCCGCAGATGTAAAGCTAGCAACTATCATCGAGTCTTCACCGCTAGAGATGTCTTTTACAAATATAGCATAACCCTCCGCTTCAGCTTTTGCTTTCCAAGAAAGCTTCAGCTTATCCTCATAAATCCCTTTGGATACATTGAGATTTTGGCAAGTATCCAACTTCGTATAAGCCTCAAGCGGTCCTACCCATTCAGAGACTTCCGCATTCTTTTTCGTCTGCACATAGTAGTTGTAGAGCTTACCATCTTGCAGAGAGGCTGCTGTATCTGTGAAAGCAAAATATTTCCCATCATCTACACCACAATCATCAGACACAAGTCTCGCCAATATCGTGTCCGCAGAGCCATCTTCGTCCTCTCTTTTGATGATGATGCTGTCCACCTTGTTCGCCCTGAGCACCTCCATACGGACACTATCGATATAGAAAGAGTCCTCGCTCTCCAAGCGAATCTCGGAAAGAGAGATGATGCAAGTCCCGAGCAGAGAGTCACTCCACAGCGAAGAGGAACTTTCCTTGTCGCCTGCCACAATATCTGCCAGTCGGCTACTGTGCAGCCGCACCCGATAATAGAAATCTACCCCTGTCTCCAAAGCTGTAGAGCTGTCCACAAAACTCAAGGTATCCAACCCTTGGAAGCTGTCCACCAGCTCATACGCTCCAGCTGCACTCTTTCTAGCTACCTCTATCTGCAATCCATAGCTCTCATAAGCTTCGCTGTAGTCCTCCAGAGTGCTCGGCAAAGCCCACGAAACCTCGATCTTCCCATTCAAATCGTGGCTACACTCACTCATGGTGAGCTTCGGCAGTAATACAAATCCCGAGTCAATATTGCTCATCGAGTCAGCCAGACTTAGCATCTTGCTACTACCGCCCACCTTGAAATAATACAAGATTCCCGGCAACTTGCCGACCTCGTTTGTCAGCGTAAGATCAAAGCTATAAAAAGATGCATCTTCCCTGCTAACCTCTTTTATTATCTTCGTCTCGTCAAAAATAGCGTTGGCGGAATCGGCTATATACAATGTGTACAAGTCCGTATTGTCATCATTTTTCTCAGCATTACCACGGTAATTTTGCCAGCTCACCGTCAATGTGTCGGCTGAAATCCCCTTGCTAGCGGTTAAATCTTGCGGTCCTCGCAGCTTGGTCGCTCCCATCACTTGCACATATTTTGAGTTGCTCTTCGGCTCTTCAAACCTCGCTCCGATATACAAAGGCAATCCGATATAAGCACTATCCAAATCCACGCCTACCACCAAGTTATAAACAGTATCGTCAACCTTAGCGGAGGAATAATCCACAGCCACACTATCCCAACTGCTCTTGTCCGCAGACCAGCGAATCCGCACAGAGTCCATCGCCACTTCTGTCTCTTTTTGCCATTTGATGCGGATAGTATCCAGCAGCGTGCCATAAGTCGCACTTATCGTAGGAGGGAACACTTGTGTATAGCCAGAATCAACCCGAGAGATAACGGAATAAACAGTGTCGTTCAAAGTCCCCAAATTTATCTTCGCCTGCACATTGAAATAGTAAACCTTTCCTTGAATCAAGCTCTTGCCAAAAGCTCCCGTAGAACGCAAATCGAGCGAAGTGTCGGAAGTCACTAGAGAATCTACCACCGTGCCAGACACTGCAGCAGAAAGCATCCTGAGAGTGTAAAGCGGCGAGTAATCCCCAGCATCCACCTTTTTCCAAGAGGCAGCTATTTTCTCCCTATCGTCACCTTTGGCGACTGTGAAATTCGCCACAGTATCCATAGAGGCAAATCCAAAGTCAACATCACTAAAACCAGACAAATGCACAACATATGCATCATCAGTATTCCTAGCTCGAACACTATAAAAATATGGTTCACCTTGCTTGGGCTCTGCACTAGGTTTGACAGTATCGGCATAGCTCGTGTCGTCTACCATCTCTATTTCGCTCATCCCCACATCAAAGCCATCTACACTCTTCGACCTATACACCAGATAATTCTTAGCTCCATCCACTTGTGTCCAGTGCAACTCGATGCTGTCGTTGTAGTCGCCTCTGCTCACGCTTACCAAGTCTGGAGATTGCATAGACAAGCTCCCTGACAAGGTATCACTAAAATCCGACTTGTCATCTATTGTCGTGGAAGACGCCTGCAAACGATAGTAGTAAGTCTTAGCTCTCTCCAAACCGCCTTGCACCCAAGTGTACTGCACCATCGTCCCCAAATCTTCTATCTGTAAACTACTCTTATCCAGAGGAAATGTATTTACCACAAAATATGATGTCAAGCCCAGTGAACGAGCGACCATAAACGAATCGACCAGCTCGCCAGCCTGTGCAGGATAAGACCACACCAGACGCAAAGAGTCTTGCCCATCGGTCTCCTCCACGCTAGATAGTGCAGGTGTCGGCAAATCGGCATACCCCGTGTCCTCCAGACTATAGTGCGACTCACCAAACTTCTCGGTAACCACCTTCACCTTGTAGCTGTATATTTTACCTATCTCTATGCTTGCGTCCACGAAGGAGTCCACATCCGTCACCAGCACGCCCTCATCACTCAGGTCGCTACGCATAATATGATACTTCTTCCAGCCCATATCATTCGTTACAGGCAGAGTATCCCAATGCAAGACAATCTTGTCTTTCCACTTAGCCTTGCTTGCGGTAAAGTTAGTAAGCGTGTCCAATCGGCAATAGCCAGAGTCCACCTGACTATACGGAGAGGTTATCATCTCACCAAAACCCCCATCCCGATAAACTCTCGCCCGCAAATAATAGAGATTAGCTTGCTCTACATTGTCCGTGAGCTCATCTCTAGTAAATTTCGAAATTATATTTTTCTTAGTGCGATCAGAAAATATAGGCGAAATGGAATACTCTAGCACCATCCTATTAGCAGCTTCCGTCCACTCGTCCCATTTTACTATCAACCTGCCAGTAATCAGGCTATCGGGGTCGTTTTCCAGCCAAACATTCGGGGCATCATACTGCCGCCAGCAGCTATCGCTCACCTCGCTCGGCAAACTACGCGACACATCGCCCGTGCCCACTAAGTAGTAGCGATAAATACCACCCGGGACTATCGAAAAATCTTTAACATAGAGACTATCGCCTGAACTAAACTTCGTCATCTCCAGTCCCACAGACACCGTGTCCTTAGCGGAATTTATCCTATACAGCGTGTAGCCATTTGCGTAATCTTCGTCTTCCCACTTTATCTTGATGAAGTCAAGGCTGTCTTGGCTCACTTGTGGCTGTGCTGGAGGTGTCAAAGCCAGATACCCGAAGTCGCAATCGCTTAACTCCGAGCTATCATTCTTGCCCACACTCCGCACCTTGAAGTAGTATTTCTTATCTTGTCTCAAGGACGAGAAGTTATTATTGTCCACGCCTGCAAGTGTATCATCAGCACCATCCAGATAGAACAACCTTTTGTAACCACCAGCATCTTGCAATGTGTCGTAATACAAGCTGTAACCCTCTATGTAATCCAGCTTCGACCAACTAACAAACAGCGTGTCTTCGTGCTTAGCCTTCTCCGCTTGCAATCCCACAGGTGCAGGCATCGCAGCCATACCAGAGTCGATCTCAGAGTAATTCCGCTTATCTTCAAGCAATCCTTCCGTCAGTTCATTGCGAGCAAACACCTTGTAATAATAAATCGTCCCATAATCTATCCGCGTGCCGACCGAGTCGAAGGCTTCTTCCGTGTAGAAAGTATCCAACAACTCCAGATTGGTCAGGCTATCTCCCACAAACAGCAGATACTCATCAGCTCTCTTCACCATCTTCCACGCTAGCTTCACCGCATCATAGGTAGTGCGATATGTCGCCGAGAAATTTTGGGGAGCTGGCAACTGAGTATATCCAGAATCGATAAGCGAAAGCAGATTGTCCTGCGTTACATCATTATAAGCCTCTACTCTGTAATACGCCCTCAAGCCATAAAAAGCAGACACAAAAGTGTCGAGATAAACCGAATCTTGAGAAGGGAAATCTATCTGCGTTTCTTGAGTAGCACCTGAGACAAAGCGACGATACACCGTGTATCCGCTCGTCATTGGCACTGTATCCCAGCGAACCCTTATCGTGTCCAGATAGTCGCCATCGCTCGCCTGCACATTAGTAGGTGCGGGCAGCAACAGATATCCACTATCGACATCCGTGAAAAAAGAAGACCCAAAGCCAAGCGCATTCCTGCATATCTTGTAATAATAATACACCCCATTCACTAGGGCGGCAGTGTCCATAAACTCGCCAGCGGCAGCATCCGCAGTGTCATACGCTACATCGGCAAATCCATCAGCAGTCGTAGCACGATAGATATGCATTTCGTTGCCAGCATACACATTATTGGTGCTCCACTCCAGACGGATAGTGTCTGCATTCAATCCCTTGGACACCGCAAACTCGCGAGGAGCAGCCGGCTTCTTCCAGCCAGAATCGATATCACTATAGTCCGAGTAAACCATCAAGTTCAGCGACGGCTCGGACATTTGAGCTCTCACTTTGTAATAATAAAAGATGTCGCCCGTAAACAGATCTTTATCATAATAAATCAGCGTATCTCCACTGGTGAGGCACTCGTCCCTATTCACAGCAAAATCTGTAAACACTTCGCCCTCATTCACTCCTGAGTATCTCCGAAAAACATAATCTTCTATATCTTGGCATGATAGCCATCTTATCTCTACAGTGTCAGGCTTTGTCGCCTTACTGCACTCCAGCCCTTCTGGTGTCGCCAAGCTCAGATAGCCATAATCCATCTCACTTGTCTTGCTATACTGCGTGCTACCTTCATCCGCAAAAGCTCGCACCCAATAGTAATAAACTTTGCCCATGCTCACACCATCACTCACACCCAAACTCTCAGCTGTATCTACAAATACCCCATTGCTAGCACCCTCTTCTAAAGTTGCTATTTTATTATCATTACCTGGCTCACTATTTACAGTATCACGATATATGGTAAAAGATTTGTGAGTGTAGTCTCTCCAGCTGATCGTAATTGAGTCAAAGTACATATCTTCGCTCACCGTAATCCTCGGTGGGAATAAGAACGATTTACCTGTATCTCTTACCGATGGCTCAGAAAAGCCACTCAGTTCATTCCACGCTATACAATAATACTCGTAATCCTGCATAGTGAAAAGATCGTCATCCACAAAAAGTTCGCTACTAGCACCATCGAAGACGAGGATAGTGTCCGTATAATCGTCACTAGTAAAAGTTTTGTACCTACAAACATAAATGCTGTCCGCATTCTGCACCGTATAAGCAGAAACGCTTATCCCTTCAATATCTTCATCCAGATAAGAGACACTTGGCTTTCTCGGTGTCGCCAGCTTGGTATAGCCAGTCTCAACCTCACTCTCGCAAGAGTACCCCAAGTCTGGATGGTGATACGAAACCTTATAAGAGTGTAGCACGCCCTTCTCCCCATCAGGGAAATTCTTGTCTGCGTAATGATCCAATCCCGTCACTTCACCAACGGGGTCTATCCCATCACGATAGATAGTGTACACTATCTCATCTTTCTTGGAGGCTATCGGCACCGTCCAAGTGATATAGACACTGTCTGTATAATTTCCATCTGTAGCTGCCAAATCGTAAACAGGCGATAACTTCACCCAACCAGAATCAAGCTCTGACGCCTCAGAAGTCAAGCCTCCAGCTACTGCAGACACCCGATAATAGTAGAAGTCAAAGCCATCTGCACTTAGCCCTAGTGTGTCGTAATAAACGACCTCTAGCTCTCCACCATAATCTATCGTATCTATCGGCAACAATGCAGACACACTAGCCGACCCTCTGGAGATTATGAACTGCTCTGCTCCTGCTCCCGGGTCTTTTACTCCCTCACCCACATCCCACCGCAGCCGAACAGAGTCCTCAAACAAACCTTTGGAGGCATCAATAATAGGTGCCACTAGCTTCGCATAGCCACTATCAGCTTGGCTCAGAGCAGAATAAGCATCACTCAAGAGCACATAAGTCTGAACAGCATAAGTGTAGTATTTCCCTGGTATCACCTTCTCATCACTATATACAGTGTCGCTTTTTTGGTTGGAAGCAGCTATCGTATCATACATCTGCACTCCATCTTCCACCCAGCTCTTGGACAATCGATAAGCATCGCCATAAGCAACCTGATTCCATTTAACTTCGATTTCCCCTAGCTCATTTTTGCTCACACTATCTATCACAGGCACTTCTGGTGTCGTCCAGCCATATGTCTGGCTAGAGTAGCTAGACATCTCCGACCAAACGACATTTGACGCATCCCTCGTATAATTTACTCTATAAAAATATTTCTGACCTTTATTTAAAGCAGCATCCACATCGTTGAGCTGATACTCATCTCCATCTTGCACCCATGGTTTCGTAGGAGCTAGCCCTGCTGCAGAGAAGAGAACCTTCTCAACACCCTCGCTTCCCCTTTGCGAGAAAGCGTAGAGAGAATCTTCGGAGTTTTGACAAATCTCATAGTCATCACAGCGATATACAGCTATCAGAGTTGGTTCTCTGTTGGTCTTCACCACCACCTGTATCGTGTCATCTTTGCCTCTGGATATGCTTATGATTTCCACTGCTTTCAGCGGTGCTAGCACACTGTCCCTCACCGCTTCGGACTCATTGTATTTGCCGATAGACACGATGCTCACATAGCCCCACTCGCCCTCACTCAAGTTCGGTCTCCAGCTATCATACTCCGCAGAGAAAACTTTGCCCGCATTTGTATTTGATGCTGAAGCATATTCAATCCGCACGAAGTCGGTATTGTCCGCAACCACCCAAGTAACTTGCACCTTATCATCCGCAGATATCACCGTCATATCTATGCTTTGCACTGGGTACAGCTTAGCCGCTCCCACATCCGAGGCATCACTCAGTGCTGTCGTCTGACCAGTCGCCGTTACCCCTTGCACGAAGTAATAATAACCAAGCCCCGCATACTCTTGCGATATCACATCTTGATAAATCATCGTGTCGCCCACAGCCACTAAGAAGGTTGGGTCGACCTTGCCGAACAAATCAACCTCTTGCTTATACAGGCGATAGCTCACCGCATCAGTTAGCTTGTCCCAACTAATCTCGATAGTGTCCACCAAGTGCGTCGTAATCGAGTCCATCACCGGAGGCTCCAGAGCCCTCCATCCCTTCGGCTCATCTGTAAAGAGCTCCTTAGAAGCTTCCGCTTCCATCTTATTGCCATCTACCCACACGCACGGCAATATCCGATAGTAGTAAGCATTCACATCTGGCGGAACATCAAGATACCGCAGTGAGTCCACTGTAGCTATAGGATCATTACCATAGTAGAGGAAATCTGACTTATCATCTCCAGATGACATGTCCAAGCGATAAACCGCATAGCTATCGGCTAAAGCCGCAGCATCCCACGAAACATCTATGTATTGATAATACTTCCCTTTGCTAGCGTAGACAGCTTCCACCTCTCCCAGCTGAACATATCCTGTCGCTGCCACACTATCGGTAGCATCCACATACTCAGAGTAGCCCGTCGCACCGTTATCGCACACAGCCTCTACCTGATACAGATAAGAGTATCCTCTCGATACAGCCTTATCAGTAAGAGTCATATCATTCGTTCCACCATCGTCATCCAATCCGTAAGATGGTGTGTCATCATCTGCCGACACTCCACGGTAATAAGTAACATCAGCAGTTTCCAAGGTAGTTCTTTTTATGTTATAAGAGTTGGCTGAGTTTTCATTTTCCCACTCTACCTTTATTTTGTCAGGATAATTAAACTTGCTCGCCGTAATACTGTCGGGAGGAGCAGGAGTCCGATATCCCACCAATGTCTCACTCTTGACGCTATCTTTCGAGCCATCGTCTTTGATATGCCCCGAGGTCGCCGTAGCAAAGATTTCATATTTATTGCGATCTACCACAGCCCAGCTACCTTTCCACACTCCGCTCTCTAGCCTAAAGTTTTGCAATGCTGGACTTAGCTCCGCGAAAGGATTACTACTTCCCTCTTCTTTGTAATAAAAACTATATTCAGCCTTATCACCCACAGAGTTCAGCTCTATAAAAATCGTATCCGGTTTCGCTGTGCCATTTTCCCCCGAAACAGCAAAACCGCTAATCTCATCCAAACGAACAAACCCAGAATCTACATTTGAAAACCCTGAAACTACTAATCCCGAATCCAGCCCTGAAAACAGCTTGAGTTTCTTCTGCAAGCTCTGGCTGTAAGCCCTAACCTGATAAGAGTACATTCGCCCCTTGTCATATTTCAAATCTTGGTAGCTCTCTGTACTCACTTCGTCTATCTTCTCGTAATCAGAACTCGTGTTGTTACGCTCCCGTCGCCAGACCTCATAACCATCCAAGTTCGCCTCAAAGTTCGCTTGCCAGCTGAGCTCTACATTCAGCTTGCCACCCTTCTCAGCAATTAAGCTACTCGGAGCAGGGAACTTCAGATAAGCTGGATATTGATTCCCAAAAGCTGAAGCCCAGTCATCGCTCGCCACATTGTGACACGCATCGCTAAAAGCCCTCATCGACAAAAGCAACATCTCGCCATCGCGAAGACCAGCATTCGTCTTCACATCCATGGTGTATTCCAGCGTGTCTTCGCTCCCCACAACACTTGCCAAGAGGATATTAGATCCGTCAGCTTGGAAATTCAGAGGCTTAAACGACGAAAAAGTGTCCAATCTATAATACACCCAATACTGCTGGGCAAGAGCGTTCCTCTCGAACACTATCCGCACACTATCTGCGTAATCTCCCCATGAAGCATCCAGTATCGTCACTGGAGCGATAGAGACATAGCCCGTATCTATTCTAGAGGTCAGAGCGTCTCCACCTGCTGCCGCATAGTCGGTCCTATCAGCTTGCAAATAGTAAGCGTAATACTTATCGCTTTTCATCAGGTAAGAGTCGTAATAAGTAATCGTCTTCTTCTCTTCAGAACAAGCCACGCTCGCCACTACTTCCCAAACACCCTCTGCCACTTTTGCTTGTGTAAAAGTTTGTCTATAAACTTTATAACGCTCAGCACCTTGGTCAGGATTTCCCGTCCAACTCACCTCTATCTTGTCCGAGAACTTCCCTTTGCTCACCGACAATCCTGTAGGAGCTTCCAGCTTGGAAAATCCCACAACCACATTACTCGGTACAGACTCACCTATCTTCGGCAGAGACACCGTCACATAGTAATTGTAAACTTTGCCCGGCACACCCGTGAAATCCTCCGCTTCAGTCCCAATAATACTCACATCTGTAAGCCATTGTCCCGAGGTCAAAGGAGCATCTTTTTCGTAGCGATACACCTTCGTCACCAAAGCCGAGTTCTCTGTACCTCTCACTTCCCAGCTCAGTTTGACAGAACCTACCGCATCATTCACGCACTCTAGATTGTAAGGAGCTTCCAAGGCGGTAGTTACCACCGTATCGGCGAAATCAGAAACACCCGCAAAGTCACTGCTCGCTCTCAAGTAATAAGTATAACTTGTGCTAGGAGAGAGCGTTCCCTCATCGTGATAGGTGTAATAATTAGACTCGCCATCATCATAAATCGTATCCAAAGGTGCATCTTTTTGATCTCTATACAGCACATAATAAGAGGCTCCATTCGACGGCAACCAACTCAAATCAATTGTATAGCAAGAAGTGCTATCAGCTCTAAACCCTTCTGGCGGAGCTACTCTGGTCCATCCAGTATCCATCTCCGAAAAGTCAGAAGTATTCGTACCAACGACAGACTTAGCTTTATAATAATACTTCGTCCCTTCTTGGAAATTAGCATCCATCGCCTTATTATGCACAAGACTAAACACTCCATCTGCAGATTTAGCCTCTCCCAGATAGTAGTATTTACCCACATACTTACCATAATAAAGAAGGCATTTTGTGATATTCTCATCCACTCTCCAGGTAATAGTCAGATCGTCTTTCCCTTTGCTAGCATACAGCACATACGGGCTAGGGACAGGCAAAGAGCCTTTTATCAAACTGGAAAATCCAGAAAAAACTTCATGATAATCGTCTACTTTCCTACCACCTCTCAAAGCAAACACATAAGAAACACCCAAGCTAAGATTTTCATCTGGGAAAGAGTACTCCATCCTATCACCCACAGACACAACATCATCAAGGTCAAAGCGAAGCGTATCTGAAGCTACACCGAAGAGGTCTCTGGCAGCAGTAACCTCATAAAAAGTAACATTCTCTAATTTATCCCAACTCAAAACCAAAACTTCATTTCGATACTCAAGGCTAAAGTTCTCTGGCACGCCTATTCCGCAGAAACCAAGATTTTGCAAATAGCCATCCTCGCTTTCCACACGCTCCACAATTTCGGACAAACCATCCGAAAGCACAGACCTCACATCATATAAGTAAGTCACATCCTTGCTTGTAGGCTTATGATAAACCTTTCTGCTAATATACTCTGCACTACCCGCAGAAACCTCTGCCAAGATAACATAATCTTCGCTCTCGAGATTTCTCTTGTAATAAACGATAAAGCCATCTACTCCAGTCACTTCCGACCAGCTAACCTCCACAGAATCCGCATAAGTACCCTTAGACCCTTCTACAGTCTCTGGTGATGGTATTTTCACACACCCTTGAGCTGCAAGGGACAGCTTAGACTTAATAAAGCTAAAATTCTTAGAAACCACCTGCACAGCAAAATAGTAATTAACCCCAATAGATAGGTCTTCTACGAAGACCTCAGTCACACTCAAATCATCAAAATCTTGATAAGAGCTTTCCAAAGTAGGAGACTCGTCTGCCGCATAATACACCCGATAAAAGAACTCTTGAGCATCGTAATCAGCCATATCATCTGATGCCGACCAGCTCAGCTTCACCTTTCCCACATAAGTACCTTTCGAAGCCTCTAGCGAGTTACCCACGATAGTATGCACTTGCAAATATCCCGCACCTACAGGACTATAAATAGATTTTCTATCACCCTTCTCTTTGCGAACTTTATAATAGTAAACCTGCCCATACTCCAGATTGGTAGTGCTTCTCTCATCCGCATAAGTCCGAGACTTAGTACCATCAGCCAGCAGATTATACTCCCCACTCTCCGATGTTGCTCGATACAAATCGTAAGAAATAAGACTACTAACCTTCTCACCAGCAGAGTACCAGTCCACCAAAATATAATCATCATAGCTTCCCATAGAGGCTGCGACCGTATCTGGCGGATCCAAAGCGTCCTCACTTATGATCACATCGGTACAGCCTGTTAGCAGGAAAGCACAAAATAAAGCAAAAACACTAAAAATTCTCAATGCTTTGATGACAAAACTCCTTCAATAAATATAAGGGGAAACAAAAGATTGTGCTGAAATTTCATAATATTGTCCACAATCCACCCACTCTAACAATAAGATAAGAGGCAAAAGAGTTGTCAACACATTTATTTTGAAATAATGCACACCCGCCTAATCCACTGAAAATTAAAAGGTTACGAAATAGAAATCACCTGCAAAATCACACTTTTATCCACGAAAAACACACTTTTTGCACAAGATTTTGAGCAATTTTTACCGTTTAACAAATTCTAAGAAGTGTTATTTCCTTTCTTTTCATTGCTTTAACTATTAAAAATTAGTTTTTTAATAATTTTTCAGTTTTCTTTATCTTGCTCTTTTTACTCCCACTACGAATTTCTATTTTTTCTCCTAAAATTTATCGCACATTTTCAGCGTTTGCCTAATATCTAAACACTCTTTTTTGCAAATTTCAGCAAAAAAGAGTGTTTTTGGGAGTTTTTCAGTGTTTTCTCGATTTTCTCATTTTTCTCTTTACAGTTTGTTTCCAGATTTCCTGTTTAGCTCGAAAATACTCTAAACTAAAAACAGGAGAAAAACAATGTGTGATAAACAACTTGATTTTTCCAAATACTTTCAAAATTTAACAATTTCGGCTATCAGACAAGCTCAGCAATGCTTTTCCAACCGCACAGACTCCACAAAAGCAATCAACGCCTCCATCGGAAATGTCAGCCTGCCGATACACCCAGCTATGTTAAAAAGACTCAAAGAGATCGGAAAAGACCCCGAACTGGGACAAGGTATAGTGAAATACACCGCCACTTCTGGCAGAGAAGACACGAAAAGAGCTTTCAAGAAGATGATCTCGCTCTGCGGAGCCAAAACAGACGATTTAGAACTAATCGTCACCAATGGCGGCTCACAAGCTATGGATTTGGCACTTCTGGGCTGCTGCCAAACTCAAAGACCCCTCATCATTTCCGAGCCTACCTATTCCAACTACATCAGCATAGCAAACTCCTACAAGATACCAATAGTCGTGCTACCCTACTCTCTCTGCACAGATGGACACTTCCGCTGTGACACAGATTTAGAAGAAATCATCAAAAAACACAACCCTAGTGCTATTCTCGTCATACCTTACGACAATCCCACAGGAAAATTGCTCTCACAAGAAGAAATGGTCAAAATAGCTAAACTTTGCGTAAAATACAACCTGTGGATGATTAGCGACGAAGCTTACCGATTTTTGCACTATACACAATTAGAATCTCCCTCCATCTGGAAAATCGACGAAGAAAAAGCTCCCGGCATCAGCAAGAGAAGAATAAGCATCGAAACCGTCTCCAAAGGATTAAACGGATGCGGACTAAGAATTGGAGCTTTGGTCAGCGACAACAAAAAGTTTATCCAAAAAGCTATCATCTCCGCATCATCTCATCTTTGTGCTGGAGCGATAGGTCAATACATAGTTGGAGGTATTTCCACTGAAAAAGAGGAAGATTTACAAAAATGGTACGAAGATTTACGAAAATACTACCAAAAATTGATAATTTCTACTACAATTGAACTAAAAAAGAGGATTCCAAAGGTTATCGTCTCTTCCCCTGAATCTGCTCTCTACTCTATCGTGGATTTGCGAAATCTCGTACCAAAAAGCTTTAAAATAGAAAAATTTTGTCAATTTTGTGCTGAAAAAGGCAAAGTTTGCACAAAAAATGGTGATTTTACTCTACTTTTTTCCCCATTAACCAGTTTTTATCTCTCAAACTCAAAATACAAGCACTATCAACTGCGTCTTTCATATGTTGCTTCTCCTGAAGAGATAAAAGAGATTCCTCACTTATTATCCGAACTGCTCCACCAATATTTAATTGTTGACAAAAGTACCGCTTAATTTTCATTGACTCAAAATTTTCATTGAAAGGAGGTAGTAACAATATGAAAAAAACCTGTGTTCTTTTTCGTTACTCTCTTCTTTTCTCCAATAACTTTTGTTCTACATTGCGATGGTGGTAGGGCTACCCTACCATAAAAATCCTAATTGCGGGCTTTCTTTAGACTCGCATTATCCCATACCCTTTAAAAAAATCATAACTCAAGGAAAATAATATGCAATTTGACACTATAAATGGATTTTTCGGAGAATACGGAGGCGTTTTCGTACCCGAAGAACTTAAAAAAGAACTAAATTATATCGATAAACAGTACCAACAACTAAAAAAAGATCCCAACTTCATAGAAGAGCTACACGATCTCTATAAACACTACTCAGGCAGACCTACTCCCACATACTTTGCCAAGAGTTTGAGCAAAAAATACGGAGCTCAAATATACTTAAAGAGAGAAGACCTGAACCACACAGGAGCTCATAAACTCAACCATTGTCTCGGGGAAGTGCTTTTAGCCAAAAAAATGGGCAAAAAGAAAGTTGTCGCCGAAACAGGTGCAGGACAACACGGTGTAGCTCTAGCCACCGCTGCTACTTTACTCGGACTGGAGTGCGATATATATATGGGAGCAGTAGATATTGAAAAAGAGAAACCGAATGTAATCAGAATGAAATTACTGGGTGCCAAGGTAATACCAGTAACTATCGGGCTCGCTACACTAAAAGAAGCCGTTGACATCGCTTTCCAAGAGTACCTAAAAGACATCAAAAACCAATTTTATGCTATCGGATCAGTTGTAGGACCACACCCTTTTCCTCAAATGGTACAAGATTTCCAGTCCATCGTGGGGCAAGAAGCTCGCCAACAATTTTTAGAACTCACTGGCGGATTACCAGATCACTTAGTAGCTTGCATCGGTGGAGGTAGCAACGCTATCGGTCTTTTTAGAGCTTTTCTCGAAGATGAAAGCGTAAAAATGCACGGAGTAGAGCCAGCAGGACAGTCTTTCAAGGTAGGAGAACACGCTGCCACTCTCACTAAAGGAACTCCAGGCATTTTACACGGTTTCAGAAGTTACTTGCTCCAAGATGAACAAGGAAATCCTTCTCCAGTAAACACCATCGCCAGTGGACTAGACTACCCAGGAGTAGGTCCGGTACACAGCTATCTAAAAGATATAAAAAAGGTAAGCTATCACACTATTACAGACAAAGAAGCTCTAGAAGGCTTTTTCACTTTATGCAAGAGTGAAGGGATAATTCCTGCTCTAGAAAGCTCTCATGCTGTTGCTTTTGTAAAAAAACTAGCAAAAAAATGCAAAAATAGTGAGAAAATACTGATAAATCTCTCTGGACGAGGAGACAAAGATTTAGAATATATTGAATCTAACTATATGTAAAAAAGCAATTATTTTGGCACTTTTTACTGAAAAAAGGTGAAAAGTGCTAATTTTTTTTAAAATTACCCAATTCGTGTACCAAATATTCCAAATAATTGTCTAAATGTCCTTCCATTAAAGCTTTTGCCGCTAATCCCGTTCCTTTAGCCAAAGCTTCCACCATACTTCTGTGTTCCCAGATCATTCTTTGCTCCTTCTCCGCAGAACCCAAAAAATAACGACGAGACGCTCTTGTCCTAATAAAAAGGTAGTCCAAAAAGGCAAAAAGAAAACTGTTATGAGAAAAACTAGCCAACAAGAAATGAAACTCATGATCTATTTCCATCAAAGTATGTAATCTTTTCTCCTGATCAACCTCTTTCTCTGTACAATCAACAAATCTTTTGATATTTTTCTCAAGTCTGTTTACCTGATCTTCGGAAATATCTGAAGCAATATCGATAATATTATTGCATTCCAATAAATTAGACATAATATAGGCATGCCAAAGCTTATCTTTATCCTCCAGCGACTCTTTTGCTCCTAAAACTGGATCTTTTTGCTCACTTCTGACAAACAACCCTTTACCTTGTCGCACCAATATTAGCCCCTCAGCTATTAAGGTACTGACCGCTTCTCTGATAGTAGACCTGCTCACCGAGAACTGCTTCGCCAAATCATTTTCTGATGGTAATTTAAATCCCGTCGGCTTACCTTGCACTATTTTACGCAACTTTTTCCTAACCAATTCAGAAAGCTTTTCTCTTTTTATCGCCATTCGTTCTCCTTTATGCCTACAAAGCAAACATTCGCCTTTCTCCTCTGATGTCCGACAAGTTTTAACTGTCAAGTTTTATTTCTTGACTCAAACCATAAAATCTTTTCTTATGCTCAAATGCAAATGAATAAAAAAGAGATTCTTGCTCTCCTGAGCAAAAAAGAGAGTCAAGAGCTCTTTAACCGTGCCTACCACACAAAATTAACCAATTTGGGTGCTGTGACATTCCTCAGAGCGTTGCTTGAGTACAGTAATTTTTGCACGAGAAACTGTTTCTATTGTGGCATTCGAGCAAAAAATGAAAAAATAGAAAGGTTTGAAATCTCTTTGCCTCAGATGAAAATGAATATTGAGAAAATAAATAAGCAAGGATACGCATCTTTTGTGATCCAATCAGGAGAAAGAACAGACCAACAATTTGTCAAAAATATAAACAATATCATCAAATTTGCCAAAAAAACTAACAAAAACTTTAAAGTTGTGCTGTCTACAGGGGAACAAACAAAAGAAACTTATCAAAGATGGTTTGACTCTGGAGCTGACCGTTATCTCTTGAGGATTGAGACATCTAACCCGTCTCTCTACAAAGAAATCCATCCACCGGAGATGAGCTACAGCAACAGATTAGAATGCTTACATTTTCTTAAAGATATCGGATATCAGACAGGAACTGGTATTTTAGTTGGCTTTCCTGGGCAAACTCTGGAAAGCATCGCCCAAGACATCCTCTTCTTCCAAAAACTCGATGTTGATATGCTAGGGCTAGGACCTTATATCCCTTGCCAAAACACCCCTATGTGGCATAAATCAAGCAGCATAAGCCTTCGACAAAATCTAGAACTAACTTTAAAAGTCATTGCTATTTGCCGAATATTGCTCCCAGATATAAATATCGTGGCGTCTACAGCCCTACAAACTATAGAGAATGAAGGATATCTGAAAGGTATAAAAGCAGGCGCCAATGTCCTAATGCCAAACTTAACACCCGAATCTTATAAAAATAACTACTCCCTTTACGAAAATAAAGCCCTCGTGGACGATTCTGAAATGTTAAACTACGCCACTATCTTAAACGAAACCATAAACCCAGGGCTCGCAGGAGATCCCAAACACTTCATCAATAAAACAAAAACTAAACAATCTAAGGAGATATTACTATGAAACAGCTTATACCCAAAGGAGAAAGGCTCAATATCGCCATCATAGGCAAAATAAACGCTGGTAAATCTTCTCTGATAAACGCCCTAACAGAACAAAATATCTCGATCGTGGACTCCACGCGAGGCACGACCACCGACCCTGTAGCCAAAAGATACGAACTCATTCCTGTTGGACCTGTAACTTTTTACGACACAGCTGGCATAGATGATAAAGGAATACTCGGAGAGAAAAGACGCAAAGCTAGTCTACAAATCTTGATGAGAACAGACTTAGCTATCTTAGTCGTCGCCGAGGAAGGAATCGTTAGTGAAGACGAAGAATTGATAAAAAAGCTAAAAAATCTCGAAATTGAGACAATAATTGTCTTCAACAAGGTAGATTTACTGAAAATTGACCCTAAAAACAAGAAATTTTGTCATAATCTAGGCATTTATTGCCAAGAAGTTTCTTGCTTAGATCAAAGCTCTATTGTCGCACTAAAAGAAAAAATTATCGAAATTTTGCCTGAAAAGCATAAAAAAAAGCAATTTTTACTCGATGATCTGCTGAAAAAGAGCGATAAAGTCGTTCTAAACTGCCCAATTGATGACTCCGCCCCCAAATCTCGCTTAATATTGCCTCAAGTACAGGTGCTAAGAAATATCTTAGATAACGACGCAATCGCCATAGTTACCCAGTCGGAACAACTGGCGGAAGCTTTGCTAGACAATCCCAAGATGATTATCACAGATTCGCAAGCTGTAACACAAATAAAAGAGATTATTCCCAAGAATGTTCTCTTTACTACATTTTCGATCGTGTTCGCTCGCTACAAAGGAGACCTTGATTTACTCTTAGAAGGAATAGAGCAAATCGATAAACTTCAAGACGGCGATACAATATTGATAGCCGAAGCCTGCTCTCATCACACACAAGGCGACGACATCGGTCGCTACAAAATTCCCAAATGGCTCAGTAAATATACAGGCAAAGAGCTAAAGTTCGTCTTCAGTGTCGGCAGCGATTACCCCGAAAATATGGAGCATCTGGCTCTGGTAATCCACTGTGGAGGCTGTATGATGAACAACACGGAAGTCAAAAGACGACTTTACCGAGCCAAGGAGCAAAACACACCAATTACAAACTACGGTATGTTGATTTGCAAAATTAACGGAATTTTAGACAAAGCTCTCCAACCTTTCAACTAAACAAACAGGACTTTATGGAAAATAGAGAAATTTTTAGCGTTAGCGAAATAAACGGACACCTTAAAAACATCGTAAAAAACAATATCCCCAACCTGTTTATAAAAGGTGAGCTTTCCAACTGCACACTACACCGTTCTGGGCATCTTTACTTTAGTCTCAAAGACGACAAAGCCACCATCAGAGGCATCATGTTTCGCTATTACTCCTCCAGGCTTGATTTTGTCCCACAAAACGGTGAAGAGGTTATCTGCTTTGGCAAACTAGATGTTTATGAAGTCGGAGGCACATACCAAATAGTGGTGTCACAAATGGAGAAAAAAGGAGCTGGAGACCTCAACAAAAAGTTTGAAGAACTAAAAAACAAACTAGCTTCGGAAGGACTTTTTGACGCTGCTCACAAAAAAAAGATTCCCAAATATCCCCGCAAAATCGGCATCATAACCTCTGCAACTGGAGCGGCTATCCAAGATATCAAAAATGTACTCTCGCGAAGATTCCCCTGCCAAATCTACCTATATCCCGCCACCGTACAAGGCGAAAAAGCTGCTAAGACTGTCATCCAAGGAATAAAATATTTTGAAGAAAAATTCCCAGTAGACACCCTGATAATCGGTAGAGGCGGTGGTAGCCAAGAAGACCTTTTCTGTTTCAACGCAGAAGAGCTTGCCCAAGCAATTTTTGCCGCTAAAACTCCTATAATTTCTGCTGTGGGACACGAAACAGACTTCGCTCTAGCCGATTTTGTGGCAGATATGAGAGCCCCCACACCTTCTGCAGCAGCGGAACTCGCCGTACCAGACAAGCAAGACTTATTAGAAAAGCTTCAAGACGCTCAAAGCCTCATAACTCTAAAGGTAAAAACAAAATTAACAATCCACCGACAAAGAATAAACCTGCTACAGCAAACTTTACTTACGCTGTCTCCGTTCACGAAATTGAAAGAAATTGACGCCAAAATCGTCAACTATCGACTTAAACTAAACTATTTGCTGGCGTCAGCATTGCACAAAATTAACGAAAATTTCAAAGCAAGCGAGGGAAAACTGTTAGAGCTGTCACCACTGAAAACTTTGTCAAGAGGCTACACAATAACAAGGCAAGACGGAAAAACTGTAAGAAAACTGGAAAATCTATCAGAAAACAAGCCTTTGGAGATAATCTTCCCCGACGGCTATGCTTATCTCGAGGTCAAAAATATAAAAAAAACTAAATTCCCTGCAAGATAGCTTTAGCCACTAAAAGATCAAAAGGAGTGGTAATCTTAATGTTTGCAGGAACATCCTCAATCCAGTACACACTATGCCCCAAAAACTCCAAAAGGCTAGCGTCATCCGTAAACTCTATCGCCTCACTCCTTGCTTGCTGATAAGAGTCCCTAAGTAGCTTATAAGAAAAGGCTTGCGGTGTCGTTGCCCCAAAAATTTTTGCCCGATCTAGACTCATCTGCACCTTATCAAAAGCAACCTGCTTCAAACTATTCGTCGTGGGTACAGCTGGTATAACAGCTTTTTGCGTCTGCACTTTATCGAGCAATTTTCGGATAACTGCCTCACTCACAAAGGGACGAACTCCATCGTGAACAAAAACATAATCGGTACTTTTTATGAAATCCAGAGCGTTAAAAATCGAGTCTTGCCTTAGTTTACCACCTTTAACAAACTCCAAAGATGGGTAAAGCGAAGCTAAAATTTTGCTTTGTGTAGCAAACTCTTCCGCTGGCAACACAACCACAACACAAGTAAACACATCTAAAGATAAAAAATTTTCAATCGTATGCTCCAAGATAGATTTACCTTGAAGCAAAAGAAACTGCTTTTTGCACTTCGCGTGCATCCGACTTCCTTTGCCGGCAGCAGTGATAATAGCTACAAATTCTGGCACAACTACTCGATCTAAATATCCACAGTTACATATCCATAGCTGCCGTCAGCATGTACCACATAAAAAAGCACCCGATCGCCTTCCTTGACTTTAGCCAACTCTCGCTCGAACTGCTCTTTACCTTCCACCAAAACATCTTGAATCTCTTGGATGACATCACCCTTATTAAGCCCCGCTTTCTCGTAAGCAGAGCCTGCGATTACAGAGAAGATCACCACTCCGAAATCCAAATCTCCTCTTTGGGCATCACTTAGAGATTTCACCACAATATCAGAAGTTGATTGTGAAAGAAGCGCTAACCCCGGCAAATCACTAGTAATTGTCTTTTTTTCTTCTAAATTTAACACAATAATCTCTCTCTTACCGTTTTTTGACAAGATAACAGACATTTGTCCTTTATTTTTCACCCTCTTTTCGATCTTCTTAAAAGTAGAAACATTACTTACCTTATAACTTTCCGCCCCAATTATCAGATCTCCAGGAGTGAAACCAGCTTTAGCTCCAGCACTACCTGGCTTGATAGCTTCTACTATTACTCCCTCTGCGGAAGATAAACTATACCCTTGCAAATCTTGCTCGCTTACATTTCTCAAAACCAAACCATGAAAAGCTTTTTCGACAGGAAATAAAGGTTCCAGATCATCGTCATCTACCCCAGAACTCTCGCCAGAGATCAGCCCATAAGTAAGATTAGCAAAAGATAGAGAGGAAAGAACCAAAGGTTGCTGCAATCTGCCACCCTCGACAAAACTCGTGCCATCTATCACAAAACCCACCATCTTTCCAGAATTATCTATCGCAACTCCACCCATGCCACCAGCGGTAATATTCGCATCCACCTCAAAAATATGCGAGCTAGTCACATCTTCTTGCAAGAAAACTCCCGTTTTCGAGACAATCCCTGCGGAAACAGAAACCTGCAGTCCGCCCTCTGGTTGCAAGCCTGCTGACACCGCACAAATCTCTTGACCCAAAGTAACTTCACCATTATTCTGCGACACTATCTCCACATTTTGATTAGGACTAATCTTATACACTGCCAGATTCACGCTCTCGTTTTTCCCTATAAATTTAGCCAAAAACTGTTGCCCCGACGACAAAACAGCATAACATTTTTTGTACTCTAAGCCCTCTAAATTGACATTGATAGTAGCAAAATAACAACTCCCAACCTCTTCTTGAAAAATAACCCCCGACCCCATGCTGACAACCTCTGCGTTTTTGCCCTTGTCTACACTTTCTTGCATTACCACATTTACCAAAGAACCCGAGACCTTACCTATCACCCTTTGCCAATCGGTAGCACCCCACAAACTAACACTAAAAGCATATAAAAAAACAAAACCAGTCAGCAACTTTTTCATCTAAACCTCCACCTAAATTTCTCATATTGTCGCATTTAAAAGCAAGTAAAAATTAGTCAAATTTTTTCTTGACTAAAAAAGTAGCAAACGCAGGGTTGCACTGCTAATAAAATTTTAAGGAGTGTCAAAATGAAAATTAAACCCTTAGACAAAAGAGTTGTCATAGAGATGAGCCAAGTCAAAGAAAAAACTGTCGGAACCATTATCTTGCCAGATTCCGCCAAAGAGAAACCTCAAACAGGCAAAATCGTAGCTGTAGGTAGCGACACCGATTTGCAAAAGCTGGTGAAAATAGGAGACGAGATTCTCTACTCCAAGTACGGAGGCACCGAAGTGAAGCTTGAGGGAAAAGAGTATATAATCTTGTCCCAAGACGACATTTTGGCTGTTATAGAATAACAAAATCTGTTTAACAAAAAAACTTCCCATCCATATTTGGCGGGAAGTTTTTTATTTTATAACTTATTTTCTAACTAATCGTACTGCCAGAGCCTATTAGCTTATCGGCAAGCAAAACTGACAATTCTCCATTACCATCTTCAGCTGCCAAAATCATCCCCTGTGACTCATAGCCCATCATCTTTCTCGTGGGCAAATTCGCCAAAACGACAACAGATTTACCGATAAGCTTACTTGGAGCGTAATGTGCTGAAATTCCCGACAAAATCTGCCTTTTTTCAGCTCCCAGGTCTATTTCAAATTTCAATAATTTTTTCGATTTTGGCACAGGTTCACAACTCAAGACCTTACCGACTCGCAAATCCATCGCCAAGAAATTATCAAAAGTTGTCGCCTTTTTAAACTCGGGCACGGCTGGCTTCTCATTCTTTACGACTTGGCTAGCGTTCTGCAATTTTTCTATTTGTGCCTGTATCTTCTCATCGTCTATCCTCGGAAACAAAGGCTTCACTCCCACAAAAACATACTCTTCCCGCTTCTGATGCAAATCTTGCCAACTAAATTCTCCACTCAAACTCATCATCTGGCGTAATTTACCACAAGATCTGGGCAAAATAGGAGTGAAAACTATACTAAAAATTCTCAACAGTTCACTACAAACAAACAGAGATTGCTCTGCCAAGCTCTTGTCGCTCTTCACACTTTTCCACGGCGAGGTCTCATCGAAGTATTTATTCCCCAGACGAGCAATATTCATCCCCAGTTCAGCGTTCCGCCTCAACTGATAGCGGAGATAATTCTTATCCATCTGCTGAGCAATCTCTTGTGCTTCTTTCAACACAGCTTCTGCCTTTTCGTCCAACTGAGCTGGACACAAGATTTTACCTGCAAAATTTTTCTGGGCAAAGCTAAACACCCTATTTGCCAAATTCCCCAAAATATTAGCCAGTTCACCGTTCACTTTGGCTTGGAAATCTTTCCACGCAAAGTCTGCATCTTTGTGTTCTGGAGCTATCCGTGCGATGTAATATCGCAAAAGCTCACCATCGAACTCTGCCAAAAAGTCTCTGACCCAAATCGCCCAATTTTTGCTGGTGGAAAGTTTATTGCCCTCTAGGTTCAAGAACTCATTGGCTGGGATATCGTGAGGCAAAATATAGCCTTCGTCTTGTCCCATCAACATCGCTGGCCAAAAAATCGCATGAAAAATATTGTTATCTTTTCCGATAAAATGAATCAGCTTGGTATCAGGATTTTTCCAGAAATCTTTCCAACCATCAGGATTGTCGGTCTTAGCAAAATACTCTATTGAGCTGGAAATATAGCCGATGGGTGCATCAAACCACACATAAAGCACTTTACCCTCTGCTCCCTCTAGCGGCACTGGCACTCCCCAGTCTATGTCTCTGGTCACCGCTCTTTTCTTGAGTCCCTCTTCGACAAGCCCCAAGATGAACCGCAAGATATTCTCCTTCCAATCTTTACGACTTCCCAGCCACTCTTGTAGCCTCGGCACAAAAGCAGGCAGATCAAACATCCAATGCTTGGTTGAGCGAATTTCTGGTGTCGCTCCACAGATTTTGCACGCTGGCTGCAATAAACCCACAGAGTCCATCAATTTCCCACAAGCATCACACTGATCGCCTCTAGCACCTTCCGCTCCGCAGTGCGGGCAAACCCCTTCCACATAGCGATCTGCCAAGAATCTCTGGCACTTGGCACAATAATATTGCTCCGACTCCTGAGTGGCGATATACCCTTTTTCGAGAAGATTTAAGAAAAATTTTTGCGAGATTTTATGGTGTGGCTCTCTGGCAGTTCCCGAGAAATTATCAAACTCGATGCCTAGCCCCGCAAAATCTTCTTCCATCCTTTGGTGATAATAGTCCACAATCTGCTTCGGCGTCTTGCCCTCAGCTTCCGCCTTGATAGAAATAGGAGCTCCGTGTTCGTCCGAACCGCAGAAATAAAGAACCTCTTCGCCTTTTAGTCGCAAAAATTTAACAAAAACATCGCCCGGCAAATATGCACCTGCAATGTGTCCTACATGTAAATCACCATTGGCGTAAGGCAAAGCCGAAGTAACCAAATATTTCTCTTTTTTCATTCCTAATTCTCCTTGAATCGCAATCTTATTGCCCTTGTCAAAATAACGCAGCTTCTTTAGTCAATACATTTCAGCAAAAACTGCTCTGCTAAACATCACTTACGGGCTCTTTTTGTGCCATTAGTTTCGGTAACAAAACGACCATAAAAGCTACTATTATTAAAAATGAAAACAACTCGGACAAGGGTATGGAGTACCACAACCATGGCAATCCGTAAAGTTTTCCTAGAATCCACATCGCTGGCAATAAGACAACTATCTGGCGGATCAAAGACTCTATAAATGGAGGATAGCCAACGCCAAAACCTTGAAAAGAGATACTGCCGATAACACTAACTCCAAGCAGCGGAAAGCCCAAACTTGCAATTTTCAACACAGATATCCCGATTTCTCGTAGCTCTCCCTCTGCACCAAACAAAGATAAAAGTAGTTCGGGAAAACAAAAGAAGAAAATAAAACCCAAGAAACAGAGCAAACTTCCCAATACCAAACCGTGCTTTATCGTGTTTTTTACCCTCGTCATCTTTTGGTGACCAAAATTGTAGCCCACAATCGGCATAAGCCCTTGCCCTATACCCAACACTGGCAAGAGTATAAAAAGATGCATTCTAAAATATATTCCCAGTGCTGCCAAAGCGTTGATACCGAAAACACCAACAAGTTTGTTCGCCACTGCCATCATCACACTTCCCAAAAATTCCACCATAGCTATCGGGAAGCCGACTTTGAATATCTCAAAAATCAACCGATAATCAAAAGCAAGATGAAATCTTTTCACGGCTATCTGATTATTCCCAAAAAGGAGCACAAAAATCACAAAAAGACTGGAGACGACCCTCGCCAAAACCGTAGCCCAAGCTGCACCTTCCACACCCATCGGTGCTAATCCCCAACCTCCGAAAATGAACCAAGGATCCAGAGCGATGTTGAGGACACCACCCAAAACCATGGTGACCATCGGAATAATAGA
Organism: Candidatus Cloacimonadota bacterium; assembly: GCA_963676515.1. Classification (GTDB taxonomy): domain Bacteria; phylum Cloacimonadota; class Cloacimonadia. The sequence continues at coordinate 851,173 of OY781061.1, read as the reverse complement.
ATTACCTTCCGCTCGCAAGATGCCACATAACACCATCGGGATGTAAACAGTAACAGATCCCAAGAGAATAATCTTCAGATAAGACGCCCCTACATCCAACAATCGCGGGTCGTTACTAAAAAGGGCTATCAAATCTCTACTAAAAAAAAAGCCCACTAAAGCAGAAAGTATCCCGAAAATAAAAATCAATCCTAGCAAATGCTCTGCTGCCTCGTTAGCTCTTAGCAATCTATTTGCTCCTAACAAACGGGAAATCAAAGAGTTCCCACCTACTTCTATCCCCACAGCCAGCGAGATAATCACCAACTGCACCGGAAAACAAAGTGTCAACGCGGACAAGGCTTCTGTGGAATAATGAGCGATAAACACACTGTCCACCACATTATACAAAGCTTGCACGAAAAGACCTATCACCGCAGGCACAGACAGCTTAATAAGCAGCCTCATCTCTGGAGCTGTCCCCAACATTTTCGTTCTTTCTTTTTGCATTTTTTCCTCTAATTCTTGGCAGTAATCGCCTGCAACTTACCTGGTAAAATAAAAAACAACAAACCAACCATAAAAGCAAAAGCGACAAAAGTCGAGATAGGTATAGAAAACCACAACATATTTAGCCCAAATTTATTACTCAAAAACCACATAATTGGGAAAAGCACCACCACTTGACGAATCAAAGTGGAAATCAAAGACGGTGCTCCCATCCCCAAAGCCTGAAAAACCATACCTCCCAACATCAGCACTGCCACAAAAGGTGTGCCATAACTGGCAGATTCGAAAGCTATCTTGCCGACCTGCATCACTCTATCCCCTGCTCCAAACATTTGCAACAAATATTCAGGGAAAAACCGCATCAGCAAAAACCCCAAAAAGCAAATAACGCTCCCCAAGATAAACGATATTTTTACCACATTAACAATCCTTTCGGGTTTTTTATGCCCAAAGTTGTATCCGATAATAGGCATAAGTCCCTGACCAAGTCCATACACTGGCATCAAGATAAAAGCTTGCAAACGGTAAAAAAGACCCAAGACTGCCAAAGGCTCTGTCCCGTAATAGCTCAAAATTTTGTTAGCTCCTGCCATCGCAAAGCTTCCTAAAAGTTGCATCAAACACACGGGGAAACCCACAGAAAAAATCCCTTTGTAAATACTCCAATCAAATTTGAAAAATTTCAATTTGAGCGAGATTTGATTCTTTCCCCAATAAAAAACACCCAAAATAAATAGAGAGTTAACAATTCTGGAAATCACCGTCGCCAGAGCAGCTCCCTTCACGCCCATCGCAGGGAAAAACCCGATACCATAAATGAAAAGCGGGTCGAGCCCGATATTGAGAAAAGCTCCCACAAACATCGTCAGCATCGGAACTATCGTGTTGCCCTCTGCACGCAAAATATTATTAAGCACCATCGGCAAGTAAACGAAAAAAGAGCCATAAAGAACAATCCTCAGATACTCCTCCGACATCACCAAAAGTTGGCTGTCGGAAACGAAAAATCTCAAAATAAAGCGACTACCAACACCTCCCAGAATCGTAGTCAAAACTCCAAAAAAGATTATCAGCGAAAAACTGTGTAAAGCGACATTGTTAGCCCGCTCGTTATCCCTCTTACCTAATGTGCGAGAAATCAGCGAAGAGCTGCCAACCCCGATGCCAACACCCACCACCATCACTATCATCTGGATAGGAAAACACAAGCTGAGAGCCGACAACGCCAAACTAGAGTGATGCCCCACGAAAATACTGTCCACGATGTTATAAGTCGCTTGCACCAACATCCCCATCATCGCAGGGATCGACATTTTCATCAGCAAGCTAAACTCAGGAGCAGTTCCTAGGCGAGCTGTTTTTTTATTTTGCACTTTGCTCTCCCTTGGCAAGATTCTCGGCTACCCTTTCTAGGTAATCAAAGAACCTATCTTGTTCCTCAGCAGTAAAATCTCGCAAAGCTTGCTTTTGAAAAGAGTCCAACAACTCTTGTAAAATAAGGGAAAATTTTTGAGACTTTTCGGTTAGCAAAAGAACGCTTTTGCGTTTATCTTCGGGGTCTTGTTGCTTTTGCAGATAGCCACTGTCGATCAATTTACTGACTGTTCTACTCACAGCAGCCTTATCTATCAGGTGGTTACGGCAAAGTTCCTTGTGGCACTTAATGCCTCCGCTCAAAATGTGCTTGAGCAAAAACAACTGCCCATGCCAAAGACCATAAGGCTTTAGCAATTCATCCAAAAATTTTGACTGTGCTCGATGAGCTTTCCCAAAAGATCTACCTAAACTTTTTTCTTTTTCCATAGGCAGGCATCTCTTTTTTATTTGGTTGACTTGTCAACTAAATAAAAATTGATTTCTTTTTTTGGGAAAATTAATCGCGACTGTCTTTGATATGCAAGCCTTTACTGTCAACCTTTTTGAACTCAAAAAGTGCCGAAACTCGCACCAAATCGCTAAGCTTTTTATAGCCGTAATTCAATGGCGAGAAAGATGAGTTATTAGAAATGTACTGACCCACTGTTGCCAAATTCGCCCAGCCGTCGTCATCGCAAATCTGTTCCACGCCCGTGCGGAGCAACTTCACCAGCTTGGTATCCGACCTAAGTTGCTCTTTGGTGAACCTCTTAGACTTGCTCGCCTGCTTCGTCTCTTCCTCTTCGCTCTCTTCCAGATTTTCAGTAAAAATAAACCGTGAGCAAGCGTTCACAAAGGGCTCTGGCGTCTTTTTCTCACCAAAACCATAAACGACGCAACCATCCGACAAAAGCCTCATCACTAGTGGCGTAAAGTCACTATCGCTGGTCATCAGAGCAAATCCGTCCACATTTTTGGAATACAAGATATCCATCGCATCGATAATCATCGCCGCATCCGTGGCGTTTTTCCCTTTGGTGTAATCGAACTGCTGTACCGGCAAAATAGCTTGTCGATGTAGCTGATCCTCCCAGCTTTTTAGCCGTGACGATTTCCAGTTGCCATACGCTCTACGGATGTTGGTAACGCCTTCCTTTGCAAGCTCTTCTAGCACTCCATCTATAGACTTAGCACTCACATTGTCACAATCTATAAGCAAAGCTATATTTTTTTTTGTTTCCATTTTTACTCCTTAAAAGTTTCAAATTCATTAAGTTAACAGGTTAATCGGACGACCCTGCACAAAAGCAAGAATCGTCTGCACCACAATATCGGGCAAGTTTTTTTTGCTGGCTTCTTGGGTTAGCGACCCGCTGTGCCAGCTAAACACGACATTCTCCATCTGCAAGAGAGGATGCTCTGGTGGCAAAGCCTCCACCACTTCCAAGCCCGCTCCAGTTAGCTTACCGCTCTGCAAAGCCTGCGTCAAAGCCTTCGTCTGCACGACACCAGCTCTGGCCGTATTGATTAGATAAGCCGACTTCTTCATCATCTTCAACTCCTCTTGCCCGATCATCCCTTTGGTCTCAGCGGTTAGCGGCGTGTTTATGGTAACAAAGTCGCTCTCTCTGAGCAAAGTTTGCAAATCCACAAAAGTTACCGTTTCACTTTTACGAGGACTCCTCGAGCACGCAAGCACCTTCATTCCCAGAGCTTTCGCCTTATTAGCAAGGGACTTGCCTATGTTGCCAAACCCGATAGTTCCCAAGACTTTGCCGGCAATTTCCATCCCAAATAGAGGAGACATCTGAGGATCAAAAGTTTCGCAGTCTGGCTTTGCAGGATTTTCTCTAAACTTGCTATCCAAGATTTGCAGCTTCCGAGCCAAAGAAAAAATCAAAGCCACATTTAATTCCGCCACAGAGTTACTAGAGAAATCAGGCGTGTTCGCCACCTGCACACCGTGCTTTTTCGCCGCTTGCAAATCTACCTTGTCGTAACCAGTTGAGTTAATCACCACCAAATCTAAGTGAGAGCAACTGCGAAAAAACGCTTCGTCCAAAGCCAGCACAAAGCTGTCAACAACAGCGATATCAGCACCTTTCAACTTTTTTTGGGCTTCTTGCAAAGTTTTCGTGTCTGCATATATTTCCACTTCCACCAGTTTTTGCAATTCGGCAAAATGCTCTTTTTGCAAAAAAGTTTCGTTCAAGACAACGATTTTAGACAATTTCATCAAAATATTTTTCCCATTTTTTTATAAACCCCATTCCTTTAAGAAAATTACTATTCCCCAAAAATAAAGACTTTGCTTTCTTTGTCCATTCGCAAGAAAAATCAATTTCCTCAACTATTTTATACATAAGCAAAAAAACAAAAAAAAGCTTATCATTTCGTAGACCCAAGTCCTTCAAGTAATTATACTTTTTAGGAATTTTCGGTTTTATAGCTAACTGTCTATTCCACAAGCGAGAATGATGAGCACAAAGATTCCTGACATAACAAAAACTTATAATCCAGCTCCTCAAAATACGATGATTAACCCCAAAAATAAGAGCTATCTCTGCCTTTAAAGAGTTCTCTAAACCACTAAAAAACAAACTTATTGAACCAAAAGAAAAAAGTTCTACTGCCATCCAAAGCGGTAAAATCTCGTGACAATCACCATATCTTTCAAAAAAATGCCTCACAAAACTCTCTTTGCTTCTTTTCGTTTCGCTCTTAATTTTTGCAAAAAATTTAGAAAAAGAGTCTTCTGTCATATTTGGAAAACAGTCTTTCTTTGAGTAAGCAAAACATCCGTATCTGTGCGAAAAAGTGTAAGCAACTTTTGTTTTAAAATAGATTTCGATTTTCTTTAATCCCTCGAACAACAAAAATCTCAAACTTTTGTCGAAATCATAAATCTCTATGATATCCTCTAGTTTTGTATTTTTTACAAAAAAGCTAGAACCTCTCTCTCTAAAAGGGTAAAGATAACCGCTCAAACGGTAATAGTTGATAGAGCTTAATATCTTGACTAAGCTGTTTTTATCAGCCAGTAAACCCCTTTTCAAGAGAAGCTCTGCTTGCTGCTCCAAGGTTAAAGGCTTTTTAGAATATTTCATAAAAAATAAAACCCCTCGAGTGAGCTTAAATCAGAGGCCCGAAGGGTATGTTGATTACAAATTTTTACCTTCAAGTAACTTGTCAAGATTTTTCAAACTTTCTGAGTTGGTTCCAGCACTTCCCGCACTGGCTGGTAACTTCTCCTGTGTATAGGGCAAGCTCCAAACTCCTTCAGTGCTTCTCTGTGTGCCTTGGTCGGGTATCCTTTGTGCTTCTCGAAGCCAAATTGTGGGTATTCTTGTGCAAAAGCGACCATGATGCGGTCGCGAGTCACCTTGGCTAAAATTGATGCCGCTGAAACGCATTTGTGCAGCCTGTCGCCTCCCACCACCGCCTTGGCTATCTCCACCAAATCGTCAGGCACTTTGTTGCCATCTATCAGCACAAACTCTGGCTTTGGCGACAACTGCTTCACCGCCAAACTCATCCCCTTAAGAGTCGCTTGCAAGATATTGATCTCGTCTATCTCTTTGTGGCTTATCTCCACGATGGCGTAGCCCAGAGCCTTACTCACGATTTCATCGTAAAGTTTTTCCCTCTTTTTGGCAGAGAGCTTTTTGGAATCGTCCAGCCCTTCGATGGCGTTTTGCTTATCCAAAATAACCGCTGCAACCACCACGGGACCAGCCAATGGACCCCTGCCAGCTTCATCTACGCCAGCGGTCAAAAATTCTCTAAAGCAGTTCATTATAAATACAAGTCCCGCTCGCCTTGCAAAGTTTTTTCATAATCTTGGAAAAAAATCTCCAACAAGTTGTGCTCTTGGAAAAAAGGCGTTTTTTTAATCTGCTCTATCTCTTTCTGAATAACCGCTTCGCCGGCTTTCACCGTCTCGGGGCTAGCATAGTCGTTGAGGAACTCTCTGAAGGTCAGCACCGCGTTCAGCTTGCAAAATTTCCCCTCTGTGCAACTACGCAGTAGTCCCATGATTTTATCGCCTGTCCTGCCACAGCGGTAGCCTGCCGTGCAAAAAGAGCTGATGTGACCCATTTTGGCGAACTCTCCCACCATATGGTCGAGTGACGACTCATCGCGGAGCTTGAACTGCACTTTCTCGGGATTGTCCTCTTGCAATTCGTGTGCACTGTATGCACCCACACCTATCTTGGTGGAAGCGTCCGTCTGCGTGCAACCGATAGCCATCATCTGCTTACGCATCTCTTCGGTCTCTCTGGCGGTGATAATCATCCCCGTGTAAGGCACAGACAGGCGAAGTATCGCCACAACCTTCTTGAAATCTTCGTCACTTACCAGATATTTCGAGTTCGTGCTAGCTTCCGCACCCAGAGCCTCTTGCAATCTCGGGAACGAAATCGTGTGAGGACCTATCCCCGTTTGCTTTTCCAAATCAAGGGCGTGATACAAAAGTCCCATTACCTCAAATCGCCAGTCATAAAGTCCGAACAACGCCCCTATTGCCATATCGTCCAACCCAGCGTCCATCGCTCTGTGCATCGCATACAGTCGCCAGCGGTAATTCCCCTTGAGAGTCCCAGCGGGATGCATTTTGGCGTATGTGGCTTTGTGATAAGACTCTTGAAAAACCTGATAAGTGCCGATACCAGCAGCTTTTATCTTCTTCAAGTCGTCGGTACACATCGGAGCGGCATTGATGTTCACTCGGCGAATGTTGTTGTAGCCCGTGCCTTTGGGTGTCTTCCGCTTCACGCTATAGACAGCTTTCACCACTTTTTCCATATAATTCGCATCGGACATCGGATGCTCCCCAAAAACCAAGATCATGCGTTTATGCCCTTCGTCCACCACCGCAGCCGTCTCTTGCTTTACCTCGTCCATCGTCAATATCTTCCGCACCTCTTGCAAATTGTCGGTTTTGAAACTGCAATAAGCACAGTTGTTCACGCACAAATTAGCAGCATACAGCGGAGCGAAAAAAACTATCCGATTGTCGTAAACTTTCCGCTTAATCTCTCCGGCAGCTTGAAAAACCTCCTGCCAAAGATTTTCATCTTTGAGGTTAATGAGCTTCGCCGTCTCCTCTGGAGTAAGTGTCTGAATAGACAGAGCTTTGGCGATAATTGCCCTAATCTCCTCTGCACTCGGATTGGCAGCCGCTTCTATCTGCTTCCAGATTTTTTGCTCGTCGATAAAGTCTTCCCCATTAAGCAAAAACTTATCAATCTCTTCTTGTTTTATCACATTCTCACACCACTTCTTGACATTCATAATGCCTCCCTGTTGGATATCTTCAATGTAGAAGACTTAACTTTTATTCCTGAGATTTGCCCCAATTTCCCACTGAAAGCACCCAAAGTGTCACCATCAGTTTTCACTATCAAAAAAATAACCGCCACGCTTTCGTCGGGAATAGGATACCCCACTCGCAAAGAGATCACCGACGCATACTGATGTAGCAAGACATTGACCTTTTCGTAGCTGGTGTCGACATCGTAAACGGTAATCGTCAAAACAGAATAATTTTCCATAACAAATAATGGCAAACATCCAGAAATCAAAATTTTAATAGGAATTATTGGATCTAAAAAAACCCAATTCGAGAAAATTTCTCTTTAAGATTCCTTGATGTCAGAGCCTTACCTCCTTCCTCTTAGATATTTCGATGAATTAAAAAGAAGCGTAGCAATGTCAAGATATTATTAAATCTTGGTGAAACCTGCTTTTCTCTTTATTTTGCTATGAAATTTCTTGACATTTTACACATTCAAACTTTAATCAGAAAATAAAAAATTAAAACATTAAGGAGAAAAAATGAAAAAATCTTTAAAATTATTGCTGCTAATAGGAGGCTTGAGCTTGCTTCTCGTTGCTTGCAATATCTTTGGGAATGACGATGATGATGACACAACTACTGCTGATACAGTTTGGGATCAAAATGGAACATGGAATCAAACCAATTCTCCATCTAGTTCTGATAAAATGATTATTTCTAATGGAACAGATGTCCATTATTACTCCACACGATATCCATCAAACACAAATAAACTCAACATTAAATTTGTCACAAGAACAAGCTTCAATAAAGAAGAAGGCTATAGCAAAGTTTCCCAAAATGACACTAGTGCCAACCCTAAAGTTGTTGTGTTAACTTATATAAAATTCAGAAAAAAAACGGTCGAAGATCCTGATGAAGTGTGGGCTGAGGAAGCTTGGACAACTGCCGACAACAAAGACACATTTTATTACAAAAATGAAAACGATACTCTTTACCTTTCCTCAAGTTCTAGTTCATGGGAAAACGCGGACAAATTTAAAAAAGAATAGGACGAGTTGATAAATCAAAAGCCGAGATTTTCTCGGCTTTTTTTATATAAGCACTTTTCAACTTTTCTCTTTATTTTGCTATAAAATTTCTTGACATTTTACACATTCAAACTTTAACCAGAAAATAAAGAATTAAAACATTAAGGAGAAAAAATGAAAAAATCTTTAAAATTATTGCTGTTAATCGTAGGCTTGAGCTTGCTTCTCGTTGCTTGCAATATCTTTGGGAATGACGATGATGATGACACAAAAGACACTAACACTACAACTACCACAGACACTACAACTACGACCGACACCACAGCTACTACAGAAACACATCCCCTAGATGGAGATTGGACAGGAAACATAACAAGCGAAAATATAGTAGTTGCTAAAATGATCTTCTCTATCTCTTATCCTACTTTCGATCTATATAATGAAACGGATACTCTCAACCAAGTATATTTTGGAGAAGTCACCAATTCTGGGACAACAGTCAATACTTCCGTCCAATACTTAAAAACTTCTTATACTCGCTACCAGACTTATTCTATAGAAAATGGTGGACGCACTAATTATAGTGAATCAGTAGATACATTATATGAATTAACACTTTTTTACAAACTCGAAAATGAAAAGCTTATTGCATCTTTTTCTGATTCTACTCTAGTCTATTCTTCCACATTTGAAAAAGAGTAAAGATTTCCTGACTCTTGTCAATAAATCAAAAGCCGAGGTTTTCTCGGCTTTTTTTATGCAAGCACTTTTTCAGAAGTATCTTAGCATCAAGTAAATATGAGACACAGCCAACAAAAGAATCGTAATCGGAATCCCGTATTTCAAAAAGCTCGCAAAGCCTATTTTGTTGCCTGTTTTTGCTGCCATATTAGCGACGATAATATTCGCTGAAGCTCCGATCAGCGAGCCGTTGCCGCCCAAACAAGAGCCCAAAGACAACGCCCACCAGAGTCCGTTATTGCCAGAGCTGCCCAAGTGCGACTGCACATCTTGCAAAAGAGGAATCATCGTCGCCACGAAAGGGATATTGTCCACCACCGCAGATGCGACACCAGAGAACCACAGCAAAACTTGGGCTGTGACATGCACATTGCCATGCGTAAAAGCCAGCATCTTTTGGCTGAAATAAGAGATGACTCCCACTTCCACCAAGCCACCAACCATGATGAATAAACCCGTAAAGAAGAAAATGCTCGACCACTCAACTTTGCTAAAGAGCTGCTCTGCGTCGATATCACCCACGATCATCAGCACAGAAGCTCCCGCCATAGCTATCGTGGCGGCTTCCAAATCGACAAATCCGTGAATAGCAAAGCCCATTATCACCAAACCTAAAACGAAAAGAGATTTGAACAGCAACCCCGTATCTTTTATGGACATTCTCTCATCAAAAGCCATAATCCGAGCCTTGTCCTCGTTGCTCACCTTCATCTTTTTGCCAAAGAGGAAATAAAACAACACCGAAATCAGCAACAACTGCAGCACAACCAAAGGTGCTAAATTTATCACAAAATCCATAAAGGTCAGCCCAGCGGCACTACCTATCATAATGTTTGGCGGATCGCCGATGAGCGTAGCCGTGCCACCGATATTGGACGCAAATATCTGCGAGAGCAAGAACGGCAACGGAGATATCCGCAACTCCTCGGCTATCAGCACAGAGACGGGTGCTATCAGCAAGACGGTCGTGATGTTGTCCAGCAGTGCCGAAAAAACAGCAGTGATGAGAAAAAGCATCACCAGAATCTTTATCGGTGAGCCACCCACCAGCTTCGCCAGCTTAATCGCCACAAACTCAAAGACCCCCGTTTGCTCCACGATGCTCACCAGCACCATCATACTAATCAAAAGAGTGATGACATTGAAGTCGATATGGTGCATCGCCACATCCTGAGGCAATATGTGGAAAATCAACATAAGCGACGCCCCCAAGAGAGCTATCAGGGTCTTATTCACCTTCTCCCAGGCTATCATCAGATAAGCCACAACAAAAATCGATACAGCGGCAATCATAGCTCAAGCCCTCAAAACTTTGCTCACGAAAGAGCGATCACTAATCACAGCCACGGGTTTCTTCTCATCATCCAGCACAGTCAAATGATGCCAATCGTTCTTCACCATCTTGAACCCTATCTGGATCATCTGCTCATCTAGCCTTGCCACCCTTTGCTTGTCTTCCGAATAGACCTGCGAGACCTTCATGGTTGCCTCTTTGCGATGAAACCCCTCAAAGCTCCGACTGGTGGACATAAAGCCGATATCCGACATCAGGAAGGAAGACCGAGGGTAAGCCGCCTTGACGATGTCCAGAGCGTTCAACTTGCCTTTGTACAAGCCATTTTTGTCCACCACTGGCAGGAATTTAATCCCCTTCTCCTTCATCAGGTCCACCGCCACCGACAAGTTGTCATCGACACAAACCGTCAGCACCTCGTCAGAGTTAATCACATCCGACACCAAAAGGCTCTTGTCCACATCCAGTTGCAGAGCCCTTATCAGCTCTATCAGCTCTCGCGGAGATTGCGTGAGGCGAATCTTTTCCTGATGATATTGTGCCAGCTTGGCAAACGATGCCAGCACCATCAAATAGCGGTTACTTCCCGCATTAGAGGTCAGCACACAATAAAAAAGGTCCGCCTTTTTGCCACAAAAATCTAGCGGAGTTTTACATTTCACCATCGCGATTATCAAGTCGTCCAGACCTTCCAAACGACCATGAGGGAAAGAACTACCATCGGGGAAAATCACATAGCCCAGCTTCTCTCTTTCCAAAAAAGCGTCCACAACTTCCTGCTCATCCAGAGCAAACATCTGCTGCACTCGCTCTGCTATCATCTGGTAGATTTGCAAAGAACTCTTCGCATCCACATCCCAAAAAACCAACTCCTGATTTAACAGATTGTCTAACTTCACTTTAACCTCCCTAAAGGATAAAATTTTACCATTGCACTACGAGCTTCACCATGCTCATCGCCACAGCCACCAAAAGCAAAACCTTCGCAAAACTTTCGCCTTTCCTCAGAGCCAGATGGCAGGAAACATAAGAGCCCATACAGCCGCCTATCACCAGTGCTGGAGCGTAATGCCAATAAATCTTGCCATGATACGCCAAAATCGCCACAGCCACGACGCTATAAACCATCGTTATCAAAAGTTTGGTCGCATTCGCCGAAATCAAATCTTGCTTTTTCACCATATGCAATCCTGCCAAAAGCAAAAAGCCAGTTCCCACTTGCACAAAACCGCCATAAAAACCGATAACCAAGAAAAGCAAAAACTCCAGCCACAGAGGAATTTGCACATAGTGAATCAAATTGTGATGATGCAAAACCACGAACAAAGCCACAAAGACAATCACCCCAGTCAACAGGTAGTCAAAAACATTGTGAGGCAAAAAAGCTGAATAGTGTGCTCCGATGGCACTTCCGATCAATATCGGCACAAAAATCCGCCAATCTAAGTCTATCTTCTTGTGCTTGCGGTGGAGCATATTCGCCCCTAAAAAAGACTGAAACACCAGAGCCACCCGAAAAGTGGAAAGAGCCACGAGAGAAGGAATATCCAAGAAGAGCATCGTCGTGAGCACCACGATAGAGCCAGCTCCAGCCATCACATTGATGAAAGCACCCAAAAAGCCCGCAGCCATCAACGCCAAGTTAATCAAAATCTCTTCTAACACACAACATCCTTTGTAATAAACAACAAAATTACTTCCTTCGCGTGTAATGGCGGAGTGCCGTTATCAGCTGGTATCCGAGGAAAATGGAGATTAGCTTGAAGAGAACAAATGAAATTTTCTCTCCTAATTCTGTCCCCACAAATTTTGTATTAAAAGGATCGAGGAAAGAAATAAAATTCAAATCTTTTTCTATAAAAGATGCTACCAAAATTATTGAAAAAAAACATAAAAATCCAAAAAAAGGTACTACAAAAAAGCTATACACTCCTTTTTCAAATTTTTTATCCGCACTTAAATTCTGAAATCCTTGGTAACCTTTTATATAAAAACAAAAGATAGAAACAAAAACAATAAGCAAACTTATTTTACAAACAAGCAAAGAGTTCTTAGGAAAATTATAAAAAACATAACCCATTAATGTAAGATATAATGTAGAGAGATGAAAGAACAAAGCTAAGCCCATTTTATACCCCACATCAAATTGTTTAATAAATTTTATTTTAATCCAAATAACTGAAGTGAAAGAAAAAAAAGCAAGATATCCCAAAACAAAAAATTTTGCAGAAGCAGTTTTAAAGAAAATCTTAAAAACGGCATATTTATATATAAAAACAGCTATAGCAAAATACCAAATAACAGGTAAATACCAAATTTCAGAAAAATTGGAAATCATTTTATTCAAGAGAAAAAGCAAAGTTTTTGAAAAAGTTAAATTTCCTTCCAAAAAAACTTTACTCATTTCTAAAGAATAAAAAATATTTGCATCGATTATATTGCCTTGCAAATCGTTTACATGCTTCAGCTGTCGCAAAATATCTCTGGTTTCTCCCTCAAGCCTATAACTAAGATTATCCCCCCAATTGACACCATTGAAAATGGCATTCCCAGATGAACCAATAAACGAAGATTTTTCTAAATTTATCTTCTTTGCTCTTGATACATCGAAGTTGTTGAAATCCACCCCTACCAAGTTGCTGTGAAAAAAAGAAAGCTTCTCAGTCACATCAACATCTGTAATCAGAAAAACTTGTGCGAGATTAGAAAAATAACAAAATTTTAGTGTCTTTACTGAAACATTCTCAATGAAAACTTTAGCTTTTTCCCCAAAGTTAGGATTAGAAAAGGAAATTTCGTCCATTTTAGCTTTTTCCAGATTGATGTTGTTTAAAGCAAGCCCTTCATTTAAAAGACTATAATTTTTTTCAATATATATGCTCTCTTCAAAAGTACAAGAATCAAAAAGGACAGATTTTAGTAAAAAAGAATTATTTAGATCAAAAAAATATTGTATAAATTCGAGTCTCCCTTCAAAAGAACAAAGAAAAAATTCAGCACCTTTTTTAAATATTGGTGTTTCAAATGGATGAAAGTTACCACAAAAAGTACAACTTTCAAATTTAAACGGTTTTTCAAACTCTTGTATTAAAGACTTAAAATCTTCCTTCCGATAAAAAAAAAGGTTCATATGAGCGGTCGAAGGAAAGCTATATCCAGAAAAAAAATGACTCTCTACTTCATCTGTACTCTCATTTTTTGCTAATTCATCATTAAATAGCTTCTCAAACTTTCTACATTTTTCGTAAGATTTTCCCCAATCCCTCTTCCCTTTTTCATCCTCCACATACCAATCTCTTTTCTCACAATGAAAGATGCACCTGTCACCCTCATACACTTCCCTATTGCACCCATGGTAAGAACAAATCGCCATTTTCTCCCCTACTTCCCTTGTTTTGCCTCATATCTGATAAACCAAACCATGACCAACATCCCTACCACACCAGCGATTGCCACAGGTAGCAGTTGTCGGACATCTGATGGAAGTGCGAGTTTGTTTGTTACCAGTGTTTGGTCAGCCAGCAACACAACTTTTCCCTCGACTTTGGCGAAGATGTCCACGACTTTCACGCCCTTGAAAGGCCACAAAGCGTACAGCGAGCCGAGCATCAGCCCCAGCAAGAAGAAAAGCGTTTGATCTTTGAAGCGAGCAAACAAAAATGTCAGCAAACGCACAAAAACCACCATTCCAAAAACGATACCTAGCCCAAAAACAGCCAATAAGGCGATATCTTCCATATAAAACTGGTTTAACCGCGAAATCGCCCCGATTATTTGTGAATACCTGCCAAACAGCAAAAGGATGAAAGACCCACTTATCCCAGGGAGCACCATCGCCGAGATAGCCAAAGCACCCACAAAAAACAGAGAAACATACTCGCCCAACCCGTAAGCAGAGCGAAAATCTACTCCCGAGAGCAAAATTTGCTGAAAATTAGCACTTTTTTGCAAAATTTTCACGGAAGGATCGACCGAAGCTGAAATAAACACAGTGAGAGCTAATCCCAACAATAACCAAAAAAAATGCGAAAATTTTCGCTTTTCGGTCATTTTATACGGCAAATAGATGGAAAAAAGGATTAAACCGAAGAAAAAACCGTAAGTTGGAGCATAATGCTCTGCCAAAAGATACTTCATCAATTTGCTCACCAGCAAGATTGTCACTCCTGCACCGACCATTATCTTCCCCAAGAAGAGATTTTCCTCATCGAGAACCTTCTTTAATAGCAGACGAAACTTTCCTTGCTTCAAATCCGCAAACAGCTCTTGCAAATAAGCAACATTCCAAGCAGCCACCGTCTGCAATAATCGGTCGTAAATGCCCAGCACAAGGGCAAAAGTACCGCCCGAGACTCCGGGAATAATGTTCGCCAAACCTATTACCGCTCCAAAAATAAACTCCATCATGTCTATCTCCTTGAAAAGTATTGATTTACACAAATATTCCCCGAATCACTCGCAGGAAAATTTTAGAGAAAAAAGAAAGCCAAAACAATATGCAGACATCCGATAAGTTGAATAGAGCTTTCTTCTTTATAGCTAAAGGCTTCCAGCCTCTCTTTTTTTCTTCTTTTTTGCTAACATTTCACAGACATCTTTCACTTTTTGACTCTCACCCTTGTGACAAACCAAAATATTGTCGCCATCTGCCACGACAATGCTATCTCTCACACCCAGCAAAGCCACCGTTTTACCCTCAGCTATCACCAAATTGTTGCTACTATCTATGGAAACACTCTCATCGGAGTTTACCACGCCAAAAAGCGAGTCAAAACTCCCCAAATCGCTCCATCCTCCAGCGAAAGGTACAACTTTTACCTTATCCGACTTTTCCATCACCGCATAATCGATGCTCTCTTTGGGAATTTGCAGCATATCTTCCATCCGTACTAAACCCTCTGAGCTGTTCTGGTAAGCGGCTTTGCAAGCCTGAAAAATCTCGGGAGCGTGCCGACTCAGCTCCTGCAAATAAACTCCCGCTTTGAAGCAAAACATCCCGCTATTCCAGAGATAATTGCCCGCTTCCAGATAGCTCTGAGCCACCGCAAGCTCTGGTTTTTCACAAAAAGACAAAACCGCTTCGCCTTTAGCTTCTATATATCCATAGCCCGTCTCGGCATAAGTCGGACTAATTCCAAAAGTCACCAAATTTCCTTTCTTTGCCAAAGTTTCCGCTTTTTGCAAAGCCAACTTGTAAGATTCATCTGCTTTTATTAAATGGTCGGCTGGACTCACCAAAAAGATTTCTTCTGGGTTTACAGAAAAACATGCCAAACCAATCGCCGGAGCCGTGTTTCTTCCTACGGGTTCTAACATAAAATTTGTATTTAAAGCCGCGTTTGCCTGCTTTTTGGCAATATTTCGCTGTTTTTGCCCTAAAATTACCAAAAATCGCTCACAAAAATGAGAATTTCGCTCCAATGTTAACTGAAAAAGCGATTTTTTTTGAAAAATTTGCAGAAATTGCTTAGGATTTTCGGGAGTACTGATCGGCCAAAGTCTTGTGCCAGCACCTCCACAAATGATTAAATTTTGCATAAAAACCTCCTAAAAACAAAAAATTACGCGACTTTTACTGAATTTTAAGCGAAATTCCTTAAAATCCTCTTGTTTTTTCGATTATTGCCTCTTTTATCTTGTTCGGCACTAAATCGTATTTCAAAAATTCCATACTCATCACAGCTCTACCTTTCGACAAATTCCGCAATCTGGTCGTATAACCAAATAATTCGCTGATCGGAACCTCGCAAACTACTTGCTGGCGAATACCCAAATTCTGAATATCAACAACTTTTCCTCTTTTCCCATTCAAATCCGCAATAATGTCGCCAACATACTCCTCTGGAGACAACACAACAGCCTTCACGATTGGCTCCAAAAAGGTAGCGTTTGCCTGTGACAAAGCCCTACTAACAGCTGTAGAGGTAGCTATAGAAAAAGCCAACCCCGAAGATTCGCCATCTTTCATCTCCGCTGCCAAAAGCTCTATTTTTACGCCTCGGACCGGCCAAGAAAAGATAGGACCAGCGGCACAACCACCCAACGAACCATCTTTGGCTGCCAGCAAAAATTCTTCCGACAATTCGTTAGAGCTAAGAGCTGTCTGGTAAAGGTTTTTGTTGCCCGTTCCTTCGCTTTGCAACAGAGGCGAAACCCTAACTTTCACCTTCGCATAGTGGCTTTTACCTTTTATCTCTCTGTCAAAAGTCTCTTCATACTCCACAGCATTCAGGATTGTCTCCCGATACGCCACTTGCGGTTTGCCGACATTTGCCTGCACACCAAACTCATTCTTGAGCCGATAAACCAAGACCTCCAAGTGCAGTTCACCCATTCCAGAGATAACTATCTGCCCCGAGTTGCCGTCTTCTCTCACGAAAAAAGTAGGATCTTCCTCTTCCAATCGCTTCAAAGAGTTTATCAACTTGTCGTAATCGCCCTTAGTTTGCGGCTCTACCACCATCGATATTACCGCTTCGGGGAAGTTCATCTTGGGCAATTCTACACTCACGCCTTTCCCTGCCAGAGTTTGACCAGTCTTTACATCTTTTGGTCCCACAAAAGTAGCGATATCGCCATAACTTACCTCGTTCAAATCGGTCGTCTTATTAGAATGCATCTGCAAAATCCGCATCACCTTCTCTTTTTTACCCGTCTCTTGGTTAATAAGAAGGTCGCCTTTTCTGATTTTACCAGAATAAATCCTCGCAAACAAAAGTTTACCCATATGTTTGTCCAATTGGATTTTATACACCAACGCCAAAGAATCTTTATCATTCGGAGAAAAACTTTTCAACTCCCCTTTCTCCAAAACTTGGAAATCTTTCTTATCTACAGGCGAAGGTAACAAATCACCCACAGCGTCCATCAAAAGCCGTACGCCCATATTCTTAAGAGAAGAGCCACAAAGCACAGGTGTAACCTTCAAAGCGATCGTCGCCTTACGCAAAACAGCCACAATCTCGTTTGGGTCAAGCTCTTGCTCTTCCAAAACCTTTTCCATAAAATCGTCATCAACTTCCGACAAAGCGTCCAGAAGTAGCTCTCGATACATATGAAACTCATCTTGAGCAAAATCAGGAATATCTTTGACCACCATCTTGCTACCGTACTCTTCTTGGTCAAAATAGTAAGCAACACCTTTTACCACATCCACTATCGCCTCAAACTCTCCCTCTTTCCCCAGAGGAAATTGGATAGCTAAAGCTCCCCCAACCAGTCTTTGCTTGATGCTTTCCAAAGTTTTCTCGAAATCCGCACCTACCCGATCCAGCTTATTTACATATGCTATTTTGGGAATATTATACCTCTCCGATTGTGCCCAAACTGTTTCACTCTGAGGCTCTACACCGCCTACACCACAAAAAACACCTACCGCTCCATCCAAAACTCGCAAACTTCTCTCCACTTCTGCGGTAAAATCTACATGCCCAGGAGTATCGATAATGTTAATCTGCCTCTTTTTCCAACTAAGCGTAGTGACCGCCGAGGTAATCGTTATTCCTCTGTCCTGCTCTTGGTCCATCCAATCCATCGTCGCGTTTCCGTCGTGCACCTCTCCCATTCTGTGGATTCTTCCAGAATAAAACAAAATTCTCTCTGTAGTAGTAGTCTTCCCAGCATCGATATGTGCCATTATGCCGATATTTCGGATATCTTCTTTCTTCGCCATGCAAACTCCTAAGTTTTCAAATTGCACTTCTACTATAATAAAATATTTTTCTCAAAATCTACACGAAAATTCTATAAAAAATGCCCTAGTTTAACTTCTTTTCTACTTGAAGAAGTTCCACATAGAACAACGCACCTTTTTCTTTAAATTTCAGTAAGATAAGGAATTTTTCTCTTTTCTTTAACTTTTTGTTTTTTTTGACATATCTTTGCCAACCAAAGAGTTACCTATTTTCTATCACTTCTACATCTTCTGGGTAAGCTACCCTAAAAAAAGAAGAGTCAATCTCCGCTCCAAGAAGCAGTTCAAAAAACTCATATTGCGTAAAATTCCCTTCAAAATCGTAATACTTTACAAAATTAATCATCTCTTCTTTTACACCAATCTCTACTTTAGCTACATTTTCACTTAGTTCCAGATCAGGGACAAACTCGTAAGAAAACTCTAAAGCTGTGCCTTTCCGCACAAAATCTCGACCACCCAACAAAAACTTAGAAATCATCTTGTTCGGCCAAAAAATCAAAGTTGGAGACGAAACAATCTTTTGGTTACTCTCCTGCAAATAAACAACCGTCTCTTGCTTATCCGAATAGACCAGCTGCAAACTTGGAGAGTCATATTTTATCAAAAGTTTATCTTTCTCAAAAAAAATCTCTCCCTTGTAAACCTCTTTTTCATCCGTCATTTTTACAAAAGTTGTCTGCTCTAGCTTCGCCCGAAAAGAAGAAATCTCTAGAAATTTATCTGCAGACCCTTGCAAGTCTCGAGGAATCTCTTCTGCCCACACGCATCCCAAGCTAAAAAACAAACAAAACAAAGCTCTTTTAAATATACCCATAAACTTTCAATTCCTCTTCTGTCGCTCTCACATCTCTTGGCTTACTCCCGAGGTGAGGACCTATTATTCCCGCTTGCTCCAGCAAATCTATCAAGCGACCAGCTCTGGCATAACCTATCTTAAAATGCCGCTGCAACATCGAAACCGAAGCCGTCTTGCTCGCTACGATAAACTTTGCGGCTTCTACAAACAGTTCGTCTTCACTTTCAAAGCCTCCGCTCACAGAATCTTCTTCATCGTTAAATAAGACAAAATTTTTCTTCGGCTTAGGCTGAGTCTTCAGATGCTCCACCACTCGTTCTATCTCTGTATCGGAGATAAAAGCACCGTGTACACGAATCACATCCGATTTGCCAGGAGCCAAGAACAACATGTCGCCTCTTCCCAGAAGTTTTTCTGCTCCATTAACATCCAAAATCACGCGAGAGTCTATCTTCGAGGAAACTCTAAACGCTATTCTGGAAGGAAAATTCGCCTTTATCACGCCCGTAATAACTTGCGTAGAAGGTCTTTGTGTCGCCAATATCAAATGAAAGCCCACTGCTCGTCCCATCTGAGCCAAGCGAGTGATCGGCTTCTCAATCTCTTTGCCTGCGGTCATTATCAGGTCTGCAAACTCATCAACCACCAAAACGATGTAAGGCAACTTATCTACCTTCTCTTCCTCCAGCACCTTACTCTGGTCTAGATTCCCCACCACCTCATTAAAAGAACGCAAATCGCGAACCCCATATTTTTGGAGCAAAGAGTATCGTTCATCCATCTCCTTGGTTGCCCAATTCAGAGCCGCCAAGCTTTCTTCTGGCAAAGTAACTATCTCTTGGATGAGATGAGGAATGTCTGCATATCCCGAAAGCTCTATCTTCTTGGGATCTATCATCACCATTCTTAGTTCGTCAGGCTTCAGATAAAAAAGCAAAGAGTTAATCAAAGTGTTCACACAAACACTCTTCCCCGCTCCCGTAGCTCCTGCGATGAGCAGATGAGGCGTCTTCGCCAAATCAGCTATTACAGGATTGCCCGCTATATCCACGCCCAGAGCCATCGGCAAAAACTTGTCTCCCCGATAACCTTCCAGCACCTTCCGCAAAGAGATCAGCTCCATCTCCTGATTAGGAATCTCGATGCCTATCTTGTCCTCGCCCGGAATAGGTGCTTGCACCCTCAGAGAGCGAGCCTTCAGAGCCAGAGAGAGGTCGTCTTGCAAAGAAACAAACCGACTAACTTTCACCCCCGGAGAGGGCTTCATCTCGAACTGCGTAATAACTGGGCCATAACTAACCCCCACAACTTCCGCCTCTACCCCAAATTCAGCCAACTTCTTCTCCAAGATGGAAGAAATTTTTTCCGCCCTTTTCTTTAACTTCGCACTATCTTTCGCCGTACTTACTGGCAATTTATTCAAAAATTTTTCCATCGAAGGCAAAACAAATTTATTCTCACCGCTAACTGCTTGATTTTGCTTTGTTTCCGCCGAAGTTCTATGTGGAACAACTTTTTCAGTAATTTTCGTATCTTGCTTGCTTTCCTCTATCTTAAAGATATCCTCATTTTCAAGAAAACCGTCATCCATTTCCACAAATTCTTGCTCAGGTAACTTAAAAACTTCTTCTTCCAGTTTTACGCTATCTCTTTTTTTTAAGGGGAAAGAGGAAATTTTGTTTTGCAAAAAAGGAAGAATCTTTCTTTCGTAAAACTCAAAAAGAGCCCAATTCTTCCAGCTTATTTTTCTTGCTTCTTGGTAAGCATATTCCGAGCCTCTATAAAATTTCCGTGCTACCATCCCTGTGAATCCGAAAAACTCGCAAATCTTCTTCAACTCTACGAAAACGACCAAAAAGAAAAATAAAAGAAAAAAAGTGATAATGACAGAGCCCGTCTCTCCAAAAATGTGTGCAAGGAAAACTAAAAAGTTATCCGCTATAGCACCTATTGGAGTAGAGAAAAGACCCAGCTGGGCACAAAAGAAATACAAAAATATAGAAAAAACAAAAAAACTAAAGAGCTTCGTCAAAAGAAAAAAGCATTTTTGAGGAACAAAAAGAATCAATCCTGCCAACAAAAAAACAAAATCTACCAAATAGACAAAATGATTACCAAAGACACTGTACCCCCAATAGCTAACGACCATTCCAAAAATTCCCACTGGATTCGTGGTAGACACTCCAAACTTCCTAGAACCAGACAAACCAGAAAAAGTGCGATAATCAAAAAGTGTGTTTACATATCCTGCGGACAAAGCCACAAAAAAAAGCACCGAAAAGAGGATTAGCACTCCTCCCCAAAAAAGGCGTCTTTTATTCATCATCAAAACTTAAACATTAAATCTAAAACTTACAATATCGCCATCTTTAACAAGATACTCTTTGCCTTCTAGCCTGAGCAACCCTTTGCTTTTCGCCATAGCCAAAGATCCACATTTTACAAAGTCATCATAAGATATCGTCTCTGCTCTAATAAATCCTCGCTGGATATCTGAGTGAATCTTGCCTGCAGCTTCGGGAGCCAAAGTTCCTTTCTTGATCGTCCACGCTCTCACCTCTTTTTCTCCCGCTGTCAAAAAACTAATCAAATTCAAAAGCTCATAACTGCGAAGCACAATCTTGTCTAATCCCGATCGACTCAATCCCAAATCTTGCAAAAAATCTTTCTTCTCTTCGGGCTCCAGCTGAGCTATTTCATTCTCGATAGCTGCGGAAATAAGCAAAACCTGCTCTTCCCCCACCAATTCCTTCAATTGTTTCACATACTCATTGCCATCTGCCACGGCTTCCTCACTTACATTCGCCACATACAAAACAGGTTTACTACTCAGCAAGTTCAAACTCTTGACTTCCGCCTTTTCCTCATCGGAAAGTTGCAAATCTTTTATCGCTTTCTCTTGATCAAGCTGGGCAAATATCTTCTCTAGCAATGCGAGCTTTTTGGCAATAGACTTATCCGCTTTCAACTGCTTCTTCGCCTTATCTATTTGCTTTGAGAGAAGTTGCTGATCGGCGAGCATCAACTCCAAGTTAATCGTCTGCACATCACTCACAGAATCGACCTCCCCATTCACATGAGCAACATTCTCATCATCAAAACATCTCACCACATGGATAATAGCTTCCACTTCCCTAATGTTAGCCAAAAACTTATTTCCTAATCCTTCACCTTTGGATGCACCCTTTACCAGCCCAGCGATATCAAAGAACTCAATGGAAGTGTAAACCTTAGATTTGGCTTTGTAGAAATCTTCGAGAAATTCCAGTCTGTCATCAGGCACGCTCACGACACCCACATTTGGCTCGATAGTACAAAATGGGTAATTAGCAGACTCTGCCCCAGCAGAAGTTATCGCATTAAAAAGTGTGCTTTTCCCGACATTCGGCAATCCAACAATACCTAATTTCATATTCACCCTCAACTAAAGAATTTCATTAACAATTCAGGCAATGAAAAAAAATAACTACGGGTGTCAATCAAATTTAACTGAAAAACAAAATAAACTTGACATTTTGACCTGTTTTTCGTCTTCATACTGATAAAAATAACATCATTTTGCAAGGAGGCATTATGCAAATTAGTATTACCGCCAGACATTTCGATTTGACCGACTCTGTCAAAGATTACCTAGAGTCCGCCTGTGAGCATTTTTCTCACTATTTCGAGAAAATAATAGATGTAAAAGCTACCTTAGATTACAATAAATCCAAAGCCGAAGACCTTTCCGTATCGATTTCTGTGCATTGTTCTGGTAACGATTTTAGAGCTGAAGCAGAAAACAAAGATCTTTTCAAAGCTATTGATGAGTGCTCACACAAAATAGAGACTCAGCTGAAAAAAGACCATGAGAAGAAAGCCGACCTCTACAAAGCGAAACAAAAAAACTATTCCAAAAGATCTAAGAGCCAAATTTACAAAAAAGGAAGCTCGGATGAAAGTGTAATAGAACTTGAGTCCAAAAAGTTTTTCACCGAGAGTATGGATACAGACCTCGCTATCGAATCTTTGGAAGAAAGCAACTTGAACTATTTCGTTTATAGAGACAACAAATCTGGCAAAGTCAACACAATTGTTAAAATTGACGACGAACATTACAAGATTATCGAAGCGTAAACTACTGCCACAAACTAAATGAAAAAAATTACAACTCAGGAACTTTTTGAACTATTAGAAAAAGAGAACATCTTTAACAAAGTTACGGATGAAAAAACCTTTTCTACTATTATTTCTAATCCTTACATCAATCGCCCGGGCTTAGCACTTTCTGGATATTTGGAAAGGTTCTCGTACGACCGCGTACAAATACTGGGCGATCCTGAAGTTGGCTATATCCAAAGCTCCACCAAGGAAGAGATTTACGACAAGCTAAAAAAAGTTTTCACCTACAGCATCCCTTGTCTTTTTTTTAGCAAAGGAAACACCGTCCCCCAGTACATCACTATCCTCGCTAACGAATCTAACATTCCCATTATTCAGACGCCTATATCTACAGACAGCCTTATCAGAATGATTAGCCAGAAGTTAGATGCCGTGTTTTGTCCTCGTACCATCGAACACTCTACATTTATGGACATTTATGGTGCAGGCGTGCTCATTATCGGGAAAAGCGGTGTAGGCAAAAGTGAGAGTGCCCTAGACTTGATAGAAAGAGGTCACCGACTGATCTGCGACGATTCCACGAGCATTACCAAACTTTCCAACGGCGTACTAGAAGGAGCTTCCACAAGAGAAGATATGTCCTTTATGGAGATAAGAGGCATCGGCATCGTTGATATCCAGAAAATGTTTGGCATCCAAGCTGTCCGAAAGAAAAAAAGCTTAGAAATGATCATTGAGCTGATCCCTTACAATGCAAATCGCAACTACGACTCTGTCAACACCGAAAGGCTGGACAACAAAAAATTCAAAAACCTATTACAAACTCCCGTTCCACTTTTCCAACTCCCTGTCTCCCCTGGCAAAAATATGTCTATATTGATAGAAACCGCTGTCCTCAACTTCTTGACTATCTCTTTTGGGTACGATGCAGCAAAAACTTACATCGAAAAACAAAAAAACTTCTTCAAATAAAAATATGATATCACAAGAAACCACCGTAAAATTGAAGTCTGGCATTCACGCCAGACCTGCTCAACTGATCGTACAAACAGCCGAAGAGTTTGTCAGCGATATCTTTTTGGAAAAAATCAAAGAAGGTTTCAAGGCGAACGCTAAAAGCATCTTCAATGTTATGGCTATGGCTGGTGAATGCGGAGACAAAATCCAAATAACTACCATTGGTGATGACGAAGACGACGCTCTAGAGGCAATGCTTGATCTCTTTGACTGCAGCTTTAACCAATGAAAAGAGTAGTTATAAAAACCGCAGGCACCCCCTTAACGGAAGGGTATGCAATAGGTTTCATTCATAAAAGAACCTCATCTCAAAAAGTTAGAGCAAAAAAAAACATTAGAGAAAATCAGATAAGCAAAGAGCTAAATAAATTTGAAAATGCAATCGCAAAAGCTAACAAAGAGATAGACAAAACCCTTTGCCATCTAGCCGAAACTAAGGACACAAATTTCAATAAAATAATAAATGTCCACAAATCTATCTTGAACGATCCCGAAATAAAAAAAGATATTACACATCTCATCCAAGTAAAATTACACTCCATGGAAACAGCTATAAACAAGAAATTTGGGGAAATTGAGAAAAAGTTCACCTCCATAAAAAACCCTTATCTAAAAGAAAGAATCAACGATTATAAGTTTGTGAAAAATTCTCTTATCGAGGAATATGACGAGCTAAGCCAAAAAAAAATAAGTAGACCAACCGTTCTTGTTTTAGAAGACATCTCCCCCAGAGAAGTTATAGATTATCACAAAAACAAAAATGTGGTTGGCTTCTGCCTAAAATACGGTAGCAGAACTTCACACGCTTCTATCATCCTTAAATCGTTACATTTACCTTCTATCATAGAGACCAAAAGCAATTACAAGAAGTTAGAAGAAGGAGCAAAAGTTATCATCGATACTATTGATAACACCTTAATTCTAAATCCTGACACAAAAGATCTCGAAAAGTGTGAAGAAAAAATAAAAGCAGAAAAAGCAAAAACAGAGAAATTGAAGCTTCTCATAAAAAAACCTTCTCTAACCAAAAGCGGGAAACTTATCAAAATAAGAGCCAATATAGATTTTGAAGAAGAGATAGAGATCGCAATAAAAAATGGTGCTTGCGGAGTAGGTCTACTTCGTACGGAAATCTTTTATCTGGAAAAACTTACTTTGCCATCGCGAAAAGAGCAATTTAACTACTACAAAAAAATAGTTGAAAAATTTAAAAATTCTGTAACTATCAGAACTTTCGACTTTGGTGGCGACAAAAGTCTTGGGTTTTTAAACTTAGAAAAGGAAGAAAATCCCGCTCTTGGGCTAAGAGGAATAAGGTTTTCTCTAAAAAATCCAGAAATCTTTGCAACTCAATTAGAAGCTATCTTAATGGCTTCCGCATACGGAAAAGTAAAAATTCTTTTACCAATGATTTCCCGAATAGACGAACTAGAAGAAAGTAAAAAAATTTTAGAAAGCTGCAAAGACAAACTAGAAAATGAGAATTTACCTTACGATAAAAATGTTCAAATCGGCATAATGATAGAAGTCCCTTCCGTTGTTTTCCTAATTGAATCTTTTGCAAAAAAATGTGACTTTTTTAGCATCGGCACAAACGACCTTACACAATATATTATGGCTATCGACCGTAACAATAACCATATCGGTGAGCACTACGATGAGACGAACCCTTCTGTCTTGGCGGCCTTAAATATTGTTTTGCAAACAACCCAAAAAGAACAGAAACCAACCTCGTTGTGTGGAGAGATCGCATCCAATTCTGAAAAAATAGACAAATTTTTAGATTTAGGTATTGACGAACTTAGCGTAAATACAAGTTCAATATTAACAATCAAAGAAAAGGTAATAAATCACGAATGATAATAAACATAACGATAAAACTGCTAAATTTGTACTCGCTAATTATTTTCCTGAGAGCTATTTTCTCATGGGCTGGCACATCAAACTTGCACGGGCATATCTATCTTTTTCTTTGCAAAATAACAGATCCTATCTTAGATAGATTCCGTTTCGTTTCCCTTAAACTCAATCTTCCTATAGACTTATCACCCATCATTGTTATTTTTCTCATCGATTTTATAAAAAAGATTCTCATAAAAACTTATGTCTAAAATTAAAACAATTGGAATCCCTTTAGCTCTTTTCCTTTTAGCTTTAGACCAAGCCAGCAAATATGTTGCACTAGCTTTTTACGAGCAATTTGGTTACTACTCTTACCCCATAATTGGCGAGTATCTTAAATTGACATTCGCTAAAAACCACGGGGCGGCATTTTCTTTAGCTTTTTCCCAAAATCCACAAACAAATAACTATATTTTCTCAACACTTACTTTTTTTGCTGTTTTTTTTATAATTTACCTTCTTTCCAAAAGCAAAAAAGTTTTAGAAATTTTAGCTTTCTATTTTATAATAGCAGGAGCTCTGGGAAACTTTACCGATAGAATTTTACAA
This sequence comes from Candidatus Cloacimonadota bacterium, assembly GCA_963676515.1. Classification (GTDB taxonomy): domain Bacteria; phylum Cloacimonadota; class Cloacimonadia. Next base: position 824,902 of record OY781061.1, on the reverse strand, counting down.
GGTTTCGTTATAGATTTTATTGATTGTGACTTTCCAAATATTATCTTACAAAGATGGCCTGTTTTTAATCTAGCTGACTCTTATATTTGTATAGCAGTATCTCTTTTTGTTATTCAAACAATTAAGGAAAAAAATGAAAAAAAAAATAACTGAAAATATTGCAAGTAATAAAACAAACATCGCCCAATTTGTTATAAAACAAATCTTTTCAGCTGTTTTAAATAACCAAAACAGTAAATCTACTTTGGAAAAATACCAAATAAAACTTGATTTTGAAAAAAAGATCCTGTCTTTAGAAAAAAAAATAAACAGTTTAAATTACAAACTTAATTCCCTAAAGAATAAATTTATTTTTGTTATCATTGCAAATTTGATAATAATTCTTTATCTTTTGGGAACATTTATCAAATGAGGTTTTAGATGAATTCTTTAGATCAAGATATTTGGGATAACATTCTCAACAACTTAGAAGAAAATATAAACGAAAAAAGTTTCAACACTTTCTTTAAATCTACAAAACTAATAGAACTAAGCGATAACAAATTGTCCGTAGAAGTAGAAACAGAATTCGCTTCTAGTTTTTTAAATAAAAATTACGCTAAAACGCTGGAAGAAATAGCTTTGCAAATATACGGCAAAAAATACAACATAAAATTTTATGGTAAAAATAGAAAATCAGTCAACGCTCCTCCAGTCGTAGAAAGTAGGACTAACTCAAGAGATATAAAACTAAACGACAGATTTACTTTCGACCAATTTGTCGTCGGAAAAAACAACAACTTCGCTTACTCTGCAGCCTATGGTGTTGCCGAAAATCCAGGCATAAAATACAATCCTTTATTTATTTATGGAAATTCTGGAATGGGAAAAACTCATTTAATGCAAGCAATCGGACATTACATCCAAAACAGTTCCATTAAAAAAAGAATAGTCTATACAACTTCCGAAAACTTTACTAACCAACTCATAAGTGCTATTCAAACAAAAAGCGGAGAAAGCTTTAGAAACAGTTTTCGTAATGTAGATATTTTGCTCATCGATGATATCCAATTTTTTAAAAGAAAAGAATCCTCCCAAGAAGAATTTTTTAGCACTTTTAATATTTTGTACGATACAAACAAACAAATAGTGATAACTAGCGACAAACCACCCAAAGATTTGGATGGAATAGAGAAAAGGTTAGTTAGTCGATTTGAAGGAGGTCTCACTGTTGACCTCTCTATCCCTGAATACGAGACAAGAGTTGCCATCGTTGAAAACAAGATAAAACGAGATGGCACAAGGTTATCCCGAGATATTATAGATTTCATCTGCGAAAACATCGTAGACAACATAAGAACATTGGAAGGAGCAATAACAAAGTTGGTTGCTTACTCTTCATTTCACGACATAAAAACAGAAGAGATAGAGGTGAGCTTGGCTAAAGACATTTTATCTTCTCTTATTTCCAAAAAAATGGAATCATTAACTTTAGACAATATAAAGGAAAAAGTGTGCGAAAAATATGGAATAACATCCAAAGATATTTTATCAAAAACTAAGAAGAAAAACATAGTATTTCCTCGCCAGATAGGCATGTACCTATCCAACTTCCTCATCCCTCAGCTAGTTCTCAGACACATTGCCCAATATTACAAAAGAAAAGATCACTCCACAGTTATAAATGCACGAAGATTAATCCAAAAAAAAATGGAAGAAGACAAGTCTTTTTACTTGGAAATCCAAAGGTTAATAGAAAACATAAAATATTAAAAAAACACTCTGTGTAAAACTAAACCAAATCAATGTGTAAAAGTGTATAAAATAAAAAAAATAAAAAAGACAAATGACATATAAATAAAAAACCCACAAATTAGACACATATATAAAAATATATTTAAAAGTAGATTAAGGTGACAAAACACAAATAAACAAACCCTACTACTTCTAATTTTAAATAATAAAATAGTAATTAGTAATAAGGATATGATACATGATGAAATTTCTCTTATTTTTTATCCCTTTTTTTTTAACGGGGTGTTTTGATTCTGGGCAAATTTTAGCTAAAGTAAATAACAATAAATTAACACAAGAAGATTTACATACACTAAATATTGAAAAAGAAAATCAAGAAAAGTTTATTAATGAATGGGTTAAAATGAAACTTTTTGCAAGTTCTGTAAAAGATAATGAGTTAATTAAATTGAAAACTATAAATTATAAAGACAAAGTAAAAGCAAATTATTTTATTTCTAACTTGCTTAAAAGTAAGAAGATTGAAAAGAAAGAATTGCTTGATTATTACAACGCAAACTACCAAAATTTTTATAAAACAATTACAAAATATAAGTTTCAAAAAATTTATGTCTCTAATAAAAAGAAAAAAGATGTAATTATAAATAAAATATCGCAAAATGTAGGCGTTAAGTTTAGTGATTTAGCAAAGCAATTTTCAGAAGATATTTATGGAAAAAATGGAGGTTATACTGGATTTGTAGACAAAAACAGCATAAAAGATATAGTCTGGGAAAAACTCATAAATTCCGAAAGAAACAAATATTTGTGGATAGATGTGCCAGATGGCTATGTAATAGGAAGATGGTATGATAGAAAAGATTTTAAGATGCAACTTAGCTTTGATCAAGTAAAAGATAAAATACAAGAGATTTTAATAAAGAAAAACAGAGAAAACTTACTAAAACAAGAATTAGAAAAATTAAAAAGAAACAATAAAGTCGAAATAAATCTAAAATATAATTAAACAGGAGAAAATATGAACTATTTATTTTTAGCTCAACAAAGCATGCTTGGGTTGTTGCCTTTCGTGGCGATGATTGTAATAATTTGGTTTTTGATAATAAGGCCACAAAAGAAAAGGCAAAAAGAGCACAACACGATGCTTGAAGAGCTTAAGATTGGAGATAAAGTTATAACTAATGGCGGAATAAATGGAGTTGTAGCTAATATAAAAGCAGATAAAAATATTGTTACTATAAAAGTTAGTGACAATGTTAAAATTGATTTTTTTAAATCAACAATAGCTACAAAAATATTAAAAACTGGAGAAAATGAAAATCAAAAATAGATTCCCTATCGTTGTTTATGGGCAAGAATCTTTACGGGAAACCAGTGTAAAAATAGAAAAGATAGACGATTATATTACTAATTTGATAGAAGATATGAGCGTTACGATGTATAATAATAGCGGAGTAGGTTTGGCTGCTCCGCAGGTAGGGAAAAATTTGAGGTTGTTCATTATAGATATAAGTTCTAAAAAAAATGATCTCAAAGTTTTTATAAATCCTAAGATTTTAAAATTAGTGGGTAAAAATATAGGAGAAGAGGGATGCTTGAGTGTTCCAGGAATATATGCAGATGTTCCTAGGGCTGAATATGTAGAAGCGGAAGCACTCGGAATTGATGGCAAAAAATTCACCATAAAAGCAGAAGGATTGTTGGCTGTAGCTATCCAACATGAAAATGACCACTTAGAAGGGAAACTTTTTGTAGATTATTTAGATAAACTAGACTTATTGAAAATTAAGAACAAATTGGATAAATTAAAATGCAAAGTAAAGTAAACAAAATTAAGCTATTGGTTCTTGATTGCGATGGAGTTCTTTCTCCAGGTTTCTTTTATTATGGATTTCCCGAAAAGATAAAATGTTTTAATACCAAAGACGGTTTAGGTATAGCGATGTTCCAACAAATTGGATATACCGTGGCGATAATTACAGGTAAAGAAAGCGAAGCCTTGGCAAAAAGATGTAAAGATTTGAAAATAAAATATTTGTTCCAAGCGGTAAGAGATAAGTTAAAGGTTTTAAAGAAGCTTAAAGAAGAATTAGGTTTATCTTGGGAAAATATAGCTTATGTTGGAGATGATTTGAATGACTATCAATGCCTAACCAAGGCAAATTTTAGTGTTTGTCCTGCTGATGCAAACGAATTTCTTCTTGATAAAGTCGATTATGTTTGCAATAAAGGTGGAGGCAAAGGTTGTGTAAGAGAGGTAATAGATTACATTTTGAATTCCAAAGAAGAGCTAGAAAATGCACAAAATATTTTTATCAAAAGTTTATCTAGTTTTCTTTCTTAGTTTTCTTTTTTTGGGTTGTGTAAAAGGTGAAGACATACTAAAACGCAACAAAAAATTTAAAGGTAAAGACGAATTACCCGAAAAAACTAGTGACACTGTTACTTTAATATCTCTTGAGAACGAAAAAATTAACTGGTATTTGAAAGCGAAACATATAACAGAGTTTGCGAAAAAAAAACAAATTTTTGCGAAAGAAATAGAGATTTATGCCTTTGACGATAACGATCGGATAGTGTCAACCATGACAGCGGATAGTGCTGAGATTAACGAAGTGAAAAAGATGCTGGAAGCTTGGAGTAATGTAAAAATCTTGAGCGAAAATGGCGTGCTAGAGACAACGAAACTTTATTGGAACTTAGCAAATAATAGCGTTTTTACTCAAGAAAAAGTAAAAATAACTCGTGGAGAAAATGTAATGTATGGCAAAAATTTATTTACAGATATTGAATTGAACTCGGCGAAATTAGACAACATAAAAGGAGAAGGTGAGGTTGAAACTGAGAACCTTAACTTTTAGTTTTTTTATTTTTCTATCTGTTAGTTTTTGCTATGGAGCCAAAGTAAAAAGTTTAGAAAGTAGAAAAGTAAGGAACAATAAAAAAAACTATAGCATAATTAACTCTGATGTTCTTAAACTAAAAAAAAGCAACAATGAAAATATTTCTCAGATGAGGGGTAATGTTCATTTTTTTTATGATGACATTGAATTTTATGGCGATAGAGCTAATATTTACGAAAACCAACAGAAAGTGCAACTCTTGGGAAATGTGAAGATAAAAAAAGATACAATCACAGTAAAAGCTGAGGATGTAACTTATTTCAAAAAAGAAGACAAAATTTATTTAGTAGACAATGTTTTTATAAAAATTGAAACAACAAATAGCGATAAAATAAAAACTTTTTCTTGTAATCGTGCGGAGATAGATCGTAAAACAGGGCAAATGAAAGCAGATAAAGATGTAAGGGTTTATGATCAAGAAAGGCAATTAAAAATATATTGTGGCAAGATGCGTTACAACTTAAAAACGAAGCAAGGTTATTTGGTGGACGACCCCGAAATTTTTTCCACGAGCGACGATTCTACCAAACTGATTGCGGAGAAGATAGAGATACTGGATGGATATAGCAAAATAAGGGCAATGTATGGAGTGAAGACTTTTTCGACTTATCACAGGACAGAAAGCGAAGAGCTGATATATTTGAGCGAAGAAAAAAAAGTGATTTTATTGGGAGAGCCAAAATTTTACTCCGAAAAATTGAATGCGAAGGCAAAAAGGTTTTATTTTTATTCTGATTTATCTTTTAAAAACATAAAAAATATCGTTCTTGAAGAAGATTGTGAAGTAGTTTTTCCTTCGGGAGAAGGGAAAAACTTTGATAATAAGTTGACCTCGGGGAAAGTAGATTTAGATTTTTGCGAATCTAACCTTAAAGATATTGTTGCCACGGAAAATGTGGCTCTTAGTTTGATAAACGAAGACAGTTCGGGGGTGTCAGTGAATAAAATATATGGAGACACTTTGCTTTTGCGTCTTAATGACAATAAAAAGCTGGAATATATGACGATGAAAAGTAAGAAAGTGAAAGGCGTCTTTAAATTTAGTAATTAAAAATTATGAAAAATGAAATAAGAATTGAGAATATCGTAAAGTATTATGGGTCTAAGCTGGTCTTGCGAGACATCAGTGTAAGAATTACCCAAGGTGAGTGTGTCGGCATAATGGGACCAAACGGAGCTGGCAAATCGACCACTTTTTACATCGTGCTGGGGCTGATAAAAGCTACCGAAGGTAGAATTTTGTACAATGGAAAGTTAATCAATCATCTACCCATGTACAAAAGAGCAAGATTGGGCATTGGTTATCTTGCACAGCAGCCTTCTATTTTCCATAATCTTACCGTTGAACAAAATGTGATGGCTATCTTGGAGATGCTCAAGATTTCTAAAGCGGAAAAAAAAAGAAGGCTAGATGAGCTCTTGGCAGACCTTGATCTTACTAAACTTAGCAAGCAAAAAGCTTATACTTTGTCTGGTGGGGAAAGGCGTAAACTAGAAATAACCAGAGCGTTGGTGACAAACCCATCTTTCTTGTTGTTAGATGAGCCTTTTGCAGGGGTTGACCCCAAAGCCGTGGAAGACATTCAGAATATTATCAAGAAGTTGGGCGAAAAAAATATCGGAGTGCTGGTAACAGATCATAATGTGATCGAAACATTAAAAATTGTTCAGCGAGCGTACATCGTTTTTGACGGGAAAATTCTTTTTTCGGGGACATCAGCAGAATTGGTAAACGATAAAAGGGCACGAGAAGTTTACTTGGGAAATAGTTTTTTACAACACAATTTTGATAAACAAGAGGAACTAATCTAAGATGAAAGTTCTTTTGTCTGGTTACAATTTAGATGTAAATCTTATTGGTAAGAAAAAGACTCAGAAAAGTACCCCTGAGACGATTTCGGCAGCTTATGCAAGGATCAGTAGGAGCAAAAAAAGTGTTGATAAATTGAGAGAAGAGGCGATCCAAGATGTGGAAAAAGCGAAACTTTCAAATAACAGCATCGTCTTCGAGATGGGACACTCATCTGTGGCTGAGCATACGGTTTTCAATTTTGATTTAATCGGTATTTCTCGCTATTTGACAGAGTTTATCCAGCGAAGTCGCTTAGCTTCTTTCACCGAGAAATCGCAAAGATATGTAACTCTCGCAGGGGATTTTTACTTACCGCAAGAGCTAAAGAATAGCCCACTGGAAGAGAAGTTTGTTTCAACAATAGAGAAGCAAAACGAGCTTTATTTTGCGTTGTATGAAAAAGCGAAGCAAAAGCTGGAAGCGGAAAACTTTGCGGGCAGTAAACGAGAACTATACGGAAAAGCTAAAGAAGATGCACGCTATTTTTTATCTCTTTCTACGCAAACCCAGATGGGGATGACCATTAACGCTAGAAGCTTACAAAAATTGCTCGTGAGGCTAGATAAGCTAGATTTGTGGGAAGCAAAAGAGCTAAGAGAAAAGCTGAAAGAAGAAGCAAAAAAAATTGCACCTTCTTTGATTCGTTACACAAGTGCAGATGACTTTGGCAAACACTCTTTGCAGATAGCCTTACCAAAGCAAACATCGAGTGAAAAACAAGTGCGACTTTTGCGTTGCTCCGAAAACCCAGATGATCTGGTGTTGCAAGGGCTACTTCTGGATGAAGGGTTCTCTTACCATCAGAGCAACGAATATTTAGCTCAGGCTAGTATCTCAGAAAAAGAAAAGATTTTTACATCTTTATTTGCGAAAGCAAAGTTTTATTCTGCGATGCCCAGAGGTTTTGAGTTGGCAGATTTTACTTTTGAGATTTGCTGTTCGGCTTGTTGTTTTGGACAGCTAAAAAGGCACAGAATGTCGACCATGCTAAAATCTGGGTATCATCCAGAGAAAGGTTTTGTTACACCGGAGCTAATCAACTCTTTGCAGATGGAAGACAAAATAAGCAAAGTTATGCAGCAAACTAATGAGCTTTATCTTGAGCTGGAATCTTATAAAAAAGGGCTTGGAAATTACATTTTAACCAATGCTCACAAAACGACCGTTTTATTCAAAGCAAATCTGAGGGAGATTTACCATTTTTCTAGATTAAGAGGCGACAGGCACGCACAGTGGGAGATACAAGAGATTGCCAAAAAAATAGATGTGTTGGTAAAAGAGAAAGCACCTTTGGCTGGGAAAATTCTGGGAGGAAAAGATGAAATTTTTGCTTAAAACAAGTTTGATTGCCTTGATTTTGTGGGGATGCGGGAAAGATGTGATAAAAGGGAAATACCGCAACATTTCACAAGAAATCAATAGTGAGAATAGTATGTTTCAGTCAGATTTGGGCAGAAGTGGCTTTTATTTTACTCAATCTTTGCGAGAGCAAGCACCATCATTGGTAAAGTGGCAATATCCTGTAAACAAAGCGGTTTACTCCTCTCCTGTGATATACAACGAAAAGATAATAGTTAGCGATTACGAAAATTGCATTATGGCGATAAATTATAATTCAGGAGTTTGTGATTGGGTTTTTCGCACCAAACGCCGGAACTCAGCCAGTGCTGCAGTGGCGAACAACACTGTGTATGTGGGAAGTTACGATAAACATTTTTATGCCATTAACGCTTCTAACGGTTCGCTTATTTGGAAATTTAAGACTGATAATTATATCACAGCTTCCGCAGTCGTTTATGGCGGTATCGTCTATTTTGGCAGCTGGGATAATTACTTGTACGCTTTGAACTGCAAAAATGGCGAGCTGGTGTGGAAAGTAAAGCTGGACGGCAGAATTTACACCTCACCTTCTATAGACGAAAAAAGCGGCGTAGTTGTGTATGGAGATAGGAATTTGTATGCGAGCGATTTGGTAACTGGTGAGATTAAGTGGAAATTCTCGACGCAAGATTACATCGAGACAGCCCCAGTGATAGATGGTGGCTCTGTTTATATCGGGAGCAGAGATTACAATGTGTACTGCTTGGATGTAAATAATGGCAAAGAAAAATGGAGCTACAAAACAGGTTACTGGGTGACAGGCTCACCGTCTATTTACAAAAATAAACTTATCGTTGGTTCTTACGACGATTACTTATACATTTTGGACAAGCGAAACGGAGAATTCATCAAAAAAATCAAAAGCGGTGGAGATATCCAATTGCCGACGATGGTGGTGGGTAGTTATGCTTACTCTCAAGATGTAGGAGGCTACTTTATGGCGGTAGATTTGCTCTCGAATAGAGAGGTCTGGCATAAGAAATTTGCGAATAAAAAATCTTTACCGTTGGTGTACAATGGCAGTTTGATTACCGTGAATAGCGAGTCCATCTTAAGGCTTGACTACAAGTAATATTTGTCAAATGAGCCTTAAAATTAAAGAGGTTGTTAGCGGATCTCCAGCTGCAATGATTGGCATTCAGCCCGAAGACGAAGTTTTTTTTATCAATGGAAGCGCAATAAACAATTTTCTCGATTTGCAGTTTTACAGTGCAGACCCTAAAATTTGCTTAGAGTGGAAATCTGCTGAGGGGAAAATGAAGCAAAGCCAGCTGGATTTGCAAACACCTTTGGGCTTAGTGCCGCATCAACATCGTTGCAGAGAGTGCCAAAATAATTGCGTATTTTGTTTCGTCCGCCAATTGCCCAAGGGGATGAGACCCACTCTTTACCTCAGGGACGACGATTTCCTTTTCTCCTTCATTTATGGCAATTTCATTACTTTTTCTAATATTACCCCGCAAGACATAAGGCAGATAAAAGAGCAAAACCTGTCTCCGCTTTATGTTTCTGTGCACGCCTTGGATCGAGAAGTTCGCAAAAAAATGATCGCTGGCAGCGGTGTGACAGATATTGAGCCAATTTTGCAAGATCTTTTTTCACAAGGAATTAGGTTTCATTTTCAAATAGTCTTGGTGCCAGAATATAACGATGGTGAAGTGTTTGAAAAGACATTGCTTGGCTTACAAAAGTTCGAGCCAGAGTCTGTAGGAATAGTTCCTGTAGGCTTGACTAAATATCGCCAAGGACTAACACCACTGCGAAAACTAACACCACAAGAGGCAAAGAAGGTCATAGAGACAGCCCAAAAGTTTCCCAATGTGTTTTGCTCCGACGAGATGTTTTTGCAGGCGGATTTGCCTTTGCCGAGTTTTGATGACTATCAAGATTTTCCTCAGTTGGAAAACGGTATCGGGCTAATAAGACAGATGCTTTTTGGCTGGGAAGAAGAAAAAAAAAAGTTTTGTCGCTTTGTAAAAGATTTGCAGACAGATTTGATTTTCGTCTGCGGAGAGTCTATCGCTAAATATATCGAGCAAATAAGCGGGGAAATAGAGGTTGAGACAAATATTTTGACGGAAGTGGTGAAAGTGAAAAACTTTTTTTTCGGAACTTCTGTGACGGTGAGTGGACTTCTGACTGCTGTGGACATAGTGGAGCAAGTAAACGGAAGCGGAAAAGTGGTTTGCTTGTCTTCGTCTGTTTTCAATACGCAAGGAATAACGCTGGACGGAGTAAGCAAAGAAAAGCTTAAAAGCAGGCTGGATTGTCGCTATTTGTTAATAGTTGATGAAGTTTTCAAAGGCTGGGAGGTCGTATGAAAAGGCTCAATTGGCATGAATATTTTATGGAAATAACGAAAGTGGTAGCGAAAAGGTCGACATGCTTAAGGCGTCAAGTGGGTGCGATTATCGTCAAGAATAAGCAAATCTTGTCCACGGGATACAACGGCTCGCCCAAAGGGCTAGAGCACTGCGAGTCACGAGGATGTTTGCGGGAAGAGCTAAAAATCCCCTCAGGACAAAGGCATGAGATTTGCCGAGCTGTGCATGCTGAACAAAACGCCGTGATCCAAGCAGCTGTAAACGGAGTAAGCATCTCAGGGGCTGTGTTGTATTGCACGAACTCTCCTTGTAGCATCTGTGCGAAAATATTGGTAAACGCCGAGATCACGAAGATTTATATTGCTGATGACTATGAAGATAACTTGGCGAAACAGATTTTACAAGAAGCAGGAATAGAGCTCGTTCGGCTAAAATAAATAGGCAAGCGAATAAAATGAAAGAGTTGATAGAGAAAGCAAAACTTTTAAAAGAAGCAAAAAGTTTTTTGGCTACCTGTAAACCTGCAGACAAAAATGAAGCTCTGAAGATTGTGGCAGATTGCTTGATAGAGCAGATGTCTGCTGTCTTACAAGCTAACGCTTTGGATGTGGCAGTGGCACAAACCTCAGGAATGAGTGCCCCTCTGATAGACCGACTGCTTTTGGATGAAGGCAGAATAAAAGATATAAGCGATAGTCTGCGAGAAGTGGCAAACCTGAAAGAACCTGTGGGCAGAGTACTTGAAGGTTGGCAGATAGACAATGGCTTGAAGATAAGCAAGATAAGCGTGCCGATGGGAGTTTTGGGGATGATTTACGAATCTCGACCCAATGTCACTGTAGACGCCTTTGCTTTGGCTCTCAAGAGTGGTAATGCTATCTTGCTACGAGGAAGCTCTTCGGCTTTGCATTCGAACAAAGCTTTGGTAAAGGCTATCAAACTGGGACTTGCCAAGAGTAAAATCTCGCCCGAAGTAGTGCAACTTCTGGAAAAAGCCGACCGCAAACAAGTGGAGCAGATGCTGCAACTGACAGACTATTTGGACCTTATCATTCCTCGCGGAGGAGCAGGACTCATCAAGATGGTGGTAAATAACGCCAAAGTCAAGACGATTGAGACAGGAGTGGGAAACTGCCACATCTATGTGCACTCTTCGGCAGACCAACAGATGGCTCTGGACATCATCGAAAATGCCAAAACACAAAGACCGGGCGTGTGTAACGCTTGCGAAACTGTGCTGGTGGACAAAGAAATTTGCGGTGAGTTTTTGCCAGCTTTGGCTGGAAAACTCGCTGGCAGCGTAGAGATAAGAGGTTGCACACAAACGCAAAAGGTGATAAAGTGCAAGCCAGCAGAAGAGAGTGACTGGGCAGAAGAGTTCTTGGATTTGATATTAGCGGTAAAAGTGGTGGAAAATATCGAGCAAGCCATAGAGCATATAGGCAAATACGGAAGTTTGCATTCTGAGGCGATAGTGAGTAGCGATTATGATGCTTGCCAAAGGTTTCAGACGGAGGTGGACGCTGCTGCTGTGTATGTGAACGCTTCCACCAGATTTACAGATGGAGCGGTTTTCGGATTTGGCTGTGAAATGGGCATTAGCACCCAAAAAATGCATGCTAGAGGTCCGATGGGATTAAATGAGCTGGTAACTTACAAATATGTTATTTCTGGCGATGGACAGATAAGGGGATAAAATGGAAGACGAAAGAGTAGAGCAAGAGATTCGAAATATTTTCGGCGATAAGGGCAAAGAGGAGTTTTTCCTTTGGGAACAAGAGAGGTCAGCAGAGCCAGACCAAGTGGCAGTTGATTTGGAAAACCTAGCACAATATATAGACCACACGCTTTTGAAACCAGACGCTCAACAAGCCGACATCGCTCGCTTGTGTAAGCAGGCTCAGGAGTATAATTTTGTCAGTGTGTGCGTCAACGCTGTGTGGGCGAAAGAGGCGAAGAAGCACTTGCCAACTGTGCCGCTGTGCTGTGTGGTGGGCTTCCCTTTGGGAGCTAGCACGCCAGAGGTGAAGTTAGCGGAGACGAAAGAAGTGCTAGAAGCAGGAGCGAATGAAGTGGATATGGTGATAAATATCGGAGCTCTAAAAGACAGCGATTTGGGCAAAGTCCAAAAAGAGATAAACCTCTTGGCTAAAGAATGCCATAAATTTGGAGCAAAGCTGAAGGTGATAATAGAGACCTGCTTACTAACTGAGGACGAAAAAATCGTTGCCTGTTTGCTGGCGAAGAAAGAGGGAGCCGATTTTGTGAAGACTTCTACAGGCTTTTCTATGGCTGGAGCTCGCAAGCAAGATGTGGCTTTGATGCGAAAGGTGGTAGGCAATAAGATGGGCGTGAAAGCGTCTGGAGGCATCCGTGATAGAGCGACAGCTCTGGCGATGCTAAAAGCGGGAGCGAATAGAATAGGAGCTTCGGAAGGGGTAAGGATTTGCCGAGGTGAAAATCTTTAAGAGAAGTAAAGAAAAATAAAAAAGAAGTTAAAATGAAAAAAATTGTAAAAGGCGAAATCTTTTATTTTACGGACGCTCCTTCCTTGGGAAAAAATCCTCAAGATTTCAGTGTGTATTTGCCGAAAGGGGCGATTTGCATCGAAGATGGTCTTATTTTGGAAGTAGGGCAAAGCGATGAGCTGGAACGAAAACACCCCGACACGAGGGTGATAGATTACGGCGAAAACCTGATAATGCCGGGCTTTATTGATACGCACATCCACTATCCGCAGACGGAGATGATCGGCTCGTACGGCAAGCAACTTATCGATTGGTTGCAAAATTACACCTTCCCTGTGGAAAGTCAGTTTGCCGATGCGGAATACGCCACTCGCATAGCGAAAATTTTCATCAAAGAGCTTTTTCGCTACGGAACGACGACCTGTATGTGCTACGCCTCTGTGCATCCACAATCTGCACAGGCGATTTTCAAGGTGGCATCGCAATTCAATATGCGGATTATCGCCGGAAAAGTGCTGATGGACTGTAATTGCCCCGAGTGCCTGATGGACGGCAAAGATTACAAGAAGCAGACGCAAAAACTGATCGACAGGTGGCATAATAAGGGCAGAGCCTCCTACGCGGTGACTCCTCGCTTTGCTTTGACCTGTTCGGCAGAGCAACTGAAGGTGTCGGGAGAACTCTTGCGGGAAAATCCAAGCGTTTATTTCCAAACCCATATATCGGAAAACAAACTGGAGATAAAGACTGCTTTGGAGTTATTTCCAGAATGCGAGGACTATCTGGAAATCTATGAGAAACACGGATTACTTACTTCCAGAAGCGTTTTTGCTCACGGTATCCACCTGAGTGATAGCGAGATGTGCAGGATAGCCAAAGCAGGTGCATCTATTGCACACTCTCCGACTTCCAATGTTTACTTGGGCAGTGGACTTTTTGATATGGGTAAAGCCAACAAGATGGGCGTGCAGACGACCATTGCCACAGATGTGGGAGCTGGCACGAGCTTTTCGCTCTTGCGTACGATGAACGAGGCTTACAAGATTCAGCAGCTCAACGGTTATCCCATGAACGCTTACGAGAGTTTTTACAAATCGACTCTGGGTGCTGCCAAAGCTCTGCATCTGGAAGATAAGATTGGTTCTTTTGGCAAAGGCAAAGAGGCAGATTTCATCGTGCTGAGCTACAAAAAGCCCTACTTGCAAAAACTTCGCACAGATTATCTGCAAAGGGAAAGCAAGTGGGATGTGGAGAAGATGCTCTTTGGATTGCAGATGATGGGCGACGACCGCAATATCTTGGCGACTTACATTATGGGTGAGCGGATCGAGATAGTGGATGAAGATAAATTAAGATAAAAAGGGAGGATAGATGTTTTTGAGTGGTGATCAGATGAAGAAAGTTATTATGAAGGCGAAAAAAGAACGGTTCGGCATTATTGCTTCTAATGTGGTGTTCGACACCTCTGTGAGGGCGATGATCCAGGGATATAACGCGATGCAGGCTGATGGACTGCTACAAATTTCCTCTGGTGCTTGCAAGTTTGCTGCTGGGCAGACGAAAGATTTGAAACTAGGTGCACGATTTATTTCCGATATGGTCAAAAATATCGCAGGACAATACAAGAACAGCGGTGTCGGTCTGAATATCGACCACGGTGCTCCCAAAGATTTTGACTTCATCGTGTATTGCATAGAGCAAGGGCTGGTGTCTACTGTGATGATTGACGCTTCTCATGAGGACTTTGCCGAGAATGTGCGAATTACCAAAGAGGTAGTGGCTGTTGCTCACAAACATAATGTGTTGGTGGAAGGCGAGATTGGCTACATCAAAGGTAATGAGGACGAGCTAGTGAGCGAAGGCGAGCTTTATACTAATCCCCAAGAGGCTTTGGAATTTGTGCAAAAAACTGGCGTAGATTTATTTGCGGCGTCTGTGGGGACAAATCACGGAGTGACTAAGGGTGCGGATGTGGTGCTCAGGTTAGGGCTCATCAAAGAGATCGACTTGCTGCTGGCTAAAGCGAAGCTCGATGCGGGCTTGGTGTTGCACGGAGCTTCGGGGCTTACCGTCAAACAACAACAAGATGCTGTCGCTAATGGTGTGGTCAAGATTAACAAAGACACTCGTTACCAAATGGAGATAGCTGCGGCTGTGCAAGGGTATTGGGAAGTGGAAAAGGATGCTATCGTGTGTCCTAGCGGCACGGATGCGAAACACTACTCTCCAGATAAAAGCAGGTTTGACCCGCGTAAATGGCTGGTAAAAGGCGAGAATGCGATGCAATCGGCTGTAGAGAGCTTGGTTGAGATAGCAGGAGCAAAAAGCACATCGATACTATTATAAGCAAAAAGAAAAATGGACGAAGGTAAAGTTATTTTGCCTTCGTCTTACTATATTTAATATGAGGGAAAGATGATAAGCAAGAGAGATTGGGCAATTTTTGTGGCAGACAAGTATTTTGCACAATTTGTGCATGACAGCTTAGCAGTTCACGAGGGCAATAATACGACTGTCGCCCAGATAGAAGATATTCGTTATTGTCGCAATAGCCCAATAACTGGTCGATTAGAAGAGATTTTTCAAGCGAAGAGAATGGTCAACTGTTGGCAAACGATGTTAAATGAGGTGAAAAGCGAAAAGTTCGACCTTTCTGTGCAAAGATTACGAAAATATCAGGGCATAATCGCAGAGAATGAAGCTTTGCTGTGGGGAAGCTTTCGGACAAGTGCTGTTTCTATCAGAGGAACAAAAATTTGGAAACCAATCCCTGTTACAGAGTTGGAAGGTGCTTATCAAAAGTTGCTAAAATCTACGCAAGAGAACCCCGACAAGTTTAAAGCGGGCATAGATTATTACCTAGCACTGTGTGACACGCAATATTTTTTTGATGGCAATAAACGAACCGCTTTTTGTATGATGAATGGTTTTCTTGTTGATAATGGATATTTGCCTTTAAATATTTCTCCCGAGCAAAAGGGAGAGTACGACGAGCTGATGATAGCGTATTATGAGACAAAGGTAAAAGAGGGTTTGTATCGGTTTTTTGCAAAGCTCCAGGAAAACATCTCTTTGAAGTTCCCGCTGGGTAAAAGTTAAGAGGAAAAAGGCGAAACGATGAACTTACAGTATATGAAATTGCAAATTTTGGCTATCGGTTTGATAGTGCTGGCTGGCTATTTGGGCGGAGTTGTTGCCAAAAAGCTCAAGATAGGTGAGGTAATTGGGCAGATGGTAGGCGGTGTGCTGGTCGGTCCTCACTTGCTACAAGCGTTGCTCGGGTGCTGGAACGACAGCCAAGAGTTGCCCGCTATCTTTCAGGGGCTCTACCACTTTGTGCACACAGACGGGTTTCATTCCTATGAGTCTATCATCGAGAGCTTTCACTTTTTCGTCTTCCTTTTTCTGGGACTCATCGCCTTTTCTCTGGGAGAAGAGTTACATCTGGACAGGCTAAAAGAGGTGGGCTTCTCGGCGGTGACGATCTGCGTCGTGCAGGGTGTTATCACTTTTGTGGTTCTGAGTATCCCTTTTTATTTCTTCTTCGATTTTTCTCTCATCAACTCGCTTATCATCGGCTCGATAGGCATTGCCACCGCTCCAGCGTTGACTTTCATCCTGATGCGGAAGCTGAGCATAGAGGGGAAGCTAAAAAACCTGCTGGCAAATGTGGTAGTGCTTGACGATTTGATGGAGGTCATCTTCTTTTCTGTTTTCTTGGGTGTAGCAGTGTATCTCCAGATGGGCAAAGAGGTGAGCTTTTTCGCCTTAGGGAAGCACCTTTTGGTGGAACTAGCTTTGTCGCTGCTTCTGGGTTTTATTGTCTTCGTGCTAATTTTTTTCTTCCTGAGGGGTAAAAGTCCACAAGACGAAATCAAAGACAGCAAAGAAGAAAGGTTTCTGTCCACATTTCTGTCCGACCATCCCACACCCTCCGTGGAAGTGCTCTTGTTTATTATCGGAGTCGTGTCGGTGGGGATAGCCTTCAGCCTTCACCTCGATTTACCTTTCCTCATCACCGCTATTTTTGCTGGATTTTTGGTGGCAAACCTGCATTACCACGCCATCTTTGATTCCCTAAAGATCGACAATGTGATGCCGATTTTTAATCTGCTCTTTTTTGCCATCATCGGAGCATCTATCCAGCTAGAGTCTTTCTCATGGTCAACCATAGGTCTGTCGTTAGCTTATGTAGCTTTGCGAACTGTGGGGAAACTGCTGGGAAATCACCTTGGCACGAAATACACAGGGCAAGATCCCATGATTGTGGCTTTTTTCCCTAAATTGATGCTCCCACAAGCTGGCATGGCAGCGGTAGAGACGATTTTGGTTGCCACAGTGCTTGCTGGCAGTGGAGGCGAGATGATTTTCAATATCATCATCCCTGCTTTGGTCTTTTTTGAAGTGGGTGGAGCGATACTCTCGGAGAGGACTCTGATTAAGTGGAAAAACTGGACAATCGGCGAGAAGGAGATTTACTCTCAGACGGTTAATAAAAAGAGTAGTCTGCAAGATTGTTTTTTGGAAACTAGGAGTTTGTTGCTTCAGGCAGAAAGCCCAAAAGCTCTCCTAATCTCAGGGCTGGAGAGTTTGCGAGAGCTAAACATCGTCCGCGATGATAATTTCTCGGAGATTTTGAGTTCACTTATGGCAAGAGAAAAGCTCTCTTCTACCTATATGTCCCAAAATGTGGCAATCCCACACTGCAGATTGGAAAGTTTAGAGCAGCCATATTTGGTAAAAATAGATTTGAAAGAGCCTTTGATTTGGGACAAAAAGCAGAATATGGTCAAGCAAGTTTTTTTAATCTTGACCGGAGCGAAGAATCCACAACAACATTTACAAGCAATAAAGGTGATAGCTTCATCATTGCAAAATAAGGAGTAACGATGGAAATGCAAGATTTCAAAGAGAGAGCCAGCCAACTAATCCTGAAAGCTGAGCAGCTTGGGAGGTTGGTTTGACTTCGTCAAATTAGAAAAAGAGATAGCAGAGCTAGAAAAGCAGACGATGCAACCCGAATTCTGGAACAACACGGGCAAAGCTCAAAAAATAATAAAACAGCTTAATCTTCTCAAGTCGAAAGAGGAGGAGTGCAAAAATCTTGCCACAATCGTCGAAGATTTGGGCGTGTACTTGCAGATGTTGCAAGAGGACTCGGGACTGCTCACGGAAGCTGGAAACGAGCTGATGCAGTGGGAGAAGTTCCTGCAGGAGCTAGAAATCAAGACACTGCTCTCTGGAGAGCTGGACGCAGGTGATGCCATCTTGACTCTCAATCCTGGAGCAGGAGGCACAGAAAGCCAAGACTGGGCGGAGATGTTACTGCGGATGTACCTGCGATGGGCGGAACAGCGAGGTTTCAAGGTGGACATCGTGGAGTTACAGGCAGGCGACGAAGCTGGCATCAAGAGTGCCACCGTGGAGATCAAAGGGCAGTTCGCTTACGGCTATCTGGCTTGTGAGGCAGGAGTCCACCGCTTGGTGCGGATATCTCCCTTCAACGCACAAGGCAAGCGACAAACCTCCTTCGCCTCAGTGTTTGCATACCCACTAGTGGACGACCAGATAGAGGTGGACATAGACCCCAGTGAGCTCCGCATAGACACCTACAGAGCCTCTGGCAAGGGCGGGCAATGCGTGAACACCACCGACTCAGCCGTGCGGATTACCCACAACCCCACAGGGATAGTGGTGCAGTGCCAAAACGAACGAAGCCAGCTAAAGAACAAAGACCACGCCATGAAAATCTTGAAGTCCCGACTATATCAGCACTATCTCCAAGAGCAAAAGAAGGAGAACAAAGAGCTGGAAAGCTCCAAAACCGAAATTGGCTGGGGCAATCAGATTCGCTCCTATGTTTTTCATCCTTACCAGATGGTCAAAGATCACCGCACCAAGTTTGAACTAAAAAACACGGAAAAGGTGATGAACGGCGAGCTGGATGGCTTCATTCAGGAGTTTTTGCGATTTAATAAGATGTAATAAAAAAAGGCAACTGCGGGAGATGAACCCTAAATGCTGGACATTTTTTGACGCTTTTAATCTCTATTTGCTCTTCTCACGATAATGACCAAAGTCCTTGACAAAAATCCCCGCTCATTTTTCATATTCAAAAAAGAACAGGAGATTTTTTTGAGACAAAAAAGGCGACCATTTTGAAAAAGGACAGTAGTTATAGCTATTGTCCTTTTTTTTGCAAAAAAAGGGAGAATTATGAAAAAAGATATCATTACTATAAGAAATCTTAAAAAAGAGGATATTTTCCAAATTTTAAATCTTGCCAGAGAGCTGGAAGAAAATCCACAGCCAAACTTATTACAAGGTAAAATAGTTTCAACGCTCTTTTTTGAACCTTCTACGCGGACAAGACTTTCTTTCATCTCTGCAGCTCAAAAACTAGGAGCCTTAGTACACGGCTTCGACTCCAAAGAGGGCACTTCTGCCAAAAAGGGGGAGACCTTGGCAGACACAATAAAAATGGCAGAAGCTTATTCCGATTTGATTGTTATTCGGCACTTTAGCGAGGGAGCGGCAAAGCTGGCTTCTAGCATCTCAAAAAAGCCTGTAATCAACGCTGGAGATGGAGCGAATCAGCATCCGACCCAAACGCTTTTGGATTTATACACCATCCAAAAAGAAAAAGGGAAACTTGACAATCTGAAAATAGCTTTTGTGGGAGATCTCAAATATGGACGCACAATCCACTCACTGGCACAAGCGATGAAGCTTTTTGGGGCGACAATGTATTTCGTTTCACCAGAGAGCCTAAAGATGCCTAGCTACATCATACAAGAGTTGGATGACGCCAACATCGCCTATCACATCACAAAAAGCCTCACCGAAACGATACCAAAGGTCGATATCGTCTATATGACAAGGGTGCAAAGAGAGCGTTTTCCAGATATTGAAGAGTATAACAAAATCAAAGATGTTTATATTATTAACAAAGAAAAAGTCGAGGGGAAATGCAAGCCCGATATGATAATAATGCATCCTCTGCCACGGGTAAAAGAGATAAGCAAAGACCTTGATGAGGCTCCTTATGCCAGATATTTCCAGCAAGCAGCAAATGGAGTGCCCGTGCGGCAGGCTCTCTTGGCACTTTTATTGAACAAAAAGGGAGGAAACTAATGATGAACATCAAAATTAAGCCGATCCAAAATGGAACTGTGATCGATCATCTTCCTAGTCAGCTTATTTTCAAGATTGCCCAAATACTCGATCTTCCCAAAAGCCAACATGTTATAATCGTCGCAGGGAATCTGTCCAGTAAAAAAATGGGCAAGAAAGGAATGATAAAAATTGAAGGCACCTTTTTGAATAAAAAAGAGTTAGATAAAATCTCGCTTTTAGCTGAAATGGCTAGCGTTAATATCATCAAAAATGGCAAAAGAGTAGAGAAGTTCAAGCTCAATATTCCTAAAACTCTTAATAATTTAGCCGCCTGTTCCAATATTAGGTGTATCACAAATATGGAAGATGAATCTCTGGATAGCAAGCTGCTCTTGGAAACGGGGAAAGACGGGAAAAAATATTACCGCTGTTTTTACTGTGAAAAATTGGTAGAAATAGCCGACATCAAAATAAAATAGAAAAAGGAGAGTTGAACTTGGTCAAAATAGAAAATCTCATCGTGCAAGAAAATGAAGAAATAGAGAAAAATCTTTTCCGCCTAAAGTTGACAAAGGGTTCTCTTGTTCTTCCCAAAATTGGGCAGTTTTATCTCTTCAAACTTCCGGGGATGACACTCAGGCGACCTATCAGCATTCACCTTTATGACGGGAAATCGCTTTTCTTTTATTACGCCGTAAAAGGAGAAGGAACCCAAAAAATCTCTAGGCTAAAGAGTGGTGAAGCTGTCTCTCTTCAGGGTCCTCTTGGCAATGGATTTAAGGAATTTAGCAAAAAGAAAATTCTCCTAGTAGCTGGGGGAATGGGAATTGCTCCATTTTTGTATGTAGCCAAACAGCTTGGAGAAGACAACGCTTTGACGATGATCGCAGGAGCAAGAAGTGCTAAAGAACTGAAAATAGTTCGCACCTTTTTGCCCTACAATCTCAAGATTATTACCACCAGCGAGGACGGCTCTACAGGGATTAAAGGAAGTGTTTTGACCCCTCTAAAGGAGCTTTTGGGGAAAGAAAAGTTTGCTGTCGTTTTTTCTTGTGGACCAGAGCAGATGCTAAGAGCTCTTTCTAAAGAAATTTCTGGCATTCCCCATTTTGTCTCTTTGGAAAAAAATATGGCTTGCGGCACAGGAGCTTGTATGGGTTGCTCCATCAAAACTAAAAATGGAATGAAGAAAGTTTGCCTTGACGGACCTGTTTTCTTGGATAAGGAGGTCTTTTATGACTAAGTTGTCTGTTGATTTTCTTTCCAATCTAAAATTTAGCAATCCGATATTGTCAGCTTCTGGTTGTTTTGGCAACTCTTTGAGCTACTTGGAATATTTCGATCCCAACATCCTCGGTGGCACTATTTTAAAGGGTCTTACCCTAAAACCAAAAGATGGAAATTCTGGCGAAAGAGTGATAGAAACTGCTAGCGGAATGCTCAACTCTGTGGGGTTGGAAAATCTAGGGTATGACAAATTCATCAAAGAAAGTTTGCCCGAAATAGAAGCTAAGATTTCTATTCCTGTAATCGCGAACATCAACGGAAGCACACCAGAAGAGTATGTTCTTTTGGCAAAAAAGCTGGATAAGCACAAAAAAATAGTCGCTCTGGAGCTAAATCTTTCTTGCCCGAATGTCAAAAGTGGCGGAATGAGTTTTGGGACACAAGCGAAAATGGTTCACGACATCACCTTGGCTGTAAAGCAAGCCACTAGCAAGCCCGTGA
Source organism: Candidatus Cloacimonadota bacterium (assembly GCA_963676515.1). Classification (GTDB taxonomy): domain Bacteria; phylum Cloacimonadota; class Cloacimonadia. The sequence goes on along the minus strand of OY781061.1, from coordinate 803,397 downwards.
TTGTGAAGCTCTCTCCCAATGTTACCGACATGCAAGCGATCGTCCTTGCAGCTGCGGAAGGCGGGGCAGATGGCATCTCCTTGATAAACACACTTCTTGGCATGGCGGTAGATATCGGCAAAAAAAAGCCAGTCTTGGGTAATACCTTCGGAGGGCTCTCGGGTCCTGCGATCAAACCCGTGGGACTCAGATGTGTGTACCAAGCTAGGCAAGTGACGAACTTGCCCATCATCGGAGTTGGCGGTATTGCAAATGCAAAAGATGTGCTGGAGTATATGGCTGTGGGAGCAAATGCTGTTTCTATCGGAACGATGCTTTTAAGCGAGCCGCTTATGGTTGGCAAAATTTTGCAAGATTTACAAAAATATTGCGAAAACGAGGGACTAAAAAATCTGCAAGAGATTGTGGGAGTTTGTCACCAATAGAGAAACTTTGCCCAGGAATCTCATTACCAAAAAAACAGGAGATAAAATGAAAAACCCAATTATTGTAGCGTTGGACTTTCCCGATATGAATCAAGCCAAAGAGTGTATCGACAAGCTCTCGAGTAAAATAGAGATTTTTAAGGTAGGCTTAGAGCTTTTTTTGAACACGGGCGGAGAAATTTTGGACTATCTACGAAGCAAAAACAAAAAGGTTTTCTTAGATTTAAAATTTCACGATATTCCCAATACCGTGCTTCATGCGGCAAAATTTGCCCTTGCAAAAGATTTGTTTATGTTCAATGTCCACACCTCGGGTGGCTACCAGATGATGAAGGCGGTGGCAAAAGAGGCAAAAGGCAGTAAATCCCTTGTCATCGGCGTTACACTTTTGACTTCTTTGGATCAAGACGATATTTTTGAGATGTTTGGAACAGAAAAAAAACTTTCTGAAGTAGTTTTTAATTTGGCAAATGTGTTGAAAAAAGCTGGCTTAAATGGTGTTGTTTGCTCGGCGAAAGAGGCAAAGATGCTCAAAGAAAAATTAGGGAATGATTTCATCACAGTTTGCCCAGGCATTAGACCTCAAGGCGGCGAGCAAGGCGACCAAAAAAGAGTGGTCACTCCCGCTTGGGCGATCAAAAACGGCGTGGATTATATGGTGATAGGGCGTCCCATTACTAAGGCAAAAGACCCAGTTTTGGTTGTGGAAGAAATATTGAAAGAGATAAATCAATGACACCAGGAAATTTTCTTGTAGGTCTCGGCAGGCAATGAGAATGCTTCTAAAAAAGGCTCTCATAGTCACTTCTGGCAACGACACCAAAGAAGTGGACATACTCTTAGAAAATGGCAAAATAACGCAAATTTCTCCTGAAGTCCAACAAGGCGACGCTACCATCATCGATTGCCAAGGTTTTCTGGCAATACCTGGCTTGATAGACCCTCATGTGCATATGCGTGAGCCGGGGTTTGTGTACAAAGAGGGCTTCGCAAGAGGTTCGATGTCAGCTTTGGCAGGAGGAGTGACAACTTTTTTGGATATGCCTAACACAAATCCGCCCACCAACAGCAAAAAAAGATTGGATGACAAGATAGCGTTAGCAGGGAAAAAATCGCTCGTGAATTTTGGTTTTCACTTTGGAACATCTGCAAAATTACCGAAATTGCCTCAAAACATTGCTTCTACCAAGATTTTTTTTGATGCAACTACGGGCAGTTTGCAACAAACAGATGAAAAGATACTCGACTACTACTTTAAAAATTCACCGATTATTTGTGTTCACGCCGAGGAAAAAAGTGTTGACCTTGCTCTCAACTTTCACAACAAATACAATAAACTTTACATTTGCCATATTAGTTCAAAGTACGAAATGGAGAAAGCTCTTGAGGCAAAAAAAATGGACAGAAATGTTTTTATTGAAGCTACACCGCATCATCTTTTTTTTAGCAAGCAAAATCAAACCCCAAAACTCTATATGAAACCACCTCTGGGAACTACTCAAGACAGAGATTTTTTAAGAAAATCGCTTCACTTTATAGATGCTATCGGTAGCGATCATGCACCTCATACAGACGCAGAAAAGCTTAGCGGGAAAGCGTTTGGAGTGCCTGGCACACAAACTATTTTAGCCTCGATGCTCAAACTGTGGAGGCAAAAGATCATCACTTTGGAGCAACTGCAAAACCTCACCAGTGGCAATGCCGCAAAAATCTTTGGGATAAAAAACAAGGGCAAGATTTCACCCTCATACGATGCAGACATCGTGATGATAGATTTGCACAAAATGGAAAAAATTACCGATTCGCAGATTCTTTCAAAAGCCGCCTGGACTCCGTTTAGCGGATTTGAGGTTAAAGGAAGCGTGAAGATGGTCATTTTGGCAGGCAAAGTGGCTTGCAGAGATGGCAAAATAGTCAGTAATGATAAAGGAAAGGAGATAAATTTTGAAACGAGAAATTGCTAAAATACTGCTACGAACCAAGGCGGTAAAACTGGATGCAAACAACCCTTTTACCTATGCTTCGGGGATAAAAAGTCCCATCTATTGCGACAACAGAATTTTAATCGGGAAAAAGGAAAGAGATAGAGTTGTTGAGCTTTTTTTGGAAAAACTAAGCAATTATGATTTTGATGTTGTCTGTGGCACGGCAACAGCAGGCATCCCTTGGGCGGCTATTATCGCCGATCGCTTAAATAAGCCCCTTGCTTATGTCCGTAACAAGAAAAAGGAACACGGCAAAGCAAAAGTAGTGGAAGGAGCCGAGGTCAACAACAAAAAGGTGATTTTGATAGAAGACCTTATCAGCACGGGAGGTAGTAGCATCAAGGCGGCTGAGAATTTAGCAAAAGAGGGTGCTATCGTCGAAAGAATTGTGGCTATCTTTACCTACCAATTCAAGAGTTCGGCAAAAAATGCTCTGGAAAGCAATCTCAAAATAGAGACTCTGAGCGATTTCTCCACGCTTTTATCTTTGGCAAAAGAAGAGCAATATCTAAGTGAGATTGAATACTATTCTGCAAAATTGTGGTCTTTGGATCCCGAAGGATGGTGGGGAAAGTTGGTTTGACACAGTTTGAAAGCTAACAAAATAGAAAAAAGGCAACCGGTGAGGTTGCCTTTGAAATTTTACAGCTAGTTATTATTGTCTAGTGTAAACAGTTTCTTTTTCGTCTTCATTCGAGAGAGTTAATTTCTCTCCAGAGATAGAGTAGGTGTTAGTTACTGAGGAAGAATCTATTTCTACATCTTCCCACTCAGAATTTGATGTTTCTTTTTTTTTTGCTTTAAATAAGCTACTAGTAAAAGATTTAGGGGAAGATGTATCATTCTATGTGATAGAGGCTGAGACTTCAAACGAATATGGCGTGCCTTTAGTTCTTACGATAGTGCTAGTGATGAAAGTTTCAGAAAAGACAAGAGTTTCAGATGCGTCTCCATCTATGAAAATCCAAGTTCCGTATATTTCTTTTCCATCGTCATCATCATCGTTGCCAAAAATATTACACCCGCTCACGGTAAGAGCCATCAAACCCATTACCAACATCATTTTCAAGAAATTTTTCATTTTCTTCTCCTCAGTTTAATTGTTTCAGTAAAAAAATGAGATAAAAAAAATGTCAACTACTATTTTACTAAGAGGGTGTTTTTTTTGGCGAAAGGCAATTATTATGTTGACGCATAAACGATATAGCGAAATGTTGGTGCAAAGATACAAATAAGGAGGCTGACATGGCACTTACTAATCAAGCCAAAGAAGCAATCGTGGTAGAGTTTAAACTTCACGAAACAGACACAGGTTCACCAGAGGTACAAGTAGCTCTGATGACCAACAACATCAAGAACATAACCGCTCACTTGGATATCCACAAAAAAGATCACCACTCTAGAAGAGGTTTGCTAAAACTTGTGGGACGCAGAAGGAAACTTTTGGAATATCTGAAAGGTAAAGATATCGAAAGATACAGAGCTTTAGTAGCTAAATTAGGTTTGAGGAAGTAGAAGGGTTTTACCTTTTACTTTTCTCATTATTTTAAAAAGGTTCGACTTAACGCCGTAAATTTTTGAAAAATAAGACAAAATTCAGATTTTTAGCAATAATCAAAATTCTTGGTTGTAATAAACAAAGAATTTTTGGTTATTGCTTTTTTTCTTGTTGTCTTTTAAATAATCGAAGATAAGGCGTGATGTCGGCAAAAACACAAGGAGAAAAGAATGAATATTATTAGAAAATCGATGGAGATTTCTGGTAAAACGCTGACCCTAGAAACAGGGAGAATGGCGAAACAAGCTAACGGCTCGGTGTTGCTAACATATGGCGAAACCGTCATTTTGGCAGCAGCCACTGGCGAAAAACAAGCAAGGGAAGGGCAAGGCTTTTTCCCGCTTACGGTGGATTTTATCCCCAAGATGTATGCTTCGGGCAAAATTCCGGGCGGATTTTTCAAGAGAGAGTCTAAGCCTCCAGTGAGTTCGATACTCATAGCAAGGGAGATAGACCGTGGATTGCGTCCATTGTTCCCTAAGGGGTTCAAGAACGCTGTGCATGTAGTGCTGACCGTGATGAGTTACGACGAAGACGCCGATTTGGGTTCTTTGGGTTCAATCGTCGCTAGTGCCGCGTTGACTATCTCGGATATCCCTTTCGCAGGACCGATAGCAGGAGCTTTCGTTTCCAAAAAAGGAGACGAGCTTGTCGTATTCCCCAACAAAGAACAGATAGAAGGCTCTGAGTTGGAGTTGTCAGTTTCGGGGACATACGAGAATGTGAATATGGTGGAATCAGGTGCTTGGGAGCTTTCGGAAGAGGTTCTTTTGGACGCTATCTATATGGCTCACGATAAGATCAAAGAGATTGTGGCTTTTCAAAAAGAGTTCGCTAAAGATTGCAGCAAAGAGAAATTTGTCTTTGAGGTGCATGAGCTGAAAGAAGAAGCTCTGGCTTTCGTGAAAGACAATTTCTACGACAAGATAAAGAAAGCTAACGAGATTACCGAGAAATTGCCGAAAGATGACGCTCTGAAAGAGCTCAAACAAGAGCTTATCACGATGATGGAAGAGAAGCTTTCTGAGGAAGAGATTCTGGAGAGCGGAGCAGATTACAAAGACGCTTTTGAGAAATACCTCAAAGAGATTGTCCGCGATTTGATTTTGGCTGGATGTCGTCCAGACGGTCGTGGTTTGGATCAAATTCGCCCGATTACTGTGGAAAAAGACATATTGCCTAGAGCTCACGGCTCGGCACTTTTCACCAGAGGCGAGACACAGAGTTTGGGTGTGATAACTTTGGGTAGCCCTAGAGACAAGCAAATGATAGACGATTTGAGCGAGAAGCATTTCAAAAATTACTTTTTACACTATAACTTTCCGCCATTTTGTGTGGGCGAGGCTGGATTTATGCGTCCTCCGGGCAGAAGAGAGCTTGGTCACGGACACTTGGCTGAGAGGTCGATGTACGCTGTGATGCCAGATGGTGAGGATTTCCCTTACACCATTAGAGCGGTTTCCGAGATTTTGGAATCCAACGGCTCTAGCTCTATGGCGAGTGTGTGTAGTTGCTGTACAGCGATGATGGCAGCAGGTGTGCCGATCAAAAAAGCTGTGGCTGGTATCGCTAACGGTCTTGTGATGGATGGCGAGAATTTCGTAATCCTCACCGACATCCAAGGGATGGAAGATCACTTGGGCGATATGGACTTCAAGGTGACTGGAACTGAGGACGGTATCACCGCTATTCAGATGGACATCAAGATAGACGGAATTACCAAAGAGATAATGAAGTTGGCTCTGGAAAAAGCGAAAATCGCCAGACTCCACATCTTGGGCAAGATAAAGGAATGCATCTCTGAGCCATCGAAAGAGCTGAGTAAGTACGCTCCGAAGATTGAGAGCATTATGGTTGCCAAAGACAAGATAAGCCAAGTAATCGGTGCTGGTGGCAAGGTAATCAAAGAAATTATCGAGGTTACAGGTGCGGATATCAACATCGACGACGATGGTAGAGTGTCTATCGCTTCGCCAGATGCTGAGGCTCTGAGCAAGGCGATGGCTATCGTGAAAAGCATTGTGGAAGACCCCGAAAGAGATAAAATCTATGAAGGCGAAGTGACCAGAGTCGAGGCTTACGGTGCCTTTGTGAAGTTTATGTATAACAAGCAAGGTATGGTGCATGTCTCCAAAATGGACAACGCACGCGTGGATGACCCTGCCGACTTGGTAAAAATTGGCGATAAGGTCAAGGTTCGCTTTGTCGGCTTTAAGGAAGGCAAAATCAGCCTAGCTATGGACGGCATAGAGGGTAACCCGACAGTAGCCAGTTGTGGGGTAGACCCCAACAAAAGGACTGAGAGGAGACCTTCCGGCGATAGACGCGATAGCCGAGACAGCCGAGACAGAAGACCAAGAAGAGACTACAAAAAAAGAGATTAAGACAATTTCTTAACGATAACGAAAAGGCAGGATTTATCCTGCCTTTTTTCTCTAGTTTCCAACGAAAGGGAAGAGATTGACAATATTTACAAAATTTCGAGCGTAACCTATTTTGGATTTACAGCAAAAGAAACAGTTATTATATAGGGGAGAAAGTAAAAGATAAGATGAAAACAAAATCAATAATATATGTTCTGATTTGTGTCCTATTGTGGGCAATGATTCCTGTAGTTTCAAAATTAGGACAATCAAATCTTAATAATTACCAATTTCTTTTTTGGTCAAGCGTGATTTCATTTTTGACTTTTTTAGCGATAATCCTGATAAAGAAAAAAGTTTTTTTACTTCTAAGGCTTTCAGCTAAAGATTGGATTCAATCAATTGTTTTAGGATTGCTAGGAACATACTTGTACTATATTTTAGTGTATTTTGGATACGCGAATGCAAAAGGCATTGAGGTTCTTATAATACAATACTGTTGGCCAATTTTTGTGATAGTTTTATCAATCTTGATTTTAAAAGAAAGACTGAATTTGCGAAAAGTGATTTCAATAATTCTAGGATTCTTCGGAGTTTTTATGGTTTTGACTAAAGGGGAATTGACTGATATTCACTTTGATAATTTTTTTGTTGATAGTATTGTATTGTTAGCAGCGTTCGTATTTGGGCTTTTTTCTGTACTCAGTAAAAAGGTTAAAATTGATTCATTATCTCTTGTTACAATTTATTTTTTAACCGCAACAGTAATCTCATTTATTTCAATGATTCTTCTTTCGGAATTTAAATTGCCGACACAAGATACTATTTTGCCGATTTTAATAAACGGAATATTTGTAAACGGAATCTCATATATTTTCTGGATTGGAGCACTAAAAATTGGTAAAGCCTCGTTTATGGCACCCTTCGTTTTTTTGACTCCTGTGATTTCAACTATATTGTTGATTTTATTTTTCAAGGAGCCATTTCTATTAGTATATATGATAGGTATGATTTCAGTAATTTTAGGAGGATTGATTAATAAAGAATAAAAAATGCTGTGCACAATAATGTAGAAAATTAATAGTGCTTTGAAGCGATGGGCTTCGAAATGCTAACCGATTTATATACAAGCCGTTGTACTCAATTCAAAAAATGTTTTATTTGCATCACGAATATTTTGCTAGGCTTTTAAAGTAGGAGAATAATATGAAATTTTTTTTTTCGCTCCCAAGCTCCAGCTTGGGAGTGTATATGTGTTAATTAATTAACTGTATGCTTTGTTTGCTATGCATTCCCAAAATAATAGTTCATTTTCTTTAATTTGCTCTCCTGACGGAGGGTCTTACTTTTCCCTTTGGCTGACCAAAGCTAAAAGTAACAAAAGGTAAAGTCAAAAAAACCTAAGCCACTAGCAAAATTACTAAGCCATCCCTCGCACGCTGGCAAAACTCGTGCTATGAATCACATTTTATCGTTTTTGGGAGATATAGCACATCGCTTTTCAGCGTAGCTCGGTCGGCATAAGTAATTGTAAGCTACTTGCTTAAAGTTTTTTCTTAGCCCAACCCATCTCTGGATCCCCGCTTTCGCGAGGATGAGGATAGAGAAACAAGAAAGCATACCACCAGCCATCATTCCTGCACGCCACTCGCTTTGCGTTATCACCAGCCATTATTCCTGCCCACCAGCCCTCATTCCCGCGGAAGCGGGAATCCATTCTCTAACACGATGCACGAGAGTCGTAGGGCTTTCTCACTTGCTAGTTGGGTTGGGGTTTCCTCCGCTTCACGGGATAGAGCCAGAGACACAGACCTTTATCTATGAATTTCCAAATTTCGGGCGTAACTTATTTTGATTGACAGGAAATAGGAACAGCTATTATGCGGGAAAGAGCGAGAGGGTATAGATGAAAAGATTATGCGAAGGAATAGAGAATAACCGAACAAAGCGTTCGCATACTGTGCCAATATGGAAGTGTGTGAGACATGTTGAGGGGAGTGGATTGTTGTGCAAAACCTTAAAGAAATGAGCACTCACAATAAATTGTCAGAGGAAAAAATGCTAGAAGCTTTAAAAAGGTCAGGATATTTATTGGAATCAGAAATATCTTCAAGTCTTTCTAAAGCTGGATTTTTCGTAGAATCAAACCAAGCTATTGAAGACCCAATTACTGGCAAAAGCAGAGAAATTGACATTACTGCAGAATACTATAGGTATGTCGAAGAAAAGGTTATTTGCAAGACAAAATTTGTTTTTGAGCTTAAAAATAACAGATTACCCCTAATACTATTAACAAAAGCTGAACCTTCACCAAACATTGAAGCATGGTGTGGTTTGAAAGAAGCATTTACATTACCTGTGGGTATCGATTATAGATTGCATGATTCATTTTATACTTCACTAATAGAAAATGAAAAGGTAAAAACCTATACGCAATATTGCTCATTCCAAAAAAAGAAAAACAAAGATGAATTAATGGCTTTTCATCCAGACAATATCCATAGCGGATTATCAAAAATTGTAGAATATTGTGAATCTAGGTTGGAATTATTTGAGATTGGTAATCCAGAATCCATTTCTGCGAATGAGCATTTTAGACACTTTTTATATATGCCAATTCTTTTAATAAATGAAGATTTATATGAAATGCAAGAAGAAAAACTAATAAAAGTTGAGTCCTCAATTCTTGTTTTTAATTACCATTATAAGAAAGAATCAAAAATGGCATATATTTTTGTCGTTACCAAGAAAGGATTTTCTGATTTTATGGATAAAATTATAACTCTTGAGAAATCTAATGAGTTAAAAATGGTTAAAATAAAAAAGGCATTGCTTAACACTAGCTCATAAATAATTGTCGTTTAGCAGTAAACTCAAGGGCTTTAGCCCGCTCAAACTAGGCATACCACATGTGGTTTTTCAAGTATTTGACACAAATCCCCAGAAGCCACCAAGGAAATACTCAAATCAAGAAGCGTAAAATTACTTATACCGACTGAACTACGCTAATTGCGATGTGCTATATCACCAAAAAAAGAACAAAAGTGATTCATAGCACGAGCAGTATTAGCGTGAGATGGATGGTTTAGGAATTTAGCTAATTGATTTCGTATTTTGAATTTACCTTTTGTGTTACTTTTCGCTTTTTTCATCAAAAGGGAAAAGTGACAAAGTAATCCGCTGTAGGCGGACACCTTTAAAGAGAAGAGCGAAAAACAAAACTGGCGAGCCAGAAAGCTCGCCAGCAAGATACTGAGATTATTTAATCACAAACCCCTTATCATAATCCACTTCCACTTTTTCTGGGAGCTCGCCTTGCAGAAACTTCTGAGCGAGCATATTCTCCAAATTCTCTTGGATAGCTCTTTTTATCGGTCTTGCTCCAAACTGCGGATCGAAGCCAATTTTGGCAAGAGCGTCCACAGCTCTATCACTCAACGACAGCGTAAACCCTTTCTCTTGTAAGCGTTTTTGCAGAGTGGAAAGCTCTAAAAGGACGATTTGCTTGATCTCTTTCTCTTTTAGCTTGTGGAAAACCACCGTCTGTGAGATGCGGTTGATGAACTCTGGGCGAAAATGTGACTTGATGTCTTGCAAAACTTCCGCTTCCACATCTTGGCTGTTTTTGGCTTCCAGTAGGCGATTCGCTCCGATGTTGCTGGTCATCACGATGATGGTGTTGCGGAAATTGACCGTGCGACCTTTGCCATCGGTGAGTCTGCCTTCGTCCAAGATTTGCAAGAAAATATTGAAAACATCGGGATGAGCCTTTTCGATTTCATCAAACAGCAAAACGCAATAAGGGTGTCGTCGCACCTCTTCCGTGAGCTTGCCGCCTTCTTCGTAACCGACATATCCCGGAGGAGCACCGATGAGTCTGGAGACGGAGTGCTTCTCCATAAACTCGCTCATATCGTAGCGGAACATCGCTTTTTTGTCGTTGAACAAAAGGCGAGTCAGCTCTTGCGTGAGGTAAGTTTTGCCGACTCCGGTTGGACCCAAAAAGAGGAACGAGCCGATGGGAGCGTTCTCATCGGAAAATCCGCTTCTGGCTCTGCGGATGGCGTTGGACACAGCGACGATGCCTTCCTTTTGCCCGATGACCTTTTTGCTCAGAATCTCTTCCATATTCGTCAGTTTTTCGGCTTCGCTCTTTAGCAGGCTCTCCAGCGGGATGTTCGTCCATTTGGAGATAATCGTGGCGATGGTAGCGGCGTCCACGATTTTGCTCACCATCTGAGAACCTTCCGCCTTCTTACTCAAATTCTCCTTGGCAGTTTCCAGTTGTTTTTCCAGTGCAATAATCGTGCCGTATTTCAGCCGCGACGCAGTCTCTAGGTCGCCATTTCTTTGGGCAATCTCCATCTCCGACTTGGCTTTGTCCAGCTTGTCGTTCACATCACCGATTTTGTTCAGATTGTCCTTCTCTTGCTTCCATTTGTCCATCATAATAGAAAACTTCTCTTTGAGATTAGCGATTTCAGATTGAGCCTTTTCCCTTTTCCCTTTGGCTTCGCCTTTAAAAGAAAGCTCTTCTATCTCCAACTGCTGTATCTTGCGTTTCATATCGTCCAGCTCTTGGGGCATCGAGTCGATTTGCATCCGCACCGAGGCACACGCTTCGTCCATCAGGTCGATAGCTTTGTCGGGTAGGAACCGATCGTTGATGTATCGTGCAGAGAGCTTGCCTGCTGCTATCAGAGCTTCGTCGGTGATTTGCAAGCCGTGATGCACTTGGTATTTGTCCTTTATGCCTCGCAAGATGGAGATGGTGTCGGCAATGCTTGGCTCTCCGACAATTACAGGTTGAAAGCGGCGTTCGAGAGCGGCGTCCTTTTCGATGTACTTCTTGTACTCGCTCAGGGTGGTCGCACCTATGCAACGCAGCTCGCCCCTGGCGAGAGCAGGCTTGAGCATATTGGAGGCATCGCTCTGCCCCTCGGCAGCACCGGCTCCCACTATGGTGTGGAGCTCGTCGATGAAGAGGATAATCTCGCCGTTGGAGCTCTCCACCTCTTTCAAGACCGCTTTGAGCCTTTCCTCAAACTCGCCACGGTATTTCGCCCCTGCTAGTAGCAAAGCCATATCTAGCTCCAAAACTGTTCTGTTCTTGAGGTTTTCGGGGACATCACGGTCGATAATCCTCCGTGCCAAGCCTTCGATGATGGCTGTCTTCCCTACTCCTGGCTCTCCGATGAGCACAGGGTTATTTTTCCTGCGACGAGACAATATCTGGATAGTGCGACGGATTTCATCGTCTCTGCCAATTACAGGGTCGAGCTTCTCCTTTCTCGCCAAGTCCGTGAGGTTTCGCGTGTATTTGTCCAATACTTGGTACTTCGCTTCGGGATTCTCGCTGTCCACCTTGTGGTTGCCTCTTATCTCTTGGATAGCTTTGAGCAAATCTTTCTCTTGGGGATTGCCCAATATTTCTTGGATGTCGCGACAACTTTTCACCAAAGCGAGCAAAAGATGCTCTAGGCTTACGAACTCGTCTTGAAACTGACCAGCGATTTTTTCGGCAAGCAAAAGAGCTTTGTTGGCTTCTGCGTTGAGGTAAGCCGGAGAGCTGCCCTCTACCCTCGGGTACTCGCTCAGCTTTGCTTTTGTCCGCTCTTGGGCTACAGTAGGCTGGATTTCCACCTTTTGGAGCAAAGTCGGCACGAGCGAGTCCTCTACTGTCAGAGCAGCGAGCAAAAGGTGCAGACCTCTTATCTCCTGATGTCCGTACTCTGTAGCCAAATCGGCGGCTTTTTGCAAACACTCTTTCGATTTAATGGTGTATTTATTGAAGTTCATATTTCCTCCTAAAAGTTTTGGTGCTAAAAACTAGCACTCTTGAAGCCAGATTGCTAATTTAACTAAAAGTTGTCAATTATTTTTCTTTTGTATATTCTCAGTGATTAACATTGACGAAAGCGAGAGCAAAAGGATGCCTACTAAATAAAGAAAAAAATGGAGGAAGAATGTTAAGTAATTATTTTCCCGTCTTATTGCTGATTTTGATTATTGTTTTTATTGCCAAAGGTGTGGTAATCGTCAAGCAATCGGAGGTAATCATCATAGAGCGGCTGGGTCGCTATTCTAGGACTTTGCAAAGCGGTATCGGTTTTATCATCCCAATCTTGGACAAGATCAGGACGATCGAGTGGCGGACTTTGCGAACGAATATGCAAGGGCAAACGATTGTGTCATCGAGGATGGTCAGCAGGATTGACCTGCGAGAGACAGTTTACGATTTCCCGAGGCAAAATGTGATTACCGCGGACAATGTGGGCATCGAGATTAACGCACTGCTCTATTTCCAAGTGATGGATCCCGTGAAATCGGTGTATAAGATTATCAACTTGCCCAATGCTATCGAGAAGCTGACACAGACGACATTGCGGAATGTGATCGGCGAGATGGATTTGGACAAGACGCTCACCTCTCGCGATACTATCAACGCTAAGCTGAGGGACATCTTGGACGACGCCACAGACAAATGGGGAGTCAAGGTGAACAGAGTGGAGCTGCAAGACATCAATCCGCCGAAAGAGATAAGGGAAGCGATGGAGAAGCAGATGCGTGCAGAGCGGGACAGGCGAGCCAAGATACTCACAGCAGAAGGTAGCAAGATGGCACTGATATTGGAAGCAGAAGGAGCGAAAGAGTCGGCTATCAAAAATGCCGAGGGACAAGCTCAATCTAGGCTGTTGGTGGCAGATGCAGAGGCGTTAGCTATCGGCAAAATCTCCTCCAGCGTGCAAGCGACAGGCACAGACCCTGCACAGTATCTGATGGCTCTCAAATACATCGAGGCTTTCCAAAAAGTGACCCAACACGGCGATAAAACGGTAGTCGTGCCTTACGAATCGTCAGCTTTGCTAGGCTCAATAAAAAGCATAAAAGAGATGTTCGTTAAGTAGAAATAAAAAAATCAAACACTAAAGAGACTGTAAAAGGTCTCTTTTTTTTGGGCTTTAATTATGAAAATAGAACAGGATGAAAATGGCGGGCATATCCCTTGACAGAAATCAAGGCGGGCAAACTTCCGAGCGATTAAACAGATTTGAGGAAATATGAACACCATTTTTAAACCAAAATTTTTTTCGCTTTTGAAGTTAGGAATAACTAAAAAGCAAATCTCGTCGGACATAATGTCGGGAATAGTGGTCGGTATCGTGGCTTTGCCATTAGCGATAGCTTTTGCCGTCGCATCGGGAGTGTCACCAGAAAAAGGGCTAGTGACGGCGATAGTCGCAGGATTTATCATCTCCTTCTTGGGAGGCAGTCGCGTGCAGATAGGAGGTCCCACGGGAGCTTTTATCGTCATCGTGTACGGCATCGTGCAGCAATATGGGCTAGATGGGCTCTTCATCTCCACAGTTTTGGCTGGCTTCATCATGATAATCTTCGGTCTTTTGCGACTCGGCACGGTGCTCAAATATTTTCCGCAGCCTTTAATCGTCGGCTTTACAGGCGGCATCGCTTTGGTCATCTTTTCTACACAAATACCAGACGCCCTTGGTTTGCCTCTCGCCTCCGTGCCGTCGGAATTTTACCAGAAATGGTGCGTTTATTTCCAGCATCTCCACCTCATCAACTGGACTGCATTTTCCCTCACAGCCGTGACTATCCTGATAATCGTCTTTAGCAAAAGGTTCGTTCCCAAGATTCCCGGCTCATTTATCGCCATCGTGTTGGTCACCTCCTTGGTAAATTTTTTCGCTTTGGATGTTACCACCATCGAAACCTTTTTTGGCTCAATCCCCTGCAAGATCAAGTTCCAATTGCCTCAGTTCGCTTTTGCAGACTTGAGTCTATATCTGATGCCAGCCATCACCATCGCTATGCTGGGGAGCATCGAATCTTTGCTCTCTGCAGTCGTTTCCGATGGTATGATAGGCGGCAAGCATCGCTCGAACACAGAACTAATCGCTCAAGGCGTAGCTAATGTGCTCACGCCATTTTTGGGTGGCATCCCTGCCACAGGGGCGATAGCACGCACGGCGACCAATGTCAAGAACGGCGGCAGAACACCCATCTCGGGAATGGTGCATGCGGTCACTTTGCTGGCGATTATGCTCTTTTTGGGCAATTGGGCAAAACTCATCCCGATGTGTTGCCTTGCGGGCATATTGCTTGTGGTGTCCTACAATATGAGCGAATGGCGGTCTTTCATCTCCATTATGCGGGGCTCATACTTCGATGTGATTGTTCTGCTGACCACATTCTTCATCACGATTTTTTTCGGACTGACCTTAGCTATAGAAGTGGGTGTCATCCTCTCTGCAATCCTCTTTATGAAAAGGATGTCGGACATAAGCGAAAAGAGGATAAACGATGTCGTCGATAGGGATGTCATCGATAACTATTCTGACCTACCCAAAGGAATGTTGATTTATGAGATAAGCGGTCCGCTGTTCTTTGCATCCGCTAGGCGATACTCAGAGGCGTTGCAAGAAGCAGGTCTGCGGTGTCAGGTGCTGGTGATCCGTATGCGACACCTGTCTTTTGTCGATCAGACAGGACTTCACAACCTCCAGAATGTGCTCAGCATCCTCAAACACAAGCACATACGGGTGCTCCTCTCGGGAGTCAGTGGCGAAGTTCGCGAAGACTTACTGCGGTTTGGAGTCGAAAAAGTTTTGACACACGATTCCATCTTCGATAGTTTCGACAAATCTATCGAGAAAGCGAAAAAAATATTGGAAAGAACAAACAGAAAGGAAAATGTATGAACAGAGTAGTAAAACTAGGTGCAATAGTGGCTTTGCTCTCCTTGCTTATAATGCCATTAGGTGGCTGTGCTGGGGAGTCGTTCAACGGTTTGCAAGTCCTAAGCACCTCTCAAATACCAGTCTCGATAAAATTCTTCTTGGTGCTAAGTATGGCAGGTGCAGCCTTCAGTTGCTGGACAAAAGTTGTGCGTCACTCACTTATAGCAGGTATAGGAGCGGCAATTGCCTTGTGTATATCCTATTACAGTGGTGGCGAGGTAATGCGAGTAGTCTCGATGAAATTCGGCTTCTATACAGCTTTTTTGGGCTTTGCCTTGATTATTGTGGGTAGTTTGCCACGAGAGATGCTAGAGAAGGCAACTGCTTATCTAAAGAGATGACAAAGAAAAAGAGGAGGTCTCATCTTCAATCTTAGGGTGTGTGTTCAATTTTTTGGCTCTTTTCCCCTAACTGCTTACTATTTGGCGAGTAACAAGGAAAAAGTTAAACACAGCGTGAGCAAACACTCAGAAGTTAGGCATTTAGAGGCAAACGCAATAGCTAACAGACAGATAAACAGATAGATAGCAATTGTGCATAACTAAGAACAAGAGGTGGACAAACTAGGGGTAAACTCCTTTATCTTACTTTAAATCAATAAAAAAGAAAGAATAAGCATTTTATAAGAAGTTTTCAAGAGAAGAGAACGAAGGAAGAGATTTATGGGAAACGAAATATTGTGGCTTTTGTTTATGTTGGTCAACTTTGGCTTGATTTTGGGATTTTATCGTTATTTTGGTAAAGCTGGTTTATATGCTTGGATACCTATTTCCACCATTTTGGCGAATATCCAAGTGTTGAAGACGGTGGAGATTTTCGGGATGGTGGCTACTCTGGGGAATATTATGTATGCCACAGGGTTTTTGGCGACAGATATATTGAGCGAGAATCACGGGAAAAAAGCTGCCACCAAAGGGATGCTCCTCGGGTTTGGCTCTATGGTGGTGATGCTAGTGGTGATGCAGATGGCACTCCTTTTCACTCCGCACGAGAGTGACTTTATTCAAGGTAGCTTGCAAAAGATGTTCGGGATAATGCCTCGCATAGTGGCAGGCTCTATCACTGCTTACCTTATCAGCCAGTCGCACGATATATGGGCTTACACCTTTTGGAAAAAGCGAACAGGTAAAATTTGGATTGCCAATAATTTTTCCACGATGATTAGTCAGTTGTTAGACTCGTTTGTGTTTGCTTTTATCGCCTTTTTTGGTGTATTTTCGCTGGATGTCTGGTGGCAAATCGTCTTCACCACTTACCTTTTCAAATGGCTTACAGCTTTGGTGGACACGCCTTTCCTTTATTTATCCAAAAAAATAGGACAAAAGATTTGACATAGAATCTGACAAGAACGGAAATTGAGCGATAATCTTCAGAGTTAAGTCGGGAGATTGAAAAATTTAAACCAAAGGAGATTCATGATGAGCGTAGCTAAACAAATCATGGAGTTGGCAGAAAAGTATAGAGATTATACTGCTCAAAATCTTGCCAAATTAGTAAACATCCCTTCTGAAAGTATGCAAGAAGAAGGTGTGCAAAAAGAACTCAAAAGACAAATGGAAGAGGCTGGATTTGACGAAGTAGTCATTGACGGACTTGGAAATGTGTTGGGTCGCATTGGAAATGGACCTATTGTCCTTGCTGTGGACGGACATATGGACACAGTAGGTGTAGGCAATATGGACAACTGGGATTTCGATCCTCACTGCGGAACTATCAAAGACGGCAAAATTTTTGGTCGCGGAACAGTTGACCAAGAAGGTGGACCTGCTGCTGCTGTTACTTCTGGTCGCATCCTCAAAGAGCTTGGTCTTGGCGACAAGGTTACTCTCTGGGTTGTTGGTTCTGTAATGGAAGAAGATTGCGATGGTCTTTGCTGGAACTATATCATAGAGGAGCACGGCTTAAAACCAGACTTTGCTATCTCTACTGAGCCTACCAATATGAACATCTATCGTGGACACCGTGGCAGAATGGAAATTGGTGTCTCTTTCCGTGGCATCTCTTGTCATGGTTCTGCTCCAGAGCGTGGCAAAAACGCAGTTTATATGGCTTCTAAAGTTCTTGTAGAAATCGAAAAATTGAACGAGAATTTGCAACCTGACGAAGGAAACTTCTTGGGCAAAGGAACTGTAACTGTATCTCACATTGAGTCTGGTTCTCCATCACTCTGTGCTGTAGCCGACTATGCTTACTTCCATTTGGATCGTCGTCTTACTTGGGGCGAGACAGAGACTTCTGCCTGCAAAGAGATTCAAAACATCATCGACAAACTTGGCTTCACCAAAGAGGCTAAAGTTGAAGTGTTGGAATACAAAGAGAAAGCTTGGACAGGTCTTGAGTACGGGATGAAAAAATATTTCCCAACTTGGAAGTTGGAAGAGTCTGAGCCAGTTGTACAAGTTGGCGTTAAATCTTTCAAAGAACTCTTTAACAAAGATCCAAAAGTGGACAAATGGACATTCTCTACCAATGGTGTTACCATCAACGGTAAGCACGGCATTCCTATGATTGGTTTTGGACCAGGTAACGAGGTATTGGCACACGCTCCCAACGAGTGGTGTCCTATCGAAGACCTCGTGATGGCTTCTGCCTTCTACGCTATGTATGCTGTTGAATTGGGCGAAACTGTTAAGAAGTAATTTTTACTTTAAGATAAAAATGGGAGAGTCGCAAGACTCTCCTTTTTGTTAAATTTTAGTTTTTAAAGGGGAAATTAATTCTTTTCATAGGAGGAAAAATGAAAAAAAAATTGCCAATATTTAAAATAATTGGTCTTGTTCTAGCTTTTGTTAGCGTGATAGTGGCTATTGTAGGTATTATTTTAGATCCTTCGACAAATAAGACCGATGGAGAAAACATCTTTTCTCCTGAAGGTAGTGAAAATATAAATATTCAAAGCAATGGGACTGGGAACAAAATAGAAATTATCCAAAAAGAACCTTCAAAATATGGAATTATTTGGTTTTTGAATGAACAAGAAATTCATTTGGGTGACAATGTTTATTCCCAAAATGGACTTAATTACAATGCACAGCATAAAACTATTTCCTCTCAAAAATCTTCTGGAATTATTTTTTTAGATAAGGAGAATGAAAATTACTTGGCTGGTGCAGTTTCCCCTCTTGAGATTCAAAGGATATTTGTCAGTGAATATAGGGAAAAAATTTCTGATTGTGATTTTAGCAATTACAAGAGAATAAAAGCAATTGCAAAAACAGAAAAAAATATAAAAAATCTTTTATCTTTGGGTGTCAAATTTCAAAGTTTTAGCGGGAATTTATTATATGAGGAAAACGAAAAAACTAAATATTTAAAAGAATCTTTTGGATTCTATGATAGATATGCAGCAATTGCTTTTGTAAAAGATTTTAGGCCTCAATCTGTTCTCTTGGATAATGGAATTACAGAAAAAGAATTTTTAGAAGCTGAAATTACTTTGATTTTTGATGGATTTCATAGTGGGATTAGATTTGGACAAGCTGAGAATTTTTATTTTTCTATAAACGAAGAAAACTTTGAAATAAAAACGGTTGATAAAGAAATCAGGAATATAAGGTCATTTAGTATAAAAATACCCTCTGAATTGATAAAATTTAAAGAAAATAATCATTTTTCTTTTTATGTTTTGCCTTGGGAGGAAAAAGCACCAAAATTATGGTCAGATAAATTAAATAGGCAAATGGGACAATTCCATTTCAGAGATATAGGTGTTAAAAATGCTTATTTATCTGTTGTAACTAAATAGGTATTCAATTATTTCCCGATTAAGGTTTGACAAAATTTCTTCTCATTTCCAAATGTTACCTATTCAAAGCTATTATCTTTTAAGGAGGATACAATGCAACAAAATATAATTTATGAAGACCGCACGATGGGTCAATCTTTGGTGGCTCGGTTTATGTACGCCACATATTTGTGGATGGGAATAGGGCTCTTTGTTACTGGCGTGGTGGCAATGCTCGTAGCGTCTTCTCCGAGGTTGCTCTCGCTTTTTTACGCCAATAGGATGCTGCTCTTTGCGGTGATGATCGCAGAGCTCGGGCTGGTTTTCTATCTAGTGTCGCATCTGATGAAGATGGAGTACGGCAAAGCTCGCAACCTCTTCTTGCTCTACGCTGCCCTCAATGGCATCTCGATGGCAGGGCTTTTCGTCGTCTATACTGGCTCGACTATCGCCTCAGCTTTTTTTGTTACCGCTGGCACTTTCGGGACGATGTGTATTTACGGCTACATCACCAAGACAGACCTTTCCAAACTTGGCAACATCCTTTTTATGGGCTTGATTGGCATCGTGATTGCCTCTGTCGTGAATATGTTTATGGCTTCTTCTGGATTGTCCAAAGCTATCTCTTATATTGGAGTGTTGCTTTTTTGTGCACTCACCGCTTACGACACCCAGTACCTCAAAAGGCTCGCCCTCTCTACACAAGACGAAGCGTCATTGCTCAAGCTCTCTCTTTATGGAGCTTTGAAGCTCTATCTAGATTTTATAAATATGTTTCTTTTCATCTTACGCATTATGAGTATGGGAAGTAGAGACTAAAAAAACCAATATTAAGGAGAAATATTATGAAAGAGTTAATCAAAACAGACAAAGCACCTGCTGCTATCGGACCTTATTCACAAGCTGCCAAAGTAGGCAATTTACTTTTCGTGTCGGGACAATTACCGCTAGACCCTGCGACAATGGAGTTCGCTGGAGACGATATCGCCAGTCAAACAGAGCAATCGCTCAAAAACCTTGTGGCTATCGTAGAGGCTGCGGGCTCATCTATCGAGAAGATCGCGAAAGTGAACATCTTCCTAGCTGACATCAAAGAGTTCGCTGCGATGAACGAAGTTTACGCAAAGTTCTTCACATCCAATCCTCCTGCTCGTGCAGCTGTAGAGGTTGCCAATTTGCCGAAATACGCCAAAGTAGAAATCGAGGCTGTCGCTGAGTGTTAACATATCCCGAGATAGACCCGACGATATTTAGGATTGGCTTTTTGCAAATCCGCTGGTACGGCGTCTGTTACTTGCTGAGCATATTTTTTGGCTACATTTTCTATCGAAAATCTCTCATGGCACGCGGAATGGAAATCAGCAAAAAAAATTACGAAGACTTTGTTTTCTTTGTCGTGTTGGGCATTATTCTAGGCGGGCGACTGGGCTATGTTTTGTTTTACAATCTGCCTTTTTATTTGTCTAACCCTCTGGAAATAGTCGCCGTCTGGCACGGAGGGATGAGCTTTCACGGGGGAATACTGGGAGTAATCGCAGCCGGCTGGTATTTTGTTCGCAAGCATGGTTACAATTTTTCCAAAATGGCAGATGTTTTCACCCCTTACGCAGCTATCGGTTTGGGTATGGGCAGACTGGGCAACTTCATCAACGGCGAGCTTTTTGGTAGAGTCACCGATGTTCCTTGGGCGATGGTTTTCCCCAATGGTGGAGCTTTGCCACGGCATCCTTCGCAACTTTATGAGTTTCTTTTGGAAGGAGTTGTGCTCGGGCTGGTTAGCTGGTTTGCTCTCAAGAAAATCAAGACAGACGGAGTCGTCTTTTGGATGTTCTTCGGTCTTTATGGGGTTTTTCGCACAATCGTGGAAAACTTCCGCCAACCAGACATACAGCTGGGTTACATCCTCTTTGGATGGCTCACTATGGGTCAACTGCTGAGCTTCCTGATGATAGGTGTAGCTGCTTTTATGATCGTGAAAATTTACCGCAACTAAGCGGAAGCTATGCGAATTAAATTCTTAGAGAAAGTGCTACTTTTTAGCACTTTCTTTTTTTGTGGGTGTAGTGTGAGCATCAGTCAGCTGGATGCAGGGCTTCTCGGTAGTCAGTCGCAGAGGTGGAAAGCCTACACCCTCAAGGGCGAAGCCACTATTTGGGAAGACGGCAGAGAGCTGCACCAGAAATTTTTTGCCCAGAAAGAGGGCGAGCAATTTCGCATGCTCTGCTACGGAGGAGGTGTAATGGGTATGACGCCCACACCGACTCTATCTGTGGAGGTACTCGGCAAGCAAATCTCTTATCGCACCAAAACTTCTGCAGGGGTGATAAAAGCAACAGACAGTCACTCGAAGCCCCTATATGCCGTCATTTACGCGTTAAGTCGGCTGGATGAGATATACACGAGTGGCAGCCACAAGATAGGCGAAGCCACAGTAAAGGTGGATGCAGACGCTAACCCTGTGAAAATCTCGGACGGAGGAGTGAAATTATTACTGGAGTACGAGCAGAGCCAATTAAAGAGCTTAGAAATATTTTTTGGCTGGCAAAAGGTTTTGATGGTGGAAGGGATAAATTAAAGAGAAATTTATCTTGAGCCTAGTTTTTAACGATTGCTAGATGGATAGTATGGCATGTAGAAATCAAAAATCGTTCTGACCATTACTTAGCCAAATCAGAGATTTTACTGTGAACTTTCCATTTCAGACACTGTCAAATCTCTGATTTGGCGGAGCTGCTAGAAACCACTGAAAATGGAGTAACAGCCTCATTGCCATATTATCTATGCTAGCCTGTTGGGCACAGTACTTATGTTTGCCAATTCTTCAATGATTATTTTATTGGACTTTATTATTTTTATATCTGAATTATGTTCAAAAAGGCTAGGGATATTATTACTGGATGTTTGAATTACTATCTTTAATTCATAGCCTTTTTTATTCGAGGCTTTTTCCAGTTTTTCAATAGCATCATCTAATGATTCAGTTTTAGCTTGAATCTTTACAGGTACAGGTTTGTCTTTAAAATGCATTTTTAAAAATCCATCGATACCTGAATTTCGTTGTACCGGAATTGCATCAATGCTTTTAAGTAATGAAATGTCAGCTTCATTTTTTTCTAAATAGCTATTGGCTCCCTTCTTTAATAGATTTGAATCTGTAATTATCATTTTTTCAAGTCTACTATTTGCTAGTTCCACTGCATCACTAGAAATATCTATACCAATGAAATTTCTAGACATCGATTTAGCAGCAACACAAGTTGTACCACTACCACAAAAGGGGTCTACTACTAAATCACCTTCATTAGTGACAATTTTAATTACTTCTTTTAGTAATAAAACAGGTTTCTGAGTTGGGTATCCAACTCGTTCTTTAGCTTTAGGGTTCAAATATGGTATTTCCCAAGTGTCTGATAATGGAACTCCTTTCTTCTCCTTGCCTAATATGACATTACCATTTACATCTGTTTTGTAAACGGATTTACCAGTTGAGGTTTTTTTTCGGTCTTGTAAAATCTGGTCAACATTCGTCGTTGGGGCATAATTTGTATAAAATTGGTTAAATTTAAAATCTTTGCCCTTAGAGTAAAAATAGATGTTTTGATGTGAATTTAAAAGACCTTTTTTAGAGTTTGACCATCTTTTGTAACTCCATATTATTTCACTTCTGAAATGCTCCACACCAAATACCTTGTCAAGAGCTACTCGTATATAGTGTGACGCAATTTTGTCACAGTGTAAAAATACACTACCAGTCTTTTTAAGAATTCTTCGGCATTCAACTAGACATAATTCTATTAATTCAAGATATTGTTCTATAGAATTCCAACTGTCACTAAATTCGTATTTTTTAGTGTTATCTTTTGTTACAAGAGAATGTTTTTTCTGTGTAAAAAATGGTGGGTCGAAGTATACTAAATCTACTGATTCGGAATTAATCTTAGCTAATTGCACAAGACAGTTTCCTTTATATATTCTATTTTTATCCATTAAGTGGTGTTCTTTTATCTGCAATTTTTGTTAATATTTTTTTTAAGTTATAGCCACTATGACTCTCAATGAAAGTCCAAGCATCGTCACCTGCAAAATAGCTGCCATTAACACCTTCATAGATAGTTTTAAGAGTTGCTTGTATTCTCTTTGCTTGTTCACGTTGAGGATAATAAAACATAACACGAATAGGTGTATAACCTTGACTTTCTATTGCTTTTACTCTAGTGTGTTCTTTTGTAATATGGTCACCGTCCGTTGTTGCGTCTCTCCATTTTATCTCGATAGCATCATTGCCATCCAAAAAGTCAATTTCAAATGTCTTAGGCTTCTTACCTTGGTTATTATCGATTAGGGTTTTTCCTCCATTTATATTCTTAAATTTCAGACAAAGAGAAGCTGCCTCTTCAAGAAATGAACCTGCATATTTATATAAAAAACGTCCAGTATTCTGATATTCATCAATCAAGCGACCATCTTCTTGTGTAATTCCCAAAACTCGATAAATTAAATAGTGAGAATTATCGTCTTTTTTCATTTCAGCTTTTCTATCTGAAATTTTCAAATCTAAGTTAGATGAATAATCTTCAGCAAGACATTCTATTTTAGTTGTTAGTAGTTCAATACCATTATTATTCTTCAATGCTTGTGTTATTTCATTATTGCCATAATTAACAGCTTCTTCAATTAATATATCTTTGTTTTTGTCTTTTGTATCAATGCCTATTTGCTGACAATAATGCACTAAATCGGCTTTTTTTAGTCGTTCTATTTTAATCATAAATATTCTATTTAAAGTCTAATCGCAAAGGTAAAGTATTTCATCTAACTATGCTGTTTTTTTTCTTGTATTGTGCCCAATGTTCCGCGAGTACCCGAAGTTGCGACCGAAGGGAGCAATTTGGACGGAGCGAAGCGTAGCGGGTACTCGCTGTTATACGTCGTTTTTTTGTGGTTAAAGTTTATCCTTCTGCTGAATAATCTCCGTGAGTAAAGTAATCCATTTCAGGGAGTTCCTTTACAAAGAACTGTTGAGTCATCATCAGTTCAAACTTTTTAGTTGTTGAATCAAATTTCTCAGTTTCTTCACCTTGTATTAATTTAATAATATCATCGTTAATAAAATGAAAAAATGCATCAGTAATATCACTTTTAGAACAAGAATATAAAATTGTTGTATTACATATCCGATTATCTCCAAATTGTTCTATATTTGGGTAAAAGTTAACAATCGCTCTAATATCGATCCCTTTGGCATTTGTTTCATAAATATCAATATATCCAATTGCTTTTTGGCCAGCGTTAATAACCTTGTTCCATTTATAATCCATTTTCATTCTCCTTTAATTTTAGAATTCATTAATTTTATATGTATTGTCCAAGATTTTCTTGAGATCAGAAATAAAATTATCGCATGCTGTATTAAAATCTATACCGATACCAAACTTATTTTTTTCAATTTGTTCATTTCCATCCGCTGCAACTGCCATTACAATGGTCTGTCCTCCATTTGGTCATATTTCAAAGATAGAGAATGGTGAAGCCTCAACATTAGAATAATTCTCAAGAGTTGATTTGTTAACTGCAACGAAATTTCTCATATTCATAGTATTTACTCCAGTTCTAAAATATTTTCAAAAAAATGACGAATAACTACTTGCTATGTTCATTATCTATATCTTCCTTATTTGGCATGCTATCTTCATTATCTATACCTTCCCTTCAAAATCATTAACTCTCTCGTTTTATTAAAACAACTCATCTGTAGCCTAAACACAATAACTCAAATTTACTGTCAAGGCAAAATAAGCTAGCCAAAAAAAAACAATTAGTCCAACCGCAGGAAAGAACCACTTAAAACCGTTGACAGGGGAGCAAAAAGCTTGGTTTTATCTTTTAAATAATAAAAATTTTGAAAAAGCAATTAAAAATTGGTTAGGGATTTATGAAAAAAAAATCGTATGAACAAGGTTTAAGCTCAATACCATTGCTGGGTGAGACCATATCGGAGAATCTAAAAAAGACAGTGGAGAAATTTCCCAACAGAGAGGCGTTGGTAGTTCCTTACCAAAATTATCGTGCTACCTACAGCGAGTTTTGGGATCAGATTAGTGAAATTGCTAAAGGACTGATTGCCTACGGGATAAAGAAAGGTGATCGAGTGGGAATCTGGTCGCCCAACCGTTTTGAGTGGGTTATCCTTCAGTATGCCACGGCTCGCATGGGTGCGATTATGGTTAATGTGAACCCAGCCTACAAAGCTCAAGAGCTAAAATTTGCCTTGAAGCAATCGGAAACCAAACTGCTCATTATGTCAAAAGGGTTTCGGAAGACGAATTATATCGAGATACTCAACGAAGTAAGGTCTTCGTGTGTCAATTTACAAGACATCTTGGTAATAGAGCACGACTGGGACAAACTAATCGCCGTGGGCAAAAAAATCACCAATGAGCAGATAGAGGCTATCGAGGCTAATCTGGAGTTTGATGAACCGATCAATATCCAATACACCAGCGGCACGACAGGATTTCCCAAAGGGGCAACTCTTTCACATCACAATATTTTGAACAACGGGTATTTTATTGGAAAGCGTTTAAAGTATACGGAAAATGATCGTGTGTGTCTACCAGTTCCGCTCTATCACTGCTTTGGCATGGTGTTAGGGAATCTAGCGTGTACTTCCCATGGTTGCTGCATGGTTTTTACGGGCGAAGCTTTTGACCCACTGACTGTGATAAAAACTGTTCAGGATGAGAAGATAACTTCACTCTATGGAGTGCCTGCTATGTTTATTGCCGAGTTAAATCTCCCCGAAATAGATGATTACGACTTCTCCAGTTTAAGGACAGGCATTATGGCTGGTTCGCAATGTCCCGAATCTGTTATGCGTGATATTCGAGAGAAAATGAATATGAAAGATGTGGGCATATGCTATGGGATGACAGAGACTTCTCCAGTGAGTACGCAAACCTTTTTGGACGATAACGAGCAAAGAAGGTGTGCCACTGTGGGCAAAGTGCATCCTCATCTGGAAATAAAAATAATAGACCCTGAGACGAAAAAGGTCGTTCCCAGAAATACTCGCGGGGAGCTTTGCACTCGTGGCTACTCTGTGATGCTCAAATATTGGAACAGCCCAGATGCTACAGCGAAAGTGATCGATGAAGGTCGCTGGATGCACACTGGGGATATGGCGGAGATGGACGAAAGTGGATACATCAAGATTGTGGGAAGAATTAAGGATATGATAATCCGTGGCGGTGAGAATATTTCGCCTCACGAGATCGAGGAGTATCTGCGGAATCACGACAAAATCTATGATGTGCAGGTTATCGGTGTGCCAGACGAAAAATATGGTGAGCGGGTAATGGCGTGGGTTATCCTTAAAGAAGACTCTGGTAATGTCTCGGAAGAGGAGTTTAGAGCCTATTGCAAAGGTCAGATAGCCAGTTACAAAATCCCTCACTACTGGAAGTTTGTGAGTGAATTTCCTATGACTATTACGGGTAAAATCCGCAAAGTGGAAATGAGAGAGATAGCAGTAAAAGAGTTGCAATTGTCAAACCGACTTTGAAAAAGCAAACTTTCTAGCGAAGAAAAATAATTAGTTGACAGGGAAAATGAAAAAATTCCTTTGTCTATAAATAAACACTTCAGGGCAGGGTGAAATTCCCGACCGGCGGTAATAGTCCGCGAGTTTTGTCTTTGAGCAAGATTGATTTGGTGCAAATCCAAGACCGATAGTTAAAGTCTAGATGAGAGAAGTTGTAGAGCGTTTTTTAGTAGCACTTGCCTTGAAATATTTTAGGGCAAGTGTTTTTTTGTGGAAAAAAAGAGAGGCTCAAGATGAGTTACGATAAGAAATATATGCTACGAGCGGTGGAGCTGGCAGAGCAAGGGAGAGGAAGGACAAACCCTAACCCTCTGGTGGGTGCTGTGCTGGTGAAGGATGGACAGATAGTCGGTGAAGGCTACCACCACTGCTATGGGCAAGCTCATGCGGAGGTGAATGCCCTGCGAGCAGCGGCAGAGCAAGCACGAGATGCAGAGATGTATGTTACCTTAGAGCCTTGCTCTCATTACGGTAAGACACCCCCATGTGCCGTGGCTCTCATCAAAGCTGGCGTTCGCCGAGTCTACATCGGAGCTATCGACCCCAACCCTCTGGTAGCAGGCAAGGGAATCGCTCTTTTGCAAGAAGCTGGCGTGGCTGTGGAGAGTGACTTATTGCCCCGAGAGGTGAAGAAGCAGAACGAGATTTTTTGGCATTACATCCAAAAGCAGACGCCCTTCGTTGTCTTCAAATCGGCAGCATCTCTGGACGGTAAGACCGCCACCGCCACAGGAGAGTCGCAGTGGATTTCTTGCCCAGATTCCAGAGAAATGGTGCATCAGGTGCGTTCCGCGGTGATGGCAGTGATGGTGGGAGTAGGAACGATGCTGGCAGACGACCCATCGCTCACAGCGAGGAAGCAGGGCAAGATAGTTGCAGAGCCCTATCGGGTAATAATGGACGCTTTTGGCAGAACTCCCACGACGGCGAAGATTTTCACTCAACCGACGAAAGCCAAGACCATCTTGGTCTGTGCCATTACTATCAGCCCAGCAAAGCAAGCCGAGTATGAGAGCTTGGGAGCAAAAGTGCTAAAAGTGAAAGCCACAGGCGGCAAACTGGATGTGTGGCAGACTTTGGTGGAGCTAGGGAAATTAGGGCTAGACTCGATATTGCTGGAAGGTGGAGCGACTTTGGCGACCGCTTTTTTGCAAGCGAGGGCGATAAATAAATTCTTGCTCTTTTTAGCTCCTAAAATCATCGGCGGGCAAGAGGCTCTCTCTATTTTTGCAGGAAAAGGTGTAGCACGATTGCAAGACGCCCCAGATTTGCGGACGGACAGCGTGCAAAAAGTGGGCGAAGATTTGCTGATAACGGCGTATCCCAAGGAGGACAATAGATGTTTACAGGCATAGTGGAAGAGTTGGGCGAGATAGTCGCCATCGACAAAGGCAGCGACTGTGGCAGGCTGGAGATAGCCGCTCCGCACATCCAAAGCGATTTGGCACTGGGTGACAGCGTGGCGACAGATGGTGTGTGCCTAACGGTGAGCCTGCTCAAGCAAAACAGCTTTGTGGTGAATGTGATGCCGGTCTCTTGGCAAATCACCACCTTGGGCTCTTTACGCTCAGGTAGCAGAATAAATCTGGAGCGAGCTCTCAAAGTCGGCGGTCGCCTCGGCGGACACTTCGTCACGGGGCATGTCGATGGTGTGGGCTGGGTGCAGAGCATCACACAACAAAGCAACGCCTCGCTCCTGCAGATAGGTGCTGCCGATGAAATCCTTGCTCTGTTGGTGGACAAGGGCTCTATCGCCGTCAGTGGCGTTAGTCTCACGGTGCATTCAGTAGTGGAGAGCGGATTTGGTGTGTCACTCATACCGCATACGAGTCAGCACACAATCTTGCACAACGCCGTGGTCGGACAGCAGTTAAACTTGGAAACAGACATCTTGGGGAAATATTGCCAGTCTCTGCTCAGGCGAGATGCATCGCCCAAAGGACAAGAGATAACACCGCAGTTTTTAGCGGAGAACGGATTTTTTTGATACTATTTGCACAATTACTCATAATAGGAGGATATTTTGATTTTTAATAAGATAGAGGAAGCTATTGTTGACCTCAAACTGGGAAAGATGGTGATCGTGGTGGACGATGAGAATCGGGAGAACGAGGGCGACATTTTGGTTTGTGCCGAGCACGCCACGCCACAGGTGATCAACTTTATGGTGACACACGCCAGAGGGCTGGTCTGCGTGCCGATGACGCAGAGCAAGCTGGACAGTCTGGGACTGCTCCCGATGGTTGCCAAGAACACCGATGCCAAGGGGACAGCTTTCACCGCCTCGGTCGACCACAAAGATTGCACTACGGGCATCTCCGCTTTCGAGAGGTCGGGCACTATTCAGGCACTGCTGGACAATAACGGCAAGAACCAGGATTTTACTCAGCCGGGGCACATCTTTCCTCTGGCAGCCAAAGATGCAGGAGTGCTGGAAAGAGCTGGGCACACAGAGGCTGCAGTCGACTTGGCTCGCATGGCAGGGTGTAAACCTGCTGGAGTTATCTGTGAGATTATGTCCAAAGACGGCACGATGGCAAGAGTGCCTGAACTCGTAGAGTTTGCTCGTGAGCACAGCCTGAAGATTGTCACCATCGAGGCTCTGATAGCATATCGCAAAAAGCAGGAGAAGCTGGTGGAAAAAGTCGCATCTGCCGAGTTGCCGACCAAATATGGCAAATTCCAGATGGTGGGATATCGAGAGATTCACACTGGCAAGCATCACATCGCTTTGGTAAAGGGACGACCGCAAAAGGATGAGCCGTGCTTGGTGAGAGTGCATTCCGAATGCTTGACAGGCGACACCTTCGGCTCGCTTCGCTGCGACTGTGGAGGACAGCTAGCGGAAGCTCTGAAGCTGATAGAGTCAGCTGGCACGGGCGTTTTCCTCTATATGACACAAGAAGGCAGGGGCATCGGCATCTTGAATAAGATAAAAGCTTACGACTTGCAAGACCAAGGCATGGACACGGTGGAGGCGAATTTGGCGTTGGGATTCCCCGAAGATATGCGAGAATATAGCACAGGAGCTCAGATACTGAGCGATTTGGGAGTTGGCAAGATCCGCTTGCTCACCAACAATCCTCACAAGATATCGGGATTATCCAAATACGATTTGGAAATCGTAGAAAGAGTCCAGATCCAAATAAAGCACAGCAGCGAAAGCGACTATTATCTGAAAACGAAAAAGAATAAAATGGGACATTTGTTGAAATTTTGAATTTATACTGGGAGAGAAATTATGAAAACTTATGAAGGAAAATTGATAGGAACAGGCGGTAAATTTGCTATCGTGGTCAGCAGATTTAACGATTTCATCGGCACGAGGCTCGTAGAAGGAGCAGTGGACAGTTTGCAAAGGCACGAGGTAGCAGAAGACAACATCGAGATTGTCAAAGTGCCAGGAGCTTTCGAGATACCGCTAGCGGCACAGAAACTTGCCATTAGTGGCAAATACGACGCCATCATCTGCTTGGGAGCTGTCATCAAAGGGCAAACCAGCCATTACGAGTTCGTAGGTGCGGAGGTGAGCAAAGGCATCGCCAATGTGATGTTGCAGACCGGAGTGCCCGTGATATTCGGAGTTATCACCACGCTCACGCTGGAGCAAGCTATAGAGAGAGCAGGCTCGAAAGCGGGCAACAAAGGAGCCGAGGCTGCCGTTTGTGCTTTGGAGATGGCAAATCTTTTGAAGCAGATATAAATCAAAAAGGACGAAACGAAAATGAACAAGAAAAATTTGCAGTTGATAATTGGCTGCTTGGCGGTAGGTTTGGCAGCTTCTATGTGGAGTGCCGACGGAGTTTTCATCCGTCCTCAGTTTTACAGATTTCCCCCAGCGTTGGTGGTTTTTTGGGAGCATTTTTTCGGAGCGATAATTATGCTCCCTTTCGGCATAAAATATTTTCGAGAGATTGCAGCACTGCAAAAAAGAGATTGGCTGGCAATAGGCTGGATTTGCCTCTTAGGAGGCTTTTTGGGCACTTTGTTCATCACCAAAGCTTTTTTTGCCGCTGTCAACGGAGAAATCTCTTTTGCGACTGTGGTCGTCCTGCAAAAACTGCAACCAATTTTTGCCATCTTGATCGCTCGTTTGCTCCTCAAAGAAAAAATGGGGAAAGTTTTTTACCTCTGGGCAATGGTGGCTGTTTTCGCCACTTATTTTATCGCTTTCGGCAAACACGGGCTAAATTGGCAAGATCTGGATCTGACACACAACGCAGCTTTTTTTGCAGTGATAGCAGCTTTTAGTTTTGGCTCTTCTACGGTTTTTGGCAAGCGGATCGTCAGCGATCTGGATTTCAAAGCGGCTACCTCATTGCGATTTGGGTTCACCGCCTTGATAGCCTTGCTTTACATCTGTGTCTCGGGGCAAATCGTGCAAACACAAAGCTTTACTCTCTCCCACTGGCTGCTTTTCGGGCTGATCCTCTGCACCAGCGGAGCAGGAGCGATTTTCCTCTACTACTTCGGTCTCAAGAAAATCTCCGCATCTATCGCCACGCTCTTCGAGCTTTTTTGGCCACTCACGGCGATAGTTTTGGATTACTTCATCAATGGAAATACGCTAAACACTGTGCAACTAGCAGGTTGTGCTGTGCTTCTGTTGGCACTCTCTTTCATCGTGCGGGATAGGGAAAAAGCTCTCATGAGCCAGAGTGACTAAAAATTGATGGTTTTAAAAAAGAGGTTAGAGCTTTTGCTTTGACCTCTTTTTGTATCGTGCTACCACCATTCCTCATTCCTGCGGAAGCAGGAATCCATTCTTTTAGCTGGCCTCCTGACGGAGGGTCTTACTTTTCCCTTTGGTTGACCAAAGCGAAAAGTAACAAAAGGTAAAGTCAAAATACCAAATCAGCAAGCTAAATTCTAAACCTTCCTCGCACGCTGTCAGCCTCGTGCTATGAATCGCATTTTGTCTTTCATAGGTGATATAGCACTTCGTCGTCAGCGTAGCTTTGGGCGGTAAACGAATTTTACGCTTTCTGTTTTAATTATTTACTAGCCACTCCCACACCTTGTTTCCCGCCCTGACCACATAAATATAGCTAATCATTTGAGATTTCATTTATGTGGTCAGATTGGAGGAGAAAAGAAAACCGCTCCGCTTCAATCCTCCGGAGATATGGCGTGAGGTGTGTAGGTTGTCCGTGGTGGAGAGCACCTCCGAGATTTGTTCTTAGCTGTGCATTTTCGATTGTTGGCTTTGCAGTGCCAAAGACGACTGACTGTGTTTCTGGCTCTGCCCGTGAAGCGGAGGAAACCCCACCCGCCTAGCGAGAGAGAACCGCCATCACTAGCCCGCCTTTGGATCCCCGCTTTCGCGAGGATGAGGAAATCCGTGTCCATCTGTGGTTTTGGTTCTTAGCTTTCGTGAGGATGAGGGAATCTGTCGTCAGGAGAGCAGATTTTAACAAAGTAGGTTTCTAAAAGAGAAAAGTAGAAATCCTCTATTATCAATTAAAAATTGCTATTTTTGCCCATTTATGAAAAAAAACGACAATTTCTTACTCTTTATTCTCTTGTAGTTTAAAAAAACAGAAAAAAAAAGCAAAAAAAATCTAAGTGCATATCTAACTGGAAAACAAAAAGTTAAATGGATAAAAGAAAATTACTGAAAATTGAAACATTTATTTGTTTTTCAGTAATTTTTCTTATTTAGTTTTGTTTACTTCTTTTCTTTTTTTTTGTTTTTTTGTGCTGGTTTTGTTGTGGATAAAGTGTTGTCTTTGTGTGGATTACTTCTTTTTCGTTGTCCGTATTTGCTTGTTTTTGGGTAAAATACGAGATGTGGGTAAAAGATTAAAAAATATTTGACAAAAACTACACGGAAGACCAGCTTGGATAGTATGGGCGTGTTTTGTACCCCTAAAATGAGTGAAAGAGGTCGGAGTAGTAGTGATAACTATATTATTTTATAAAGAGATAGGAAATTTACCAAAAATGCCAAAAATGTTTAAAAATGCGTTTAACTTGCACGATTTTATAAAGAAGGAGACACTGTATGGAAGCTTATAGTAGGCAGAAAAAAATAAAAAAAGTTCTACTAGCTTTATTGTTGTTTGTATCCCTTTTCGTGGGATGTACCACAGAAATGGAAGCAACAATTTCTAGCCCAGTTGCTGCAGCGACACAGGGTGTATACGAGGAACAGATCGTCATCGAGTGGAACTCGGTAACGGGTGTCTCCGATTACGAGATATACAGGGCGTCGATAAACTCCAGCAACTTTGCCGAGGATTATTATTCCATAGGGCAAGTGCAGGCTACTCGCTATGTGGATAGCGATTTGCAGTTGGCTCCGGGTAAAGCGTATTATTATAAGGTGCGTTCTGTGCGAGGAACGACCAAATCTCTGCCTCGTTCCACTCCAGCTATAGGATGGCTGGAGATTCCTACTCTAAATAATGTCGAAGTTACCAAGGGTATCTTTCCAAAGAAGATCGGTATCTCTTGGAATGTCCCCGATAGGATCAAAGTAGCTGCAGAGCAAAGTTTGCTGGGCAATGCGATGATATATTACTCCACGGATAGCAAAAATGTGACAGAGAATGAGGTGTCGATATCTTTGTCTGAGCTCAAGAACAGTGAAGGCATGGAGCTGGAAGACGACATTCTCAAAGGGATGATTTACTATTTCAAGACACAGATAGTGATCGTGGATGAGGGCGAGAAATCTTCGGAGATGACGGCACTGGACTCTGGATGGACGAGTGTAGAGTCGCCAGAGAATGTATATGCCAGTAAGGGAGACTATAGTGACAAGATCCGCATTACATGGGATGAAGTCTATGGCATAGAGGGTTATATAATCTATGTGAAAAAAGAGAGCGAAACGAGCTATACACCTGTAACAGAAGTAATAGATGGTAGTGACGAATTTGAGAATAGAGCTTACGAATGGATGGATTCTGAAATAGGTGTAAACTACCGCTTCAAAGTGACTTGTGTGAAAGATGGCAAGGAGACGGGAGCTAACAGTGGAGAGAACGATAAAAATCCAGAAGGTTATTATTTTAACTTAGGTTACACTAAATATCCTACGCCTACTATCTTGACGACGACACAAGATTCTATTGGGTTTATCCGAATAAAGGTCCAAACTGTAGCTCCAGAAGAAGGGCAAGATCTGGTGGTGCAACTTTATAGACGAGAGTTGAACTCTGAAACGGTCGTCAAGCTGACGGATGTGCTTGGTGCGGTTGCTTCCTCTGGCGGTATGGGGATAATTACGCTGGAAGACGGTGTGATAAGTAATGTCGAGCCAGGTAAAAAATATTATTACTCGGCTACAGTGTACGAAAGCGACGGTGGCAAGGTGATAGGAGAGTCCGATTATTCTACCGAAAAAGTGGGATACGCTGCGATCGAGCCTCCATTTAGCATGTCTGCTACCAAAGGCGGAGATAGTGTGGTGGTGGTACGATGGAATAAAGTAGAAAACGCTAAGTCTTATATAGTGATATACAAGCAAGGCATGGCTGGAGACTGGGCTAGATTGCCGTCTATAACAGCGGACACCTTGCTAACAAATATGACCTTAACACAAGACGAATACAGCATAGATAGAGGCGTGAAATATATTTACAAGATCCGTAGTAAGAACGATGTAGAGTCGAGTGAAGATTCTGACATAGATTCTGGCTGGATCAAGATAGCTGCTCCGGATGGATTTAAATCAGTGGGTGTTAATACTGACTGGGTAGATCTGGAGTGGGATCCTGTGAAATATGCACAAAATTACAACTTGTATCGCAAACTAAAAAATACCACAGACGCCTACGCCTTTATAGAGAAAGTTTCAGGCGAGACGGTGACTTACAAAGATACTGGCTTGGCGACAGCTACGGAATATATGTATCAAATAGAGACAGAAAGTAGCATCCTTTTGAGCACTGGAGATTACGAGACATCGGGGAAAGTAGAGCTAAGCAGTAGTGCGATGACAGCCCTTACTATCCCTGTGCTGGACTCTGTTTCTCACAACCTAGATAGCAAAATTATCTTATACTGGGAGTCCAAATCTAACGAAAGCTACAGAGTTTATTACAAAGATTACGATAGCAATGACGGCTGGGAAGAAGGTACAAGTGTGGCAGTGGGCGACTCTACAGTGACTCTCTACCCCGAAGAGGGCAAACTGACTTATGGCAAGATTTACCAGTTTGCGGTCACTACGAGCAAAGAGGGCTGGGGAGAGTCAGACCTGAGTAATATAGTAGAAGGCTATATGAAGCTCGATGCTGCGTATAGCTTGACCGCAGGGAAGGATGAATACGCCGACAAGATAATGCTTCAGTGGAAGACTTTGAAAAATAGCGGAGCGACAAAGTATCAGGTATGTAGAAAAGTCGTAGGTGGTGCTGATGATTACGAAGTCATAGAGAACAAAGACAATGATGGAAGTACAGAATATACTTATTACGATGAAAGCTCTACGCTGGACTGCGAAAAGGAGTATCTCTATAAAATAGTTTCTCATAGAGCAGATTACGCTACCAAAAAGCATGCTGAGGTCACCTCTAATATTGATACTGGCTGGGTTTCGCTGCAGCCACCAGATTTCGATAGGGCAAGTTTAGCCACCGAAGACGACACGATCAACTTGTATTTTAGCAAAGCTGCCGCAGTGAATTATGGGATTTATTACAAAACAGCAAAGCATGGGCAAAAAAAACTGCTTGGTTATATCGCTGATGCCGATGCAGATGACAGAGGTGATGGCTATATGTGCTATAGCGTGCCAGTTTACGAAGGTGCGACAGCAGATAGCAGCATAGATGCAGATACTGGGCAAGTGGTTTATTTCGCCTTGAGCACCTACAAACCTAATGAGGGTAGAGAGTCAGTCTTGACGGAGTTCAAGCCGGGCTTCACGGAGTTGCCAATATTGACCTTTAGCGATGGAGCGAGCAAAGGCGAAGACAACAAGATAGTAATAAAGTGGAACACGATAGAAGCTGGCGACGATGTTTTGACTTACCAGATGCTCAGGACCAATACAGGCAATGAAGAAGTCACCTTGGATGTGAGTAACAACGGAGATTACACAGATGTAGACAATGTCCTAGAAGGGCGAAAGTACATTTATAGAGTGCGGGTGATAAACAAAACAGCTGAAAGAGAGATAGACTCAGTTTACCCAGAAGAAAATTTGAGTGCTGCTTGGTCTGAATATTCGGACACTACTACTGGCTATAGTCAGTTGACAGCAGTAAGGAACTTCTTGGCGACAGGTCCGCAAGAGACAGCACTGAAGGACAGTGTACTCCTGACATGGACGAACAAGGGAGACAGAGTTAATTGCATTGGTCTTAGGCGAGAAGAAGACTCGGTTGCTTGGGTAACGATGTTTAGTGGACTGCAAGATGTAAGCCAGTGGACAGACGCGACAGCAAAAGCTAACCACTATTACTACTACAGGCTAGCTGTCGCCACGGAAGATTATCCAAATGTAAAAGTATCGTGCGATAGCGTGTTTGGCTATGCGATGCCGACACCACCAGAGCATGTGGAAGCGAGCAAAGCAGAGTATGCCGACAAAATCGTAGTCCAATGGGATGCGGTGACTAAAGCCGAAAAGTACCAAATATGCAGATACATAGAGTCTGGCGATTCTGCTATTTTTACCAAAGATACAAGCGAGCTGAGATTTTCCACTACAGGAGATACGGTCTATCTCGATGATGGCAATGTAGCCAAGGGGTTCTCTTACACCTATAAGATTAGAGGGTTCTTGGGAGACATCGGTCAGACGGGTTATAGCGACCTCAGCACCGAATACAAAAGGAACTTAGCTACAGGTTACACCAAGATGCCCAATGTGAGCAACATAAAGGCAACGGACGGTAAATATAGAGATAGCATCGTGGTGACATGGGACTCTGTCGCTGTGGCAGAGAGCTATTTCGTAGAGAGATCTAGAGTGGGAGCTACCAGCTCTGCTGACACCACTAGCTTTTCTATAGAGACAAATAGGTTTGTGGATGAGAAAAAAGAAACCTTGCTTGATGGACAAAAGTATGAGTATCGTATCGCTGTGCAAAAAGGCACACAGATTTCGGAAGGATGGGAAGCTCTCTATGATGTAGGCTGGCTAGCTATAGCAGGACCAGTGAATGTGGAAGCGAGCAGAGGGCTGATAGACAGCATCGTGATTACTTGGGACACTCTGATCGTAGTGGACGATGTAACAGAGTACCAAGTGTGGAAAGAGGGCAACGATGATGACGGCATAGAAGATGCAATGGTGCGAGGTGAACTCTCGGATATAACGCAAGAGTACAAATACACCGTCACCGCAAAAGAGGTCGGAGCGGATATAGAGTTCTTCGTGAAGGGAGTCAGTGCAGAGTTTGGAGCTAGCTGCAAGAGCGAGGTCGTCACTGGCTATACCAAGCTGTATCCAGTAGCCAACTTCGCAGCTACGCCTATCTCGAGCAGTAGCTCTATCAATCTTAGCTGGGATCCATCCCAAAACTCCGACAGCACAGTTCTGGAGGTGAAGGTAGCCGCTACATACCAACCACTAGCAACACTCTCATCTACAGAGGGGAACTATACACACGCGAATCTAAAAGTGGGCAAGACCTACGAATACAGAGCACAAGCCAACAGAGTCGGCTCGACAGGGATAGAGCAAAACTCTGAATTTGTTACGGTTGACACCTACATAGACATACCATCCATCACCTTCGACACCGTCAGTAAGGGAACTTATCTCTCGGATGTTAGGCTTGCGTGGCCATCATTGCCTACAGGCGATGAGCTCAGATTCCAGATATTCGTTTACCAAACTGCCGCTGACTACAACGACGGTACAAATGTGTATGACACTCTAGAAGTGGAAGATAACAGTAAGTCACATTACTTCTATCTGCACAACGCCGTGAATGCCACTGCTGGTAAATTTCACCCCGGAACAAAATATTATTATCGGATCAGGACGCAGACGACACCAAACGGTGTGTGGTCGCCACTCTCGCAACAAGAGGAAGGTAAGCCTTATTACGGATGGGCAAAGACACCTGCACCGTATGTAACTAAGATAACGAAAGACTCTATAATGGCTATCTATCTGGAATGGACAACACCGAGTGCTGCCAAAAGTTTTGAAGTGAAACGAGCTTTCGACTTCTCAGGCAAAGAAGACACGACATACCAAACGGTAACAACAACGAGCTTGGAAGATGTCGTGGGCATTTTCACAGGGCATAAGTATGTTTACCAAGTGAGAGCACTCAACGAAAATTGCGAGAACGAAAAATCTGACTGGTCGGACGAGTGCATCGGTATAGCACAGCTTTTGGCACCCGATGGAGTGGAAGCTACCAAGGGCGATGTGCAAGACACCATCATCGTCTCGTGGAATGCACCTCAAAATCTCTCGAACCCGAGCTACGGAGCTACTAAATATCTGGTGTACAGAGGCGAGAGTGACAGCGTAGAGCTGATGAACTACATCGGTAATATAGAGCCAAGCGACTGGGATGGCTACAGCCAAAAGACTCTGAGCTATACGGACGCCCTAGACGACAGGAAGATAGGCGAGATGTTCTATTACGGCTTGATAGCCAAAGTAGGAGCCCAAGAGTCCGAGATGAGCATGCTAGACTCTGGTTGGGCAGAGATACCCGCTCCAGAGTTCGTGAAATACACCGCCCAAGACGGAGAGTATGCTCTGATAGAAGACTCCATCCGTATGACATGGGAAGACCCCTGCGAGCTGAGTCCGAACAGTATCACCTATGAGATAGACTACAAGATAGGCGAAGCCGTGGCAAACACCATCGAGGATATACCCGGCACGACGAAAGACACCTCCATCTTTGTAGAAGAGGCAGATAGATTTAAGTATAATTCTGTCCGCATACGCTCAAAGAGAGCTACATACGGTTACTCTGCGTGGTCGGAGTGGTTGCCGCTATACACCAAGATGCCTACTCCAGAGGTAGATGATGTGATATCGTCTTTACTGACTATCGGCTCATATGTGAAAGTCAGCTACTCCTGTCCGAACGATTGGGTGGATTCGATCTTCTTTTATCGTGAAGTGGCTGAAAGCCAAAATGAGAGATATAGTGTAGCCGTGAGGCCTAACGAAGGGCAAGGAGTACCAGGCTTCTTCGAGGACAATAAATTCTTGATGATGATGACAACTTATGCTTACAGCGTGAGATTTTACAAAGACATCACAGGGATGTCTGACTATAGCGATACTATGACAATCACGACTCCGCTTTTGCCACCAGAGAATATAGAAGCTACAAATGGAGAGTACGAGGACAAGATAGTCGTCTCTTGGGATGGCATGCAGAGTGCTTCTTTAACAGATATAAGCTATAATGTTTATACCGACAGCATTCTAAATTCTAACGATTTTGATTTAACTAAAGACAAACCTGAAGAGGGCAAGAGAATTACAGGGAATAATGATGCAAACTACACAGATTTACCACCGACAGCTCCTGAGTTTACCGTAGAGGTTGGGGCGAAATATACAACAGGAAATGAGTGGTTTGGCATCAAAAGAGGACGCCGTTATATCTTCGCAGTGAATGTAAACGGGAGCGTAAACTTTCGTTCTAGTGCTGGCAATTACTCGGCACTCTCGGGCACAGCTATAGGATATGCTCGCATTTCCACTCCCGATATGGTCTCTGCTAGCACAGGCGACTATGAGAAGAAGATTGTAGTCAAGTGGAAGAAGTCCGATGCATATCAGCACGACGATTTGGTCTCTTACCGAGTCTATCAGAAGGATGAGACCACAGGCATAGTGGACTCTACGCAGATATTATCTCCGGGGGATATGACTATCTCTGGCGATACTATCATCTTGACTCAAAACGCTGTGACAGCGAAGCTAGAAGAAAAGCACAAATACTCCTATCAAGTGAGAGCGATGATGGCTGCCAGTGGCGATATGACGGTGGCTCACTCCTCGTTAATGAGTGCAGACTCTGCTACAGGCTGGCTGGCTCTGCCGACTCCTTTGGGGTTCAGTGCTAGCGATGGACTTGCCACAGACTCGATCTACTTGCAATGGGAAAACCCCAAAAACTATACTACCCAGATTTATAAAAGCGACACACTCGCTACACTGTGGGACAATCAGCTGATATCGCTGCAAGGCACGCAATACTCTGTAGAGATAGAAGATGAAAGTGAGCAAGGAAAGTATATTTACTTCGGAGTGAGGTTCTATGACGCCGACTTTGGCACATCATCTACAGAATCTACGATATGCACAGACTCTGGGTTTGCTCTCTTCGATGGCGTGGAAATAAAATATGTGAGCAAAGGCGACTATTTGGACTCTATCCGCATAGACTGGCAACCATATACCAACGCTGACTATTACAATTTGCAGTATTTACAAAAAGATGCAGTTGCCGGTAGCTGGAGTACCACGAGAGCAGATATAGGAGACTCTTACACTCTAAAGAATATAATTGAATCTAACAGAGGGGAGATATTCTATTTCAGGTTGCGGGCAAACAATTCTGTGGTGCAATTACAGCCTTCTGATGGTTACGGGGAGCAAGATTCTGGATACACCCAGCTGGACAAAGTGGGAGGATTCAATGCGACCAAAGGTGATTTAGAAGACACTATCCGTCTGAACTGGTCACTCGTTCCTAATGCAGACTATTACGAAGTATGGAGAACAGATGATACTACCTCTCAGTGGGCACAAATAAATACAACATCAGAACTGCTATACAAAGACCCGATAGACGATTTGATTTACGGTAAAATTTATTATTACAAAGCCTTGGCTGTAAATGACTTAACGGTAACTTTTGGCGAAGAGCAAAAAAACTACTCTGATATAGACTCGGGCTATATCTCTGTGCCAGTGCCACAAAATGTGGAAGCTACCGATGGAGAATATCACGATAAAGTGGTGATATCTTGGGACAACCTCACGAAAGTCGAAGGATACATCATAGATACTGCCCAGAGCAACAATCTGCTAGATTACGGTGTGATGGACACGATAAGACCTGCCAGCACAGATGATCGCCATGTATACGAGGAGTCTATAGAGGGCGGCAAGTTGGAAGTCGGAGTTCGCTACTACTTTAGGGTGCGAGCTTTCACCGAGGCAAAAGAGGGCGACAAAGAGACAGCAAACAGTGATCCAGGCTACATCGCACTGACTACACCTATGGATGTCAGAGCCTCACAAGGCACGAGCACAGACACCATCACACTCACATTCAAAGCCTTTGACAATCTGACAGGTATGGATAACTATGAAATAGTGCGTAGAGCAAGAGAGGATAGAGACACCTTTGATGTGGACTATGATGAAACCAGATTTAGCGTAGATGCTTCATCTGCCGACAGTATCACCATTAAGGTGCAGGACTACAACAGTTTGAATAGTAGCGATGGCTACATCTACGACTATCGCGTCAGGAGCAAGAAAGCAACAATTTACTCGGACTGGAGTGGATGGAGTGACTACGGCTGGATTACTCTTAAGCCACTAGAGATTACGGTGGACAACGAGCAAGATGGATTGATGACGGACTCTATCAAGATATCTTGGGATACCAATGCTCAGCAATTCAGCAGAGTAAACAAGCTGGACATTTACTACGACACCGTCTCTGAGCCAGC
This sequence comes from Candidatus Cloacimonadota bacterium, assembly GCA_963676515.1. Taxonomy (GTDB): domain Bacteria; phylum Cloacimonadota; class Cloacimonadia. The sequence continues at coordinate 762,349 of OY781061.1, read as the reverse complement.
AGATGATTGGACATCGCTTCTCTCTTTGGAGAAACAGTATAGTCAGCTTGCCAGTGGCTATCTGATGATAAACACGAGAGACAATCAGAATTTTGCTCCAGCTACGATGTATTACTTCAAAGCCAAGAGTTGCTATTTTGACGAGGCGATACAAATTTCTTCGGCTTTTAGTGCTCTGGACTCTGGCTGGTACAAGCTCAGGACACCAGAGGTTGAGTTCTCATCTATAGGCGAAAACTCAGACACGATTACTCTTCGCTGGTCAAAGCAAGAGTTGCCTCACGGTAGAAACGAAGAGGTAGAGTATATTATTTCTAGGGACTATACCCCCGAATATAAAATCCTCTCAGATACAGGCTGCTTCTGCGACACCACGAATGTAGAAGAGGGCGTTTGCTTTACTTACACTATCACTGCCAGACATCCTCGCTATCTTAGCTCAGCTCCGACAGAAAAGATCGTCGCTTATGCTAGGTTGCTGCCTCCTTATCTCATCGGAGCGACACCATACGGAGAAGATTCGATAACACTAGAATGGCAATACGAGCAAGATTACATCAAGAATATCGATAGTTTCTACATCTATCGGAAAACTGCCTACGATGATCCAGAAAGAGATCCTGTCTATACGATGGCGGTGGATGTAAACAAATACAACTATACTTGGTCAGACGAGGATTGCCTCTTGGGTACGGACTATTACTACTATATGAGAGCATACAAAGATGGAATGACCATCTCAGACACTTCCGCCGTGAAGATGGCATCTTTGGAGCTCCTGACACCTAGTTTGTCCTATACAGACAAGGGTGTGGATACTGGGCAGATAACGATAAAGTGGTATGGGACAAAAGATGCCAAAGAGTATGTCATCTTGCGGAGCGAAAATACGGAGTTTGATCCTTCTGTTATCGTAGATACAGTAGACGGCTCACCCACACAATATCTAGACGACAATAATGGTGTAGGATTGGAAGATGGAACGGTTTATTATTACAAGGTGCAAGCCAAAAGAGATCAGCATCTGTCCAGTGCCAGCAGCTATAGGGGTGGATACACCAAGCTCAAGAAGCCAAAGATAGTCACTATCTCCAAAAATACGCCAGAAATAGCGATGGAGTGGAGCAGAGAAGGTGGCAACGAAGATTCTAAGGCTAGGATTTTTGTAGGAGAAGGCAATGAAGTAGTGAACCCGTTAGATTCTATCTCGCTAAAGGACAGCACTACAGACGATTTGATAGGTAGGTTCAGTTCTTCGGATTGGTTTGTAGAGGGTAAAGAGTATTATACAAAACTAAAAACCTATATAACAAAGACCACTGTGATGACAGCTGGGGGAGGAACAGAAGTTTTTGAGATTTGTTCTGACTTCTCGCTAGCGAAAAAGTTCTATAGCTCTATAGCACAGCCAGACCTCAAGCTATACAATGGCAAGCTAGATACGCTGAGAGTAGAGTGGAATAGGATGGATAATGATGTGGTCAGCGATGTAGTCGTGCAGTGGACGGCAGATGGCTTTGGCAGCTCTGCAGACATCATGGAAACGAGCTTTGTAAATAATGGAGCAGACTCGAGTGGAATACTGGAAAGAAGTGAAAGCGAAGAACAGCGACTACTCCCAGGCAAGAAGTACTATTTCAGGATTAGATTCCAAAGATCAGAGGTTCTCTCAGATTGGAGTGACATAGTAGAGGGCTGGCTCAAACTACCCGCTCCGATAAACTTCACTGCCACCAAAGGGAAGTACGCAGACTCCATCAGGTTTACTTGGGACAACTATCTAGAGGATACAGACACCGCTCTTGACCAGACCTCGAGATATGTCATTTATTATGATAATGGAAGTGAGTCTGTTCAGCTAGCCAATGGAGCGGTAACGAACAAGGACGATTTTTACGACATCACTCTCTCTATGGAAGGCACATTAACTAGAGGGATAATGACTCAGTTCCAGATAAGAGGTGAGACTCCCTCAGGCTCAGAACTGCCATTCCAAACAGAAGAGCTTAGCCAAGACTCTGGTCACACTAGATTGATGTTGCCTGCTAGCTCTGCTAACTTGACCAAAGACGAAGACAATCAGATAGTCTTGAGCTGGACGACAGAGCTTACTGATGACGGTGATGTCCTTAAAGCTTATCAAGATTTGGATGTGAGATACCAAATACAAAGAAGAGAGTCTGCTAATGCGTTTACAGAGAGCATTTTGAAAAGTATAGACTCTCTGGAATGGGAAGAGTACACAGACAGCAAAGATCTAACTCCAAGCAAGGTTTACTATTACAGGATGCGATTCTACAGCCAAGAGTACTATAATGACTATAACAATATGGATAAGTCCTCGTCTCCATGGTACGACATCCCAGATAGTGGCACGATCAAGGTCAATCCACCAGAGATAGAACAACTAAGAGATGGAGACTTTTATACCGACAAGGTAAATCTAAACATAAGAAGATCGACGGGTGCGGATAGTGTACTCCTCTATCGAGAAGACAACAATCAAGGGAACTCCCATATAATAGATACTATCATCTTCGATGATAATGTGACAGCATACAAGGGCTGGCTCACCTATGTAGACACAAAGGATATCCTCTCGGGTAGTATGTACAAATACTATGGTGTAGCTTATGCCAAAGAAAGGTACTCGAAGAATGGAGATCCTCTGACCTCTTATACCAAACTGCAGACTCCAGCATGGCTAACTGCCAGCGATGGAAAGTTTTCGGAGATGATAGTAGCCGAGTGGGACACAGTCGCCAGAGCAGACGGATACTTTATTTGGATTAGTGAGGACGCTACAGGAGATTTAGTAGATTCGGCTGAGGTACCATCGCAAGATAGTACTGTAAACTTGGTCAGTGCAAGCATCTCTAATGTGGAGATAGGTAAGAAGTATAGATTTGCCATAGCAGCGTGGAATAGTCGCTGTTATTATGACGGACAAAGAGTTTATTCTGATGTGTCCTCAGATATTGGGTATCTGAAGTTCTATTCACCAGAGCATGTTACATTGTCGCAAGACTCCGTCGGCTTTGTGAAACTGCAGATTGGTTATGATGATCCTGGCTTTGAGCTGGAAGTCTATAGAAGTGCAGACACAGCCACCGTAAATAACACAGAAAATGACTGGGGTAGCTATAATAAAATTTCACCCTCAGATAAGAAATATGATGCAGCTAAAACTGAATATGTCTGTAAGGATATATTGTCCTCTACAGAGGGGAAAGATGGTGTGCAGTATGCGTATATGGTGCAGGTCTATCAAAGTGGAATGAAAGATGCGATTTCCGACACCTTCAAGACTTGGCTAGAAAATGAATCGGGCGAGAAAAAAGGATGGAATCAAGCTGGGCTATATGACAATGAAATCGTTGCTACACAAGGAACTTATCAAGATTCTATAGTGGTGGTTTGGGAAAAATCTGGCGACGAAAGTTTCGTAGATGGTATCAAGTATATGTGGGTAGAGTACGATTTGCAGACTTCAGATGTCGCTCAAGATTCTGGCACGACAGACGACACTTGCCTTGTTCGCTATGCACAGTCCAAAGAGAGTTCACAAAAGGTGAAAAATGGCAACAAGTATATCTACAAGCTGAAAAAAATATTTTATGATGAAAGTTCACAAGCTTATACAACCTCCGAAGTCTCCGATGAAAGTGCAACTGGTTGGGCAAAAATGGAAAAACCCGAAATACGCCTTACCACCACAACCGCAGGAGATTTCAAAATAGCAGAAACGAGTAACAAAGATGCTTTTGAAGTCTGGGCTAGCATAAATGGAGCGGATGTGACTCAGCTTGCAACAGTCACAGCGGGAGGAAGCTATGTAGATTCTGTGTTGTATAGCAAATACAACATAGGTAAGAAGGTGGAATACACCATAAAGACGATAAACGCTTATACAGAGTTGACCTCTGAATATTCCGATGCTGTAGATACCTTCTATATGCTCTATAGTCCCCGATACGCTGCAGCCTCGCAGAGTGAGTACTCTGATAGAATAGAGGTGAAATGGCAATGGGGCACAGCTAGAGCAGCACTCGTGGATAGCTTTATCGTGACTCGCTACAATATAACAGAGGGTATGCAAGAGACTCGCTACGCTTTTGAGGGAGACGATGACAGTAAACTTACTCATAGCTATGGAACAGATAAGTCTGCTGGAACAGACACCTGCATTTTTGCAGACACAGAGGGGATAAAGCAAGGCACAGAGTACTTGTATAGCATCAAGTCGATGCGAGTCAATCCATCTGGGACGAGGCTCTCTACCGACAGCATCACCGCTACTGGCTATGCGAAATTCGCCGCACCGACAAATGTAGATGCTACAGAAGACCAAAGATATGTTGAGATAAGTTGGGACTCGATTAGAAATCAAGCAGAAGTAGAAGATTTCCGCCTTTATTTTAGCACGACGGAAGCAGGGGCTTATGGATCTCTCACTCTTACAGGCTCAAATGTTACTACGCAGGACACATTTGTTGTAGATGAAGAGATACCGCAAGGCACTATCCGCTGGTACAAGGTAGCAGCATATAACTACTTGAGCGACGAGGGAGAAAGGTCAGCAGCAGTTATGGGGTATGCACTCATGGAGCCGATAGGTGGCGTCAGCTGTTCTAAAGGAGCTAGTGCAGACACGATAACTGTCACTTGGGACACGCTCCCTGTTTACAAGAGCTACTACATAGAGTGGAGCACAAGTAAGGCTAGTGACCAGACAACAGGGAAGTTCACAACGAGGCTGGGGCAAAAGGGAAGCTTTGCAAATAGCAGTTACACCGAAGACACCGTCTATATTCCTATAGCGGCAGACTCTCTCAGGGGTCGGCAGATTTATGTCCACCTCTGGGCACAGAACCAATACGGCGGCTCAGAAGTGCAGCTGGATAGTGGTTACACCAAGCTCAAACCACCGACAGGCTTCACGGCGAGCAAAGGAACAGAGCTAGACTCTATCCGCTTTAGTTACACACCTAGAGCAGGGAATCATGCAAAAGGTTATAGGCTCTACGCTGATACGAAAGAGAGCAAGCTAGGAAATGGTAGTGCAGAGATATATCTGGAAGATTACGAAAATGAGGACACTTTGAAAGCCATAGCCAATGGTGAAGAGGGCTACTATTACTACGCTAGCATACAGGCTCTGAGTGACCTGACGAATGCTAACTCCGATTTCGTTGTGGATAGTGGATATAGTCGGATACCTGCCGTGCAAACTTTTCTTTTGACAGCAGAGTCTAGTGGAGATATCCTTTTGAAATGGGATCCTGTAGATATAGGAGGAGATAGTGTAAGCTACAATATCCACCGCTCAGAAAATGACGATGAATTCTCTATGCTAGAGCAGGGATATTACACTGCACCTGTATCGGGCAAGATAGCTTATCTTGATGAAGAATGTTTGCCGGGTGAGCAATATACTTACTACCTCGTAAGCAAAGCGTGGGAAAGACCAACTGAGGAAGAAGGACAAGTAATCCTCTCCGACACCTCTGCTCATAGGTCTGTGAGTGCCAAAATAGGTTTAGTAAAAGGATTTGTCCAAGATTCGGCAGTTTTTGCAAATAACTCTATAAGTTTGCAATGGGAGCAACGGGGAGATATAGACACCTATTATATTTATCGCAGCTCCTTCGCCGATACCACCAACGCTGTCGATACACAGATCTCGGTCGAAGGCAATAGTTATTATTACACAGACAAAGACGACTCTGTCCAAGACAAAAGTGGAATGCTCTGGCACTACTGGATACGAGCCTACAAAGATGGTAACCGCGGAGAATGGACTCCAGCTACAGCTACATCACCAGGTGGGCTATTAGCTTACACAAAGCCAGAGGCACCCACTATCGCTAGTGTGAGCCAAGGCACATCTGCAGACACCATCAGGGTGGAATGGAACAAGATAGCTTATGCCACGGAGTATTGGCTTGAGTACAAAGTGAAGGATACTGAAAATTGGGATAAGATTGAAAACATTACAGACACTTTCAAAACTTTACGGAGAACTACACAAGGATTGCAAGATGGTGTCCGTTACCAGGTTAGAGTTTCTGCTGTAATCCAAAAAGACTCCGATTCTCCCAATGGTCAAACAAATGGCTTGTATGGACGAGAGATGGTCTCGGATGCTAGTGATACTGAGACAGGATTTGTGCGTTTCCAAAAGATAACTGGATTCTTGTTCCAGAGTTTTGCAGACAGCATCAGAATCGACACGATTAAGCTCTACTGGGAGCAGCTGGCAGTATCAGAGGTTATCTACACTATATATCGCAATGAGAAAGACAACGCAACCACTGCTGTAGAAATAGCAACTCTGGAGGATAAAAATGTGTTCTTCGATGTCAGAGAGAGCGATGACAAAGATCCAGTAGGAGGTAAACCTTACTACTATTGGATAACAGCAAAAAAAGTAGCCTACGATAACTCTGTGAGTGACAAACAAGCTTTGCAAGTGATCTATGAAGCGTCTACGCAGGAAGAAAGCTACGCTTGGTGTCTATTAGCAGAGCCAGAAAATGTGTGGGCTTCTGGCAAGATGATGGCAAGTGGTGCGGACAATAAATTTGCTGTAACTTATACAGACTCCATCGTGATTCTCTGGGATAGCGTGCCCTATGCGGAAGCTTATAAGGTGCAATATAGGGAAAATGACGAAAGTAGCTGGAGCGACCTTAAAACAGAAGTAGCAGATACACAATATGTGTGGGATATAACAAGCGATGCCCAAAAGGGATTCTTGTACGATTTCCAAGTGTCGGCAAATAACAGCCTGTGCGGTAAAGATAAACCCGTTTATTCCGAGACATTCAATGGCTTTGCCAAATTATCTGCCCCGAGGCAGGTAAAAGCTGAACATATAGACAATGAGAGCGGCATCTATTTGAGCTGGGATACGATAGTCGGGACAGAGAAATATGTAATCTCTAAGTCTGATGATGGAACAACCTACAATGAATTGGGGAAAATACCGCATACAGTAGGGGTAACTCCAGTAGATACAACAGATAAAACTCCTGAGCCAGGTGATAAGAGATGGTATTTCGTGAGAGCCTATAATACGGCTACGGGGCTGTCTGACACATCTACCATAGTAGACACAATCTGCCCTATACTGCCTCCAGACAATCTGACAGCCAGCAAGGGCGAAGAAGATGCAGTAACGCTTACTTGGACACTAAATGAGAGGACTGTAGGCGTAGATGGCTTTTATGTGTATCGCATCGACATAGGGACAGCTGGTGGCAATAATTTCGCTACTACAGATACCGTAGGCAAAGTTACGAAATCGGAATTTAAGCAGTCCGATGGCGAGATTACTTTTAAGGATGAATTGGGTTGGGATGCAGGAAAAGGTGCGGACACTACCAGAAGTGGACAGAAATATCTGTATGCTATCAGGACATTCAAAGATGGCAAATATTCCGACTTCACGCCCGACTCGGAGATTGACACAGGCTGGATAGCATTGCCACAGCTGACGGGACTGGAAGTGCCGATAATAGAAGCAAACAAGAATTTCACCCTAAGCTGGGACAAGAATAATCTTATTAACAAAGATATCTGCTATGTATACAAGAGGATTAAATACAAAGAAGGTGCTTTTGACACCCTATACATTTATGAAGACAATGGTGCTGTGATATCAGACACCATCGCTACGGATGGAGCTAAACTCGAGAACGGTATGGCGTATCAATACTTTGTTAAAGCTTTCAACTCAAGCTCTATCAATTTTAATGGAGAAGATGCTAAAGTATGGGCAGAATCTGAGCACGACTACCATCAAGGAATGATATCAAGCGAATGGTCGGAACACGATTTTACGGGCAGAAAATTCGCTAAGCCTACTATTTCGGTGGAGAAAGGCAAAGACAATCTCAAGGTGGACACTATTTATATTACTTGGGACGAAGATGATAACGCTACACGATACCTATTTGATGTAGACACTGTTAGTAGCTTTGACAGTCCGCTTTATCGTGATAGAGGGAAAGACAACACCAACAGAACGTTGGATAGCTTCTACTACACCGCCACGGGTGGGATAGACAAGGCTCAGGTCTATTATTTCCGGATGAAGGTCGAGAACCAGGAATATGGAAACGCTGAATGGGACTCGCTGACCTCGGACTGGTCGCCAGTGGATAGTGGCTGGTCTAAGCTCATCCCACCAGAAGATGTTACAGCTAGTAAAGACAGAACCGACTCTATCAAAGTTAGTTGGACAGCATGGGACTGGAGCGAAGCTGTGGAATACAAAGTGAAGTATGTGGATGCCACTGGCACTCCGGGAGCGGAAACCGTAACAGGCGATTCGCTAATCTATAAGTCTAATTTTAGCCAAGGTGAAAATACTATCAATGTGTCCAGCTATCACAGCAAGTTTGGTACTTCTGCTGCCTCTGACACGGTGCGAGGCATAGGCAAACAACCAGCACCGACTTATGAGTCAGGATCAACTCCAACCCAAGGGAATTATCAAGACAGCATCTGCTTCATAATAGACGAATCTTCTGCAGGCATAGCCGAGCAAACAATAAACTACAAAGTATATGTCAGTGCAGACAAAGAGTCTGACGAGATATCTAGTGACTCCCCTGATGTAGGAGAGCCTTATGAGTTCTCGACGAACGAGATAACCTTGAAATTGGACAATGGGATTTATCCTGCTCAATACGGGCAAAAACTTTACATCAGAGTTTCGTGGTCTATAGGCGAAGGTGCCACTATCTATAGCGAAAAGAGCATAACTGACTCTGGATGGACGAAGCTGGTAGCACCTACGACTTTGCAAAAGATGCCTTTAGAGAGTCCACAAGACACCACCGCTACTGGTATAAAGTGGGTAAACAGCACCAACTCTGAGAGCACTATAATCTACAGAAGATACTCAGGGACGACAGAATCTTTCTCACCTATAGACACAGTGTATGCTGACGAAAGTTCTTACATCGACACTTTACCAAAAGCGGACAGGAATAAAACATACGAATATAAAGTGAAAGCTAATAACAGCTTGAGCAAAACTCTTTCTGATTATTCTGCTGCTTTACAAACTTTTGTGCCAAAAATCTACACGATAAGCGACTTCGTGGCAAGCAAAGGGACGGAAGTGGACACGATAAGCTTCAGCTGGACAGGGAATCTGGACTCTACATACAAGATAATCGTAGATACCAACCTAGAGATAAACTCTACTGACCCTGTGGCAGTCATTAGTGAACTAAAAAATGGCGTAGCTAATTGGAAAGTAAGTGACAATAGTTGCCAAAGTGGAAGATGGTATTACTTCAAACTCTTCTTGGTAGGCGATGAGAACAAAGCAGGTGAATATGGTTACCCGCAATACGCCGCAGAGATAGATAGCGGATACGCAGATTATAGCGATGTAGAGCCAGACTGGGTAGCCGTGGAGAACGACACTGCGGATATAGAGTTAGATATAAAAGGCAAAAATGTAGGAGACTCCGCTTATAGCAAATTTGATGTTAGCCAGGCTGTGAGCCGCGACTGGATAGAGAAAGTTTATCTAACGAAAGATAATGAAATAACATCTGTGTACGACATAAAAGATACACTCTTCCAAAATGAGAGTGTTTACACAGAGAAGATGATCAGCAACTTTGGACAAATCTACGAGTATAAACTTGAATTTGTAAATCAGATAAGACCGGGTAAATTCTTAACATTTAAGACATTTACTACCTTGAGAATGCCCACAAAGATAGAATGGAAGAGCTCTTCCTTAGCAGAGGATAAGATCAAAGTAAACATTACCAAAGTTGTTGGCAATAAAGATACCGACATAGATTCCATCGTTGTTTACCGCTACTCTCCTTCTTTGGGCACCTACGACACGATAATAATAGATTACACTAGTGGGCTAAATCCGAATACGCTAGTAGACACGACCTCTCTGACACAAGGTGTCTTTTACGAATACACCGCTGCTTATTATAATGGGAAAACAGGCTTGTCCAGAGTGAGCACCTCCAAAGATACCGCTTACGCCAAGCTGGAAGCTCCGCAGTTTGTCTCTATCAGCAAGGAGCTGAACAAAGATACAATTTTCTTGGTCTGGAATAAGATAGACGATGCGGTGAATGGTTACGACCTCTATTGTGACACCTCCGTTGCAGGAAATTTTGCGACCAAGACATTACTTGAAACGAAAACGGATGGTTACGACACCTCTTATAATGATATAAACAACTACACTCAGTGTAGTAATGTGTATTACAGAGTCGTAGCCAAAGGGCTTGATACCACTTCTGTCTTTGCAGACTGTAAGATAGGGCATGGTAGCAGAGCTTTCCGTGGAGTAGATGACCTAGTAGGGGTGGACATACCCCGAGTGGATACGATGCAGTTCACATTCACGCTACCTAGCGGAGTATATCTAGATGAAAGCGAAATCGCTCCTTTCAAGAAAGGCGTGAAGCTGATGCGATATGATAAGGTGGACAGCATCGAGAGCCTCAGTGATAGCTTCATTGTCGATGCAAACTCTATGAGCGTAACTACAGTGGGAAGTAAGTACACGATCTCAGACAAGAGTAACTTGCAGTATGACAACCTCTACTTCTACAGAGTGATCCTCAAGGTGCAAAATAGTGATGGCTACACCGACCTATCCAATGTTGCCAAAGGTTGGATGAAACCTGCAGCTGTGACAGAAGTGGTGGCTACCTCGGGAACGAAAGTGGACACAGTGCTCATCACTTGGGAAAAGCTGCCCACAAGCAAATTGCAGAACGACACAGTAAATGCGTATATTTTGGCAAGGTGTGATGACAATGGAACACTGATAGAAGAGATAGAGCTAGGTGGAAACGACTCAACTTTCCGAGATTATGTCGACCATATCTTCCCTGAAGATTTTGAGCAAGGTAGGGATTACCAATATTATATTCAGGCGAAGGTGAACATACAAGAAGACACAGTGCTGGAAGGCGTGGATATGAGTGACATAGTGATAAAATCTGCCAAGAGCAATATAGCTAGTGGCTGGTCGGAGATGCGTGCTCTGGACTCATTGCTGGTAACTGTGACAAAAGGGGACACTTCAGAGATCTGTTTCGACTATCCACCGCTAGATGGTGGCACAGACACTACGATACAGATAGACCTTAATATGACAAGCGAGCCATACCAAAAATATGCCATAGCTTATCGTAGAGTAAACGGTTCTAATTCTAATTTTACCAAAATAGACTCTTTGGAAGGAGGAAAATCCTCTCCTCTCTACGACACAGTGCTAAAAGCGGGTCAAATCTTACATTATCGCTTCTTCTTGGGCAATGACCACATCTCTGAGAATTACACAGATGCCTTGGCATATACGAACCTAAGAGCTGCTACAGCTGTAGAAGAGGTGGAAGTTACGGAAAATTATGTGAAGATTAAGGTCACTTTGCCTACAACTGCAACAAATGCGAGCGTGGACTCGGTGATGCTCCTGAAGAGTAAGCACGATCCTACAGAAGCGGTGGACACTCTTATATATGATGGTGGCTCTGGCATAGTCTATTGTGTGGACAGCTCTGGTATGCAGGGAGAAGAGTACATCTATCAAGCTGCTCTCTATAACGATGAAACAGGCTACTCTCCATTTGGCGATGCTAAGGACACTATTGGCAAGGATATATCCGCACCAGAGATTTTGTCCGTTTACAAAGGCGAATCCAAAGACACGATCAAGATTACTTGGTCTAGCATCCCAGGAGCAACACAAGGATACTATTTGCTACGAGACCAATCAGGTGGAGTAGGCTATGGCATCTACGACACAGTGCATGAGACTGGTTCTACACCACTAACAACTTCGGAGACAGACACTTTCTACAATGATGAGACTGATTATCCAGCAGGCAAGAGTATCTATTACAAAGTAGTAGCCAGAGGAGCAGACAAGAAATCTGGAGAGTCGGACAAGGATTATGGCTACCTGATGTATGCTGGAGTGGAAGACCTAACAGTCTATGACTGGGCAAACCAAAAAGGGAAAGTGGACACCATGAGTATGACATGGAGCATCCCCGATACTCTTGTCTATGATTCTATTTTCATGTCTCGACTGACAAGTGTAGACTATGTGGAGAACTTAGAAACTTTGCAAAAATATAGAATTCCTTTTGACGAGTGGAATACTAAGGTAACAGCAGTAACAAAAAATGAGTATGACCAATATGAATACAATAACAGCTTCTCTGATTTGCTGATAGGACAGCTGTATTTCTACAGGGTGAGAGTGAAAGTGGATGGCAACTTGAGCCCCGCATCAAATCTGGGAATTGGCTTTTTGGAAATGCCGATAGTCAAGAATGTGGCAGCGACCAAAGGTGTAGGTGACAGCATAGTTATCACTTGGGACAGCATCCCTCATGCCAAAAACGACACAGTAGACTACTACACTATCTATCGTAGAGCCGTAACTAGTACTATTACCGCTCAAGCAGAAGTAAGTGGTGGCATCAAAAGGTTCGTGGATTACACAGATGAATCGCCATTTGGTAGTACAGCCAAAGGAAGAGACTACCTCTACTACATAATAGCAGGCAAAGAGATAAGCCAAGACACAGTGCCAGGGACTGAGGTAGAGGAGCTTTTTGTCCACAGCTTGGTTGGAGAGGCTTCAGCCGAAGTTTTGGGCTACTCCGCACCAGCAGAGGCATCTTTCGTAAGCATCAGCCAAGGCGAATACGAAGACTCCATCGTGATAGAATACAGCTCACCGAGCTATGTGGACCAAGTAGAGCTCTATCGCAAAAAAGAGAGCGAGACCTCTTGGGGAAATACCGTTTACCAAAAATTGGAAGTGGGCAAAAACATCGAAATCGGAAGATTCGCAGATACAATTATAGATTATGGCAGTAAGTACAATTACAAGATAAAAGTCACAAAGGGATCGTTTACAAAAACGACTGAAGCAGACACTGGCTGGAGCACCCTAAAACGCCCCGACAGTGTGAAGATAACAAGCAATGGGAAATTTACAGACAAAATAATCATCCAAGCTTACTCTTCTAATATAGAACAAAATGTCGATTCCATAATAGTTTATAAGTATGCCGCAACCTCTGCTCAAAGCGATACTATAACAATAGAAAAACCAGAGGATACAGAGCCTTACATTATAAGCGACACTCATAATGTTCAGCAAGGTCTCTTTTACACTTACGAGATAGCTTACAAAAACGAGCTAGGAGCTTCTCCATTTACTATTGCGGACAACCAAAAAGCCTTCGCTAAGATGGAAACGCCTGCATGGGACTCCATCAGTGTGAGTAAGTATATCGATAAAATCGAGCTCAAATGGAACAGAAATGCGGACGCCTTTGGAGGATATAGGATTTACGCGGACACCACGCAAAACACGACAGGAGAGATTCCTGACAATTATAGTCTCCTCACCGAAAATACATCCGTCACCGATAACAGCTCAGATACCACCTACACAGATGACAATGATTATTCGCCAGAGCAAAAGATATACTATTGCTTACAAACAGTGGGATACGACACGGTTTCTGCGTGGTCTGAGGAAGGTTACGGTACTCGCAAGTTTGAAGGGGTAAAAGATTTAGCCTTCGCAGGAGCAAGGATAGATACGATGAAATTCATCTTTAGTATGCCTACTACCGTATCTGCTGGAGATATAGACATCTACAAGTTCGACTCCATAGGCAGAGTGGACAGCATAAGGTCAAAATATAAGCAAGAATTTGGCATCTACAACGGAGATAATGATGGAGAGTACTACTTCATCGATAGTGAACTAGGAGATGAGCTAAAAATAGGCAACCTTTATTTCTACAGATGCGTGGTGAATGTCCAAAATGTGGCAAGCGATGCGAGTAACACAGCTTTTGGATATCTGGAGATGCCCGAAGTGGAAAACAAACAAGTATCTAAAGGTTTAGAATATGACGACGGCGGAACTCCAATATGGTACGAAGACAGCATCAAGCTCTCTTGGGATAGGATAGATGATGTAATGCACGACTCGGTCTCGTACTACCTTATCACCAGATATATAGAGGAAAGCACGATAGGGGATGAAGTACAAGTAGATGGAAAGGACAGCATCTATATCGATTCAGTGGATGCTTCTAAATTTGGTGGCACGGAGAAAGGACAGATATACCGCTACACTATCCAAGCATACTACGATATCGACGAAGACACTACAGCAGGTAGCGGAGCAAACTTTGAGACTACTATCTCCTCTCCAACAGGCGATACCATCGTCGGCTATACATTCCCAGACAGTGTTTATCTGGTATCCGCCTCAGACGAGACCTACGAAGACAGCATCCTAATTACTTACACCAGTTGCCAATATGTGGACTCTATCGTATTGCAAAGAAAAACCAGTAGTGGTTCTTGGGGAAAAGTTGGGAATCTTAACAGTGCGATAAACAGAGAGGAAAAGAAATTCTTTGATGCAGACCCATCTTTGCAAGCGGGTGAGAACTATCAGTACAAAGCTATTGTTTATTTGCAAAATTGCAAAAGAGAAAGTAACAGCAAAACTGGAGTGAGCAGGTTGAGTCCTCCGAAAAATCTGGAGTTTGTGCAAAATAGCCAGTACGACTATGTAGCTGGGGAAGAGGACACTGCGGGCATCAATTTCCGCTGGAATGTAGAACCAGATGGAGCTGGCTACTATCTCTACTTTGACACAGTGTCAGGTATTATCGCAGGGCATATGGACTCAGTGGAGATAGAGAGCAAGAACGATACTACTCACTTCTGGTCACCAGACGAGTATGCAAGCGGTAAGAAAATCCGCAAATATTACATAAAGGCTAAAACCTATATGACGGATGGCACTGGCAGCAAGAACTACTCTGAATACTGCGATGAGATAACAGCTGCAGTAAGAAGCAAATCTGTGGAAGGCGTAAGTGCTGCATACGACCCGACCGTAGGGGTCGAGAAGATTTGTGTAGCTTGGGATAGCTTGCCTACAGGCTACACCACCGATGAGGTGGACAAGTATATTGTCTATCAGGCTAGCAACTCTACAGCAGCAGATAGCTTCAAGAGTGTAGGAGAACAAGAGTCTCCAACTGCGAAAATGGTAGAAATATCATCTGACCTAACACCAGCGGGGAGTGTTTATTATTACAAAGTGCAAGTGGTGTATGATAACGACAAAGCGACATCTATATACTCAGAGATAAGCGATGCCGTCTACCCGCCACTGGGCGAGCTGAATATGGAAGCTAGCACAGACAGTGCGAGTATCTGGTTGTTCTTCGATACCATCCCAGAGGCAGACGAATACACCATCTACAGGAAACAAGACACTATCCCTGGTGCTATTACAACCGCCCTAGCGACCCTTGCGCCAAGCGACTTGTTAACCAAAATCACAGACGGCAGAGTCAGCTGGGAAGATGCAACAGCAGGTGAAGGCAAGATATATTACTACGGCATCGAGGTTACCAAAGTGGTAAAAGTAGATGGGGAAGATTTCACGATTACCACCAAAGTTGGATTCGATCTAACCACGGCTGTGCATGGCTATTGCCAGAGTTATATCGACATCTTGACTGTCAGTTTCGTAAATAAAGGCATCAAGATATCTTGGACAGATGGTTCTGCCAACTTCTCCGTAGGTGGAAAACCAGAGGAGTATGAGCTGTGGAGGAAAACAAGCACAAAAGCGTCTTATACACAGCAAGATATCACGAGTAATATCAAAAGAGAAGCAATAGAATCAGAAACAACTACAGACAGTATGTGCTCTATCACGGATGATGGCGAATTGTTCGGCGAATTAGAGGTCGGCACAGCTTACAGCTATATCTTGAAAGGTCAGATCCAGAGTCGCATAGGCGATGCCATGACTATCCAGTCGGACACGATGAAGATGAGCTACTACTATGACTGGGACAAAGACTCTCTAACCACAAACATAAACTACAGTGGAACTCCGGGCAACTATGCCGACAGGATAGAGTTGACTTTCGATAAGTTCATACCTAGCAGACCTGCTGATGACTATACTACCTCAGACATCACACCAGACACGGTAAGCTACTATCTTATCACCAGATACGATAAAGATGATGACATCTCCAATGGTAGCCCGAAGAAGTTTACTGCTAGTGATTTCTCAAAGCAAGTTGATGCCACGACAGGCGACAATGTCTATGTCCTACAAGATAATGCGAACTCGGCTGACTGGGGTTGGGAAGTACCAGCAGAAGGGACAACCTATGCCTATGCGATACAGGCCGTGATAACCAACGGAACGCACCTCTTCGAATCTGAGATATTGAACGATAAGGACAGCTCCGAATCTTTCCTCAAGACAGAAGCTATGGCACTGCTAAAAGTCGCAAACTATGAAATAAATGGGACAAGAAAAGGCTTGAAAGTAGTCTGGACAGAACCTGCAGTGTCTCCTGAAGAATACATAATAGGTCGTGACACAGCTCAAGCGTTTATCAGTGATGCTGCTGGCAACGATGTGGTCGCGAATAATCTTGCTACATGCCAAGACACTTTGGCAACTAGTGATATTTTGGTAGGAGACACTATGTTTATCGACTACAACCTGCCAGTGGACAACACAGAGTCGAAAAACAGCCCACTGGGCGAACTGAAGATGGGATACACCTACTATTACCGAGTAGCCAAGCTCACTGGAAGCACACCGAGTGCTTGGAGTAATTACATGAGCTTTACCTACGGGATGGATGGCGACGACTATGTAGTGCATACTTGCCTAGAGTTCAACGACTTAGCCGAGCAATACAACGATGGCGACATCACAGGAGAAATCTCAGTGCTCTTAGCACAAGACCTTGTCTTCGCTAGCGATGGGGACACACTACTGCCACTGGGCAATGATGCATATCCTTTCCAAGGGACATTCGATGGACAAGGGCATAAGATGACTGTCAACGCTATCAACCAAGACGAGGCAAATGTCGGAGTCTTTGGTGTGATAAAGAACGCCAATATTAAAAGCTTGCAGCTCCATTATGGAGAAGCAGTCGGCGATGGTAGCAGTGACTATGTCGGAGGCTTGGTCGGAAAGCTGACAGGGACATCATACATAGACAGCGTAGACATTACCATAGAGAAGAACTTCACGGCAAAGACAGCAGTAGGCGGGATGATAGGCGGTGGCACTGGCTCTGTAGTAGCCACAGCAGACACCATCACCATCTCTGGCGACCTGAGTGCAGGCGAGTATGCTGGCGGTCTGGCAGGACAGCTGGGAGGCACGCAAAGTAGCATCAAGAACTGTGGCATCCCACAGGCTGAGAACATAAAGACAACAGGTGGAACAGGAACTATCTCAGCTGCTGGCGGCATGGTCGGAGCTTTTGGTGGAACTATCACCAACTCCACAGTGAAGACAGTAGAGTCGATACAAGCACAAGGAAGCGGTAATTGCTACGCTGGTGGTATGGTCGGATACGAACCAATCGCAGGCAGTGAATATCTGAGCTCCACAGTGAATACTATCACCAATAAGGTAACAGCAGGAACAAGTGGCTCTTCTACGAGTGCAGCGGGCTACTTCATCGGTTACTCCCGAGCTGAGCAGATAGACGAGGTAACCCTAGCTACCGTCATGGGAGTAGAGGCTACAGCCAGCGGAGAGGCATGTGCAGGTGGATTAGTAGGTAAATTCAATAACATTATCGGCTCTATAAAAGAGGTCACCGTAACCCTAGCTGGGAACATAACAGCCACCTCCACCAGTGGTGACTCGTATGCAGGTATGATAGCTGGTAAGGTGGAAGACATCTCCTCTAGCAGCATCGGGGAAGATGGAAAAGGAGTATTCCTAGACGGTAGCGGGAGCTATCTACAAGCATACGCAACACCAAATGGAAAAGCATACTTAGGTGGAGCAGTGGGCTATATTACCAAGACCTCGTTCCATGGTATCAATGTGACAGATGTGAGCTTTACAGCTGAAGCCAGCAAAGCGTATGTCGGCGGTGTCACAGGGCTAGAGGCTAGCAAAGGCAGTATGTACGACAGCGTGGTGGTTAGCTCAGGCGTAATATTTGGCACGAGTCTAAATAAAGCTGACACTCTAGTAGTGGGAGCTCTGGCAGGCTCTAGTAAAATGATAGGACTCAGCAAGGCACACATAAAAGCGAAGATTGACTTCACCGATGGTGACTTTGCAGATAACAGCGTGACTATGGGCGGACTCTGCGGAGAGCTGGACAACAACGCCTTTGCAGTGCCAAACACTGATTTGACATTGGTGAGCTTCAAAGCAGTAGTCGGTGGCAACTCCAAAATAGGAGCGATAGCAGGTGATTTGACAGCTGGCAGTATCGCATTGGATGAAGCGACACTTTCCGCCATCACGCTCAATAACTTATTAGTCGGAGGCAACTCCTATGTCGGAGGTCTGTGTGGCAAAGCGGACATAACAAGTGGCGGAACTTTCAATTTTAATTCCCCAGTTACGATAGAGCTGAGCTCTAATGACACTGAGATGAGCTATGTGGGCGGACTCTTCGGCTACCTCACTACTAGTGTATCGATGGAACTCATAGACACCACAGACGGTGGCGTGTCCATCACTAGCAGTGGCAGTGCTCTGACAACAGGTGGACTGGTAG
This sequence comes from Candidatus Cloacimonadota bacterium, assembly GCA_963676515.1. Taxonomy (GTDB): domain Bacteria; phylum Cloacimonadota; class Cloacimonadia. Next base: position 743,717 of record OY781061.1, on the reverse strand, counting down.
GACTAGCCGAGAATGTAACGCTCTCGGGCTGCAGGGTGAACTCCACCCTCACAGGAGACAACTCAGGCATCTTCGGTGGTATGATAGGCAAGATGAGCGGTAATACCTCTCTAACAAAATCTTCGGTAAGAGATATAGCCATCACCAAGGCAAACAAGGCAGGTGGACTAGTGGGCGATATGTCTGTAGCTGGCACAACCTATGGCATCTCCAAGAGCTTCTGCTACGGCTTGACCACAAATGATGTAGATACATTAGGACTCTTGGTCGGCGAGATGACAGCCGGTCAGATAGATTTCTCTTACGCCTTGGCTTGCACCTCAGCAGGCAGTAGCGTATCGGGAGGATTCGTAGGTAATATGACAGGCGGGAACATCTTGACATCGTATGTAGCCCAGTCAGACCTAGAGCAAGTCTGTGGCATGCACTCTACTGGAGACATCACAGGAGCGGTAATCTCGGAAAACAAGATATTTATGTCTGACGATATCCTCGGGAATGAAGAATGGCAATTGGCAACCACTTTCTCTTATCCATATCTAGTGGACAATGCATACAATATCTCTGAGGACATCCTCAGTAATGAGCTGAAAATGGACAAAGTGGACGGCTACTATCAGATCACCAAGCCTATCCAGCTGGATGCTATCGCCGATGTGCGACTCGTGGGCGGAGATTATGCTAAGTTAGTTCCTTTCTACGAGGGGTTGCGACTCACAGACAGCTACAGAATAGTAAACGATTTAGACTTCTCTAGCTACGAGGATTACACACCTATCGGCTCATATAGCAATGACAAACATTTCGCGGGTATCTTGGATGGCGACTATCACACGCTCCGAAATCTAGCCAGTAAAGTTGTAAACTCAGTTAAGAGTGCCAGAGGAATATTCGGCAGTGTGGGAGCTGGTGGACTAGTGACACAGCTCCGCGTAGCAAACGCCGAGATAGTGGGCTCAGAAAAATCTGCAGTCGTGTGTGCCATCCTAAATGGCGGCACGATCAGCGAAATAGTAGTGGACTCCTCACAAATCAACAATAGTACAGGCTCGGGAGCCATCGTGGTCGGCGAGATGGAGAGTGGCACGCTACGGGATGTCCTGACTCGCTACAACGCCGTAAACTGTATGAAATCTGCTGGAGCGATAGCTGGAGCAGTGACTGCTGGCGAGATCAGCAAGGTCGTCAGCGTAGTGGACAGCATCGCATCTACCACAGGCGATGTCGGCGGTTTGGCTATCTCTGTAGTGAGTGGAGCAACGCTCGATAGTAGCTTGTCCATCGGCAAGGTGCTAGTGGCAAAAGGCGATGTTTACAAGATTGCCAATGACAACAATGGCTCTGGAACGCTGAGTGACAACTACTCTGTGGCAGAGACTAAGCTAATAATAAGCGGAAGCTCAACATACAAAATAGGAACAGATGCTACCTCCACACAGGGGGACAACTTCTTCTTTAGGATGTTCAAAGATTTCTTCGACGAGGACTACCGCGGATACGACACCTCCCCATGGGATGTGCAGCTCGGAGACCGCTACTATCCATACTTAACAGGATTCTACGGCGAGGAGACCCCAGCGAATATAGCAGAGAAAGCTCTGGTAGGTCCTCTCACGGTAGGCGACACGCTCATCACCATCAGCGATGCGATAGGACTATCCTTCTTGGAGGGCTACCTATTAGATGGTATCACTACAGTTCAGCTAGATGACAACTTAGTGTTTACCGACGGCGATGACTACAGCGATGGAGCTGGCAACTTCAACCCGATATCCAGTATGGACGGCGTCACCTTCGACGGACAAGGACACACGATAAAAGGGCTAAGGATAAACAGCGACGATGCGAATGTAGGACTCTTCGGGAGTATAAACAACTGCACGATAACCAACTTAGCACTCATAGACTGTGAGATGACAGGAGACTCTAAAACGACAAATCTCGGTGGTATCGCTGGCTTTGCCATAGGTAGAAGCATTATCAGGGATGTCTATGTAGGTGAGGGCAGATTTGTAGTCACGGGCAATGATGACGCCAAAGTAGGACCAGTGGTCGGTAATCTGGTTGCAGGGAGCACAGTGGAGTGGAGCATTGCCCTGAGTAATGTGATAAAGTCCTCTGGATTTGCTGGAGGCTTGGTCGGCAGTAAAACAGAAAATGCAGACATAGAGAACACGGTGGTAGCCATAGACACTATCTCTGCTAAAAGTCACTATAGGATAGCAGCAGGGGAAAAGAGCGGTATGGAAGCCAACTACGCTTGGAATGGCAACAACGCTACAGGTGACAAAGGAGCAGATGAGCTAGACGGTGCTAGTTTCGTAGCCTCCAAGATTTTGAGCCCAGTCTTCTACACCGACAGCATCAACTTTACAGGCAGAGACAACTGGGAATGGGATGCAGCTGATGACTACGAAGATTTCCGCTGTATGCCAAAGCTGGATTATATGGATGAAAGTGAAGACTGTTATCCCAAGGTGCTTCGCTTCGCTGGTGGCAATGGCGACGATGTCTCTTACCAAATAGAGAACTTAAACCAACTCGAAATGATACAGGCATTCCCATCATTCAACTTCATCCTGACCGCCAATCTGGACTTCGACGACTATGAAGACGGTGTATACGATGTGGACGACGACGCCAGCAACGGCAACTGGTATCCGATAGGCTGGTTCAGTGGCAAGAAGTTCTCGGGAACTATAGACGGTGACGGCTACTGCATAAAAGGCATGGACATCAATCTAGCCGCCGCTACTGGCAAAACAGGCGTAGGATTCATTATGGAGATGGGTGGTGATGGTGCTACTATATTACCAAAAATAAAGAAGCTCAGCTTCTACGATGGCTATGTCACCAGCACTGGCGATATTCATACCGGAGTACTCTATGGAGGCTCAGATGGCTACCAAGCCAATATCAGCGATGTGCTGGTCAAGAACTACACCGTCACCAACAGTGGTGGTTTCTCGGGTTATTCCGTAGGTGCGATAGCTGGATATGCTAATGGTGATGCACTTAGCAACTGCCTTGCTATCCAAAATGTGGTCATGAAATATGACGGTGATGGAAATGGCTATGCTGGTGGTATCGCGGGAAGATATGGCTCTGTGAGCAACTGTGTGGCTATCAACGACACCATAGGCTCTGAGGTCAATAGGTATCGGATCGGAAATGCTACTAGCACCAAAGGCAACTACGCCTTCCGCAGGACAGCCATCCTAAATACGGATTTAAACACGATTGTAGACCCTTCTACCTCAGGTGCGAACACAGTAGACGGTGAGTCAAAGTCACTCTTGTCGTTCGTCAAATCCTTTTATGCAGAAGATATGGCTCTGGACTTCAACGGCTCTTGGCGATGGGCAGAAGCGACTGTCAGCTATCACCCTGTGGGCTTACATGTCCCCGCAGAGATAGACTCTGGCTACATCGACTGGTCGCACTTCGGCATCGACGATGTCCCTACATTTGCCGAGGGCGACGGCACAGCAACGAACCCATACAGCATCAAAACTTTAGACCAGCTCAGCGGTATGCGTTACGGCTCAGAGATGTCTTATCGCCTCGACTCCAACATCACAGCTGCTGCTGGCGATAGCTGGACACCTATCGGTAGCGAGGATATGCCATTCCAGGGCTGTCTCGACGGTAATGGATACGAGATCAGCGGTCTGGAGCAGACCATCACCGATGACGAATGTTCAGGACTCTTGGGATACATCGAGGCAGATATAGATAACCGCTTCGTGAAAGATCTGGCAATCTCCAACTCACGCTTCACAGGTAGCAAGGATTATGTCGGAGCTTTGGCAGGTAATGATGCCTCCGAAGACATCAAGCGATACACCTACGAAAACATCCTCCTGCTCAACAACACCGTTGAAGGGAATAGCTATGTCGGAGGACTGCTAGGCGACGCTCCAGCAGCTGACATCAGCAAGCTCGTGGTCATGGGTGGCAACATCACAGGTAGTAGCTATGTAGGTGGAGCAGTGGGGCGAGATGCACACGATATGTCCAACATCATCGTCGCTGCCGACACGATAGACGGCAGTAGCAACATAGGCAGGATATATGGCGGAACTGTTGCAGGAACTGACCTCTACGGCTGGCACTTCACAGATATGAAGGGCATCACGGGCTACGATCCGCGTGTAGCTCTTGATGCTGAGCACGGAACTACCGCTTACATCGAAGATATGGCAGACGGCAACTGGTGGGCAATCGCTCTGGGCGAAGAGCTAGCTAGTGCTCCGTGGGAATTTGCAACCAATGCACTCCAGTTCTCACCATCGCTATCCAATATGGCAAGCACACAGCTGGCGATGAGCGGGATGCTCTTGGACACCACAGGTGGGACATACACCCTAGCAGAGCCAAAACACCTGAAGCTGATGCACTTATACCCGAGCAAAGACTACAAGCTGGATGCCAACCTAACAGGCGACGACAACTACTTCAGCTTGGCAAGCTGGGAAGACGACTGGCGACTCGACCTCAACGCAGGCGAGGCTGGCAACTGGACACCTATCGCCGACTTTAGTGGCACACTAGACGGTAACGGTGGAGGACTAGTCGGACTGGATGTGCAGACCGCTGTGACCACCGATGATGGTGACTATCAGGGCTTCATCGCACAGGCTACAGGCTCTGCGAACATCGAGAAGTTCGGTATCTACCAGTCGAGCTTCACAGGAGTAACCGGAGCCTCACTGGGAGCCATAGCAGGTCTCCTCACCGACAACGCCACGATGACCAAAATCTGGTCAGCATACAACGACTTCGTTGGCACAGCCAACTACACCGGTGGGCTAGCAGGTACTGTGGCTGGAGCTGCAGAGGTCAAGAGTGCCGTCACCGTATTCAATACAGTGCAAAAATTAGGAACCGCAGTCGGTGGAGCTATCGGTCTCATCTCATCCAGTGTAGAGCCAAATCATATCGCCAACTTGGCGTTTGTGCTCCCTAGCGATGCCCACGCAGGAGTCGGGGAGATTGCCATTGGCAACTCTTTTGTAGGTAATACTAAAAATTTCTACTGTGAAGAGGGTGTGTCAGCCATAGGTGGCGAGCTCCTTACAAATAATAATGGTTTTTCAACTAGCTACGACGGAGCGATAAAAGAGCTTTCTACTCTTATAAGTGAAGTTTTCTGGTATAGTGCTCTTGAGTTTCAAGATGATGGCTATACAAGGCTTGTAGAGGATGGTGGTGACCACTATCCTACCCAGATTGGCATCCCCGAGAGCATAGCATCGGGTGTCATAGAGCCGATGTACTTCACAGGTGGCACTGGCACGGAAACCGACCCATTCCAAGTAAGCAACCCGATGGCACTCAAGTTCGTCGGATACCACGACTATGTCAAAGCTGGCAACTACTTCGTGCAGACCGCCGACATAGATATGAGCGGCGTCGACGACTTCTGGCCTATAGGCTTGAAGGATGCTGGCAACACCTTCAACGATGATATTGAAGGAGTAGCTAACTTCAGCGGGACATACGATGGCGGCGGCTACCAGATCACCGGACTGCACCCAGCCGCTGCTACACAGAACCTAACAGGTAGTATGGGGCTTTTCTATGGGACCACGACAAATGGGACCACAATCAAAAATGTAGTCCTAGACAATGTCACTATGAGTTCAAAAAGTATTCCCATGGGAGCGATAGTAGGTAGCCTAGCTTCTGGGACGACAGTGGAGCACTGTCGCGTAAGTAATGCGACTCTAAGCTATTTGGGTTCGGGTGATCCTTATATGGGAGGAATCGCAGGAGGTAGTAGTGGAATAATATCTAAATGTGTGGTAGTAAATATCAATATAACTGACGGATTTTTTGCTGGAGGCATAGTGGGTTATTGTTGGTCAGATGCGAAGACCGAAAAATGTGCGGTAGTCGGTGGATCGATAGAAGGCAACACTAGCTATACACATCCAATATCTGGATTTACTACCAGCACTTTCGATGGTAATTACTATTGGTCAAAAACATTAGTAAACCCGTAATAGGCAAAGATACAAAACAAGCAGCGACTCGGGCGGTATGTCTGGGTCGCTTTTTTGCGAGGACGAAAAGTAAATAATAATTGACACCAAAGCCCCGACTATCTTCCTTTGCCTTGTGTATCCAGTAGGATAAGCGAAAAAATAAACGAAGGTAAGACGATGAAAAAATATTTCCGACACAAAACTCTCTTCTTGTTCCTAGCTCTCTGTGGAGCTCAAGTAATGTGGGCAACCGTAGCGACGCCCGCTACAACTGGTGCTAGCAGTAGCAGCCACACCAGCTCTCCACAGCATGTCGCTCCTCTGCTGGCTCGGGGAGTGTTCCCCACAGGAGGCATGCTCCTAGCAGGTCTCACCGATGCCACGGGCGAGGAAGTAAGCACCTATAACCTGCAGAAAGCCAGTTTCTGGGAAGACCTATTCAATGAGACTCAGACAGACTACATCACCGAGACCCCAGATGATGACGGCAAAGGAAAACCGTGGCTCAGGGACGCTAACGACTATGGAGTACCCATCCAGCGAGTCGGGCAAGCTACCTTCACCTCCCCAGAGGACAGTGTCTATAATGTTTACACTAAAGCTCAGTTTTGGGCTGCGATAGCTAATAATAACGAATTCTATCTGAAAGATCCGGGCTTCGTCGGGACTCTCAATCTTATGGCGGACATAGACTTCGGCAATGAAACGATAGAGCCCATAGCGGCTTTCTATGGCATACTCAATGGCAACGGACACAAACTGTCTAACTTCACCATAACCGGCTCAGATAGATTAGGACTAATTTCTAATTTGTATGGGACAGTAGAGAATCTCGTCATAGAAAAGGCTACCGTTACAGCCTCTGGAGCATACAATGGTGTTTTGGTTGGGATTATGGGGTCTGGTGGCTTAATCAACAACTGTCTCATCAAAAATTGCCATCTGACAGGTAATACATACACTGGTATGGTTGTCGGCATGCAAAATGCAGGCACGATAAACAAAAATCTGGTGGTCAACGGCACTATTACATGCAAAACTGCTTCTTCCTTTGGGGGGATAGTGGGGTATATTAAAACTAGTGCGACTTGCACGAATAATGTCTCGATGTTAGATATGTTCCAGGTGCAAACTAAAATAAGCAAATACGAAAGTGCTTCTTTTGGCAGAATATATGGAACTTGCAATGGAACTGCAAGCAACAACTACGGCTGGGTCGAGACCGGCTTCGCTGTTAGCGATGACCTTTATGATGATGATGGTGTATACGATGGCGATGGCGACGACTACTCCCATAAGTTTTTCCCTATTTGGGGTGACAACATTTATTTGAATTCTGCCCATGTTGATGATGACGATCATCATGGAGACAACTTATTCACAGGTGACTACGGCACTTTTACTAATAGTGAGTACCAAAGTGACACAATAACCTTTTGGGAAAGCACCTTAGGTTTTTTGATGGGAGATGATTGGATTTACACCACTGGCGACCTATATCCTGTGCCCAAGGGTAGCGTTGGAGTCAGCGACGGACTCATTGCCCGTAGAGGCTACGAGCACGACCACTGCACAGACTATGAACGCGATGGAGAGAATTATATCTTCACAAATGTTATGCTGAAAAAGATGGAAGATGGTTCTGCATTAACGGGTACTGCTCATTTATATACAGATGTGGAACTATCTTCGGGAGAATATTATATTTGGGAACATAAAAGCCAATATTCTAGTAAGGGATATATGTTTAATAATTGCAGCGGAAATTTTAATGGGCACGGTCATGAATTTTCTGCTTGTAAAAATGAATTTTATGATGTACGAATAGCATCTGGAGGTATTTTTAATGCTATAGAGGCAAATGCTAAGATTGAGCGTCTTGGAGTGGCAAATATAAAAAATATCGGGGGTCTAAATACTTATGGTAATAGTAATGTAGTAGGAGGTTTAGTTGGGACTTCTGCTGGGGTAGTAGAGAACTGTTATGTAAATATATCTCGAATAAAAATGGTGGGACGTCCTAGTTATGTAGGAGGATTGGTGGGAAAGGCTATAGCAGGAGATTATAATCATAATATAGTATATTTGAGAGAAGGCACTAGTGATCAGGTTCTTTATGCGGAAGCAGATTCGTATGACGATGCAATAGTGGCTGGATTATTCCCTTTTCGTTATAGTGCTGCATCAAGTTCTTATAATGTGGTTTTGGCTCATAACCCTTCTTACTCTACTCATAACAGGTTATATGCTGCTGGATATAGTTCTAATTCTTCACTACCTTTTGATAACTCAGCAGCTTACGCCCTTTCAGGTGATTATTTTCCGTATAACTATATTTATGATAATGATGGACTGCATTTTAAAACTGAATCTAAGAATCTTTATTTTAATATGAGTTCTACCACAGATTATAGTGGTATGAGTCAGAATAAATTATTAAATATATTTGGAACTACTTGGAGCAGCAAAGGATTTTCTGCCTCTGCTTGGAGTTATCCGAACACTTCTGTAAATACGATACCTAGCTTGAAAAAAGATACATATGATTGGGATGCTGGCACGCCCTAGATTCCCTCATTCCCGCTCTTTTTTCTCCTCGTTCCCGCACACTTCCCCTCATTCCCGCGGAAGCGGGAATCCATTCTCCCACACGATGCACGAGAGGGGTAGGGCAGGGGCAGCCCCCTTTCTCCCCTCGTTCCCAAGCTCCAGCTTCTCCTCGTTCCCAAGCTCCAGCTTGGGAATGCATACGAAACAAAGCATACAGTCAAAACACCAAAGCCGAAAGCTAAATTCTAAACTGACCTCGCACGCACTCAGCCTCGTGCTATGAATCTCATTTGTCTTTTCTCGGAGATATAGCACTTCGTCGTCAGCGTAGCTCTGGGCGGTCAACGAATTTCACGCATTCCGCTTTAAGTATTTGCTAGCCCAACTTTCCCCTTAGCACTCTCTGGGGCTGGGCGGTATCACTTTTGGCATAAGTTTGAGCATAAGAAAAAACCAGTATCTATTCGCCGGCAGACGACAGCCCAAAGCAAAGCACAGAATTATGGACATTACACGGAAGGAGCTCTACTCCGTTGGTTTGCCTCACTCTCCTCTCGTCGCCCTTATAAGCGAGTTTATGCCAAAAGGAACTTTTCTTTTTGTTTCGGTTTTTCCTTTGGTTACAAAAGAAAAATGAAGACCACTCTGGTAAGAGAAACAAATCTCTGGCGGATTGAAGCGGAGCGGTTTTCTTTTCTCCTCTATCTTTTCGTTGAGCGTTCAAAGAAAAGATGGAGTCCAGCTGAAAGCGATCAACTATCACCCGCATAATTCCCCATTTCTGAGCAAAACTCCCTTGACACCCGCCAAACAACACGCCAAATTGACCTCAACATGAAAGAACTAACCACAAACCACTTCAACATCCAAGACAAAATCCTCACCCTCCGCGGCATGCAGGTCATCCTCGACAGAGACCTCGCCCAGCTCTACGGCGTGGAAACGAGAGTTCTAAACCAAGCAGTGAAAAGAAACGCCGAAAGATTCCCAAGTCATTTTATGTTTAGGTTGGCAAAAGATGAAGTTGAGTTTTTAAGATCACATTTTGTGATTTTAAACGGAGAAAGCGACAACAAAAGAGGAAAACATAGCAAGTTTCTGCCACACGCTTTCACAGAGCAAGGCGTGTCTATGCTTTCTGCCGTGCTAAAAAGTAAAACGGCTATAATCGTCAGCATAAAAATCATCGACGCTTTCGTCTCTTTGCGAAAATTCCTCTCCCAAAATGCCCAAATTTTCACTCGCCTAGACAATGTCGAACGAAAGCAAATTGAACATCAACTTAAGACGGACAAAAACTTTACCCAAATATTCAGAGCCTTGGACGACAAAAGCCTAAAACCAAAGCAAGGAATTTTCTTCGATGGGCAAATCTTCGACGCTTACAAATTCGTCTGCGACCTACTCGGCACCGCCACCAGCGACATCACTCTCATCGATAATTACATCGACGAAAATACGCTGATGCTCTTCGCAAAATGCCAAAACATCAAAATCGAAATCTACACCAAAAAAATCGACAAAAAACTACAGCTCGACTTGCAAAAATACAACTCGCAATACTCGCCCATCCAGCTAAAAATTTTCCGAAACGCCCATGACAGATTTCTGATCATCGACAAAAAGGAAATTTACCACTTCGGAGCATCGCTAAAAGACCTCGGCAAAAAGTGGTTTGCATTCAGTCGTTTCCAGCTGGGAGCCGTGGAGATATTGCAGAAACTCAAGTAAGGTGTTGTGTCGTTGCAGTTTGCTCTCCTGACGGAGGGTCTTACTTTTCCCTTTGGTTGACCAAAGCGAAAAGTAACAAAAGGTAAAATCAAAATACCAAAGCCGAAAGCTAAATTCTAAACCGACCTCGCACGCACTCAGCCTCGTGCTATGAATCTCATTTTGTCATTTTATAGGTGATATAGCACTTCGTCGTCAGCGTAGCTCTGGGCGGTAAACGAATTTCACGCTTCCTGCTTTAAGTATTTGTTAGCCCATCCCCGTCCTTAGATCCCCGCTTTCGCGAGGATGAGGGAAGCAAGGCAAGGAAGCACACCACCAGTCCTCATTCCTGCACACCGCACGCCTTGTGCCTTCATCAGCCAGTATGTTTATTCACCACCAGCTCCGCATCGCTACCCACCAGCCCTCATTCTCGCGGAAGCGGGAATCCATTCTCTCACACGATGCTACCAAGGGGCAGGGAAGGGCGGTCTTACTTGCTAGGTAGGATGGGGACTCTCTCCGCTTCACGGGCAGAGCCAGAGACACAGTCAGTCGTCTTTGGCATTGCAAAGCCAGCAATTGAAAATGCACAGCTAAGAACAAATCTCGGAGGTGCTCTCCACCACGGACAGCTTCACACACCTCACGCAACCCTCTGGCGGATTGAAGCGGAGCGGTTTTCTTTTCTCCTATATCTTTTCGTTGAGCGTTCAAAGAAAAGATGGAGTCCAGCTGAAAGCGATCAACTATCAACCGTATAATTCCCCATTTCTGGGCAAAACTCCCTTGATACCCGCCAAACAACACGCCAAATTGACCTCAACATGAAAGAGCTAACCACAAACCACTTCAACATCCAAGACAAAATCCTCACCCTCCGCGGCATGCAGGTCATCCTCGACAGAGACCTCGCCCAGCTCTACGGCGTGGAAACGAAGGCTTTAAATCGAGCTGTGAAAAGAAATGCCGAAAGATTTCCAAGCCACTTTATGTTTAGATTATCCAAGGAAGAAAACGAAATTTTGAGGTACCATTTTGACACCTCAAAAATTCATGGAGGAACAAGGTATTTGCCATACGCTTTCACAGAGCAGGGCGTGTCTATGCTTTCTGCCGTACTAAAAAGTAAAACGGCTATAATCGTCAGCATAAAAATCATCGACGCTTTCGTCTCTATGCGAAAATTCCTCTCCCAAAATGCGGGATTATTCCAGAGAATGGAAAAGATGGAAGAGAAACAAATCCAGCATGACAAAAACTTTTCCCAAATCTTCAGAGCCTTGGACGACAAAAGCCTAAAACCAAAGCAAGGCATTTTTTTCGATGGGCAAATTTTCGACGCTTACAAATTCGTCTGCGACCTACTCGGCACCGCCACCAGCGAGATAACCCTCATCGATAATTACATCGACGAAAACACGCTGATGCTCTTCGCAAAATGCCAGAATATCAAAATCGAAATCTACACCAAAAAAATCGACAAAAAGCTACAGCTCGACTTGCAAAAATACAACTCGCAATACTTGCCCATTCAGCTAAAAATCTTCCGAAACGCCCATGACAGATTTCTGATCATCGACAAAAAGGAGATTTACCACTTCGGAGCATCGCTAAAAGACCTCGGGAAAAAGTGGTTTGCATTTAGTCGTTTCCAGCTGGGAGCCGTGGAAATTTTGCAGAAGCTCAAGTAAGGTGTTGTGTCCTCGTTCCCAAGCTCCAGCTTGGGAAGGCATACGACCAGCAGTCATCCGTGTCCATCCGTGGTTACTGTCTCCTCTGTGTCTCCACCAGCCCTCATTCCCGCACACTTCCCCTCATTCCCGCGGAAGCGGGAATCCATTCTCCCACACGATGCTATCAAGGGGCAGGGCAAGGGCAGCCTCCCCTCGTTCCCAAGCTCTAGCTTGGGAATGCATACGAAACAAAGCATACAGTCAAAACACCAAAGCCGAAAGCTAAATTCTAAACCGACCTCGCACGCACTCAGCCTCGTGCTATGAATCTCATCTGTCATTTTATAGGTGATATAGCACTTCGTCGTCAGCGTAGCTCTGGGCGGTAAACGAATTTCACGCTTCCTGCTTTAAGTATTTGTTAGCCCATCCCCGTCCTTAGATCCCCGCTTTCGCGAGGATGAGGGAAGCAAGGCAAGGAAGCACACCACCAGTCCTCATTCCTGCACACCGCACGCCTTGTGCCTTCATCAGCCAGTATGTTTATTCACCACCAGCTCCGCATCGCTACCCACCAGCCCTCATTCTCGCGGAAGCGGGAATCCATTCTCTCACACGATGCTACCAAGGGGCAGGGAAGGGCGGTCTTACTTGCTAGGTAGGATGGGGACTCTCTCCGCTTCACGGGCAGAGCCAGAGACACAGTCAGTCGTCTTTGGCATTGCAAAGCCAGCAATTGAAAATGCACAGCTAAGAACAAATCTCGGAGGTGCTCTCCACCACGGACAGCTTCACACACCTCACGCAACCCTCTGGCGGATTGAAGCGGAGCGGTTTTCTTTTCTCCTATATCTTTTCGTTGAGCGTTCAAAGAAAAGATGGAGTCCAGCTGAAAGCGATCAACTATCAACCGTATAATTCCCCATTTCTGGGCAAAACTCCCTTGATACCCGCCAAACAACACGCCAAATTGACCTCAACATGAAAGAGCTAACCACAAACCACTTCAACATCCAAGACAAAATCCTCACCCTCCGCGGCATGCAGGTCATCCTCGACAGAGACCTCGCCCAGCTCTACGGCGTGGAAACGAAGGCTTTAAATCGAGCTGTGAAAAGAAATGCCGAAAGATTTCCAAGCCACTTTATGTTTAGATTATCCAAGGAAGAAAACGAAATTTTGAGGTACCATTTTGACACCTCAAAAATTCATGGAGGAACAAGGTATTTGCCATACGCTTTCACAGAGCAGGGCGTGTCTATGCTTTCTGCCGTACTAAAAAGTAAAACGGCTATAATCGTCAGCATAAAAATCATCGACGCTTTCGTCTCTATGCGAAAATTCCTCTCCCAAAATGCGGGATTATTCCAGAGAATGGAAAAGATGGAAGAGAAACAAATCCAGCATGACAAAAACTTTTCCCAAATCTTCAGAGCCTTGGACGACAAAAGCCTAAAACCAAAGCAAGGCATTTTTTTCGATGGGCAAATTTTCGACGCTTACAAATTCGTCTGCGACCTACTCGGCACCGCCACCAGCGAGATAACCCTCATCGATAATTACATCGACGAAAACACGCTGATGCTCTTCGCAAAATGCCAGAATATCAAAATCGAAATCTACACCAAAAAAATCGACAAAAAGCTACAGCTCGACTTGCAAAAATACAACTCGCAATACTTGCCCATTCAGCTAAAAATCTTCCGAAACGCCCATGACAGATTTCTGATCATCGACAAAAAGGAGATTTACCACTTCGGAGCATCGCTAAAAGACCTCGGGAAAAAGTGGTTTGCATTTAGTCGTTTCCAGCTGGGAGCCGTGGAAATTTTGCAGAAGCTCAAGTAAGGTGTTGTGTCCTCGTTCCCAAGCTCCAGCTTGGGAAGGCATACGACCAGCAGTCATCCGTGTCCATCCGTGGTTACTGTCTCCTCTGTGTCTCCACCAGCCCTCATTCCCGCACACTTCCCCTCATTCCCGCGGAAGCGGGAATCCATTCTCCCACACGATGCTATCAAGGGGCAGGGCAAGGGCAGCCTCCCCTCGTTCCCAAGCTCTAGCTTGGGAATGCATACGAAACAAAGCATACAGTCAAAACACCAAAGCCGAAAGCTAAATTCTAAACCGACCTCGCACGCACTCAGCCTCGTGCTATGAATCTCATCTGTCATTTTATAGGTGATATAGCACTTCGTCGTCAGCGTAGCTCTGGGCGGTCAACGAATTTCACGCTTCCTGCTTTAAGTATTTGTTAGCCAACTTTTCCCTTAGCACGCTTTGGGGATTGGTTGGGCTTCACTTTTGGCATAAGTTTGAGCATAAGAAAAAATCAGTATCTACTCGCCGTCAGACGACACCCCCAGATAACACAAAGCTTATGGACATTACACGGAAGGAGCTCTACTCCGTTGGTTCGCCTCACTTTCCTCTCGTCGCCCTTATAAGCGAGTTTATGCCAAAAGGAACTTTTCTTTTTGTTTCGGTTTTTCCTTTGGTTACAAAAGAAAAATGAAAACCACTCTGGTAAGAGAAACCACAGTAATAAGTAAGTGTCTCCCCTCGTTCCCAAGCTCCAGCTTGGGAATGCATACGACCAGCAATCATCCGTGTTCATCTGTGGTTACTGTGTCCAGCTGAAAGCGATCAACTATCACCCGTGAAATTCCCCATTTCTGAGCAAAACTCCCTTGACACCCGCCAAACAACACGCCAAATTGACCTCAACATGAAAGAATTAACCACAAGCCACTTCAACATCCAAGACAAAATCCTCACCCTCCGCGGCATGCAAGTCATCCTCGACAGAGACCTCGCCCAGCTCTACGGCGTGGAAAACATTCGCTTGAGAGAGCAGGTCAAAAGAAACGCCGAAAGATTTCCGAGCGATTTCATGTTCCGATTAACAGCAGATGAGGTAAACCTTTTGGTGTCGCAATTTGCGATACCTTCAAAAAAGCACCTTGGCGGACATCTTCCGTATGTTTTCACCGAGCAAGGTGTATCAATGTTAGCCGGTTTACTCAGGAGTAAAATAGCGGTTCAAGTAAACATCAAAATAATGCGGGCTTTCGTCTCTATGCGAAAATTCCTTTCTCAAAATGCGGGACTATTCCAGAGAATGGAAAAGATGGAAGAGAAACAAATCCAGCATGACAAAAACTTTACCCAAATCTTCAGAGCCTTGGACGACAAAAGCCTAAAACCAAAGCAAGGAATTTTCTTCGATGGGCAAATCTTCGACGCTTACAAATTCGTCTGCGACCTACTCGGCACCGCCACCAGCGACATCACCCTCATCGATAATTACATCGACGAAAACACGCTGATGCTCTTCGCAAAATGCCAGAATATCAAAATCGAAATCTACACCAAAAAAATCGACAAAAAGTTACAGCTCGACTTGCAAAAATACAACTCGCAATACTCGCCCATTCAGCTAAAAACCTTCCGAAACGCCCACGACAGATTTTTGATCATCGACAAAAAGGAGATTTATCACTTCGGGGCATCGCTAAAAGACCTCGGCAAAAAGTGGTTCGCATTCAGTCGTTTCCAGCTGGGAGCCGTGGAGATTTTGCAGAAGCTCAAGTAAGCAGTTTGCTACCCAAGGATTTCTGACTTTTCTCGTTCTCAAGCTCCAGCTTTCTCCTCGTTCCCAAGCTCCAGCTTGGGAATGCATACGAAACAAAGCATACAGTCAAAATACCAAAGCCGAAAGCTAAATTCTAAACCGACCTCGCACGCTGAAGACGCAAAATTTTGCGTCTCTACAGTTCTCCGCATACCACACGCTTTGCGTTTCCACCACTCCTCATTTCCGCTCACCACTCGCCTTGCGTTCCCACCAGCCCTCATTCCCGCTCTTTTCCCTCATTCCCGCGAAAGCGGGAATCCATTCTCCCACACAATGCTACCAATGGGCAGGGAAGGGCGGTCTCACTTGCTAGGTAGGATGGGGGCTCTCTCCGCTTCACGGGCAGAGCCAGAGACACGCACCACCATCTTTGGCACTGCAAAGCCAGCAATCGAAAATGCACAGCTAAGAACAAATCTCGGAGGTGCTCTTCACCACGGACAGCTTACACACCTCACGCCATATCTCTGGCGGATTGAAGCGGAGCGGTTTTCTTTTCTCCTCTATCTATTCTTTGAGCGATCAAAGAAAAGATGGAGTCCCGCTGAAAGCGATCAACTATCACCCGCATAATTCCCCATTTCTGAGCAAAACTCCCTTGACACCCGCCAAACAACACGCCAAATTGACCTCAACATGAAAGAACTAACCACAAACCACTTCAACATCCAAGACAAAATCCTCACCCTCCGCGGCATGCAAGTCATCCTCGACAGAGACCTCGCTCAGCTCTACGGCGTGGAAACGAGAGTTCTAAACCAAGCAGTAAAAAGAAACGCCGAAAGATTCCCAAGCGACTTTATGTTCCGCCTGACAAAGAGAGAGCTAGAAGATTGGATGTCACAGATTGTGATTTCCAATAAAGAAATTATGGGACTGAGAAAACTGCCATTTGCCTTCACCGAACAAGGTGTTTCAATGTTAGCTGGGATTCTCAAAAGCGATAAAGCCATCGAAATAAACATCAAAATAATGCGAGCTTTCGTCTCTATGCGAAAATTCCTCTCCCAAAATGCACAAATTTTCACTCGCCTAGACAATGTCGAACGAAAGCAAATTGAACATCAACTCCAGACGGACAAAAACTTTACCCAAATCTTCAGAGCCTTGGACGACAAAAGCCTGAAACCAAAGCAAGGCATTTTCTTCGATGGGCAAATCTTCGACGCTTACAAATTCGTCTGCGACTTGCTCAGCACCGCCACCAGCGATATCACACTCATCGACAATTACATCGACGAAAACACGCTGATGCTCTTCGCAAAATGCCAAAATATTAAAATCGAAATCTACACCAAGAAAATCGACAAAAAGTTACAGCTCGACTTGCAAAAATACAACTCGCAATACTCGCCCATTCAGCTAAAAATCTTCCGAAACGCCCATGACAGATTTCTGATCATCGACAAAAAGGAGATTTACCACTTCGGAGCATCGCTAAAAGACCTCGGCAAAAAGTGGTTCGCATTCAGTCGTTTCCAGCTGGGAGCCGTGGAAATTTTGCAGAAGCTCAAGTAAGCAGTTTGCTACCCAAGGATTTCTGACTTTTCTCGTTCCCAAGCTCTAGCTTGGGAATGCATACGACCAGCAGTCATCCGTGTCCATCCGTGGTTACTGTCTCCCAGCTTTAGCATTATTCATTCCACCACCCAGCCCTCATTCCCGCGAAAGCGGGAATCCATTCTCTTTAGCTTGCTCTCCTGACGGAGGGTCTTACTTTTCCCTTTGGTTGACCAAAGCGAAAAGTAACAAAAGGTAAAATCAAAATACCAAAGCTGTAAGCTAAATTCTAAACCGACCTCGCACGCTCTCAGCCTCGTGCTATGAATCTCATTTCCTCTGTGTTCCCACCAGCCCTCATTCCCGCCCATCACTCGCCACACTTCGCCATCGCGTGCTCTTTCCCCTCATTCCCGCGGAAGCGGGAATCCATTCTCCCACACAATGCTACCAATGGGCAGGGAAGGGCGGTCTCACTTGCTAGGTAGGATGGGGGCTCTCTCCGCTTCACGGGCAGAGCCAGAGACACGCACCACCATCTTTGGCATTGCAAAGCCAGCAATCGAAAATGCACAGCTAAGAACAAATCTCGGAGGTGCTCTTCACCACGGACAGCTTACACACCTCACGCCATATCTCTGGCGGATTGAAGCGGAGCGGTTTTCTTTTCTCCTCTATCTATTCTTTGAGCGATCAAAGAAAAGATGGAGTCCTGCTGAAAGCTAAAAAGCAGGTATCCTCTCTTATCAGAGGGATTTACCTTTCTTTTTGCTTGAGCAAAAATAAATGTAACGAAAGAAAAAATCAAAATACCAAAGCCGAAATCTAAATTCTAAACCGACCTCGCACGCTGAAGACGCAAAATTTTGCATCTCTACAGTTCTCCGCATACCACACGCTTTGCGTTTCCACCACTCCTCATTTTCGCTTACCACTCCCCTTGCGTTTCCACCAGCCTCATTCCCGCGGAAGCGGGAATCCATTCCCCCACACAATGCCTTCAAGGGTCAGGGGAAGGGCGGTGTCCCATTTTTAACTACTATTTTTTATTTGTGAATAAAGCCCACTTTTCTCTTTTTCAGTGAAATTGCAAGCTCATTTTTGTCTTTTTCAGTAAAAAAACTTGTTTCTATGTTTGACAACTTTTAAAAGTCTAGCACTGTGGAACTTAACTTGGGATTTTTTTAAAAAGAGAAGGAAAAATTGAAAAATTGGTTAAAACTTTTAGTTATCATATTTAGTTTGGTGGTATTTGTGACCTGTACCACCACCTATGATGATAACGACACAGAGGATCTACCTCTTCCAGCAGCTCCTATTAATCTAGTGGCTTCTGCCATGGACTCTTCACAAATAGATTTAGTTTGGTATGTCGTCAGTGGAGTTACAGGTTATAAAATATATCAATCTGCAACTTTGGATGGTGTTTACAGCGAAATTGACAATATTAGTAGCAACTCCTATACCAACATTGGGCTTAGTTCAAATACAGAGTATTATTACAAGGTGAAAGCGTATAATGTTAACGGGGATAGTGAATTTTCGAATGTCGCAAGTGCTCTCACATTTGTCTCTACTCCTACCAACTTAACGGCAAGTGCTGTCAGTTCTTCTCAAATAGATTTACTGTGGAACGCCGTAAATGGGGAAGTAAAATATAGAATATACAAATCAGTTTTGGAATATGGAATTTACAATAAAATTGGTGAAGTTCGTGACAATTTCTATAGCAACACAGGGCTCGAGGCAAATACAGCTTATTTTTACAAGGTGAAAGCGTATAACATCGGTGGCAACAGTGATTTTTCTAACATTGCAGGTGACACCACCATTCTCGCAACTCCTACCAATCTGGTCGCTGCAGCTCTAAATTTATCGCAAATATCTTTGTCGTGGGACGCTGTCGATGGTGCAGAAGGTTACTATCTCTACAGACATTCTACCACCAGCGAGATATACACCCAGATAGATGTCGGCAGTGAGATTTCCTACACAGATATAATTTCCAATTCATACATAAAATATTTTTACAGATTAAAAGCTTATAGGGCGACTAAAGTTTCGGATTTTTCAAATACCGTAGATGTGAGATTGAGTCTATTGAAACCAGAAGGACTTTCTCTTGTCGTTCAGGACCAGACACATATAAGATTGTCTTGGGATATCGCCAGTGGAGTAACAGGTTATTTTCTCTATAAATCGGCAGACAATGGCAAGAGCTATACCGCTAAAAATATTGGCAGTGTTCTTTCTTACAATGACCTTGTTTCCTATCCGGATATAGAATATTTTTACAAGTTGGAAGCTTATAACGCTGCGGACACATCGGAGTTCTCGGAAGTAGTAAAAGGGAGAATAAATGTAATTACCCCTGAAAATGTAACTGCCATAGCCAAAAGCTCCTCTCAAATAGACATATCTTGGGACGCAGTCAGTGGTGCAGCGGAATATCGTCTCCACGCATCAAAAGACAGCGTAACTTTTAGCGATATAGTTATAGTCAAAGATACAGTTTACCACGACACATTGCTCAGTGCAAACACGAAGTATTTTTACAAGGTGCAGTCTTCTAATAATGCCCACACCAGTGGAAACTCTAGCATAATAAGTAAAACCACGATTGTAGCCGCTCCTACTGGTTTATCCGATACTGTCGTTAGTTCTTCTCAAATAAACATATCTTGGGATACAGTCGCGGGAGCAGAGGGCTATTCTCTCTATTTATCTGCAGACGATGGGGAAACTTACAGTATCACCCCTGTGGTCGATAGCACCACCACTTATCACTTCACAGGACTCACCGCCAATAAAGCCTACCACTACAAGGTTCAGGCATACAATAATAACGGCTATAGCGAATTTTCTGACAGATTTATAGTCACCACAAAGGTCTTAGCTCCGACTAGTGTATTAGCGAAAACTAAAAGCTCAACTCAAATAAACATATCATGGGGCAAAGTCGCTGGAGCTACTGGCTACATAATATACACATCAGACTCTAGCAGTGGAGTTTACAGCGGAGTTGACCTTGGCAAAGTTACTTCCTACCAGAGCACGGGACTCGCAGCGAACACAGGCTACTACTACAAAGTGACAGCTTACAGTGCCGCTGGGGAATCTGGCTTCTCTGACATCGTGAGCGACACCACGATTGTCGCAGTACCTGCCAATTTTTCCTATAAAGTTGTAGACTCTTCAAAGATAGATTTGTCGTGGAGCAAAGTCGCTGGTGCCACAGAATATTATCTTTCTTTCTCTGCCGACAGCGGTCAAACTTACAGTTACACACCTGTCGGCACGGACACTCTCTACCACAGCACAGGTCTCGAGGCAAACACGAAGTATTTCTACGCAGTGCGAGCCTACAATCTGAGAGGCTATAGCAAATTCTCGGACACCTTGAGCACCTACACGATGGTCTTGACACCGAGGAATGTAACTGCCAAAAGCAAGAGCTCATCTCGAATCGACATATCGTGGAGCGAAGTGGATGGAGCAGACGGCTATTCTCTCTCTTTCTCAGACGATGATATAAATTACCTAGACACCATTCTGGGCAATGTCACCGCCTACCAAAGCACAGGACTCACTGCAAATACCGAGTACTTCTACAGGGTGAGAGCATACAGTGCAGTCGGCGACAGCAAAGCCTCCAGCACAGTGAGCGACACCACCATCGTCGCACCGCCGAGCAATCTCAGTGACAGCGTCGTGAGTGCTTCACGCATAGATTTGCGATGGGACACAGTCCCCGGAGCTGCCAGCTACACAATATACCGCACACCCGCCAGTGGTGGAGTGAACGACAGTGTCGGCGGTATCAGTAGCAACTTCTACAGCGACACAGGGCTCACGGCGAACACAGTCTATTCCTACAAGGTGAAAGCCTCGAATGGTAATGGCGATAGCAAATATTCCAGCATAGTGAGCGACACCACAATCGTCGCCGCTCCGAGCAATCTCACCAATAGTGTCAGCAGTGCATCGCAGATTGATCTCTATTGGGATGCAGTCACTGGTGCAGACGGCTACTCCCTCTCGTTCTCTGTAGATAGCGGGCGGACATACAGCGACACAGCAGTAGGCAATGTAACCACCTACAGCGACACAGGACTTGCCGCAAATAGCGTGCATTACTACAAGGTAAGGGCATATAATACAAAAGGTTACAGCAAATTCTCTGCCATACTGAGCGATACCACTATTGTTGTCGCTCCGAGTTCCGTTTTCGCCACAACCCGAAGTTCTGAGCGAATAGACTTATCTTGGGGCAAAGTCGCTGGAGCGACAGGCTACAAAATTTACCAATTAAATAGCGATGGAGGTTACACCGAAGTTGACCTTGTCACAGATACGATTTGCCACAGCACAGGGCTCAGCCCAAACACAACCTACTCCTACAAGGTGACAGCCTACAGCGGAGCAGGAGAGTCAGACACCTCTAGCGTCGTGAGTGACATCACTATCGTCGCCGCGCCGAGTAATTTTATCGACAGTGTCGTCAGCTCATCACAGATAAAGCTGTTTTGGGGCAAAGTCGACGGAGCAGATGGCTATCGTCTCGCAATCTCTGCAGACGGCGTAACTTATGACGACACAGTAGATTGTGTCGTCACCACCTACAGCCACGCGGGACTCACCGCAAATAGCGTGCACTACTACAAAGTGCTAGCCTACAATGGCAAAGGCGATGGTGCGTTCTCTAGCACATTGTGCGACACCACAATCGTCCTAGCTCCGAGTAATCTCACCGACAGCGTCGTGAGTGCATCACGCATAGATTTGCGATGGAATATCGTCGCTGGAGCAGCCAGCTATGCAATATACCGAGCACCCGCCATTGGTGGAGAGTACAAGGTAATCGGCGACACCAACAGCCTCATCTACCACAGCACAGGGCTCAGTGCGAATACAGCTTACTTCTACAAGGTGCTGGCTTACAATGGCAACGGCGAGAGTGAATTTTCCGACACACTGAGCGACACCACGAAGGTCGCCGCTCCGAGCAACCTCACCGACAGTGTTATCAGCTCATCGCAGATAGACCTGAGCTGGAGCTCGGTCGCTGGAGCAACGGGCTATCGCCTCGCTTTCTCTGCAGACAGCGGTCAATCTTACAGCGAGATAGCAGTAGGCAATGTCACCACCTACCAGAGCACGGGACTTGCTCCGAACGCGACCTACCATTACAAAGTGCTAGCCTACAATGGCAAAGGCGACAGCGAATTTTCTTACACATTGATTGTCACCACAATCGTCGCAACCCCAGCAAGCGTGACTGCCACAGCCGAAAGCTCCTCTCAGATTGACCTAGCTTGGAGCGAAGTCGCTGGAGCTAAGGGTTACAAAATTTACCTATTAAATAGTGCTGGAGATAGCACTGAAATCGGCGATGTTACTGGGGAGCTCGCTTACGAAAGCAAAGAGCTTGTAGCAGACACCGAGTACTCCTACCAAGTGACCGCCTATAGCGATGCGGGAGAGTCGGAAGCCTCTAGCACCGTGAGCAAGACCACGCTCGTCGCAGTTCCGCTCAATTTCACCGATAGTGTTGTAGACTCTTCTCAAATAAACCTGTCTTGGGACTCAGTCAAGGGAGCGACTGGTTATCGCGTCTGGTTCTCTGCAGACGACGGTAATACTTTTAACATCACAACTCTCGGCACGAGCACTACCTGGCAAAGCACAGAGCTCCACGCAAACAAGGAGTATAGTTACAAAGTGCTAGCTTACAATGTAAACGGCGATGGTGAATATTCCGACACCTTGAGAGCAACCACGATTGTCTCAGCACCTGCGGGCTTGTCTGCCACATCCAAAAGCTCTTCGCAAATAGACTTAGTTTGGGGACCAGTCGCTGGAATAGACGGCTACAAAATATACAGATCACTCTCCGCTAGTGGGATTTACGACAGTGTGGGCGTTGCCAGTAGCGAGTCCTACAGTGACAGCACAGGACTCATCGCAAACACAGAGTATTACTACAAAATCCGAGCTTATAACGGAGTAGGGGAGTCCGATTACTCTAATATCGCAAGTGACACCACAGTTGTTTCGCCTCCTGAGAATCTCACTGACAGTGTCGTTAGCTCATCACAAATAAATTTATCTTGGGGCGAAGTCGATGGCGCCACAGACTACAAAGTGTATCGTCGAGCCGCGAGCAGTACAAAATACAAGATAGCTAGTGACATTAGTAGCAACTTCTACGCTGACATCTTGGGACTCACTGCAGATACGGAGTATTCCTACAAAGTAATAGCTTACAATGGAAACGGCGAGAGTGAAGCCTCTAGCGTATTGACTACGAGAACAAGAGTGTTAGCTCCTGCTGGTCTAACAGCTACTACCCAAAGTGCCTCACGCATAGATTTGGCATGGGACGAAGTATCGGGAGCATCGAGCTACGCAATATACCGAGCACCTGCTATTGGTGGAGCTTACGATAGCATTGGCGTGGACAGCAGCGAGTTTTACGCTGACAGCACTGGACTCAGCTCATACACATCTTATTACTACAAGGTGAAAGCCTACAGCGATGCAGGGAAGTCCGCATACTCTAATATGGCAATGGACACCACGATGGTGGCAGCTCCTAGTAATATCATCGACAGTGTCATCAGTGCTACACAAATAAAACTGAGCTGGGACTTAGTGCCTGGAGCTATCAACTACACAATACATCGAGCATCCACTATTGGTGGAGATTATAGCCAAATTGGGCGAGTCACTGAAGAATCCTACAGCGACTACTCCGAACTTATCGCAGCTACAGATTATTTCTATAAGGTGAAAGCTCACAACGCAAAAGGCGATAGTGAAGACTCAGAAATTATAAAAGTGACCACAAGAGTGCTCGCTCCTACCGATCTAGTGGCTACTGCCAAAAGTCCTTCTCAAATAGACTTAGCTTGGAGCAAAGTCAAAGGAGCAGATGACTACATAATCTACAGGTCACTTTCTAGTGATAAAGATTATTCCAGTGTCGGCGTGACCAGCAGCGAGCAGTACAATGACAGCACAGGGCTCACAGCAAATATAGAGTATTTTTACAAGGTGACAGCTAGCAGTGCCAGTGGCGAGAGTGTGCTTTCTGATGTCGCAAGCGACACCACGATTTTCTTAGCTCCTACCAATCTGGTAGTTACTGCCCAAAGCTCTTCGCAAATAGGCTTATCTTGGAGCTCAGTGGCTGGAGCTACGAGCTACAATATATACCGAGCAACCGCTAGTAATGGAGACTACCAGCCAGCAGGGACTGCCAGTAGCGACTCCTACGAGGATAATACAGAACTCAGTGCACACACGGAGTATTTTTACAGAGTAACCGCTTACAATGCTGGCGGCGAGAGTGACTCCTCCGAAACCCAAAGTGCGACCACAATAGTGGCTGCTCCTGCTAATCTTACCTACGAAGTCGTGAGTGCTAAGCAGATAAATCTGAAATGGGACTCAGTGGTTGGAGCTACCAGCTACAAAATATCTCGCGAACCTTCCAGCGATGTTAGCGTAATTAAGATTAGCACAAATTACTATGAGAGCACAGGGCTCAGTGCAAATACAGAGTATTCCTACAAGGTAACAGCTACTAATGCAAACGGCGATGGTGCTGCCTCAGAAATCAAAGTGACCACAAGAGTGTTAGCTCCTGCTAATCTGTCAGCTACTTCCAAAAGCTCCTCCAAAATTGCTTTGGCTTGGGACGAAGTCATGGGGAAAGATGGCTACATAATATACCGAGCACCCTCTAGTAATGGAGTTTACGACAGTGTCGGCGTTGCCACTACCAAGAGTTACGAAGACAGCACAGGGCTCGCTCCAAATACGGTTTATTATTATATGGTGAAAGCCTACAGCGGAGCAGGGAAGTCCGAATACTCTAATATGGCAAGCGACACCACAATCGTCGCAGCTCCTACTAATTTTGCCGACAGTGTAGCGAGTGCTAAGCAGATAGACCTGAGCTGGAGCACCGTGCAGGGAGCCACGACCTACAAGGTATATCAGTCATCCTCTAGTGGCGATATCGAGACTAAAGGGATAAAGGACACTTTCCATAATATCCAAGGACTCACCCCGAATACAGAGTATGTCTATAAGGTGACAGCTATCAATACAAACGGCGAGAGCGAAGCCTCTAGTGTGTTGACAGCGACCACAAGGCTGAACGCTCCGACTAGTCTGTTAGTTACCCCCAAAAGCTCCTCACAATTAGATTTAACTTGGGACCCCGTCACGGATGTCATGAGCTACAAAATATACCGAGCACTCACTAGTACTGGCACTTACGCCTATATTGATAGTGCCACTAGCGAGTCCTATGAGGACAGCACAGGGCTCAGTGCGAACACAAAATATTTTTACAAAGTAACAGCTAATAATGATGCAGGCGAGTCTGCATTCTCTAGCAGAGCCAGTGACACCACGAGAGTCTTAGCTCCCACGAATCTAGCCGACAGCATCGTCAGCTCCTCGCAGATAAATCTGAGCTGGAGCAAGGTCGCTGGAGCTACCAGCTACACGATATATCGAGCACTCGCTAGTAATGGAGTTTACCAGCCCATCGGCGATACGACCACTGCCTACTACTATAGCACAGGGCTAGCCGCAAACACAGCTTACCTCTACAAAGTAACCGCTAACAATGGGAATGGCGAGAGTGAATACTCGCAAGCTAAAGAAGTGACCATAATAGTGCAAGCTCCCACCAATGTCTCCGCTATAGCTAAGAGTTCCTCTCGAATAGACTTAGCTTGGAACGAAGTGGAGCAAGCTAAGAGCTACATAATCTACAGAGCCACCACTACTGATGGGGCTTACGACAGTGTTGGCGTTAGCAGTAGCGACTTTTACTATGACAGCACAGATCTCACTTCTAGCACAGAGTATTTCTACAAGGTGAAATCTTATAGTAATGCTGGAAAGTCTGAGTTCTCTCTCATAGTGAGCGATTTCACTATTGTCGCAACTCCTACGCATCTCACCGACAGTATCGTCAGTGCAAAACAAATAAACATATATTGGAACAAAGTCGCTGGAGCAACAAGCTACAGGTGCTATTTTTCCATAGACGGTGGTCAAACTTATAGAGATGCAACAGTTGGCAATGATACTTTCTACTTTCACTCAGGACTCATTGCAAACAAAGAGTATTATTACAAGGTGAAAGCTTACGATGCAAACAGCGAGAGTGGATTTTCTGATTCGCTGGGTGCCACCACAAAAGTGCTAGCTCCGGCTAACCTTGTAGCTACTTCCCAAAGCTCCACACAAATAGACTTAGCTTGGGATGCAGTCACGGATGCTGATGACTATAAAATATACCGAGCACCCACTAGAGATGGCGAATACATAGATGTTGGTGTTGCCAGTAGCGAGTCCTACGAGGACACCACAGGGCTAGCCGCAAACAAAGAGTATTTCTACAAAGTGACAGCCAAGAATGCAAGCGGCGAGAGTGATTACTCTATATTCGCCAGTGACACCACCATCGTTGCAGCTCCTACCAATTTAGCCGATAGTGTCGTGAGCGAGTCACGCATCGATCTGAGCTGGGACACAGTCGTTGGAGCTACAAGTTATTACCTCTCTTACTCAGTCGATGGTAGTAGCTACACCGACACAGCAGTGGGCGATGTCACTACCTACAGCCACACAGGGCTCAGTGCAAACACAGAGCACTATTACAAGGTGCAAGCTCACAATGGGAACGGCAAGAGTGAGTTCTCCAGCACATTGCTCGATACCACCATCGTTGCAGCTCCTGCTAATCTCACCGACAGCGTCATCAGTGCATCGCAGATAGATTTGAGCTGGAGTCTAGTCGCTGGAGCAGCAGGCTACGATATTTATATAGACACAAGCAGAGACGGAAACTATACCCGAAAAGAGGCTACCACTGACACCAGCTTTAGCATCGAAAGCCTTATTGCGAATACCGTGTATTTTTACAAGGTGCTAGCACACAATGGGAACGGTGAGAGTGAATTTTCTGACACACTGAGCGACACCACCATCGTTGCAGCTCCAGTCAACCTAATCGACACTATCACCAGTTCCTCACAGATAGACATATATTGGGACACAGTCGTCGGAGCGACAGATTATTACCTCGCTTACTCTGCCGATAGCGGCAAGACATACACCGACACAGCAGTCGGCAATGTCACTTCTTACAGCCACACAGGACTCATTGCTGACACAGAGTATTATTACAAGGTGCTAGCTCACAATACAAAGGGCAATAGCGAATTTTCTGACGAATTGAGGGCGACCACAAGAGTGTTAGCTCCAACGGGCTTTTCCGCTACTACCAAAAGTGCTTTCCAAATAGATTTATCTTGGAGCGAAGTTGAAGGGAAGACTGGCTATAAAATATACAGATCAGCCTCTAGTGATGGAACTTACAGCGAAATTGACGATATCACGGATACAACTTACCAGAGCAAAGAACTCTCCGCCAATACAACCTACTACTACAAAGTGACAGCCTACAGCGATGCAGGGGAATCTGAGTACTCTAGCAAGGCGAGTGAAACCACGATGGTAGCTGCTCCGACTAATCTAACCAAAACATCTGCTACCTCTTCCCAAATAACGATATCTTGGAACAAAGTCGAGGGAGCTACAGGCTATTATTTCTACTTCGCAGACGGCAATCTAAGTTTCGCCGGCACAAGCGTTGGGAATGTTACTTCCTGCACAAAAAAAGAACTCACCTCAAACACAATCTATCACTGCAAGGTGATAGCTTATAATGAGAAGGGGGATAGTGAAGTATCGAATACATTGATTGTCACCACAAAAGTTGATGCTCCGACTAATTTATCAGCTAAAACCACAACCTTTGGGCAAATAAACTTATCTTGGAGCTCAGTGCAAGGAGTTACACAATACTACATATACCGAGCAGACTCTGAATATAGCAGTTACTCCCCAATCGGTAATGTCGCTGGCACTTCCTACAACGATACATGGCTTAGCGAAAACCAAGAGTATTATTACAAAGTGAAAGCTTATACTGCAGCAGCAGGGGAATCTGCCGACTCCAATATCGCAAATGCCACGACATATATCACGGAAGCTACTTTGCGGAGTAAGGTAGCTGCTGGTGATGATGTCACCCTAGTCAATACAGGCGGAATTACAGATATGTCTGGTTTGTTTTATGATAAAACAAAATTCAATCAAGATATAAGCAAGTGGGATGTGAGTAAAGTTACGGATATGAGCGAGATGTTTTATGCAGCAGATGCTTTTAACCAAGACATAGGTGGTTGGCAAATGAATAGTGTCACGAATATGGAAAAAATGTTTTTTTTCGCAAAAGCTTTTAACCAAGACATAGGTGGATGGGATGTTAATAATGTCACAAATATGAATTCTATGTTTCAGTCTGCATTTGCTTTTAACCAAGACATAGGTGGCTGGAATGTGAGCAAAGTCACAAATATGAGTTTTATGTTTTGTAATGCATCTGCTTTTAACCAAGACATAGGTGATTGGGTCGTAGGTAATGTCACAACTATGAGGTATATGTTTTCTGGGGCATCTGCTTTTAACCAATATATAGGTGGTTGGAAAGTGTCTAATGTCACGGATATGAGTTATATGTTTTCTGAGGCATCTGTTTTTAACCAATATATAGGTGGCTGGGATACAGAGAAGCTCACAAATACGAGTTATATGTTCTATCGTGCATATGCATTTAATAAGAGTATATATAGTTGGAGAATGTTGATGGTCACAGATATGAGTCATATGTTTTATGAGGCATCTGCTTTTAACCAAGACATAGGTGGTTGGGCTGTTAATAGTGCCTCAAATATGAGTTATATGTTTTATGGGGCAGATGCTTTTAACCAAGACATAGGTGATTGGGCTGTTAGTAGTGCCTCAAATATGAGTTATATGTTTTATGGGGCAGATGCTTTTAACCAAGACATAGGTGGTTGGAATGTGAGTAGTGTCACAAATATGCGTTATATGTTTTGTGCAGCAAAAGATTTTAATCAAGACATAAGTGATTGGACGGTGAATAAGGTCACAGATATGGAAGGCATGTTTTATAGTGCAGTTGCTTTTTACCGAGACATAGGTGGTTGGGATGTGAGTAGTGTCACGGATATGGATTATATGTTTTATGGTGTATCTTGTTTTATTTTTGACTTAAGTGGATGGGATGTAGAAAAAGTTACCAGTCATGAAGATTATGATGTAGGAGCTTATAATTGGTCTTTTCAAAAGAGACCTCCCTTTAGTGACTAGATTTTAAATTTAGAAGAAGAAGTGAATACGACCAGAGACCGTGTTCACTTTTTTTTATGCTTTGTTCATTTCCTCACACGCTGGAGGTGTCAGCTGATAACCGAGCGAAGCCCACTCGCTCTTGTCCTTGGATCCCCGCTTCCGCGAGGATGAGGCAAGAGAAGCAAGAAGCACCACACGCTCTGCGTTCCCACCAGCCCTCATTCCCGCTTACGCGAGGATGAGGGAAGCAAGGCAAGGAAGCACACCACCAGCCCCCATTTCTGCACACCGCACGCCTTGTGCCTTCATCAGCCAGTATGTTTATTCACCACCAGCTCTGCATCGCCACCCAGCCCTCATTCCCGCGGAAGCGGGAATCCATTCTCCCACACGATGCACAAAAGGGGCAGGGCAGGGGCAGCCCCCTTTCTCCTCGTTCCCAAGCTCCAGCTTGGGAATGCATACTCTGTATCCTCTCTTATCAGAGGGATTTACCTTTCTTTTTGCCTGAGCAAAAATAAATGTAACGAAAGAAAAAATCAAAATACCAAAGCCGAAATCTAAATTCTAAACCGACCTCGCACGCTCTCAGCCTCGTGCTATGAATCTCATCTGTCATTTTATAGGTGATATAGCACTTCGTCGTCAGCGTAGCTCTGGGCGGTTAACGAATTTCACGCTTCCTGCTTTAAGTATTTGCTAGCCCAACTTTCCCCTTAGCACGCTCTGGGGCTGGGTGGTATCACTTTTGGCATAAGTTTGAGCATAAGAAAAAACCAGTATCTATTCACCGTCAGACGACACCTCCAGATAACAACAAAGCTTATGGACATTACACGGAAGGAGCTCTACTCCGTTGGTTTGCCTCACTCTCCTCTCGCCGCCCTTATAGCGAGTTTATGCCAAAAGGAACTTTTCTTTTTGTTTCGGTTTTTCCTTTGGTTACAAAAGAAAAATGAAAACCACTCTGGTAAGAGAAACCACAGTAATAGGTAAGTTTTTCAGGTTTTAGTTTTTCATCCTCATTCCCGCGGAAGCGGGAATCCATTCTCCCACACGATGCACAAAAGGGGCAGGGCAGGGCAGTCCCCTTTCCCCTCGTTCCCAAGCTCCAGCTTGGGAATGCATACGAAACAAAGCATACAGTCAAAATACCAAAGTCGAAAGCTAAATTCTAAACCAACCCCGCACACCGAAGACGCAAAATTTTGCGTCTCTACAGTTCTCCGCTCACCACTCGCCTTGCGTTCCCACCAGCCCTCATTCCCGCGGAAGCGGGAATCCATTCCCCCACACGATGCCTTCAATGGGCAGGAAAGGGCGGTGTCCCATTTTAACTACTATTTTTTATTTGTGAATAAAATCCTCTTTTCTTTTTTTCAGTGAAATTCCAAGCTCATTTTTGTCTTTTTTAGAGAAAAAATTACTTCTAAATTTGACAACTTTTAAAAGTCTAGTACTGTGGAACTTAACTTGGGATTTTTTTAAAAAGAGAAGGAAAAATTGAAAAACTGGTTAAAAATTTTAGTTATCATATTTAGTTCGGTGGTCTTTGTGACCTGCACCACCACCTATGAGGATGAAGATACAGAGGAAATCCCTCTTCCAGCTGTTCCTACAAATCTCGTCGTGACTGCCGTAGATTCTTCTCAAATAGATATAATTTGGTATGTAGTCAGTGGAGCGACAGGTTATAAAGTATATCGATCAACAATCATTGATGGCGTTTACAGCGAAATTAACAATATTAGTAGCAACTCCTATACCAACATTGGACTCAGTTCGAACACAGAATATTATTACAAGGTGAAAGCGTATAATGTTAACGGGGAGAGTGAATTTTCGAATGTCGCAAGTGCTCTCACATTTGTTTCTACTCCTAGCAACTTAACGGCTACTTCTGTGAGCTCTTCTCAAATAGATCTATCTTGGGGTGCAGTGAATGGGGAAGCAAACTATAGAATATACAAGTCCTCTTCTCTATATGGGACTTACAATAAAATTGGTGATGGCAGTGACAATTTTTATAGTAACACAGGACTCAAACCAAACACCGTCTATTATTACAAGGTAAAAGCGTACAACACTGGTGGCAATGGCGATTACTCTAACATCGCGAGCGACACCACCATTGTCACAGATCCTACCAATCTAGCCGCTGCAGCTACAAGTTTATCACAAATATATCTGTCGTGGGACACTGTCGAGGGTGCAGAAGGCTATTATCTCTACAGATCTTCTACCATCAGCGATGAGTACATCCAGATATATGACGGCAGTGCTACTTGCTACACAGACACAGTTTCCAACCCACAAATAAAATATTTTTACAAATTAAAAGCTTATAGATCTACTAAGATTTCGGATTTTTCTAATACCGT
Source organism: Candidatus Cloacimonadota bacterium (assembly GCA_963676515.1). Lineage (GTDB taxonomy): Bacteria > Cloacimonadota > Cloacimonadia. The sequence continues at coordinate 712,024 of OY781061.1, read as the reverse complement.
AGATGTGAGATTGAGTCTATTGAAACCAGAAGGACTTTCCCTTTTCGTTCAAGACTCGATACATATAAGTTTGTCTTGGTATAAATCCAGTGGAGTGACGGGTTATTTCCTCCATAGATCCGCAAACCAGGGCAATAGTTATATCGCCAGAGATATTGGTAATGTCCTCTCTTACAGTGATGTCGTCTCCGAGCGAGAGATAGAGTATTTTTACAAGATAGAAGCTTATAACGCTGTGGACACATCTGAGTTCTCCGAAATAGTAAAGGGGAAAATAAATGTAAACACCCCTGAGAATTTAACGGCGGAAACCAAAAGCTCTTCGCTAATAGACCTATCTTGGGATGCAGTCGATGGAGCACGAGGCTATTACCTCCACAGATCAACAGACGGTGTAAAATTTGATGACATAACCATAGTCAACGATACCTTTCACCACAGCACAGGGCTCAAAGCAAATACAGAGTATTCCTACAAGATTCAAGCTTATAATAATGCCCACAATAGTGAATTTTCTAGCATAGTGACTGAAACCACGGTGGTCGCAGCTCCTGCTGGTTTGTCCGACACGGTTGTCAGTTCTTCTCAAATAGACATATCTTGGCATGCAGTCGAGGGTGCAGATGGCTATTATTTCTATTTCTCCGCAAACGATGGGCTCTCTTACAGCGACACAGCAGTTGGCAAGCTCACCACTTATCACTCTACAGGGCTCACCGCCGACAAAGCCTACCGCTACAAAGTTATGGCTTACAATGAAAAGGGCGATAGCGAATTTTCTGACACATTGATAGTCACCACAAAGGTCCTCGCTCCGACGAACCTCACCGATAGTGTCGTCAGTGCAGCACAAATAAATTTGTCTTGGAACTCAGTCGCTGGAGCTACTGGCTACATAATATACACATCAGACTCTAGCAGTGGAGTTTACAGCGGCGTTGACCTTGGCAAAGCTACTTTTTACCAGAGCAAAGGGCTTACCGCGAACACAGGCTACTACTACAAAGTGGCAGCTTACAGTGCCGCTGGGGAATCTGATGCCTCTGACATCGTGAGCGACACCACGATGGTCGCAGTCCCTGCCAATTTCTCCTATCGTGTTGTAGATTCTTCAAAGATAGATTTGTCGTGGAGCAAAGTCGATGGAGCAACTGAATATTATCTTTCTTTCTCTGCCGACAACGGTCAAACTTACAGCGACACACCTATCGGCACGGACACTCTCTACCCCAGCACAGGTCTCGAGGCAAACACGAAGTATTTCTACGCAGTGCGAGCCTACAATCTGAGAGGCTATAGCGAATTCTCGGACACCTTGAGCACCTACACGATGGTCTTGACACCGAAAAATATCTCCGCCAAAAGCAAGAGCTCATCTCGAATCGACATATCGTGGAGCGAAGTGGAAGGAGCAGACGGCTATAAACTAACCCAGTCCACCACTGCTGGTATCCAGTTTGACACCATTCTAGGCAATGTCACCGCCTACCAAAGCACAGGACTCACCGCAAACACCGAGTACTTCTACAGGGTGAGGGCATACAGTGCAGTTGGCGACAGCAAAGCCTCCAGCACGGTGAGCGACACCACCATCGTTGCACCGCCGAGCAACCTCAGTGACAGCGTCGTGAGTGCATCACGCATAGATTTGCGATGGGACACAGTCCCCGGAGCTGCCAGCTACACAATATACCGCACACCCGCCAGTGGTGGAGTGAACGACAGTGTCGGCGTTGCCAGTAGCAACTTCTACAGCGACACAGGACTCGCCGCTTTCACAGTCTACATCTACAAGCTAAAGGCTTACAATAGCAATGGTTATAGCGAATTTTCTAGCACACTGAGCGACACCACAATCGTCGCCGCTCCGAGCAATCTCACCAATGGTGTCAGCAGTGCATCACAGATTGATCTCTATTGGGATGCAGTCACTGGTGCTAATGGCTATTGCCTCTCGTTCTCTGTAGACAGCGGGCGGACATACAGCGACACAGCAGTGGGCAATGTCACCACCTACAGCGACACAGGACTCGCCGCAAATAGCGTGCATTACTACAAGGTAAGGGCATACAACACAAAAGGTTACAGCAATTTCTCTGCCATACTGAGCGACACCACGATTGTCGCCGCTCCGAGTAAGCTAGCTGCCACAACCCGAAGTTCTGAGCGAATAGACTTATCTTGGGGCAAAGTTGCTGGAGCGACAGGCTACAAAGTTTACCAATTAAATAGTGCTGGGACTTATGTTGGCATTGACCTTATCGCAGACACTCTCTACCACAGCATAGGACTCAGCCCAAACACAACCTACTTCTACAAGGTGACAGCCTACAGCGGAGCAGGGGAATCAGACACCTCTAGCGTCGTGAGTGACATCACTATCGTCGCCGCGCCGAGTAATTTCACCGACAGTGTCGTCAGCTCATCGCAGATAGACCTGAGCTGGGACGCAGTGGACGGAGCAGATGGTTATCTCCTCGCAATCTCGGCAGACGGCGTAACTTATGGCGACACAGTAGATTGTGCCGTCACCACCTACAGCCACGCGGGACTCACCGCAAATAGCGTGCACTACTACAAAGTGCTAGCCTACAATGGCAAAGGCGATGGTGCGTTCTCTAGCACATTGTGCGACACCACAATCGTCCTAGCTCCAACCAATCTTGCCGACAGCGTCGTCAGTGCATCACGCATAGATTTGCGATGGGACTCAGTCGCTGGAGCAGCCAGCTACGCAATTTACCGAGCACCCGCCATTGGTGGGGAGTACAAGGTAATCGGCGACACCAACAGCCTCATCTACCACAGCACAGGGCTTAGTGCAAACACAGCCTACTTCTACAAGGTGCTGGCTTACAATGGCAACGGCTACAGCGTGTTTTCCGACACACTGAGCGACACCACGAAGGTCGCCGCTCCGAGCAACCTCAGCGACAGTGTAGTTAGCTCATCGCAGATAGACCTGAGCTGGGACGAAGTCGACGGAGCAACGGGCTATCGCCTCGCTTTCTCTGCAGACAGCGGTCAATCTTACAGCGAGATAGCAGTAGGCAATGTCACCACCTACAGCAACACAGGACTCGCCGCAAATAGCGAGCATTACTACAAAGTGCTAGCCTACAATGGCAAAGGCGACAGCGAATTTTCTTACACATTGATTGTCACCACACTCGTCGCAGCCCCGACGAGTTTGTCTGCCACAGTCGAAAGCTCCTCTCAGATTGACCTAGCTTGGGGCGAAGTCGCTGGAGCTACAGGCTACAAAATTTACCAACTAAATAGTGTTGGAGATAGCACTGAAATCGGCGATGTTATTGGGGAGCTCGCTTACGAGAGCACAGGGCTCAGCCCATACACAGATTACTCCTACAAAGTCACCGCCTATAGCGATGCGGGAGAGTCGGAAGCCTCTAGCACCGTGAGCAAAACCACGCTCGTCGCCGCTCCTAGCAATTTCTCTTACAGTGTCGTGAGTGCATCACAGATAAATCTGTCTTGGGACCCAGTCAAGGGAGCAACTGGCTATTATATCTTTTACTCCAAAAATAAGGATACAGATTACTCTTCTATATTTGTCTCCACGAGTACTACCTACGACAGCAAAGAACTCGATGCAAACGAGGAATATTTTTACTATGTCCGAGCTAAAAATGCAAACGGCGAGGGTGACTTTTCCGACACCTTGAGAGCAACCACGATTGTCGCTGTGCCCACGGGTTTATCTACCATAGCCAAAAGTTCATCACAAATAGACTTAGTTTGGGACACAGTCGCTGGAATAGAGGGCTACAAAATATACCGAGCATCCCATATTAGTGGACCTTACGACAGTGTGGGCGTTGCCAGTAGCGAGTCCTACGAGGACAGTATAGAGCTCATCGCAAACAAAAAGTATTACTACAAAGTCCGAGCTTATAACGGAGTAGGGGAGTCCGATTACTCTGATATGGCAAGCGATACCACGATCGTCTTAGCTCCCACGAATCTTAGCGGTAGTGCTTTCAGTGCATTACAAATAAATTTATCTTGGGACAAAGTCGATGGAGCCACAGACTACAAAGTGTACCGATTAGACCCTAGTGATGGGGAATACAAGCCAATTGGGGATGTCAGTAGCGAGTCCTACGATGACAGCACAGGACTCAGTGCAGATACGGATTATTCCTACAAAGTAACAGCATACAATGGAAACGGCGAGAGCGAAGCCTCTGGCGTATCGACTGTGAGGACAAGAGTGTTAGCCCCTGATAATCTGACAGCCATTACCAAAAGTGCCTCACGCATAGATTTGGCATGGGACACCGTCCCCGGAGTATCGAGCTATATAATATACCGAGCACCCTCTGCTGGTGGAGCTTACGACAGCATTGGCGTGGACAGCAGCGATTTTTACGCTGACAGCACTGGGCTTAGCCCATACACAGGCTACTCTTACATGGTGAAAGCCTACAGCGATGCAGGGAAGTCCGCATACTCTGAGATAGCTACCGACACCACGATGGTGGCAGCTCCTAGTAACATCATCGACAGAGCCATCAGCTCATCACAAATAAAGCTGAGCTGGGACTTAGTGGCTGGAGCTACCAACTACACAATTCATCGAGCATCCACTATTGGCGGAGATTATTGGCAAATGGGTGGAGGCACTGGCTTGGTTTACTTCGACAACTCAGGACTCAGTGCGAACACAGCTTATTTCTATAAGCTGAACGCTCACAACGCAAAGGGTAGCAGCAAAGACTCAGAAATTATAGAAGTGACCACAAGAGTGTTAGCTCCTGTAAATTTAGTAGCTACTGCCAAAAGCTTTTACCAAATAGACTTAGCTTGGGGCGAAGTCGGCGGAGCCACGAGCTACGCAATATACCGAGCATCCTCTAGTGATGGAGACTACGACAGTGTCGGCGTGACCAGTAGCGAGTATTACAATGATAGCACTGGACTCGCAGCAAACAAAGAGTACTTCTATATGGTGAGTGCTAGTAGTGCCAGCGGTGAGAGTGTACCTTCTGATGTCGCAAGTGACACCACGATTTTCTTGGCTCCTGCTAATCTTTTAGTGACCAGCGAAAGCTCCTCACGAATAGGTTTATCTTGGAGCTCAGTCGATGGAGCCACGAGCTACAGAATATACCGAGCACTCTCGATGGTTGGGGATTACAATTATGTGGATAGTGCCAGTAGCGAGTCCTACGAGGACAGCGTAGGACTTACAGCACACACGGAGTATTATTACAGAGTAACCGCTCACAATGTAGGCGGCGAGAGTGACTCCTCCGAAAGCAAAAGTGCGACCACAAGAGTGGCAACTCCTGCTAATCTTGCCTACGATGTCGTGAGTGCGATACGCATAGATTTGCAATGGGACTCAGTGTTTGGAGCTACCAGCTACAAAATATCTCGAACGCCTTCTAGTGACGGCAGAGTAGTTGAGGTTTATACAACTTCCTATGGGAGCATGGGGCTCAGTGCAAACACGAAGTATTCTTACAAGGTGATAGCTACCAATGTAAACGGCGATGGTGCAGCCTCAGAAATCAAAGCGACCACAAGAGTGTTAGCTCCTGCCGATCTCACCGATAGTGTTGTCAGCTCCTCACAAATAAATCTAAGTTGGAACGAAGTCGATGGAGCCCAGATTTACAAAATATACCGAGCCTCCTCTATCGATGGAGATTACGCTGGGATTGACTCGACCTCTGACACTTCTTACCAGAGCACAGAGCTTGCTCCAAACACAGTTTATTATTACAAAGTGACAGCTGATAATGGAAGCGGCGAGAGCGAGCCTTCCCAAATTTTAAGCGACACCACTATAGTCGCAGCTCCGAAGGGACTTACCGACAGTGTCATCAGTGAGTCACGCATAGATCTGAGCTGGGGCAAAGTAGATGGAGCGACAAGCTACAAAATATACCGAGCACTCGCTAGTGGCGGGGATTACACCGAGATTGGCGATACGACCACTGCCTACTACTACAGCACAGGGCTCACCGCAAACACAACCTACCTCTACAAGGTGAAAGCCCACAACACAAAGGGCGACAGCGAATTTTCTGATTCATTGAGAGTGACGACCATTGTCGTAGCTCCGAGTAGCGTTTTGGCTACGCCTCAGAGTTCCTCCCAAATTGACATCTCTTGGGCTCTCGTAGAGGGAGCGACAGATTATAGCATCTATATTTTGGGCAGTGATGGGATTTACAGCGAGCTTGGCACAACCGACAGCCTCATCTATCACAGCACAGAGCTTGCTTCAAACACAGAGTATTATTACCAAGTGAGTGCCCACAGCGATGCAGGCGAATCTGCACTCTCTAGCGTAGTGAGCGACACCACGAGACTCTTGCCTCCCACGAGTCTCACAGTCATTGCCTCTGGTGCTACACAGACGAATCTGAGCTGGCAAGAAGTCGCTGGAGCTACCAGCTACAAAATATACCGAGCACTCGCTAGTGATGGAGATTACGACAGTGTTGGTGTCGCCAGTAGTGAGTCCTACGACGACAGCAAAGGGCTCATCGCAGACACAGAGTATCTTTACAAGGTAACAGCTTGCAATGGAAATGGCGATAGTGAAGCCTCGCAAGCCAAAAAAGTGACCACAAGAGTGTTAGTTCCTGCCGATGTTTCTGCCACTGCCACGAGCTCTTCCCAAATTGACATAACTTGGAGCGAAGTTAAAGGAGCGACAGGTTACAAGATACACCAACTACAGAGTGATGGAACTTACGACGAAACTGACCTTTATGCAACGCTAGTTTACCACAGCAAAAATCTCGTCGCAAACACAGAGTATTTCTACAAAGTATCTGCTTATAGTGATGCAGGGCAGTCTGCACTCTCTAGCGTAGCCAGCGACACCACCATCGTTGTAGCTCCGAGTAACCTCACGGACAGCATCGTTAGTGCCTCACAGATAGATGTATCGTGGGACACAGTCCCCGGGGCTACCAGCTACAAAATATCTCGTGCACTCTTTAGTGACAAGTATTACACTGAAATAGGCGACACAACTGCTACTACCTATCACAGCACAGAACTCGCCGCAGCCACAAGGTATATTTACAAGGTGAAAGCTCACAATGGAAATGGCGACAGTGAAGAGTCCGACACAATTAGTGCGACCACAAGAGTGCTAGCTCCTGCTACCGTTTCTGCTACTGCCACTAGCTCTTCCCAAATTGACATAGCTTGGAGCGAAGTCGAGGGAGCGACAGGTTATCGCATACACCAATTACAGAGTGATGGAACTTACAGCGAAATCGGCGATACCAGCGATGCCCCCTACTACAGCACAGGGCTCACGGCAAATACAGTCTACTCTTACAAGGTGCTAGCTTACAGTGCTTCTGGAGAGTCCGTATTCTCCAGCGTAGTGAGCGATACCACGATTTTCCTCGCTCCTGCCAATTTCACCGACAGTGTCGTGAGCGAGTCACGCATCGATTTGAAATGGGAGGCAGTCGCTGGTGCGACGAGCTATTACCTCTCTTACTCCACAGATGGCACACACTACAGCGACACAGCAGTGGGCGATGTCACCTCCTACAGCGACACGGGACTCACAGCTTACACGGTGTATCATTACAAAGTGAGGGCACACAATGTAGGCGGCTATAGTCAATACTCTGCCATACTCACAGACACCACGATGGTCGCAGCTCCTGCTAACCTCACCAGCAGTGCATTTAGCTCATCACGCATAGATTTGAGCTGGGAGGCAGTCGCTGGAGCGACGAGCTACGCAATATACCGAGCACCCTCTCGTGATGGAGAGTATGCCAAGATTGGCGATACGACTGTTACCACCTACTACAGCACAGGGCTAGCCGCAAACACAGAGTACTATTACAAGGTGAAGGCTCGCAATGCGAAGGGCGATGGCGAATACTCCGACACACTGATTGCTACCACTAGAGTCTTAGCTCCAGCCAATCTTACCGACAGCGTCGTCAGTGCATCACGCATAGATTTGCGATGGGACTCAGTCGTTGGTGCGACGAGCTATTGCCTCTATTACTCTGCAGATGGTGTAGATTATCTCGACACAGCTGTGGGCATGGACACCTCTTACAGCGACACAGGGCTCACTGCAAATACGGAGTATTATTACAAAGTGACTGCCCAGAATGATGCAGGGGAATCGGATTACTCTGACATCCTGAAGGACACCACGATAGTCTTAGCACCTACTAACCTCACCAGTAATGTCATCAGCTCCTTTAAGATAGACATAGCGTGGGACTCAGTCGCAGGAGCTACAGGTTACAAAGTTGACCGACTAGATAGCGATGGGAGTTACCTCAAAACTGAAATTGTCACAGACACTCTCTGCCACAGCACAGGGCTCAGTGCAGGCACAGAGTACCTCTACACAGTGCGAGCCTACAACACAAATGGCAACAGTGAATACTCCGACACGGTGAGTGCTACCACTATCGTCGCCGCTCCCACGGGTTTCTCTGCTACAGCCACGAACTCTTCACAAATAAACTTATCGTGGGGCAAAGTCGCAGGAGCAAAAGGTTACAAGATATACAGGTCAACCTCTAGTGGTGAGACTCTCACTCTCCTAATTAGTGTCAGTAGCGAGTCTTACTCTAACACAGGGCTCAGTGTGAGCACAACCTATTACTACAAGGTGACAGCCTACAGTGATGTAGGGGAATCTGAGAGTTCTAGCCAAGTAAGTGCGACCACGATTCTGGCAGCTCCCATCAATCTAGCTAAAGATTATTCCAGCTCTTCTCAAATAACCCTGAGCTGGAGCTCAGTTGCCGGTGCCACTAGCTACAAGATATACAGATCAACCTCTAGTGGTGGACCTGACACTTATGTCACTAGTGTCACTAGCGAGTCTGGCGCGAGCAAAGGACTCTCCGCCAATACAACCTATTATTACAAAGTAACAGCTTGCGATGCAAACGGCGAAAGTGGGTATTCTAACTTATTGAGTGTCACCACGAATGTGCTCGCTCCGACTAATTTATCAGCTAAAACTACAACCTTTGAGCAAATAGACTTATCTTGGAACTCAGTCAGTGGAGCTACAAAATACAACATATACCGAGCAACCTCTCTCTATGATTCTTATGAGTTAATTACTAGTGTCACTAGCACCACCTACGACGACACAGGGATTGGAGTAACCCAAAATTATTATTACAAAGTGAAAGCTTATAGCGATGCAGGGCTATCTGACTACTCTACTGCCGTATACAAAAAGCCATATATCTCGAAAACTGTTTTGCGGGCTAGGATAACTGCTGATAATGATGTTAGCGAAGTAAATACAGGCATGATTACAGATATGTCTAGCTTGTTTTTAAATAACACAACATTCAATCAAGATATCAGTGGTTGGGATGTGAGCAATGTTACTGATATGAATCAAATGTTTTATGGTGCAAGTGCTTTTAACCAAGACATAGGTGGTTGGGTCGTAAGCAATGTCAAAGATATGAGTTATATGTTTTATTATGCAGGTGCTTTTAACCAAGACATAGGTGGTTGGGATGTAAGCAATGTTAAAGATATGAGTTATATGTTTTATAGTGCAACTTCTTTTAACCAAACCTTAAATTTCTGGGAAACAAAGAATGTCACAGATATGAGTTATATGTTTTATAAGGCACTTTCTTTTAACAAACACATAGGTAGTTGGCATGTATATAATGTCACCACTATGAAAAATATGTTTTGTCAGGCTGAAGCATTTAACCAAAACATAAATTATTGGGATGTAAGCAATGTCACAGACATGAGTTATATGTTTAGTAATGCATATGCTTTTAACCAACCCATCCGTGGTTGGAATGTGAGTAGTGTCACAAAAATGGTTAAGATGTTTTTTTCTGCATATATTTTTAACCAAGACATCAGTGATTGGAATGTGAGTAGTGTCACAGATATGGCTCATATGTTTAACGGAGCAAAACTCTTTTTCCAAAATCTTGGAAATTGGGATGTGAGCAAGGTAACCAGTCACGATAGTTTTTCTCTCAATACTTATCCAGCGTGGAATGTGTATTATCAACCTTACTTTAGTGACTAGATTTTAAATTTAGAAGAAGAAGTGGATACGACTAGAGACCGTGTTCACTTTTTTTATGCTTCGTTCATTTCTGTTTGGGCAGCAAGGATTTTTTTCCCCTCGTTCCCAAGCTCCAGCTTGGGAATGCATACGAAACAAAGCATACAGTCAAAAAACCAAAGCTGTAAGCTAAATTCTAAACGATCCGCACGCCGAAGACGCAAAATTTCTGCTGGTGTTTAGCACCCGCCCTTGGATCCCCGCTTTCGCGAGGATGAGGCAAGCAAGGCAAGGAAGCACACCACCAGTCCCCATTCCTGCACACCGCACGCCTTGTGTCACCACCCGCCCTCATCTGTGTCCATCTGCGGTTACTGTCTCCTCTGTGTTCCCTCCAGTCCCCATTCCTGCACACCACACGCCTTGTGCCTTCATCAGCCAGTATGTTTATTCACCACCAGCTCTGCATCGCCACCAGCCCTCATTCCCGCGGAAGCGGGAATCCATTCTCCCACACGATGCTATCAATGGGTAGGGAAGGGCGGTCTTACCTGCTAGCTAGGATGGGGAATTTCTCCGCTTCACGGGCAGAGCCAGAGACACAGACCTTTATCTATGGCACTGCAATGCCAGCAATTGAAAATGCACAGCTAAGAACAAATATCGGAGGTGCTCTCCACCACGGACAGCCTACACACCTCACGCCATCTCTCTGGCGGATTGAAGCGGAGCGGTTTTCTTTTCTCCTCTATCTTTTCGTTGAGCGTTCAAAGAAAAGATGGAGTCCAGCTGAAAGCTAAAAAGCAGGTATCTTCTCTTATCAGAGGGATTTCCCCTCGTTCCCAAGCTCCAGCTTGGGAATGCATACGAAACAAAGCATACAGTCAAAAAACCAAAGCCGAAATCTAAAATCTAAACCTACCTCGCACGCTGAAGACGCAAAATTTCTGCTGGTGTTTACACCCGCCCTTGGATCCCCGCTTTCGCGAGGATGAGGCAAGCAAGGCAAGGAAGCACACCACCAGTCCCCATTCCTGCACACCGCACGCCTTGTGCCTTCATCAGCCAGTATGTTTATTCACCACCAGCTCTGCATCGCCACCCAGCCCTCATTCCCGCGGAAGCGGGAATCCATTCTCCCACACGATGCACAAAAGGGGCAGTCATCTGTAGTCATCTGTGTCTATCTGCGGTTTCTGTTTCCTTACATCCTGATATGAACCCCAAATCCTAGACACTTTTGCTCTGCTCTTTCAAACTTGTTTTGATTTTTCAGTTAAAAATCCATAACTATATTTGACAAATTCCAAAAGTGTAACAAAGTTGACATTATTTGGGAAATTGTTTTGGAAATAGAGGAATAAAAGTGAAGAATTGTTTCAAACTTTTAGCGATCATATTTAGCTTGGTCATTTTCGTCACCTGCACCAGCCCTTCTGGAAACGACGATGCAGAGGAACTGATTCTCCCAGCTGCTCCTACCAATCTAGAGGCGACTGTCGTAGATTCTTCGCAAATAGATTTGTCTTGGTATGTCGTGAGCACAGCCACAGGTTATAAAGTACACCAAGCAACAGCTCTTGATGGAGATTACAGCGAAATTAACAATGTCAGTAGCAATTTATGTTCCAGCACGGGGCTTAGTGCAAACACAAAATATTACTACAAAGTGACAGCTTATAATGCTGATGGTTATAGCGAATTTTCCGATATCGTAAGTGCCATCACGATTGTTTCCACTCCTACCAACCTAACGGCAAAAGCTATAAGCTCTTCTCGAATAGATTTATCATGGAACGCAGTGAGTGGAGAAGCAAACTACAGAATATACAAATCATCTTCGCTGGGCGGAGCTTACAACCCTATTGGAAATGTCAACAGCAATTTTTATAGTAACACAGGACTCAAGGCAAACACAGCTTGTTTCTATAAGGTGAAAGCGTATAACGAAAGTGGTGAGAGTGAATATTCCAACATCGCAGGTGACACCACGATAGTCGCAGCTCCCAGCAATTTAGCCGCTAAAGCTGTAAGTATTTCACAAATATTTTTGTCGTGGGATGCTGTCGATGGTGCCGATGGCTACACTCTCTACAAAGATACTGCCAGCATTGAGGCTTACGCTCAGATAGATGTCGGCAATGTTCTCTTTTACACGGACACAGTGTCCGATCCACACATAGAATATTCCTACAAACTAAAAGCTTATAGATCCTCTAGGAGTTCAGACTTTTCTGCCACCGTAAAATCGAGAGTAAAACTCTTGGATCCAGAAGGGCTCTCACTTAGAGTTCTGAACTCGACACAGATAGGTTTGTCTTGGACTGTAACTTGTGGAGCGGCAGGCTATTACCTCTATATCTCAGACGATGGCAATAATTATTCCCCTACAACTATTGAGAATGTCACCTCTTACAGTCATAAAGTTGCCTCTGCAGATACAATGTATTATTATAAAATAAAAGCCTATAACGCTGTGGACACATCCGAGTTTTCCCAAATCGTAAAAGGAAGAATACATGTAACTAACCCTGAAAACCTAACAGCCAAATCCATAAGCGCCTCAGAGATAGATTTGTCTTGGGATGTAGTCAGTGGAGCAGATAGCTACAGAGTATTCATGTCACCAAACTTTAGTAATGGGACTTACACCAAAATTGGAGAGACCGCTGACACCGCTTATCGTAGCAATGAGCTTGCCGCAAACACCGAGTATTTTTACAAGGTAATAGCTTTTAACAAAGCTGGTAGTAGTAATATAGATTACGCTAACATCGCAAGCGACACCACCATCGTCGCACCTCCAGCTGGTTTCTCCGATACTGTCGTCAGCTTTTCTCAGATAGATTTGCAATGGGACGCAGTCGATGGAGCAGCAGGCTATCGCCTCTATATATCTGCAGACGATGGCAATAACTATTGCGACACAGCAATCGAGAAGGTCACTTCCTACAGCGACACAGGTCTCACGGCAAATAGTAAATATTACTATAAAATACTAGCTTACAATGGCAACGGCGACAGTGAATTTTCCGACACATTGATCATCACCACAAAGGTCTTAGCTCCGACTGGTCTCGCCGACATTGTCATCAGTGCATCACAAATAAATTTATCTTGGAACTCAGTCGAGGGAGCAGATGGCTACACAATATATCGCTCATCCCCAAGTAGTGCCGATTACAAGCATACGCTTATTGGCGAGGTTACTTCTTGCAATGACACAGGACTCACCGCTTTCACAAGCTATACCTACAAAGTCACAGCTTATAGTGACGCAGGGGAATCTGGCTTCTCGGACACATTGTGCGACACCACTATGGTCGCCGCTCCTGCCAATTTCTGCGATAGTGTCGTAGACTCTTCTCAAATAAACTTGTTCTGGAGCTCAGTCGATGGTGCATCATGTTATTATGTCTCTTACTCTATAGACAGCGGGCGAACTTATATAGACACCTCTGTCGGCACGGACACTTTCTACTACAGCACAGGTCTCAACGCAAATACGAAGTATTTCTACACAGTGCGAGCCTACAATTACAAAGGCTATAGTGATTACTCCGACACATTGAGTCTCTTCACGATCGTCGCTGCTCCGACGAATGTATCCGCCAAATCCAAAAGCTCTTCCCGAATCGACATATCGTGGGACGAAGTGGAAGGAGCAGAACGCTATAGAGTTTACATGGACACAACGGGAAATGTAGGCAGCAACAACTTATTAGTTGACACCAGTAGCACTTCCTACTGCAACACAGGTCTCGCCGCAAACACAGAATATTTCTACAAAGTGACAGCTTATAATACAGTCGGAGAGAGTAAAGCTTCTAGCATCGTAAGCGACACCACAATCGTCGCCGCTCCGAGCAACCTCAGTGACAGTGTCGTGAGTGCGTCACGCATAGATTTGCAATGGGACACAGTCCCCGGAGCAGCCAGCTACAAGATTTACCGATTAAATACCACTAGTAAAAAATACGACAGTGTTGGCGTTGCCAGTATCAACTCCTACAGCGACACAGCCCTTTCCGCTTACACCGTCTACACTTACAAGCTAAAGGCTTACAATGGTAACGGTAATAGCGAATTTTCTGGCATATTATTTGACACCACGAAGGTTGATGCTCCTAAGAATCTCACCGACAGTGTCATCAGCGCATCACAGATAAAACTTTTCTGGAACACAGTCGCTGGAGCAGACGGCTATTCTCTCTCTTACTCAGGCGATGGCACAAACTACAGCGACACAGCATTGGGCAATGTCACCACCTACAGCGACACAGGACTCGCCGCAAATAGCGTGCACTATTACAAAGTGCTAGCCTACAATGGCAAAGGCAACGGAGAGTTCTCTAGCACACTGAGCGACACCACAATCGTCACACATCCGAGCAATCTCACCGACAGCGTCGTTAGTGCATCACAAATAGATTTGAGATGGAACGCAGTTGATGGAGCGAAAGGCTATCGCCTCGCGTTCTCTATAGACAGCGGGCAGACATACAGCGACACAACTTTGGGGGATGTCACCACCTACAGCGACAAGGGACTCGCTGCAAATAGTGTGCATTACTACAAAGTTTTAGCTTACAACGGAAATGGCGACAGTGAATTCTCTAACATATTGAGCGACACCACGATGGTCGCCGCTCCGAGCACCCTCACCGACAGTGTCATCAGTTCATCACAGATAAAACTGTTTTGGAACTCAGTCGCTGGTGCAACGAGCTATTCTCTCTCTTACTCAGGCGATGGCACAAACTATAGCGACACAGCATTGGGCAATGTCACCACCTACAGCCACACAGGTCTTTTCGCAAATAGTGTGCATTTCTATAAGGTGCAAGCCTATAATACAAAAGGCTTCGGTGTGTTCTCCAGCGTAATAAGCGACACCACAATCGTCACATATCCGAGCAACCTCACCGACAGTGTCGTGAGTGCGTCACGCATAGATTTGCAATGGGACACCGTCCCTGGAGCAGCCAGCTACACAATTTATAGAGATACCACCATTGGAGGAGGTTACGACAGTGTTGGCGTTGCCAGCATCAACTCCTACAGCGACACAGGTCTCTCCGCTAACACAGCTTACTTCTACAAGCTGAAGGCTCACAATGGCAACGGCTACAGTGAATTCTCTGACATATTGAGCGACACCACGAAGGTCGATGCTCCTAAGAGCCTCACCGACAGTGTCATTAGTTCATCACAGATAAAGCTGTTCTGGAACACAGTCGATGGAGCAACGAGCTATTCTCTCTCTTACTCAGAAGATGGCACTGCTTACAGCGACACAATTCTTGGCAATGACACTTCCTACAGCGACACAGGTCTCGCCGCAAATAGTGTGCACTATTACAAAGTGCTAGCCTACAACGGCAAAGGCAACGGAGAGTTCTCTAGCGTACTGAGCGACACCACAATCGTCTTAGCTCCGAGAAATCTCACCGACAGTGTCGTCAGTGCGTCACAGATAGATTTGAAATGGAGCGAAGTAGAGGGAGCGGCAGGCTATCGCCTCGCGTTCTCTATAGACAGCGGGCAGACATACAGTGACACAACTTTGGGGAATGTCACCACCTACAGCGACACAGGTCTCACTGCTTACACAGTCTATTCTTACAAGCTGAAGGCTTATAATGGCAACGGCTACAGTATTTTCTCGAAAACCGTGAGCGACACCACGAAGGTTGCTGCTCCGAGCAACCTCACCGACAGTGTCGTGAGTAAATCACAGATAAATCTATATTGGAACTCAGTCGCTGGTGCAACGAGCTATTCTCTTTCTTACTCAGAAGATGGCACTGCTTACAGCGACACAATTCTTGGCAATGTCACCACCTACAGCGACACAGGACTCGCCGCAAACAGTGTGCATTACTACAAGGTGAAAGCCTATAATACAAAAGGCTTCGGTGCGTTCTCCAGCGTAATAAGCGACACCACAATCGTCACACATCCGAGCAATCTCACCGACAGCGTCGTCAGTGCGTCACGCATAGATTTGCAATGGGACACCGTCCCTGGAGCAGCCAGCTACAAGATTTACCGATTAGATACTACTAATGGAGAATACGGTAGTGTTGGCGACATCAGTAGCAATTTCTACAGCGACACAGGGCTATCCGCTTACACCGTCTATTCCTACAAGGTACTAGCTTATAATAACAATGGCGACAGTGAATTCTCTGACATATTGAGCGATACCACGATTGTCGCCGCTCCGAGCAACCTCACCGACAGTGTCGTGAGTAAGTCACAGATAAATCTATATTGGAACACAGTCGCTGGTGCAGATAGCTATTATATTTATAGGGACACAGTTATAAATGTAGGCGACAACAAAATCGGGGCAACCGATGACACTATTTATCTGAGCACAGGACTCACCGCAAACACAGAGTATTTCTACAAGGTGCTAGCCTATAATACAAAAGGCTTCGGTGCGTTCTCCAGCGTAATAAGCGACACCACAATCGTCTTAGCTCCGAGCAATCTCACCGACAGTGTCGTGAGTGCTTCACGCATAGATTTGAAATGGAGCGAAGTAGATGGAGCGGCAGGCTATGTCGTTTATATAGACACAAGTGGAGATGGGAACTATACCCGAGAAGAGAACGCAGAAGACACCGTCTTTAGTATCGAAAGCCTCAGTGCGAACACCGTCTATTCCTACAAGGTACTAGCTTATAATAACAATGGCGACAGTGAAATCTCTGACATATTGAGCGACACCACTATTGTCGATGCTCCGAGCAACCTCACCGACAGTGTCATCAGTGCATCACAGATAAAACTTTTCTGGAACACAGTCGCTGGTGCATCTGGCTATTATGTCTACATGGACACAATCAGCGATGGAGCATATGCTTCAATGAAAGAGGCAACCGACACTTTCTACAGCGACACAGGACTTTTCGCAAATAGCGTGCACTACTACAAAGTGCTAGCCTACAATGGCAAAGGCGACGGAGAGTTCTCTAGCACATTGTGCGACACCACAATCGTTGCACCTCCAAGGAATCTCACCGACAGCGTCGTTAGTGCTTCACGCATAGATTTGAGCTGGAGCGAAGTAGAGGGAGCGGCAGGCTATGTCGTTTATATAGACACAATTATAAGCGGAAATTATGACCGAAAAGAAACAACAGATGGCACCACATTTAGTATCGAAAACCTCTCCGCTAACACAGCTTACTTCTACAAGCTGAAGGCTCACAATGGCAACGGCTATAGTATTTTCTCTGACATATTGAGCGACACCACTATTGTCGATGCTCCGAGCAACCTCACCGACAGTGTCGTGAGTAAGTCACAGATAAATCTATACTGGAACACAGTCGCTGGTGCAGATAGCTATTATATTTATAGGGACACAATTATAAATGTAGGCGACAACAAAATCGGAGCAACCAATGAAACTAATTATCTGAGCACAGGACTCACCGCAAACACAGAGTATTTCTACAAGGTGCAAGCCTATAATACAAAAGGCTTCGGTGCGTTCTCCAGCGTAATAAGCGACACCACAATCGTCACACATCCGAGCAACCTCAGTGACAGTGTCATGAGTGCGTCACAGATAGATTTGAAATGGGACACCGTCCCCGGAGCAGCCAGCTACAAGATTTACCGATTAGACACCACTAGTAAAAAATACGACAGTGTTGGCGTTGCCAGTATCAACTCCTACAGCGACAAAGGGCTTTCCGCTTACACCGTCTATTCCTACAAGGTACTAGCTTATAATAACAACGGCGAAAGCAAATTCTCTGACACATTGAGCGACACCACGAAGGTCGATGCTCCGAGCAACCTCACCGACAGTGTCATCAGCTCATCACAGATAAAACTGTTTTGGAACACAGTCGCTGGAGCAACCAGCTATGCAATATACCGATTAGATACCATTAGTGGAGACTATATTTCAATCGGCGACACCAATAGCACCACTTATTACAGCACAGGGCTCACCGCAAACACAGAGTATTTCTACAAAGTGCGAGCCTATAATACAAAAGGCTTTGGCGAATTCTCCGGCACATTGAGTGACACCACAATCGTCGCAGCTCCGAGTAATCTAGCCGACAGCGTCGTCAGTGCGTCACGCATAGATTTGAAATGGAGCGAAGTAGAGGGAGCGACAGGCTATCGCCTCGCGTTCTCTATAGACAGCGGGCGGACATACAGCGACACAACTTTGGGGGATGTCACCACCTACAGCGACAAGGGACTCGCTGCAAATAGTGTGCATTATTACAAAGTTTTAGCTTACAATGGAAATGGCGACAGTGAATTCTCTGACATATTGAGCGATACCACGATTGTCGATGCTCCTAAGAGCCTCACCGACAGTGTCATTAGTTCATCACAGATAAAACTGTTTTGGAACTCAGTCGATGGAGCAACGAGCTATTCTCTCTCTTACTCAGGCGATGGCACAAACTACAGCGACACAGCATTGGGCAATGTCACCACCTATAGCCACACAGGACTCACTGCAAATAGTGTGCACTACTACAAGGTGTTAGCCCGTAACGGGAAAGGCAATAGTGCCTTCTCCGACATATTGTGCGACACCACAATCGTTGCCGCTCCTGCTAACCTTGTCGACAGCGTCGTCAGTGCTTCACGCATAGATTTGCGATGGGACACCGTTCCTGGAGCAGCCAGCTATAAGATTTACCGATTAGATACCACTAGTGGAGACTACGACAGTGTTGGTGTTGCCAATAGCAATTCTTACAGCGACACAGGGCTTTCCGCTTTCACCGTCTATTCCTACAAGGTACTAGCTTATAATAACAACGGCTACAGTATTTTCTCGAACACCGTGAGCGACACAACGATTATTGATGCTCCTAAGAGCCTCACCGACAGTGTCATTAGTTCATCACAGATAAAGCTGTTTTGGAACACAGTCGATGGAGCAACGAGCTATTCTCTCTCTTACTCAGAAGATGGCACTGCTTACAGCGACACAATTCTTGGCAATGACACTTCCTACAGCGACACAGGACTCGCTGCAAACAGTGTGCATTACTACAAGGTGTTAGCCCGTAACGGGAAAGGCAATAGTGCCTTCTCCGACATATTGTGCGACACCACAATCGTCTTAGCTCCGAGCAATCTCACCGACAGCGTCGTGAGTGCTTCACGCATAGATTTGAAATGGAGCGAAGTAGATGGAGCGGCAGGCTATCGCCTCTCGTTCTCTGTAGACAGCGGGCGGACATACAGCGACACAACTTTGGGGAATGTCACCACCTACAGCGACACAGGTCTCACTGCAAACACGAAGTATTTCTACAGAGTGAGTGCTCATAATACGAAAGGCTATAGTGATTTCTCCGACACATTGAGGATTTTCACGATTGTCGCGTCTCCCACGAATCTCACCGACAGTGTCGTGAGTGCATCACAGATAAACCTGAGTTGGCACGCAGTCGCTGGAGCAACCAGCTATGCAATATACCGATTAGATACCATTAGTGGAGACTACATTTCAATCGGCGACACCAATAGCACCACTTATTACAGCACAGGACTCGCCGCAAACACAGAGTACTTTTACAAGGTGAAGGCTTATAATGGTAGCGGTTACAGTGCGTTCTCCAGCGGAATAAGCGACACCACAATCGTCTTAGCTCCGAGCAATCTTGAGAGCAGTGTCGTTAGTGCATCACGCATAGATTTGCGATGGGACACCGTCCCTGGAGCAGCCAGATACAAGATTTATCGATTAGATACCACTAATGGAGAATACGGTAGTGTTGGCGACATCAGTAGCAACTCTTACAGCGACACAGGGCTTTCCGCTTACACAGTCTACACTTACAAGCTGAAGGCTTACAACGGCAACGGTTACAGCGTTTTCTCTGACATATTGAGCGACACCACGATTGTCGCCGCTCCAGCTGACCTAAAGGCGAGTGCGGTAGACTCTTCCCAAATAAGAATATCGTGGAGCACAGCCGCGGGAGCAGATGGCTATTATCTCTACATATCAGACGATGGAGAGCACTATGGCGACTCAATTGTTAGAACCGATACATTCTACAGCAGCATGGGACTCAATTCAGACACAGAGTATTATTACAAGGTACGATCCTATCATGGACGCGGTGTATCCGATTTCTCTGCAGTTGTAATAGGGAAAATAAATGTAAACGCTCCTGCCAATGTTTTTGCGGAAGCCAAGAGCTTTTCCCAAATAGACATATCGTGGGACAAAGTTAGCGGGGCAGAAGGATACACGATATATCATGCAGACTCTAGTGGTGAAAATTTCAGTCCAATCGGTGATATTGATGACATCATTTACCAAAACAAAGGACTTAATGCCAACTCCAAGCATTTTTACAAGATCCAAGCTTATAACGCTGTGGATACATCCAGTCTTTCTGATAGCGTAAGTGTTACCACAATTGTTGCTACTCCTACCATTTTGTCCGATAGTGCCGCGAGCCCTACACAAATAGACATATCTTGGAGCGAAGTCGCTGGAGCTACAGGTTATTACCTGTGTACAGCCACCAGTAGTGAAGGGAGCTATGACACGACAACCGTGGGGCTTGTCTCCAACTACAGCATCACCAGCCTCAGTGAAAACAGCAAACGCTTCTACAAAATAGCAGCTTATAGCGACGCTGGGCAATCTGCTTTCTCCAGTATCGACAGTGCCACGACATATATCACGCTAAACACCTTGAAAGCTATGATAGCCGATCGCGATGATGTCACTCAGGTCAATACAGCTGGGATCACTAATATGGAATCTTTATTTAGTAGTGATTCAACATTCAATCAAGATATCAGTGGCTGGGATGTAAGCAATGTAACGATTATGAATTATATGTTTAGTGGAGCTAAGGAATTTAATGGGGATATCAGTGGCTGGGATGTGAGCAATGTGCAGACTATGCAAGGTATGTTTTCTAATGCAATTTTATTTAATAGTAATATTTCTAATTGGAATGTAAGTAAAGTTGAAAATATGCTTCATATGTTTTCCGGAGCAGAAACTTTTAATCAGAATTTGAATTCTTGGGAAGTAGGCAGTGTTACAAATATGAGCTTTATGTTTTTTAATGATACCATGTTTAACGGCGACATTAATGGCTGGGATGTTAGTAGCGTTACCAATATGAGTTATATGTTTGATGGAGCAAAAGCTTTTAATAAGGATTTAAACTCTTGGGATGTAGACAGTGTCACCAATATGAATTATATGTTTGCTGGGGCAACGAAATTTAATGGTAATATTTCTGCTTGGAATGTAGGCAATGTTGAATGGATGAGTGCTATGTTTATGTTTGCTAAAGCTTTCAATATAAACCTTAGTGGTTGGAAGAGTAAGCTAACTAGTCTTGATGAAGAAAGGTATGCTAACTATGACTTGGGTGCTGAAAAATGGTGGGATTCTTATAAACCTTTTTAAATTATATATGAAAAGTAAATTTTAAAGAAGAAGTGGATACGATAGAGTTCGTGTCCACTTTTTTTATGTTCAGCATTTACCATCCAGAGAGTTCTGGTAGTAAGCGGAGGATTTCTTTGCTCTCATTTTTTATTATGAAGACTTTTTATTGACATTAAATACTTTCCTTTTTCGTTCAACCCATGAACAAGAATGAAATAGAAAATAGTTATAAGGTTTTGAGTGCAATAGAAAGAGAGCCACACCATAACCAAAGGTCTTTAGCTCATAGCTTAGGTTTCAGTTTGGGCAAAGTGAATTTTTTACTTAAGGAACTTGGGAAGAAAGGATTTCTAAAACTACACAATTTTGCCGAAAGTGATAATAAGAGTAATTATCTTTATGTGTTAACACCGATAGGGATAACAGAAAAAATGAGAATAACTAAAGCTTTTTTGCAAATTAAGGAACTTGAGTATAACGAGTTGCACAAAGAAATCCAAGAAGTTAAGGCGGATCTTCAGTTTTGCCGATAAAAAAAATAAGGAATAAAAAATGACCAATAAAGTAGCAAATAAAGAACCAAAAATAGCAGTAATAGGATTAGGTTATGTTGGTTTACCGTTAGCGGTTGAATTTGGAAGAAAATTCAAAACTATTGGATTTGATATTAATAAAGCTAGAGTTGATGAGTTAAAAAGTGGGAAAGATTCCACTCTTGAAATCTCTGATTCATATCTCAAAAAGGTTGTTGAAGAATCTAATGAGAAAGTAGGGATTAAATTTTCTACAGATATTGAGGATATTAAAAATTCTAATTTTTATATAGTTACAGTTCCTACGCCTACAGATAAGAATAATAGGCCAGTTTTAACTCCACTTTATAAAGCAAGTGAAACAGTTGGTAAAGTTTTAAAAAATGGAGATGTGGTTGTTTATGAATCTACTGTTTATCCAGGAGCTACAGAAGACGAATGTGTGCCTGTTTTAGAAAAAGTCTCTGGATTGGAATATAATGTGGATTTTTTTGTGGGATATTCGCCAGAAAGAATAAACCCAGGAGATAAAGAACATACCGTTACAAAAATTTTGAAAGTTACCTCAGGATCAACTCCTGAAATTGCAGAATTGGTTGATAATATTTATAAATCAGTTATTGTTGCAGGAACTCACAAGGCTTCTTCAATCAAAGTTGCTGAGGCTGCTAAGGTTATTGAAAATTCTCAAAGAGATATAAATATTGCTTTTGTAAATGAACTTTCCAAAATTTTTAATAAACTTGAAATAGATACTAGTGATGTTCTTGAGGCTGCGGGTACAAAATGGAATTTTTTGCCGTTTAAACCAGGTTTGGTTGGAGGACATTGTATTGGTGTTGATCCATATTATCTTGCTCAAAAGGCGCAGGAAGTAGGGTATAATCCAGAGATTATATTAGCAGGTAGAAGAATGAATGATGGTATGGGTGAATGGGTAGTTTCAGAGATTATCAAATTAATGATTAATAAAGAGCTTAAGGTTAAAAAAGCTAAGATTTTAGTTCTTGGTATTACTTTTAAGGAAAATTGTCCTGATATTCGTAATACAAAAGCTGTAGATGTAATTAATGAATTAAAAGCGTTTGGATGTGATGTTGATGTTTATGATTCATGGGCTAGTGTTGATGAAGTTAAGCATGAATATAATTTAGATTTGATAGATAAACCTAAAGAAAACAAGTATGATAGCATTGTCTTAGCTGTATCTCATAATGAATTTATTGATTTTAATATTGATAAATACAGTAAAAGTAAAGATTCAATAATTTATGATATAAAAGGACTTTGGGATAGACAAAAGGTTGACGGAAGATTGTAAATGTTTATTAATTTTAGAGTGTAATTTTTATGAGTTTAGAAATAAAAAATAAAAAGATTTTAGTTACTGGTGGTGCTGGATTTATTGGATCTAATCTATGTAATAAACTTTTAGAACAAAATAATAGAGTTGTTTGTTTAGATAATTTTGCAACTGGTCATAGATATAATGTAGAATCTTTTTTAACTAATTCAAATTTCACTCTAATAGAAGGTGATATTAGAAATTATGAGGATTGTGTAAAGGCTGTAGAAGGCTGTGATCTTGTTTTCCATGAGGCAGCGTTAGGTTCTGTTCCTCGTTCTATTGTGGATCCTATAACAAGTACGGATGTGAATATTGGAGGATTTGTAAAAATACTTTTTGCTGCTAAAGAGGCTGGTGTAAAAAGATTTGTTTATGCTGCAAGTTCTTCAACTTATGGAGATTCAACAAATATGCCTAAGGTTGAACATGTTATTGGCAAGCCACTATCTCCTTATGCAATCACAAAATATACTGACGAACTTATTGCAGAAAACTTTTACAATACCTATGGAATTGAAACTATTGGATTAAGATACTTTAATGTCTTTGGAAGAAAACAGGACACTAATGGAGCTTATGCCGCTGTTATTCCTAAATTTGTAATGCAATTGATGAAGCATGAAAATCCTGTGATTAATGGTGATGGAAGCTATTCAAGAGATTTTACTTACATTGAGAATGTTCTTCAAGCAAATCAATGTGCAGGATTAGTTGATTATGAAAAGGTGAAATCTGTAGAAAAAAACAGCTTTTCTGTCTTTAATGTAGCTTTCGGAGAACGAACAAATTTGAATGAATTGGTTGAAATCTTGAAAAGAAATCTTTCAAAATTTGATTCAAGAATTGCTAATGTTGACATAGTTCATGGCTCAAATAGAGCAGGGGATATCCCTCATTCTTTGGCAAATATAAACAAATCAAGAGAGACATTAAATTACAATCCACAATATAGTGTTAAGCAAGGTTTAGAAGAAGCTTGTGAGTGGTATTGGGAGAATTTGCAAAAGAAATAGTCTTTAGTTATAATAGAGGGTGTTATATTAAACTTGTAGAGACAAAAGATTATATACCAAAGCTAAAAGACATTGTTAGTAGGCATTAAATAAGAGTAAAATTAAAAGAACTTTTAATTTTCACAATAAATTCTAAATTTAGGGATTATATGATAAATATAAATGATTTTATTTCAAAGTATGTGACTAAGCGTGATCAGAGTATGTTTTTTGAAGATTTAGAAAAAAATGGAGAACAACTTTTAAAAGAGATTGAAGGAAGATCAGTTTTGGTAATTGGCGGTGCTGGAACTATTGGGAGCTCTTATATTAGAGCTTTATTGCCATTTAAGCCAAAATCTTTAACAGTAGTAGACATTAATGAAAATGGGCTTACAGAATTAGTAAGAGATTTAAGAAGCACAAAGGGGCTGTTTGTGTCGGATGAATTTGTAACTTACCCAATGAGTTACGCCGATTCAGTTTTTAAGAAGATGTTTATAAGCAAGGGAGGTTTTGATATCGTTGCAAATTTCTCGGCACACAAACATGTGCGCAGTGAGAAAGATAAATATTCTGTTGAGGCTCTTATTCGTAATAATGTTATGAATGCTAAAATATTATTAGATCTTCTAGAGCAATTTCCACCGAAGCATTTTTTCTGTGTTTCAACGGACAAAGCTGCCAATCCTGTAAATATTATGGGCGGCTCTAAGAAGATTATGGAGGAGATGATAATGACATACTCCACAAAATATCCTATAACAACGGCGCGTTTTGCAAATGTGGCTTTCTCGAATGGGTCTCTGCCAGCAGGATTTCTTGAGCGAATCTCTAAGAAACAACCTATTTCGGCACCTAGTGATGTGATTCGTTATTTTGTTTCACCAAGTGAAAGTGGACAAATTTGTCTTCTAGCCTGTATTTTAGGAAATAGTGGCGAAATCTATTTTCCCAAGTTGCAAAAAGAGCAGGTGATGACTTTCTCTAACATGGCAGAAAAACTTTTAAATGAAGTTGGTTATGATTTGGATTTGTGTTGTTCTGATGAAGAAGCTTTAGATAAAAGCGTGCAAAAAATGGAGAAATATCCAGTCCATTTCTCGGAAAGTAATACAACAGGTGAGAAACCTTACGAGGAGTTTTATACTAATACCGAAAAAGTCTCTATGGATAGATATAGTGCTTTAGGAGTTGTTTCAGATCTTAATATCAAACCAATTTCAGAAATTGAAACACTTTTACAGAAATTTGAAAAAGCTTTCGATTCAATGGAAACATCAAAATCTGATATAGTTAAAATTATGAAAGATTTTTTAGTTAACTTTAACCACAAAGAGTTGGATAAGACTCTAGATTCAAAGATGTAAACGGATAAAACATAATGAAAATAAAATATAATACAATAATAGACTTTATAAGAATTTTATATAAAACCCCTAAGGCTTTTATCCCTCTTCATGCTCCAATTTTTGCGGGGGAAGAGAAAAAAAATGTAAACGAATGCCTAGAGATGAAAAATGTTTTAATAACTGGTGGAGCTGGATTTATTGGTTGCCATGTGGTGAAATTATTTGTTAATAAATACCCTAATTACAGGATTATTAACATGGATAGTCTTACTTATGCAGGTAATCTTGAAAATTTAAAAGAGGTTGAAAATGCTTCTAATTATGAATTTGTTAAAGCTGATATCTGTGATATTGAAAAAGTAAAAGGAATCTTCGAGAAATATTCAATAGACGCTGTTATTCATTTGGCAGCAGAATCTCATGTTGACCGTTCTATAACTAATCCTTTTGAGTTTGCTCAAACAAATATTATGGGAACTTTAACACTTTTGAACCAAGCGAAAGAGAGCTGGAAAGATAATCTTGATGGTAAACTTTTCTATCATATTTCAACAGACGAAGTTTACGGTTCTTTGGGAGAAGAAGGTTTTTTCTTAGAAGAGACTCCTTATGATCCAAAGTCTCCTTACTCAGCTGCAAAAGCGAGTTCTGACCACTTTGTTCGAGCTTATAACAATACTTTTAACCTGCCTACAGTTATTACAAACTGCTCAAATAACTATGGAGCTAATCAATTTCCAGAAAAGCTGATACCTCTATTTATCAACAATATCAGAAATAACAAGCCTTTACCTGTTTATGGAGAGGGATTAAATATTAGAGATTGGTTATATGTTGAAGACCATGCCAAAGCTATAGATGTGGTTTTTCACAATGGGAAAGTAGGGGAAACATATAACATTGGTGGCTTTAACGAGTGGACTAACATCGATTTAATTAAAACTATTTGTAAAACAATGGATAAGAAACTTGGACGAGAAGTTGGAACTTCTGAGAAACTTATCACTTTTATTAAAGATAGATTGGGTCACGATATGCGTTATGCAATAGATTCCACAAAATTATCTAACGAAATGGGTTGGAAACCATCCCTTCAATTTGAAGAGGGAATAGAAAAAACAATCGATTGGTATATGGATAATCAAGAGTGGATGGATAACATTACATCAGGCGATTATCAAGATTATTATAAAGATATGTATGGGGACAAATAAGATGAAAGGAATAGTATTAGCAGGTGGTAGCGGCACGAGACTATATCCAATAACAAAAGGCGTATCTAAACAGTTGCTTCCTATATATGATAAACCAATGATTTATTATCCAATATCTGTTTTGATGTTGGCAGGAATAAGAGATATATTAATAATTTCCACACCTGATGATTTACCTGGGTTCAAAAGACTTTTGGGTGATGGTTCAAATTATGGTGTTGAATTTACTTATGCAGAACAACCTTCCCCTGATGGATTGGCTCAAGCTTTTATAATTGGAGAGGAGTTCATCGGTAATGATGCTGTCTGCTTGGTTTTAGGCGACAATGTTTTTTATGGACAAGGCTTTAGTCCAATGCTTGAGGAATCTTTGAGAATGGCGGAAGAAGAAAATAAAGCTACAGTTTTTGGTTATAGAGTTAGTCAGCCAGAAGATTTTGGTGTGGCTGAATTTAACGAGAATGGCAAAGTTTTGAGTTTAGAGGAAAAGCCTAAAAATCCAAAGTCAAATTATGCTGTAGTTGGGCTTTATTTTTATCCTAATTCTGTAATTAATATAGCTAAAAATATAAAACCTTCTGAGAGGGGAGAGTTGGAAATAAAAACTGTAAATCGCGAATATTTAGAGCAGGGTAATTTGAAGATGCAGTTGTTGGGTCGTGGTTTTGCGTGGCTAGATACAGGGACTCATGAATCTTTAGCGTTAGCTTCTAATTTTATTGAAACAATTGAAAAACGCCAAGGATTACAGATTGCTTGCTTAGAAGAGATAGCTTTTGAAAAGGGTTGGATATCGTCTGAAAGAATAAAAGAGATTGCAAAATCAATGTGTAAAAATGAATATGGGCAATATTTATTAAGTTTAATAAAATAGATTTGATTAATAATTAAAAGGTTAAAAAACATTATATGTGTAAATCAAATAATAGAAAAAATAAAAAACGAATATTAGTTACTCAGCCAGTTCTTCCACCATTGGAAGAGTTTGTAAAGTCCCTTGAAAAGATTTGGGATTGCAAATGGTTGACAAATAATGGTCAGTTTCATCAAGATTTTGAAAAAGCTCTAGCTAAACATTTGGGAGTGAAATATGTTTCATTGTTCTCTAATGGGACTTTAGCACTGATTAGTGCTTTACAGGTAATGAGAATTACTGGTGAAGTTATAACTACTCCTTACAGTTTTGTTGCTACCACACATGCATTGCATTGGAATGGTATAAAGCCTGTGTTTGCAGATATTGATCCTATAACTCTTAATCTTGATCCTAAGAAGATAGAGGCAGCGATAACACCAAAAACCACGGCTATTATGCCTGTTCATGTATATGGAACACCTTGTAATGTTGAAGCAATCAAGGAAATTGCTGATACTTATGGACTAAAAGTAATTTACGATGCTGCTCATGCTTTTGATGTTGATGTAAATGGTAATTCTGTTTTGAATTATGGGGATATGTCTATTCTGAGTTTTCATGCCACAAAAGTTTTTAATACTATTGAGGGTGGAGCTATAATTTGTAACGATGAAGCGACTAAGAAGAGAATAGACTATCTAAAGAATTTCGGTTTTGCGGGAGAGACAAAAGTAATTGCGCCAGGTATAAATGCTAAGATGAATGAATTGCAAGCTGCTTATGGTTTGCTACAATTAGAACATATTGATGAAGCAATATCTAAAAGAAAATATATTGCAGATTTGTATAGGAATTTATTAACTGATGTTGATGGAATTACTTTTCTTAAAGATATAGAAGGAGTAAAACACAATTATGCTTATTTTCCAATATTTATTGATAAAAAGAAGTATGGAAAATCAAGAGATGATTTATATGAGGAATTAAAAAAACATAATATCTATGGAAGAAGATATTTTTATCCTCTGATATCGCAATTCCCAACCTATAGTGGTTTGCCATCTGCCGCTCTTGGCAACTTATCAATCGCTGAAGGTGTAACAAAACAGGTTATTTGTTTGCCTATTTATCCTGATTTATTGAAAGAAAATATAAATGAAATTTGTAGAATTGTAAAGGTGTTTTTAAGATGAAATTAGCAATAATGCAACCATATTTTTTCCCTTATATAGGGTATTTCCAGCTGATAAATGCAGTTGAGACTTTTATAGTTTATGATAATGTTCAGTTTACAAAAAAAGGATGGTTTAACCGAAATAGGTTATTGTTTAATAATAAAATAGAATATTTTACAATTAATATAGCTAAGGATTCTGATTACTTAGATGTATGTGACAGAAAAATCTCTCCATTTTATTTTGAGAAAGAAATGCCAAAGATATTAAGGAAAATTAAACTAAATTATAGTAAAGCAAAATATTTTAATGAAGCTTACCCGATTGTTAAAAAATGTTTTGAATATCAGAATGAAAATTTATTTGAATACATATATAATTCTCTATTGAACATACTGGATTATCTTAATATTAAAACAAATTTAATTAGATCTTCTAACTTGCCATTGAATCATAATTTAAAGAATAAGTACCGAGTTTTTGATATTTATAAAAATCAAAAAGCAGATTGTTATATAAATCCATTTGGAGGACATAGTTTATATGATAAAAAAGAGTTTGAAGAGAACGATGTTAACCTCATGTTTTTAGAACATAGTTTGCCTAAATATCAGCAATTGGATGATGAGTTTAAACCAGGACTATCTATTATTGATGTTATGATGTTTAATCATAAAGATGAAATTTTAAAAATGCTAAATTCTTGTAATATAGGATAATATAAAAGAAATGAAAATATTAATAATAGGACAATGTACTTTACATTGGGGAAGAATGGAATTTGGAAATATTGGGAACTATTACATTATTGAACCTTTTGTAAGAGAGTTGAAAAAAATATTTCCTGAATGTGAAATAAATACAACTATGCAAATGTCATCAGGATTTTGCAATAGAGAAGGTGTTGGTGTCCTTCCAATGGATTTGTATTATTCATGGTCAGGTAATGATCTTTCTGATGCTGAAAAGGAATTAAATATAGCTAAAGAATATGCCACTACAGGTGTTATAAATAAAACTACACCATATATTGATGAAGTATTGAAAAGCAACTTAGTGATAGACTTCAGTGGTGATATTTGGGGAGATAATGCTGATTTTCTTGGGAATGATAGATTTTATGTTGGTTTATGTAAAGATAGAGTGGCTCAACTTTTAAATAAAAAATCAATAATGATTGCAGGTTCTCCAGGCCCATTTTCACCTAATAAAAATCTTGAATTTGCTAAAGAAGTATTTAAAGGATTTGATCTTATTACAAATAGAGAAAGTTTAAGTAGAAAGATACTTGAAGATAATGGTTTTGATATTGCTAAGTTGCATGATTTGGCATGTCCAGCATTTCTATTTGAGCCTAATCAATTAATTAATTCAAATGAATTTTTTGGAGAAGAAGGAATTAAAAAATTAGATAATCCAATTGTTGGTTTTATTTTATGTGGTTGGAATTTTATTGAAGGACCTTTCGACAAATGGACAAGAAATGACTCAGACTATTGTGTTTTTGCAGAAGCTGTTGAACATCTAGAGTCTCTTGGAGCAACTGTTTGTTTGATGTCCCATTCAAATGGATTTATTCCAGGTAAAGAAACGTTTGAATTAATTCATGGTAGAGATTATCCAATTACTAAGCAATTACAAGATGTTGTTAGGAAAAGGGGAATTGCTAAAAATGTATTTGCTTTAGATGGGGTTTATGATAGCTGGACAACAAAGGCAATCATTGGTAAATTTGATATGTTAGTAAGTGGAAGAATACATGCTGCTGTTTCAGGATTAAGCCAGTGTGTCCCAACAGTAATAATTGATTATGGTCATGAGCCTAAAGCTCATAAATTATTAGGTTTTGCAATCGAAGCTGGAGCAGAAAATTTTGTAGCCAATCCTGCAAATGGAAAAGATTTAATAGAAAAAATTGATCAATGTTGGAATAATTTGCAAGAATATAGATCTATTTTGAATATTAAAATTCCTCAAACTAAAGAAAAAGCGAAAGAGAATTTTAAATTAATAAAAACATTATTTTAATAATATATTTTTTTTAAAAAATACAAACATGAATAATATTGAATACAGAATAAATTTAGCTTCTAAAGTTAAAATTAAATCACATTTGGAGGAATGTTCTGATTTGTTTATACCTGCCTTAAATACTTATGTGGTTTTAAAAGATTATTCTGAAAAATTATTTAAAAAAGCCATAACATTTGAAGCATGGAAAGGTGAAGATTTAATTGGGCTTGTGGCTGTATATTGTAATGATAAAACAAAAATTATGTTTATAACTAATGTAAGTGTACTTGAAAAATATGAAGGAATTGGAATAGCAAAGAAACTTTTAAATTTATGTTTAGATTTTGGTAAAGTTAATATGTTTTACAAGGTCAATTTGGAAGTTAAAAAGGTAAATTTTAAAGCAAGATCTTTTTATAGGAAACATGGATTTTCTATTAGTGAGACTCGAGATTTTTCAATAATCGTGCAATATAATTACTGAAATTGTAAGAACGAATTGCATTAATTATTTGCTGTTTAGCCTGTCATTATGAGAAATATATTAGACAGTGTTTAGAAAGAGTAATGGAGAGGAATTTGTAATGTTAGATGAACGCTTCCAGAATTTTCATTTGCAAAAATGAATATTGAAGTTGTATTTTAATAGAGAGATATAGGAAAACATGAATAGCAATAAGCTAATATTTAAAAATAGTATAATATTATATATCCGATTGATAATAACTTCTATTGTAGGGTTATTGGTGTCTCGTTTACTATTACAAAATCTTGGTGTTTATGATTTTGGTTTGTATAGTGTTGTTGGAGGAATTGTCACATTAATGGCATTTCTGAATATAGTAATGGTATCAACCACCTATCGTTTTATTGCTTTTGAAATGGGCAAGGGAAGTGATATTGGAATAAATAAAATATTTAATATTAGCTTGGTAATTCACATTAGTATTGCATTACTATTGATTATTTTGGCAGAAACCCTTGGGCGATGGTATATTTTTAATAAGTTGAATGTAGATATAAATAGGATTGATGACGCTTTTTTTGTTTTTAGGATGTCAATTTTGGCTACACTATTTAATATTTTTAGTATTCCTTATCAAGGATTAGTTACAGCTAAAGAAAATTTCTTAGTAAGGGCTTCTATTGAGACTATAAAAAGTATTTTAACATTGATTTTGGTTTGTTTGTTGTTCATTTATGATGGTGATAAATTAAGATTATATTCTGTATTCATGGCTTGTGCTTTGGCTATTTATTCATCTCTTTTTATTTTTTATTGTAGAAGGAATTATTATTCGCAGGTTAGGTGGGTATTTCAAAGAGATAAAACAAAATATAAAGAGATGTTGCAATTTTCTGGTTGGATTATGTTTGGTGCAGCCGCTAGTGTTGGGCAAGTACAAGGTTCTGCTCTTATAATTAATTCATTCTTTAGTACTGTTTTAAATGCTTCTTTTGGTATTGCTAATCAGGTTAATGCTTTTCTTAAAATGTTTGCTGGTAATTTAGGTCAGGCTGTTGTTCCACAAATAACTAAGAATTACAGTGGTGGTAATCATGCTAGAACGGAGCAACTAGTTTGTTATACTAGTAAGTATTGTTTTTTTTTACTTCTTATTTTAGGGTTACCTATTTTTCTTGAAACAGAATATTTACTTAAATTGTGGTTAGGAGTTGTTCCGAAATATACCGTTATTTTTACTAAATTGATGATAATTAAAGCTTTATTGGATACTTTGGGAGATGGAGTTGTTTCCATCGTTCAGGCAACTGGAAAAATAAAATGGTTTCAAATTATAATGAGTTCAGCTATGTTGTTGAGTTTACCAATAGCCTATGTTTTCTTTAAGAATGGATATGAACCTTATACTATACTGGTAATTATAATTTGTATAGGAGTTTTAAATGCAATTATGCGCTTGATACTATTGAAAAAAATAGTAAATTTTGATATTGAAAAATTGCTAAGGATATCTTATCTTAGAATATTATATGTTAGTTTATCTATTTTGCCCCTGTTTTATATTCATAGTTTTATAGAATCTAGTTTTCTTAGGTTTAGTAGTTTCGTGTTCTTATCGGGGTTGTACATATTGGTTTCGATATATGTAGTTGGTATTGAAACAAAAGAAAGAGAAATTGTAAAAAATAAATTAAGTTTATTGACAAAAGGTAGAAAATAATGAGGTATGCACCAATTTTTATACTGACTTTATGTAGGTATGAACACTTTAAAAAATGTGTTGAGTCTTTAGCGAAAAATAGTTATGCTAAAGATTCTGAACTATATATTGCTTTAGACTACCCATTGAAAGATTCACATTGGGACGGTTATAATAAAATTCTTAAATATGTTGATAATATTGAGGGTTTTGAATCTGTTATCATTATTAAAAGGGAAAAGAATTTTGGAGCGATATTAAATAGTAGAGAAGGGAAAAAAGCTCTTTTTGAGAAATATGATAGAATTATAGTTTCAGAAGACGATAATGAATTTTCCCCTAATTTTTTGGAATATATCAACAAGGGATTAGAGAAGTTTGAGAATGATAAACGTATTGTTGGAATTTGTGGTCATTGTTACCTATTTAAAGTTCCTCTAGATTATTCTTGTAATTATTATTATCTAAAAGGATTTTCAGCATGGGGATATGGAATGTGGAGAGATCGAGCTAAGACTTTTATATATAAGCCAAATCAATTAAAAGAGGTTGTGAAAAACAAATCATTATTAAAACAAATCAAATTATATTATCCTAGATTCTATAGTGGCATTCTTTCATATATAATAAGAAATAAAGATATGGTAGGTGATGGTGCAATTGCAATAGATATGGTAAAAGATAATACTTATTGTTTATATCCTACTATATCTAAAGTTAGAAATCATGGCCATGATGGATCAGGTATCCATTGTAATGGAATGAAGGAAGATGTGTTTTTAAAACAAAATATAGATGTTAATCTTGATTTTAGTTATAGTGGTAACGCTTTATTTGATGATAAAAGTATATTTACAGCAAAAGAAAAATCATATCCTAAAGAAAATCTTAAAGAAAAAATTAAAATTGTGATTAAGAGATTAATGCTGTTATTGGGAATAAGTTTTAAAGGGGAATTATTATGAGTTATAAAATACCTTTATTTGATCTTAATTTTGATCAAAAAGAAATAAATGCTGTTGCTGAGACAATTACATCTAATTGGATTTCAACTGGACCTAAATGTGGAGAGTTGGAACAGATATTTATTGATAACTTTAGAGCAAGATATGCGATAAGTGTTTCTAGTTGTACCTCAGCTTTGCATTTGGCCTTAATGGCTATGAATATTGGTGTCGATGATGAAGTAATTTGTCCATCTTTAACTTTTGTTGCATCTGCCAATGCTATTAAATATGTTGGCGCCAACCCTATTTTTTGTGATGTCGTTGGATATGATAATTTTAATATTGATCCCGATAAAATTGAAACATTAATAACTAAAAAGACAAAGGCTATTTTAGTTGTACATTTTGCTGGTTTCCCTTGTAATATGGATGCTATCAAGAGTTTAGCATTAAAATACAATCTTAAAATAATAGAAGACTCCTGTCATGGTCCTTTGTCTGAGTATAAAGGTGAGAAATTAGGTGCCATCGGAGATGTTGGATGTTTTAGTTTTTTCTCGAATAAAAATATCAGTACCGGTGAAGGAGGAATGGTAATTACTTCTGATGAAAAAATTGCTAATAAAATAAAATTATTAAGGTCACATGGGATGACGACGATGTCTTATCAGAGAGCTGAGGGGCATGCAACTGTATATGATGTTGTTGAACTTGGGTATAATTATAGGATGGATGATATTAGAGCTTCTATAGGGGTTGTACAGATGAATAAATTACAATCCGATTTGGAAAAAAGATTGTCGGTTCGAGCTAAATATGTTGACTGTTTATCCAACATTAAAGGTATTTATATTCCTTTTGAGGCTAATACAGAATTTGTGTCAAATTATATTATGCCTATTGTCCTTAAAGATTCTACCGCGGGAAAAAGGGATGCAGTGAGAAATGAATTGCACAAAGCTGGTATTCAAACAAGTGTACATTATCCTGCAGTTCATAAATTTTCGATGTATAAAGATTTAGATGTTGACCTTCCCATTACTGAGTATATTGCTGATAATGAAATCACATTACCCATGTTTGCTGCACTAAAAAATGAAGACATCGAATTTATTGCAAATACCTTAAATGAAATTTTGTCAGAATAAATTATGAAGCAAAAATCAGTACTTATTTTTGGAGGTGGAGTTTTACAGGAATCAATTATTAATGTTTGTAATTCCATGGGATTGTTTACGATCGTAATCGATCCTAATCCTAATGCATTTTGTAGTAAATTTGCAAGTTTGTTTGTTTCATTTTCAAATAATGAATATGAAGTTGCTCGAGATCTGGTAATTAAGTATAATGTGTCAGCTTTTGTTACGGCAGCTACAGACAAACCACTTGTTGTAATGGCAAAAATCGCCCAAGAATTTAATTTGTGTTTATTCAGTGAGGAAACTGCTATTTTATGCACCGACAAATTTTTGATGAAGCAGCGGTTTTCTGAAAATAAGATTCCACATGCTATAGGATTTGATATTAATTCGCCTGATCAGGTCTGTATTGATTATCCAATAATTCTTAAACCAAGAGATAATTCTGGAAGTAGAGGAGTTGTTTTATGTGAAAGTAAAAATCAGCTTAACGATTTTTTTAAAGAGACTATAAGATACACTAAAAAATCATCTATTTTAGTTGAGGAATACATTGAAGGTAAAGAATACAGTATTGAGGCTTTGCACACAGAGAGTAGAACTCATATTATTCAAATTACAGAAAAAAAGACTACATTGTTCCCTTATAATGTCGAATTGGGGCATATTCAACCAGCAAATATTGAATATAGCATTAAGCAAGAGATTTATGAAATTATTAGGAAAATAGCTAAGGCTTTTGACTTTCGTTATTGTGCATCCCACACGGAATTGAAAATATCCCATAAAGGCATAACTGTTATAGAGACAAGTCCTCGTTTAGGGGGAGATTACATTACATCAAAACTAACACAATTATCAACGGGTGTAGATGTTGAAGAGTCTCTAATGCAGATTTGTTTGGGAGATTTTAAAGAGAAGATTTTATTACCTGAAAAGAATGTTTCAGGTATAGAATATTTTGTATTAAACCCAGGGTTAATTCAAAATATTGGAGATTTGTCTGCTATTACAAAAATTAAGGGAGTGAAATATTTTAATTTTTCTTTAAATGTTGGAGATCAAATACCTATAATAAAATCAAGTTTGGATAGGTATGGCTTTGTAATCATTCAAGCTGAAAATATATCAGATTATATAAAAATATTAGATAATGTAGGTAAAATTGTTAGTGATAAAGTAACCTATTTTAATTATAAGATTTTAAATAATGCATAAAATAAAAGTTGTTTGGCTTTGTCATTTTGTTAATTCAGAGATAGGGGATATAATTGGAGGAAGAGAAGCTTCTAGTATGGCACCTTGGATGACAGATATGATAAAGTTATTTGAAAATAAAGAAGAAATTGATGTTTATATAATTTCTCCAAACTATTATAATAACAAGAATGTTAACTTTTCTCTAAAAGGGATAAATTATTTTTTTTATAAATATACCTTATTAGATGCAGGGCACATAAAGAACCAGTTAACAATGTTGTTAACTAATTATTCTTATCAGAAAAACAATGTTAAAAAAATAGTCGAAAAGATTCAGCCATCTTTAATTCATTTATTTGGGTCAGAAAACACATCGTATTCAGTTGCATTTAATGAATTGAAAGATACATATAGATCTCTTATAACTATCCAAGGTTTTATTTCATCTGCGACTCCTAAAGGGAATATACTTAGTAAAATAGTACATAAAGAGCGTGTAAAGTATGAAAAATCAATTAATTCGTATTGTACAAACTATGCTGATGGTATTGAAGATACAATTAATGTTTTGAGGTCTAGATTTAACCCTGAAGCAGTATTGTATGATTTTCAAATACCCACATATGAAGATGTAAATTTTGATTTTTATGAGATTGAGAAAAAAAAAGACTTGGTTTTTTTTGCACGAGTTACCTATGAAAAAGGTATAGAAGATCTTTTGGATGCCGTCGGGATATTGAAAAGTAAATTGAATAATATTTCTTTAATTATTGTTGGTGGATCCAATCCCTCTTATTTAGAATTTTTAATAAATAAGTGTGAGGAATTAAAAATTACTGATAATGTAACTTTTGCAGGATTTCAAAAAACACAAACTGAAGCACATAAAATTGTGGCAAGTGCTAAAGTTTTTGTTTTACCAACACACTTCGATAGTATGCCTGGGAGTTTAAGAGAAACAATGAAATTAGGTGTCCCAATTATTGCTAATAATGTTGGCGGTATTCCTGAATTAAATAATGAACATGAATGTGTTAAATTAGTTGAAAAAGGAGATGTTAATCAGCTTGCGAATTCAATTTTCCAAGTTCTCAAAAGTAACGACATACAAAATCGATTAAAAAATAATGCTTTTGATTTAATTAATACAAAATTTAGTAATCAAAAGATATATGACAATTTAATTGAAATTTACTCTAGGGTTTTAAAAAAATATGAAAATGATAAATTATAATACAGCTCCTGTTATATCTAAAAACGAAACAATTTTGTCTGTATTGAAAATTATGGATAATAAGGACTGTAAGGTTCTCATTATTGTGGATGGAATTAAGTTTATCAATATTGTAAGTATTGGTGATGTGCAAAGAGCAATAATTAATAAAAAGCCTTTAGATTCGTCTATTTTAGACACATTGCGTTCTGATATCACAATAGCCAATGAGGGTGAAGATTTAAGCGTTATTAAGAATAAAATGTTAGAACAACGTTTTGAATTAATGCCAATTATTAATCAAAATAAAGAACTTGTAAATATTCTTTATTGGAAAGACCTTTTTGAAGAAAAGAGAGGTGAAATACATGAACCATTAAACATCCCTGTGGTCATTATGGCTGGTGGGCAAGGTACAAGATTAAAGCCACTAACAAATGTTATTCCAAAACCATTAATCCCTATTGGTAAGAAAACTATCATTGAAACAATATTAGATAAGTTTGAGTCTATCGGTTGTTCTGACTTTCATTTGTCAGTAAATTACAAGTCTGAAATACTTGAATACTACTTGAATGATTTTAATTACAATATTTCTTATTTTAAGGAGGATAAGCCATTAGGTACAATAGGGAGTGTTTCGCTATTAAAAAATAAAATCAAGTCAACTTTCTTTGTTTCTAATTGTGACATTCTTGTGGAACAAGATTATAGAGAAGTTTATAAATATCATAAGACGAATAATAATGAAATAACGATTATATCGGCTCTAAAAAACTACAAAATTCCTTATGGGATAGTCAATACGAGTAATCATGGATTGTTGCAAAATATGGAGGAAAAGCCAGAATATATTTATCAGATTAATACAGGAATTTATATATTAGAGCCACATCTAATAGATGAAATTCCAATAAACAAGATGTTTCATATAACACATTTGATAGATAAAGTGATGAAGAGAGGAGGACGTGTAGGGGTATTTCCTGTAGCTGAGAATTCTTGGACGGATATAGGTGAGTGGAATGAATATTTAAAATTGATTAAAATTTGAAGTAGATATGTTAATTTGGATAGTTTTTATATTAACTTATGTTTTTTTTGCATTTTTATCAGTTTATTCTTCTAATAAACTTGTAAGAAAGTTAGGTGTTACTTTATTAATTCTTTCTGCAATATATTTTACTGGTTTTAGAGATGCATTAGGACAAGATTATCATAACTATGTGAGAAGTATAGATTATAACCTAGTTTTGAGTTTTTTAGAACCCATGCGTGCCATTTTGTCCATCATAATTAAAAACACGGTTTTTAGCTATGTATTATTTTTTGTTTTTTTTGCAACAGTAACACATTTTTTATTTATTCGATCTTCATATTTTTTTATGTCTTCTTTTGTTATTATATTGTTATACTTGTTTAATTCTAGTTTATATGGTCAAAGCTTTAATGTTGTACGCCAAATGTTTGCGTCATCAATTTTCTTTTTTGCCTTTAGATATATTGTAAACAGCCAAAAGAAAAAGTATCTTTTATCTATATTGCTAGCAATGACGTCCCACTTTTCATCTTTTATCTTGATTCCGGTCTATTTTTATGCCAAAATACAGATTTCGACATTCTTTTTCATTCTTTTATATTTGCTTTCATTATGTTATGACTTTATAAATAGTTATATTGTTATAATAATCAGCAAAATTTTACCTTTGAAATATATAGGTTATTTAATTAGTTATGAAAAAGCAAGTTTTTCATATTTAATTTTAATTTATAATATTCTTTGGCTATTTTGTTTATTAAAAAGAAAAGAAATATTAAAATTAAAATATGGAAATGCTGTCTTTAATTTAGGTTTTTTATCTTTGTTTTTCTATAATATTTCGAGAGCTAACCTTATTTTTCAAAGGTTGAGTCTTTTCTTTCTTATTTTTTTAATGATAGAATTTACTTTTTTGGCTAAGATATACAGAATTAAAGGGGATAATCGTGGTCTATTAATAAATTCATTAGTAGTAGTAGTGTTTTTTTCAATCTTTGTATTTAGTTTAATTAATACTCCAATAGAAGGCTTGCCTACTAGGATATTACCACTATCTTCAATTTTTGATTAATTTTTATAAAAATATAAGGGAATAATAATATTAAAATGAGTCTATTCAAAAATAAAATTCTATTAATTACTGGCGGAACAGGTTCCTTCGGTAATGCTGTATTGAAAAGATTTTTAGATACAGAAATAAAAGAAATTCGCATTTTTTCTCGTGATGAGAAAAAGCAAGATGATATGCGTCATAAATTAAACAATCCTAAAGTGAAATTTTATATCGGGAATGTTAGAGATAAGCGTTCTGTCGATACTGTAATGAGGGGTGTTGATTATATTTTTCATGCTGCAGCTCTTAAACAAGTACCTTCTTGTGAATTTTTTCCTGTGGAAGCGGTTAAAACAAATGTTTTAGGAACTGAAAATGTACTAGATTCTGCTTTGGAGAATGGAGTTAAACGAGTTGTTGTGCTCAGTACAGATAAAGCTTGTTATCCGATTAATGCTATGGGAATTTCTAAAGCAATGATGGAAAAAGTAATGATCGCAAAATCAAGAAATATTCCAGAATCTATTGATACTGTATTTTGTGGAACAAGGTATGGGAATGTCATGGCATCTAGGGGCTCTGTAATCCCACTTTTTGCTGGTCTAATGAAAGAAGGCAAAGACTTAACTGTTACCGACCCAAATATGACTCGTTTTATGATGACTCTTGAGGATGCCGTAGATTTGGTTTTATACGCTTTTGAGCATGGAAGCAATGGGGATATTTTTGTTCAAAAAGCACCAGCTTCTACTATTGGACATTTGGCTCAGGCACTTAAGGAGTTGTATAAATCAGATTCGGGCATAAGAGTAATTGGAACAAGGCATGGAGAAAAGCTATATGAAACTCTGGTAAACAGAGAAGAGATGGCAAAAGCTATTGATATGGGCGATTATTACAGAGTCCCTGCTGACAATAGAGATTTGAATTACGAAAAGTATTTTTCTGAAGGAAAAGAAGATATTTCGAAAATCGAAGATTATCATTCTCACAATACTAATAGATTAGATTTAGATGGTACTAAAAAATTATTGCTTAAATTATCAATGATTAGAGCGGATATAAAGAATGGGTAATTCAGTTTCAAAAAAAATAGGTATTACAGGTCAGGCGGGTTTTGTGGGAACTCATCTCTATAATTATCTTGCTTTGCAAGAAGGAGTAGATCTGGTTCCTTTTGCCGATGATTATTTTGATGATGATAATAAATTACGCGAATTTGTTCGTTCATGTGATGTTATTGTTCATTTGGCAGCCATGAATCGTCATGAAGATCCTCAGGTTATTTATGATACAAATATAGGACTTACAAATAAATTAATTGCTACTCTGGAATCCGAGAAAGCCACACCACACATTTTGTTTTCTTCTTCTATTCAAGAGAGCAAAGATAGTGTTTATGGTAAATCTAAGCTTGAAGGGAGAAAACTATTTGAAGATTGGGCTACTAAGGTAGGAGCAAGATTTTCGGGTCTAGTAATTCCAAATGTTTATGGCCCTTTTGGTAGACCTTATTATAACTCTTTTATATCTACATTTTGTCATCAGTTAACACATGAGGAAAATCCTCAGATTCAGGTTGATGGTCTTGTTAATTTGATTTATGTGGGTTCGTTGGTTAAATTTATTTTTGATGTAATTGCTAAAGATGCTGATAGTAGCATCGAAAGGGAAGAAGTTTCCTATGATTTTGAGAAAAAAGTAAGTGAGATTTTATCATTTTTTGAATTATGCAAAGAGTTGTATTTTGAAAAAGGTATAATCCCTCCACTTAAAGATATGAATGAGATAAATCTTTTTAATACATTTCGTTCTTATATAGATAATGCAAAGCATTTCCCAGTAAAACTTCTTCAACATACAGATGAAAGAGGAGCTTTTATCGAGACTATTAAATTAGGTGTAGGAGGTCAGGTCTCTTTTTCAACAACTGTACCTGGAATTACAAGAGGCAATCATTATCATATTAGAAAAATTGAAAGATTTACTGTTATAAAGGGGAAAGCTAGAATTCAACTTAGAAAAATAGGCACAGATGAAGTGCTGAATTTTGAATTAGATGGAGCGAATCCGTCCTATGTAGATATGCCAATATGGTACACTCATAATATTACTAATGTAGGGGAAGATGTTCTATATACTCAGTTTTGGATAAATGAATGGTATAATGCAGAGGATGGCGATACTTATTTTGAAAAGGTTTAAATTAACAAAATGAAGAAATTAAAAGTTTTAACAGTTGTAGGTACTCGTCCAGAGATAATTAGATTGTCTAGAGTGCTTTTGAAATTAGATAAAACAGAAAGTATTGAGCATATACTTGTTCATACTGGACAGAATTACGATTATGAATTGAATGAGGTGTTTTTTAAAGATTTAGGTCTTAGAAAGCCAGATTTTTTCTTAAATGCTGCTGGTGGAAATGCTACAACTACAGCTGGACAAATATTAATAAAGATTGATCCTGTTTTAGAAGAGGTTAATCCTGACGCTTTTCTTGTATTAGGAGATACCAACTCTTGTTTATGTGCTATTGCTGCAAAGAAACGGGAAATTCCTATATTCCATATGGAAGCAGGAAATCGTTGTTTTGATCAAAGAGTTCCCGAAGAAACAAATAGAAAAATAGTTGATCATATAAGTGATATTAATCTTACTTATTCTGATATAGCTAGAGAATATCTGTTGAGAGAAGGTTTGTCTGCCGATAGAATTATCAAAACGGGTTCTCCCATTTATGAGGTTGTGCATGCTTATATGGACAAAATAGATGCTTCTGATGTCTTGGCTAAACTTAATTTACAAAAAGGGGAATATTTTTTAGTTTCGGCTCATAGAGAGGAAAACATTAATTCAGATAATTTTATAAAACTTGTGGAGTCTTTAAATAAGATTGCTGAAATTTATAATCTTCCAATCATTGTCTCGACGCATCCTCGTACTAGAAATAAAATTAAAGTAACAGGTGTTCAATTTAATTCTTTGGTTCAATTAATGAAACCACTCGGTTTTCATGACTATAACCACTTGCAGAAATACGCAAAAGTTGTTTTGTCCGATAGTGGCACTATTTCAGAAGAGTCATCTATCATGAATTTCCCAGCATTAAATATTAGGGAAGCTCATGAGCGCCCAGAAGCGATGGAAGAGGCTTCAGTTATGATGATTGGGCTGAATCCAGAGCGAATTATGCAAGCCTTGAAAGTTATAGACAAACAAAAAAGAGGAGAAAAGAGAACTCTTCGTCCTGTTTACGATTACTCTATGCCAAATGTTTCAGACAAAGTTGTGAGGATTATTTTGTCTTATACTGATTATATTAACCGAGTTGTTTGGAGTAAATAAATTAGAATGAAGAACACGAAAGGGAATATATTATACATTGGTGGATTTGAATTGCCTGATCTAAATGCTGCTGCTCATAGGGTATTGTCAAATGGA
Organism: Candidatus Cloacimonadota bacterium; assembly: GCA_963676515.1. Lineage (GTDB taxonomy): Bacteria > Cloacimonadota > Cloacimonadia. Next base: position 668,882 of record OY781061.1, on the reverse strand, counting down.
AAAATACTTAGTACTTTAGGTTATAAAATAATCTATATAGGAGTCTCTCATAATAAAAGTTGTAGCAGAGATATTTTTGCGACAAAATCTACATCAAATTATGGAACTGATTATAAAGTTAAATACCCTAATAGTAAAATAGGCTGGTTAAAATATTTAGGGAAAATATCAGAAATTATAAAAATAATTGAACAGAACAAAATTAAGATTGTTATTGCATATAATTATCCTGCTCTAGCTCTATATCGGCTTTTTAAATATTGTAAAAGGAACAATATTAAAATTATATCTGATTGTACAGAGTGGTATCTGGCAGAGGGTAATCTTCTTTTTAAATCGATAAAAGGATTAGACTCGTTCTTTAGAATGAAAATTATTCAACCAAAATTAGATGGCATTATTACTATAAGTAAGTTTTTATATGATTTTTATTCAATTCAAAATAACAATGTGATATTAGTCCCTCCTTTGGTTGATTTGAAAAATCCTAAATGGGAAAACAAGGGTTCAAAAAAAGATAATACGGCAATTAAATTTATATATGCTGGTTCTCCTGGAGGTAAGATGAAAGATTCTCTTGGAATAATTATTTCTGCATTAGGTGCTATTAAGAATAAATCTAATAGAGATTTTTATTTAGACATTATTGGGATATCATTTGAAGACTATAATGAAATATGGGCAGAAAACCCAGTACCATTTTCATTAAAAGAGAATATTAGATTTCATGGAAGACTCTCAAACCAAGATGTTATAAATAAACTAAAAGAAGCAGACTTTTCAGTATTTATAAGGGAGGACAATCTTGTAACAAGAGCAGGCTTCCCAACCAAATTTGTTGAAGCTATCTCTTCAGGTATACCTGTTTTAACTAATGAATCTAGTAATGTTAAAGATTATTTAATAAATGGCATAAATGGTTTTCTGATGGATATTTCTACTATTGATTCATTAATTGAATCTTTTGATCAAGTTTTTTTATGCAACCAGAATAAAATTAAAGAGATGAAACTAGAATGTGAATCGAATAAAACCTTTAATTACACAGAATATTTAAGTGATTTTGAAAAATTATTTGATTTTTTTTGATCTTAATCAGAATCAAAGCACTGTTTCTCGGGAATTGGCTAGAAATGCAGACAAGAAAGACTATCAAGATAAGCAAGCATAAAGAGCTTGCCAGAGAACATGCTTGTGACTCATATTTTCCCAAGCCTTACTAAGCTTGGGAAAGAGGACAAAATGAAAATACTAAGAATTGCTAAGACAATACTTTCCCAAAAAAATGTAGCTTAGTTAATTAGGTATATAAATGAAAAAAATGAGTTATTTGAGTCATATCGATTCAATAAGAGCAGTAGCAGTATTATTAGTTGTTTTATATCATCTTGATTTAAGTCTATTCCAAGGTGGATTTATAGGGGTTGATGTATTTTTTGTGATAAGTGGTTTCTTAATTACAAGATTGTTGAATCACGAATTTGTGCAAACTGGGAAAATCAATTTTAAGACTTTTTATGTTCGTAGAGTTAGGCGACTCATGCCCACCCTTTTTTTAACAATTTCCTTAGTATTCATTCTAACATTTTTGGCGTTTTCTCCTTCCGACTTTATGAATGCAACAAAATCAATGTTTATGAGTTCTGTCGCTCTATCAAATTTTCATTTTTTAGGGCTCTCAGATTATTTTGATATTGCATCACATTTTAAACCGTTGCTTCATACCTGGTCTTTAGGAATAGAAGAACAATTTTATCTACTTTATCCGGTCACACTGCTTCTTTTAATGAAATTGTTTTCAAAAAAGAAAAGGGGAGTGATAATTAGTATGTCTGCTATATTTGCATTCAGTCTTTTTATTACAATTTACACTTCTAAATGTGGCGTGCCTAGTAATTTTGCTAATTTCTTCCTTCCTAAAGGTGACATTTCATCAGGAGTATCTTCATTACAATTTTACCTACTTCCTTTTAGAATGTTTGAGTTTCTCATAGGAGGCATAATTGCACTTGTACAAGTGCAAAAAATAAAATCAGAATATTTTAAGTTAAGCCTAAATTTATTAGGGTTAACTATGATTGTTGCTTTTGCAATGATATTCAACAAAAATACGCCCTATTTAGGTTCTCTTAATTTATTTCCATGTATAGGAGCAGGTTTACTCTTGTTATTTCCTCCCTCAAAACACCTGAAATTCATTTTTAACAATAAGTTTCTAAGGTATATTGGGGAAATAAGTTATACTCTCTATTTAATCCACTGGGTTGTTATTGTATTTTATCGTTACCTCTTTGATGGAGAATTTAACCCAATGGAACAAATAGCAATGTTTGTTGTCATGATTTTGCTCTCATCGCTGATCTATAAATATTATGAAAATTCTTTAAGGTATAAAACAGCAAAGTTTAGCATTAAATCGAATAGGTCACTACTATTAATGCTTATTATTGCTATTTTATCTGTTTATATTGTTAAACTAAAAGTTAATTATGCTCAAGGGTGCTTATGGCGATTAAGTGATGAGAATTTAGTGCTTATAGAAAAGATTGGCGTACCTAAAGATTATCATAAAAATAATTGGGGGGGGGCAGGATATAAAGTAGGGTGGGTAGGAAAACAACCAAAAGAGGGAATAGAGCCAGATATGATTTGGTTAGGAGATTCTCATGCAGCACATTATCTATATGGTTTGGATTCAGTTATGGTTAAAAAAAATAGACAGAATATATATATATCAAATTGGTTTTCTACTTTAAAACTTCCTGAAATCATTCGTAATGATAGAGATGGATATTCTGAGACTAGTAAAAAACTATTTAAAGAGAATTTGGAGTTTATTAATAATCATCCTTCTTCTATAGTTATTTTAAGCCATTCTTGGGTGGATCAAATTGCCTTATGTGAAACTTGGGATGAATTTGAGAAAAAATACAAAAAAATTAAAAATGATTCCACAGGATGGAAAATAATTGCTCGGAAGATTGGGGAATTTCATAATATGTCAGGTTCTGACAGAGTCTTTATAATTATTGGAGAGACACCATCATCGAACAGTTCGGAATTGAATTATATAGAAAAGCTGCTTCGTCCAAAATATTTACTAGGTCTTGTTCCAACAATTTCAACTTTTAAGCATAATCGAATTTTATTTAATAAATTTTTAAAAGATTATTTTCAGTCTAATGAGAACATAATCTTTATTGACCCTTCTGATGCTTTTTGCAAAGATGGAGTTTGTCTAAGACAGAAGAATAATGAAATATATTTTAGTGATGGAGGGCATTTATCTAAAACTGGTTCTTTGAAAGTTGTGAAATTTCTTGAAAACAGATTCGTAGAAATCTTGGATAAAAATTGAAAAGAGTAAAATAATGAAAAAGTTATTTATAATTGTTAATGTTGATTGGTTTTTTTTATCACATCGTTTACCAATTGCTTTGAGAGCTAAAAAAGATGGATACGATGTTACAGTAATTGCAGGTGATACTGGTAAAAAAGAAGAGATTGAAAGCTATGGCTTAAAATATATCCCTATTAAATTACAACGCTCAGGTATTAATCCAGTTGTTGAAGTTAAAACTTTTATAACAATTTTCAAACTAATAAATAGATGTAAACCTGATGTTGTTCATAATGTTGCGTTAAAAACTTGTCTTTATGGGGGCATTTCAACTCGGTTTTTTAAAAATTGTATAACAATAAATGCAATTAGTGGATTAGGTTATTTTTTCACTACAGATAAAATTACATTAAAACAAAGACTCTTTTCTAAATTGCTTAAATTAGGGTTTCATGGTAGTGTGAAATCAATATTCCAAAATCCTGATGATTTAGATGTGTTTAAAAAATTAAGTATATTAAATGATAAATCTTTAACATACTTAATTAAAGGATCAGGAGTAGATATTCATAATAAATATAAGTCAATTCCGATAGTAGAAAAGGATATATTAACTGTGTTATTTCCAGCAAGAATGCTTTATACAAAAGGAGTTGAAGAATTTTGTTTAGCAGCGAAAATTGTTAATAAGCGATTTTCTAATATCAGATTTATATTAGTTGGAGATAATGATGATCAAAATCTTAGTTCTGTTTCAACAAATAAGTTATACAAATTTGAAAAAGAATGTGGTGTTGAGTGGAAAGGATATAGTAACGATATGAGTATTGAATATATAAATGCTGATATTGTTGTTTTACCTTCATATCGCGAAGGTTTGCCTAAATCATTGATAGAAGCTTGTGCTATTGGGAGACCCATAGTAACAACAGATACTCCAGGTTGTAGAGAATGTGTCCAAGACTCGATTAATGGTTATTTAGTTCCGATTAAGAATCACGAGCTGTTGGCAGATAAAATTTTGAAATTAGCAAAAGATAAATCTATGAGAATTAAAATGGGTGAAGCATCTAGAAAATTGGCAGAAAGAGAATTTTCTATAGATAGTGTAATAGAAAAAACATTAGCTTTATATAAATGAAAAACATACTAATAACAGGTATTTCTGGTTTTATAGGGACAAACCTTGTTCAATATTTCAGCTCAAATGAAAATTTTAAATTATTTGGTTTAGACATTATATCAAATCCTATTGAAGGAGTTGAAAAAACATACTCTTGGGAGAATTTGTCTGCAATTAAAGATATGGATGCTGTTATTCATTTAGCTGGTAAGGCTCATGATTTAAAAAATAGTTCGGACGAACAAGCTTATATTGATGTCAATTATGGTTTAACAAAGAAAATCTTTGATTGGTATAATCAATCAACAGCATCCAAATTCTTTATGATGAGTTCTGTCAAAGCTGTAGCAGATGTTGTTGAAGGAGAATTAACAGAATTGGCAAAGCCTAATCCTGTTACTGCTTATGGTAAATCTAAGGTAATGGCAGAAGATTATCTTAATTCAATCGAGATTTCTTCTCAAAAGAGTCTCTATATTTTTAGACCCGCTATGGTTCACGGTCCTGGCAATAAAGGTAATCTTAATCTTTTATATAAAATTGTTTCAAAGGGTATTCCTTGGCCTTTGGCTTCTTTCGAGAATAGTCGCTCTTTTGTATCTGTAGGTAATTTATGTTTTGCATTCAAATATTTTATAGAAAATAGTGTAACCAATGGAACCTATAATATAGCTGATGATGAAGCTATTTCAACGAATAAGTTAATATCTATAATTTCAAAAGCTATAGGAATCAGACCTAGATTATTAAAAATACCTAAGTCGCTGATTATTTGGGGTGCAAAAATTGGAACGATTTTGCATCTCCCTTTGAACACAGTAAGATTGCAGAAATTGACAGAAAATTATGTAGTTTCTAATAAAAAGATCTCTAAGGTTCTTGGTGGTCCATTCTCAATTTTAGCGGAAGATGGATTGATGAAAACCATTAAATCTTTTAATAAGTAACATGATATATCTAATAATCTTTCTATCGTTAATTTTGGTGATAAACATCTATTTCAAATTAGCAGATCATTTTAATATAATAGATAAACCAAACGAAAGAAGCTCGCATACCTCGATAACACTCCGAGGTGGAGGCGTGATTTTCTATTTTGGAGCTTTGGCTTATTTTTTTATATCGGGATTTGAATATCCCTATTTTTTTATAGGTTTAACTCTTATTACTTTAATTAGTTTTTTAGATGATGTGTTTACTTTGTCTAATAAAATTAGACTTACAGTTCATCTGTTATCTATGATATTAATGTTTTTCCAGTTAGGTCTATTTGAACTAAATATTTTGATTGTTATATTAGCTTTTGTTTTAACTATTGGGATTACAAATGCTTATAATTTTATGGATGGAATTAATGGCATCACGGGAATTTATAGCCTGTCAGTTCTTCTCGGTTTATGGTTGATTAATACCTTTCATATCCATTTCATAGATAATAGCTTCATCTATTGTGCAGCCCTTTCGCTTCTGGTTTTTAATTTCTATAACTTTAGAAAAAGAGCTAAATGTTTTGCGGGTGATGTTGGGGCTATGGCAATGGTTTTTATCATTCTTTTTATGATAGGCAAATTGCTTGTCTTAGAACCCAATATTGCTATTGTTTTGCTACTTGCGGTATATGGAGTGGACAGTGTTTTAACAATAATACATAGATTGATTTTAAAAGAGAATATTTTTGTAGCACATCGCAAACATCTCTATCAAATTTTGGCAAATGAAGCAAAAATTCCTCATCTAGTTGTTTCAACAATTTATGCCGTCATCCAGATTTTAATTAATCTTTTATTACTATATATTTTGCAGTCAGACTATGGTATCCTAAATACTTTACTTATTTTAATAGCTATTTTATCATTCATGTCAATAGTTTATGTTGTGGTAAAAAAAAGACACTTTCATCTTCATAAAATTGGATAATATTCTACTGTTAAGACTAAGTTTGTAAAGGGGAAAAGAACAAGAGGTCATTCTAAAATTATCAATAAATAGGGAACTTACATGAACAAAATATTAGTTACCGGTGGTACCGGCTATATAGGTTCGCATACTGCGGTGGTGCTTTTGCAGGCTGGGTATGAAGTGGTAATTGTCGACAATCTATGCAATAGCCACGCAAAGGTAATAGACAATATAGAGCAAATCACGAGCAAAAGACCTACTTTCTATAAAGTGGATGTTACGGATAGTGCCCGAATGGAAGCTGTCTTTGAGAAGCACAATTTCGCTGCAGTAATCCATTTCGCTGGCTATAAGGCAGTAGGGGTCTCCGTTGAGCAACCTTTGAAATATTATAAGAACAATTTGAATGCTACTTTGGTTGTGGCTAAAATGTGCCACAAATTCAAGGTAAATAAAATTGTATTTAGCTCGTCAGCAACTGTTTATGGTGACAATGTTTCTCCGATGTCCGAAACTATGGATCTATTACCAACAACCAACCCCTATGCAGAGACAAAAGCTATGGGCGAGAGGATTTTGACCGACTTTGTCAACTCTTCCCCCGGTATGTCAGTTGTTCTGTTGCGTTATTTTAATCCTGTAGGTTCGCACGAGAGTGGGCTGATAGGCGAATTGCCACAAGGCATCCCGAATAATTTGATGCCCTATGTATGGCAGGTGGCTATTGGTTGGCGAGAGTCTCTGAACATATTTGGTGATGATTATCCAACTATAGATGGTACTGGAGTTAGAGATTATATCCATGTCTGTGATTTGGCAGATGGGCATTTGGCCGCATTGCAAAAACTTGGGGTAGGGCTGCACACTTACAATTTGGGCACAGGGCAAGGTGTGTCTGTTTTGCAAATAGTCAAAACTTTTGAAAAAGCGGTAGGAGTTAAAGTCCCTTACAAAATAGAGCCTAGAAGAGCAGGCGACATTGCTATCTGCTATGCAGACTCCAGCAAGGCAATGCAAGACCTGCATTGGAAAGCGAAACGGACAATGGAGCAAATCTGTATCGATACCTGGCGATTTGCCTCCACTCAGCCCTCATTATGAGCTTAGGCAGGTAATCACTTTCCCACCAGCCATTGTATTTGCTCATCACCTGCTTTGCATTGCCACCAGCCCTCATTCCCACTCACTCTCGCCCTTGGATCCCCGCTTTCGCGAGGATGAGGGAAGCAAGGCAAGAAAGCACACCACCAGTCCTCATAGCTGCACACCGCACGCCTTGTGTCACCACCCGCCAGTATGTTTATTCACCACCAGCTCCGCATCGCCACCAGCCCTCATTCCCGCGAAAGCGGGAATCCATTCTCCCACACGATGCTATCAATGGGTAGGGGCTTACCTCCGCTTCACGGGCAGAGCCAGAGACACAGACCTTTATCTATGGCATTGCAAAGCTAGCAATCGAAAATGCACAGCTAAGAATAAATCTCGGAGGTGTTCTCCACCACGGAACTCCGTAAACACCTCACGCAACCCTCTGGCGGATTGAAGCGGAGCGGTTTTCTTTTCTCCTCTATCTTTTCGTTGAGCGTTCAAAGAAAAGATGGAGTCCAGCCGAAGGCTATTGAATTGACAATCTGGTGAAGCCCACCCATCCCTGCCCTTGGATCCCCGCTTTCGCGGGGATGAGGGAAGCAAGGCAAGGAAGCACACCACCAGCCCTCATTTCCGCTCACCGCACGCCTTGTGTCACCACCCGCCCTCATCTGTGTTCATCTTTAAAAAAAATTAAACGAGAAAGTGGAGATTTTGTAGGGTAAAAACCACACTGGAAAAAATAAAAGTCAAAAAAATCTTTTTAATACAAAAAATATTTATGTTTTTCAGTAAACCCCTTTATCGGGATTTGTTCTTTTCTTTTCCTTTTTGCTAACCGCCTGTGTTTTAAGTGGTTACCTTTTGTGGACAAATTGTGCGATATTGTTATTTGGGTTGCTGTAAATGCCTGAAATTGCAAGATTTGCTGATTGTGTATAAAATTGTGGAAAATTTGTTGACAAACTTAGAGGCTATCAACAATTTACTATTATGGGGGCAGTAGTATGCGATCTCTGGCTAGTTTGTGGAGACGACTTCCCCTCGAGAAAAGTGGTAAACTAAGAAGGTAAAAAGGTATGCAAATACTCATAAGGTGCAGGAAATTATGGCGATAGTCAGTGCAAAAAGCAGGAGTGGGATGCTCAGAGTCTTGAGGACCTTGATGCTTTTTGCTGTGGTCGTGCTGTCTGCCTGCAACGATATGGCGGTGAGCAACACCGTAGCTCCTGTACCGTACAATGTGCAAGCCACTACCTCTTATGATGACCGCATCGATGTCACATGGAATTGCTCTGGCGATCCAGAAACTTTCGCTGTGTATAGAGCAGAGAGCCCCGATACCGAGGGCAAAGATTACTCAAAGGTAGCCACGGTGAGTGGTATGTCTTACACAGATCCAGTGGAAAATCTTATCCCCGGCAAATTTTATTATTACCGAATAGCATCCTACGCCCGCTCCATATCGCAAAAATCAGAGATGATAGGTATCGGTAATGTGAAAGTGCCAGCCTTGAAAGATATGGAGGCTACGGACGACCAAATGGGCAAGATTAAGGTCTCTTGGGATATACCTGTGAGCATCAAAAGCTCCGCTGTCGAGGGGTATGTTACTCTTTATTATTCCGAAAACGCTGCTACTGTGTTCAACGAAAAGTCGGAAAAAATAATGCTCTCGGATCTTGGAAGTAGCTATGATCTTATAGATTTGGTGCCGGGACAAGAGTACCACATCAGGGCGATAACATCTGTGAAAGGAACAGGGACGGCAGATATCTTGTACAAGCATTCGGATGCTACCACCAAGATTGTGGGTAAGGCAGCTGTAACTTCGCCGAAAGAAGTGGTTGCTAGCAAAGGAATTTACCCAGATGGCGTCTACATTACTTGGAGTCGAGTAGAGGGCGTGGTCGGCTTCCGCATCTACAGAGCAGAGACGGGAGGATTGACAACATACAGTAATCTCGTAGAGACCTTGTATGCAGACAATGTCGACTTTATTAATCGCAGCTATATGGATGATGATGTTAGTTTGCTAATGGGTCAAGGCTATCGCTATGTTGTGATTGGGCTTGTGGAAAGTGGCACGGGTACTGCTGAAGAGCTAGACTTCAACGAAAATAGAGACGAAATGGATAGCACAGGCGTATACAATAACCTTGGCTATAAAAATTACGACGAAGTTGAAAACCTCAGCGTGTCTAACGATAGAGCAGACTCGGTGTTCTTAGAGTACGAAGCGGGAGATGTTACTTTCGTGGATGTGTATGCTCAGCTATACCGTCGCAGCTTTTCTGGTAATGGACAGCGGATGCCTCTGGGTGAGCCGCAAAAGCTTAATTATAGGAACTTTACTTTTACGGATACCACCGTGATTCCGGGTAAGAAATATTATTACTCGGTAGTGCTGTATAGACTAGAGGGCACCAACCAAGTGGGGGCTTCGGGGCATTCCCAAGAGGTGCTAGGCAGTAGCATCCTCGCTGCTCCGCAAGGTTTGAGTGCCACGAAAGGGACGAGCTCTAGCAGGGTAACTATTAGCTGGGACAAAGTGGACGGTGCTCAAAGGTACGATGTATATATCGGCAAAGATTCTTTGAATCTGGAGCTAGAGGGCAATAGCCAAGACACGGCTTATTGGATCAGCGATGTTTACTATCCTACGGGCAGTGTTTATTATTTCCGCGTGAAGGCGTATCGCGATTTTTTCTCGGAATATTCTTCTGCCGATTCTGGTTGGATTAGGATAGAGTCGCCGAGTAATTTCCAAGTGGTAGAACGCGACGCCGACCAACTACAACTGAGCTGGAACGCTATCTCTAATGCCAAAGAGTTCGTCTTGCAACGCAAGATAAACTCGCTAGACAGCGTCTATGACACGATAGACACTATCGCTGGGACGGTTACAAATTACTACGACGAAGGACTTTCTTCGGGGATTGAGTACGCATATTTGCTTCGCACAGTTAGTTATCAGGAGATAGCACAAGATACTTTCCAGATGTCTGAGGATACTGCAAAAGTAGCGGGTAGGACTCTGCTCAGACCGCCAGTGCTAGACTATGCTACGCAAGATCAAGATGGATACATATATCTGAATTGGACTGGTAAGGCCGATGTAGCAGGTGTGAGATATAGAGTTTACAAGAATGATAATGGTTATGTGTTGATGGGGATGACCTCAAGCACTTACTTGACGCTATCTAATAGTGAAATTTTGCTTCCGGGTGAGGTTTGCGAGTTCGTGGTGAGTGCAGTGGATTCCGAGGAGTCGGGGAAAAGTAACAGCAAAAAAGGCTTTAGCAAGCTCGACACCGCCTACGGTCTCACGGCTACCATGGGGACTGTCTCCGATACTATTCGCCTGCACTGGTACACCCAAGAGATTAGTGGGATAGAAAAATTCTTAATTTGGAGAAGCGTCGCGACAGATAGCGATTTCGTGCAAGTAGGTGTGCAAGAGGCAAACGAAAGTAGCGATTACACCGAGTACTCTTATGATGACTATTACAACCTCAGCGGAGCTGTGAAGTATAAGTACAGGGTAGAGTCTTATAGAGCCGAGTACATCTCGCAAGATACCGTAAAGCCTCGCTATAGCAACATAGATACAGGGATGATCAAGATTCGTCCACCCGATTTTTACAGTGTGGATTGCGGAGCAGCAAAGGGCGAAATCTCTGTCTATTTCCAAGAAGACACCGAAGCCAATTACTATTTGTGCTACTACTCCACCAACCCAAGCTTCCCAGTGGAGCAGGCGATATGGATAGACACAGGGGCGGTGACCACCTATAGTACTGGCAGAGTGAAATACGCTATGCCCATCGGCGATTTGAGCCTGAAAGATGGGCAACTGTGTTATTTTAAATTGGTGTCCAACAAGGCAGGCGAGTTTTCTGCTTTTAGCCGTGTTCTACCGGGATTTTCCAAGTTGCTTCAGCCATCTTTTAGCACGCCAGCCAGCAAGGGCACGCTTGATTACATAGATTTATCTTGGGACTTGCCAAACAATCCCAACACTTTTACATACGAAATATCGCGGATAAGATCTTTGGATGGCGAGACTATAGACATCGCGGTGCAAAATCCTCTGTATAATGACAAGGATGTGGTAGCTGGCTATAAGTATTTCTACAGCTATCGGCTGGTAAACCAGACAGCTCTGGAAGTCTGCAACGATTACTATATGGACTTCAACACCGATTTGGTGCGTTCTGCTTATTCGGATACAACCTCGGGATATGTGAAAGTGGGCAAAGTGCTAGGGCTGAAAGCCAGCACAGACAAGGTCGATTCGGTGCTAGTAGAGTGGTCGGATTTGCCTGGAACGATCCTCTATGATGTTTTACGCAGAAGAGTGGACGCCTCTGGCTGGAGCACCGCCGCAAGGGAGAGGAAGGATAGCACTTGGATTGATAGCTATTTATACGGTAACGACCAAGGCTATTTGTATTATTACAAGATAAAAAGCTACACTACCGACTACCCTGACTCCTATGAGCTATCGGACAGCGTGCGAGGATTTATGAAACCGTTGGCTCCGCAAAATGTGGTAGCTAGCAAAGGCGAGTACGAAGACACTGTCAAAGTTAGTTGGGATTACATCCCGCTGGTGTCTAAGTATGGGGTTCTCAGGAGTAGTAGTTCAGGTAAAACAGTGCTTTATCCCACGGTAATCAGCAGCGGAGATTCGGCTTATTTTTACGATGGAAGCGTAGCTCGAGGTAAAGAGTATGTGTATGAGGTGCGTGCCACGCTGGACAACCAAATGGGCACCACCGACTATAGCGACACCACGCTCTACTCTCACAAAGTGTATGCCACAGGATACACCAAGTTGCCCAAAGTCAGTGGAGTGACTGCTACCAAGGGCGACTACCTAGATAGCGTAGTGATCTCTTGGGATGCGATAGAAGCTGCCACTTCTTATGAGCTGCGGCGTTATTGTGATGGAGTCCTGAGGTATCAGCTAACTTTGGAAGAGAATAGATACATCGACTATCGCGAAAAGAGCATGAAAGATGGCGAGCTCTATGGCTACGAGATAGAGGCGAAAAGAAGCACCTTACTCTCTGTGGAGCGTAGCGACACTGCCTATGGTTATCTGATGGTAGAGCCTCCCAGAAATATAGAAGTTACCGAAAATCTCAGCGACATCATTAGGATTGGCTGGGACATGCTGAACACTACACCAGTGGATAGCTATTACATATACAGAGCCGAAGCTCCGAGTGTGCCTGTGGCAGGAGTAGCATCCACGCTAGAGAGCTACGAGTACCCAGTGCCATCGCAAGACAAAGGCATAGATATTACTTTCTTCGTGCGAGCCTTGACTACGGACTTTGGCTATTCGGACAAGAGCGAAGAGGTGACGGGCTATTGCAAGATGGACACCGTGAGCTACTTCACAGCTGCAGAGCTATACGCTGGCACAGACAGTGCTTGCGTGCGACTCACATGGTCATCGGCAGGCAGCTCGGATAGCACCAGATTACTCTTGCGAGAGGGAGCAGAGTGGACACCTGTGGCTGTGCTACCCAAAGGCGTGACCAGCTACATAGACACCGGCAGGCTAGTGGGCAAGGAGCTTATCTATCAGGCACAAGCTTTCCGTACAGACGAGCTAGAGAAAAACTCCAAGTTTGTCACTGCAGCTATCACTTTGCTCATACCCACGATCGCTTTTGACACGATATCCACAGGAGAGCTTGCCTCGGGTGTATACCTACGCTGGCCAGCATTGCCTACTGGTGATGAGACGAAATTCCAAGTTTTCGTCTACGCTTCGGAATCCGATTACACAAACGACATAGCCTGGGATACACTAAACATAGCGGAGTCGAGGGACACACTCTACAATGTGACGCACAACTCTAGCACCGCTCCAGATAAATTTGAGAGTGGCAAGAAGTATCACTATCGCTTGCGGACTCGCACTACGCCAGACGGCATTTGGTCGGAACTGACACCCAAGACACCCACTCCGAGCTACTACTACGGCTGGGCACAGACTCCCAAACCCTCTATCGACACTGTCACCCAAGATCTTAGTCACAAGATAAGAGTCGAGTGGAGTTATAGTGGCAGGGCTACAGATGGTCAGCTCAGGGTAGTAGGACCGAACTCAGACAATCTGGTCAATGTAGGCAATAGCAACTCTTACACTGTGACCAATGCTTACGGTGGGCACACTTACACCTTCTATGTTAGGGCAATAAACTCAGAAATAATGGACACCTCGCAATGGTCTGAAGTGGATTATGGAATGGCTCTGCTAGAGCCACCAGATGATATAGAAGCTACCGAGGGCGATAAAGACGACACCGTGCAAGTCTCGTGGTCAGTTAGCCATACCTCTGGCAACTACGGTGCAGAGATGTACAAGGTGCAAAGAGGAATCGACACTAGCAGCTTCCGGACTATCGCCACACCAGAAGACCTCACTTGGGACTTAAACCCCTATGACAGAGAGTTCACATACAACGATGTCCTCACATATAGTGAGCAAGGCATGATGTACTATTATCGCATCATCTCCGTGGGTGGAGGAGGTCGTCCATCCGACCCGAGCACGATAGACTCTGGCTGGGCAAGGATGCCCGCTCCTGTGATCACAGAGTTCACTGGCGATGGAGGCACACTAGCTTTGCAAGAGGGCAAGATAGTAATCCGCTGGGAAGACCCCTGCTCTCTGGAGATGAGTAGCACTGTTTACACCTTGACTGTAGAGCCCACAGACGGATCGGCATATCCAGACATAACAAATATAATCACTACTGAGAAAGAGATTACTATCCCCGCAGCAGACAGGATGAAAGGTTACAAGATAAGGCTGTCGTCTTCTCGGAACACCTTCGGCGACTCCAAGCAGAGCGAAGAGCTGCTGACCTACACCAAGATGCCCACACCAGTCGTGGGAGATGTCATCAAGAGTTTATCACCACTGAACAAGGGTGTGACCATCACTTATAAAGGCAATAGCAACGACTGGCTGGACTCTATCCGCATCCTCAGGCAAAAGGGGACTGATGTCGGCTCGAAGCTCGTGATAACACAAGTAGCAAACAGAGCAACTGACACCACCTACGAAGACACCAGAGGGCTGGCAGTACTCACCGATTATAGCTATAGCGTAAAGTACTACAATCGTTACGCTGGCTACTCCGACGAGTCTGGCACGAAGACTGTAAAGACAGTCGTCTTCCCGCCTGATGGACTGGTAGCTAGCAAAGGCACCTACGATAGCGAGATAGAGCTAAAGTGGGTCGAAGTGCCAAGTGATCAGCCGATATCCTACAATGTCTACGCCGATAGTATCTATAGAGATTTCCAAGACGAGGCGAAGAACACAGCGTTCAAAAGAATCACTAATGATGATGCCATCAGCAACTCGCCGTATAGCCTAGCCGTGGATAAAGAACTTGATTGGACTTATGGCAACACTATCAAATTGCGAAGAGGGCGAAAGTACTACTTCGCTGTCAGCACGAATGAGCAGGCAAGTTTTAAGATTGTCAGTTTAAATTCTAACCCCTCTTTCGTAGATTCGGGCTATGTGAGGATTAGTGCCCCCGTGATGCAGTCTGTGTCCAAAGGTTACAGCGTGGACACCATCTTGGTGAACTGGAGTGCCTGCGACGCGTATGAGCACAACAAGTATGTCTCTTACCAGCTCTATTGGCAATACGAGGGTGGTGAAGAGCATACCAAGACACTGACCGCCGCCGATTACGACTACGACGGCACAGATGTGAGTTACGCTCTGCCCAGGAGTGAGGGTAGCACCATCCACTTGCACTCTGCCAAAGTGTACTACTTCCGCGTAGAGGGGCTTATGGCAAGCTCGGCATACACGATGGAGCACAGCTCTGGCGTGAGCTACAATAAGCTAGAAGGTTGGCTCTCTATCAAGCCTCCACAGAACTTTGAAGCCAACTACGACAATCGATATTATTATGACAGCATACCGCTCCGCTGGGATAACCCCGACAATATGTCAGTGAAAGTCTATGGGAGTGCAGACAAAGCGACTCTCTGGGACACACCTATCAGCTCGCTAGATGTTGGAGCTACTACATACACAGCTTCCGTGGCAATGAACGAGTACCGCGGCGTGTATCGCTATTATGGAGCGAGATTTTACGATGAGATATTCAACCTATCGGGTGTGACAGATCCTAGTTGCCAAGACTCAGGCTTCGCAAAATTTGGACCTGTGAATATTACCTATGTATCCAAAGGCGACTATGGAGATAAAATCGTAGTAAAGTGGGACTCGCTAGCAAACGCTGATCAATATTACCTTGCTATAGAAAAAGAAAATGGAGATCCAGCAGGTGAAGATAATGGCTGGAAAGAGTATCCAAGTTTTTCCAGAGATTGCAGTTTCCTTACGCTGACAGCAGGACAAAGCTACTATGTGAAGATAAAAGGGAAAAACTCTGCAATAGGGAACTCGGATTTGTGGGGAGTCTATGGAGAAAGAGTCTTGGGCTTCACCCAATTACCGATGGTGCACGGAGTAATTGCCTCGGACGGATTGTATGAAGACAAAATCAGTGTTGACTGGAATCCTATCACGGGAGATTTAGACTATTATCAGGTGTTCAGATCGGACGACAGCTCTGAAGTGGGCATAAAGATAGCAGATGTCTTGAAAGGCACATCTCCTCCTACTCGGTATATAGATGAATCTCCAGATTTGTGGCGAGGCAGAGAGTACTTTTATACCATCTTAGCGACGAATGATAACACCGTCTCTTTGTCGGAGGAGAAGCAAAACTATTCTGAGCTCGACACTGGCTGGGTGAAAATGCCGATAGTGACCACACTGAGTGCCACCAAAGGGACTCGGAAGAACATGATAGTGCTGGAGTGGGAGCAACTCGAGAAGGTGCAAGGCTACTATGTGGACACCTGCGACACGGACAGCATCCTGGGATATGCCACTTTTGATACCATCAAGACAGCTAGCATAGCTAGGGCAGAGTACGATATAGGCGAAGGGCTAGAAAAAGGCAGGTGCTACCATTTCCGTGTGAGAGCTTTCACCGACGAGAGAGAGAACTCGCTAGAGGAAGTAGCCCACGACTCTGGCTATATGTTCGTCGACGAAGTCTCGCAGATCATGGTGTCGCAAGGATACGCTCTGGACACTATCAATCTTACATTTTCCCAAGTGAATCAGTACGATCAAGCTTACAACTACAATTTGCAACGCCGCAATGCGAAAGAAAATGCGACCATTGAGGATGTGATATTCACAGATTTTGGAGCATCGAGTGGCACCATCAAAATCACGGACACTGCTTACGATATAGACACAGGCTTTATCTATCAGTACCGTGCCAGAGTGGCTATCCCCTCGCAAAACTTGCTCTCTGGTTGGAGTAACTGGAGTCTTGTAGGTTGGGCGAAATTGCCGCAATTGCCTATAAATGTTTACAGTGAGCAAGACTCTCTGCGGGTGGACACGATAAAGGTCTTCTGGAATAAGGACACACTCTCGAGCCAAAAAGCTACCAAACTGCAAATAGATTACGGTTTGGGCGAGAACAACTTCCAAAGTTCGGTAACTTTTGACGACCGCAACGAGTTGGACAAAGGCTACTTGATGCTGAGTGCTACAGATTATAAAGCTATCGAGCCGGGAACAGTTTACTACTTCCGGGCGAAAGTGTATCGCACAGAAGGGATCGCCGAGATAGCTTCGGCTTTTTGTGCGATAGATACGGGCTGGTATCAGCTGGAGACACCGCAACTAACCACTATGGGTGTAGGCGAGAGCCCCGACAGCATACTCGTGAGCTGGAGCGTGCAAGAGAGCTTGCCCGAGCAAGTGAAATCGGCTATGGAGTATGTCGTCTATCGTGAAGGCTCTGCCCTAGACACGGTAATAAATGGCGTAAGCTACTACTACGATACCACAGGCGTGGATTACGGAAGCTCATTTGAATACAGCGTGCAGGCGACTCACCCAAGGTTCTTGCTCTCGGATACCAGTGCAGCGGTAAAGGGTTATGCTGGACTGCTAATCCCAGTGCTAGACACCGTGATAGCAGGAGAAGACTCCTTAGTGGTAGAGTGGAGCTACGACACAGGTATCGACATCGATTCGTTCCGCCTCTATCGCAAAGAGAGCGTCTCTGGACCTTATCCAGCATCTCTGCACACAGCAGAGTATGACCTTGCAAAAGGTAGCTACACTTGGTCAGACTTGAGCTGCCAGAAGGGTGTGACCTATTACTACTGCCTGCGGGCGTACAAGGCAGGGCTGGAGCTATCTGAGGCTAGTGAGCAGAAAAGCAACCACATAGAGCTCAATGTCCCCGTGATAGACACCGTCTCCAGAGGTGAGGCTACGGATGCGATTACCATCAGCTGGGAACGAGACTCCTACAACAAAAGCGTAACGATAGTGCGAGATACAGCACCGAGCTTTGCCACTGCGGAAACACTGACTACCGTGGACTATGTGATGGGAAAATACACCGACAAGCAAAGTCTAAAAGATGGTCAGATATACTATTACAAGTTGATTGGTAAGCGAAACGGCTTTGTTTCGGACTCTAGCGACTTTATGGCAGGATACACCAAATACGCAACGCCAACTATAAACAGCGTAACCAACAACGAAGACTCTATCTCTATGGAGTGGCAGGAGAACGGCGAACCGCTGGACTCTATCAGGCTCTACATCGGCGACGATATCGAGCTATACTCTCTGCAAGACTCCGTAGATTTGGGCGAAAAAGCCATTCCAAATCTAATCTCCAGCTTTGACGACGCTTCTTGGTTCGTTCCGGGCAGAGATTACTACATCAGGATCAAGGGAATATGCAACTACACTCTGGCGATGCGTGAGGGTGCAGATTTAGACACTTTCACCATTTTCTCGGAGAGGTCGAGCGGCAAGATGTGCTATTCCAAGTTGGCGACTCCAGAGCTGGAAGTTACCAGAAATAGGCAAGATACCATCATCGTCAGATGGAATAAGATGGACAAGGAGTTGGTGGATATATTGCAACTGGAATGGAAGACAGGCGATTTTGCTGGAACTGGCGATACGATAGTTCGCGAGATTTACAACAGTGGCGAAGACTCTCTGCTGGCT
Organism: Candidatus Cloacimonadota bacterium; assembly: GCA_963676515.1. Taxonomy (GTDB): domain Bacteria; phylum Cloacimonadota; class Cloacimonadia. The sequence goes on along the minus strand of OY781061.1, from coordinate 650,312 downwards.
ATCCTCGTGAACACGGACGGTGACTATCCTCTTTTGGCAGCCACCAAATACAGCTTCCGCATCAAAGCGGTGCGAGGCGATGTAACCTCGCAATATTCACTGGTGGACACTGGCTGGAGCAAATTGCCAGCACCGACATCCCTGACAGCCACCAAAGGCGAGTATGACGATTCCATCAGATTTACTTGGGAGAACTATCTGGAAGGCACCAACCCAGCGGTGGACAGCACCACTAGCTATGTCATCCGCTATCTGGACTCTCTTGGTGACTATCAAGTATTCAAAGAAATAACTGATAGAGCTAAATTTTACGATGCAACTTATGCTGTGGGAACTTTGGCTAAGGGCAGGATTTATAACTTCCAGATAGAAGGGCAAAAAGAAGCAACCAGCGACATAGAAAACGACAGCATAAACCTACCGCAAGACAGTGGCTGGTCGAGATTACCAAAGCCAGTGGCTACGACGGCTGTCATCTCCACAGATATGACTGGGAAGATAAAGCTAGCTTGGACGAAACTGCTTATAGATGAAGACCTCACTGCAAACTACAGCGACATAAATATGGTGTACCAGATCAGCAGGAAAGTCGATGGTGGCAATTACGCCGATTACGGCTATCAGACGCTTACAGATTATACAGCTTCAAGTTTTATCGACAGCTTCAAGCTGATGCCGCAATACAAGTATCACTATCGATTGCGTTACTATAGCTCCTACTATTACGACATCCTCAGAGATAGCGACAAGAGCTCCTCTCCTTGGGTAGAGCTAGATACTTTCGGGATGATCAAAATCCCAGCACCGACTGTGGAACGCTATCGGAGCGGGTACTTCTTCTATCCAAGCAAGATAGAGCTAAAAGTGAAGAGGGTGGACGGCTGTGACACGCTGGAACTTTACAGAAAGATCGCAGGTGCAGTAGCATACAATAAGCTAGTAGATGTCGTATTCCCTAGCCTGGACGAGGTCGGCTACGGTGCGATGATGTTATACACCGATGAAGATGGTTTAGCTATCGGCGAGGCTTACGAATATGTGGGCGTGGCTCTGTCCGCCGGCAGACGCTCCGACACCAGTGCTGCTTGTATGTCCTTTACCACTCCAGGTTTGGTGACCGATGTGAGTGCCACGAAAGCGACCAGCGAAGACTCTGTGGTCATCACTTGGGACACAGTGGCATCGGCAGATATGTATGATGTGCTAGTGCTAGATGAGGATGACCAGCCAGTAGACACGGTGAGAGTGCCGAGCCAAGACAGCATCTTGTGCCTCTACAAAAATGGCTTGCATGACGGCTTCTTAGAATACGGAATCGTTTATAATTTCGGAGTCATCTCCAAAAATGCAAGGTGCGTTTACGAAGGCGACACCATCGGCTCTGAACCTGCTTACGACAGAGGTTACTTGCGATTTGTAGAGCCGACCATCACCCGTATGTCCCACAACGAAGATGGCAAGATAGACATCGGGCTTAAGTGTGATGCGACAGGATTCTCATTCTATGTGTATCGTAGCCCCGTTGATGCTTATCTAACTGGCAAAACAAGCAGTTATGCCGCTTACAAGAAAATAACTCTAAGTGCTGTGGACAATGGCGATAGCACCTACACTTGCACAGACAACCTGAGTACCACCGACGGTGTGGCAGGTGTGAAATACGCTTACAACTTCCGAGTGTTCAAGGGCAATATCCAAGATGCTATCTCCGACACCACCAAGAGCGACACTATGAGCGATGCAGCTCTCCGCTTTGGTTATGCGAAGATAGAGCAATACGACGGTATGATGCAGAGCACAGGGAATGAATATACCGACTCGCTTGTCGTGACTTGGAATGACCTATCTGTCAAAGATTTGGTAGATACTCTTAAGTATAAATGGTATGAGTATCAGAATTCTGCCTTAATAGATAGTGGGATAGTGGACACCAATAGATTAGTGCGAGACACATCAGTCATACATAGAGGCATAAAATACAAGTATCTGCTCAAGCAAATAGCTGTGGACAAAGATGGCGACTATTACACCATCTCCGATATCTCCAATATCGGTGCTATCGGCTGGGCAAAGATGAAAGCTCCGATACTTACTTGCGTGCGTAATATCAATGATGACAACCAAATCTCTATCGACAACACCATATTGCCCTACAAGCTCTCTCGTGAGATAAATGGCATAGAAACGCAAGAGGTGACTCTGGCTGTGGGAGCTCGCTATGTGGACTCTGTGCTCGCTGAGAGGGACAACGCAGGGAAGCATGTGCGGTATAGAGCAAAAATCTTTAGCACGGACAACAACTTGGAATCTGAATGGTCAGACTCGGTGGACACTTTCTACAGGATAGAGTCTCCCGAATCTTTTACAGCGACACAAGGCGACTACGACGACAAAATCGACCTAGCTTGGGCTTGGCAAAATCAAGAAGCAGCAGATGTGGACAGTTTCTTGATTTATCGCTACGAAGACGGCAGCTTGGATAAGACCATACGCCTAAAGGGAATAAGCAACCAAGTGACCATCGTCGAAGACACCTTCCTTTACGAAGATATGGCTGACCTATTGCAAGGGGTCGCTTACAAATACACGATAGCATCCAAAAGGGTAAACGACGGATTTGATGACAGAGAGTCCGCTCCGAGCGACAGTGCGACAGGCTATGAGATATTCTCCGCTCCCGAGAATGTATGGGCGACAGAAGGCGACACTACCGTGACTCTCTCGTGGGATAAGATTACAGACCAAGGACCTGTGGATAACTACTTCATCTTCTACAGCGACTCCGTAAACGGCGACTTCGCCGACACCTTGCCCAGAGTAGATAGCACTGTCAAGAGCGTTGAAGACCTCAACCTGCCACAGGGTAATGTCCATTGGTACAAGGTCGCTGCCTTCAGCAACATCACACAACAAGGGGAGCTATCTCCAGCTACCAGAGGCTACGCTCTGATGGCACCCATCAGCGGTATGATCTGCTGGAAAGGCAAGAACACCGACACTATCAAGGTTACTTGGGATGTAGAGAGCGTCTACGAGACCTACTATGCCGAGTGGAGCACCAGCAGCGACGAGGCGGACGGACGCTTCACCACCATCATCGGCTCAGTGGGATCTTTCCGCAATAGTAGCTACTCCAAGGATTCTCTGTTGATAGTAACTAACGCCGACTCACTGCGTGGCAGGCAAATCTATATCAAGCTGTGGGCACAGAACCCTTACGGAGGCTCTGAGTCTGTAATGGATAGTGGCTACACCCAGCTGAGAGTGCCGACCAACTTCTCTGTCAGCCGAGGCACAGAGACCGACTCGACCATTCGCTTCCTCTTCACACCTAGAGCGGGTAACAACGACAAGAACTACACCATCTATTATTATTACGACCAAAGCAAATTGGGCGACCATGGTTTGTGTAAATCAATAGAGGGCTGCGAAGTAAACGACACTGCCGTGGTAGTAGACAATAAGGGCTACTACTACTATGCGAAAGTGCAAGCTGTGAGTGACTTGGCAGATGCTAGCTCCGACTTCGTATACGATAGTGGTTACAGCCAGATTCCAGCTTCTGTAGAGCTCACGGGAGTGGCACAGAGCGATGGCACGAATGATCTAAGCTGGAAAGTAGTAAAGATAGGCTCTACAATTGCTGACACGGTGAAGTATGACCTCTATCGCATAGATGCCAGTGGTTATACCCAAAAGGTAGCCAACAAGTATTGGGCAAAGGTTAACCACGATAGCATCATATATACAGATACTGACTGCTTGCCTGGAGCTACCTACGAGTACTATCTGCAATCTTTCGCTACCACCAGACCTACGCAGGCGAGTGTTGCCGTCTCTATAAAGTCCGACACCACCGCTCACTACAAGCTCACGACTAAGATTGGTAGCGTCTCGGACTTTTATCAAGACGACATCAACCTTAGCACAGACAAGGCTACGCTGTACTGGACACAGCGTGGAAACTTGCAAAATTACGACATCGGCTACTCTAGCCAAGCAGACACTGTCAAAGTAAAGCTAATACCGCAAACTATCACCAACGGCAACTTCTTCGCCGAGATAGGCGACTCGCTAGCCCTATACCCCGGAATGCTCTGGCACTTCTGGATTAGAGCCAAGAATGAAGCGGAAACTGAATTTGGAGAGTGGACACCGAACACAAAACAAGGATTGCTCGTCTACACCTTGCCTGCGACTCCAGATGGTCTCACTGTCAGTCAGGGCACATCGACAGACACCATATCTGCGTATTGGAGCTCAGTAGATAACAGCGACCATTATCGCGTGGCTATCTACAATCCAACGACCCTTGCATGGGTAGAGTCATATGAACCAGGAGTACCCGAGATAGAATTAGACAAAACTGGTAATTGCAAATTCTTGATAGAGGGACAAAAGTTTAGTATAAAGGTAGCTGCCAAAATTACCAAAGATGAAAACTCTCCTGCAGGCAATACCAATGGCATATATGGGCGAGACCTCTATTCGGCTTACTCCACCGTGAGGACAGGCTATCTCAAATACAGCGAAGTGGAAAATTTCCGAGTTTACAACGAAGATGATAAGATACAAGCCGACAAGATAACTCTCCATTGGAGCAAAAAAGCTGGCAGTGACATCGTTTACTCTATCTACAGAGCGACTACTACCGACTCCAACACTGCTACTTTGCTCGTGGAGCTAGTGGACGAAGACTCCTGCGTAGATACTCGCTACGATGCTGGCGATGCACCTTTGCCGGGAGAAGCCTACTACTACTGGATCACCGCCAAGAAGAGGACTCTACCGGACTCCGAGAGCCTAAAGAAGAGAGTAGCTGGCTATAATGGAATTACCCCCAATGGGGAAGACAGTGCTTGGACAAAGCTCTTGTCACCCAGCGGACTGACAGCTTCGGGCGTGTATGTGTCCTCTATGGGCGACAACAACAAAAGCATCTCTTACGCCGACTCGATAGCGATAAGCTGGGACAAGATGGACGAGGTGGACTCCTTCCGCTTGAGAAGTGCGAATGGAGAGCTAGACACTATCGTTGCCGATACTACTTGCGACTGGCTCTCGATGGTCAGAGGTCAGCTCTACTATTTCCAAGTCAGTGGTTTCAACTCATTCGTGGGCAAGAACAATCCTGTGTGGAGCAGCCTAAAGAGTGGCTTTGCGACTTTACCCGCTCCAGAGAATCTGGCTATGGCAGCAGACTCGCTGGTGGACGAGGTGCAAATCTCCTTCGACACAGTCGCAGGTGCTAGCGAATACTGGGTTTACGCCAGCACACCGACAGATGCTAGTTTCAGCAAGATAAGCGAAGTATTACACTCTTCTTCCAGCAGAGTGGAGATAGTAGATAACGAATCAAATCCGGGAGACACCGTTTGGTACTTCGTGTGTGCATATAATGAGACTACGGGTAGTTCTGACTCATCGTTGATTGTGGACACATTGTATCCCGTAGTGCCACCTAGTGGACTCACAGCCAGCAAGGGCGATGAGGACGACATGGTGAGCGTTTCTTGGACACTAGACCACCGCACTAGCGGAGTGGACAGCTTTAGACTGTATCGCGACACTCTGGGCGGAGCTTGGGAAGAGAGCGACCATCTCGCCACTATCAGCAGTTTTTCAGGGCAATACTATTATTACGACGATATGCTGGCATCCCAGACGGACGACGCAGATACGCTCTACAGTGGCAAGAAATATGTCTACGCCCTCAAAAGTTACGCCAATGAGCACGCATCTGTCTTCACCGCCGATGCCGATGTCGATACAGGCTGGGTGGCTTTGCCCAAGGTTAGCAGAGTCTATGCCAACTTCCCAGCTGCTCTGCATGATACTATAGCAGTGCACTGGAGTGTGCCAGCGACCATAAATCCCGACATCAACTTCGTTTACAGACGAGTGAAGATGAAAACGGGCGATTACGATACAATATACCAGAGCCAAGAGGACGGAAGCATTATAGCAGACACTTTTGTCCAAGACACCGCCTATTTAGTGGAAGGCATGGTCTACACCTATCAGGTGAAAGCTTTTAGCGACAAGCACCTCGTAACAAGTGCACTAGGCGATGTTAGCGAGTGGAGCAATAAGACAGGCGATGAGCTCGGTAGCAAAGGGATGATAAGCTCTGCATGGTCACCAGTGGGCTATGGCGGTCTGAAGTTCGCCCTTCCAGAGGTATATGCAGTAAATGCACAAGACAGCTTGCGAGTGGACTCCATCCTCGTCCGCTGGGACATAGACAGCCTAGTGACTATCTACAAGTTGCAAATAGACACGAGCTCAGACTTTGCCAGTATCCTCTTCAATCAGGGCTTCCAGAACAACGAGTTGCGAGAGCTGGACAGCTATATGTATGCTCCGTATGCAGGACTGGAAAAGGCGAAAGATTACTACTTCCGCATCCAAAAGCAAAACCAAGAGTCGGAAATTTACGCTTGGGATTCCGTCAGCTCGCCATGGTCAGAGCCAGACAGTAGCTGGTCGCAGCTGATACCGCCTACAGGCATCACAGCCTCTAGCGACCGCAAAGACACCATCTTCGTGCAGTGGGACAAATACGACTGGGCTCAGCCAGTGAATTATGTGGTGAAGTATCAAGACACCTCTGGCACTTGGGACAGCATAACAGGATTGGGAGATGTGGATTCTTGCAAGTTTTATTCGCCATATTTAGAAGATCAGAAGCTCATCGGCGTCTATACTCAGCACGCTCACTTCGGGAAGTCGGACATCAGCTCACCACTAGTAGTGGGTATAGGCAAGCTAGAGCCACCTACATTTTCAGTTAGCCCCACTAAGGGCGATTACGAAGACAGCATCTACATGACGATAAACGAGCAGGGCGTGTCTTCGGACAAAACAACCTTTAGGCTGTTCTATTCTGATGATAGCACCTCGCAAGAGATAACCTCCGACGATCCAGAAGTAGGCTCTTATATAGAGGCAGACGACAGCACAATAGTGCTTGATGCAGCAAACGGACTGGCATATGCAGAATTTGGCAATAAGATATACATCCGAGTTTCTTGGTCGCTAGGGGGAGTTTATTCGCAAAAATCTGACAAAGATTCTGGCTGGACAAGGCTAAGAGCACCGCTTAACTTTAAAGAGGTGAAATTGGCAGATCCGCTAGACACCATGGCAATAGGACTTGGCTGGAGCAATCCACCGAATACAGACTCTATCTATATCTTCAGGAAAAATGTAGAAGGTGCTACTTGGGAAACCCACAAGAGAATATCAGCAGCTGGTGAGTCTCAAACTTATTACGACACCATCCTCGAGGCAGACAGACGAAAAACTTATCGATACAAATTGTCGGGAATTAACGAGATTGTCTCGCAATACAATTACACAGACAGCGTGGAAGCCTATGTGAAAGTGTATGATGTAGAAGATTTCTCGGCAAGCGACGGTAGCAAACGAGACACCGTAGAGATAGATTGGCTAGCCGATTTGGACACATTCTTCACTATCCGAGTCTATAGCGATGCTGCATATAGCTCTCAGGTGGACTCCATTATGGATAATGAAACTTCCGCTGGTGCAACCTGGCTACCAGACAAGTCAACCACATTCCCCGGTTTATGGTACTATTTCCGCATAAATCTGGAGGGCTACGAGAACAGACCGATTGTCAAATTTGCGGCTGTGGACAGTGGCTATGCACGCGTGCCAGAGATCAGCAAAGACTCTGTGCTCATCACCAACGACACCAGCCAGATACTGCTAGGCACACACACCAGTAATGTCGGCGACTCTGCGTTCACACAGTTTGATGCTACGGGAGCTTTTAAAATAGGATACATCCAGAAGATTTATATCTCGGAGTATTCGGAGAATATAGAAGATTTCAGGATATTGGACACATTGCTGAAAAGCAGCGACGAGATAGTGAAAGATGAAGGCGTAACTTTTGGTGCTATCAATCGCTACAAGCTGAAGTTCATCAACCAAATGGAAACTGGCTTTGAGCGTGAATATTACAGCTACACCACACTACGCAAGCCGAGTATGGGCTGGAAGATTAGCTCCTTAAATGGGGAAAACATCAAACTTTTGGTGTATGGAGAAGAGAACGACAGAAGCCTGATAGATACGGTTGTAGTGTATCGGACGAGCAGCAAGGGAGCTCTGGACACTCTTATCTACAGTTATCCTACGGGAGCGAACCCTGTCACGCTGATAGACAGCAAAGATTTGCAACAAGGAATGTTCTATAGCTACAAGGCGGCTCTTTACAATAACGAGACCGGCATCTCCAGAGTGTGCGATAGTATAGACACCGTCTATGTTAAGCTGGATGTCCCTGTGCTAGATAGCGTATCCCAAGGCACAAATAGAGACACCATCTTCGTGCGGTGGCAGTCGGTGGCTGATGCCAAAAATGGCTATCGCATCTACCGTAATACCAGTTACCCTAGTGGCAGTTTCGTATTACTAGATACGCTCTCAGACACTTTGTATGCAGATACGCTAGAGTACGAGCAGTGCCAAAATGTCTATTACCGCGTGCAAGCGGTGGGCACAGACACCGTCTCTGTAATGAGTGAGTGCGTGGAAGATTATGGCTTTAGAGGTTTCCGAAGTGTGGACAATTTAGAGGTCCTAGATATGCCACAGTTGACGAAAGTTGTGTTGCACTTCTCTGTGCCGACCACTGTGCCACTGGAAAATCCTGATCCAAATGCTAGCTTCTCAAAAGGCGTCCGCCTGATGCGTTACGACACGGTGACAGAGATAGCAGACACCGATAGCTCATACGCTCCTACTTTCTCGGTAACTGACCAAGGAAGTGGACACTACAAGCTGGTGAACTCTGCTCCCGATGATGTGCTTTTGGGGCAACTGTATTTCTACAGAGTGATGGTGAAACCTCGTGACTTCTCCGAAGTGAGCGAGCTCTCCAATGTGGTCAAAGGGTTCATCTTGCCACCAAAAGTGACAGTAGTGCAAGCTAGCAAAGGCACCAAGACCGACACCATTGTCGTCACTTGGCAAAAGATAGCTGCCAGCCTCGTGGCAGACGACACGATATCATCGCACATTGTCGTCCGCTCTAATGATAACTTCGTCGCCAATATAGATACCTTCTGGGTGGGTGGCAACGACTCTGTATTCTTAGACGATGTGAGTCGGCTAGATACAGCTATCTTGCCGGGATGCGACTACAGCTACAAGGTAAAAGCTGTCGTAAAAATTAGCGATGCGGACACAGGCGGAGTCGCTTTCGATACCACGCTCTATTCCGATTATTCCGCCGTAGCTACTGGCTATGCACAGATACCAGCATTACACAGTAACCAAGTGAGCGTTACCAGCGGCAACCTCTCTGGCAGAAGTTGGATTGTTCCACCAACCGCTGAAGACTCTGTAGTCACCATCGAGTTCAAAGACTTACCGACAAAGTATGCCACGGCAATGAACATCTACAGGAAAGCTGACGACGACGAAAGATTTACGCTGGTAGAGACTTTGCCGATCACGAGCGAAGACACCATCTACCATGACACAGTCAGTGGAGAGCGTAAACGCGGAGAGCTACTGTATTATCGCCTCAAGCTCACGACAGATTACGAAGCGGACGATTACTTCGACACGGTGGCGTTCACCACTCTGCAAGAGCCAACCAAGCTAGAGGAGATGACCTCCGACAATGCTGTAGTGAAATTGCTAGTAGCAAGAACTGCAAACAGCTCGCCTGCGGACTCTCTGAAATTGATGAAATACGATTTAGCTGGAGACAAGCAAGATAGCATTATCTATCCTGTCACCAGACAACTCTTTACCATAGAGGACACCACGGGGACTCCTGGAGTGCAGTATGTTTATAAGGCAGCCTTCTACGACGATAGCACTGGCTATGGTCCTTATGGGGATTTAAAGATTACCGCTGGCAAAACGATTTTGCCTCCAGAGATACTCAGCATTAGCAAAGGCGAATACGAAGACTCTCTCTACATCTCGTGGTCGAGCAACGCAAACGCTGCAAACGGCTACATAATCTATCGCGACACCTCGTGGGGGACTGGGATGGTCGATGCCAACTACGACTCTATGTGCACAGTCACTGGCGATACCGTCTATGCCGATGAATTTTCATATTTCCCAGGCAAATATGTTTACTACAAATTGGTGAGCATCGGACAAGATGTTCGCTCTGAGCGGTCTAGTGCAGATTATGGCTTTTTGCAATACGGTGGCGTAGACGATCTGGAAGTAAAAGGCTGGCAAGACGATATGAGCACCACAACATTGCAGATAAACTGGACGATGCCGACCGCATTATCCATAGACTCTATCTTTATGGCACGGCTGACGGATGTGGACTCCAGCAATAACCTAGACACCTTGAAGGCACACAGACTGCCCAATGATGAATTTGCTGGACGAGTGACAGACTCCGTAGATGGAGCTAGCACACGCTACACCTATCTCAACGAGACAGCCGCAGACGAGCTTACTTTGGGGCAATTGTATTTCTACCGCGTGCGGGTGAAAGTGGTCGGAGTGCATGAGGCGAGCAAACCTTCCAACTTGGGCATCGGCTATTTGAGTTTGCCACAAGTGGAAAATGTCTACGCCACCAAGGGCGATGGCGACAGCATCATCATCTCGTGGACGCAAGTGCCCAATGTCAAGAACGATGCCGTAGACAGCTATTTCATCTACAGGTCGGATGGCGAAACGGCTGTAGTCGTGGGAGATACTGATGAACTTACCGATTATAGCGATGGCACTTCGTCTTTTGGCACTGCACTAGAGAAAGGCAGAGATTACAAATACGCAGTGGTAGCCAAGTTGAACATCACCCAAGACACACTGCCCGGTTCTGGTGCTGGTAATTTTGTCAAAGATTTACTCAGCCCGATATCGGACTCGTCCCTCGGATACACCAGCCCAGATAGCAGTTACATAGTCTCAGCTAGCCAAGGCACTGTGCCAGATATGGTGAAGATAACATACACCAGTGCAGAATACGCCGACACGGTGCTCCTCTATAGGAAGCTCGCTACAGCCGAGCAATGGCAGACTGAACCGCTGGTGGGACTGGCAAAAGACCAGAACGAAGCAATTTATGAAGACGAAGCCATATCCTTTGGTGCTGAGTATCACTACAAGATTCTGACGACCAAAGGTGCAGCCAAACGCTGGTCTAGCGTAGATACAGGTTACGCTTTGCTTTGCAAGCCAGACAGCATCTTGATCGCAAACAATGGAAAGAACCTAACGAAAGTGGTGCTCCAGATATTCTCGCCCAACGACGAGAAATATCAAGACTCCATCGTCGTGTACAAGAAGCGGACGAATGGTGGCGTTGCCGACTCGATGACTTACAGCGTTCAGTCTTCTATGTTGGCTAATCTGTATGTGGTCAACGACACCTACAACATCCAGCAAGGCGTGTTCTACGAATACAAAGTAAGGTTTAAAAACGACTTGGGTAGTAGCCCCTATACGCCTGCCAAAAATCAAAAAGCTTACGCAAAAGTGGAAACGCCGATTTTGCAAAGTGTGAGCCGCAGGCAATGGGAAGACACTATCCAACTGAAATGGGGCAAGATAGACGACGCTGTGAAAGGCTACGCTATCTGGGTGGACTCCACTGTCAATACAGACGGAACAGACTTAAGCAAATATGAGTGTATAGATAGCACAACTGCGAATTTTAACGACACGATTTACAGCGACTCTTGCACATTCCTGCCCGAGCAAAAAATATACTATCTGGTGCAAGCTCTAGGTTTAGACACCTGCTCAGACTACTCCTCTGCCGACTGGGGCTCTTGTTTATATGAGGGCATCGACACGCTCCATTTCGACGAGACAGCACCCAAAGTGGACACCATCCACCTTAGCTGGTATATACCGCCTGTCATCGACAATCCCGCTATGACGCTCTATCGCTACGATACAGCCACCACTACAGACCAGCTCACAGCACAATACGAAATGAATAATCAGCCGATCTATCCACTAAGTGGGAGCGATACATTCTATTATATGGAAGACACTCCAGCAGACGACGACCTGACTATCGGCAACCTCTACTTCTACCGCTGTGTGGTCACCGTGGGAGGTGTAGATTGCGATGCGAACGAGCCGAACTATGCATTCTTGGCGATGCCAGATGTCGCTGGATTCTCGGCAACCAGAGGTGGAGATTACATCCCCGACTTCACGCATTATATGGACAGCATCGTCATCTCTTGGCAACCGATAGAAAACTTCAATCCCGCTAAGCAAGTGGAGTACATCCTGAGCAAATACGATGCAGGCGGCACTAAACTGGCTCAGAAAAACATTGTCGGCGACACCAGCTTCACAGAGGTCGTAGGCATTGCTACATACTTGGACACCATCCAGAAGGGTGCGAACTATCGCTACAGCGTGAGAGCCTACTACGAGATCAGCGAGACATTACCAGATGGCACGACGACATACACGAGTGAGATTATCTCGGCAGACTCTACCATCGTCACGGGCTACACTTACCCCGACAGTGCAGTGATAGACAGCATTTCGCAGGGGACGATCCCAGACACCATCGCCATCTATTACACCACGCCCGAGTATGCCGACTCCATCGTGTTCTACAGAGCTAACGAAGGTGGAGTGCAGGTCAGAGTGGACACTTTGCCGAGAAGCAAAACTACCCAAGCGATAGCAAAAGATAGTTCCGAGTTCCTCTCTGCAGGGAAGAAATATTTTTATCAGATAAAGGTGTATAAAAATGGGCTGGTGAACTCCAGCAACACCGAGTATGGCTACACCAAATTGTCTGCTCCAGACAGCGTGTGGTGGACTCCAGTGGGGGATCAGTACGCCGATGGCTACCAAGACACATCTGCTATCACCATCGTGTGGAATAGCGTGGCAGATGCAGACGGGTATTTCCTCTATTTCGGCAAAAGCAGTCTGACTGGCAATTTTGCACCGCTAGATAGTATGCAGATTGATTTCAATAGTGACACAATAAGAAATTACACACCGCAAGATTACACAAATCGTGCTGATAGCATCTTCGATTACTACTTTGCGGTGAAATCTTATAAGACAAATAAAGATGCTTTGTATTACTCTAATCTCTCTGTGGAAGACTCAGGAGTCTTGGCGAGTCAGTCGGTAGTGGGCTTGAGTGCTGCGTATGATGCAGCCCAAGATTCCATAAAGGTCAGCTGGACTGGGCTAAGAACTAATTACGATATATCGGAAGTGGACTCTTATTCCATCTACCAAGCTACCAATAGCAAAGCCGTCGGTGCGTTCAGCAAAGTGGCTACCGCAACTGCTGGCTTGGCAACTTCCATCTACATCAGCAAAGACTCCACTCTACAAGGGAATATTTACTACTACAAGGTGAAGGTGCATTACCACACGGACAAGCGAACCTCTATCTACTCCGATGTCACTACAGACGGTGCTTCGCTACCGCTGGGCGATATGAACCTGAGAGTCAGCCAGAACGGCAAAAAGCTGACTGTGACTTTCGACACTATCGCAGGTGCTACGACTTACAAGCTGTATAGAGCTTGGGACACTGTGCCATCGACGGACAAAGGGTATTCACAAAAATGGACAGGCACGCAAATCAGCCAAATGGCTGCAGGAGATTCGGTAGTTTATACAGATAATGTTGCCTATAGTGGGAAAATATATTACTACGCAATGACGATAGAAAAGGAAGTGACTGTCGATGGGGAAGATTTGACCCTCAGCACACAATATGGATTTGACGCTTCAGAGAAAAGTTGGGGCTACATCGAAAGCGGTGTAGCGAAGGTCGATTTTGACTTTATGGCTGGAGGCATCAAGCTCTTTTGGGATAGAGACCTCAACTTCCCAGGCGTAGTGAGCCCTGTGAGATACGATTTGTGCAGAGGCAGTAGCCCTGCAGTGGGCTCATATGTGGACATTACAGCTAAGATAGGCAAATCCATAGACGGCGACGACACGACTTACATCCTGAAAGACAGTGCGGAAACGGTATTCTCTACAAGTAAAGAGATAGGCAAAACTTACCGCTACATCCTCAGAGCCAAGATTGAGAGTTCTCTGGGCGACAGTATGTTCATCGTGTCCGATAGTATGGATATGCTCTACGACTATCTGTGGCACAACGACTCCACGAGCACGAATGGCGGATATCGAGCCACCGAAGGCAACTACGAAGACAAGATTGTGTTTACCTTCGACCAGCTCTTGCCATACAGACCTGCGGATGATTACGACGAAGAGGGCATAACCCCCGACACACTCAGCAGATACACCGTAACCAGATACAAAGAACAATCTGATGGCAGCTTTTTAGAAGAAAACTCGCTAACATTAACAAAGAGCCAGTTTGGAGTTTTGGCAGTTTCTGGTGGTAAGAATATCTTCCAGTATGAAGACATTCACGGTGCTTCTGGATTTGGAGCTGAGCTGAGCAGTGGAAGTAAATACAATTACTCTGTGCAAGGCTTCATCGACTACGGCGGTGGCACAATATTCCAGTCCAGCACCATAAAAGACAGCTCTATATGTGCTGGCTATCTAAAGATAGTCGGACTCACCCTAGAAGATGTGGACTATATAATGAATGGCGATGAGCGTGAGGGGCTAGGTCTGAAAATGACAACACAGAACATCCCTGCAGACTGTTATCTAGTGGGCAGAGATACGCTCGGCTCTTTCGCAAATGCGGACATAGACTCCTTGCCAGCGACGAATGCTACTATTTTGAAGAGTAGCCCTTTGGTGACGGACGACACCTTCATCGTGGACTCCAATAGATATTTAGATGCAGACAGCAGCCCTCTGGGACGCACCAGACTGGGCAAGACTTACACCTATAGAGTAAAGAAAGGAGCTTCATCTGCCGGCACAGACACGCTGTATTCCGACTGGAGCAATGCGATATCCTTCACTTATGGCTATAGTGGTGGCTACTACGAGATTACCTCAGCCAGAGACTTCAACGACCTCTCCGAGCAACTAGAAACAGGTATGGTCAGTGGCAAAATTCAGGTGAAACTGCTAAACGACATCTCATTCCAAAGCGACACTCTCCAACCGATGGGCACGACCGCAAATCCGTTCAAAGGCGTGTTCGTTGGACAAGGGTACACGATAAAAGTAGCTACCTACGATGCCACAGATACACGGTTGGGAATTTTCGGCGAGATAAGCTCTGCCGAGATAACAGATGTGAAAGTTGAATACGCTGGAGATATCACCACTTCGGCAAGATACTTCGGTGGACTGGTGGCAGTGGTCAATGGCGAGAACACCTTTACAGGGAACAAGGTCAGCTTGCAAGCAGTAAGCGGCGGTAGCTATGTAGGCGGTATGATCGGTGGTGGCAGTGGCAAGGTGACAGCTACTAACGACACAGTTTTCGCTACAGGCAGGATCAGCGGTAGCAACTCTGTGGGACTCTTCGCAGGTGCGATGACAGGGCTCAACGAAGTCAGCGACTGCCAAGTACACAGCACCAGCTCTGTAGCCACAGACTCCATCGCAGGTGGGTTCGCAGGAACATTCCAAGGCACGATGACCGATTGCAAAGTGGCAAAAGTAGACAGCATTACCTTGCGAAGCACATCGACAAGCACAGATGTTCGCTTAGGCGGACTGGTCGGCGAATGCCTCTCGGGAGCTACCTACAGCGACATCACCGTGGACAGCGTCGGCTTCGTAGTCGCAGAGGGCAGTTCCTCTAGTACCGCTTTCGTCGGTGGCTTGATAGGCTACAACAGAGCCAAGAGCATCAGCGGTATCAGCCTCTATAATAAGACAACCATAAAAGGCTCTGCTGATGGAAATGCAGCCGCAGGCGGTGTAATCGGCAGGTTCAGCTATTTGTCAGGAAGTATGTCGGACTTTGACTTCAGCTCGGACAAAGAGATAGCCTCTAGCTCCAATACAGGCGATGCCTACGCTGGAATGCTGGTCGGTCTGGTGGAGAGCATCTCCGCCTTAGGCATCGGTAGTGCCAGCGACACAATGCATCTGCGTATGGCAGATGGCGTGTTCATCACCGCTAGCTCTGTAAGTGGCAAAGCGTGCATGGGTGGAGCAGTAGGGCAGAGCAACGCCCTGAAACTGACTAACATCGCAGTAAATAGAGCACAGTTCGCTAGCACAGGTGCGACTGCCTATGTTGGCGGTGCAGTGGGCTATGAGAACAGCAAGGGCAGCTCTTACGACAACATCACCATCACAGACAGCGTGATATTCGCTGAGAAGCTCAATGGTGCTACCAAGCTCATAGTCGGTGGTTTAGCTGGCTACTCTGGAGCCGCGACGACAGCAGATTGTAATATCGATATCAACCTTGACTTCACCGATGGTGCTTTCACAAACAACCAAGTAACGCTGGGCGGTATCTATGGTAAATATAACGGAAACGCCACTCTGGGCAACGAGAAGCTGACCTTTAAGAACTTCGACTTCAAAGTGGGCGACTCGGCAATAGTCGGTAGCTATGCTGGCGATGTCAAATCTGCTGACTTGCAACTAGACACTAGCTGTATCTATGAAGTCAATTG
Organism: Candidatus Cloacimonadota bacterium; assembly: GCA_963676515.1. Lineage (GTDB taxonomy): Bacteria > Cloacimonadota > Cloacimonadia. The sequence continues at coordinate 633,774 of OY781061.1, read as the reverse complement.
GACTGTTGCCGAAGTAGGCGACAACTCGATAGCAGGTGGACTAGTCGGCAGGCTAGAGGTCATCAACGCATTGACTCTGGACTACGATGGTGCAGTGGACATCACCATCGCCACAGGAGCTGACTGCAAAGTCGGCGGACTGATAGGCGAGCTATTGGCTACGACCAAAGCCACTCTGGTGGACACCTCTGCTACGGGCATCGATTTAGATGTCACTTCCACTAGTGATGGTTCTGTGTGTGGCGGTCTGCTAGGCGAGGCAAGCCAAGGTGTGATGACGGGATTCTGTGCCAGAGCCACTATAAGCGGTGCTAACACAGTCGGAGGGTTGCTCGGCAAGGTAAGCGGAAGCTCCAAGCTAAGCAAATCGTATGCAGACAGTTTGGTGAGCATCACTGGCGGAGAGACTACTGGTGGACTAGTTGGTGAAGTGGCAGTGGATGCTAGCTCTACTGGCTTGGACAAATCGTATGTTTACGCTCTGAACGCAAACGGAGCTCTGGGCGAGATGGGTCTGCTGGTGGGCAAGCTGACCAGTGGAGAAGTGAACACTTCTTACGCTATCCTCAACAATATAACCAACACTAGTGGAACTACCTCTAAGTTCGTCGGAGAGATGACTGACGGCGGTTTTAGCAGTTGCTACGCTACCAACAATCAAAACAGCACAGACGGCACTAATTTTGCCGAAATATCTAAGAGCGTGGCGAATTACATAGCTGGTGACACCACAGGGATGGTCGTGCTAGAGCACAGGATTTTGATGTCAGAAGACATAACAGGCGATGCCGACTACGATTTGTGGAATTTCTATTCTTACCCGATCTTGGTGGAAAATCCTCGCAGAATAGACACCTCTATCCTCAGCAATACTATCAGGATGTATCCAAATGCAAACAGCGAGTATGAGATAACGAGCCAAATCCAGCTGGATGCTATCGGCGATGTCCGCTTGCTGAACAAAGATTATACCATGTTGGACAGCTTGCCAGACGGGCTGAGACTTGATGACAAATATATTTTGCCTAGCAACCTCGACTTCACAGGTTACGAAGGCTACACACCTATCGGCTACGCTACGCAAGGTATGCCTTTCACAGGTGAGCTCGCTGGAGCTGGCTATACTATCCGCAACCTAGATATTTCCTACGACAACTCTGGTGAGAAAGGCTCAGCCACTTACCGTGGTTTGGTAGGATATCTGAGCACTGGCGGCAAGATAAGCGAACTGCGGATGAGCAATATCACAAGCGACATCTCCAGTGGCAAAATGATAGCCGCTTTCTGCGGTAAGATGGACGGTGGCACGATAGACCAAGTGCAACTCGACTCCTCTCACTTGGTAGCCAACGCTACGAGTGTCGCAGGCATCTGTGCCTCTCTGGCTGGTGGTGCTATCAGCAATGTGAGCACCATCGACAACTACATCAGCGGACTAGGAAATGTGGCAGGAGCTGTAGCCCAGATGAGCGGTGGCTCGTTACAGCAAGTCGTCTGTACTTCCGACAGCCTCATAAGTGCAGTAGGTGTCGTCAGTGGTATCGTCGGCACTCAAACTGATGGAACTCTGCAAGGAGTCATCTCCTTAGCCGAGCGACTACAAGGGATGGAAGTTTACAAGATAGCACATAGCCTTGGTGGAACTTTGGACGCTGCATTCTCTCTGGGCGAGACCAACCTCGTAGTAGGCGATGACACCACTTGGGTAATCGGACTGGACAAGCAATCCGCAGACGGAAAGAATATGTTCTTGAACATTCTCACAGGCGATGGAATAAGAGACTCTCTTTCATTGAATACTTCTGTTACTAAGTGGAATAGTGGTAGTGGAGCTAGAATCTCTCCAACTCTGAAGAGCTTCAATCTTTATGCCCATACATTAACCAGCACAGAGATAGTCGGTCCGATGGGTTTACCTGCTACCACGATGCATATCACCTCGCCTTTAGACTTTGCGTTTGTGGAATCTTATGCAAAAACCACAAGTGTAACTGACTTTGTTTTGGACACTCACATCATCTTTAGTGAGAAAGACGATTTCTCTGCCGGCGTGGGTAATTTCGTCCCAGTCACTTATATATCTGGTAAAGACTTTGATGGTAATGGCTACACGATCCAGAACCTCTCTCTGGACGAACAAAGTGGACAGAATCTGGGAATATTTGCCAAAGTAGCACAGGGTAAAATCTCCAACTTAGGACTGCTAAACTGCCATATCACCGATTTCCAAACAGCTGACAATGTGGGAATCTTGGTAGGATATTTATCTAATACTGCTACCATAGCCGACATCTACATCTCAGAGTGTGAAATCGCTGGTAACAAAGCTGGTGCCAGAGTAGGCATCTTGGCTGGATTTTCATATGCTAAGATCAGTCGGGTAATAGCTCTGAACAACAGCATCACAGCTCTTAATAGCAAGGTAAATGGCATAGCTCACATAAATGGGGGAACTATCGATACTTGTGTGAGCTTCACTCAAGGTATCAGTGGGTCGAATTATTGCCGTATCGGCTATCAGTCAGCTGGGGCTATCAGCAACTCTTACGCTTGGGTGCTGGATTCTGCTCACAATGGAGAGGAGGGACTGACTGCCACCAGTGGGCAGTCCGCTAGCTTCACCGACATCTTGAACAAAGATTTCTACAGCGACTACACCTCCACCTCCGCTTGGGATTGGAGAGCTGGTGCAGAGTGGCAATGTGCCCCGATGCTCGCGCATATGGACACTACAGATGTCAGCCCAGCCCTGCTCAGGTTTGCTGGTGGCTTCGGCGACAAAGACACACCATATGAGATTAAGACCTTGCCACAGCTGAACTTGGTTCGCTATCTGGCTGGGGATAAGAGCAAATACTTCCGCCTCGAAGAGAACATAGACTGTGAGCAGATAGATTTCGATGGCGACGCCGCCAACGGTAACTGGGAGCCGATATCTAGCTTCCAAGGCAACTTCGACGGAAACGGTTACAGTGTCTCCAATGTGAGCATAATAGATGTCTCAAAAACAAAAGCAGTCGGATTCTTCCAAGGAGTGGGCAGTGCTGCCAAAGTGAGCAACTTCAGCCTCTTGAACGCTAAGATGATTGCGTATTCTGTCGGTGCTCTGTGTGGCTACCACAACTACGGCTCAGTGGACAATGTGCTGGTAAAAAATGGCAACTTCACCGCCACTGATCGGGCGGCAGCCTTTGCCTGTGAGAACCACAAGCAAATCTTCACCAGCATATCTGCTGGCAACACCATCAAAGCAGCTAGAGCAGGTGGCTTGGCATGCTACAACACCAAGCCAGGAGAGATACAGTATTGTGTAAGCGTAGGCGACTCTCTGTCTGCGACTAACCTTTTCGGTAGGATAGTAGCCTCTAACGGCACAGATGCTACTCTCACTAGCAATTACGCTTACCGCCGCACACAGATGAACGGTAGCACCCTGAGCAACGACGACTCTGGCATAGACGGCGAACAAGGCAAGAACCGCTCGCAATTGGCGTTCACCAAAGATTTCTACTACAGTAGTATCGGTGTCGATAGCGACGCTTTCCGCTGGTCAACCACAGACCCAGCGTATGTGTTCGTGCCTACAGGCAGTAATGTTACAGCAGAGATTGACTCTGGATACATCGACTTCCGCATGGCTTCCCCTCGCACTTTTGCAGGTGGCAGCGGCTCATCGACAGATCCATTCCGCATAGCCAACTTCACAGACCTCAACAACATCCGTTACGGTGTGGAGATGAGCTACCGCTTGGACACCAACCTCACAGGAGACTCTATCGCACCCATAGGCGATTACAAATATCCATTTGAGGGCAACTTCGACGGCGGCTACCACTCTATATCTGGGATAATAGACACAGCCTCGGCAAGTGGCGTCAGCGGACTCTTTGGCTACATCAAGGCTCTCTCTTCCAATAAGAGCATCAAGAATTTGGCGATTATCAACTCGGAAATCTATGGAGATGGACACAATAGCATTGGAGCTTTCGCAGGTAAAGATGCTTCGGCAGAAGCTTACAAATACAAGATGATAAACCTGCTGGCGTATAACAACGAAGTAATAACCACAGGCGATACCATCGGTGGCATCATCGGCAGTGCACCGCACACCACACTCTCTAGGTGTGTCACTGCAGGCGGCAAAGTCCAAGGCAACAATTCCGTCGGCGGACTGGCTTGGCATGCAAAAGACCTCGAAAATTGTGCGGTAGTGATGGACTCTATCACGGCAACCTCTGGCACTGATGTAGAGAGGCTGGCAAACCCTAGTGATGCTGGAAGCGACCCAGGTATCGGCTGGTATTTCAGCAAAGTCCAAAATAGTGGCGATGATAAAAATCCTCAGATTTATGAGCCAGCTGTTGGCTACAACGCTTTTGTCTGGGATCTCACCGATGAAGATTATTGGTTTGATGATGAGACTGAGTATGCTAGTGGCAAAACTCTTGCTTACAGCCAAGATGAGTGGAAATTCCTCGCAAGTGCTCCATACAACAACATCGCACCACAGCTCAAAAATATGGATTTGACAGAACTCACCATCGCTGGGCTGGAGTTAGGAGATACGACTGTTGATGGTAAGAATTATTATGTCATCAGCGAAGCCCGCGAGCTCAACTTCTTGCATCTTTTCGCTACTGGTAAAGCACTGCAAGGTGAGAATGTTATGGCTAAATTCCCCGGCTTTGATGTTGATAGCAATATGGTGGACTTGAGCGATTACGAGAACGATTGGCGACTAGACCTCAACGGAACTGCTGCCGGTAACTGGACTCCTGTCGTAAATTATGCAGCTCTTAGCACAGACTTCTTGACTGGTGGCATCTCTGGACTAGATGTGCAGACCGCTGATGATAACCAAGGGTTCTTCGCTAATGTTTCCCAAGGAACTATTCAGAATTTTGGAATCTACAACTCTAAATTCTCCAATGGAACTGGATATGTGGGAGCGATAGCTGGGCAATTCAGTGGGTCTGCTCTCATGAATCTGATGTCCGTAAACAACGAGTTCACAGACGGCAAGATAGTAGGCGGTATTGCAGGATTTGTAGATGTTTTTCAGGCTTTGGAATTGGTAGCAAGCTATAACACCTTCCACTCTGGCTCTACCGTAGGTGGTGTAGTGGGATATCTTATTGATGAAACTTATGTTTATGGATTCAAAAACTCTGCTGCTCTTGCCTCGACGATAGATTCTCGTGATGGCGGCACCGTAAATGCTGTAGCGGGAAGCGGTAGTAATCCTGCTGCCTCGGTTATTCGAGATGAGTTATTCACTACTATCGGTGGAGGTTATGTCACAGGCAATGATGCTAAAGACGGTACTCCTCTCTCCAAAGCTGCCTTGAAAGACAGCATCAATTGGTACACCGTGAGCACCGATGCTTTCAGAGAGGTAGAAAATGGCAGGTCTTATCCGACTCTGCTGAGGATACCTCTGAGTGTTGACGATGGCATACTCAGCGACTTCGCAGGTGGCGAAGGAACAGAGGATGAGCCATATCTGGTTAGCACTCCTGCTCAGCTGAGAGCTATCACCGACTCTGCCCATTACACCCAAACGGATAGCATAGATTTAACTGAAGCAGACGACTTCTATCCGATAGGCTACGGCACAGCGACTGGCTTCAAAGGCGTTTACGATGGTGGTAGTTATGTCATCAAAGGCTTGCATATGGCAGACACCACTATGGACTCAGCAGGACTCTTTATCTCTACGGCAGGCGTGGGCGACACCATCAAGAATATTATGCTAGAGTCTGCCAATATCGTCGGTGTTAAGTATGCAGGTGGCATCGTCGCCAAGATGACCGCAGGTAGCGTCGTGCGTAACTGTCGCGTATCCGAGTCCACCATCAGGGTTACAGGCGATGGTGGCAGTGCTGGTGGCATCACAGGCGTGGTCTCAGGCTCAGTAGAGCAATGCTTGGTTACACTCCCCGCTGTCTCAGCCACAGGTGCAAACAGCTACGCAGGTGGCATCTCGGGTAGCTTTGATGCTACAAACGGTGGCACGATAGATGAGTGCGTAGTCGTCGGTGGGTCTGTAGAGGCACAGACCGATGGTTATGCAGGTCGTATATCAGGAGAGGCTACAGGTACAAACAAAAATGTAACAGAATCTTATTATATGGAAGAATAGTAGTATAGTAGAGATGCCCAGTCTGGGCGTCTCCAACATCTGAAGGTCAAAGAATAGATTACAAAGCATAAAAAAAAGGGGCACTGCAAAACAAAAGCTTTACAGTGCCACCGATATTATTATTTATCGATTATTCAAGATTTTCTTGCTCACCTTCGTGCAGTAATAATCGCCAAACTTCTTATTCTTGGTCGGCCAGTGGAAATCGCTCCCGCCAGTCACCAAAAGGTCGTGTTCTTGTGCTATTTGCAGGTATTTGCCCACCAGTTGCTTGTTGTGCGACATGTAGTGTGCCTCTAGTCCTTGCACTCCCATCTCGATGATATCGTAGAGGATCTGCTCGTGGTCGAGCCGGAATGGATGAGCCAGCACAGAGATGCCACCTGCCGCCTTTATCGCTCTTATCACTTTTTGGGGCGACAAAGCTCTTTTGGCTGTAAAAGTGGGCGACTCATTCACCAAATATTTATTGAAAGCTTCCGTATAGTTGCGGGCATATCCTGCCTTTACCAGAGCGTTGGCGATGTGCGGTCTGCCCAAGATATGGGTCTTCTCCGTCTTGATATCCTCGGGAGTCAGGTACACATCGTATTCGGCGAATTTGTCTATAAACCTCAGCACTCTGTTCTCTCGCTCTTGCAGATTGTAATCTATCACATCCAGCAATGCTTGATTTTTGGGGTCAAATTGGTACGCCAAGATATGGATGTCAAACCCTTTGTAATAGCAGCTAACCTCTATGCCGGGTATGAGCTTGCAACGAAAATCTTCTGCTATCTCAGCTCCTGCCAAATACCCATCGATTGTGTCGTGGTCAGCAAAAGCTATCACATCTAGTTTCTTCTCGTCGGCTATTCTCAGGAGTTTCTTCGGCGAGTATACGCCATCGGAGTAGCAGGTATGGATATGTAAATCAGCTCTAGTTTCGGAGTGCATCTAGATCAACTTATATCTTTTCAAAATGCTCGTCAGATTTTTGCTCTTTTGTTCGTCCAGTGTCCACATCGGCAGGCGATACTCTCGCTTAATCATTCCCATCTGCCACAGAGCATCCTTCACTGGGATAGGATTAGTCACCATGAACATCGCCGAATTTAGGTCGGATAGGTACTGGTTGGCTTTCACCGCTTGTGGATAATCGCCATCTTGCCACGCTTTCACCATCTGCCCGATAGCCTTAGGAGCGACATTGGAAGTCACCGAGATTACGCCTTTGCCCGTAGCAGCCATTATCGGGATCGTCACATCGTCGTCGCCCGAGAGCAATACGAAATCATCAGGAGCGTCTTTGAGAATCTTGGTCACCTGCACGAGATTGCCCGTAGCCTCTTTTATACCCACTATTCTCGGGAAATCGCACGCTAGCCTAGCCGCCGTAGCAGCTTCCAGATTCATCCCAGTCCGCGACGGCACATTGTACATCACGATGGGAATGTCGGTATTTTCTACAATCTTCTTGAAAAACTGATACAACCCCTCTTGTGTAGTGCGGTTGTAATATGGAGTAATCACCAGAGCGAAATCCGCTCCAAACTCTTTGGCAAGATTAGTACAGGATATAGATTTATCAACATTATTTGTGCCAGTACCCACCATCACAGGCACTCTACCAGCTATCTTTTCTATACCAAAGCGAATAACCTTTTCCCGCTCGTCTTTGCTCATCGCAGGAGCTTCGCCCGTGGTACCCATCAGCAGTAATCCGCTTATTCCATTATCTATCTGAAACTCTATCAACCTGCCAAGAGCATCGAAATCAACGCTCTTGTCCTCGTTAAAAGGGGTAATAAGAGCCGTCCATGTGCCTTGTAATCTTTCCATCTATATCTCCAACTTGAAATTCGTCTCAGTTTTTTTTAATTATTTACTTACGCCACCAGAGCGATTTTTTTAGTAATTTCCGTATAAATCATCATCTTCTTGTGAAACTTTTTCTACTTTTGGCTTTGGCTTTGGTTTCACTTTCTTTTCTGGTTTTGGCTCTTTCTTTGCTGTTTGCTCGCTAGCTGTCTGCTCTACCTCTTCTGCCTCTACAGTCTCTTTTTGCAGGGGAGCTTCCTCTTCGATGATGTTCTCTTCTGCTGGCTTCACATGCTCATAAAAATTCAACTCTTTTGGCTCATCGTTAGCCTCTTCTGGCGTGCTTTCTAATTTATTGGCTTCTAGTTCAGCATCATTAGTTTTAGTTGCTTGTGCATTTTCGCTATCGAAATCGACAGATTTTTTCTTTTTCCGCTTTTTCTTTTTGCTCAATTTTGACAATTGGCTCAAACTCGCCAGTTGACTGAGTTTGGACAGCTTGCTCAAATCTTGCAGTTTGAGCATATCGAACATCTTGTGCATCTCCATAATAGAACCGAGCTTTTGTAACTCTTGCAGTTTGGTCAGCTCTTGCAGTTGGCTGAGTTCGGCTAGCTGAGACAGTTGAGCGAGCTGTGCCAGATCATCTGTCATCTCATCTTCGTCGTCATCATCTTCCTCTTCTTCTTCTCTAGCTCTAGCTTCCATCTCTGCTCTAGCTTTCGCTTCAGCCTCTTCTTTCAGCCTCATCTGTAATGTTTCTTGCTCTTTCGCTTCAGCCTCTTGTCTTTGCGTCTCCAGAATCTCCGTCACCTTAGGATCATCGATCACGATACTGCTATCTGGCTCTTCCAGATCTTTGCGAGATACACTCCGCAAGTAAAAAAGATAAGTCCCGTTTTTGGTGTAAACGATCATATTAGTATCGTGTCGCCCTCTTTTGGGCATCAAGATCAGGTGCTTTTCTTCTATTATTTTCGTATCAATATAGCTTTTCTTTTCGTCGTTGTTCAGCACAAAATCTATGATTTTTTCAGGCAAGGTGATATTGACAGAAGAGTTATTCTCTATCAACACGAGGGTGCTTTTCTGAAATCTTTTTGCCAACTCATCATTTGTTTGCTGAGTTTCTTCTTGTTGACCAAAAATGTCTTGAGTTTCAAACTCCATATTTTCTCCTAACCCTTTTAATTTTCAATTTTCCCAAAATTTTAGGCGTTCGAAAAATGTTTTTTCCTCTCGCCAAGGATAACCTTTTTTTTCCATCCAAAGTTGTGCTTTTCCACTACCGAGCTGGGCAGCTTTGCGGTAAGAGCCGACAGCTTTATCTTTGAAATTTTTCATCTCTGCTAGCTCAGCGTAAATCAAGTATGCTTCACCAGATTTCGGGAATTTTTCCACAGTCATATCTATTGTGCTGATAGTTTTATCGTATCTGCCTACTTTTTGGTAATATCTTGCCAAGTTTAAGTAGTTTTCCTCCAGAGGTGAAATCTTAACCTCTTCTTGGTAGCTTTTTAGAGCAGCTGCGTAATTTTTTTGGTAATCGTAAATCCTCGCTAGATAAAAGTTAGCACTCACTTTTGCGGAATCTATTCTCAGAGATTGAAGCAAGTATCCCTTGGCTTTGTCGTAGTCGCCTATGCAATAATATGCCAATCCCAAGCGATAATTTATAGTGTTGGCTTGCAGCCATTCTACTTTTTTGTAATTCTCCAGAGCTTTCTCGTACTCTTTTAGCTGGAAGTAGCAATCGCCTATCTCTTTGTAAGCGACCACATTTCTAGGATCTTTGACGATGACACTTTGGTAGAAATATATTGCTCTATTGTACTCTTTTTGTGCATAATATTTTTCGGCTTGGTGCAATTTGTCAGAAATTTCATCCCCGAGCAGAAGGTTGCTAAAGCATAAAGCAAAAAAGAAAACGATTAGTTTAAAACAAATTTTGTGCATATTTTTTCACCTCAAAAAAATCCAAATCCTCTTTTTTCTCTCCAGTACCCACCAGCTTTATCGGTATCTTGTACCTCTGGAGGATGCCGAATACCACGCCACCCTTGGCACTGCCATCTAGCTTGGTAATAGCGACTCCACTGAGTGAGCAGATTTTGTTAAACTCCTCCAGCTGGATCAGGCTATTTTGACCTAGACAACCGTCCAATACAACGATTGTGTCATCAATTCCACTTGGCAAGAGTTTTTTTGCTATTTCAGATATTTTTTTCAGCTGTGCCATCAGATTGAGATTGTTGTGCAGCCTGCCTGCGGTATCTATGAGCACGACCTGTGTTTTTTGCTTGATCGACTGTTCTATCCCGCGATACACCACAGCAGCAGGGTCTTCGCCCATCTTGGCGTCGATGCAGTCGCATTGTGCGGTCTTGCTCCACGCTTTCAGCTGATCTATCGCTCCCGCTCGGAATGTGTCGGCAGGCACGAGGCAGACGGACTTGCCCGCTTGTCGTAACTTCCACGCCAACTTGCCCACCGTGGAGGTCTTGCCTGCTCCGTTCACACCGACGAACATCAGCACAGCAGGGTTGTTTCCCATTTGTAGCTTGTTGTCGTTTGCTATAGGGTTGTCATTCAGGATTTCCAGAAATGACGCTTGCAAACTCTCGGTGGTCAGCTCCTTTCTTTTTTGCACACTTTGGATAATTCGGCGACAGCTCTCCAAGTCTATGTCAGCTTGGATTAGCTTTTCTTCCAAATTTGCCAGTGTCTTTTGGTCTAGAGATGAGCCGAGCAAAGGCACTAGCGAGCGGAGGATCTTCGGCTTTTGATTTTGCTGGGTTACGAGGGTGTTTTTGCTTTTAGCTTTGTTTTTTTTGCCGAGCAAATAAAAGATGCTAAAAAAAAGGCACAGCAAAAAGGCTGCACCTACAATAAGGTATAAGTTGGTCATACTCTAAAATTTATTGAGCGAACTTTTTGTTGATAAACTCTTGCAATCTGCTTTTCCTGCGAGCGGCGGTTCTTTTGTGGATTACACCAGTTTTGGCAGCTTTGTCCAGCTTGCTGAAAACATCCGATAAAAGAGTGGCAGACTGTTCTTTGTCCAGTTCGTCTTTCTTGATTTTTTTGCTGAGAGTAGCGATGGTAGATTTAACAAAATGGTTTTTAACTCTTCTGCTACTATCTTGCCTAAGGCGTTTCATACAGGATTTATGTTCGGGCATTATTATTCTCCTAAGTTTTTGTAATTATAAGGAGACAAAAAAAATAGAGGCATAAAGTGTCAAGACAAAAGTGAGCGAACCTAAAAAAATAAAATTGGGCAGTTTGGTTGATTTTAGTTGACAGTGTGGAACGAATGAAAAGATTTTGCAGTATGAAAGAATATAAAAGAACTTATCATTTTGACCAAGATTTTTTCTTGGATGAGCTGGACGAACAAGTCAAGTACGAGGCTAAGAAGAGTTACGAAGATGGCGGAAAAGTTGATTTGGCGGTATCTAACTCCTATCAACTGCTGCTACTCCGAGAAGAACAAACGAAGATGCAAACCAAACAGGCAGAGCTAGAGCACTTAAGTAAAACGCTGAAGCAGAAACTGAATGTTTCGCTAGTGGTGAATCTCATTTGCTTTTTTTCTTTGATGGTGGTCTTTGTGCTGAGCATCCAGAAAATCTTGCAAGTGGTGAGCGAGTTTTGCCACCTAGCAGGTTGATGTAGCGAGATTACCGTTGTAAAGTAAAAATATTTCAAGGAGATACATTTAAAATGAGTTGGATAAAAGATTACATAGCCGATGTTCCCGATTTCCCAGAGAAAGGGGTAATTTTCAAAGACATTACGCCTCTATTGGAGAGTGAAAAATTTGCACAAGCTGCTCAGGAGATGATAAATAATAGCGATGTAAATTGGGATGAGATAGATGCAATCGCTGGCATAGAGTCCCGAGGTTTCGTGTTCGCCAGTGCGATGAGTACGCTTTTGGGCAAAGGTTTGGTTCTGATTCGCAAGAAGGGCAAATTGCCTCCACCTTTTTTGGCAAAGCTCTCTACAAACGAGTATGCTCGCGAGGTGTTGGAGGTGAAGCCCGGCAATAAGAGAATCTTGGTGGTGGACGATGTGCTGGCTACAGGTGGCACGCTGCAGACCGCTTATGAGCTTTGTAGTGAAGCTGGCTACGCAATCAAAGGTTTTGGTGTGCTGATTGATTTGCCATTTTTGCACAAAGACGATTACAAAGTGGCTGGAATGGAAGTAAAGAGTTTAATTGCTTATTAAATGATAGAGATAAGAAGGGCTCTTTTGTCTGTCACGGACAAAAGCGGGCTGGGCGATTTGGCGACGGCATTGCAGAGTCTGAATGTGGAAATCGTGGCAAGTCACGGGACAGGGGGGTTTTTGCAAGAGTTGGGAATAGCTTTCACGCCTTTGGCAGAGCTCAGTGGTTACGATCAGGCTTTCGGTGGCAGATGCAAGAGCTTGTCGCTAAAGGTGATGGGCGGTCTGCTTTTCGATAGGGCGAAGCACCAAGAAGAGGCGAAAAATCTAGGGATTGACCCTATAGATATGGTCGTTTGCAACCTTTACGATTTCAGTTCGGCGTGGCAAAAACAGCTAAGCCCCGAGCTGTTAGTCGAGCAGATAGACATTGGTGGTGTTGCTCTTTTGCGAGCATCAGCCAAGAATTGCAACTTCGTGCTTTCCGTGAGCGACCCTGCAGATTATCCATCCTTGCTAGCAGAGCTTCGTCAGAGTCAAGGCAGAGTGAGCATTCACACATCCCAGAGGTTGGCGGTGAAATCTTTTGTCGCTTGTAGCGAGTACGACCGTCTGGTAGCTTTGGGCATCGGCGGACAGAGCCTGCGATACGGTGAGAATCCTCACCAAAAATCTTGGAGCTACGCTCTGGAAGATTTCGGTTTCTTCGGGTTGAAACTTTTGCAAGGCAAAGCGTTGTCCTACAATAACTTTTTGGATATAAAAGCTGGGCTAGATTGTTTGCAAGGGCTAAAAAGTGCTAGCTGTGTGATTATCAAGCACGGAAATCCTTGCGGCTTTTGCACGAGCAAATCGGGCAAGGAAGGCTTGCTGGCAACAGCGTGGTCTGGCGATTCCATTTCGGCTTTTGGCTCGATAGTGGCTTTTTCGTATTGTGTAGATGCAGATGATTTGTCATTTTTGGAACTAGTAGAAAAAACCAAAGCGAAGTTTGTGGAGGCGGTGGTCGCTCCCAGTTTCACTCCGCAAGCACTGGAATATCTGGCTCAGAAGAAAAACTTACGAGTCTGTAGCTACGACCCACAGGCGATAGCGAGCAGGCTGGTTTTTCGGCAATTAGACACGCTCTTGCTGGCACAAGAGCAAGACCGAGTGGGCGATGAGAAGCTAGAGGTGGTCTTTGGCAGTGCCAAAGGATTGAACGAGGAGTTGGTGCGTTTCGGCACAAAAGCTGTGCAAGCTCTATCTTCCAACGCTGTTACTATCGTCCACCAAGACGATGCGGGGCGACTTTGCCAAGTGTCGATGGGATGTGGACAGCCCAACAGGCTTGATGCTATCGAACTTGCTCTAAGGAAGTTGAAGAGGTCTATTGCCTCTGGAAATTTCACAGGCAAAGTGGAAGATTGCTATCTGGTCTCCGACGCTTTTTTGCCCTTTGCGGACAATGTGCAGGCGGTAGCCAAAAGCGGCATCCAGACGATAGTCCAGCCGGGCGGCTCTATCCGAGATAAATTGGTGCTACGAGCTTGCCAAGAGCAGAGAGTGAGGATGGTCTTTACAGGCGTTCGCCACTTCAGGCATTGAGCCAATAGGCGGCTACAAGAGCCAAAAGGTTGTTCAGGAAATGGTAGAAAACTCCATAGAAGAAGCCTATCTTTATGCGGACAAAACTGATAACAAGTCCCAAGAAAAAAAACGGTGACACAAACAGGCAGAAAGAGAAAATTCCTGAGATTTGCGTGCCGTTGATGTGTAATAGGGCGAAGATGAAACTGCTTAGGCAAGCTAAAGTTAGGCGGTGTTGCCAAAATTCTTGCAGAGGCTTCAGGTAAAATATCCTTCGACAATAGTGCCATAGGCTGATGGTTATTAGCAGTAACCAGAGCGAGCGATACCAGAGGGTGCTGCTTTTTTGTAAATCGAAAGGCAATAAATAGCTCGCACTCACCAGAGCCACAAAGCAGAAAAAACTCCACGGCAAAAGCTGAAGATTGCCAAGGCTCAAGCGGAAGATAATCTCCTCGCTCACAGGGGCGACGACGCAGATGAAAATTGCCAAAGAGAAAGACAAAAAAAAGTCGTGGCTCGCAAGAGAATAGGCGATAGCTTCCCAAAGCTCTTTTTGCGAGGGCAGATATTGGCTGGGGTACGCAGCGAGAACTGCGACCAAGAGAGCTTGGCAGAGAGCGAAAATCGCTAGAGTTACGCCGACATTTTTTAAAATTTTCATACTTTATTTTCTTCTACACAAAGGTCAGATGCTAAAATTGGTCAAGCAGAAAAGGTGGATAGTGCAGAAGAGAAAATATCGCCAAAAAAAATCTTGACACGCCCAGCTGCTCCCGAATCTGAACTTATACAATAGTAAACTATTTCAATATGTTAAAGATAAGGAATTAGATTAGTGAAAAACTTGACCAGCACTCAATTACGAAAAAGCTTCATAGATTTTTTTATAAGTAAAGAGCACATATTTGTGCCTTCTTCTTCTGTCGTGCCCCAAGATGATCCTACTTTGCTTTTTGCCAATGCGGGGATGAACCAGTTCAAAAATATTTTTCTTGGTTTGCAAAGACCAGAACATTCCCGAGCTGTGAACTCCCAAAAGTGCATCCGAGCAGGCGGCAAGCACAACGACCTTGAAGATGTCGGTAAAGATGGCTACCATCACACTTTTTTCGAGATGCTGGGTAACTGGTCTTTTGCCGATTATTACAAAAAAGAGGCTATCCAGTGGGCTTGGGAATTTTTGACAAAAGTGCTGGAGATGCCCAAAGATAAGCTGTATGTGACGGTGCACAAGAGTGACCAAGACGCTTTCGATTTGTGGCAGCAGCACACAGACATAGACCCAGCACACATCGAGTTTCACGGTGACAAGGACAACTTCTGGGAGATGGGAGCGTCTGGACCTTGCGGACCATGCTCCGAGATCCACATCGACCTTGGCACTAGCGAATGCAACCTGCAATCTCAGGCGGGACACACTTGCCGAGTGAATGGAGACTGCCATCGCTTCGTGGAGCTGTGGAATCTCGTCTTCATCCAGCATCAACGGCTGGAAGACGGCTCGCTGGTCGATCTGGAGAACAGATATGTGGACACAGGTGCTGGACTGGAGAGGATAGCCAGAGTCATCCAAGGAGTGGATAGCAACTACGACACCGACCTTTTTGTGCCGATCATTGCTGCTGTGCAGGCACTTGCCACCACAGAGGATCACACCGCCTTTCGAGTGATAGCCGACCACATCAGAGCATTGAGCTTCGCACTTACAGACGGAGGCGTGCCATCCAACGAAGGCAGAGGCTATGTGCTTCGTAGGATATTGCGGCGAGCTTGTCGCTTCGGCAGAGTCATCGGCTTGCAAGAGCCCTTCTTATACAAGCTGGTGGATGTCGTCGTCGCTGTGATGGGCGATCATTTCGGCGAGCTTTTGGCGAAAAAAGATTACATCAAGATGATTATCAGATCAGAAGAAGAACGATTTAATAAGACTTTGGACAAAGGACTTTTGAAGTTCGTCGAGGTGACCTCTACGGGCAAAAACATTAGTGGAGCAGACGCTTTTTTGCTCTACGACACTTTCGGCTTTCCTCTGGACCTCACAGAGCTGATGGCTGAGGAACAAGGGCTGAGCGTGGACAAGGTAGGCTTCGAGCAACATATGGATCAGCAAAAGCAGAGAGCGAGGAATGCGGCTAAGTTCGAGCAGGGGGCGATGGTCTCTAGCTCGGAGCTGCAAGAGGTCGCTGCCAGCAAGTTCGTGGGCTACGATGCTGCAACGGTGCAAGCGGAGGTGGTTTTCGTCGGGCAAGACCCAACGAAAGGACAGTTCGTAATCTTGGACAAGACGCCCTTTTACGCAACCTCGGGTGGGCAAAGCTCTGACACTGGGCAGATAGTCGCCACTGGCTGGAGTATGGCGGTGCGTGATGTGAGCAAATCGGGCAATCTGAGCTTGCATTGGGGAGAGATTACCGGGCAAGAAGTGAAAGTTGGCGACAAAGCAATAGCGAGCATCGACAAAAAAAGAAGGAAGAGCATCAGCGTGCATCACACGGTGACGCATATCTTGCAAGCTATGCTGAAAAAGCGTCTGGGCGATTTCGTACAACAAAAAGGCTCTTTGGTAACAGAAAACAGCTTGCGTTTCGATTTCATCTGTATGGACAAGATTTCTGCCGAAATGTTAGCAAGCATCGAGCAGGACCTCAATGAAGTCGTCAGAGGTTGTTACTTGGTGAGCACGCAGGAGATGAGCTTAGCCGACGCCAAAAAAAGCGGGGCTTTGGCTTTCTTCGATGAGAATTACGGACAAAAGGTGCGAGTGGTGAGAGTAGGCGATGTGTCGCTGGAACTTTGCGGCGGGACGCACATTACGAATAGTGGCGAGATAGGTTTTTTCAAGATAGTTTCCGAGAGCTCTGTCTCGGCTGGAGTTCGGCGGATTTTCGCTGTTTGTGGGCAAGCTGCTCTGGAATATTGCAAGGGTAAAGAGCAAGATTTACTGGAATTGTCTGCCAAGTTGGGAGCTCCTTTGCACAAGCTGTCGTCAAAAGTGGACGCCTTGAATCTGGAGCGGAAAGCTCTGCTCAAAGAGGTGGAGCAACTCAAAGGAAGGCTGGCTTCGGCTTGCCTGGATGACATCCTCAAAAATAAAGAAGAGATAAACAATATAGCTGTAGCGATAGGAAGTTTGCCCGTAGGTGCTGAGCTCAAAAGTAGCGTAGCGGTGATGCAGGACAAGCTAGGAGATGGGTTGGTGCTACTGGTCTTGCCCCAAGGAGAGAAATTCACTCTGGGTGTAGGTGTATCGCCAAATCTAACAGGAAAGTGGAAAGCTGGACAGATTGTCAAAGAGCTGACGACTCTTTTCGGTGGCAAAGGTGGTGGCAGACCCGAGGCTGCTTTTGGAGCGGGTACTTTGCCTAGCGGTGGTCAAAGCCAAGTTATGAAGATTTTAGAGCAAAAAATTACCACGATTATTTCGGAGAGCTCTCATTAAAAACTTTTGGTGGCAATCAGCTATTTTTTACCAGCCGCAAGCTGATTTAACTTTTCGGCAACTCACCCTGCAAGTGAAGCGTTACAAAAGCATGGGCGTGGATGCCCTCTATCTGCAAGATGTGCTGGATGCTAGCTTTCCATCGGGAGTGGTGAATAATTTTTATAAGCTGAATCTTGCTCTGGGGAGCAAAGAGGATTTCGATATTATGGTGGAGACTTATCGCCAGCAAGAGATAGCTGTGGTGATAAAACTGTGTGTGGACAGCACAACTCTGGAGAGCGGACTTTTCAAAGACGACCAGCTCAGAAAAGAGTGTTACCCTATTTCCGATGCTCCCAATAGGTGGCAAGATAAGCAGGGCAATAGTTTGTGGCATAGCCATCAGGATGAATACTATCTGAGCCACCGTGGAGTTGGTTTCCCTCTGCTGGATTGGCACAGCCCTGTGTTGCGTTCCAAGCTGGGCAAAGTGGTTCGACATTGGATGGAGCAAGGGATCAAGGGGTTCGTTTTCGCTGGGGTAGATAAGTGTATGTACGACCAGTGCGGAGAAAAAGATTTCGGGACTTTGCATGATGAGAATTTGAAAGTTGTCAGATTCTTGAAAGATGTGGTGTCCGAGAGGAGCGATTGCTGTTCGATAGGGGAGCTGGAGTCTGCCAAAGATGAGCAAATATTTTTGCAATATGCGGGAAAAGGGTTGGATTTACTGCTCAGAGATGTGTCGAGCGAACCTTTTGATTTGCAAGATTTAGACAGTAAACTTTCCCAGTGGCAAGGGAAATTTTTGTGTCGCCCTGTAGAAAATAAAGAGAAAGCAAAAAACTTTCGCCTTTGTTTGTTGAGCTATATTATTTTTAATACAGAAAGTTTGCTTTTGCAAGATAACACCTCGCCTACAGATTTGCAAAGCTACCGAGACGACAACTTTTTTACTCAAATAATTAGCTATAAGAAGAGAGCCGTGCTGGGTGTAGAGATGCTATTGCAAGAGAAAAACTTTCGTGGCTTTTTGCTGAAATGTGTAGAAGGGGTCTACCTTTTGGGTATTAACTTCTCAAGTGAAGAGTTCGTTTGGCACGGAGTACAATCTGATGCTCTGGAGCTAGAGAACATCAAAGATGGGGAGCTAAACGGAGGATTGAAACGAGGAGAAGAGATTGTCGTGAAACCTTTTAGCTTGATGTTAGGCAAGATGCAGTGGTGATTTGGAACTGTGAGTAAGGAGAATTTTAAATGATAAATAAAAGTTTTGTTACCAATCTTCTAAGTGGAAGTTTGGTCTTGATCGGTTATTTTGTCCCTTTTGGGATAGAGTACCAGTGGTATCAAGAGGTGGTGTTTAGCGTTGGACTTTTTGCTTTTTCGGGGGGTATCACCAACTGGATAGCGGTGTATATGCTTTTCGAGAAAGTGCCGGGTCTCTACGGTTCTGGGGTTATTCCTTCTCGCTTTCAGGAGTTCAAAGCGGGAATTAGTAGCTTGATGATGAACCAGTTTTTCACCAAAGATAATGTTGATAAATTTTTGGACGGTTCAAAATTGGAGCGGATAAACTTGGTGCCTTTGGTGGAGCAAACTAATTTCGATCCGATGTTCGATGCTCTGGTGAAATCTATTTTGGAGTCTTCTTTCGGAGGAATGATAGGTATGATAGGTGGTGCTGGTGTGTTGGAAAGTCTGCGTGAGTCAGTAGTAAGCAGATTGAAAGAGGCGACAGTGCAGTTGGTCGCTTCCGAAGATTTCCACCAAAAAATATCGCAAAACTTGATAGGAAAAGATGACAAGATTTTGGATAAAATATCTACAATTGTGCAAAAGAGGTTGGACGAGCTCACACCAGAGCTGGTAAAAAAAATAATTCAAGATATGATAAGAAAGCACTTGGGATGGTTAGTGGTATGGGGCGGAGTTTTTGGTGGTCTGATAGGATTTGCCATGGTCTTTCTAAAGTAAAAGGGGTAAGAAAAAAATGTTTGAAAAGTTGTTTAAAATCTTTACCAAAAATATTGTGATAGATTTGGGTACGGCGAATACTTTGATATATGTCAAAGATGAAGGGGTGGTCTTGGATGAGCCCTCGATAGTGGCGATTTCTACCAAAGACAAGAAGAAAGTTAGCTTTGGGCGAGAAGCCAAGAAGATGTTGGGGAAAAACCCCGATTTGATAAAGGTAATAAGACCTTTGCAGGATGGCGTGATAGCCGATTTTGCTGTGACGGAGATGATGCTGAAATTTTTTATCCGCAAGGCAATGGGAAGAAGATTTTTGATTAAGCCCAAGATAATCGTCTGCATCCCATCAGGCATCACTGAGGTGGAAAAGAGGGCTGTGAAAGACAGCGTGCTCAACTCGGGAGCCAGAGAGGTCTATCTCATCTCCGAGCCAGTGGCTGCTGCTCTGGGAGCTGGTGTGCCTATCACCGAGCCCCAAGGAAACCTCGTGATAGACATCGGAGGCGGAACTACAGAGATTGCGGTTTTGTCGCTCTCCAATATTGTGACTCACAACTCTATTCGCATCGGTGGAGATAAGATGAACGACGCTATCGTGAACTATCTGCGTCTCAAGAAAAAAGTCTTTGTCGGTCTTTTGACCGCCGAAGAGATTAAGCAAAAAGTGGGCTCTGCTCTGAAAGTGGACGATGAGCTAGAGATGGTCGTTAAGGGTCGTGATCTGGTCTCGGGTTTGCCGATCAAGTTCAAAGTTACCTCCAATATGGTGCAAGAGGCTCTTGCTGATACCGTGCAGAAGATAGTCAGTGCGGTGCTGCAACTTTTTGAGATGACACCAGCCGAGCTTACCGCTGATATCGCCGAAAACGGTGTATTTCTCACGGGCGGTGGAGCATTACTAAAAAACCTCGATGCCAAACTAAGGCAAGAGACCAATCTGCCTATCCATCTGGTGCCAGAGCCTTTGACTTGCGTGGTGCGTGGCACAGGCAAGGTAATGGAAAACTTCTCCGAGTACTCGGTAGTTTTGATTTAAGACAGGCGTTATTTTTAAAATATGAAACCCAAATTTCAACTATTTTTGCTGACACTTTTTAGCTTCTTCGTACTGCTTTCTAGTGATGTGCACAAACAGAGCATCGCTGGCTGGTTTGGTAATTATCTGGCTTTTCCGTTCACCTCTCCGATCAAGTATCTGAAGTCGATGGACAATCTGCTGGCTAAAAACCAAAGATTGCAAGCAGAAAATCAAAACCTGCTGACAGAAAATCTGGCTTATCGCGACCAAAAATTGCTCTTGGAGAAGAACGATTTGCAAAAAAGAGGTATGCAACTAGCAATCGTGATCGGCATCTTGGGAGATTACAATCAGCGGAGCTTGCTACTAGATGTGGGCTCAAATCAAGCCGTAGAGCTGGACGCACCCGTGATAACATCCCAAGGTGTGGTAGGCAAGGTGATCGGCGTACAGCGTAACGCAGCAGAGGTTTTGCCTGTGGGCAATGCGAAATTCCGACTGAGCGTGAAGAGCAAAAGAGCCAGAATCCAAGGGGTGTTGACCACTTCTCTGGATGGCACAGTTTTTGTGGATATGATAGATTTTGGTGCGGATGTACGCAAGGGCGACCTTTTCATCTCGTCCAATCTCTCATCTATTTTCCCCGAGGGGTTCAAAGTCGGCACGGTGCAGTATCTGCGTTCTTCCGATTACGGCAATAGATTGCAGGCGGTCCTAGAGCCGATGGTGGATGTTGCCAATCTGGAAGCTGTTTACATATTGAAGGCGAAAAAATGAAAGATTTTAAACTTTTCTTAGTTGGCTGTTTAGCCTTATATTTGCAATTTTTTTTGGCAGACTACTTGGGCGTGCAGGGAAGTTTGGCTAACTTCTTGCTCCCTTTTGCTTTACTTTGCCTTACCGTCTGGGGTTTATGCAAAAAGACAATCTGGCTTTTATTCTTCTTGGGGATGAGCTACGACATTGTCAATCTTAGCTTCTTTGGGTTTTCGGCTTTCGTTTTGCTTTGTTCGCTATGGCTCTCTTCCAAACTGTTTTTGTTTTTTAATGTGCGAAGCTTTTTCTCTTGCGTCTTGGTTCTTTTTGTTGCCACCGCATTTTATCAATTTGCCTACTATTTTGTTGGTAATCTTTTGGTCTCTGATTCAAACTTCGGCTCTTTTGGGCAAATGGTTGCTTACTTTTTTGGTTCATTGCTTACCAATTTTGCGATTTTCACATTTTTAGGATTTGTATATCATTTAAAATTAAGCCTTTATGAAGAATCAAGATAGATTAAAAGTTTTCTTTTTCTTGATAATTATTTGCTTCTTGGGGCTAGTTTTGCGATTGCTATGGATACAAGCCAAGCAGGGCGATTACTACCAAAAGGTGGCGTTGAACAATAGCTTTGTCAAAAGAAAAGTGCCGCCGACCAGAGGCGTAATTTACGATCGCAACTATCGTCCACTGGCGACCAATCGCTCCTCCATAAACCTCTACATAATTCCCGCTGAGGTGGACTCTTTGCCTCGATACTCTCGTTTTCTTTCTTCTGTTTTTGATGCAGACAGCAGTTTTGCAGTTCGTTTTGCAGAAAAGATCGAAGAGGAAAGCAAGGAGATTTTATTGCACGAAGATGTTCCTTATCGGCAGTTCGTGTCTATAGTGGAGAGCCAAAACTATTATCCAGCCATCCAGATAAAGCACGAGAGCAGGCGGAAGTACAACATCAAGTCCCACTTTTTGGGTTATGTCCGCAATATCGGAGCAGATGAGTATCAGCAGCTCAGAGGAAAAGGTTACTCCCTCAACAGCTTCATCGGCAAGCGAGGGCTGGAGAAGCAGTATGAGCCTTTGCTCAGAGGTAGCCCAGGCTATCGCTTGGAGCAAAAGGATGCATTTGGCAAGTCGCTGGGCATATTTACCGAAGGGCTGCAAGTGCAAGACGGCAAGTCCATCGTGCTAACTATCGATGCGGAGTTGCAGGACGCTATCGGCGATATGTTCGCAGGTACTGCTTACAAAGGGTTCGTGGGAGTGATGGACGCCAGCACTGGCGGTTTATTGGCGTATGTCAGCTTGCCGCAATACGATGGCAACCTTTTGAACCAGAGCATCAGCCAAGATGTGTGGCAATCGCTTTTGGTGGACACGCTCAATCCTCTCTTGGACAGAGGGTTCGGTGCTGTGTATCCTCCGGGTTCTATCTTCAAGCCCATCACAGCCTCTCTGGGGCTAGAAGAGAACATCATCGATGAGCACACTATCCTAGAAAAGTGCACAGGCAAGTTTCGCTATGGTGGCAATGTTTTTCGCTGTTGGTTACATAGAGGTCATGGGCAATTGAATGTTATCGGTGCTCTCAAAAATTCGTGCGATGTGTTTTTTTACGATCTGTCTTTGCGACTGAATCTGGAAAATTTTCGCCAGTTTACCAAAAGTTGTGGTGTCACTGTGAAAACAGGTGTGGACTTACCCGGAGAGGTGTCAGGATTTTTCCCTAGTCGCTACTGGTACAAGAAAAGGTACCCGTTTACCTCCTCGCAGCAGGGGTTCAAAGTGAACCTCTCCATCGGACAAGGAGAGCTGCAGGTTACTCCTTTGCAGATGTTGGCGTACTACGGAGCTCTAGGGAACGATGGCGTGTGGAGACAGCCACATTTCTTGAAGAAGGTAGAAGGTAGCAGTCAAGACCTTGACTTTTCTTCTTACCCGCTGAATATTTCGGCAAACACCCTGAGAATCATCAATCAAGGTCTTTATGAGGTGGTCAACGCGAAAAAGGGCACAGGCAGTAGAGCAAAGCTGAGAGAGCCGCTGATGTATGGTAAGACAGGCTCGGCACAAAACCATATGAGCGAATTGCCTCATGTTTGGTTTGCAGGGCATTGTAAATATAAAGATCCTACTTATCCCACGCTGTCTTACATCGTGTTTCTGGAAAATCTAGACGGTGGAGGAGGCTCTATAGCTGCACCTATAGCTGCCAGAGTTATCAGGAAGTATACCAAAATTTTGAAAGAGAGACACAAAAGATGAAAGATATCCTAGATTTTAGAAAATGCGATCGACCGCTTTTGCTTCTTTATTTACTGCTATTATTCGTAGGATGGCTAGCTATCTACAGTGCTACGCAAAGCACGCTGCTCCAGCAACAAAGCGTGTTTGATAAGCTTTACATCAAGCAAGCGTTTTGGATTTTCTTCTCGTGCCTATTGGTGTATGTCGTGCTCAAAATGCCTATGCATTATCTGGATATGGCACCCAAGGGAGTTTACATCTTTTCGGCAATTATGCTTTTGGTTGTCTTTTTCTTTCCTGCGGTGAAAGGAGCACACCGCTGGATCAAGTTGCCAGGGATACAGTTTCAGCCCTCAGAGCTGATGAAAATAGGCTTCGTGCTCTATGGAGCTAAGCTAATAGTCAAAGCGAAAAACGGCTGGGAAATAGGCTGGAAAGTGGGCGGATTGTTGCTGCTCACCACGGGACTGATAGTCGCCGAGCCAAATCTCAGCGGCACATTGGTCTACTTCTTCGTTTTTTTCGTAATGCTCAGCTTTTCCAAAGTCCCATTTTACTATTTAGTCAGCGGGCTAGCCCCATTTTTGAGTGCACTTTTCATTACCAATATTTGGCTTTTTCTTATCTACTTTTTGGTGGTGACATACTATTTGGCTTTCTACTCCGACTACTCCGTGGTGAAAAAATGGATATCTATTTTGATGGTGCTTTTTGTTTATTTCAACATTCCTGTAGCTTGGAATCTTCTCAAAGATTACCAAAAAAAGAGAATCTTGGTATTTATCGACCCTAGTTTAGACCCCCTGGGTGCTGGCTATCAAATCATCCAATCCAAGATAGCTGTGGGTTCGGGCAAGATTTTTGGTAAAGGCTATTTGCAAGGAACGCAAAAAAACCTCAAATTTTTACCAGAGAGTCACAACGATTTTATCTTTTCCACCATTTGTGAAGAGTTTGGTTTTTTGGGAGCTTTCTTTTTGCTCCTCATTTATTTTTTGTTCTTTTGGCGGATTATTTACTTGACGAGTAATCAGAAAGACAAGAATAGATTCTTAGTTGGAGTCGGTTTTTTGGCGTTTCTATTTTACCAATTTTTGGTCAACACGGGTATGACCTTGGGTCTATTGCCGTCCACTGGTGTTTCGTTGCCCTTTTTGAGTTACGGCGGCTCGAACTTAGTAATAGCGTCGGCTGCGGTCGCTTATTTGATGAAAAAATCTGAATATAGTAGTTGATAAGGAGAGATAAGAATGAGTTTTATTTATAAGAGAGAAAATTTCTGCATCCCTGTAACAAAGGCGTGTAGCAGATCGGAAGTTGAGTTTATCGTAAAAGATTTCATCAACAAAAAAGTAACTTTCTGCTTGGGTGGAGACGAGGAAGAAACAGAGATTTGGCGTGAAGCTGGAGACAGAGACCTTGATTGTATCAAGAAAAAAGGCTCTCCAGAGAATCCTGTAGCTGTCTATGTAGAAGGTGCAAAACAGGAAGACTACACAATTGGCTAATCTTAGGTGAAAAAGTTTTTTTTAAGCTTTTTTCTCGCTCTAGTTTGTTTTAATATCTGGGCTCACCCTCACATTTGGGTTGAGTCCAGTTTAGCTTTTGTGGTGAAAGAAGATTTGTCTTGCGAATTGCAAGTTGGTTGGAGTTTCGACCAGATGTTCACGGGCATTATCTGCGAAGATTACGATCTGAACAAAGACGGCAAGCTAAGCAAAGAAGAAACGAGAAAGATAGAAAAAGAGGCTTTTGTTAATCTACAGAACTTCGATTTTTACTCTTACATTTTCATCAATGGAACTCAGATTCCTATCAAATATCGTGATTTTCAGGTAGAACTTATGGAAGACAAGGTAGTTTACTATTTCAAGATACCTTTCAATTTACAGAAAAAGCCGAAGCTTACCATCCAATTTACCAATTACGACCCGACGATTTTCACCGATTTACTTTTGGTAGATGACCCCGTGGTGATGCTCCCTAGCGGTTATTCCTACACGATGAGTTATCAGCCTTATGAGGTTCTGCACGAGATAGAGTTCCCCAATATGGTCAAACTAGAGGTGGCAAAAAAATGAAAAAATCGCTTTTTATCATATTGTTCATATGTTTTTTGGGGACATCCTACGCAGCCAATCCTTTCTTTGCGGGCAAAAAAAATGAGTCTGTGAGCAGGGTGGAATCTTATACCAAAAGCAAACCTTTTCTTTTTTTGCTGCATATACAACGAGATCTGAATCGAAAAATTGCCATAGCTAGCCGTGAGCTTCACAAGAACTGGTGGGGGTTACTTCCGCTGATTTTTTTGGTGTTTGCTTATGGAGTCATCCACGCTTTGGGTCCTGGGCACGGTAAAGTTTTTTCCGTTTTCTATTTTATGTCGGAAAAAGTCTCTTTACCTCGGGGAATTTTGCTGAGTATGATGGTTGGATTTTTACACGGACTGATGGGGATTTTGCTCGTGCTCACCTTGAAGTATTTTTTGCAAATATACAGTTACCTTTTACAGCAAAATGTGGAAGAGGTCATCCAAAAGGTCTCCTATTTGCTGATAAGTTTGCTGGGGCTGTATTTCTTTCTGAAAAAAATTGTCGGGAGAAAAAACAACAGAGTGGAGCATGCAAACGAAAAGAGCGGTTTTGCTTTGGCTCTGTCTGTGTCGATAGTCCCGTGCCCCGGTGTGGTGATGATTATGCTTTTTTGCATCTCTATGGGAGCGTTGCCTCTTGGTCTGATTTTGAGTGGCGTTATGAGCTTTGGAATGGGCGTCACTATTGCATGTATAGGATTTGCCGCTTTATTTTTGAAGCAATTTTCGCTAGGCTGGATGGAGAAAAAAGCTGTATCCCAAGCAAGATTGTGGATAGAATATCTGTTCGCTCTGCTTCTGTTTTTCTACGGACTGCTTCTATTTATGGGAAGTTTTTAATATTCCTCAAGGAGAAATTTTATGAAAAAAATATTAAGAGACCCGATGAGTGGTCTCACTCATTTCGTTGGATTCGGACTAGCCATCTGGGCGTTGGTGATGATGCTCCTTCGTCCATACAACAGTGCTATCAGCTACACATCGTTATCCATTTTCGGAGCTGGGATGATCTTGCTGTATCTCTTCAGCACTCTCTACCATTGGCTGCCTCTTCGCGAAAAAGGGGTAAGAGTCTTCCGCAAAATTGACCATATAATGATATTTGTCTTCATCGCCGCTACTTACACGCCTATCTGCTTGCTGACCCTGCGTGGAGCTTGGGGATGGAGCTTGTTCGGCGTTTGCTGGGGTCTGGTGGTAGCAGGTGTCTTCTTAAAGATTTTCTGGCTCTCAGCACCCAGATGGCTCTATACAGGCATCTATCTGGGTATGGGTTGGATAGTGGTGCTAGTCAGCCGTCCGATATTACACAATATGCCAACTGGCGGGCTCTATTTGCTGGCTTTGGAGGCTTGTTTTATTCACTAGGAGCGGTAATCTATGCCACCAAAAAGCCCAACTTTCGCCTTTTTAATTTTCACGACATTTGGCACATTTTTGTAATGCTCGGCAGTTTTTCGCACTTTTATATGATTTATTATTTTGTTTATTAAGTAACGATTAAGGTAATATATACCAAAGGAAAGAAGATGGAATACAAAGTGGTGGAGTTGATTAGCAAAGAGGAATTGGCACAAAAAGTTCGCGAGCTAGGGAAAAAAATTAGCGAAGAACACAAAGGCGATGAGCTGGTAGTAGTCGGTCTTTTAAGAGGCTCTGTCATCTTTCTAGCAGATTTAGTCAGGGAAATAACTCTCGAATCCAAGATAGACTTTATGGTCGTTTCCAGCTATGCCGACCAGATGGAATCTTCCCGCGATGTGAAAATACTCAAAGATTTGGAAGAGAAAATTGAGGGCAAAAATGTTCTCATTGTGGAAGACATCATCGACACAGGCTACACGCTGGAAAAAGTCGCCAAGATACTAAATCTGCGTAAGCCCGCTTCCCTGAAGATATGCACCTTGCTCGACAAGCCAGAACGCCGCTTGGTGGACATTCCCGTCGATTATGTCGGCTTCCAGATTCCCGATGAGTTCGTCGTCGGTTACGGCATCGACTACGCCCAAAACCACCGCAATCTGCCTTTCGTTGGCAAAGTGGTGATGGGGTGAGGTAAAACAATATAGCGTAGAGACGCCCAATTTGGGCGTCTCTAATTTAAAACAATATGTCAGAAAAATTTCACCACAAATACCGCATACCATCCGCACGATTGCAATCGTGGGATTATGGCTGGAATGGCACATATTTTGTTACCATTTGCACACACAATCGCGTGCATTATTTTGGTGAAATCGTTGATGGTGAAATGCAATTGTCGGAAATTGGAAAAATTGTTAAAATCGAATGGTTGAAAACATTTGCAATTAATATGTGTTAATATTTAACCAAAAATCACGAAAAAGAGGATTTACGATTGACAGAACAACCGCACCCTTTTTTTTGTAGAAAATAGTTGAAGAGGGTGTAAACAGTGAAACAAACTGATATTTTACAAGAAGTTAGCAAAGCAAAAGATATGGGCAAAGAGTTCGTGCTAGCTACAATTGTGGAAGGTTTCAGTGGTTCTCCGGGCAGATCTGGTTTCAAGCTAATTTACTATTCGGACGGCACGACCAAAGGCACGCTGGGCGGTGGTGGACTGGAATACGACTCGCTAAAAATTTGTGCCAAGACTCTGAAATCTCGCGAAAACTCTCTAGCAGATTTTGAGCTGACCGAAGAGCAGATGAATATGGGTTGCGGAGGCAAGGTCAAGGTTTTCTTTGAGTACTTTTCCGCTTTGCGTAATTTTTACCTGTTTGGGTGTGGTCATATGTGTCAGTCGCTGTCTCCTCTTTTGAGCTCTTTGGGCTTTCGGGTGGTGGCTGTGGACAATCGCAGCGATTACGCCACAAAAGAAAGATTGCCAGAGGTGGACGAGGTGATTTGCCAAGACTATTTGCAATTTCTAGAGAACTGGGATTTGCACAGCGATGATGCTATAGCTGTGTTTACTCATGGTCACTCATTCGATTATGAGATTTTAGAAAAAATCTACCAGCAAGGTTTTGCAGGGCAATATTTCGGGCTGATCGGTTCAGCGAGAAAAGTTGCTGGATTTTTGCAGAAGTTGCAAATCAAAAAGGGCGATCCTTTTTTGGAGAAATTTTATAGTCCCATAGGATTAAATGTAGCCAAAGTTACCACAGCAGAGATAGCGGTGTCTATCGTTGCAGAAGTTTTGGCAGTGTATAATAAAGTAAAAGAGGTGTCATCTTCGCGTAGCAGGATGCACCAACATTTAGAAAAATAACTAAAAAAGTTAATCAAGGAGATAAAGATGGCTGGAGGAAGAAGTTCAGGGGCTAAACTTGCTCACGAATCTAAAGGTGCTGGCAAAGTAATTTGCCCTGTATGCAATAGTGAGATAAAGCAAATAAAATTGATAAGAGCTAAAGTTTCTGCGAAGGGTACTTGGTCGCCAAGCTTTGCGATAGAGTCTATGTGCAAGTGTAACGAAAAAGAGCTTTTGAAGTAGGATTTAATGATAAATATTGATTGGAAGAGCAGGTTTGATAAAGATATAAAACTTTTTATTGATGAGAGGTTGCCTTCGGCAGATTATGATGTAGGGGTGATTTATCGGATTTATCCAATCAGGGATGATGGAATGGTGCCTATGGAGGTGCTGGAGTATATAGGTAAACGCCTTACCAAAGCTGGAGATGCGTTGCTTCCAGAATTTTTTGAGTTTCTTTGGCACAAACTGGGTAAAGAGGGAAAAGCTCTTTTGGTGACTATTTTTGCAGAACTTTCCAAGAAAAAAGAGGGCTTCTATCAGGAAACTGTGGTGACTTATATAGAAAAAGCTCGTGG
This sequence comes from Candidatus Cloacimonadota bacterium, assembly GCA_963676515.1. Lineage (GTDB taxonomy): Bacteria > Cloacimonadota > Cloacimonadia. Next base: position 604,772 of record OY781061.1, on the reverse strand, counting down.
TGAAGTTTTGGATTTGATGATCAAAAAGATTGTCGCTCCTGCTTTAAAAAAAGATGTGAGCAAAGAGATCGACACCATCGTGATGCTTGCCAAAAAAGAGCAAGAGGGAATCAATAAGAGTTTGCTCAGCGTTTTGGCTAGCGGTTTCAAGAAAAATCCCGACTCTATAGAAGATTGCTTCGCTCAGCTGTCGCCACTCATCAGTGAGGGCAGTGAGGTTACCGACAAGTTTTTTGTCGATTTGCTCAAAAAAATTGCTAAGATAGACAAAGCTATTTTCATAAAACTTTTTTGTAAAATGAGTAAAACAAAAGACGGACACATCGTGGAGGTTCTTAGCAAAGCCATATTTGTGAAGGACGACCAGATAAAAGCAGAGGTGGATTCTTGGGGTGTTAGCGGTAATGCCAAAATCAAAAAAAGTTTCGAGAGAGCTAAAAAAAAATAGAAAGTTAGTTTTTAAATAGAATAAGCTTTACTTCTGTATTTGCCTCTCAAGGCAAAGCAAAGTGGAGCTTTTTTTGTTTTAGTCAAAGGATATGCGTGTGAGGAATAAAAGCAGACAAATAAGGTTGGGCGACCTTTTGATAGGTGGTGGTAGCCCGATTTCTATCCAATCGATGTGTACCACCGACACCAGCGATGTCTTAGCTACTGTGGCTCAGATAAAGGAGCTGGAGCAAGTTGGATGTCAGGTGGCAAGAGTGGCAGTTCCCGATGTGCCAGCGGGTGATGCGCTAGCGAAAATCTTGCGGGAAGTGTCTATCCCTCTAGTGGCGGATATCCATTTCGATTATCGCTTGGCACTGCAAGCCATAGCAGCGGGAGTGCAAGGGCTGAGGATCAATCCGGGCAATATCGGTAGCGACACGAATGTGCAAAAAGTGGTGGCAGCTGCCAAAGATTATAAGACACCGATAAGAATCGGGGTTAATGCTGGTTCTTTGGATAAAAAATGGCTGACCAAGTACGGTGTGTCGGCACAAGCTCTGGTCGAGAGTGCTCTGGAGCATGTGGCTATCTTGGAGAGGTGTGGCTTCGAGCAGATTAAAATTTCCGTGAAAGCATCTAGTGTGCCTCTGATGGTGGAGAGTTATCGTTCACTTGCTCAAAAGGTCGATTACCCTCTGCATTTGGGCGTGACAGAGGCTGGTGACGACTACGCTGGTCTGATAAAGTCCAGTATGGGCATCGGTGCTTTGCTTCTGGATGGTATAGGAGACACCATCAGAGTTTCACTGACAGCTAACCCAGTGCAAGAGGTGTTGGCTGGCAAGGAGATACTCAAAGGGTTGGGGCTTCGCAAAGGGTTGCAAATTGTCTCTTGCCCGACTTGTGGTAGGACGAAGATCGATCTTATCGGCTTGGCGAAAAAAGTGAAGGAAGCTTTGTCTGCTTATCAAGAGCTAGATATGAAGGTAGCCGTGATGGGGTGCATAGTCAATGGACCGCAAGAGGCGAAAGAGGCGGACTATGGAGTGGCAGGAGGAGTAAACGAAGGTTTGCTCTTTGCCAAAGGTAAGATAGTGAAAAAAGTGCCAGAAGCTGAACTTCTATGCGAGCTAATAAAGCTGATAGAGCAAAGGGAAGGTTAAATTGTCCAGAAAGATAAGAGCTAAAAATGTAGGTGATAGGCGTTTTGTCCTTTTTGAAGGGCGGAGATACAACTTGGCACTGAACCCTGCGAGCGTCTCTACGGTGGTGAAAAACAACAGTAGCTTTTCCAATCGCTACGACTCGATCATCAGTAGCCTGAGTCCAAGAGCAAAATTTTACCTTTTCGAGAGCGTGTACTCCTTAGCGGAGCTGGAGCTACGGATGAGGGAAGTGGACAATTTTCATATCTATATTAGCTCGATGCTGGAAAGGATAGTTGACTCCAAGCATAAAGTTTTTTCTAGCTTGAATATGGATGACAGCAAAGCGTTTTTATCGGCTGTGGACAGCATAGAGGCGGACAGCAAGAAAAGAGCTTTTTTGCTCTACATCCAAGGTGTTTATTTTTTGGGTAGATACGATTTCAATCTAGCTATCCATAAGTTCAGAAGTGCGGTGAAGTTAGATCCGCTTAATCCAAAATATCGCAACGAAATAATTTTTTCTTACATCAAGTTGGGCGAGTTCAAAAAAGCGAAAGAGGAAGCTGAGCTGGCTCTAAGAGAGATAAAGTCGACCTCAAATATTTCGGAATTGGCGATAAACTATGTTTATCTGATGGTTGCTTACGATAAGCTGGGCGACTTTGCACGCGCCAAAATCTGCAAGCAACGGGCAGAAAACTTGGGGTTTAGTCAAGGTAGATACGAGTGGGATAACTTTCGCTACGCTAAGAGTTTGAAGCTGATGGGTGACACCTTGTATTGCTGGGGGCAGTACGACCAGTCAAGAGCTTATTACAGCAGAGGTTTGGTGTTCAATTCTAGGATGGTGAATGAAAATCGCAGTTTGCTTTTGGATTTGGATTTGCTCTGTGCTGGATGCGATGTCTGGCTCAAGACGGGTAAGATAGCCAAAGCTAGCGAGTATGCCGAGAAGGCGGAAGCTCTGCTTAATTCGTGGGTGCGTGGCAAATCTTATCGTCGTGGTTGGTTGCAAAATCTGAAAGGTAGAATAAAAGAGATACAGGGTAAGTACGAGCTTGCGGGAGCAGATTACGATTACGCCGAGAAAGAGCTAACGGGTAGCGTGGGCAGTCTGCACATCGTCTCTGCGGTGGCTAGTGCCGATTACGCTAGGTGCATCAGCAAAGGCAAATTGGGCAACTCTGTGCGTAGTTACCTCACCGCTTCTGCCAGTGCTTGCAAAGCTGGGCTCATCACCAAAGACAACGACAAATTCAACTCCATTTTTGCTTTCGCCAGAATTGCCAAAAACTTGGGCAATTACAAAACGGCGATTAAGTTCTACAAAAGAGCAATAAACAAGTATGTCGTTGAGTTTGGTAAACTTAGCTTTAAGGTGTTTACTGCTCAGAAATCTTTAGCCAAATGTTATTTTGCTTTGAAGAAAAAGCGGAAGACGAAGAAGTATATCTTGGCGGCTTTGGAAACTTATCGCCATTTGGGTTTGCTGGCTTATCCAGAGCTGGTTACTTTGTATATTTTGTATGGCGATTGTTTTTTCTTGGAAAAAGACACCAACTCTGCTGTAAAGGCTTACGAGAAAAGTCTCGAGCTGGCTTCGCAAAATTTTGGCTCGGTAAATTCTCTTACGGAAAGAGTGTATCGCAAGCTGAGTAAAGTTTACGAAAGGATGGCTGTGTACGACAAAGCTATCTTGTATTTCAACGAAGTGCTTAACTTCGTCAGCAAAAATTCCCAAAACAAAGACGAAGAAATTATCGCAGATTATCGCTATCTGGGCTCGCTCTGGGAGAAGAGTGGCAACTTGTACAAAGCAAAAGATTATTACACTCGCGCTTATCAAAATTGCATAAAGAATCTGGGGATATCTGCCAAAGAAAGCGACTCTGCTAAAAAGCAATTGGAGAGGATTATCGCCAAGATGGAAAAAACAGACAGGAGCTAAGAAAAGTGAAGAAATTTATTTATGGTTGTTTTTGGATTATATTGCTTTGCACCTCAGTGTTGCCTTTTGTTTTTTACTTTTTATTTTTCCCTTTTCGGGGATTTCGCGACAAAATAGCCAGAGGTTTTGCTTATGTCTATTCGAGGTTAGCGATATTTTTCACAGGAAGTGGATATCAAATAGAGGGTAGAGAAAATTTGCCCGAGGGTAGTTTTTTGGCAGTTGCCAATCATCAAAATGTTTTGGATATCCCCGTGATTATCTGTGCTGTGCCACAAAAAATTGGTTTCGTTGCCAAAAAGGAACTCTTCAAGGTGCCGATGCTGGCAATGTGGATGAGGTTACTTGGCTGTGTGAGTCTAGATCGCTCGAACCCTAGAAAGTCTGCTAACGCATCGCACAAAGGTGCTCAGAAGCTTATGCGAGGTTACAACTTGCTAGTGTTCCCCGAGGGAACTAGAAGCGTGGACGGCAAGATCAAAAAGTTTAAGCCAGGTAGTGTAAAGATGGCTTTGCAGGCAGGAGTGCCGGTAGTGCCATTTACTTGCATCGGGACAGCCAGTGCTTTTGCCAAAGGCAACCAGATAAAGGTGATAATCAATCCTCCTGTGTATCCAAATGGTAAGACGAGCAAAGAGGTGGCAACTTTGGCACAAGGAAAGGTGGAGAGTAGATTTTTACCAATCTAAATTGCAGAAGAAACTGTGAATCAAAGGTTTAACTCTAGGCTGTGAGGATATTTCCCAAAAAATCAAAAATAGCTTGCTTTGCTGGGTCTTCAGAATTTTCTGACTTTAAATGATAATATCTCTGAGGGACAAATATGAGTAGATTTTTTTTGCATGGGTTGGTGTTGATTTTAGGATTTTTACTTTTCGCTTGTCAACCTGCTAGTATTGATGGGCAAGCTATAGAGCTAGAGATTATCAACGGTTGCGGTCAGGTGGACGCCGCTATCCAGTTCAAAGAGATGGTCGCTGGAGGAAAGCTTTTTGTTAATTCCATCAAAAACGCCTCTAACTTTAACTACAATAAGACCATCATTGTCAGCAGGACAGAAAACAAAGTTGAAATAAATATAGTGAAATCTTTGCTCAAGATAGACGATGTGGAGGTGATAGCAGACACCACGAATCGCACCAAGTTTACTGTTTATTTGGGTAACGATTACAAAAAAGTTATAAAAAGGATTAAGGATGATAGATAAGTTAGTGCAGTGGCTAGATGAGATGAAAGCCGAAGAGATCAAGCAATACGACTTGCGTGAGAAAGTCTCTTATGCAGATATGGTGGTGGTGTGTACTGCGAAAAATGAAAATCATGCTAGGGCGATAGCCCAGTATTTGATGGACAAATCTAGCGAAGAGGGTATTTATTTGTACAACAAAGAAGGTCTAGGCTCCAAGTGGGTACTTTTGGACTATTCTGAAGCGATTGTGCATATTTTTTTGGAAGAGACGAGGAAATATTACGACTTAGAAAATTTTTGGAGTGGGACGAATGATTAAAGAGATTGTTGCCCAAGACATAAGAGATTGTCTGCAAGAGTTAAAGATAGAACCAAAAAAAGTGTTGGTGTTGGACGCTGATCCGAAGTTTGGTGATTACAGCTCCAATGTGGCGATGGTGCATGCCAAATCTGAGAAGATGCCAATCGAAGATCTGGCAAAAAAGATGGTGCTACAGCTATCCAAAAGTGATTATTACAAGAAAGTTGAGGTCGCCAAAGGTGGATTTATTAACTTTGTTTTGGACGATAAGATTTATTACGATGCTATCTTGGGTGTGGATAAAAGCAAGTTTGAGGGGCTAGATTATGGCAAAGGACAAAAAGTTTTGGTGGAGTTCGTCAGTGCCAATCCGACAGGTCCTTTAAACATCGTTAGTGCCAGAGCTGCCAGCTATGGTGATACACTTTGTGCGGTGATGAACTTCATCGGCTATAAGGCAACCAAAGAGTTTTACATCAACGATTATGGCAATCAAATCGACATCTTGTCCGAATCTATCGAGATTCGCTACAAAGAGGTTATCAGCGGAGTAACTCATGAATTCCCTTTGGAAGGTTACCACGGCGAGTATGTCAAAGATATTGCCAAGAAAATCGTGGAGATAGATGGCACTAAGTTGCTCTCTTTTTCTAACGAAGATAGAGACCGCCGCATCAAAAAATTTGCCCTCTACGAGATGTTAAAATCACAGAAGAAATCTTTGAAAGCTTTTAGGGTCGATTTTGATAACTGGGTTTCCGAGAAATCCCTGCGAGACGATAATATGGTGGAAGAGGCTTTAAGTTACCTCTCTGAGGCTGGTTACACCTACGAGCGAGATGAGGCTGTTTGGTTTAAATCTACTTTATTTGGTGATGAAAAAGACCGCATCTTGATGAAGTCGGATGGCAACACAACCTATTTCGTGCCAGACATCGGCTACCATATTAACAAGTACCAAAGAGGTTACGATGTTTTGATTGATGTTTTGGGACCTGACCATCACGGGTATATCAAGAGAATGTGGGCGGCGATCAAAGCTATCGGCTACCCTGCCGAGAAGTTGGAGTTTGTGATTTTGCAGCAGGTCAACCTTTTCGATGGTAAAGAGCAAGTGAAGATGAGTAAGCGAGAAGGTAAAATCGTTAAGATGGATGACTTGATAAAAGAGGTCGGCACAGATGCGGCTCGGTTCTTTTTTTTGGATCGCAAGACTACCTCGCACCTCAATTTCGATATGGAGCTTGCTAAGAAAAGAAGCAATGACAACCCTGTCTATTATTGCCAATACGCTCACGCTAGGATAGCTAGCTTGGTCAAGAAAGCGAAGAAAGAGAAACTTACGCTTACTAAGTTCAAACCCAAGCAGATGGAGTTACTCAAAGGTAAGCAAGAGCTTATTTTGATGAAGAAGATTTTGCAGTTTCCCGAGACTTTGGCTTTGGTGGCTTCGAGCAGAGAGCCCAATAAGTTGACCAATTATACCTCAGAGTTGGCAGGTATGTATCACAAATATTATGGCAGTAGCAAAATGATTAATCTGGACAATCCAGATTTGACGGTCGCAAGACTTTTTTTGTCTTCGTGTGTAAAAATGACTCTGGGTAAAGCGTTGTCCTTGATGGGCATCACCGCCCCAGAAAAAATGTAATAATTTAAGGTTCTAAAGGAGATTTTATGAAAGATAAATCTTTGTCGTGGATAGAAAATAGTCTATCCAAAACTGAATTACCAAAGAAAATGTTCCCTGTAGAGATTGCTCGTGAGGCTCGTAAGTTTCACCGCCAAATTCCTGGTTACAACATTTCACCTCTTCGCAGCCTTGCCAATCTGGCAGGTATGTTTGGAGTGGGTGGTATTTGGGCAAAAGATGAGGCCGTTCGTTTGGAGTTAAACTCTTTCAAAGTATTGGGAGGCTCTTTTGCCATTTATCAGTATGTGAAAGAGAAGCTCGGTGTGGATAAGAGTAAGATGAGTTATGAGTATCTTATTTCTGCCGAAGTGAAAAAGAAATTAGGAACGATAGTTTTCGCTTCCGCCACAGATGGTAACCATGGTCGCGGGATCGCTTGGGCTGCTCAAAAGTTGGGACATAGGAGCGAAATCTATGTGCACGCTGAGACCTCACAACGTAGAATCGATGCTATCAAAAGTTATGGGGCGAATATCACTGTCATAAAAGGCAACTACGACGACGCCGTGAAGCAATGCGGGAAAGACGCTGAGAAAAATGGTTGGGAAGTAATCTCGGACACATCTTGGGAAGGTTACGAAGCTGTACCGACTTGGATAATGCAAGGTTACACCACGATGATGAGCGAGATACAAGAGCAATTTTCTGCGCAAGGCATCATCAAGCCCACCCATGTTTTTGTGCAAGCAGGAGTTGGAGCTTTAGCTTGTGCGGTTATCGGCTTTTACAATAGCCTTTTCCCCGACGATCCACCTATCTCTGTAGTGGTCGAGCCAGACAACGCCGCTTGTCTGTATCACTCGGCTAGTGTGAATGACGGCAAACCGCATACAGTGGACGGCTCTTTGTCTACTATTATGGCAGGTCTTGCCTGTGGAGAGCCGAGCCCTATCGCTTGGAAGTTGCTCAAAGATTGCACCTCTGCTTTCATCTCTTGTCCAGATTACATAGCTGCCAAAGGGATGAGGATCTATGCTACACCGCTCAAGGGCGATCCGTTTGTCGTCTCTGGCGAATCTGGAGCTGTTACTTTGGGAGCTTTGATCACAATCCTCAAAGAGAAGCACCTCGCAGAATTAAGAGAAAAACTTAAATTGGATGAGAACTCTCAAATCCTCTTGATAAACACCGAGGGGAATACAGACCCTGTGTTGTTTCGTCAGGTGATCTGGGAAGGAGCTAATCCTGTGCCTAGTGACCATTGGACTGAATAGTAACGAATTTAAATATTGCAAACTCTCTTACCGATATCGGTGAGGGAGTTTTTTATTGGTTTTACCAGCGACTTTCTAGCGATTTACTCAGTTTGTCGGCAGATTCGAAGCAGATAATCAGCAGAGGGAAGAGCTTGTAGATTATTCTTCTCAGAGGGTTCAGATGGAATATGCGTGACTTTTGTGCTAGCTGTAGTTGTGCAGATTTGTGGAAGATGATGGGAATCAAGGAGAAAATCAAAAAGACAATGAGGAAAATTTTCTTTTGCCATGGTCTGTAAAAGCAAAAGAGCTGGGAAACACTCAAAGCTATTTGATAGGGGGTCGTGCTGAAAACGAAAAAGATATTGAGAATCAGGACAGCACACAGACGCAAAGTGTAAAAGAAAGGAAGAGAAAGCTGTGTGAGATGAAATTGCTGGTAGTCGAGATTAAAAAGAGAGCTAACCAGAAAGATAGAGAGGAAGAAGATGCCAATCTGTCGCCAGTTGTTTATTTTCCAGTAAATTTTACCACAGAGTAAAATTGTGCAAACCAGCAAAACTTCTGAATCATCGCTGTGAAAAATAAGGTAAGAGCAAATGACGATCAGAGCCAATTTGAGCAAAGGTGGAATCTTGTGTAACAAGGTTTGTTTAGAGCTGTAGGCGAAGATTTTCATAGCAGCCAGGAAGCTCTTTGTGGATTGAAAGGTTTTTTGATGCCCCAAGCCGTAAGGCTTCCCATCGCTTGCTCTTTGTTGCCATCGTACACTATCTTTCCTTGATCGAGGACGATGAGCCTCGTGGCGTGATAGAGGACTTTGTCCAGATCGTGAGTAATAAGAATGATCGTGATGCCTTGCTTGTGCAACGAGACCAAGGTCTGTAGCACCATCTGCACTCCTGGATAGTCCAGACCGATGAAAGGCTCGTCCAAAATTAGGATTTCAGGCTCTTGAGCCACGATAGAGGCAATAGTAACCATTTTCAACTGTCCACCTGAAAGTCGAAATGGCGAGAGGTCTTTCAGATGAAGAAGGTTCATCTTATCCAAGAGGATTTTTGCTTGTGCTTTGGGATTTTTTACTTTGTTCTGATTGAGTCCGAAGCTGACCTCTTCCAGAACAGTCTGACAAAATATTTGGGTGTTGGCTTCTTGGAACACTAACCCGATTTTTCGCCGAAAATCTTTGCTTTTTTTTAAGATTTTCCCTTTAAAAAAAATCTCTCCGCTGGTAGGCTGGATTAGTCCTCCCAGCTGTAGCATAGTAATTGTCTTTCCTGAGCCGTTTTGCCCCGCAAAGAGTAAAAAATCTCCTTGTGTTATTTGGAAATTGAGGTCGGACAGAACAAACTTTGTTCCAACTTTCTTAGATAAATTTTTTACTTCTAAAAGTGGCATCTTACAAATTATCACGAAAATAGGGCGAGCTCATCTTAGCCAAGATAGCTGCCAAGACGGCTTTTAGCATATCGCCTAGTAAAAATGGATAGCAGCCAATGCTCAAAGTTTTTCCCCAGCTCCAAGTTTCGCCAATAGAGTTTTTGAGCCAAAAAAGTCCCAGAGGATAGATAGCTATTGCTGCTACGCTGGTAATGAGGATGTAGCTGGTTAGATTTTTTCCTAATACTTTTTTGAGCAGGTTTCCCACTAGCACGCAAACGAGAAATCCAGCGATGTAGCCACCAGTGGGTCCCAAAATGACAGAGATTCCACCTCTTCCTAGTGAAAATACGGGTAAGCCTAAAGCCCCTAAAATGATGTAGACAGCTGTAGCTGCGAGGCTGAGAGTGGCATCCAAAAGCAAGATGCTCAAAAAGATGAATAAGTTGGTAAGCACGATCGGCACAGGTCCTATGGGGACGACGGTGTAAGAGCCGACGATGAAAAGCACCACGAACAAGGCGACCAAACTTAATCTTTTAAAATCTATCACTTTTCCTTCGTTGCTTTTTCTTTAATCTTCTTTTCCAAGAAAGTTAGCATCGTATTACCCGTTTTTTTGCTTTTAAAAGCAGTGAACTCTTCGCTTGTTATCTCTTCTTTGGGGGAGTGTTCGACTACGATAATCCCTTTTGGAGTGAGCAACTTTTTTTTTGATATCAGTTCTATGGTAGGATTGACAAGGTTAAACTCATAAGGAGGGTCTAAAAAAATAATGTCAAACTTCTTGGTGCACATTTTTAAAAAAGATTCCGCTTTCTTTTGGGCAATTTGACACAGACGGGAGACTTGTAGCTTGGCGATGTTTTTCTTTACTACCGCCAAAGAAGCAGACGAAGTGTCCACAAACTGTACAAAAGCAGCTTCTCGGCTGATAGCTTCCAATCCTAGTCCTCCGAAGCCAGCGAACAAGTCGAGCACTTTTTTGTCTTGGCAAGAGCCGATTATAGAAAAAATTCTTTCTTTGGTTGCATCCGCGGTAGGTCTTACCTTGGAAGATTTGGACGAGAAAAGATTAAACCCTTTGAACTTGCCAGCAACAATTCTCATTTATTTTACAGGTTTAGTAGTTCTTTCAACTGCTCGACGGTAATCTGTGTCAGTTTTGTTTGTGGGTCTAGTTTTTCCCCGATAGTTTTCAGCAGCTGGGCAACGCTCATCTGGTCAAAACTTTTGCGGGTCGTTTGGGCAGAGATATCTTCAAAAGTTTTAGGCACACTCTCCTGACTTTCTGCCAGAGGCGTGGTAAACTCTGGCATTTTAGTCGTTTTCGCTGGTTTAGTCTCAGACTGACTCATCTTTTTGAAATCTGCCAAACTTATTCCATCGTCGAAGTTTAACTCTAGTTCTTCGGAGTTGTTTTCCTGAGTAAAGTTATCTTTTTCTGCGTCCTCGTTAATTTCCGCTGGAAGATTTTCTGTAAAATTAGTTTCGCCCTCATCAAGAGTTAATTTTCGATACTCCTCGCTGGGCAAAAGTTTTATTTTTCGCAGTTGCTGTTCGTCGAAAATCAAAGAAATCAGAGGGTTGTAATTTAGATTTGGATTGTCATAAAGTTTTTTGGTTAGCTCTTTGACCTTCTTCTTGGCTTGTTTATCTGTCTTTGCCAAAAGTTGATACACTCCCAAAGCGTGCGTAAATCCGCCTTGCTTTTCGTAAAGCTTGGCCATAGTGAAAGTAGGAGTGATCATTTTTTTACAAATCTCTGACGATGGTCGCTTTTCTGTCTGGACCTACGGAGACGATACTCACTGGGGTATCGCAGAGCTTTTCCAGTTTGGCGATGTAATCTTTTGCTTTCATGGGCAAATTGTCGTAAGCGGTAATCTGTGATGTGTCGCTCATCCAGCCGTCTACTTCTATGTATTCGGGCTTTAACTCTTGATAAGCGTAGCGATTGGCAGGCATCGCCGTGAGCATTTTACCTCTGTATTTGTACCCTACGCACACCTTGATTTTTTCGAAACTGTCTAAAACATCTATTTTTGTCAGAGCGATACCCGTCAGGCTGTTCAATCTAGCAGCTGTTTTTACCACTACTGCATCGAACCAGCCGCAACGCCTTGGTCTGCCTGTAGTTGCTCCGAACTCGCCACCAATATTTTGCATTTTTTCGCCGATCTCGTCGTCTAGCTCTGTGGGGAAAGGTCCTTCGCCGACTCTGGTCGTGTAAGCTTTGGCGATGCCGATCACTTCCTGAATAGCTCCTGGTCCTATTCCGCTACCGCAAGAGGCAGCTCCCGAGACAGGGTTGGACGAGGTCACATAGGGGTAAGTGCCATGGTCGACATCGAGCATCGTGCCTTGTGCACTCTCGAAAACTACGCTTTTCCCATCTTTGATATTTTGTGCTAAGAGGATGGAGGTGTCGGCAACGAAATTTCTTAATCTACCCACAATCTTGTTGCGACCCGCTAGTATTTCATTTTTTAGCTTATCGATGTCGCAACCCAACTCTTCTTTCTTGTTTTCTAGATTGGCAGACAGGAGTTTCTCGAAAGCTTCGTCATCGATGTACTCCGCCAGACGAATTCCTTGCCTTGCCGCTTTATCTGTATAAGCAGGACCGATTCCTTTTTTGGTGGTCCCGATTTTGTTCTTCGATTTTAGCTCCTTGGCTGCATCCAAAAGGCGATGATAAGGCAAGATAGTGTGAGCACAGTCGCTGACCCAAAGCCTGCCTTGGCAGTCGTAGCCTGCTTCCTCTAGCTCTTCTAGCTCCTTGATGAACTCTAGGGGATCGAAAACGACACCATTGCCGATAAGGCAAATCTTGCTCTTTTCCAAAATTCCCGAAGGAATCAGGTGGCAAACAAACTTTTTCCCATCGAAGATTATCGTATGCCCAGCATTGTTTCCGCCTTGATAACGAACGATAACATCAGCTTTCTCTGCCAAAAAATGGACAATCTTCCCTTTTCCTTCATCTCCCCATTGAGTACCCACAATAGCACAATTTTTCACCATTTTCTCCTTAGTTTTTGCTTTTGATGATCGCCATCCGATCCAAACCGCTTAGATCTTTTTTTATCTGGCAACTGAAATTTAATTTCTCTGCCAAATCCGTAATAAATTGAGCCTGCTCAGCTCCAATCTCCAAATAGAGACTACCTTCGTAGGACAAATGGAGATTTAAATCTGTCAATATCTTTTTATAAAAATAAGTTCCGTTTTCTTTAGCAAACAAAGCGGTTTTTGGTTCATAATCTTTCACCTGTTTTTCCAAAGTTTGAAACTCCTGAGAGCCGATGTAGGGAGGATTGGAAACGATAATGTCGTAGCGACTCTGGACTTGGGAGTAAATATCGCTGGCAAAGAAGTTTACCTCTGCGTTGTGCTTTTTGGCATTCTTGCTCGCTAGGAGCAGTGTCTGCGTGTCCACTGCATCCATTACCTTGCAGTCCAGATGGAGGGCGAGAACGATGGCGATGCAGCCGCTACCTGTGCCGATATCTAAGATTTTCAAATCTTTTTTAGATTTGTTGTCTTGAATAATTCTGTCCACCAGAAGCTCCGTTTCAGGTCTGGGTATCAGCACGCTATCATTGACCAAGAATTCTCTATCGTAGAAATAGCAGCGTCCGAAAATATACTGCAAAGGCTTGCCAGACTTGCGTACTTCAGCTACACGGTTAAACTCGTCCCACTGTTCATCGCTCAAATCTGTTGATTTTTGACAAAGAATCTCATTTCTGTTCAGACTCAATATTTCTTGCAAGATATAAAATATTTCGCTTTTGGGTAATCCTTTGGTGGCTAAAGCGTCGGCAAAAGTTTTACTCACTGAGCTCTTTTTCGATGTTGAATGCTGCCACAGCACCGTCGGCAGCGGCGGTTATCACTTGGCGAAGAGATTTATGGCAGATGTCGCCAGCAGCGTAGATGCCTTTGGCGTTGGTCTTTTGCTCTGCATCGGCGATGATGAACCCTTTTGCGTCTAGTTGCACCAACTTTTTCACCAGTTCGCTCTGAGGTCTAGTCCCCACATAGATAAACACGCCGTCCACTGCTATTTCTTGCGGTTCACCACTTTTTACATTGGTCACGCTCAGAGAGGTAACCTTCGCCTCGCCTTCTATCTGTGCGACTGTAGAATCCCAGATGAACTCTATTTTGGCGTTGTCTTGTGCTCTGTCGGCGATTACCTTGGTGGCTCGCAGCTTGTCACGCCTGTGGACGATGTACACCTTGCTGGCGAACTTGCTCAGGAATAAAGCCTCTTCCACGGCAGCATCTCCACCTCCGATCACCGCTACCACTTTCTCCCTAAAGAAGGCACCGTCGCAGGTGGCACAGTAGGATACACCTTTGCCCGTGAACTCCCTCTCTCCAGGGACGCCCAGTAGGGCAGGGCTTGCACCCATAGCCAAGATGATGCTCCGGCAACTGTATTCATCGTGCTCAGTCTTTATTTTGTTTGGTTCTATTTTTATTACCGTCTGGCTTTTTATTTGACAGCCAAAATTTTCTGCTTGTTTTCTAAAAATATCGGTAAGAGCAAATCCGTCGCCCTTGAGATAGCCAGGATAATTTTCGATATGAGCGGTTTGCGTTATTTGTCCGCCGACAAAAACCTTCTCTAAGATTAAAGTTTTCAATCCGCTTCTGCCAGCATAAATGCCAGCAGCAAGACCAGCTGGTCCACCGCCGACTATTATCAAATCATAATCCATCATCGGTCTCCTTTTGGTTAATTTTGAGGTAAAGATTATGCGAAGGTATCTCTTCTAATCTGCCATTTTCGCTCAAATTGGTCTCTCTGAATTTGTTCCCATTTATATTGAACATCTGGATTTTAGCATTCTTTAGGTTTTTGCTTTTGCCCACGAACACCACATCATTGATGGGCGTTTCCTCTTGGTGAGGAGGCGTTTGCAGGAGTATCTGGCAGGCGACACCGACTAACAAAGAGATAAAAATCGCTACACCTAAAATCTTTTTCCAATATTTCATAATCAATTGATGCGAAACTTGTCGATTTGCTCGGCAGAAATTTTCTGAGCAGTAGTCAGAGCAAAGTCGTCCCCGACTTTTCCGTAGCCTATTGGATACTCGTCGGTCTCTGCGGGCAGTTTAGGGCAATATTTTAACAAGATAGAACCGCACAGCTTCACGGTGGCAAGCTCTATCTCTTTTTTGGACTGGATGATACCTAGAGGAGAAGCGGTATTTTTGGCAATTAGCCCTATTTTACCGTTGCCCACTTTAGCGAGAAATTTATTATCGCCCTGATTTTTCCCGAGAATTAGCTTTGTCTTTTCGTCTATCCTAAAATGCCGACCTCTGTGGAGAAAAGCTAGAGTGTCCGTATTCAGCATCTCGAAATCGAAAAGGTCTTGCAATCTTTTGCAGTAGCCACTGGTCGTGAGCAGACATCCGCCTCCAGAAGAGGGGATAGAGGGCAAGTTGTATTTTCTGGCAAGCTCTATCTGCGGTTTACGGGAGCGACCAGAAATATTCAAGAGTGCTTCTTTTTTTACCAAACCTTCCCGAATGGGAAAAGTGTCGGGAAGCAATCTTTGCGAAAGAGGTCGCACGATAAAATCTTTCACTAAGCTAACTTTGCCTACCGCTGCTAGCGAGTTTTTGGTTTGCGACATCGGTCTTTGGGACACCACCTCTCCACTGCAGATGAACAGGGCATTCTCCGCTTGCATTATCTGGTACGCTTTATTTAGCATCATCCCGTGACAGTCTATGCAAGGATTGAGGTTTTTTCCGTAGCCGTATTGAGGATTTTTGAGCATCTGCAGATAATCTGTGGTAATATCTACTACTTTCAGCTCAAAGTTGTTTTCTCTGGCGATTTTTTCTGCTTTATCCGAGGGGAAAAAAGGCGTGGAAAAACAAACAGGAATGACCTGAAAGCCTAGCTCTTGCATAATATAAATGATGAGGATGCTATCCAGTCCACCAGAAAAAAGGGAGATAATTTTCTTTTTCATTAGAAATGCAAACTCCTGAAAGAAGAGCAACTTGTCAAGATTGAAACAAGAAGTAAAAAAAGATAACTTTCCATAAACTATTCTAAAAGAGGTTGACATTTTAGGGAGTTAGAGATCTCTGTGCTTTAACTGAAAGTAATTAGGAGGAGTTATGACTATTAATGAATTTGTTGATAAATACTCTGATAAACCTTTGAATTTTTCGCATGAAGAGAATCTGAGAATAATGAGAAACGCTCATATAATAGATGAAGATGGATTTCTGGATAAGAGGTTTTTTTCTGAAGAAACAATAAAGAAAGATAGAGAAGAAAATAGACCTTTTGTTTAATGTATTCTTCTAAGCCTCATTTTGTTTATGGTTTTCATGGAACAGACAAAAAAGTAGCTTTTGAAATACTAAATAAAATTAAAGATTTTACGCCAAGCAATAACAGTTACGACTGGTTAGGGTTTGGCGTTTATTTTTGGGAAAACGATGTGCAACGGGCTTTAGGGTATGCGAAGGAGAGTATGAATAGGTTTGCTTCCAAAATTGAAAATCCTTTTGCTTTGGGAGCTGTGATAGATTTAGGGAACTGTTTAGACTTATTAAATCAAAAGCATCTGAAAACTCTTTCTATCGGATATAAAGAGATGAAAAAAGAGTTTAAAAGCAAAAAGAAAAAAATTCCTTGCAACACTGGATTTGGGAAAAAAGATTTTGATTTTCGCAAAAGAGAACTAGATTCTGCAGTTATCAGATATACGATCGATATGCTCAGAGCAAAAGGGATAGCCATTGATACAGTGAGAGCAGCTTTTTGGGAAGGAGAAGAACTTTATCCCAGTGCTGGCTTTAGAGAAAAAAGTCACATTCAAATTGCGGTTATCAATCAAGATTGCATAAAAGGTGTATTCTTACCGCGTGAGAAACGCAAAAAAATGGAGCCAAAGATGGGAGTCGGACCCACGACCTACTGATTACGAATCAGTTGCTCTACCACTGAGCTACTTTGGCTTTCTTATTATTAAAAATCGTAAGAGAGGCTTACCGTCTGTTTTTCGGGCAAGAACTCTAGGCGAATCTTCTTTTTCATCAGATAGTAGTTGTACAATCTCGCATCCACAAAGGCGTCCATCATAGAAAACAGCGTTAAGCCTACCACCCAACCTATATAACTTTGTCTTTTTTCGTAAAAATGTTCGTAAAGATTTTCTTGTTCGTCTTTATCAATTTTTTGGAGTTCTTTGTTATTTTCGTAAGCTTTCTCTAAGTGGTGCACAAACAGCCCCGCGAAGACAAACCCTTTAAGGTAACTTTTGTTGTAAAACTGTCCGCCTCCAGGGATGACTGCCGAGAGCAGAAGAGCTTTGTAACCGTTCTTCTTTTCGAAAAGATACTTGCCTTCCACTTTCTCGGGATTCACCGCACTGCCATCGTCGAGTTCTTTTACAGTAGATTGAGCTTTTCCTTGCAATGCCCAAGCGTTGCCCAGCATTAGCAGTATCACCACGAATAAAATCTTTCTCATCCCAGATATCTCTCTTGCTCACTGTAGATGCATCCGCAATATTGCTGACGATACATTTTCTCTTGCTTAGACATCTCTATTCCCTCTTTCCAAAAAATTCTTAAATCTGTATCCAAAAATTTCACACCATATTTTTTGGCAAGATTTTTGCCTATTTCCACTATTTTTGCGAAATTCTGAAACTTACTGTAGAGCAGAGTAGTGCCAAAGTAGGCGAAGTTACCTTTTTTGGCGACAATAGCTGTGTACTTTAGCCGCTCGTAGTAGCAGAGTTGGCAGCGGTTATCTTCCCGAAAGCAAACGGTTTGCAAGAATTTTTTTACATCGTACTCATCTTTGATGATCGACTTTGCTTTTTCTTTTGCCACAAAATCTTTTAGACAGTCGAGCCTCTTTTTGTACTCTGTGTAGGGGTGAATGTTGTCGTTGTACCAAAAAACGGTCAGGTCGTATTCGTTCTTTAGGTGTTGATAGGGGGCGATGAGGCAAGGAGCACAACAGGCGTGTAGGAGCAGCTTCATCTTTTGCATTCCTTATCCAAAAGAGGTGAAAATCCCAATTTGTTTAAAAGGTAGTTAAGCACAAAAGTATCGCAGATAGTAAAAATAAAGAGGAGAAGCAACTTTTTTTTATTTAGTTTCATCTTTTTTTAGCGTAATAAAAAGTTTGAGGAACTTTTCACAAAGCCTCCAAACTCCTGTGAGTAGGAACTCTTTTTTTCGCAAAGGGTCGACCAAGATGGAGGTCATCCCTAGTCGATTGGAGAACCAAATGTCTGTAATCATATTATCGCCAACGAAAAGCGTTTTCTTGGGGTCTATTTTTTGGGCGGTAATTATCTGAACAGCTTTGCCAAGTTGCGGTTTGTAGCAAGAGCCAAAAGCTTTTAGTGGTAGCTCTTGGCAACTTTCTTGCACTCTTTTTTGCTTACCATTGGAAAAAACAAACAGCTCAAAATTTTTGCTCAACTCTTTGATTTTCTCAGAAATATTTGTGGGAACCACGCCGTTCCATTTGGTGAGAGTGTTGTCGTAGTCAAAGACAATCGTGCTATAGTGGACAAATCGGCTAAAGTCGATGCTCATTATCGAGTCATAGTAGTGGTTTGGTTTGAAATTTTGCAACATTTTTAGTAGAGATGGTTTAAAAAATCGTCAAAGAGATTACTGATGCCGATGCTGATGCTGAGTGTTTGATAGTCGGTGTCTAGGTCGTAGCTGTCGGTTTTTTTTGTCTTTTCTCCCTGAGAGTCGGTGGTGTAGTAGTCGTGTTCATATGCGGAATTTTCGCTCTTGTAGTTTTTGATCATCAGCTCTATATGAATATCGGAAAATATTTTTACCCCGAGTCCATAGCCGAGATATGTCCCGTTCTCCAGATTGCCTGTGTTGTATGGATAGCTGCCTTTTTGGAAAGCGATTCCTTGTTGGTAAATGGCGTAAATATCAAAGTCGTCTTTGTGTTGGTAGAGGTGCACATTGCCCAAAAAATAAGCGGGAATAAAGTAAAAATCTCCAAAATCTCCGCTAGAGGTAGGTGTCTGGTAGCCAAGCCCTGCACCTAAATCCAAAATCCAAATCTTGGACAAAAGCTCCAGTTGAAAGGAGAAAGTGGTGGCATTTTTGCTTGTGGGAGCGAAACTAGAATCTGCGACTACTCCTATGGGAGTGTAGGAGATATCAAGTTTTTGCCCGATGTCAATCGTGCTTTTGGCTTTGAGAGTCAAAGGGAAGCTTTCCCCGAAAATCCCCAAGGGAATCTCTTCGGAGTATAAAAAGTTGCTAAAGAAGAGTAAAAAAAGTAATGAGATTTTTTTGATCATAAATTTTTGTTTTTTCCAAAAAAATGGTGCCCCCGGGCCGATTCGAACGGCCGACCTTTTCCTTAGGAGGGAATTGCTCTATCCTGCTGAGCTACGGGGGCACAGATTAAAACTATTAAAAATAATAATTATAAGTTCAATTCAAGGAGGTATCATTATCAGGCAAGAAAATTTTCTTTTTTTTGCTAAAGAGTTTAGACAAAGAAGTAAATTTTATTCCAGAAAAAGATTTTCTGACCAAAAAGTTGCTTTAGGTAAGAAAAATAATTGACAGGCAAGATGTTGGCACAAAGTTTTATTTGTGGTGAGTATTATTAAGATGGAGGAGAAAATTGAAGAATATATGCTTGATTTTAGGTTTGCTAGTTTGTTTGTGTGGATGCCTAGTTACTCCCAGTGGCAGTGCGGCTTGACAAATCCCTTGACAATCTGCTGGTCTAGGATGATTTAATTTGGTCTAAGAAATCGAAATCCTAAGGAGGAAGCTGTGGTTGATTTGAAAAATAAAGTGTCGAGACTAGCTGGCAAGGGCGAGCGGTCTGTTATCCGAGAAATCTTGAAGCTGTTAGATAAAGGAGACATCATCTCTTTTGCTGGGGGACTGCCCTCTCCAGAATCTTTTCCAGTAGAAGACATCCGGAAGATGTGTGACAAGGTGCTGAGCGAGGATGGAACTTCTGTATTGCAATATGGAGCGACCGAAGGGGACAAGGTGCTTTGTCAGCAGCTGGCAGACTATAACAATAAGAAAAATTTTAATATAACTGCAAAAAATGTGCTACCTACCGCCTCTTCTCAGCAGGCGTTGGACATCGTCGGGAGGATGTTCCTAGACAAAGGCGACAACATCATTATGGGGCTTCCTTCCTATCTGGGAGCTATCAACGCTTTCAAAGCTTTTGAGCCCAACATTATTGGCGTAAAGCTCGATGAAAAGGGACTGTCTGCGACTCTAATGGAAAAAGCTCTGATAGAGCTGGAAGCAAAAGGGCAAAAAGCTAAATTTATTTATATGGTCCCCGATTTTCAAAATCCAGCTGGGATTACGATGCCCAAAGAAAGAAGATTGGAAATTTTGGCACTTGCCAAGAAATACGACCTTTTGATAATAGAAGATTCTCCTTACTGCGAGATTCGTTTCAGTGGCGAGGCTCAACCGACTTTTTACAGCTTGGACGACAGTGGCAGAGTCCTTAATTTGGGAACTTTTTCCAAAATTTTGGCACCAGGTTTTAGGCTAGGCTGGATCATCTCCAGCGAAGAGATATTGGATTGTGCTATCGTGGTCAAGCAGACGATGGATCTCTGTACGAGCCCTTTTGTGCAAAGAGTTGTCGGCAGATATATGCAAGAGGGTTTGCTAGAGCCGAACATCGAAAAAACGGTTGCATCTTACAAACAAAAGGCTGAAGCTATGTTGCAATCTTTCGAGAAGTTCATGCCTGAGGGAGTCAGCTGGACTACACCCGAGGGAGGCTTATTTCTCTTCTTAAACTTGCCAGCACATCTAGACGCCGAGAAGCTGATGACCATCGCTGTCCGAGATTACAAAGTGGCATTTGTGCCGGGAGTCGTGTTCCATTGCGATGGCTCGGGCAAAAACACTCTGAGGATGAACTTTTCCTACGAATCTGTAGAAGCTATCCGCAAGGGAGTCCAGAGATTAGCAGAGGCGATTAAAGCGAGCCTATGAAAAAACTAAGGGGAGAAGACGATGAAATGTGAACATTGTGGAGTGGCGATAGCTGGTGACCCGACTTTCTGTGCGAGTTGCTCTCTGCCGACTAAACTTCTTGCAACAGAGCTAAGTGCTTCTCAAACTTTGAAATACGCTTACGACAGCACTGATTGGAGAAAGCATCGTAAGCTCACTTTGTTGATGGCTATACCGTTGTTAGCTTTTGTGGCGGCTTTTCTTTTTTTGGGGAACTCGTTTTACTATCTTAGTTTGTTATTTTTCTTACCAATACTTCTATCTCCTTTGGCAGAGAATTTAGCTTGGCACAAAAGGCCGCTCAGGTTTTTCCCTTTTTCTCTTTCTTTTGTTTGTTACCTCTTCGTTCTGCGACTGATATGTCAGGGCGACCCGATTTTGGATTTGGTCTATCTGATAATGTGCCACTACGCTCTGAGTTTGTCTTTGCCGATAGTGGTAAAAGTTGGCAAAGGATGCGGTTTGTGGGCATCGCTACTCTGGAGTATCCAGAAAATAAAAGAAAGCAGATGGCAACAGATATTTTTGCTTTGGTTTATTTTTATCATCAATATTTTGGCTATCTTGCCTTTGGGCTTAGGGCTTTACTTTAGTTTGCCTTTTTCGTATGAGAGTCTCGCTCGCTATGGGCAGCAGTTAGAAAAGCATTACACTTATGCAAAGTGACTTTTTTAGATGAAATGCTCTGACAAAGAGATTATCCTCGTTCATGGTTTGGCGAGGAAGTTGCCACGAGAGAGTTTGCAAAAGTTTTGGATAGATATGCTTCTAGCAGGTGTGGGCGATATTATCTCGCCAGACGCTATCCATATGGCTTACTGGTCAGACTGCTTGCCATCGCATGTCCCCAGCAATATCAGACCTTCGCACCGCCAAGCTGTGCAAGATTTGCTTGACTATCGGCAAAAGCACCAAGCCGACTTCCATGTAGGCACAGGAGATAAGATAGCAGCCTTCTTCGCTGAAAAGGGCGTTGAGCTCGTGGACATCCTCAGCTCGGCATTGACCCTCAAAGACAATCTTCTCAAAGCGTACTTCAAAGAAATTAGGATCTATATCGACTCTTTGTACCTTTCGCGGAAGATTCGCCAGTGCGTGATCAGTAAGATTGAAAACGCTTGGCAAAGGGGCAAAAAAGTCATTCTCATCTGCCACAGTATGGGCTCTTTCGTCGCTTACGATGCACTTTGGCAACTCTCGCACCACCATGAGTATCGTCATCACTGGCACAAGAAAGTGGAAGCTTTCTTTACATTGGGCTCGCCCCTAGGTAATAGCGGGATTCAGGACATACTGCTCTCATCGGGCTACCACGATGAGCGAGAGATTTTTTACCCCAACAATATAAATGCTTGGTACAACTTTGCTTGTCTTGGCGATGTGGTCACTCACGGAGCAGATATGAACGAAGCTTATCTAGAGCCGATGAAAAAAATGAAACTGCTACAAGATTTTCGCAACTATCAAAACCTCTACAATCCATACACTTGCTCTGGGCATCTAAACCCACACAAATCTTATGGATATTTAGTACAACCGAAATTTAGTAAGTGGCTAAGTAAAATTTTGTTAAGAAACTAATTTTCCTTGACTTGGTCATCTTCTTTTTTTTTTTGGTTAAATTGGAAAGTAAAATATTTAAATCGAAGGAATAGGCATAATGGTTAAATTAAGATTAAAAAGAATGGGAAGAAAAAATATTCCGTTCTATAGAGTAGTGGCTGTAGATAGTCGCAAGAAAAGAGACGGCGCTTATCTTGAGGCTTTAGGTTTCTATAGCCCCAAAGATGATGAAACAAAAGTAAAAATCGACCAAGAGATAGCCCTTAAATGGCTTAATCTTGGAGCACAACCAACCGACACCGTGAAGTCTTTGCTTCGCCAAGTAGGTGTCTTGAAAATTTGGGGAGAAGAAAAAAAAGCTGCGGCTCAAGCCAAGTAGTTTTTTTTCGATAAGGATATTATGGAAGTAAAAGATTTATTAACTTCGCTAGTGCAAGAGATCGTAGACACGCCTTCTGATGTGGACATACAAGAGATAGATGGAGAGTTTGGCAAAATTTTCCAAATTGCTCTACACAAAGAAGATGTCGGGAAAGTTATCGGTAAAAAGGGAAGAACAATTTCTTCTTTGCGAACACTTTTCAAAGGTATCGCCAGAAAACAAGGGTTCGGTCTAGAATTGGAGATAGTTGAATAGTTCACAAGTGGTGGTCTTGGCTTCGTTTCGTGGATACAAAGCGAAAGTAAACAACTCAATAAGGCTAAAACTAAATAGAAATTGGCATAGAAGTGTTGAAGAAAGTGATTATTTTTTGCTAATATTTGATCAAGAGATAAGATATTTGGAAGATTTTGTTTTGAGTGGATCGTGCGAATCGGACAATGTTTGCTTGCAGATAAAAGATGAGGAAATCGTGGAAGAGCTGAATGATGTTAAGAATGTGAAGCTAGGCTTGCTGGAGAAAGATTACACCTTTTTGCAGTCGCTGGAGTGCCCTTATCAAGGCTACCGAGTGTATTGGCACGAAAAGCTAATCGGCAAGGTAATCGGCTATAGTGATGCTAGTCAACTGTCTTTATTGGAGATAGATATGGATGGGAAAAAGCTCTTGTTGCCAGAAGAAGCAGAATACTTGGAAAGTGTCGGCGACAAAATTTTGTGCGTAAAAAACATCGCAGGGTTGCTAGATTTGTGAAAATAGATGTCCTAACGATTTTCCCAGAGATGTTCCCGAGCTTTTTGTCTACGAGCATCGTGGACTTGGCTCACCAAAAAGGCAAGCTTTCCACAAATGTGCTGGATATCCGCAGTTTTTCGCAAGATAAGCACAAGAAAGTGGACGACTACCCTTACGGTGGCGGTGGTGGGATGGTGATGTCCCCTCAACCTCTGGCAGATGCGATAAAGTCTTGTCATTATGAACAAGCCGACGAGGTGATCTATTTCACTCCGCAAGGTAAGCCATTACTCCAAAAAGACTTACACACCCTAAAATCTGCGAAGCGGATAATTTTGGTGTGTGGACATTACAAAGATGTCGACCAGCGGATAAGAGACAAGTATATAACCAAAGAGTTTTCGGTGGGTGATTATGTCTTGTCTGGAGGCGAGTTGCCAGCGATGACTTTCATAGACGGGATAGCTCGCTTGCTGGATGGTGTGCTGGGTAATATTCAGTCCGCCTTGAGCGATTCTTTTGAGAATGATATTTTGGGAGCACCTAGCTATACAAGACCAGCAGAGTTCGAAGGAATGCCTGTGCCACCAGTTTTACTCGGTGGCAATCACGCCGAGATAGAGCGGTGGAAAAGTCAAAAAGCTTTGGAGATTACGCGTGAAAATAGGGAAGATTTGTTGAAATGACAAAAGTTTATTTGGCTCTGATGCATTCTGGCGTGCTAAACAAAAATGGAGAGCAAGTCGTAACATCGATTACCAATTTGGACATTCATGATATTTCCAGAAGTTGTGCTTGTTTTGGGGTGGAGAAATTTTTTGTGGTCAACCCTTTGGCTGGTCAGAAAAAATTCTTGCAAGATGTTTTGGGATTTTGGCAGACACAGATAGCTTTTGAGTACAATCCCGATCGAGTAGAAGCTTTAAAAATAACAAGATACGCAAAAAATTTAGATGAAGTGAAAAACAAAATAAAAAATAAGGATGGTGAATATCCGATCACTATTACTACTACGGCTAAAAAAATGAGCGGTCAGATGAGTTTTGAGAGTCTTAAAGGGTTAAAAGATAGACCCATACTTTTGCTGTTTGGCACCGGTGGAGGACTCGAACAAAAAGTGCATAACGATGCAGATTATGTGTTGGCTCCTCTGCAAGGCAGAGAGCATTACAATCATCTTTCCGTGAGAAGTGCCGTGGCAATAGTGCTGGATAGACTACTGTCTGTATAAGGAGTTATAAAATGGATATATTGAACGAAGTTGGAAAAGAACAGATGAGAACCGATTTGCCTGAATTTGGCGTTGGGGACACTGTACGAGTAGATTATAAGATTACCGAAGGAACCAAGGAGAGGATACAAGCTTTCCAAGGAATAGTTATTCAAAAAAGAGGAACTGATGTTTCCAAAACTTTTACCGTAAGGAAAGTGAGCAATGGCGTAGCTGTGGAAAGAATCTTTCCCATGTCTACTCCTCTGATTTCCAAGTTAGAGGTGCTAAGATTCGGTAAAGTTAGAAGGTCGAAGTTGTTTTATCTGCGTGAGGCAAAAGGTAGAAGAGCCAAAATCAAAGAGAAAAGACAATACTAATCTTTTAGATGTACAGAGCAAAAGCTTATGCCAAAATCAATTTGTATTTGGACACATTATCCAAAGGGGTAAATTTTACCAAGATACGAACAATTTTTGCTCAGATAGATTTATATGACACCATTAGTGTCACAAGAAATAGAAGTGGTGAGATAAAGTTTGCGTGTAGTGACGCAAGTTTGCAAAACTCGGAAAACCTAGTTGTCAAAGTAGCTGAATTCTTAAAAAGCAAGCACGGCGTAGATTGGGGAGTAGACATTTTTTTGCAAAAAGAAATTCCCGTAGCAGCTGGATTGGGTGGAGGTAGTAGCGATGCTGCCACAGCCTTGCTGATGCTAGACAAACTATGGGAGCTAGGGCTAACTCTAGAGGAGTTAGACGAGATTGCGGCTCTTTTTGGGAGTGATATCAATTTTTTCCTGAGAGGCGGAGTTTGTTTGGGCGAGGATAGAGGTCAAAAGGTTCGCAAGATTGAATTAGCAGAGATTGATAATATCTTGCTCGTAAATCCGGGAATAGCTATCTCCAGCAAAGAAGCTTATCAAAATGTGAAGAAATTTGCACAAACGGATGGTCTCGAGAAGTTTTTAGCTTCAGCAGATGTCGGCTATTGCCATAACGGATTGCAAGCTGGAGTGGAAGAGCTTTTTCCCATCGTAGCAGAGTGTTTGCGGGATTTGAGAATCAAGGGAGCAAAAAACGCTATACTCTCAGGAAGTGGAGCAACTGTGATCGGTTTTTTTGCAGATTCGGTTTCTTTGCAAATGGCAGAAAGGTATTTTAAAAATAAAAAATTTTGGACATTAATTACTAAAACAGGAAGGAGTGTAATATGAATATTACAAAAGTAGAAGTATTCTTGAGAGACGATGACAAACCGCTAAAGGCTTTTGTTAACCTCATTTTTGACGATAGCTTTATTGTGAGAAATGTAAAGGTGATCGACGGCAGCAACGGAATGTTCGTGGCTATGCCAAATCGTCAACTGAGTGATGGATCTTACCGCGACATAGCACATCCTCTTAATTCTGATACCAGAAAAGAGATCGAAGATCTGGTACTGGCTAAGTATGAGGAAGAAAAATCAAACGGTGAAGCTTAATTTAGTTGATCTAGATTAGTTTCAAAGGAGAATAGCATTAAAATATTTTCAGGCAACGCTAATAAATATTTGGCACAAAAAGTCTCTGAATATATAGAGAGTGAAGGTGCCGTAGATGTTATGGGTAAGGCGGAGGTTTTCGAGTTTTCCAACGGAGAGACTTTCGCCAAGCTTTGTGAAAGCATCAGAAGTAAAGATGTCTTTGTTTTTCAGCCTATTTCTCCGTCGGAGATGAGCAAAGACTGTGAGAGCAAAAACGGTTACAGGACAGTGAACGACAACTTGATGGAGCTTTTGATATTGATGGACGCTTGCAAAAGAGCTTCGGCAGAGAGCGTGAGCTGTGTGATACCTTACTATGGTTACTCTAGGACAGACAAGAAAGATCAGTCTGGTACACCTATCACCGCGAAACTCGTGGCTGATATGCTGGAGTCGGCAGGAGCCAAAAGAATCATCACTTTTGATCTTCACTCTCAGCAGATACAGGGGTTTTTCAATATTCCAGTGGATAATCTCTCAGCTTTCTATCTGTTTGCGGAGCATTTTTATGACGGATTTGGCATAGAGGTAATAGTTTCTCCCGACTCGGGTGGTGTGGCTAGAGCCAGAGATTTGTCCAAAAGGATAAATTACGCAAGACGACAAGACAAGAAGTGTGCTGACAAAAATCCTACGGCGGTAGCTTTTGGTGACAAGAGGCGTACTGGCAACGATGATTGCGTGGACCTTACTCACATCGTGGGTGATGTGAAAGGCAAAAATGTTTTGATCGCTGATGACATCGTGGATACGGCTGGCTCTTTGGTGAAAGTGGTCAATGCCTTAAAAAAGCATGGAGCAAAAAAAGTTTATGCTGCGTGTGTGCATGGGGTGCTATCGGGACCAGCTTTAGAGAGGATAGAAAATTCCAGTTTAGAAAAACTTTATATTACAGACACGATCCCTTTGCCCAAAAGAGTAAGAGAGTGTGAAAGCCTAGAGGTAATATCTATTGCCAAAATTTTGGCTAAAGCTGTATATAATGTTAGTGAAGAAAAATCGGTTAGCGAATTATTTAAAATAGACATATAAGAAAGAGGTAGCTTAAAATGGATTTTAATCTAAAAGTTGAAAAAAGAGCGGTAGCTCAAAAAAAATCTGATAATAAAAATATTCGTAAAGAAGGATATATCCCAGGCATTATTTATGGAGATGGGAAAGTAGGAACTTTGATCAAGCTTCGTTCTAACGAGTTTGTGAAAGCTTATAACAAATCTTTGGGTGAGTTAGTGTTTTTCAATCTAGAAGTAGAAGGGAAAACTTACAAAACCATTATCAAAGACAAACAAGTGCATCCTAGCACCAGAAGGGTAACTCATATCGATTTTATGGAGCTTACCAAGGGTCATACTATCACCTTAGATATTCCGATCAAGCTGGTAGGAGAGTCTGCGGGTGTATTAAATGGTGGCATCATGGATTTCTTGATGCATACTATTTCTATTACCTGTCTGCCTTCTCAGATAGTTTCTGAGTTGGAGGTGGATATCAGTAAATTGGTGATTGGAGACACTTTGCGTGTGGCAGATTTACCACTAAAAGGTTTGCAAGCCAATTCTGATGCGAATATCACTATCTTGCATATCACACCACCGATCAAAGAAGCTGCTAAAGCTGAAGTTGCAACTGAGGAAGTAGAAGAGGCAGCAGATACAGCTAAAGCTGAAGAGTCAGCCGAATAATCTTTGACAACACTTATAGTTGGGCTTGGTAATCTAGGCAAAAAGTACGAAAACACTCGGCACAATGTGGGTTTTATGCTGGTGGACAAACTGGCAACAGACTTGGGGCTAAAGTGGGCAGATTCTGCCAATTATTACTACGCCAAAAAAAAAGATTTTGTCTTGCTGAAGCCCAGAACGATGATGAACCTCAGCGGTGTAGCAGTGAAAGATGGCGTCAAGAGATTTGCAGCTCAGAGGGTGTTAATAGTTTTTGACGATGTGAATTTGGAGTTCGCTCACATTAGGATACGCAAATCTGGTTCTGCTGGTGGACACAACGGAATAAAGTCTGTTATCCAGAGTTTGCAAACAGACGAGTTTGACAGACTCCGTATTGGTGTGGGTGGAGGCAAAAACGGAAACTTGATAGGTCATGTCTTGGGGAACTTTAGCAAAGAGCAAAATGCTATCCTGCCGCAAGTTTTAAGCTTCTCTCAGGAGCTGATAGAGATTTATTTAGAACAAGATGTAGCTAAGATGGTTCAGCATTTTAGCAAAAACAAGAAAACCTATTCTGAGTCAGTGGCTCAGGATCTAAAATAGACCAAAGGAGAACAAAAAGATGAACTACGAAAGTATGTTTTTAGTTAATCAGGACTTGTCAGTCGAAGAGGCAGACAACATCAACAAGAAGGTCCTCGATTACATCCAAACGAGCGGAGGGGATATAGCCTCCACCGAAAACATGGGTAAGCAACAATTAGCTTATCCTATCCAAAAAAGAGAGACAGCTTATTATTATCTGAACTACTTCAAGATGGATGTCGAAAATCTTGATGGC
Source organism: Candidatus Cloacimonadota bacterium (assembly GCA_963676515.1). GTDB lineage: Bacteria > Cloacimonadota > Cloacimonadia. The sequence continues at coordinate 576,507 of OY781061.1, read as the reverse complement.
TTGGAAAAACTTTATCGCTACGACGAAAATGTGATAAGATTTCTAACTACCGCAAATTCTACAAAGTAGATAAATCTATCTGAAAGGAGAAAAATATGAGTAAGAAATTAAGAATGCCAAATGTCAACATAGTAACAATCTCCGGGAGGATTACCAGAGACTTGGAACTTCGCTACCTGAATTCAGGGACGCAAGTAGTGACTTTGCCCATGGCTTTTTCTCGTAATTATCGGGATAAGCAAGGGCAGTGGCAACAGGAGACCAGTTATCTGGATGTGGTAGTGTGGAGTACGATGGCAGAAAGATGTGCTCAAAATCTCAAGAAAGGAGATCCAGTGCTAGTAGAGGGGAGTTTGCGTACGAGGTCGTTCACCGCCAAAGATGGTAAGAATGTCAAAGTAACTGAAATCCAAGCTAGTCGGGTTCATTTTTTAGAAAAAGATGATAATGGGGGAGCACCTTACTCTGGCGGAGCAGATCAATCTGCTGCTGTGGGAGAGAAAAAGTTTGCTGAACCCAATGTTAATATGGACGACGAGAGCGTGCCGTTTTAATTTTGATAAATAAGGATTTTTATTATGGCTTTTAGAAAGAAGAAGATAATTTTTAAGAAAAAAAAATGTAAATTTTGTGAAAACAAAGAGTTGGTAATCGATTACAAAAATGTGGACATTCTCAAGAAGATGGTCTCTGAGAGCGGGAAGATTCTTTCTCGCAGATTTTCGGGGAACTGTGCCAAACACCAAAGAGCTGTAGCCAGGGAGATAAAGAAAGCAAGACAAGTAGCCTTGTTGCCCTACAAAAGAATATGATTTTTTTACTGGCAATCGCCTTTGTGTTGATCGGCTATCTGAACCCTTTTTTGGCGATTGTGTATGGTGTGGGAATGATGGGCGATAGGTTGCTCAAAAGCGGAAAAATGAACTCCTTCTTTTTGACAGCTTTGGCTTGCGTATGTTTGCTGGGAGTCGTGGGTTATCTGAATAAGATAGATTTTTTTGAGCTGGCGTTGCTGGTGCTGACGATGTTCGTTTACTTCTACTTGCTTTTGGGCAAAGGTAGTTACGACTTGGCGTTGTTTGGTGCGGGTGTTGTTTGTTTTGTGGGCGAGGCTTTGGTTTTTGCTTACTTTCACCCCTACTACTTGGCGGTAATCCAGAGAGCTTTTGCTTTAGCAGGGGATTGGCTAGTGGACACACAAAGGCAAGAGTATCTGGGTGTAGCTCAAAGTATGTACTCGCAAAACTATCCTTCTTTGTACGCCGTCTTGGGATTGTGCTCTTTTTATTTAGGCTCGATCTTGCTGGGCAGAAAAGCTGAGATACCAGAGTTCGAGTTTCGCAAGATGATGCTACCCCAATGGGCGGACATCTGCTTGCTTGGCGGATTGGTTTTCTTTGTTTTCCGGGGTAGTTTGCCATGGGCGTTGGGAAGCAATCTTCTGATTTTTTTTGCTGTTGCTTATGTGTTGGTGGGGATGGGAGTTATTTTTACCGTTTGGAAAAAATGGTTTGAAAAATCGAAAATTTTATATTTTTTGTTTTTAGTAGTGTTAGTATTAAACAATTATTTATTATTTGTTTTATCGTTCCTAGGATTGCTAGACCGTTGGTTTGATTTTAGGAAGTTAAATAGGAGGAAAGATGAAAGTGATTTTAACTGAGAATTTGTATAAAGTGGGCGAAGCTGGGGGTGTAGTCGTGGTAAAAAACGGGTTTGCTCGTAACTTCTTGTTGCCCAAAGGCAAAGCTGTATTGGCTAATAAAAATAATATGCAGAGGATAGAGTCTATCAAGAAAAAGGCTGAGGAAGCTAGACTGAAACTGGTGACTGAGCTCAAAGAGTCTGCATCTGTGTTAGAAGGTAAGAGCTTAACTTTTGAGATGAACTCAGACAAAGATGGCAAGCTCTATGGTTCTGTGTCCGATGTGGAGATTATCTCCAAAATCAAAGAGCTGTTTGGTTTGGAAGTGAAAAGAAGAATGGTGGAGATCCCTGAGAAAATCAAATCTGTGGGCGAGTTCCAAGTTATTTTGCATTTCGGATCTTCTGTAGATGTGACAATCAATGTTTTGGTGAAAAATAGCGAGATGGAAGCTCTAAAACCAGAAGAAATTAAAGAAGAGAGCGAAGCTACATCACAAGAAGATAATTTGCCGACAGAGGAAGCTTAATCTTTTGCTCTTGTGGGGAATGTTAAGAAGTTCGATGCTCAACCTTTTTTACTGAAAATCGCTGGAGAGCGTTATCGAGATTTTGCTCTAGCTTTACTGCATTGGAAAGCGTGTGTGGGTAAAGGGATGAACGCCTGTAGCAGAGTAGAAAAGTATGAAAATGGTATATTGTATATTTCTGTAGTCGATAATATTTGGCTACAGGAATTTTTTTTATTAAAAGAGCAAATCATGGATCGTTTGCATAAAAGAACGGGCTTGGTTCTCCGCGATATAATTTTTTATCTGAAAAATAATAAAGAGGTGTACAAATGGCTGAAAACCAAAAACCACTCATAGCTCCGTCTTTGTTGTCGTCCGATTTTGCCGATTTGAAGAGTGAACTAAAAAAGTTGCAGACTGCGGATATGTTGCATCTGGACATTATGGATAACCACTTCGTGCCTAATCTGACTTTTGGTTTCCCGGTGATAGAGGCGATAAGGGCTAAAACCAAGATAGATTTGGACGCTCATTTGATGGTGGACGCTCCCGAAGATTACATAGACGAGTTGGCAAAAATTGGTGTGGAGTACATCTCCTTTCACCTAGAGGCGACGGTACATTCTCACAGATTGCTAGCCAAGATCCGCTCTCTAAAAATCAAAGCTGGGATCGCTATAAATCCCGGAACGGCTGTGAGTTTGCTAGAGCCATTGTTAGCGGAGGCAGATTTTGTCTTGCTGATGAGTGTTAATCCGGGCTTTGGTGGTCAGTCTTTCTTGCCACTGGTTTACGATAAACTGGCGTATCTTGCTCCTTACAAACCCAAATACGGTTTCCAAATCCAAGTGGATGGTGGAGTGTGTGCTACGAACGCTCGCCAATTGGTAGATGCAGGAGTAGATATTTTGGTTGCGGGCAGTTTTGTGTTTCGGGGCGATTACTCCCAAAATATGGATATTTTGCGGGGCTAAAACTATTTCTTGGAAAACTCGAAAGAGTCGAAGTTGTAACCAAAAGAAAAATAGAAAGAGGTCTCAGATTCGTCGTTGATAGCTACGCCTAGCCTAGAGATGAATAGTGGATTGTAATAAGTCAAGGTTGTGCCACACCCTTTTTGGTAGGTACTGTATTTTTCCTCAAAGATATTCCAGTAGTCTTTCTCTCTTAGATCGGCGAAGTTTGCTCCTAAGTCCCAATAAAAATACTTGTAAAATCGGGTGCGAAATCCTAGATAGCCCAGTTTGTATACGGGAGCTAAGATAGAGTTGGTTTCAAATCCCAAGAAGTTGTCTATGCCTCCGAGGTAAAAGGGGTCGTGCTCTATAGGCAGGCTGCTATTACTGGAGAGATTGCCATAATCTAATCTTACTTTGAGGCTGAATCTGTCTTTTACAAATGGAATCAACTTCTTGTATTTAAGCGAAAATTTTTGATAGTCGGCTTCGCTTTTTAAGTTTTGGTTGCTGAAATGAAACTTGGATAAAATCGATTCTCCGTCCATAGGGATGTAAGAGTCGTCCAAATATTCGTAATAGACTTTTATACCTAACCCATTGGTGTAAAAAGTTTTATCTTTTATGCCGTAAGCCTCTTGGTTCTCTTCAAAATCGGATAAGTAGTAGAAATAGTAACCTTCCAATATGGTTGATTTATTGGTGTACATTCCTATTCCCAGGGTGATGTTGGTTTCTTCTTTTGATTGTTTGGTGGTTGTGGCGAATTCGCTCTTATTGTAAATATAAGAATCTTGCTGTTTGTAAGAGGCAAAGGTTCGCAAGTAAGCTCCCCAGCGATTGCCAAAATTTTTCACAAAGTCTAAGTCCACTTCTGTTTTGTTTCCAAATTCCAAATTAGCCAGGAAGTTTGAGTTGTTCCAGATGCGATTGTCTATCTTGAGTAACGCCCCCAGAGAGAGGTTGGTGTAGTCGTTGTAGTTGGCGTAAAAGCCCACTTTTTGGCGTAATTTTTCTTTTACCACTATCGCAAGGCTATCTCGGCTAAGAAGCGGATAGCAATACTCGAAATAGTCTGTATCGTAAAGTTGCTTGCAAAGCCTGACGACATCTTCCTTGCTGTGGATGTTTTCTTTCCGTAGGTTTGCGATGCTGAAGATCGTTTTATCTTCTAGATGTTGGTTGCCTTTGATTTTGATTTTTTCGAGGTGAAAAGAGTTTTCTCTACTTTTAAATTTTTGTTTCTTAGCCTTTAATTGGGTGAACTTTTCTGGGTTGCTTAAAGTTTTTAGTTGTGCTATTTTCGTTAGAGCCTCTTTTTTCCCTGCTGCTATCTGCTGGCTTAGATTTTCAAAATCGAGAAGAAAAGTTTTCTCTTCCAGTTTGGGATAAATCAAGATAGAGACATATTTTTCGGACTCTCTTACATTGTTGTTGATATTCACTCCGATAGATTTGTTGAGCACGGAGATTAGATTTTCTTCTTCCTCTTTTTGCGTCTGAAAGGTCGTTTTCACGCCGATGATTATATCCATTTTTTTATCTAGCAAATCTTTTGTGGGGAAGTTGTCGAGCAAGCCACCGTCTACATAAGTGCTGGAGTCGAGGGTAATCGGTGTAAATACAGAGGGCAAACTGATAGATGCCCGCAAAGCTGTGTGTAGATATCCTTTATCCAGAATGGTAGATTTGGTCTGGTAGAGGTCGGTAGCTTTGCAAAAAAATGGAATAGGTAGCTGGCTGAAATCCCGTATGTCGTAAGCGTGATAAGTCATATCGAAAAACTTGTTGGTGATGTGTGAGCCGTAGAGGATACCGCCAGGCAGTACAGGTCGGAAGTTGTCTGTGAGGTGTAAATAGATGCTAGCGAAAGGTTTCCACCGTTTTTTGCTTCCCGAAAAATCTTGGCGAGAGATAGATTCGTCGAAAAGTTCTTGCCAATTTGTTTGTAAAAAAAGCTCTTCAAGCTCTTGCCCCGAGTAGCCGCACGCATACAAAGCTCCGACGACCGAGCCCATACTAGTGCCAGAAACCATGTCTATGGGTATCTGCAGGCTGTCGATGACTTGTAGCACGCCTATTTGGGAGATGCTTTTGGCTCCTCCGCCAGAAAGTGCTAGACCGATTTTTGGCTCTTGTGCTGGTAGAGTTGCAGTCCAGCTGAGTAAACACAGGAGTAAAACTAGGTGCTTGATAATTTTTCTTTTGTCCACAGCAAAGCTTCCTCTATCATTTTTTGGGGGAAATCAGCGATTTGTGAGGTGTATTTTTTGATGCGAGCTATCTCGTTTTGGTAATCTTCGCACAGTTTAACAGGATTTACGGTTCTTCTATTTAGCTTTAGTTTGCATATTTCTTGGGAGATATTTTTGAGTAGGTTTGGCACTAAACGCTTGTCGTCCATACTGGGGACGATTTTGTCTGGTGTGAGCTCTTCTTCCTCTAAGGTAGAGGCGATAGTCTGTGCTGCCACCAGTGCCATGGAGTCTGTGATCTTGGCTGATGAGGTCTCGATTACCGCTCGCAGCAATCCGGGGAAAACCAGAGAGTTGTTGAGCTGATTGGGGAAGTCGCTCCTGCCAGTGGCGAGTATGTACGCTCCAGCCTTCTTCGCCTCTGCTGGGTATATCTCGGGCACAGGATTGGCACATGCGAAGACGATGGGCTTCTTGTTCATTACTTCCACCATCTGTGGGGTAATAGTACCAGGTGCTGATACTCCGATGATGATGTCGGCATTTTGGCAAGCCTCCAGAGGATTATCGATTCTTTGCCTGTTGGTTAGCTTGCACAAGCGCCATTGCTTGAAATATTGAGGGTTGTCTTGAAAATCTTGCCTGTCTATGTGCAAACCACCGTCTTGGTCGAAAATGAAAAGCTTTGCGGGGTTAGTGCCAGCTTTGAGTAAATACTCGGCGATTTGGCTTCCAGCTGCTCCTGCACCGATTAAGACGACCTTCACCTTGTCTATCTTCTTGTCGGTTAGCTTTAGGGAGTTGTAGATGCCAGCTAGGATGGTGCAAGCCGTTCCTTGGGCGTCGTCGTGCCACACGGGTATCTTCAGCTCTTCTTGCAGCTCTTTCAGCACGACATAGCAGTTGGGTTGGCTGATATCTTCGAGGTTAATGGCTGCAAAGCTAGGGCTACAAGTTTTCACGAAGTCGATGATTTTTTGCGGACAGTGGCACCCTAGCTCGTCGTAAGAGTTGATGCACAAAGGTGTAGCGTCCACGCCTGCCAGGTATTTCAAAAGCAGAGCCTTACCTTCCATTACTCCCATACCTCCTGAGGGCGTGCAATCTCCATCGCCCAGCACTCTGGTGGAGTCGGAGATGATAGCGACAGTTTTGCCTTTGCAGGTGAGTGAGTCCGCCAGCAGGTTGTCTTCCCTGATTTGGCACGAGACCTCGGATACGCCCGGAGTGTACCAGAGGCTGAAACTTTCTGTCCCCCAGATGGGAACTTTGGGCATTACTTCCAGCTTGCCTCGGTAGTGCTTATGGAGCAAAAAAGACAATCTTTTGTAAAAAAAGGTTTTAGCTCTGTTCAGCGATTGGGAGTTGAACTCCCGCTGTAAAATTTCTTCGAGTTTGATTTTTTCAGACAAAGATGACTCCTAATTGGACAATAATCCAGCTAAAATAAAAAGAAAAAGTTTTCTTTCCGTTTTTGTGATTGAATAGATAAAAATAGATACCTTTCATCGCCGTGGAGATGGTCAAGGTTATTAAAATATATTTTCCGATCTCTGCAGATGGGCTGGCAAACTCCTTGGAGATAGAGAGGATGAAAGGCGTAGAGGAGGTAATCCCTGAGAAAAAAGATAAGGCGAAAAATCCCATTTGGTTGGCACTGGATTTGAAATGCTCGATGAGGATGGTGATAATCGTGAAGATGAGGGCAAAATTTAGAGCGGTTCTCAGTTCCAGCGGGTGGAATTTAGGCGAAATCTCGGAGAGGTTATTTTTACTTTGCAAAAGTGTGCAAAGCCCGATACCAGCCGAGAAATAGATAAGTATTTTCCACCAAAGCAGATAGAAGAGATTGGGATTGAAGATAAAAATGAAAAGAGCGATGCGGATGTAAGTCACACTGGCAGCCAGCAGGGCAGTCCTCAGGCTCAAGTCGTAGGGGCACACTTTTTCGTCTTTGCATAGCTTGGCAAAAGAGATGGTGGATGCGTTCCCCGAGATGAAGCCTCCCAAGAAAGCACTGAAGTTCAGACCATATCTAGTGCCAAATTTTTTGATGAGGATGTAAGCAGAAAAGCTAATCAGGCTGACAACGACGACTACCTCCCAGATAGATTTTGGGTTTAGATTATAGGGAGCAAAAGGTTTATCGGGAAGCAGTGGGTAGATGATTAGGGAGATAAACAAAAATTTCAAAGTGTCGATGATTTCGTAATGCTTTAGGTTGTTGACTTGCTTTAAGAGCTCTTTTTTGAGGGTGAGCAGGCAGACGATGGACAAGGTGGCAATTACAGATAGCCACAGGACGCCTAGAGCCATAAACACGCCCAACAGATAGCACAGCAGGCACGAGATGCTGCCCGTCCATCCGTAGGAGCTTAGCTTGCTTTTTTGTAACTGATGCACTAGGACTATCAGGCAAGCGACTATTAGGCCGCAGGGGATGATGAGGTTTATGTCCAGCTTGTGCAGTTCGCCGCAGAGGAATCCGAGCAAGCAAAGCAGCGTGGTAGAGCGAATGCCGAGAGCTTGGCGATTTTCTCTGTGTAGCCTCGATATCTCTCGTTCTGCACCGATTAAAAGTCCTATGGCGAGAGTTAAGCTAAATCTTATAAAAAGGGTTAGATTTGGTTCCATCATCTTTTTACGCTTCCTTTTTTTGCAATAGTGTACGCTAGAATTTAGCGGTTTCCTCTTTTTTGGCTCAGCTCGTAGAGAGCTATTCCACAGCAAATTCCGACATTTAGCGAATTTTTCCATCCTTGGAGCTCTATCTGGTAGATGCCGTCGCAGAGAAGCAGAGTGTTTTGCTCTATTCCCAGAGCCTCATTGCCTAGCACCAGAGCGGTGGGTTGCTCGAATTTGACACTGGACAGAGGCTGAGATCTGGTCGTGGTCTCCAAGGCAAAAACGGCATAACCAGCTTTTTGGCAATCTTCGATAGCTTGTTTCGTGTCGTCGTAGCAGAGAGCTTCCAATCGTTGACCACAACCCATCGAGGTCTTTAGCACTTTCCGATTTTCCAAGTTGGGTGTTACGCCACAGAAAAGAATTTTTTGGATGTTAAAACATTCCGCAGTTCTCAAAATTGCTCCCACATTAAAAGCAGAGCGGAGGTTGTCCAAAATCAAAACAAGCGGTATTTTGCCGATGGCGTTTGCTCTTGCTTCGTTGTCTTTGCTCAGAATTTGCCAGTCGCTTTTGTTTATTTGGTGCAGATTTTCCAGTTCGGTCATTTTTAATAAAAAGTTTCGTTTGCTGCTAAAATCTATCTGGGTAAACTCTGCTCCAACCAAAGCTGCCAATGGTTGGTACTCTTCTACCATTTTTTCTCTGGATGTGCTATCTTTCCATTTATCTTCTATTTTTTGTAAAAGAGCAAAGAGCTTCTTTCGTTGTTTTTCCTGACTAAAAGAGCAAAACTTCTTCTGGGAAAAACTCATCTTGAAGTGGAATTTATAGTTTAAACATCATTTGCCAGTACGAAGGCACAGGCCAAATGTCAGTAGGCAAAAGGTTTTCTAAGCTATCGATCTCTTTTCTGAGTGTGAGAAGATTTTCGTTCAATTTCTCGGCACAAAGTTTTGCTTTTTGCTCATCGCTTTCTACCAGTCCCAGTTCTTCCATCGTTTGGTTGAGTCGACTCAGTTTTTCATACGCCGCAGAAAAGTTTAGGTTGATTTTATTCAAGATTGCAGATTGGATATTTTGCTCTGCTCCGATTTTATTTAAGTCCTTTATTGAGTGGGCTAGTTTGCCGATATAGTTCATAATGGCAGGAAAATATTGGGTGTTAATCATTTTTCTGGCAGTGCGGGCTTCGATCAGTGCTTGCTTGTAGTATCTTTGGTAATAAATTTCGGCTCGGCAACTTAGCTCTTGCGGAGTAAGGACTCCTGTCGTCCCAAAAAGAGTTTCAGCTTTTTTTGTTTGGTAGGCAGAGATAGCTTCAGCCGTATTTTTTAAGTAGGGTAGTCCTAGTTTTGTGGCTCTTTGCAGATATTGGTTTGAGTAATTGTCTCCGTTGAAGATGATTCTTTTTACTTTGGGGATAGTTTCTTGCAAGTAGCTGTAAATCTCGGTTGTGATGTTTTCACAAGAATCCAACCTTTTGTTTAAGTGGCTTAATTCTTCTGCCATCAGAGAGTTAAGGACGACATTGGGCATAGAGATAGAGGTGGACGAGGGTACCATCCGAAATTCAAACTTGTTGCCTGTGAAAGCCAGTGGTGAGGTCCTGTTCCTGTCCGTGTTGTCTTTGGGCATTTTGCTCAGCGTGTCCACTCCCAGCTCTAGGAAGCTCCCTTTCTTGCTTACAACGCTCACGCCATTTTCGATGTTTTCCAGTACTTGGCTCAGAGCTTCGCCCAAAAACACAGAGATGATAGCAGGCGGAGCTTCACTCCCGCCCAAGCGGTATTCGTTACCGAGGTTGGAGGCGGAGGCTCGCAGTAGGTCAGCATGCTTATCGAAACCTTTGAGAGCTGCGACCAAGAAGACCAAGAAAAGTTGGTTTTTTTCGGGAGTCGCTCCCGGCTCGAAGAGGTTGATGCCAGTGTCGGTGATCAAAGACCAGTTGTTATGTTTTCCAGATCCGTTTACACCTTGATAAGGCTTTTCGTGGAGAAGGCAAACCAGATCGTGCTGTAAAGCTACTCTTTTCATCGTTTCCATCACTAGCTGGTTTTGGTCGGCAGCCAGATTTGTCTGGCAATACACAGAAGCTAGCTCGAACTGACTGGGAGCTACTTCGTTGTGTTTGGATTTTGCGGTGATTCCCATTTCCCACAAGCGGAAATCCAGATCTTTCATAAAGTTGGCGACTCTATCTTTGATTTGTCCGAAGTAATGGTCGTCCAGCTCTTGACCTTTGGGAGCGTCTGCCCCAAAAAGAGTTCGCCCGCAGGTAATCAAATCGAGCCTTTTGGCAAAATATTTTTTATCCACCAAGAAGTACTCTTGTTCTGCTCCTACGCTGGAGGTGACTTTTTTCACATCTTTGTAACCGAGATTCTGCAGGAGCTGAGTAGCTTCTTTGTTTACCGCTTGCATCGACCGCAGCAGGGGAGTCTTTTTGTCGAGAGCTTCTCCGTTGTATGAGCAGAAAGCCGTGGGGATGCACAGTGTTACTCCCGCTGTGTCTTCTTTGAGAAAGGCAGGAGAGGTGTAGTCCCAGCTGGTATAGCCTCTGGCCTCAAAAGTGCTCCGCAAGCCACCAGAAGGGAAGCTGGAAGCGTCAGGCTCTCCTTGGATCAACTCCTCACCAGAGAGGGTGAGCTCTATGCTGTTACCTTTGTTGGTGGGGTTGATGAAAGAGTCGTGCTTTTCTGCCGTAGAGCCAGTCAGAGGTTGAAACCAGTGAGTGTAGTGGGTCGCGCCTTTCTCTATTGCCCAGTCTTTCATTGCTGTGGCGATTTTATCGGCTAGTTCTTTGGGCAGCCTCAAGTTATTATCTATGCAAAGAAGAAACTGTTTGAAATCTTTGGCGGACAATCTTTTCCGCACAGAAAATCTGTTGAAAACTTTTTTCCCAAAAATTTTTTTGATGTCGCTCATAACAATCCTTTTTTTATTTAGTCCAGATACTCTTTAAACCGCTTTTTGTTGTTTTTGACAAAATCGCTAAGGAGAACCAGCATTATTGATAAGAAAAAGAAGGTAAAGAAAGTTACTAGCACAATAACCTTTTTGCTTTTCCATTTGCCTTCTAACTCCGATTTTCTGCGATCAGCTTCTATTTTCGTTTCGCGAATGCTCAGAGCAGGGCGAGTAGCTTTGTCTAAAACTTTAACATTGGAATAATCGAAAATAACGGTTCTCTCTATACTGGATAAGGAGCTGTTTAGTTGGCTGAGGAGTGAGAGAAGGTTGTTTACATCTTCTTGACTTTTTGTTTTCTCTATTTTACTTTTCACCAGCTGGAGGTTTTTGCGGTAAGTTTCTACACTTTCCTCTTTAAGAGCTTTTTTTTGTTTTGCTTGTTCGATAATATCAGCATAATCTTCGTTTAAAACCTTCTGAATGGTGGCAGGAGCGAGATTTGCTACGGGTTCGACTAGCTCTTGGTCAGGAGAAATCACAGATATAGCGACATAGTTTGCTGAATAGACAAACTGGAAGTTTTCTTTAACCACCTTGGGGTATTTTCTTTGCACCTCGTACAAGAATTTATCGCCTGAAACCACAGTTTTGATAATTTCTATATAAGAGTTGTTACCGCTTTGTCCTTCTTGACAGGCGTCGATGGTAGTGGTTGCTTCGTAGAGGTTTACTCTCTCCATCTTGAACATTGCAAACATAATCACCAGCAGAGTTGGTACAGCCGTCAGCAATAAGATTGTCCATTTCCTTTTCCACAGTTTGGCAGCTATCTCCAGAAGATCTATCTCATCTTCGTTTTGGGTTTGATAATTTACTCTATCTTCACTCATCATTTCTCCTATTTTCTCTCAACTTATAAAAATTTACACTGTTACTTTTGGAAACATTCCCCTTGGGTATCTCTAAAATGTCAACGATTTTTGTATAACCAGCTAGACAAAACTCAATTTTGTCACCAGCTAAAACTTTCTCGGAAGGCTTAGCTAACTTGTCATTAACTTTTACCAAAGATTTTTGACAAGCCTTTTGAGCTACAGACCTTGTTTTGATCAGGCAAAGCTTGCTCAGCAAGGCGTCGATTCTCATCCATCCGTTGTCTTCACTCATTTAGCCCCCTTTTGATGTACCAATAATAATTATGCGTCTTGATCCCATAATAGCTAAAAAAAGCTATTCCTTGGAAATTTCCATCCAAAGTTAGCCTAATTTTATTCAAAATCTCTCTGCCTGTGTATGTGTTTTCTTCGTCCCAACTTCGCAATCCTACCACGATTTTTTCTTTTTGTGCTAGACCAGCGGCAAACTTTAGCTGCTGTTTTATAGTTTCGTCCTCTTTGGCGTACGCCATCAGGTATAGCTTGTCCACTATGCCTTTGTTTAGCCAAGAGACCCAATCTTGGCTTCTGGTGTGGTAAGCGTCGTCGTAGTTGGCGAAAACAGCTGCAGAAACCTCTATTTGCGGGTCGATTTTTTTAGCACCGGAGTAAATTTTTTTCACAAAATTGGTGATGTTATCTCTTTTGAATTCTTTGTAGTCCGAGTATTGGCTCTGAGCAAATATCTGCAAAGCTTGAGGGTTGTAGCCATACTCTTTGCTGGGATAGCGGATGTAGTCCATCTGGATGCCGTCTAGTTTGTAGTTGCTAATCACATCCATATAGATGTTGTAGAGATACTCCTGCACCTCTGGAATAGCTGGATCGAAGTAAGTCCCTTCCTCTTTTTCGGGTGGCATTCTTTGCCCAGATTGGCTATAAGTAATCCAATAGGGATAAGTTAGATAGGGATGTTCCAGACCGATATTGTCTATCTTATTGCCTGTAATAACGAAAGTCGTCAGCCAAGCAACCAACTTGAGCCCTTTTTGTGGGCAAGATTTGGACAGATACTCTAGCGGGTCGAAATCGTTATGGTCTAGATTATAGTGACGAGGCTCTAAATTTGGGAAATCGCTGTTGTACTTATTGGGGAAATACAAAGCATCCCCTCTGTAGCGAGCCTCAGCGATGATCGTATTTATCCCGCAATGTTTGGCTTTCTCCAGCATTTGGTCGATGCTTTTCTTGGTTTGGATGTCCCAGGGAGTCGCCCAGACAGCTTTTTCTATTCCGACTAAAGGTAGAAAAGTAGCCAGAAAAAAAAGGAGAAAAAATTCTCCTTTTTTAAAGTTCATCTTAAAAGTTATCTTAACCCCTAACTCTTAGCGGCATCAAGAGAAAGCGAGAGCTGAAATTTTCGTCCACTTGTTCTTGATTGTAGATAAGGATCGCTTCCGTGGAGCTTTTTAAGCAGATTTTTACATTTTCGCAGGTGATGACATTTAAAATAGAAAGCAGAAATTTGTAGTTAAGTGTGATATCCATCGGTGTTGAGTTCATCTCTACGGCTTGCAGCTCTTCGCTACCAAACCCTTTCTCGTCGTTTGAAGAGCTAAGAGTGATGCCATCCTCTTTTATCGACAAGAGTACTCTGAAATCTATGTCGGAAGAAGCCAAAGAGACCCGTTTGATAGCATCGCTGATCTCGTTGCGGTTTAGCACCAAGATATTTTCGTTCTCTATCTCAAAAGCTCTCTTGTAATCGGGAAATTCGCCTTCTATCACATGGGAAAAGATGGTGAAACTCTCGTAATTAAAGACGATTCTGTTCTCTTCAAAAAGCACTTTAATGTTATTGCTTCGTTCATCCAAGATTTTGCTAATAAATAAGGTCGTCTTGACAGGCATAATCTTGCTGAGTTCTTCTGTTACGCTGAGATTTTCCTTGATGGTTACTTCCGCTATTTTGCTAGCGTCCGTGGCTACCATCACTTGCCCTTGTGGCGTCAATTGCCAGAAGATTCCGTTGAGCACAGGAGAGTTAATCCTATTGGAGACAGCGAAAGAGGTGTTGGAGATCATCTTGGTAAACATATCCATCTCAAATTCGATAGCTTTGTCGAAATCGATTTTCGGAATAATCGGGAAAACAGAAAAATCTTCGATAATCGGTGTGGAGAATTTAGAATTTCCGCAGTTTATTTTCAGTTTGCTTTCGTTTTGTTGGATGTAGATGGTGCTATTGGGTAGAGCGGCTATAATGTCGCTGAAGTATTTTGCAGGGATTGCCGTCTTGCCAGACTCGAGGACATTCGCCTTGATCTTCGCCGTAACGGTGATCTCCATATCGGAAGCACTAATGGTAACAGTCTCTTGGTCTTGATCGGCTTCCAATAGAAAAGTAGTCAAGATTGCCATAGCGTTTTTACTGGGAACTACAGTCACCAAATGGGCGATTTTACTTGCAATATCTTTTTTTTCTATAGAGAATTTCATTTCGTCTCCTTACGATAATCTTCAGAATACAAAAACCCTTAATGGTTTTTAGATTTTTTGCTTAAAACTATTAAAGGTTCTTTAATTTAAGAGCATAAAATTAAAACAATAGGCAAGAGTTTTAAGAACTAAGTTCAAAGCTCTTGCCTTATTTTAGAAATTTGTGGCAACTACTTTACAGCGTCTTTCAAACCTTTGCCAGCTTTGAAAGAAGGTACATCCCTAGCTGGGATAGTGATGCTATCTCCAGTTTGTGGATTTCTGCCTGCTCTTTCGGCTCTGTGTTTTACCGAAAAAGTTCCAAACCCTACTAAAGCAACTTTATCTTTTTTACTCAAAGCGTCAGTAACGCTACTCAAAAAAGATGAAAGAGCAGCAGTGGCTTGTTTTTTGTTAATGTCAGCATCTTTTGCTATTTGGCTTACAATTTCTTCCCTTGTCATAATTTCTCCTTATGTGTAGATTGTTTTTTCGTTTGCTAATCGGACTCTGTATTCTGTCAACAAAAAAAATGAATAAAATACTTAAATCTAGTTGTTTACTATACTTTCGTCAAACATTAGCTTTTGGCTATCTTTTTTATTTGCAATAATTTATCTAGTTTCTGCTAGATGCAAAGTTTTTCTAGCACGGACAAACCTAAGCTACACCCGTTTCTGTAGCCGTAAGGGTGCATTCCGATGCACAAAAGGGCATTTTTTTGCTCCGACTTCAAGGTAAAGTTAGCTACGATTTTTGCACCGCTACATACAGATTTCAGCCTTTTTTCGTCGTCGCCGATGTTGATAATATTTTTGTAGTTTTTAATCTCTTTGTCCAGATTCCAGCTTGTCATTTTTTGCATATTAGCCCAAGGTAACTGCAACCTGATGCTCTCTTTGGGGCAAGACTCGCAGATGAGTTGAAGCTCTTTTTTAGTCAAAACTTCGGGATTTATTATTACCAGAGCATCTTTTACTTCTTTGAGTTTGTTTAATATTTTTTGCACATCGTTAAAAGTTCCCAGAGCGTTTTTTTGCAGGAATGAGTCAGCTTTGCTGTAGAGATAGTATCTGTTTTGGAATAGCTTCCTTTGGCTCACGGAGTTGCAATCTTCGCTGGTCGAGCCCAGGTAAAAGACGGTGTTGGTCACAAAATTGGTCGCATCAACAAGCTCTAAATCTTTGCAGATTTCCATCTTTTCTTTGTTTGCTACGGTGTAGGAGTTGAAGATAGGCAGCTTGTGTTTTTTGGCGATACTTTTTGCTGCGTTTAGTGATTTTGTGTCTATGGAGTTACCGACAGCGATAGCTAGCGAGTCATTTTCGATCAATTTTTCTTTTAACCACCGAGCTGCATCTTCTGGTTGAGCAACTTTTCCGTTCAGTACTACTTTTTCTTGGGGTTGCTCGCAAAAGGCAAATTTTCCTTTTTTACAGACGAGTCCGAGTCCTTTGTCCTTGTCGGCAGTAACTCTGATTATGGTGTCGTCGATCTTTTCTACTTCAATTTCGCATCCGTCTGCACAGGCAAGGCAGATAGCTTTTAGTTTTTCGCCTTGCAACGGTCCTTGGTGTCCCGAGGTGATTTTTTCGGTTAAAGCACCTACTGGACAAGCCTCGATACACGCTCCGCAACCGATGCAGCGAGAGAGCTTGAACCCGTCGTTGAAGTCGGTCTGCACGATGGAGGCAAAGCCACGATGTGTATAGCCTAATGCACTTACGCCCTCTAGATCTTGGCAAATTCTCACACAGCTACCGCACAAGATGCATTTGGAAGGATCGTGAGCAAGGTAAGGGTGAGATTGATCTGTGGGGAAGACATCCACTTTCCCTTTAAATCGTGTGCAGTCGGCAGAGTATATCTCGGCATATTTTTTGAGTTTGCACTCGTTGACATCTTGACATCCGCATTCCAGACACCTCTCGGCCTCTTTTAGAGCGGTCTCTAGGTCTAATCCTTTTTCCACTTCGTCCCAAGATTTTACCCTCTCTTTAGGGGAAATCATCGGCATCTCGCATTTGGGCAGTGACTCTCTGTCGGACAGATAATCTTTGAGCTCTTTTTTGGAGAGGAGGTCGGTTCTTTTGATGTAAAATCCAAAGTCGTCGTAAGCACCTTTGGCGGTTACCTCTTCTCCTTTCAGATATTGGTCGATAGAGCGGGCAGCCAATTTGCCATCGGCGATAGCTTGGATAGCTATGCCAGGACCTCTGGCGGCATCTCCACCGGTGAATACGCCTTCTACATTGGTAGCGAAACTGGGTTGATATTTGATCGTGCCCCAATCTTCCAAATCTACGCCAGTTAAGCCAGTTGCATCTACTTTTTGTCCGATAGCGGCGATGGCTATATCGCAAACCAGCTCTTCTTGCTCGCCATTTTTTATCGGTCTTCTTCTGCCAGAATCGTCAGGTTCGCCGAGTTTCATCATATCTAAGGTGATAGACTGCAATTTGTCAGCATCGCCGTTGAATTTTTGCGGAGCACACAGCTCT
Source organism: Candidatus Cloacimonadota bacterium (assembly GCA_963676515.1). GTDB lineage: Bacteria > Cloacimonadota > Cloacimonadia. Next base: position 559,808 of record OY781061.1, on the reverse strand, counting down.
TTAATCTCTACACCTTCTTCTTTAGCATCCACGATTTCGTTGTCGGCTGCGGGCATTTCCTTTTCTGTGCGACGGTAAGCGATGATGACCTTCGCAGCTCCCAAACGCACGGATGAACGAGCACAGTCGATGGCTGTATTGCCACCACCGAGCACCACTACGGTCTTGCCACTAAAGTCGAACTCTTCGCCTAGATTTACCTCACGCAAGAAATCCACACCTTGCAAAGCCAAGTTTTCATTACCTGCTCTGGCTGAAGAGCCTTTTTGTGCACCTGTAGCGAGGAAAATTGCATCGTAATCTTTTTGGAGATTTTCCATTGTGAAATCTTTTCCTAAAGATTGGTTGCAACGAAGCTCAGAGCCGTAACTCAAAAGGTAGTCGATCTCTTCTCTGAGTAGGTCGCGTGGCATACGATAGGCAGGTATTCCGTAACGGAGCATGCCGCCCGGCTCGGGTAGTCGCTCAAAAATCACAGGAGCGTGTCCTTGCAGAGAAAGATAGTAAGCACAAGCCAGTCCACCTGGTCCAGCACCGATTACGGCAACTTTTTTCCCAGTGGCATTTTCTTTATTTATTCGCAGAGGTCCACCGTTGTTTCGCTCGTAGTCGGTAGCAAATCTTTTTAGCCAGTCGATAGCCACCTCAGAGTCGATGTTGTGCCTACGACAGACATCCTCGCAGGGTCTGGCACACACTCGCCCGCAGACTAGCGGCAATGGGTTTTCCTCTCTTATTAGGCGGACAGCCTCTTTGTACATACCTCTGGAGATCATCGAGATGTATCCAGGGATATCCACTGTGCTTGGGCACTCCATCGTGCACGGTGCGTAGCAATCTCCCAAGTGATTCGAGAGCAACAGCTCAAGGTTCATCTTGCGAGTTTGGCGGATGTCCTTTGAATCGGTAACAACTTCCATTCCCTCTTGTATCTCTGTGGAACAAGAAGGCGAAAATTTGCCTCTTCCGCCTTTGACCTCTACGATGCAGATAAAGCAAGAGGTGTAAGGTTTTAATCTTTGATCGTGGCAAAAAGTCGGCACAAAGATTTTGTTCTCTTTGCAAACTTCCAACACGGTTTGCCCTTGCGTGCCAACATAACTTTTCCCGTCGATAGTTAGATTGATTTTCATAATAGATATTCTCCCTAAAAATTATTAAAATGGTGGAGGTGGCGAGAGTCGAACTCGCGTCCAAAAGTCAACCGCTGCCGGGTCTACATACTTAGTTGTTTTAATTTAATCGGAAGTAAGGGAACAATCAACCTAGAGCCCCCGACGAGTCCTCTAAAGTTTTACAAAAAGAGCGAGAACAGACTCTCCTTGCTATTCGACCAAAAATGATGCCTCGGTTGTGAGAAAAGGTCAAAAGCTTTCTCACGGAAGCAGGCGCCTAATTAGGCAGCCATTGCGTAGTTATCGTTTCCGTCTACTTTGTTTTGTTCAAACACTTTTACGGGATAATTGAACATTGCCCGGTATGCACCAATAGTCGATTCAAACCTCTGTCTAAACCAGTTTCACCCCCTGGGTTTAATATAAGTTCTATTTCAAGTAGTCAAAAATCTTTTCTGGAGCGGTAGATTGTCAATACATTTTTCCGTTTTTAGCTTTCAGCTGGACGATACTTTTTTTTTGAACGCAGATTGTGGGATTTGTCGCAGTGTTGGTGGTTGCCTACACTTCGTCACCGTCCCATCATCCGTAGAGACGCCCAATTTGGGCGTCTCTACCCCTACACCACCAGCTTTGTGTCACCACCCACCCTCATTCCCGCGAAAGCGGGAATCATTCTCCCACACGATACTTTCAAGAGGCAGGGATGGTCATCCGTGGTTTCTGATTCCTAGCGTTTGCAAGGCAATATCACCCAAAATCTGTCAAAGAACTTGACAGATTACCCTTCCGCTTTTGCTGTTTTTTTAGCGAAAAAAGGAAGGTGCTTATGCTGAAAGTAAAAAGATTTGTCTTATTGCCCGGCTACGAAACCAACACATATCTGGTGTACGAGCCAAGTAGTCGCCAAGCGGTGCTCATAGACCCCGCAGCGGTGGGTGGTCAGGTGAGCGAGTTCATCGAGCGAGAGCGGCTGGAGCTACGCTACATCTTGCTTACTCACGGGCATTCCGATCACATCGGGGGCAATAAGTTCTACAAAAAGCTCTATCCGCAGGCGAAGCTTTGCATTCATAGGGCAGATGCTCCCATGCTCACGGACGCCAAAGCCAACCTCAGTGCCTTTTTCTCTCAGACGATTATTTCTCCGCCAGCAGACGCATATCTTGCCGATGAGCAGGTGATTACAGTGGGGACAGAGACCCTGAAGGTGCTACACACTCCTGGGCACACGCAGGGCGGAGTTTGCTTTCTGAGTGAGCACATTTTGTTCTCAGGCGACACTTTGTTTGCGATGAGCGTAGGCAGGTGCGATTTACCGGGAGGCGACCACGCACAGCTGATGTCGTCTATTCGCACACAACTGCTGGATTTGCCCGAGAGCCTAACGGTTTACCCCGGACACGGCTCGCAGACCACACTGGCAGAGGAAAAGAGAAACAACCCGCACTTAAAGGAATTAAGGTAGATAATTATGATAATAGCCATAGATGGACCAGCAGCCTCAGGGAAAAGCACCACAGCCAAGGCAGTAGCCAAAGCATTGGGAATAAACTACATAGACACAGGTGCAATGTACCGAGCATGTGCCTTGAAACTGCTCAAGATGGGTATAGAGCTCACAGACTCGCTTCTGCTGCAAGAGGTGGTCGGAGCGTTGCGGATAAGCTTTGCCGACAATGGACAGACGGTTTTCTTGGACGATGTGGATGTCAGTAGCTCCATCAGGGACGATGTCGTATCACAGGGGGCATCGCAGGTAGCCACCATCGGTTTCGTGCGAGAGCGGATGACAGAGCTGCAAAGGCAGATGGGCAATAGAGAGTCCGTGGTGATGGACGGCAGAGACATTGGCAGTGCCGTTTTCCCCGATGCCGACTTCAAATTCTTCTTGGTGGCATCTGTGCAGACCAGAGCAGAGCGAAGATTTCTGGAAGCGCAAGCCAAAGGCGAGAGCCTGAGTTTGGAAGAGATAAAAGCAAGCATTGCCGCAAGGGACAAAGCCGATATGGGCAGGGCGATATCGCCGCTGGTGAAGGCCGTCGACGCTATCGAGATAGACACTTCTTGCTTGAGCATCCCAGAGCAGGTGGCACGAGTGTTGGATATTGTCGAGCGATGAACTGCACGGTAGAGACAGCCAGTCATTCGGGGTTCTGCTACGGAGTGAAGAGAGCTATAGATATGGCTCTGGACACTGCAGCAAATGAGTCAGGACGCGTGGTGACCGTAGGACCCATTATCCACAACCCGCAGATGGTGCAGAAGCTCAAAGAGTCGGGCGTGGATTGCCTAGACTCGCTGCAAGAGGTGCGGCAGGGCGATTGCGTGGTGGTTCGCTCGCACGGGATGGTCAAGCAGGAGCTGAATTACCTGCAAGAGAAAAAGGTGAAGATAGTCGATGCTACTTGCCCCAATGTGGGCAAAATCCACCAGCTGGTGCAGCAAGGCTTTTTGCAAGGTGAAGCTGTCGTAATATTTGGTGACAAGGAGCATCCAGAGGTGGTCGCCATCAAATCTTACGCTGGCGGGAATTCTGTAGTGGCTAAGAGTGTGGATGATATTCCTCGCCAAATTTTGGAAGCAGAAAAGATTCTTTTAGTCTCTCAGACCACTCAGAACAAGAAACTTTTTGAAGATTTTAGGCAGAAGTTGGCAGAGAGTTCTCGAGGATTACGAGTGGTGTCCACTATCTGTAACGCTACGCAAGTCAGGCAAAAAGCTACCGAAGAGCTGGCGCGAAGGATGGAAGTGATGATAGTCGTTGGTGGGATGAATTCCGCCAACACGAAGACTTTGTTCAAGATTGCCTCCGCTCACAGCAAAACTTTTCATTTGGAGACACCCGAGGAATTGCAACTTCCTATGATAAGTGGTTTTAGAAAAATCGGCTTGACAGCGGGAGCTTCCACACCAAGTTGGATAATAAAAAGTACATTTGCTAAGATTAAAAGTCTGTGCTCGTAGGGCACTAAAGATAAGGTTTTAGCATAAAACAGGGGAAAAAATGTCAAATAAAGAAGAAATGCTGGCAATGATGGAAGAGTCGTTCGGTAAGATTAAGAAAGGAGAGATTGTTGACGGAACGGTTATCAGCATTGATGAGAGCAATGTAGTCATAGACATCGGGTACAAATCCGAAGGCGTCATTTCTCTCAGCGAATTTAGTAACAATGTGCCCAAGATAGGGCAACAGATAAAAGTTTACATCGTCTATATGGAAGACGCTTCTGGCAGGGTAAAGCTATCCAAAAAAGTTGCCGAAAAAGAAGAGGTTTTCCAAGAGTTGGTGAAAGCTCACGAAGATGGCAAACTAGTGGAGTTCCAAGTTAAGAAGCTGGTCAAAGGTGGTTATTTCGTAACTATCGAAGATTGTAACGCTTTCTTGCCGGGATCTTTGGTAGATGTTAAGCCTGTGAAGAATTTTAAGCAATATCTGGATCAAACCTTAGAAGGGAAGATTATCAGCATAGATAAAGCGAAAAAGAGCATTGTGGTTTCTCGCAAAGATTTTTTGATGGAAAAAGTGAACAAAGAAAAGATGGAGCTTTTCGAAAATCTGGGCGAAGGTGCAGAAGTAGATGGCGTAGTCAAAGGTATTACAGATTATGGTGCTTTCGTAGATATTGGTGGCTTCGACGGCTTATTGCATATCTCAGATATGAGCTGGTCAAACATCTCGCATCCGTCTGTGCTTTTCAAGATTGGCGACAAGATAAGGGTAAAAATATTGAAGATAGCTGCTGAAACAGGTAGGATTTCTTTGGGCGTGAAACAACTTTTGCCTCATCCTTGGGAAAATATCGACCAAAAAGTTACCCAAGGTGACACGGTGAAAGGCGTGGTAACCAAACTTACCTCTTACGGAGCTTTTATAGATTTGGATGTAGGACTAAAAGGGTTCATCCACAAATCGGAAATGTCGTGGACGAGGACGATCAACCATCCAGGGCAAATCCTCAGCGAGGGCGAGCAGATAGAGGCGATAGTGCTGACTATCGACAAAGAGGAAAAGAAAATCTCTTTGGGATTTCGCCAAATGGAAATAAATCCTTGGCTTACTATTAGTATGAAATACGAAGTCGGACAAGTTGTCACAAGACCGATTAAGTCCATTACCAGTTTTGGGATGTTCCTAGAGTTGGACGACGATATCGACGGGCTAGTACACATAGCAGATGTAGCGTGGAGCAAGAGGATAGAGGATTTGAAATCTGTGTACAAAATCGGACAAGAAGTGAAAGTGAAGATTTTGGATATCGACAATGCTGCTTTCAAGATTTCTTTTGGCATCAAACAACTGGAAGAAAATCCTTGGGAGAGAGCAGACTTACTCAAGAGTGGCGAAAAAGTGCAAGGCGTTGTGCAAAAAGTTATCGAGAATAAAGGCGTAGTAATAGATTTGGATCACGACGGCTTCCAGTTTGAGGGGTTCATACCTTACTCTTTCGTTTCTTTGGATCACGGACAATCGTTGGAAGAGAAATATCCAGAAGGATCTTCGCACGAATTTTACATCTCCAAAGTTGATAGAAAAGGGTGTAGAATCATTCTTAAATCTACAGACCAAACTTTCCATTCTCACGAGAGTGAAGAAGAGCAACCTAGAGAGTCCTTTCACGAGCAGTTGGATAACTTAGATTTGGACTGATTAACTTTAGGTTTTACTAAAAAATTAAGGTAATTATGCAAAAGAAAACTTTTAAGTATGGTGTTCATCCACCAGATTTTAAGAGTCTTAGTAGCGGATTTGCTATAGAAACTCCAGGCTTACCCGAGAGTGTTACTCTGTTTTTGAATCAGCATCTGGGCAAGCCTGCTATTCCGCTGGTCTCTGTGGGTGATAGCGTAAAGACAGGAGAGCTGATAGCTCAGCAAGATGGCTTCATTTCCGCTAATGTTCACTCCTCTGTCACGGGCGAAGTGGAAGCGATAGAAGATTTCGTGGACGCTAGTGGCAAGCTGAGCAAAGGCATCCGCATCAAGGCCGAAAAAGAGGACGATTGGGTGGATTTGGTCGATGATGAGAAATATCTGGATTTGCCTAGCGATGAGATTATCAAAAGAATCCAAGACGCTGGTGTCGTAGGTATGGGCGGTGCAGGTTTCCCCTGCTATGTGAAGATGATGAGCAAAAACATCGACACTGTAATCCTCAACGGCGTGGAGTGTGAGCCTTATATTACCTCCGATTACCGCCTAATGCTAGAGAAAGGTGAGCAAATCGTCGCGGGGATGAGAATCTTTATGAAAGTGCTGGGTGCCAAAAAAGGCATCATCGGGATAGAGGAGAACAAGCCTAAAGCTATCAAAGCCTTACACTCCTTGCTCGTGGGGCAGAGCGATATAGATGTACAACCTCTGGAGCTGAAATATCCGCAAGGAGCGGAGAAGCAGGTCATCAAGGCTTGCTTGGATAGAGAAGTCCCCAATCAAGGCGGATTGCCTGCCGATGTAGGCGTGGTGGTGCAAAATGTAGCGACAGCGGTGGCTGCTTATCAAGCTGTGCGTTACCGTAAGCCTCTCATAGAGAGAGTGGTAACCGTCACTGGCTCTGCGGTGCGAAACCCGAAAAACTTCTATGTTCGCTTGGGCGTGAGTTTCGATTACCTTTTGGAAGAAGCCAAAGGGCTAATAGCTCCCATAGCCAAGATTGTCTCTGGTGGTCCCATGATGGGATTTGCTATGAGCGATACACAGGCGAGCATCAGCAAAACCACTTCGGCTATCGTTTTTTTGCGAGAATCGGAGATTGTCTCCAAAGAAGAGGGCGTTTGTATTAGTTGTGCTAGATGCATAGATGTTTGCCCATTGTACCTGCTGCCGAGGATGATCGTTAGCTCTGCTAAAAATAAGCTGTGGGACAAGGCTCAAAAAAGCGGAGCGTTAGATTGTCTGCGTTGCGGTAGCTGTGCGTATGTGTGCCCTGCTCACATCAAGATGGTGCAGTGGATAGATTTGGCGAAAGCGAAATTGAACGAGAGAGCACTCGGGGAGAAGAAGATATGAAGCTAGTAGTTAGTGCGGCTCCTCACATTCACGACGAGCTATCGACCAGATCGATAATGTGGAATGTCGTGTTGGCTTTGTTGCCAGCGTGGGGATTTTCGATATATTATTTTGGAATACAAGCGTTATTGCTTACCGCCTACGGAGTGATTGCGGCAGTACTGAGCGAGTATTCTATCCAAAGATTTCGCAAGGTGCCGATAAGCGTAGACGACGGCAGTGCTGTAGTCGCAGGGATGCTGGTAGCTTTCAATATCCCAGTGAGTGCACCGTGGTGGATACCCGTGGTTGGTAGTGTCTTTGCTATGACTGTGGGCAAGCATGTTTTCGGTGGATTGGGACACAATATCCTCAATCCTGCTTTGTTGGCACGAGCTTTTTTGATGGCTTCTTGGCCGACGGCGATGACCAACTGGAGCAAGACAACGCTTGGCTCTATCAGCGGTATGGCAGGTGTCAGTGTAGATTTGGCATCGGCAAAAGCACAAATGTTGGTAAGTAGTGCGACTCCTCTGGGAGTGATTAAATACTTGCGAGACAAAAACTTCGTGGACGGTCTCGGTGTAACCGCAGAGCAAGGGCAAGAAGTAGCTCAGATGTTGATGAGCAAATTTGCCAGCTTCGAGGTGGTGCAAAACCTTTTCTGGGGAAACTGTGGCGGAGTGATCGGAGAAACCTCTGTGATAGCTCTGCTTTTCGGAGCAGGATGGCTAGCGTACAAGCACATCATAGAGTGGCGGATACCCACTTGCTACATCTTGACAGTCTTCGTGCTTACTTATGTGTTTGGCGGAATAAATGGAATATTCTCCGTCTCGATCTTGTTTGCCATCTCACAAATCTTTGCTGGCGGTCTGGTACTAGGAGCTTTCTTTATGGCAACAGATATGGTAACCTCGCCTTGCACGAGAAGAGGCAGAGTGATTTTTGGCATCGGCTGTGGCGTACTGACTGTGCTCATCAGGCTTAAAGGCGGTTATCCAGAAGGCGTGTGCTACTCTATATTGCTTATGAATCTGGCTGTGCCCCTGATAGATAGGTGGACGACCCCGAGATTTTTCGGAGCGACTGCCAAAAGGAGTGTTAAATGAAATATTACCTCAAACTTTCAGGAATACTTTTGCTGATCTGTGTGGCAGCTAGTGGTACTTTAGCTTTTGTGAATAAGAAAACAGCTCCGATCATCCAAGGTATCGCAGCTAGAGAAGAAAAAGCAGCGATGCTTTTCGTGTTGCCTCAGACGAAAACTTTTAGCAAACAAACGGCAGGAGATTTCACTTACTTTTTGGCAAAAGATGCCGAAGATATTGTGGTCGGCTATGTGTTTATCGCCTCGGAATATGGTTACTCTAGCGATGTCAAAACGGTGGTTGGTCTTAAAAAAGATTTCTCTATAAATAGTATCAAAATCATCTCCCAAGCAGAAACGCCTGGGTTGGGAGCTAATTGTGAAAAACGACAGTGGCAAGATCAGTTTGCGGACAAGAAGTTTTCCCAAATTGCGGTGGAAAAAGATGGCGGACAAATCGTGAGTATCACGGGCTCGACCATTACCAGTAGAGCCATCTCCAACTCTATCAGCAAGGGCATCAAGCTCTTGGAAGAAGCCGTGGTGCAAGAGGGAGGCAACAAGTGAGTATCAAAGAAAGCCTCCTGAAAGGGTTCGTCAAAGAGAATCCTGTCTTTGTGATGGCTCTGGGACTGTGTCCCACCTTGGCAGTGAGTTCCTCGCTGAGCAACTCTCTGGGAATGGGACTAGCGTCTATGTCGGTTCTTCTGGGCTCGAATGTTATCATCTCTCTTATCAAAAACTGGATACCAGCGAAGGTGCGGATACCTTGCTATATCGTGGTGATAGCGTCGTTTGTCTCGGTGATAGATATGGTAATGCACGCCTTTGTGCCTGCGTTGCACAAGAGCTTGGGACTCTTTATCCCTTTGATAGTCGTGAACTGCCTTATCTTGGGGCGTGCGGAAGCCTTCGCCTCCAAAAACGGTGTCTTCGATAGTTTTATCGATGCGTTATCTATGGGGCTTGGCTTTACTTTCGCCTTGTCCGTTTTGGGGATTATCCGCGAGCTGCTCGGTGCGGGCAAGATCTTGGGATTTCAGGTAATGCCCGATGCTTACCAGCCGATGTTGATAGCTATTTTGGCGCCCGGTGCTTTTATCACCTTGGGCTTTATTATGGGCTTTATCAACCTTTTGAAGAAAAAGGAGCAATAGATTATGGATATTTTGTATAAGTTACTTTTTATCTCTATCTCCACCGTTTTTGTCAATAACTTCGTCTTGATGAGATTCTTAGGACTCTGTCCTTATATTGGTGTCTCTCGCAAGCTTGACTCGGCTCTAGGGATGGGGATGGCGGTCATCTTCGTGATGAGTATGGCGTCTTGCATCACTTACCTCATTCAGCACTATCTTTTGGTGCCTTTTGGGTTGGAGTACCTGCAAACCATAGCTTTCATCCTGACCATCGCCTCTTTGGTGCAATTTTTGGAGATGGCTATAGCTAAGTTCGCTCCAGCTCTCTACAAAGCACTTGGGGTCTTTTTGCCTCTCATCACTACCAACTGTGCGGTGCTCGGTGTGGCGATCTTGAACATCCAATCTACTTGGTCAGATGGCACACCTTTCAATTTTATTGAGTCTGTCTTGCAAGGGTTTTTTGCAGGCGTTGGGTTTACTCTGGTGTTAGTGCTAATGGCAGGTATCAGGGAGAGGCTAGATTATGCAGAAGTGCCAGATTCGCTCAAAGGGATGCCGATTGCTTTCATCGTGGCAGGCTGTATGGCTTTGGCTTTTCTGGGTTTTGCTGGTTTTAAGATTTAGCCCATTTTTTTAAGAAGGAAATTTTATGGAATTTGTGTTATATCCTGTGTTGATTATCGGTGGCTTAGGCGTGTTTTATGGTTTAATATTGGCTTTCGCATCGCTGAAGTTCAAAGTGGAAATCGACCCCAAAATAGAGCAAGTGATAGAGGTAACTCCGGGAGCGAACTGCGGAGCTTGTGGCTATCCTGGCTGTGCAGCATATGCTCAGGCAATAGTAAAATCTGGCGAAGAAATTAACAAATGCACTCCTGGTGGAGCTGAAATGGTGAAAAAAGTGTCCGCCATAATGGGAGTGAGTGCCAAATTTAGAGTAAAAGAGGTTGCTGTCATCTTGTGCGGCTCTGGTGGCACAAATCGCACGAACACCTCTTACGAATATCAGGGAGTGAACCATTGCAAGATGATGAACTCTGTGGGTAAGGGTGTCAATAGCTGTATCTATGGCTGTCTAGGTGGCAATAGTTGTGTTGCCGTTTGCCTTTTTGGTGCGATAGATTTGGATGAATTTGGTAACAAAACGGTAAACAAGGAAAAATGCACTGGCTGCGGAGCTTGTGTGCGAGAGTGCCCGCGAGATTTGATAATCTTGGCTCCTGCTAGCAAAGAGGTGCACATCTGTTGTAGTAATCACGAGAAAGGCGTAATAGCGAAAGCTAACTGTGGAGCTGTAGCGTGCATCGGTTGCAAACTTTGCGAAAAAAAATGCCCCGTGGGAGCGATAACTGTGGAAGACAATCTGGCGAGAATAGATTACAGCAAGTGCGTTTCGTGCGGACTGTGTGCGAATGTCTGCCCTACGGGCGTGATAGTAGACCAGAAAGCTAAGCGAGGCAAAGCCAAAATCACCGACGACTGCGTAGGTTGCACATTGTGTAGCAAAGTCTGCCCAACTGGAGCTATCTCTGGGACTCTCAAGCAGAAGCACGAAGTAGACCAAGCTAAGTGCATCGGTTGCGAGGCTTGTGTGGCGAAATGCCCTAAAAACGCCATTGAGATAGAACTGTTTGACTAATTTTTTGATTTTATTATATAAGACCTTGAGGATAAATTTGAAATTCTTTGAGGTCTTTTTTTTGAAAAAGATTCGATAATGAGGGAAATAATGAGTTTGAAGAAAGAGTTAGGTTTCTGGGACATTTTTTGCATCTCGTCTGGGGCGATGATTAGCTCTGGTTTGTTCATCTTGCCAGCCATAGCTTACGCAATGTGCGGGAAAAGTGTCTTCGTGGCGTATTTTTTGGCAGGTGTTTTGGTTCTTCCGGCACTCTTTTCCAAAGCGGAGCTATCCACAGCGATGCCCAAATCGGGCGGAGATTATTTCCATATAGACAGGAGTTTAGGTCCAATAGCAGGTACCCTTTCGGGGATGGCAGCGTGGTTCTCTCTTAGCTTCAAGAGTGCTTTTGCTCTTCTGGGCATTGGAGCTTTCGTGCGGATTTTTCTGCCCGATTTCCCGATGTGGCAGATTAAGCTGGTGGCGGTAGTTTTTTGTATCATCTTTATGATTCTCAATATTTACGGAGCAAAGCACGCTGGTAGATTGCAGATAGTGTTGGTTTTATTCTTGCTGGGAATTTTAAGTTACTTTGTAGTTGCTGGTTTGCCCAGCGTAGACTTTTCTTATTTTAGAGCAGACGATAATTTTTGGCCTTCGCATCGAGTGCTTTTGGGCACAGTGGGGATGATTTTCGTCTCGTATGGAGGCTTGACAAAGGTGGTGAGTGTCGCGGAGGAAACGAAAAATGTGACTCTCAACCTTCCCTTTGGGATGATTTCTGCCTTCGTGGTGGTGACTATCTTTTATGTTTTGGTGGTCTTTATCACTGTGGGCGTTTTGCAAGGTGACATCATCAAACAGGGGATGCCCTCTCTCACACCGATCTCGGATGCTGCCACCGTCTTTATGGGACCAGCAGGCGGGATGATCTTGGCAGTGGCTGCACTTTTGGCTTTCATCTCCACAGGTAATGCGGGCATCATGGCGGCTTCTCGGACTCCCATGGCGATGGCAAAAGACAATCTCCTGCCCGAGAAGTTCGGTAAGTTGGCAGGCAAAGGGCAGACGCCCGTCTTCGCTATAGTGGCAACCTCTGCGTTTATGATCGTGGTTATCCTTTTTCTGGATTTGCAAATGCTCATAAAAACCGCCTCCACGCTAAAAATCTTGCTGTTTGCGGCGTCCAACCTAGTGTTGATAGTGATGCGAGAGAGCAAAATGAGTAACTACCGTCCCAAGTTCAAATCGCCTTTTTATCCTTGGGTGCAAATTTTTGGGCTCATCGCCTACGCTTTTCTCATCTTTGAGATGGGCACAGTTCCTTTGAGCATCTCTGCAGGTTTCATCGCTCTGAGTTTACTTTGGTATTGGTGCTACGGCAGGCAGCACTCAGATAGAGCTTATGTTTTGCAAAATATCGTGGACAGAATCATCGGCAAAAAATTGCGGAGTAAAAATTTTTCTGAGGAGCTACGAAACATCCTCTTGCAAAGGGAAGAAATCATCACCGACTTCTTCGACGAAACGGTGCTAAAAGCGAGCGTTTTGGATATTCCTGCTTCCGTCACCCAGAAGACAGCTCTGGAGATGGTAAGCGAGAAACTAGCGGAGCGACTCGGAGCAGACAAAAGCTACTATCTGGAGAAATTGAAGGAGCGAGAGGAAATCGGCAGCACTCTCATCAGCTCATTTTTGGCAATTCCGCACATCATCTTGGAAGGCGAAAATCTTTTCGAGTTGGTGATAGTAAGGTGTCGGCAAGGCATCGATTTTGGCGATGGTCAAGCGAATGTGCAAGCGGTCTTCGCTTTGGCAGGCTCGATGGATATGCGGATTTACCACCTGAAAGCTCTGGCAGCTTTGGCACAAATCGTGCAGAACCGCTCTTTTGAGCAAAGATGGATGAGAGCTACTTCGGAATCTGACTTGAAAGATGTCCTGATTTTGGCATCTCGCAGGAGATAGTTTGAATAAGAAGGTCTTGCTTTTCCTTTTCTTTCCGACTTTTTTGTTCGGAGCTTTTTGGAACTGGGAGTACATCTCCAGCGAGCACTTTCAGGGTTATTACCAAAAGCCAAACAAAGCACAAGCCATAAAAGGGCTTTACTTTTTGGAGAAATACAAGGGACGCGTGGACTCCTTGACAGGCTTTAGCGGCACGGGAGCTTTTAATCTGGGCTACCACTTTTTGGAGCTTCCTAAGTTATTCACCGCAAAGCAGATAAAGCAGAAAATCCCCGTAGTATTCCAAGATGTGGGGGAAGCTAACGGCTATGCAAATCCGCTCAAGCCCAAAATTTCTTTGTACTCCGCCAAGATACGGGCGGACGATTTCGTGTGGGCACAGAGCTGGTATCGGGTGGTGGGAGTCCACGAGTACACGCACATCGCTCAGATGTCCGCCAGAGAGGGCAATTTCTTGGCAGCAATCTTGGGTAACTGGGTCAGCCCCAATATCTATCAACCACTGTGGCTACTGGAAGGCTACACCGTCTACAGCGAATCGCAGATTGCTCCTAACGAGGGCAGGCTAAACAACGGCATCTTCGAGGCTATCGCTGGCTCGCAAAAGTTTCTTGGCGAAACACCCGATTTGCAAGAGCTGACTTTTTACGACGCAAGCAAATTCCCCGCTTCAGCAAAATATATGTATGGTGGACTGCTGATGGATTATCTCTCCCGAACTTACGGAGAAAATCGCTTAGCCAGCTATGTGCGAGGCGTGGACAATCAAGGAGTAGCGGGAATTTTGAATATCCTCTTCCCCTCTTTCTATATGGACGATGTCGCCGAGTCCGTTTTTGGGGAAGATTTTGCCACCCTCTATCAGCAGGCGATGGACGACTTGCCAGCAGTCCATAGCGACCAGAGCAAGGAGCTAGAGGGAGTGAAAGCGGGCAACATCTTGGAATATGCAGTGCAAGGCGGAGTTTGCTATTACACCGTGATGGACTATCCAGCTTCCGACATCCCGATAGCCAAGCTCTACCGCTGGCAAAGAGGGAAATCTTATTTCCTGAAAAATCTCACTTATGGCACAGATTACTCTTTTCAGGTGGCAGATGGTAAGCTGTATTACCGCAAACCTGTCCAGAAAAGTGGCTTTGCCAACATCGACCAGATGGGCACAGGCATCCGTAAAGAGCTCTACTGTCTGGATTTGCAGAGAAATAAAGAAGAGCGGGTAATCGCTGACGACATCCAGAGTTTCGCCGTGGACACAGGAGCAAACATCTATTATAGCTTGGAAAACCCAGACACCTACGGAAGCCAGCTCTATCACAAGAAAGGCGATGAGAGACCCAAGTTGTTACTGACAAGCGACAAATACATCTCGCAGATGGCTCGTGACTCTCGGGAGTTCGTCTTCACAGCCAAGACGGAGCTCGGCTCTCTGGGACTGTATCGCTGGAGCGATGAGCAAGGGGAAATGACCAGCATGCTGAACTCTGTGTGGACAGAGGCGGATGCACAGCTAGAGGCAGGCAAAATGTGCTACACCGCCAACTACGACGGGACACTGGCAGGATACCGCTGTGACATGCACTCTATGCAGGTGACCAAGCTCATAACTGCCGAGTTCGCTCAGTCAGTGAGCATAGACCGAGGTTTGGTTTACTACTTAGGTTTGGGCAAAGACGGCTACCGTTTGTGCTGTGACACCCTGCAAAGCGAAGAGTTCGCACCACCTGCAAACGAAAAAGAGAAGCAGTTCGCGATGGAAGATTGGCAGTACACAGCAGAGGGCAACGCCGTTTTGCGGAACTTGGCATCTATCTTGATTCCCGACATTAGACTCTCGCCGCTTCTCCAGCAAGGAGCGGACATCTTGGGAACGACGGAATATTTGTTCTCATATGGCGAGCAGTTCTCGCTGAGCGCCCTGACCACCATTTTCGATCCGTTCATCTTCAGTGTAAGCTATCAAAGCGACGATTTCTTACTGCAATCTTATTTGCCTATATATAGCTCGGTAGATTTCGGACTCAGCTCGGCATACATCGTGGGCGGTTACACGGACGAAGAAACGCAAGTAAATAACACTCAGCACAGGCAGCAGGAGTGGTTCACGGGGATAAAGCTCGTATTTCAGCTCCCTTACGACTATCTGGACATCACCGCTACTTGTGACGATGAGGACGACATCGCCAGTGCCATTAATTATTCGCACTATTTCTCCACAGCCAAAATCGTGCTTCAGGCAGAGACGGACAAAATTGCCAGCGAGAGTTTGAGTTGGGAAGAGCGAGAGAAAAAAGCGTCTCTTTACTATATGCAGAGGTTCTGGAAAATAAATAAAGGGCTGTGGTCGCCGAGCATTTTTTGGCGAGATTTGGCAATAAAACTTTTCGCCGAGTACGATAGGGAAGAGCTGTCTACTCTCAGCGATGAACAAAGCACCAGCTTTGGTGTGGGCGTAGTGCCCAGAGTCTTGACTCTGCTGGGGAATCTGTCTAGCGAGCTAGAGATGGGAGCTCGTTGGGAAAAAGATGAAGTGCAAAGTGACTACCAGCCAGAGTTTTACACGAAGTTGGTTTTTAACTTCTAAAAGAGTAAAGATGAAAAGTTTTTGCAAAAGTTGGACATTACACGGGAAGCAGATTTTTACGGATAGTTTGACGAAAATCGCTCTAAACGATTGTAGATAAAGAAAATAGGAGAGTAACAAGTTGGTGAAAAAAATTTTGCTTATTCGTTTTAGTTCGATAGGGGACATCATCATCACCACGCCAGTGGTCAAGAGTCTGCGGCAGAGATTTCCTCAGGCTAGGATTGATTACCTGACCAAGCAAGAGTTTGTCCCTTTGCTGGAGAATTGCCCAGACATAGACCAGACGCTAGGCTATGACAAGAGCAAGACGACTCTGCGGACTCTGAAAAGGCGGCTGAAAGCTGAGAAATACGATCTGCTCATCGATCTGCATAACAGTCTGCGTTCTCGCTATCTTAGGTGTGGAGTGGCTTCCCAGAAGCGAGTTTATGCCAAACCATATTTTCGCCGCTGGCTACTTACCAAGTTTGGTCTCAACTTTTTGCGAAAAGCCAAGCCGATTTATCAGCGTTACTATGATGCTTGTGCAGGGTTAGATTTGCTTGAGCATCCAGCTTACTTTATCAGCTTCTCACCCTCAGACGCTCTCTCTGTGCAAGAATACAGTAGAGGAGTTAAGCCAGTTCTGGTGTCGCTTTCGGCAGCTCATTTCACCAAAAAATGGTCACTGGGGAAGTTTGCTCAGCTTATCAGCAAATTGCCGAGCAAGAATATCATCCTCCTCGGAGGAGCAAAAGAGGTAGAAGATGCTGGCAAGTTGAAAGAGCTTTGCTCAAACTCTGCCGACATCAAAGATTTGAGCGGCAAGCTAGACCTGCTCCAGACAGCGGCTCTGATGAAAAAATCAGCACTTTTGCTCTGTCACGATAGCGGACTGCTGCATCTGGCACAGTCGCAAAACTTAGCTTGTGTGGCGATTTTTGGTTGCACGACACAGGAGCTAGGATTTTTCCCCATCAAAGAAAACTGTCGCGTGGTGCAGGTGGATTTGAGTTGTCGCCCTTGCACTGCCAAGGGGCTCTCTGCTTGCCCTCGGGGGCACTTCAGATGTATGCAATCCATTACAGCGGAGATGGTGATGACGAAGATAGAAGAGGTGTTATGATTTGGCTCTACAATTATATTTTGTTGCCCTTGGCTTTGCTGGCTTTACCAGTGGGCAAGATTTTTGCCAAAAAGCTCGCTCTTGGGC
Organism: Candidatus Cloacimonadota bacterium; assembly: GCA_963676515.1. Taxonomy (GTDB): domain Bacteria; phylum Cloacimonadota; class Cloacimonadia. The sequence continues at coordinate 543,105 of OY781061.1, read as the reverse complement.
TGGAAAGTCGCAAGGGGTTATTTGCCAGACTGCAAAAAGATCTGCGTAAGTACGATGCTCAAAGACCGCGAATGCTGGTGCATAGCACTTCCGTGGGAGAATGGCTACAAGCAGAGCCAATAGTTTCCGCGCTGAAAAAGGGGAATCCTCGCTTGGTGGTAGTGGTCAGTTTTTTCTCTCCGTCGGGCTACGATTTCGTGGGTGCAGACCATCAACTGATAGATGTCAAGACCTATTTACCGCTGGACACACAGGCAAACGCCAAAAAGTTTTTTGACATCATCGAGCCCAAATTTTGGCTAATATCCAAACTGGATGTGTGGGCAAACCACCTTTTGCAAGCCAAAAAAAGGGGAATAAAGGTTTTCCTCAGCTGTGCGACGCTCACCAAACTTTCTGGTCGTGACAAAGGTCTCTCGGCTTTTTTCCATCGCAAACTTTACGCCAATATCGATGCGATGTTCCCTATTTCACAAGAGGACAGCTCTCGTCTGGCTAACATCTATCAGGGGAAAATGGTCGTCTGTGGCGACACCAAATACGATTTGACCATCGCTGCTTCACAGGAAAAGTTTAGCATGCCTTTGGATTACTCTCCGGCAGACACTGTTTTTATCGCTGGTAGCATCTGGCCGCAGGGAAGCAAAGTTTTATTCCCAGCTTTGCAAAGCATCTTGCAACGATTTGCGAACTTCAAGGTTATTTTAGCTCCTCACGATTTGCGATTTGTGTCGCAATTTTTGTCAGCCTTTGCTGGTAGTGTGCCATACTCTCAGCTCAGAGAAGGGGATAGCCCTCAAGTGGTGGTGGTGGACAGCATCGGGAAGCTCTCGGGGCTATACAGATTGGCTCAGATATCTTATGTCGGCGGAGGCTTTGCTGGCTATGGTCTGCACAATGTCGTGGAAGCGGCGGTGTTTGCACCATTGCTACTCTTTGGTGACAAATTCCACAGCTCGCACGAGGCGGAACAGCTGGTGTTGGCGGGAGGAGCTACGGTTCTTAGCGATACTCAGCAGGCGGAAAAGCTCCTCGGGGAGTTCTTGAGCGATAGGGAAAAGTTTGTCTCTCAGCGGAAAGCTTGTGCCGATTTCGTCCAGAGTCACGCAGGAGCTACACAGAAGATAGTCAGGGAGATTCTGGCAGAGCTGGATGAAAAAAATCTCGCTTTTGCCTTTTAGAAAATTCTTACTATGTTAGGTGAATTGGTGATTAGGTCTTGACATTAAGCTTTAAATTTATAAACCTAATCTTTTTTTTGTAGCTTCAATATATTTTGTTTCTCTCTCAATTCCTATAAAGTTACGACCATATTTTTGAGCGATAAAAGCAGTTGTGCCACTCCCCATAAATGGGTCTAAAACGACATCTCCTTTATTTGAACTTGCTAAAATAATTCTTTTTAGCATTTCTTCGGGTTTTTGTGTTGGATGTAGTGCTTTTCCATCTTCTTTTTTCAATCTTTCTTTTCCTTGAACTAATGGCATTCCCCAAAAATCTCTCATTTGTTTTAAGCTACCATCCTTTTGCTTTTCAGGGTTAATTTCTTTGATTTTTTCATAGTTAAAGATCCAACCTTTTCCTTTTACTGCCCAAATTACAAATTCAGTTGCATGAGTAAAAACTCTTCTTGTCATATTTGGCATTGCATTTGTTTTATACCAAGTGATTATATTATTAATTTTATAGTTTAATTGTTTTAAAACAATCATAACTTCACCAACATTATGATAGCTACAAGCAATATAAATTGATCCGTTATTTTTCAGAGCTTTATGACAACCAGCAACCCATTTTCTTGTAAATTGCATATATTCAGGAGGAGTCATTTTATCCCACTCCTCATTTACCATAAACCAGTCTCCACCTGTTTTATTACCTTTCCAATGTAAACCATTTCCAGAAAGGTTATAAGGAGGATCAGCAAAAACAAGAGCAATTGAATTTTCTTCAATTTTTTTTGTTAGTATTTCTGTACAATCTCCGTTATAGATAATATTTTTTTTCATATTTTTTAGGAATTAAAAGTCATACTTTTTTGCCAAGAGTTAATTGCATTTGGAATTTCATTTAACCACTTATTAGAATCTGAAAAATTATTTGCTCTATTTATAATTTTATCATACAAGCGAGCAATTTCTCTGTGTGGTAAGAATTTACCTTCTTTTTTGATTTCAACAAGGATTTCTAAAAGGCTTACAAAATCCTTGATTGTAAAAGGAATTATATATTGTTTTGATCCCTCATATTCATACTTTATTGATGTCCAAAAAGTATTTAGAGTATCTCTGTGAATTTTTGGAGCAATAAATAAACAATATGATTTTTTGCCTTTGTTTTTATTTTCAAAGTCTCTTAAATGTCTCATTACGGGTTGTCCTTCATTATACCATTGATCTCTTCCATTAAGCATTGTTACCTCACATACTGTATTGAAATTTTCATAATAACATTCGATATCAGGAGTGTTTGCAGGAGCTGTAAAAGTAGGTTCATTATCATCTCCAACAGGGTAATTTGGTTTTATTCTCAAAACATCATTTAATGCATTTAATCCAAGTGATGAAAATTTTTCAAGTAAAACGGGTCTATTTTCTAAAGTTCTATCAACACGAGATAACCTATTTAGGATTTCTATATAATTACTTATTTGTCCTATTTCTTGTGATTTTTGATGATTTTCTTCATTTTGTAATTCTCTTCTATATTCTCTTAATTCAGAAATGTATTTTTTTAATTCTTCTTCATTAAAATTTTGGTATTCCAAAATTTCTTTTGTTTTAATATTTATTTTTATTTCATAATTTTGAATATCTTCAATAAGCTTTGAAAGAATTTTTTTATATTCTTTTTTTGATTCCCAAGGAAGTTTTGGCTCTGATATATTAGCCATATAATTTAAGTATTGTTTTTTGCTTTCAAAATCTTTAGATTTTGCATTATCAAAATTTAACAAATTTTGAATTTCAACTTCTCTTCTTGGCTCTAAATCAATATAGAATCCGCCACCACGAATATAGAAAAAACGAGTTAAGCGAAAATATCTTATGGCATTATCACCATAATCTTTAAGATTGTTTAAAAGTTTTTCAATTTCTTTTGTATTGCTAGTTTTTAAAAATTCTTGAACAAATCTATTTTTGTAATTATCAAAAATTTGTTTTTGTTCTTGTTTACTTTTCTCTTTTTGTTTTTTCCTTAATTCTAAAATTTTATCAGCATATTTTTCTATATCTTTAAAATTGATAAGAATAGGGCAAAATAAAGAAAATTCTTGTTTGCTAATTCCTTTTGCTTTTTCGTTAATTCTTAAAGATTTTTGATTTACTTGATTTATTAAGTGTAAAACTCCAATAAACGGTTTTATGTTATAACCATTTTCAAGTTTATAGTCTGTTGTATCTGGATTTGGCAATTGCCATTTTATAAAAAACCTAAAATAAATATCACCAATATCAAGAGTTCCGTTTAAAAAAGCATTTCCTAAATCAGTTATTTCAACATTCCCGTGTGATTTTCTTGCAACAGCTAAGCCCATTTTTGTTAATGGTGCAACTGATGTTCTTCCTCTTAATCCAATACTTTTTTGTAGTTCTTTTGATCTAACTCTCATATGTTCAAAAATTTCTTCTGCTTGTTCAAAAGTCATTTTATCTTCTACTGTCTCGTAATAAGATTCTAAACTTTTATCTAAACCTGTTGGCTTATAAAGTCTATTTTGAATTAAAAGAGTTTGGAATTTTTTTTGTCCCATTTCATCAAATTTCTCTCCCTCCATTTCTTTTAGCACTCTTAAAAAAGGGAGTATTCTCTCTGGATTTCTAACTGTTGTTGATAATGACCAAGGATTTTTCATAATTATTTAGTTACTTTACAATAAAATATTCTTTCAGCATTTCCTTCTCCATTACTTTTTCCAGTAGTAAATGCTTTATAATCTTTTTCAAAGATTTCAACTTCACCCTTATTTTTTAAGATTCTGATAATATCATTATCTTTTATTCTCGCATTAGAACGATTATTTTTTGAATCGGCTGTATTGTTATAGGACAATAAAATGTGTTTACAGTTTGCGTTTCTTATTAAATCTTCAAAAGCCTGTGTTGCATTTTTGAGACAATAGGCACTTTTTATATGTGAACGATTCATTTTTTTTGCAATTCCTTCAACTTTTGGTTTTTCCCATTCAGACAAATTTTCTAAAAGATGATAAGCGTCACAATATTGCCTTGAATTATAAGGAGGATCGATATATAATATATCGCAAGAAATTTTACGAATTAGGGAATTTGAATCTTCATTGTAAACTTCATTTTGTAAATTATGGGAGTAGTCAATATCGGGAATTAAAAGTTTTAAAGGTTGAATTGAATCAAGTTTTTTTCTAAAAGCATCATAATGCCCAACTGTATTTGCAACTTTATCGACTGCATAAAGAAGAGAACAAAGTAAGATGTTTTTTTCATCTTCATTTTCTGAAATATTTTCTATTTCTTCACGAATTGTTCCAATTTTTTTTGCATTCTCATTTGTAAAAAAAGTCCCTCCAAAATGCTTTGAAAAATAATTTTTTTTTATTTTTAAATTATTTAAATGATTTATTTTTTTAATAATGTTTTTTTCAATATCTTGTTTTGAGCCTAAAAATGCTTTTAAGCAAACATAATTTGTATTTAGTAAATCATTAGAAATAATCTTGATTTTGTCATTGTTAAATCTTTCACCAACAACACCAGTCCCCGCAAAAATATCACAAAAAGATTTAATGTTCTCGCATTTTTCAACAATTATGTCTTCAATAAATCCGAGCAATTTATATTTATTCCCCAAGTATCTACGATTTTGTAATTGGAAAAAATTGTTTTTCGTTTGGGTAGGTTGGAAATAGACCTTGTTTACTTTTCTAATGTTCATTTCATAAATAGGCTTTTCAATTTTTAGAAGGTCAAATAAAGTCAGTTGAGTTGAATCAGAGATATAATCAAGGTTTTTGTCCTGGTCTTTTAGCTCTTCAAAAAAACTATAATCATCATTTTTAGAAGTTATCAAAAAATCAATCATAGGAATTCCCATAAGTTTTCCAGCTTGTGTTATTTTTTTTACAACTTCCTTATCGTTTTTACTTGGTGTGGATTTTCCTGAGGGATGATTATGTATTAAAATTATGCTTGCAGAATTCAATTTAATAGCAGGATGAAAAATTTCTCTTGGATGAAGTAAGCTTTTATTGAGCAAACCAACACTTATTGTTTCTTTTTTGATTAAAATATTTCTTGCATTGAGGTATAAGCAGACTAAATATTCTTTTTTTTTCTCTCGTAAATCAAATGTTAAATTTAAGACATTTTTTGAGTTTCTAATAATGATCTCTTTTCCATTTCGTTCTTCATAGAACCTTTTTACCAGAGCAATTGCTGAAACAATTTGTAGAGATTTTGCTGGACCAATCCCATCAACAGTTTGTAACTCTTTAACAGTAACATCTAAAAATTTATGGCTAAATTTTTTAACGATTTGTTGTGCTAATTTTTGGACATTTTTTCCTTTTATGCCACTTCCCAAGACAATAGCTAAAAGATCACTTTTTGAAAGTGCATCAGAGCCTTTTTGAAGGAATTTTTCTCTTGGGCGAAGAAATCTAGGGGTATTTTTAATTTTTGTCATAATTTTATACTTAAAATAAAGTTTTTAGCTTACTTACTTACATAGCAGGAAATTTTTACAGATTGTTTTTCATCTCTTCAATTTCGTCAAGAGTTTTGTTGTGTTCAAGTTCTCTAAAAAACCGATGACAGAAAGTTTGGTGACAAATTCCACAGCTCGCACGAGGCGGAACAGCTGGTGTTGGCGGGAGGAGCTACGGTTCTTAGCGATACTCAGCAGGCGGAAAAGCTCCTCGGGGAGTTCTTGAGCGATAGGGAAAAGTTTGTCTCTCAGCGGAAAGCTTGTGCCGATTTCGTCCAGAGCCACGCAGGGGCGACCCAGAAGATAGTCAGGGAGATTCTGGCAGAGCTGGAGGGCTAATTAAGTGTTGAAATTATTTTTCTTGTTTATCTTCTTCTAAAAGGTTTTTTTGTTTTTGCAAATCGGCAGCATTTTTAGGAGAAACAACACTTTTTCTTGTTTGCTTTTCTAATGTTATCCTTGCTTGCTTGGCAACATTACCACCTTCTTTTGCTACTTTTTTATTTGCATTTAGCCCTTTGGGATTTTGTTCTTTTGAAATTTCAGAAGTAGATGCTTCTGCTAACATATTTAAAACAAGCTCAAGATTGGTCATATTATCTCGCAAATTTTGCTTTTTGAGACCTTTGAAATTCTTGTACTCTTTTACCGATTTACCAGTCCAAGCTTTTGTGATTTCATCCGTCAAAATTGCATAATCTAAACTCTTTTCCAGCCCTCTTTCTTTCCATTCATCAGTAAGCTCTTTTCTCACTTCAATACTTTTGAGCCTTTGGTTTATCCAGTTTTTTGAATAACCCTTTTTGAGATAAGTTTGCATTGCCCTATCAAAAGAAAGCTCTGGATCTTCAGTTTCTTCGATTCTTTCGTATCCGACTTTCGCTAGCCAAACTTTAAAAGGTTCTGCTTTGGGAGATGGAATAGATTGCACAAGCCTTAAAATGTTCTTCGTGTCCAAAACATCTGTTTCATAAAATTTCCCATCAGAAGATTTCATTTTCAGTTGTCCCATATCGTGGGACAACTGACTCCCTTCTTTTAATAACTTTGTTTTTAGAGCGTTCCAATACTTTCTTGGTCGAGGACTTTCCGTGAGAATCTCAATAATATCGATAACAGAAAAGTACCAAAGTTCATTTTCGTTATCCCAATGACGACGAACCTCTTTTTGGTTGAAGACAATCATTGATTTTTCTTTTTTCATAGTTTTTAGATAAAATTAATTTTTAAAAACAAAGCATTTTGTTTTTAGTGACTATTTTTTTTGACAAGCAAAGAAGCGATTAACATAGCAGGAAATTTTCACAGAATATTTTTTATCTCCTCAATTTCGTCAAGAGTTTTGTTGTGTTCAAGTTCTCTAAAAAACCGATGACAGAAAGTTTGGTGACAAATTCCACAGCTCGCACGAGGCGGAACAGCTGGTGTTGGCGGGAGGAGCTACGGTTTTTAGCGATACTCAGCAGGCGGAAAAGCTACTAGGGGATTTCTTGAGCGATAGGGAAAAGTTTGCCTCTCAGCGGAAAGCTTGTGCCGATTTCGTCCAGAGCCACGCAGGGGCGACCCAGAAGATAGTCAGGGAGATTCTGGCAGAGCTGGACGGGTTAATTAAGCATTAAAATTATTCTGCTTGCTTGTCTTCTTCTAAAAGGTTGTTTTGTTTTTGTAATTCGGCAGCATTTTTAGGAGAAATAATACTTTTTCTTGTCTGCTTCTCTAATGTTATCCTTGCTTGCTTGGCAACATTCCCGCCTTCCTTTGCTACCTTTTTATTTGCACTTAGCCCTTTGGGATTTTGTTCTTTTGAAATTTCAGAAGTAGATGCTTCTGCTAACATATTTAAAACAAGCTCAAGATTGGTCATATTATCTCGCAAGTTTTGCTTTTTGAGACCTTTGAAATTTTTGTACTCTTTTACCGATTTTCCTGTCCAAGCTTTTGTGATTTCATCCGTCAAAATCGCATAATCTAACCCTTCTTCCATCCCTCTTTCTTTCCATTCATCAGTAAGCTCTTTTCTCACTTCAATACTTTTGAGTCTTTGGTTTATCCAGTTTTTTGAATAACCTTTTTTGAGATAAGTTTGCATTGCCCTATCAAAAGCAAGCTCTGGATCTTCAGTTTCTTCGATTCTTTCGTATCCGACTTTCGCTAGCCAAACTTTAAAAGGTTCTGCTTTGGGAGATGGAATAGATTGCACAAGCCTTAAAATGTTCTTCGTGTCCAAAACATCTGTTTCATAAAATTTCCCATCAGAAGATTTCATTTTCAGTTGTCCCATATCGTGGGACAACTGACTCCCTTCTTTTAATAACTTTGTTTTTAGAGCGTTCCAATACTTTCTTGGTCGAGGACTTTCCGTGAGAATCTCAATAATATCGATAACAGAAAAGTACCAAAGTTCATTTTCGTTATCCCAATGACGACGAACCTCTTTTTGGTTGAAGACAATCATTGATTTTTCTTTTTTCATAGTTTTTAGATAAAATTAATTTTTAAAAACAAAGCATTTTGTTTTTAGTGACTATTTTTTTTGACAAGCAAAGAAGCGATTAACATAGCAGGAAATTTTCACAGAATATTTTTTATCTCCTCAATTTCGTCAAGAGTTTTGTTGTGTTCAAGTTCTCTAAAAAAACCGTTGACAAAAAATTTGAACGCTTATTTTGTGCATATGCACAGAGAATAGGAGATGAGATGACCAGAAACCGTAAAATGCGTAATTGCAGATATTTAGGGAACGACAGAGTGTTCAAGCCTCTGGGTGTTCCTGGCTGTGAGCTGAGTGAGGTTGTCATCAGTTCCGAGGAGTTGGAAGCTCTGAGACTCTGTAACTATGAGGGTTGCAGTCAGATTGAGGCAGCCGAAAAGATGCACATTTCTCGCGGTTCATTGCAGAGAGATTTGGCATCGGGAGCTAAGAAAATATTGGAAGCTATACTGCACAACAAAGTATTGATAGTCAAGGGAGAGGACAACTAATGGAACAAGATAGAGCCACGCAAATGGCAGAGCAGGACAAGAAAATACAAGAGACCTTATCCAAGATAAAGCACAAAGTAGTAGTAATGAGCGGTAAAGGTGGTGTGGGCAAATCGACAGTAACCAGCAACATCGCCCTCGGAATGGCACAAAAGGGCTATAAAGTAGGAATCTTGGATGCCGACTTGCACGGACCTAATATTCCCGTGATGTTCGGTAAACACGGCAAACATCCCCAAGAGCCGGGCAAGCCTTATCGGATTAGCGACAATCTGGAGATAGTATCACTGAGCTTCTACTCGCAGAATGTGAACGACCCTGCTGTATGGCGAGGACCTGCCAAAATAGGTGTAATCCGCCAACTTCTCTCCGACATTAACTGGGGAGAGCTCGACTATCTGCTGGTGGATCTACCTCCCGGCACGGGTGACGAGCCGCTGACTATTGCCCAGACCATCACAGAGTGCGATGGATGCGTGATAGTGACCACACCACAAGAGGTGGCTCTGGCAGACACCCGCAAATCTATCGGCTTTGCTGGTTTGCTCAAGATGAATGTGCTCGGGCTGATCGAAAATATGAGCGGATTTGTTTGTCCGCACTGTGGCAAAGTAACCGACATCTTCCACAGCGGAGGTGGAGAGAGCACTGCCAAAGAGTACGGACTGGATTTCTTGGGCAGAGTGCCTCTCAATCCGAAGATAATGGAAGCAGGCGACAATGGGACTCCTCACATAGGCTTGAATGCGGACTCTCCCTTTGTAGCTATCGTAGATCAAATAGAGAAAAAAATCGAAAACAAGGAGGGCTAAAATGCCAGGATTAGACGGAAAAGGTCCTAACGGACAAGGAAGCATGACGGGTAGAGGACTAGGAAGATGCGCAGATGCAGACGCTGCCACGAAAGGTGAGACTGTGGGAACTGGAAGAGGAATATTCGGAGGCAGAGGTAGAGGCAGAGGAGCAGGTTTTGGCAGGGGAAATCGCTTTTTCTCAGAAAATTTAACAAAAGACAACGATGCAAAAAAGTAGCGAAAAAAGTTTCCCGAAGCAAAAAGAGTTTCGTGTCGCTATAGCGAGCGGAAAAGGCGGCACAGGCAAGACCACTTTGGCTGTAAATCTCAGCCGCTGGATAGCCCAAAAATGCAAAGTAAGACTAGCGGATCTGGATGTAGAAGAGCCAAACTCTGGGCTTTTTCTTGCGTTGCCTTTGGTGCAGCGGCGACCAGTGAAAAGAGCTATTCCCGCTTGGGATCAGGAGCTTTGCTTATTTTGTGGTAACTGCCAAAAGGTTTGCAATTTTAATGCTATCATTCAGACCAAAAGTTTGGTGATGACTTTCCCTCAGCTCTGCCACAGTTGCAAAGCGTGCTGGGAGCTCTGTCCTGCCAAGGCATTGCATCCACAAGAGTATAGAGTGGGAGAGATTAGCTTTTTTCAAGATGAGAATATGGAATTTATCGAGGGAAGACTCGATGTTGGGCAAGAACAGGCTGTTCCGGTAATAGCGGAAGTTCTGGATTATCTGGACGAGAATATTTTGCTTTCAGGACTAACCATTATTGACTCTCCTCCCGGAACGGCTTGCCCAGCTGTGGAGACTTTCAGTAGAGCAGATTTGGTATTGCTGGTAGTAGAGCCGACCCCTTTTGGGCTTTACGATGCTTCTCTAGCGGTGGCAGTAGCCAAAGCACTCGGTAAGCCCTTGGCTGTAGTGGTCAATAAATGGGTGGCTGATGATCAGCTGTTAGCAGACTTTGTGCAGCAGAATCAGGTGGAGATTATCGCCAAAATAGGGGAAAGCAAAAAAATCGCCGAAGATTATTCAAAAGGGAACTTAATCTATGAGGATAACCCAGAGGTGCAGGAAAATCTGCGTTCGATTTACGACTATCTAGTGGCAGGAATGGGGGCAAAATTATGAAAGATATACAAGAAATAGTGGTAATCTCGGGCAAGGGAGGCACAGGAAAAACCTCTGTTAGTGCTGCCTTGGCTGTGATCGGAGGTAGCGAGCTGATCTTGGCAGATTGCGATGTAGACGCCCCAGATTTGCACTTGGTGGTCTCGCCCGTAGAGAGAGAAAGAGAAGTTTTTTACGCTGGCGAGTTAGCCCAGATAGACGCTAAGAAGTGCATCGGGTGTGGCAAATGCCAGACGGCTTGCAGTTTTTTGGCAATAGACAAGCTTGGCGAAAGGGAGTACACCATAGATCCTTTCCGTTGTGAAGGTTGTGGCTACTGTGCCAGAATTTGTCCGAGTGAGGCTATCACGAACCTGCCTCGCTTGACTGGAGAGGTGCTTATCTCTCAGATCAAGACCAAGACCACGATGGTGCACGCTCATCTGGATGTAGGTGGCGAGAACTCTGGTAAACTGGTGGCAGAGCTGAAGAACCGAGCTAAGAAAATAGCTAAAGAGAGTAACAAGAAAATCGTGTTGGTAGATGGTTCTCCCGGCATCGGTTGTCCCGTGGTTTCCAGCTTGTCTGGAGCGAGTCTGGTGTTGCTGGTGGTAGAGCCTACTGTTTCGGGATTTCACGATCTGAAAAGGGTGCTGGAGCTGGTGAACAAGTTTAGCATCCAGTCTGTAGCCATCATCAATAAGTACGACCTCAACGAAAACATCACCAACCAGATAAAAGAGTACTTAGGGCAATTTCAGGTGGAAGTAGTGGGCTATCTTCCTTATGATAAAGCATTTTACGACGCAGTGATGCAGGGGAAATCTGTCGTGGAATCGCACGAAGGTTATCGGGATAAGTTTGCAAAAATATACAAAAAAATTAAAGAAATACAGGAGAAAAAATGAAAATAGCAGTAACTTCTAAAGGTCAAACTCTTACAGATTCTATCGACCCTAGATTTGGCAGAACAGAATTTTTATTAATATGCGAAGACGAGAAAGTGATAGAAGTCATCGACAACAGTGCTTGCAAAGAGCAAGCTCACGGAGTAGGTCCTTTGACAGCTTCCAAATTGGAAGGAAAAGAGGTAGAGGTGGTCATTACTGGTAATGGTCCAGGTGGGAACGCCAAGAGAGTGCTGGACGAGCTGGGAGTCAAGATGTATGTGGGAGCTGGTGCTATGAGCGGAGTGGAAGCTATCGCTGCTTACAAAAATGGCGAATTAAAATTATTCTAATCAAGGAGAAAAAATGAAATTAGCTTTTCCAACTAACGATAAAAAGAGCGTTGAAGAACATTTTGGACAGTGTTCCTATTTCGCTTTGGTGGATGTAGCAGACGGCAAAATAGTGAAAACAGAATTTGTAGCATCACCTGGGCACGCTCCAGGAGTGATGCCGAAATTTTTGGGCGAACAAAAAGCGGATGTGATTATCACTGGTGGTATGGGTTCTATGGCGATAGATCTTTTCGCTCAGCAAGGCATCAAGACCGTGCTAGGAGCTAGCGGAATTATAGAAGATTTGGTGAGCAAATATCTTGCCGATAATCTTATTAGCAAAGGATCTGCTTGCACCGAACATTCCAGAGGAAGTCATTAAATTAAAAAACAAAGTAAAGCCGGGGTTTAAAGCTTTTTTATTCCTTTTCCTAAGTTTTATTCTTCTGGCTTTATTTTTTTGTGATAAATTTGGCTTACTAGACAAAGACAAGGGAGCTCCTATAGCGGTATTGGGGGCTCCTCCTTGTCTTGAAAAAACCCTCGAACCGCTTTTGGATGCCTATTATTTGGGTATAGAGCGACCCTTTACTGTGAATTATGCTACCCCTCCTGTGCTGGTCAAGCAACTGCAAAACGGCAGAGCTTATGGGGTTATTATTAGCGGTAATCGCAAGTGGAGTCGCTATCTGGAAAAGGAAGGCTACTATAGACATAGCCAGACAATTTTGGGCAACAGCTTGGTAGTGATAGCACCCAAAGGCTCAGCATTAAAAGTGAATAGCCCCAAAGATATCCTCACAGCCGACAAGATAGTTATCGCTGACTACACGCACGCACCGATGGGCAAGTATGTGAAGAAGTATCTGGAAAATCACGCCATCTGGCAGTTTGCCCAAGAAAAAATCGTCTGTGCGATGAACGATGTGGCAGCTCTGAGTATGGTCGCTTCGGGTAGTGTAGATCTGGGAATAGTTGCTTATTCCGATGCCCAGATTTCCTCTAATGTGCAGGTAATCTACCAATTGCAAAGCAAAGTACCCAAGATAGAGTTTGAAGCTATTCTTATCTCAGATTGTTCTGACGAGTTAAAAAAGTTTTATGAGTATCTTATATTGTCGTCCACATTGGACAAGTTCACGGAAAGCGGCTTTATAAATTTACGCAAAAAGGAAATAAAGTGAAAGATTATTTACGATTGAGCCTGCACGAGATAGGCAAGTTATTGGTAGGCGAGCTACACACGCAGGTCGCTATCTATGTTAAAGGATTGAGTGTAACAGAGGCTATTGGCACTCCCCAGAGGCAAGATTTTCCTATCCAAAAAGGCAAAGAGATCATGATCCAAGCCGATTTTCAGGGGTTCAAAGGGCAAGCCTTTACCACCAACCCTGCTGAATTTGTGGGCACTTTGCAAGAGGTTTTCGCTCTGGATAGCTCACAGTCAGCCAATAGAGCTTTGCAGGTGGCTACGATAAACGCCGTGGCAGCTTATCTGGGCTGTTGTGGGCAGACCATTCATTGTAAGGACGAAGAGCCAGAAGAGTGCGGACGCTGGATAGCGGAGCAGTTACGAGAGCAAAAAGGCAAAATATCGATGATTGGGCTTAATCCCGCTATCTTGCAAAAGTTACTGGATGCTGGATTGCAAGTGCGATGTAGCGACCTAGATCCCGACTGGATAGGCAAACGGAAATTTGGCATCACTATCGAAGATGGCAATCTGGTGAACGACGATTTGCTCCAAACAGGAGATTTTATCCTTTTCACGGGCTCTACGCTTTGCAACGACTCTTTCGACAAAATAATGAACGCTATCGAAACTTTCGGCAAAGATTATGCAGTCTTTGGCACTACCGCCGCAGGTGTTTGCGGGATACTGGAATTAAACCGCTTTTGCCCAAGCTCGAAATAGTTGGAAGCGGAAGCGTTATTTCTTTCCACCAAAAACAGAAAAACAAGTTGACAGTAAAACGCTCAAAAATTTTATGAGAAAAATTGCGGGAGTAGCTCAGCGGTAGAGCATCACGTTGCCAACGTGAGGGTCGCGAGTTCAATTCTCGTCTTCCGCTCCATTTTTTTTGCGGCGACATCGCCAAGTGGTAAGGCAAGGGTCTGCAAAATCCTCATCCCCAGTTCGAATCTGGGTGTCGCCTCCAATTTCCAAAAGATTGCCGGAGTGGTGGAATTGGTAGACACAAGGGACTTAAAATCCCTCGGGCTTTTAGCCTGTACCGGTTCAAGTCCGGTCTCTGGTACCAATTATAATAAGTCGTCTTTGTAAAAAAAGGACGACTTTTTTATTTTATTAAACAAAAATAAAACTGCAAAAATTGACCTCGCAAACTGTTTCCATCATCTCCTTCGGTGGCAAACTCAACGCTTATGAAGGCACTAGAGCAGCCCAGATGAGTGGTCATCTGCCCAAAAAGCTCAAGACAGAGCGTTCAACTGCCTTAGCGTAGCTTTCCGACAAGAAGAAGCCATAATTTGCTTCGACACTCATAAAAAGTAAAGCACCTCTCTTTGCACAGCTGGAGCGGGGGAAAGGTGAAGACACCACGGGTGTTAGCGGACTATCGAAAGGTAGAGGTAATGCTTGTGCAGATTTATAGAGAGGGGTTCTCGGGACAATCGTCAATTAAGAAAAAAGTTTGTTTTGCTTTTGGAATTATTAATCTATCCGTCGATTAAGACGATAAAATTTCTTCAGCGTGAGAGTTGCTGTGGTGTATTTTTTGATATTGCTGATGTAAAGTAGGTTTTTTTCGATTCGCAAAGTACAACCTGTGTGGGACTCCACTTCGTAATTTCCGATAATTTCTAGCACAAGGTTTTCTATATCGTAGTTGCTGAGGATTTTCACCTTATTTTGCTCGACTACCCATTTGATTTTTTGGCGAAGTTTTAGCCAACTCTTGATTTGGTTTTGGTCGGCGAAGTAAACAGCGGGTTTTTTCCCTAGTTTTACTAGATTTTCGAGTATCTTGAAGGCGTAGGGTATGTCGTAGAGGTCGGAAAATCTAAAGCCCAGACAAGTTACGCCACCAGCTAGGTGTCCATTGTCTATGCTGGTAGCGACCAGAGCTTGGGCGGCAGATTCGCTCAGGTGTTTGTAGCCACCTTTTACGAACTCGCTACTATTCAAACAAACGGAAACCTCTGAGTAACAGAGCGGGAATAAAAAGCTCTTATAGGTGGGCAACTTTTTGGTCTCTAGTTTAATTAGTTGTTTTTCCAAGGCTGAGAGTTGATTAGCGACACTTTTCTCTTGCGGATCAAAGTTGTCATTTTTTGCGGGCAAACAGTAGGTAATATTGGGGATAGATTGCAAGAGAGGGAACACCCAATAAGGTTCTTCGCTTTTGAAATTTAGTTCAAAGTACTCTTGCAGAGCTGCCAAAGGGTGAGCAAAGAGGTTGAGTAAGATTTTTTTCAAAGTTTTTGAGTAGCTTTGCCATTTGTATAGTTTGTCGATCTCTGCAGTCAGACACAGAGCAAATTTCTGATTTTCTGGCCAAAGTTTTGTGCGAATGAGGAAAAACTCGTCGTTAGAGACACAATTTTTGACAAGTTGCAAGAAATCAGATATTAGTAGATTGCAGACGGGTATGGAGCTATTTTTTTGGTAGTTAGCTAGCTGGAAAAGGTTGCCCCAAAGGTCGAAGTTGTAAAAGAAAAAGTTGCCAAATTCGCCTTTTTTCTTCTCAATAGTTGGCGGTTCGTTTCCTAAGATGTAAAAATCGTGAAACTCTTTTTTCAGAGATTTTAGCCTAGAAAGACCGATTTTTTCGTATAGCTCCAAATTGATAGTGATAAAAAATATATTTGTGCTGGCACTAAGCCCGATAAGTTCCGTTATTTCTCGTGTGGAAGGTTTTTGTAGAGAGTAACAAACGAGGACATCCTCCACATTTATCTCCACTAGACCCGAAATAATCTCGTATTGAATACCCAAATAGTTAAAGCTAAGATCAATAACATCTCTAATTTGCTTTTTGTAATTATCTAGTTTCTCGTCAATTATAACTTTTATCATAAATTTTTGTTGATTAAAATAATCACCTCATTTGAGTTTATTTATTAGTGCAAAGTATTATATAGCAAAAAAAAATCTTTTAGAGTGCCGTCAAGGAAAATTTGTGTTGACATCGCTTAGGGCAGAAATGAAGTTGAAATTAAGTTATGATACTAAATATTGAAAATCAAACCAAAATCGAACTAGATTTTTCTCCGCTGGAGGAAATCTATGTTAAAGCTGAGCAGATTAAACTTTTGCCCAAAGATTATACGCTAGATCTCTGCTTGTGTGATAGCGAATTTATCTGCAGACAAAACAAAGAGTTTCGTGGTCTAGAGCAAAAGACGGACATTCTTTCTTTTGAGCTGAGTAGTAATTACGGGAGTTTGCTTATCTGCTTGGAATATCTGAGAGATAGAAGTGGCAAAAAGGGTCTAGCCCAAGATTTGCACTCTGTCTTTGCTCACGGGGTTTGTCATCTGGCGGGCTATGATCACTTTACTGACGAGCAAAAAAAAACCATGCAAACTAAAGAGCTAGCACTCTTGCAGGCGGACGAATGAGCCACCTTTATATTTTAGCCTTGCTTTTTCTTCTTTCCAGTTTTTTTTCTGGGGCAGAGTCAGCCTACTTTTCCATCTCCAAGATAGAGCAACGCAGACTCTGGCAACTATCCAAGAGAGTGCAGCGGCTCTACGCTTATCCCAATCGACTATTGGTGGCTATCCTCATCTCCAACACCGTCGTGAATGTAATGATCGCTTCTGTCGCCACTTTCTTTGCACTTCTGTTGGCGGAAGATTATGGCTGGAAATTGGAATGGGCACTTTGCGGAGAGATTTTCGTAGTTTGGTTGTTTTTGCTGGTTTTCGGTGAGATATTGCCCAAGATTTTTTGCTACAAACATTCCAAGTTCGTGGTGAGGAACTCTGCCATTATTTTGGAGCCTCTGATTTATCTTCTTTTCCCTTTCATTTTTGGTATCGAGCTTATGGGTAAGTTGTTGGCTAGAAATAAGAAAAATAATGCAGTTACCAAAAAAGAGATAGGAGACTTGGTTGATTCTGGTAAATTGAGCCTCGATCGGAAGCAAAAAAAACTTATGAAAAATATTTTGCGATTTCCAGATACCAAGATAGCTCAGGTGATGAGTCCCAGAGTGGATATGGTAGCTATTGAGTTGGGGCATTCGCCACGAGAGGTGGTTAAGGTTATCGTGGAGAGCGGATTCTCTCGCATTCCTGTCTATCGGGAAGAGATAGACAACATCGTTGGTTTTATCTACGCCAAAGATATTATTTTGCAAGAAGAAAAATTTTTTCGCATCGATAAGCTGATGCGAGAGCCATTGTTTGTTACAGAGAACATGCCTATCGCTAAGGTGCTGAACCTCTTCAAATCAGGTCGTAAGCATATGGCGGTGGTGGTGAACGAGTACGGCGGCACCTGCGGTATAGTTACGATGGAAGATGTGTTGGAAGAGCTAGTCGGCGAGATTTTAGACGAGTCCGACACGGAAGAGCCGATGGTCGAGAAAACCAGCGAGGGTTACAAGATAGACGGTAGTTGCAATCTCTATTTCCTCAATCAGGAATTTGCTCTGCATTTGCCAGCGGATGAGTACGATAATGTCTCCGAATATGTGTACGACAAGCTGGACAAAGTGCCATCTCCAGGTGATTTTTTGGAAATAGATAGCACGAAAAAACTGGTGATAGAAAAAATTAGCAACAACAGAATAAATAGATTAGTTTTAAAGGAGATACGATGAAAATTTTTGACACATTGGCTAAAAAAAAGCGGGAATTTGTCCCTCAGCAAGAAGGCAAGGTCAAGCTCTATGTGTGTGGTCCCACGGTTTACAACTATTTTCATATTGGCAATGCTCGTCCGTTTCTCTTTTTTGATGTCGTGCGTAGATATTTCCTTTATCAAGGTTATCAAGTTACTTTTGTCCAAAATCTGACCGATATAGATGACAAAATAATCGCTCAAGCTCAAAAAGAGGGTGTGGATATCTCGCAAATCAACGAAAAATATATAGAAGCTTTTCAAGAAGATACCAGAGCCTTAAATATTATGCCTGCCGACTATAATCCCAAAGCAACTGAATACATCGACAAGATGATAATATTTTTGCAAGAGCTAGAGAATAAAGGCTACGCATATCAAGCAGGCGGAGACCTTTATTTCCAAGTCTCTAAATTTGCTGAATATGGCAAACTTTCGGGGAAGAAGCTGGAAGATCTGCGAGCTGGAGCCAGAGTAGAGGTAAACTCTGCCAAGAAGCATCCAGCCGATTTCACCCTCTGGAAAGCGTCCAAACCCGATGAGCCGTCTTGGGATAGCCCTTGGGGAGCTGGCAGACCTGGTTGGCACTCCGAATGCGTGGTGATGAGCCGAGACCTATTGGGAGAGAGCTTTGACATCCACGGTGGAGGTATAGACCTCATCTTCCCGCATCATGAGAACGAAATAGCTCAAGCTGAGGCTTTATCGAGCAAGAAGTTTGTCGGTTATTGGATGCACAACGGATTTTTGAACATCGAAGGCGAGAAGATGTCCAAATCGCTGAATAATTTCTTTACTGCTCGTGACATCTTGAAGCATTACGCCGCCGATGTTATCCGCTTGTTTTTCTTGTCTAAACATTACAGAACTTCGATCGACTTCAATAAAAAAATCATGCAAGAGTCCAAAGTAGCTTTGGACAACTTCATCAGTGCTCTGCAATCTGTGGATTATCTTTCTTACAAAGTAGAAATAGACAATTGTGAGCTTTTGAAAGAAGAGGTGGCTACATTTGTCATAGCTATGGACGACGACTTCAACACCGCCAAAGCTTTAGCTGTGTTGTTTGGGTTAGCCAAACTTGCCAAAAAGCAAAACAATCCTCTTCAAATCCGTCAGCAAGCAGCTGCTACTTTGGTAGTTTTAGGCAAAGTTTTGGGTTTCTTTTCCGACTTAGAGGAGCAACTGAAAAAGAAAGCGGCTCAGCCAACTATTCAAGGATTGGAAGAGCAACTTTTGAGTCTTCTGCTGAGATATCGTACTATTGCCAAGCAAGAGAAAAACTGGAAGTTGGCGGACAAAATCAGAGACGATTTACAAAAACTGGGGCTAAAAGTGGTAGACACCCAAGAGGGAGCGAAGATAGAATTTTAGTTTATCTTCTTCTAGTTTTTGCCCGAAGAGAAATCACCAACTGGTAGCCTATGAATATAGCGATAAATCGGAAAATAAAGTAAATTATAATTGTGTTTTTTACAGCTATACTGGCTTCTGGGTTCGTAAATTTTTCTAAATTACACGGATTTACAAAAGGGTTTACGAAGTTGGCAAAATCTAAAAAAGAAGGATTAACTTCTTGAAAACAAACCAAAGCAAAAAGGACTATTCCGATACAAAAGTACCAAAATAGTGGTAAAAACCAGTTTTGCGAAAAATCAGAAACATATTTCCCTGCAGTGAATACTATCTTGTCCAAAAAGTTGTACCATTCTAGCTCTTTTCCGTATTTTATCATCTCTAGTCGATAAAACTTATTAGCTTGGATATGGTTGCCTTGCAGGTCATTGGCGTGTTTCAGCTGGCGTAAAGTATCGCTGTCTGTATTGAATCGATTTTCTGTAACATCACCCCATTTTACATTGTTAAAAAGAGTTTTGTAAAAAGAGGAGTTTTTGATTTTTATTTTCTCTGCATTTTCTAGATTGAGCCCTGTGAATTCCATATTGTCCAGTGTGGAACTTTCTAGTTGCAATTTGCTGATGATTTTAGTATTTATCAAGCGGAAGTTTATAGCTTGATTTGTGAAATATTTAAGGTGGAGTTTATCTAAAGAGTTGTTTTCCAAAAAAATCTCTGGATATTCTCCGTTTATTTTTTGGAAAGAGACAGTATCAAATTTTAATTTGCAAAAACTTCCCTCTAAGTCGGAACTTTTTTTGATAAACACATTCTTACAAAAAGTTGGGTTATCAAAAATAAGATATTTTGCAAGCTTGTTTCCGTCCAAGATTACTTTGTTTTTGAAAGTGCAATTTTTAAAAGTAACATCTTCTCTAAAAGAGCAATTTATGAAAGACAATTCTTCTTCAAAGATGCAATTGCTAAATTTGAGATCACTTTCAAAGTTGTGGTTTTGGATAACGAATTTTTTTTCATCGCTGTCTTCTTCCCCCTCCACGAGTTTGCCGTTGGTAAACTTTATGTTGTTTAAGGGGAAATTTTGAATAACTTCTTCGGAAATAATTTCTTTGAAAGTTTCACCGTCAACAATGTATTGTTCGGGATTTTTAGGATCCTCTTTTATTTTGTCGTAAAAATCAATCATAAAATTTCTCCACTTTAATATCGTATCGACTCTTGCCCGTAAAAGCCTTTCTGATGCTACCGAGTAAATATCCGCAACCATAACCCAGCAGTTGGGTATAGCCAGCTACTACACACAGGAAAGGCAAAAAAAACTTCTTGTATTTAAACATCGCTCCAAAATAAAGAAGCAAAGTATATCCCAAAAGTGGAAGCAAAAAGTAGGGATAAAAAATACTGCTAACCAATAAACCGAAAAATCCTAAGGTGAAAATAGCTGGCAAAAGGTGGATAACTTTCGTACTTCCTGAGTGCAAAGTTCCCAAGTTTACCCTAGCTGATCCAGAGTTAAGCACTTGTCTGAAAAATTGTCTAAGATTTGAGCGTCTCTTGTGATAAACCCAAGCCTCGGGGAAAAGGTGACTTTGGTAGCCTTTTTCATTCAACCTAATGCCAATGTCTATATCTTCTCCAAATCGTAAATCATTAAATCCAGTCACATTTTGGAAAGCTTTATTCTCTATTCCCATATTAAAACTTCGTGGTTGAAAGTTCTTTTTCCTCTTGCCTCTAATGCCACCAGTCGTCCAAAATCCCGTCATTGCGTAGCTAATCGCTTTTTGCATATTGCTGAATTTTATATGTTCCCTATCTGGACCACCAAAAAATAGTACTTCTTGCTTGTCTAACTTTTTTTTAATTTCGTTTAGCCACTCTGCAGGCAAAAGGCAATCGGAATCTACAAATAAAAGATATTTACCTTTGGCAAGAGAAGCTCCCTTGTTTCTGGCTTTAGCAGGTCCTTGGTTTTTTTGTTTGTAATATTGCATGTTCAATCGGGGGAATTTATTTATTGCTTCTTGCAAAAATTCGACCGTGTTGTCTTGTGAGCCGTCATCGACTATGATTAGTTCAAAGTTCTTTTTTTCGTAATGTAGTTTGTCTGCAAAATCCAAAAACTCTTTTATCTCTTCTAACCTATTGTAGGTAGGCACGATGATGCTAAAATCTATCATCTTTTTTTCATCCTGTACTGAGCAAATTCGCAAGACTCTCTGCTTTGCAACGCTCCTTCGTGGTCTAGGTAGTAGATCAAAACGGCACTCTTGCGTCGATTGCGTCGATTAGCCATAAGGATAGCTTCTTCCACGGGCATCAAGAAATAGGCGGTAGCCAGGGCATCGGCTCTGAGGATGCTAGAATCCACCACCGTAACGCTGACGCAGTTTTCGCTGGGGTATCCGCTGATAGGATCGATGATGTGATGATACCTTTTACCGTTTTTTACAAAAAACCTCTCGTAATCTCCCGAGGTTACTACCGCACCTGTCTTTATTTGGATAGTATCGATAAGTTTTTCTTTTTGCCTAGGATGAGCAATTCCTATTTGCTTGTATTCGTTCCCAAAAATAGAAATATCTCCTCCAGCATTTATGTATCCACTTTTGATTTTCTTTTCTTGTAGATAGTCGCAAACTTTTTGCATTATAAACCCTTTGGCGACTCCTCCCAGGTGAATTTTCAGGTTTTTAGGTTTAATGAGCATAAGGGTGTCGTATTTGACTTTTTCTAACCCGCAAATTTTTTGTGCTTGCTTTATCTTAGCAGGAGTAGGCACTCTTTTTTTAGTAAAATCCCAAAGATCTATTAGTGCTCCGACGGTTGGGTCAAATCTTTTTTCTGAAAGAAGATAAAACTCTTGGCAAAAATCTAAAAGAGAAAAAATCTCTGGAGTGATAGGAGCTTTTTGGCAACCATTTATAAAGCTTAGATCGCTTTTGGGATTTTGGTAGCCCAGTTTGTGTTGTAAATCTTCGATAATCTCAAAGCAAGTGTCGATGTATTTATCTATCCTCTTTGGATTTCCTTCCAGACTGATCTCGATAAAAGTTCCTAAAGCAATTCTTGTTTTGCTGATTTTTTTTGAAGACAAATGTTGTTTATAAACAAAAATCAAAAAAAGAGAACAAAAAAAGAGTAAAAAAAGTAATTTTTTTTTCATAGTCCGTTTCTAAAAAAGAACAGATATAAGTCAAGAATTAAACCAAAGGCAAAAGCACTTAACTTGTAATTATGCAATAAAGTATAAAAATTTATAAAATTTTAAAAAAAATAAAAAATGAAATTAAGACACAGGCTTGTATGAATTTAAGTACACAAAGAGGGGCAAGAAAATCTTAAAAAGGAAAAAAAGGTTTGACACATATACTATTTATAATTCCGTTTGATGATAAGAAGTAAAAAAAGGTATCACATTGTTTAATATCGGGAATAAAAATGCAAACAAGAAAATTTAGATTATTTTTACTTGTTTTTTGGGCTTTTAGTCTATTACAAGCTCAGTACTCTTTTGAGCAGGGGAGTAGTGAGCCTCTCAGCGTCATAATGTACGCGGACAAGATATCTAGAGCTTATGAAATAAGACTTTCATCCACTTTGGCATCTTATTGCGAAAAAGAGACTTACGAGGTTGATATTGCTGTCAACCTGAAAGCTAGGCAAGGTATGGGTTTGGGTATGGGGATGTTGCAAACATCACAAGCTGTAAGTTCTGGTATCGGTCTTGGGAATTTGGTAATGCCTGGTACCGAGGGAAGATTCGTCAACGAGTTTGTGGACGATCTAGAAGGACTAGGAGATATCTCGATGCCTAGTCAGACTAGCATTACAGAGAGTCGGGTGCCTACAGGCATGGGCGGAGCATCGGACTATGAGATAGACAACCTAGTTGTAAATGTAATGTTGGACGCATCTGCTTATACGCCAGAAGATGTCTCTTTTATAGATGAACTGGTAAAGATGAAGGCTGGGATAGATATTTACCGAGGCGACATTGTCAATGTGACTTTGGTGAAGTTTACTAATCAAAAGCAAAAAATGATAGAAGAGGCTAAAAAAGCCGAAGAAGAGGCTGCTAGGTTAGCAGAAGAAGAAAAAAGAAGAAAAGAGATGGAGGATGAGCAAGTCCAAGACGAGCCTCTTCCAGACGAAGATAACTCAGACTTCTTAACTTATTTAATCGCAGGATTGATAGGCTTGTTGTTGCTAATTGGATTTTTGGTAGCTTTTTTCTTCATATCCAAAAAGAACTCTGGAGTGCAAGACTCCAATATGGTACAACCGAAAGTAAACTTCCCTCGATATGATGAGCAGTTTGATAGTTTGATGCAAGAGATGCGGGAGCTTCGGAAAGTCAATCGAACTTCTGAGCCCGAAAAAATGGAGATTGCAGAATACAAAAAACTTCGTTCTTTTGCGATTAATAAATTTTTGGCAGAAGCGAAAAATGTGGGCATTGTCTTGCAAGGTTGGGTAGATAGTGGTGGAGACGAAGGTATAGATAAAGCTACCAAGCTAATCAAAGCTATAGATGAAAATTTGCTTGACCTTTTGGAAGGTAAAGTTTCGCACGACGATTTCAAGTTGCTTTCTTGGAATATTCGCAATATGGAAGATTTGGACACGAAAACTAAGTTGGAAGCGTTGCAAAATTTTAAAAATGCTTGGAGTTCTTTGACCGTCACTGACGATGGCAAGGACGACACAGGGATGTTTGGTTTCTTGAACGCAATGTCCGTAGAACAGATAAGACAAGCTCTCAAAGGCGAACCTGAGGGCGTGCAAGCACTGGTCATTACTCAAGTGTCTGCAGAGAAAGCTTCGGAACTACTGGCGTCTTATCCATTGGAGCAGCGGTCTGCGGTGATGGGAAATATGGGCAAACTGGGCAAAATCCCGACTTCTGTGTATAAAGAGGTCTCTAGTCGTTTGGCAAAAGAGGCACTCAAGATGCGAGGAATGGAGTATGTTTCTTCCGATGGTGCTGGCAAGATGCTGGAGATATTGGATACTCTCACTACATCTCAGCAAAAAGAGTTTATCGACGACATCACGAAAGCGGATGTGGAGACAGCAGAGAAAGTCTTGAAATACTTTATAGCTTTTGATGACCTAGGCAACTTGGAAGAAGATATTATGGTCAGAGCTATCCAAAAAATGGACAGAGAATTATTGTCTGCAGCGTTGGTTGGAGTAGACGAGGTGAGGATTAACTCTATTTTGTCTAATGTTCCCGAGCGGATGAGAGAGATTATTAGGTCAGAACTGAGAATAAATGAAAACAAATTAAAAGCAGATGATATAGAGAGATCCAGAAGAAAAATGATGTCCGTAATCAGAAAAGAGATTAGAGAAGCTGGCGGGCGTAATATTGGTGGAAACCAAAGTGAAGGTAGAGCAGCAAATGAAGAGTATTAAGAAAGTTTTATTTGTTTTTGTTTTAACTGTTTGTTTTTCTTCTCTTTTTGCTCAGTTTGAGTATAATCAATTTTCGAACATGAGTGCTGTGGGCTCTTATCCTCGTAGTGACAGATCGGAAGTTCGCAATATCTCTCGCATTATGCTCAGAGTGCAGGAGTCTGTCCTCAATTTCCCTTTAGGGGTCAAGAGGGTTGCAGTCTATCGTGTCAAAGCTGATCGGGACGCTATTTCTATCGGGATGGTGCGTTTTGTGAAGTCGAAACTAGAGCAAGTCCTTTTAAACAACGAGGCGATAGATTTGGTGGTAGTGCCAGAGTTCAATCTCGCCAGAGTAAAAATTACCGATACCTCTTTTAGTTATGTTAATTCTGCCAGATCTTTTGATGAGCTCCGACATATGGGAGAGAAGTACAACATAGACGCTTTCATCGAGGGGAATTGCACTCGTAGTGCCTACGGAGATGTTTTGCTCTCCTTAAAGATGGTAAGCAACAAAACAGGAGAGATTATTTGGTCGAAAGCTTATATCGAAGGACCTAACAACGACCGTGATATAGATATTCCAAAGCAGTACGCTCTTGATTTTAATGTTGGCTTCTTTACAGTCAACGACTACAAAAGAGACGGAGTGTCTATCTTTGACAGTAATTATGGGGGAAGTAGTAGCAACTCTGCAAGGATGATCGATTATCGTCTAGGAGCTGTGCGTAAGCAAAAATCTAACTTCTCTTTTGCAGAGGTTATGATGACTCTCTCGGCAGGCTTGTCTATCGTGAATTGCCAGCTGACATTGGAAAACAATATTGAGGGTTTTTCCACTTTACCGACAGCCTTCTTGGGTTACGCAGGTGGTGGAGTGATGACGAAATATTATAAAAAAGAAAGTCAGCTTAAATCTTTAAAAGACAATTATTGGCTTAAGCCATATATGAAAGGTGAGTTTTTTGTTCCTATTAATTATTCTGGGAGCTTCTTGACCACCATGATTGGTGCTACATCCGATCTTACCGAAGATATAGAAGTAGGTCTTGGTCTGGGAGTTATACCGTTTGGTAGGACATTGAAACAAAATGAAAGTAGTTATATTGAGTTTGGGGCGCTGAAGTATGAGATTAATTTTAGTTATAATTTCTAGTCTTTTCTTGTTTTCTGGATGTTCCCTTTGGAATAAGTATGTTCTTAAAAGGGGAGTAGAGGAAAGTACAGTTTCGGAAAGAGAGGCTATGGTTAGCTCTTCTGGAACAGTAGCAGGTAAAAGTATAGATAGGGGAGTAGGAGTAGTGGATCAGGATACAGAGCAAAGCACTACGATTATCCAACAGAACACTCTTCGTCCTCAAAAAAATGAGATTCTGATCAAGTATCGAAACAAATCTTCAGAAGTGATTTTGAGCCTTGACCCTAGAGATAACAATGTTCAGATAGATGTTTCAAAATCTGGATCTACAGGTGAATCTCTAGACGATTATGCTAGCGTTGAAACGCCTTCTTCTCAAGATGAAAATGCAAGCTCAAGTCCTTCAGAAAGTGATTTTTTGGTACAAGCTCAAAATAGCTTTTATGCAGGTAGTTATGAAAAAGCTTTGCAGCAAGTTAACAGTTCTATAAATCAAAAACCTACCGCAAGAGCTTATGCTTTGAAAGGAAGTGTTTATTATATGTTGGGTAATTTATCATTGGCTCGTAAAAATTGGACAAACTCTTTGCGTTTAAATAATAGTATCCAAGGTGTGAGGCAAATGTTAAATAAAATAGGGTACTAATTTATGATAGGTTCTGTAAGTTCTTTTATCTCTTTTATTCTCGTTTGGGTTGTAATTGCAATATCTATATTGAGTGCTACCTCAAATTGGCAAGTGTTTATCAACTACCCCAGTATTTTGATCGTGGTAGGTGGTACGCTCATTAGTGAATTTGTAGGTCGTGGAGTAGTAAGGACAAGCAAAGCAATTCTCGCTGCTTTCAGGGTAATGTTTAAGTACCCTATGGATAGTAAAAGTTATACTCAGGAAATTAGTCGTATCAAAGATTGGGCAGAAAGAGTGCAAAGTGGTGGCAAGAAAGCTTATGATGAGATATATTCCGAAGTTACCGACCCTTTTGATAAATATGTTTTTTCTATTTTGTCCACAGGATACTCTCTGGAAGAGTCCAAAGAGTTTATCCAGAACGAAATATCCAGAGAGAATCAAAACGCAGAAGAAACTTCTGAGATTTTGAAAAGTTTAGGTGGTTCTTCGCCAGCTTTTGGTATGTTGGGTACTTTGATAGGTTTGGTTATCTTGCTTAGTCAATTAGACGATCCATCCAAGATTGGTCCTGCGATGGCGGTGGCTCTGATTACCACTTTTTATGGACTTATTTTAGCTAGAGTTTTTTTTATTCCAGGAGCGAATAAATCTGTAGATATAGCTATGTCTGTTATGTTTCGTAAAAACCTTATTTTGGAAGGTGTTATCCTTATTATACAAGAAAAATCTTCTTTTTATGTGGAAGATTTTTTGCGTTCGCTAGTGGACAAAGAGGATAATGGAGAAAATGCTATGAATGTTGGTGACGATTTTTGATTGTCAAGTGTGGCAAGAGAGTTATTAAATGAAGTTCGAAAGAAAAAAGACTCTTATTGATGAGTCTTGGCTGACTACTTACTCTGATTTGGTTACTCTTCTTCTTTGTTTTTTTGTTTTGTTGGTTTCTATGTCTACTACGAACTCTGGTATGTGGCAGGAGTTCAAAGAAGGTTATCGTGCTGAGATAGAAGCTAACGAAGATGATTTTTCTACACCTTTATCGCGGATGAAAACAGATTTGGATTCTATGCTTCTAGAGGAAAGGATGGCGGGAATAGTTTCTGTACGACTTAATCGTTCATCTATTGCGATAAACATCTTGTCAGACGCTCTTTATCGTTCGGGAGAAGCCACTATTATCAAAAAGAATATTGGGATTTTAGAAAAGATAGCTAATTCCATTCAGGCAATTAATTACTACGACCCTAATATAGATATCGAGGGGCATACAGACGATGTGCCGATAAACACGAGACGCTTTCCTTCTAACTGGGAGTTGTCTGTGGGTAGAGCCTCAAATATTGTCCGTTACTTTATCATCGAGGGAATATCGCCGGATAAGATGAAAGCTTCTGGGTACGCTTATATTAAGCCTTTAGCTCCCAATAAAGACTCTAGCGGCAGACCTATTCAGTCCAATCGTGACCTTAATAGGCGGATAGTTATCGAGATTCACTAGCCTTTGCTAGTATCTTTTATAAATTCGTTTAACTCTTTTTTTACTTCCCGCATCGATCTTGGTTTGGTAAACACAGTTTTTTGATTTTTGTAGTTTACTTGTCCTAAACGACCCTTTCTTATCTTCCACACATAACGGATGTGAGTGTAGTCTACGGCTACTTTCCCCGAATGTTTGGCTTTGGAATAGTAGGCAGCCAGACCCGCTGCAATTTCGATTATTTTTTGGGGAACATCTTTTTTGTAAGGGTTAAATATCACGATATGAGAGCCTCTGATAGCTCTGGTGTGAAACCATAAATCTGTTTTTCCTGCTAGTTTGCAGGTAATGGTGTTGTTCTCGGCGTCGTTTCTGCCGATTACGATTTTTAAAATTTCGTTTATCTTGATCTGCTTCAGAGATTTTTTTTCATTAGGTTTTGCTTTGGGCGTGTATTCTGCTTTTTCTTGACTGTAGTCTGGCTGATTTTTCAGATTCTGTATTTCGGCTTCTGTCATTTTGATGCGACTTTCGATGATTTTTTTCCCGTTGATCCCTTTCTTATATTTTTTGAAGTAGAGATCGACATTTTGCCTTGGAGAGAGCTCTTTTTTTAGTTTTATAATAATTTTGGGCATCTTAGGGTCGCAGTAGTTTACTATTGAGATCTCTTGTAATCCTGGCGTGATCGTGTGATAAGCCGATTTTAGCAGTTCGCCAGCCATCTTCCAATATTCTGTCTTGCTGTAATCTTGCCAAGTCGCCCTGAGATGAGCGAGTTTTGTTTCAGCTTTCTCTATTTTTTTCTTACGCTGATTCTCTTCTCTATTTTTGATAATAGCTAATCTTTGCAGGTGGATGTGGTTGTAAAAAAAATGCTCCAGATAGTCGTTTACAGATTCGAAGCTGTAGTCTTGATCGTGCCACGGCAAAGGGCGGTAGCAAATTTCTTGCTTGTTTTTGTTTACAGGCAAGAGGTATTTTTGCCCAGAGAGTATTTGCCGCTCTGGATTGTCGGCAAAAGAGTAAATCTTTTTGGCTTGCAAAATCTTGTTCTCTTCCAAGAAGATAATATTCAGTTTGCCCGGGATAAGTTCCACTACAATTTTTAGCAGGAGATTTTCGCCGTAAATAGACCTTTT
Source organism: Candidatus Cloacimonadota bacterium (assembly GCA_963676515.1). Lineage (GTDB taxonomy): Bacteria > Cloacimonadota > Cloacimonadia. The sequence goes on along the minus strand of OY781061.1, from coordinate 514,348 downwards.
GTGGAATAAGAAGCTTAAAATTCTGTCGTTGCCAAGTGGGCTTATTTCCGAGAGGACAGCGTTCTGGAAAAGGCTCATAACCCCCGAAAAAGCAGGCGTGAAGTCCAGCGTATCGTCTTGGGTAAAAAAGCAGAAGTTGTCTTTTCCCGAGAGGTTTATTTGCAAGAAAAGATAACTCTTGGTGAACGAGATGCGGTATTGGTCTGCGGCTCTTTCCATCGACTTGAATTTCAGGAACTGAGGTAGAGGCTCGTTGCACCATTGTGCGAGTGTGGAATAATTCATCTTGAAGACATCAAATATTGAGCGAAAGTGATAAGGATTAAAGAAAAAATGAAGGCAGGGGAACATGCTCTAAACAAGAGATATATTTCCTGCCTTCTTTTGAATTCGCTATTTGTAATTTTAGTTTACTTGGAAAGTGTTAGTGCCGTCTTTGAGAAAAGCGATAATTTGTTCGGCAGCCGCTACAGCAGCGTTGATATTAGCTTCGGCAGTTTGTGCACCCATTTTTTTGGGAGAAGCGAAGAAGCGATCGGTGAAAGCTTGGAATTTGTCCAAATTAGCAGGAGCGATGTCGGTCATATATTTGAACCCTTTATCTTCGCTCATTTTTTGCAAAAGTCCGTCTTCGTCTATTACCTCTTTGCGTGCTGTGTTCACCAGGCATGCTCCCTTGGGCATTTTTGCCAAAAGTTCGTAGTTGATAGAGCCTTTGGTTTTGTCATTGGCAGGGATGTGCAAAGATAGATAATCCGCCTTGGAGTAAAGCTCTTCTACCGATTCGGCACAAGCTCCACAACCGTCTGTGATTTTGCATTGGTCTACGAAAGGATCGTGAGCGATAACATTCATCCCAAAACCTTTGGCTAGGCGTGCTACGATGCAACCGATATTACCGTAAGCGTGAATACCCAAAGTCTTTCCTTTGAGTTCGCTACCAGACTTGCCGTTGTAGCATCCGCGAGCAGCCATTATCATCATTCCCAGAGCCAGCTCAGCTACTGCATTGGAATTTTGCCCCGGAGTGTTCATTACCACGATGCCTTTTGCACTGGCGGCAGCGCAATCTACATTGTCGTATCCAGCTCCACCGCGGACGACGATTTTCAGGTTTTTTGCAGCGTCTATGACTTCTTTGGTCACTTTGTCGCTTCTGATGATCAGTGCATCACAGTCGCTGACCGCTCCTACCAAATCTGCTTGCTCGGCATAGCTCTCGAAAAGGACAAGCTCGTGCTCTGATTTGGCAACTGCTTCTTTGAGTTTGTTCACAGCCGCTGCTGCGAAAGGTTTTTGTGTTGCTACAAGTATTTTCATAATTTTCTCCTTGAGTTAAATTTTATTGTTACTTAATTCGTTTAGTGCTTGTAATGAGTCAAGAAAATAAAGAAAAATCTTGACTTGAAACTTGCTCCTTTTTGTTTTGGGGAAACTTTATATATTTAGGAGGAAGAATGTTCGAAAAATTCTTTAAACTTAGTGAGCATGGAACGACTGTAAAAACAGAAATCCTTGCTGGTATCACCACTTTTTTGACTATGGGTTACATCCTTATTGTGAATCCCATTATCTTGTCAAAAACAGGTATGCCTTTTGGGGCGCTTATCACTGCGACAGCTTTGTCTTCGGCTATAGCTACTTTGGTGATGGCTTTGTATGCAAACATGCCTTTTGGTCTTGCACCAGGTATGGGGCTGAACGCCTTTTTTGCTTTTACAGTGGTTTTGGGTATGGGTTACTCTTGGGAGTTTGCTCTTACAGCAGTTTTTTTGGAAGGTGTGATCTTCTTGATCTTGACTTTCCTCAATGTGCGTGAGGCGATTGTCAATAGTATTCCGATTAACTTGAAATACGCTATCTCTGCTGGTATCGGGCTTTTCATCGCTTTCATCGGTTTGCAAGGAGCTTCTATTGTCGTTGACAATCCTGCTGTATTGCTGGGACTGGGAGATATGCTTTCAGTCAACCCTTTGATCTGCGTGTTTGGTGTTTTGGTGATTGGCGTATTGCATCACAAAAAAGTCAAAGGTGCTTTGATGATAGGGATTCTTTCTTCTACTGTTTTGGCTCTTATTTTGGGTGCTGCCAAATTTAATGGCATTTTCTCTGCTCCTGCTAGCCTTGCTCCTATCTTTTTCAAACTTGATTTTAGCAATGTTTTTAGTCTTGATATGGCTACCGTGTTGTTCACATTCTTGTTCGTAGATATGTTTGATACAGTGGGTACTTTGGTTGGTGTGGCTTCTAAAGCTAATATGCTTGATTCTGATGGCAAATTGCCAGGCGTGAAGAAAGCTCTCTTTGCTGATGCTGTAGGTACTACAGTTGGTGCACTACTTGGAACTTGTACTGTTACTACTTATGTAGAGTCAGCCGCTGGTGTAGAAGAGGGTGGTCGTACTGGTCTTACCGCTTTGGTTATCTCTGGTCTGTTCTTGCTTTCTCTTTTCATCTCTCCACTGATTACAATGGTGCCTGGTGCTGCTACAGCTCCTGTTCTTATCGTTGTGGGTCTTTTTATGCTTACTCCGATTTTGAAAGTGGATTTCGCAGATTTTACCGAAGGTCTTCCAGCTTTCTTGGCTATGATTATCATGCCACTTACTTACTCTATCTCTGAGGGTATTGCTTTTGGTATCATCTCTTACACAGCATTGAAACTTTGCTCAGGTAGAGCTAAAGAAGTTAGTGTTGTTACTTACATCGTTGCCTTGATTTTCATCGGCAAGTTCTTCATGTAATACTTATTTAGATTTGTAATTGAGCCGTCCTTTTTTAAACAAAGGGCGGCTTTTTTTATTCATTTTTACTATGTGTGACAATAATTTTATCTTTTCAATTAGGCTTTGCCACTTGTGGTGAAAACTGTCCACTAGCCCTTGCTTCTATTTACCACCAGTCTTGAGTTACCACCATCCTCATCCTGAGCGGAAGCGGGAATCCATTCATTGACACGATGCTGGAAAGGCGTTAACTTTTGCTATCACAGGATGTTACCTTTCTTCTTTTAGTGATAAAAAAGAAAGGTAATGCCAAAAAAAAATCAAAGTCATAAACCTCGATTCTAACTTGCAAAACTACCTTCACGGTGGCTGTAACTCAGGCTTAAAGTCTTTTAAAGCCAGCCTAAAGAAGAGACCTAAGCCAAGTCGCACAGCCACTAGCTCATTCGTTTAAACAAGTTTACGAACCTCGGCTTGAATGACTTACTCAGCATTCTCTCTCGACGCCAGCGAAGCTCTCGGGCGTGTGCCACAGACAATTATGTGTCTTCACAAGCGTTTGCTTTCGTCCACTGCCAGTTTTGAGTATCCACCAGCACTGACTCTGCTTACCACAGGCTTTGAGTTATCACCCAACCCTTTAGTCACCTTATCCGCCTCATTCCCGCGGAAGCGGGAATCCAAGGATGGGTTGGCGTTTTTTCTCGCTCCCAAGCTCCAGCTTGGGAGTGTATATGTGTTAATTAATTGACTGCCATACTTTATTTCGGACACTGTCGGTTATTTATTTAGTTGGCTCTGCTAACGCAGGGTTTTCTATTTCTTTTTGACAGACCAAAAAGAAGTAGAAGGAAAGAAAAAGTCAAAAAACCTAAGCTCCTAGCAAAATTACTAAGCCTCGCCTCGCACGCTGTCAGTCTTGAGCTATGAATCACATCTGTCACTTTTTGGTGATATAGCTCGTCGCCGCCAGCGTAGCTCCGCAAGGCGTAAGTAATTGTATGCTAGTTGCTTAAAGTTTTTATTGGGTGGTTTCTTGTGGCAGGTGGTGGCTACAAAAAGCTCGTGCTGAGTGGAAACAGTGTCTGGTGGTAGTTTTTAGCATAGTGTGAGAGAATGGATTCCCGCGGAAGCGGGAACCCAAGGAAGGGTTGGGCTAATAAATACATAAAGCAGGAAGCGTTAAATTCGTTAGCCGCCCTGAGTTTACGCTGAAGAGCGATGTGCTATATCACCTCTATTAAACAGTTGTGATTTCTAGCACAAGCCTTTCAGCGTGTAAAGAAGGTTTAGAATTTAGCTTACTGATTTGGTATTTTGATTTTACCTTTTGTTACTTTTCGCTTTGGTCAGCCAAAGGGAAAAGTAAGACCATCCGTCAGGAGAGAAAATTTAGTAAACCAGTCATCTGACAGAAGACGAAACCGTCTAGCCAAGGGCGACAGTCTGGTCGTTGCAAGCGAAAGGAGCAAAAAAACATTTTGCTCCTTGACAATGAACGCTGTTCAGTAAACAGTGTTCAAAAATATTTAAAGGCGGTTTTAAAATGAGAAGTTTATTTGTATTTATAGTTTTAGCGGTTGGGAGTAGCCTGTTTTCGATCACGGGATTGGAGATAATGGAGCAAGTGGACGCAAGAGACGATGGGAAGACGATGGTTTCCGAAAGTAAGATGGTGCTGACCAATAGACAAGGCAGAACAAGGGAGAGGCAGACGAAGATGATTCGTAAAGATTTTGGGCAAGATGAGAAATCGCTGTTTGTGTTTTTGCAACCTGCCGATGTTGCGGGGACAGCTTTTTTGAACTGGTCGTACGATGACGCTACGAAAGATGACGACAAATGGCTATATATGCCAGCATTGCGGAAAGTAAGGCGGATAGCTTCTTCTAGCACGAGCGACTACTTTATGGGGACAGATTTTACCTATGACGATATGGGACAAAGAGAGCCAGAGGAAGATACGCATAAACTTCTGCAAGAGGAGAAGTTTGCTGACACGGATTGCTGGGTGGTGGAGTCTACTCCCAAAGAGGAAGGGTACCAGTACTCCAAAGTGGTGAAGTGGGTGAGTAAAGATTATTTGCTGGTGGTAAAAGGTGAGTTTTACGATAAAAGAGGTAGATTTTTGAAGAGGATGACAGCCAGTAATTTCCAAAAAATCGACGGTATCTGGACAGCGTTTTCTCGCTTTATGGACAATGAGCAGGAGAAACACACGACATTGCTGGAAATACAATCGGTGAAATATAACCAAGAGGTGTCTGATAGAATTTTCAAAGTTGCAAATCTTAAAAGAGGTAAGTTTTGATGAAAAAACTTTTTCTATTAATGCTCACTTTTTTTTGCTGGCAAATTTTTGCCCTAGATGTGGCAGGTAAAGTTGCTTCGCATCACGGCTGGCAGAGTCAAGGCGAGCAGCAAAGTTTGCTGGATAAGAACTGGCTTTTGCTGGAACTGAGCCAAGACAAGCAAAGCACCTACTTCTTTTCTAGCTTGAAGGCGATGCGTGATAATAATACAGACCAGAGCAGTTTTGAACTCAAGGAAGCTTATTTCGATTACTTTGCCGACTCTTGGGATGTGAGGATTGGTCGCCAGATCATCGCTTGGGGGAAAGCCGACGGACTGCGTATCACGGACATTATCTGCTCGCAAGACTTTTCGCTGGGACTCAGCCAAGATTTGCAAGACAGTCGCCTAGCGGTGGATGCATGCAAGTTCAGCTACTCTCCCGATTATTTTGACCTCGACATCATCTATCTGCCGTACATGACCAGAGCAGAGTACCCATTGGCGGACTCTTTGTGGAATGTTATTGGTTATAAGGGTGTGGAGCACGATTTGCCCGAGAAGACGCTAGAATCTGCCCAAATAGCAGGCAGGTTGGGTAAAAACTTGGGAGCGGTTGATTTTGCAGTGAGTGGCTACTATTTCTGGTTGCCTGTGCAAAGTTTCTCGGCAGGTGACTTGGTGATAGACTACAAGCGAACTGGCTATGTAGGCGTGGAAGCTTCCGCAGCACAAGGCTCTTTTGTGTATCGTCTGGAGTCTGCTTATTACCAGCGGAAGTTTTTTGCTGGAGGAACGGTAGAGAAGCCGTGGCTGGATGGATTGCTGGGGATAGACTGCTATCCGGGGAACGACTGGACTATTACAGCTCAGCTAACAGCCGATTTGGTTTGCGACTACTCTGTCGATGTGCAAAGGGATGAGTCGGAGAGCTTGCTGACCCTCACGCTCAAGAAGAAAGTTTTTCGTCAGCAGTTAGAATTTACTGCTCAAGCGGTGAATAGCCTTGCTCGGCAAGATATTTTTTGTAAATTTAGTGGCGACTACGATTGCAGTCAAGGGCTGCACATTTTGCTAGGTTACGACTATTACGACGGCGACCAGCAAGGCAATTTTGGTAAATTTTCCGATAACTCCATGGCGTGGTGTAAAGCGGAATACTCTTTTTAAAGAATAGGAGATAAAATGTTAGATTTGCTCAAGATAAATAGTTGGTTTTACCGCTATGGTAACTGGATCGTAAAACGCAGATGGGTGTATCTTTTTTGCTTGCTGGCTCTTTTGGTGGTCACGGCTTTTGGCTTGCCACACCTAAAGAAATCTTCGGACGAAGACAACTGGTTTGGTGATGAGGATAAAACTATCGTCGATCAAAACCAGATGGAGGCGATTTTTGGCAATACGGAGATGGCGGCTGTGCATATCAGCTGTGACGATGTTTTCACGCAAGAGAATTTACAGTTAATAAGACAAATGGGATATGAGCTAGAAGACAAAGTCCCTTATGCCGATGATGTTTTGAGCATCACCGCATTGGAGTTTAGCCAAGGCACAGACTGGGGTATGGTGATAGAGGATCTGATACCCGAGGAGATTCCTACGGACAAGCAAGCTCTGGAAGAGTTACGCACTAAGGCTCTTTCCAAAGAGCTAATAAAAGGGCAACTGATAAGCCCAGACAGTAAAGAAGCATGGATAATCTTGCGACTACTCAGGTATGACAAAGAGGATGACGACGCTTCTTTGCACATAGGCAAGGCGGTGCTAGATATATCCCGAAATCCAGCCTACGCTCAGCTGAACCCCAAAGCTACGGGTATACCAGTGGTAATGTATGGGAAAACTGACTTCTTTGCATCGGAAGTTCCCCGAGTGATGAAGTTCTCTTTCTTGGTAGTTTTCATTATTCTTTTGTTCGCATTTCGCTCTTTGCGTGGGATGCTCGTTCCCTTTTTGACTATCGTCTTCGGACTGATGCTGGTTTTTGGGTTGCAAGGGCATTTGGGGCTAACTTTCGACCCTACGGTGGTAACGATGCCTATTTTCTTGGGACTTGCTGTGGCGGTGGGTTACAACATCCACTTCTTCAACTTTTTTAAGACTGAATTTGCCGAAACAGGTAAACGCAAAGAGTCCGTTTATTATGCACTAAAAGAAACGGGCTGGCCTATTCTCTTCACGGCGTTGACCACGGTTTTGGCACTTTGCTCTTTCATTTTTATCTCCTCGCCAATCTTGCAATGGATAGGCTTGACCTCGGCTGCCATCGTCTTGGTCAGCTTTCTTTTGGTGCTGAGCCTTACACCGATTCTCTTCTCTTTTGGTAAAGACAAGCAAGCAAATTTGGCAGAGACGGTAGCACATCTGCGGTGGGCAACTGGTTGGCTAAGGCAACTTAGCGATTGGATATTTGGTAACAGCAAAAAAATAATCTTTTTCTACATCCTCATAACTTTGCTGGGCTGTTTTGGCTTTTCATTGTTTCGTATATCTTTTGATGCCGAAGACACTGTGGGAGCGGAAGTTCCTTATGTGAAAAGAATAATGAAAGTTGCTAGATCGCAGATAGGGTCGCTGAACTCTTACAACATTATCATAGAATTTCCCGAAAACGGATCTGTGAAAGAGCCAGAGAATATGAGGAAGTTGGACAAACTGGTTTCGTTCATCCAATCGGAGACTCTCTTGACCAAAAGAGTTACCTCCATCGTGAAAATCCTCAAAGATTTGAATAAAGTGCTTTTTGATGATAAAGAAAGCGAATTTCGCATCCCAGACACAAAAAGTGCAATAGCACAAGAGCTTTTGCTCTATGAGAACTCTGGAGGCAAGGAAGCAACTCGCTGGATAGATTACGACTATCGCCGCTACCGCATCCAGGTGGAACTCTCGGAAATGGATACAGGTTTAGCGGACAAAGATATTGCTAAGATTAAGAAGAAAGCGGCGGAGCTATTTCCTACCGCCAAAATCCAAGAAGTGGGTACGATGGCGAAGATGATCGCCATGGCAGAGCGGGTTACTTGGGGACAGATTTACTCATTTTTGCTAGCTTTGGTGATAATAGCGATAATTTTGATGCTCGCTTTTGGTGGTATCCGCATCGGACTCATTGGGATGATTCCCAACATTACTCCAGCCCTGCTAGCAGGTGGAGCGATGGGCTATCTGGATATACCTCTGGATATGATCACGGTGACGATTATGCCGATGGTACTGGGACTTGCCGTGGACGATACCATTCACTTCATCAATCACTATAAGCTCTATTATCAGAAGACCGGTAGCTACAAAAGAGCTTCCTCGGACTGCTTTGCATCCATCGGTGTGGCTCTGGTGATGACATCTCTGGTGCTGATCCTCAACTACTCCGTGTACTTAGTGTCGCAGGCGGAAGTTTTGCGTAGTATGGGAATCTTAGCGATGATCGGTATCAGCTCAGCCTTGTTATCCGATTTTTTCATCACTCCCGTTTTGATCAGGATGCTCCAGCCCTTTGGTCCCCAAAAAGTGGTTGAAAGAGGAAAAGTATAATGAAAAACGAAAAAAGGGTGTGTCCAGTAGAAAAATCTGGATTCTTGTTAAGCAAAATTCGCAAGTTAGTTCACAACCCGAAAAAGATGTTTGCTTCTTATGTGCGAAGTGGCGACAAAGTTTTGGAAATTGGTTGTGGACCTGGTTATTTCACCTTGCCACTGGCTAAAATGGTTGGTGATAGGGGCAAAGTTTTTGCTCTTGATTTGCAAAAAGCGATGCTGGATATTGTGCAAAAAAGAGCCGAAGATGTTGGATTGGACAGCAAAATTGAGAAGATTTTGTCTTCGGCAACGGATTTTAAATTGCCAACGAAAGTAGATTTCTGTTTACTTTTTTATGTGGTTCATGAAATCCCCAACATTGCTTTGGCTTTAAGTAACATCTATAAATATTGTAAAAAGAACACCAAAATATTTGTGGCAGAGCCATCTTTTCATGTCAGAAAAGACGATTTCGCCAAATTTTTGTGTGTAGCCCAAGAGGCAGGATTTGAGGTTGAAAAGAGGGGTGGATTTTTGGACAGAGTAGCAATATTAGGAATTAAAAAAGGAGATTTAAAATGTTAGCTGAAAACTTTTGGTTTGCACTTAGTCTTACGCTACTAGCAGGCTTAGCTACGGGCATTGGTAGTGCACTAGCTTTTTTCACAAGAAGATCGAACACCAACTTTTTGGCTATAGCTTTGGGCTTTTCGGCGGGAGTGATGATCTATGTCTCTTTTGTGGAAATATTCGCTGAGGCACAAAAATCTCTCGTGGAATGGTATGGTGGGAGCTTAGGTGTGATGTGGGCGAGTGTAGCACTGTTTTTGGGGATGTTTTTGGCAGCGGGCATAGACAAGCTGATCCCTGCATACGAGAACCCCCACGAGACAAAAATGGTGGAAGATATGGAAAAAATGCCATCGGGCAAGTTGTATAGAATGGGCATTTTTTCGGCAGTGGCTATCGCTGTGCACAACTTCCCCGAAGGATTGGCGACTTTCGTAGCCGCCATGGGCGATCCAGATCTCGGCATCTCTATCGCTGTAGCTATAGCCATTCACAACATTCCAGAGGGCATCGCCGTGAGCGTGCCGATATTTTATGCTACGGGCAATAGAAAAAAAGCTTTCTATCTCTCTTTCTTGTCTGGACTAGCAGAGCCTGTGGGAGCGATAGTTGGCTATTTGATTTTGATGCCTTTTATGAGCCCAGCAGTGTTTGGTTTTTTATTCGCCTTAGTGGCAGGGATTATGATTTTCATCTCGTTTGATGAGCTCTTGCCAGCCGCTGAGCGATACGGTGAGCATCACCTGTCTGTGTATGGACTCATAGCGGGGATGATGGTGATGTCTATTAGCTTGTTGTTATTTTAGAGAGGGGATGCCAGAGATGAGTAAAAAAAGTAAAATAACCGCAGAAAGACTCAAACAGAGCAAAAGGCTAAAAATCTTGCAAGTCGCTCTTGCTCATTTCAGCAAACACAATTTTGAAGAGGTATCTTTGCGGGAGATAGCCGCTGAAATAGGCATAAGCGTTGGTAATCTCTACAACTATTTTGTCAATAAAGATGCCCTATTTGAGGCGGTATTAGAGCCTTTTTTGCGTAAAGCTCTAATCGTTAAAAGGTTTCTATCGGCTCATACCGAAGGAGAACAAGAGGAGATGGAAAAAGATTTTTCACTTCACCTAGAACTTTCCGATAAAATCGCCAAATTTGTGCATAAAAACAGACAATCGATTTCGATATTGCTTTTTCACAGCAAAGGTTCTTCTCTGGAAAATTTTCCCGATCAGATGATAGATTTCCAAACGGAGAGATTTCAGAGTGAAATAAATGCAAAAGTTGGCTCACCCGTCTCCGATTTTTTTTTCGCTCACAACCTCGTCTCTTACTTTTACAACACAATCAGAGAAGGGCTGATGCATAATTTGGATTTGGCAGAATTTCAAAAAGCTATCAGAGATATGATTATTTTTTCTTATTTGGGCGTAATGGGTTTAGCACAAAAAAAGCTTTTACAAGAGACGGATACTCCTCAAAATTAAACTGTCCAAAAATTTAAATATTTGCGAAAATTTCTTTTTTTCTCGGACAATAGCTAGTTGACTTATTTCCAATAAAATAAAAAAAATAAGAAATTTCTGCTTTTTTCGGTTTTTTCTTGACTTCTATATGTATACCAAAGAAATAAGGGTAAGCATAAAAGGAAAGAACTGTTATGGGTCGAAAAAAACTGAGTAAAATTCAACAATTGCTTTTGTTTGATGGGCTACCACCACAGGCAGTAGAGCCTCCCATAGAGGGAACTCCACAGCAGGTAGAGGCGGTCAAAAAAAAGTCTAAGTCTAAGAATGAGCAGATAATTGTTCCCAAGATTTTGGGGCGTAACAACAGGATGAATATCCAAGGTGGAAAGGTCTCTTTTGATTTTGTACATCAGGTGGAGCAGTTCCTTTTGCAAAATAGAGTTCCTTTGAAAAGCAAAAAGTTTCTGCTGGGAGTTTCTGGTGGTAGCGATTCTCTGTCGATGCTTTTGGCTTTTTGCTATCTGCGAAACAAGTACGACCTCAAACTCCTTGTGTCGCACATCAACTACAACCTAAGAGGCGAAGAGAGCGTAGCGGATCAGAAATTATTGCAAAAGATTTGCTTCGAGAAAAACATCTTGGTAGAGATAAAGAGTATCGATGGTAAATCTCTAGGGGAAAAAGGGTTGCGTGAATTGAGATTTCAAGAATTTGTAAAGATATCTAAAAGGGATAAGATTCAAAATCTCTGCTTAGCTCACAACAAAGACGACCAAGTGGAGACGGTGTTATTTAACATCGTACGAGGAGCGGGCATTTCGGGAGCTGCAGGGATAAAAAAGAGGCTCAAGCTAGAAAGTGGACTTTTGCTGACACACCCTCTGCTAAATATCGATCGCAAGCAAATCGTTGCTTTTTTGCAAGATCAAGGCGTGCAATGGGCGGAAGACTCCACGAATAAGCAGCCGATATATACGCGGAATAAGATTCGTCTGGAGCTTTTGCCGTGGCTAAAAGAAAACCTAAACTCTAAAGCGGTGGAAAATATTTTTGAGTTTTCCACTATTTTGAGTCAGACGCACAAATTTTGGAAGGAACAGTCTAAAGCGAAGATGAAAAGGTTGAAAATTAAAGGCGAGAGCGAGCCCGGTATCTTCTGCTTTTCCATAGAACGCTTAGCCAAAGAGCTGCCTTTGCTTCGTTATTATTTGTACAAAGAGATTTACGAAGAGTTCACAGGCGAAGTGGATGGGTTTTTCCGCAATCATTACAACCAAATTGAAAAAATTTTTGTTTCTCGTGGCTCGGTGAAAATCAAGCTTTTTGAGAAGATGATTTTGATAAAAGAGTACGACACGCTTTACTTTTTTGACCACGATTTCCAAGAGTCGCTAGCAGAGGATGAACCTCTTGTTTTGTCCAAGCTGGTGAAAGTTTTCGTCTACAACAATTGTCGCATAAGGCTTTCCAAAGTAAGCAGGATTCCCGAAGATTTTGACAAAAGTACAGTTGCGTACTTGAATTACGGAAAGTTGGAGATGCCACTGATCATAAGGTCTGCTGTGGCAGGAGACAGATTTGTACCTGTGGGGATGAAAAAAGGGCACAAAAAATTAAAGGAATTTTTTATTGACGAAAAGGTCTCTAAATTTGAAAGAAAAAGGATACCGATAATTACAGATACAAATGGAATAGTGTGGATCGGAGGATATCGGGTGGACGCCAGAGTGGTCGCTGATGGTAAGTGCAAAAACATCTTAAAAGTTGAGCTGGAACGGCTAGAAAAATCAAGGTCGGCTCAAAGAAAGAAATAAAAATGCGGGGTATTTAAAGTGGACGAAAGATTTTCAAAAATCATCTTGAGCGAAGAGGAGATCCAACAAAGGGTTAACGAACTTGCGGCAGAGGTTTCTGTTTATTACAAAGGAAAATGCCCAATTTTTGTTTGCGTGCTAAAAGGTGCTGTCTATTTTATTACTGACCTTACCAAGAAGCTCACCATAGATTGTCGCGTGGATTTTATGGATGTCTCTAGCTATGGAGCGGATAGAAGTAGCTCGGGAGTGGTGCAGATCCGCAAAGATCTTAGCGATAGGATAGAAGACCGCGATGTGGTGGTGGTAGAGGATATTTTCGATACAGGACTTACGATGAACTATTTGGTCGGTTATCTGGAAAATCGCAAACCGCGTTCCATCAAGATTTGCACCTTGCTAGATCGTCCTCACAAAAGAGACCCACAAGTAAAATTGAAAGCCGACTTTGTAGGCTTCACACTCACCAAGAGCGATTTTTTGGTTGGTTACGGATTGGACGACGATCAGATTATGCGAAATTTGCCTTACATAGGCGTACTAAAAAAGGATGATAAATAAAAAATGAGCGATAAGAAAGGAAACAAATTGCCTGAATTTAAAAAACCTAACCTAACAGTGATGATCGCAATCTTCTTCGCAGGATTGCTTTTTTATCAGATGTTTTTTTCTGTTGAACAAGGTGTTAGACAAGTCTCTTATTCCACTTTCGTGAAGATGAGCGAATCTGGGCAAGTGCTCTCTGCTAGTTTTGATGAAAAAGATGTTCGTTTCACCTCTTCAGATGGAACTAAATATACTACTTACTTGCCTTTTAGCGATCCGGCACTAGTACAAAATTTGCAAAGTAAAGGGATAAATATTTCTTCGCACAAGCCGTCTTTTCTCGCTTCGGCACTTCTCTCGTGGTTGCCATTTTTGATCTTTATTTTTATTTGGATCTTTTTGATGCGTTCTATGGGTGGTGGAGGCAAAGCTTTTAGCTTTGGTAAAAATAAAGCTCAGCTGGTGAATAAAGAAGATATCAATACCACTTTCGACGATGTGGCAGGCATAGATGAGGCCAAAGGCGAGCTAGTGGAGATTGTGGAGTTTCTCAAAGACCCGGGTAAATTTTTATCGCTTGGCGGTAGGATACCCAGAGGGGTGCTGTTGCAGGGGCGACCCGGCACAGGCAAGACTCTTTTGGCTAGAGCGGTGGCTGGAGAAGCAGGCGTACCTTTTTTCAGGATGAGTGGCTCAGATTTCGTGGAAATGTTTGTAGGTGTGGGAGCTTCTCGCGTTCGCAATCTTTTCGAAACGGCGAAGAAAAACTCTCCGTGTATCGCTTTCATCGACGAGATCGACGCCGTGGGTAGACACCGTGGCACAGGACTTGGCGGCGGGCACGACGAGCGGGAGCAGACCCTCAACCAGCTTTTGGTAGAGATGGATGGGTTTGCAGAGAACGACTCGGTGATTATTATCGCCGCTACCAATAGACCAGATGTGCTAGATCCTGCCTTGCTTCGTCCCGGGAGATTTGATCGCCAAGTAATTGTCGATTTGCCCGACATTAAAGGTAGGGAAGCTATCTTGAAAGTGCACGCCAAGAAAATTAAGATGCAAGATGGATTGAGCTTTTCTACAGTTGCTAGAGCTACAGCTGGATTTTCTGGTGCTGATTTGGCGAACTTGCTCAACGAAGCGGCTCTTATTACCGCTGGCAGAGAGAAAAAAGAGGTTACGCTGGAGGAAGTGGAAGAGGCAAAAGATAAGATAATCTTGGGCAAAGAGAAGAAGAACAAGGTGATTTCAGAGGAAGACAAGAAGATCACCGCTTATCACGAGATTGGGCATGTTCTGACTTCTATTTGTCAGCCACTTACCGACCCATTGCATAAAGTTTCTATCATCCCGCGTGGATTTACCGCTGGGGCTACCCACTATTTGCAGACAGACCGCAGTAACTACTCCAAAGATTATTTGAAGCAGATGCTGGTGCAACTTCTCGGTGGTAGAGCTGCCGAAGAGATTAAGTTTGAGTCGATAACCACAGGTGCTAGTAGCGACATCTCCAGAGCGACAGACATCGCCAAGAAGATGACTTGCTCGTGGGGGATGAGTGATTTCTTTGGACCGATGGCAGTTACTAGGGAGCAGGAGCAAACTTTTTTGGGTAAGGAGCTTGCCCATCACGCATCGATTAGTCAATATCTGAGTGAAAAAGCTGACCAGCAGATTCACAATTTTGTTACCGAAGCGTATAAAACTGCCAAAGATGTTTTGAAAAAGCAAGACAAACTTTTGGTGGCACTTTCTGAAGAGCTTTTGGAAAAAGAGACTTTGGAGTTGGACGAAATTTTTGAAATTTGTTTTGCGGAAGCGACAGAAGATAGTAAAGCTTTGTTCAAAGAGAAGTATGACAAGGCGAAAGAACTCAGAATAAGTGCCGATTAGTTTTTTTATTTCTGCCCCCGTAGCTCATCTGGATAGAGTGTTTGATTCCGGTTCAAAAAGTAGGAGGTTCGAATCCTCTCGGGGGCACCATTTTTCCCAAGGTTTTTTTTGCAAGATAGGGCAAATGCCGAAAATCTTGGTGAGAGTAGGATAAAAAAGGAAATAGATTAGGGGAATATTTTTGCTTATGCAATATTATAAAGACAAAGGTAAGATTTTTTTTCAAGTTGGGTTGGTTACTTCTCTTAGCTTGGTCATTTTGTTTTTTTCTTATGGTTGGATCACCAGATCTTTTGCCAACAATAAATACGAAAAAATCCAAGTCTCTTTTGTTTCTGGAGGCGGACTGGCAAAAGGTGCAACTGTGTGTGTGAAGGGAGTGCCGAGCGGATTTGTAAATCATGTGGAGGTCACAAATGCGGGAGTGCTGTTCGAGCTGAAGGTGGAACTTCCTTTTTCCTTGTCAGAGGGCACCGTTTTTGTGGTGGAAGATACTGACCTTATGGGTAACAAGCAGTTGAACATCTTGCCAAGTTTGCATGGTAAAGAGCTAAATCTGGATGAAGTGCAGCAAGGAGAGGTGAAGATCACTTTCAACCGCTTCATCATCAAGATGAACGACATCTTGCAAGAGTTAGAGTCTGGAGGTCTTGATTTCCAGAGGGTGGGACAAATCTTGGGGCAGCTGGAGCAGGTTGTCTTGGGGACGAAAGTAGCTCTGAACACGCTTAACAAAGACGAAGGTCTGCTTGCAAAGAGCCAAGAGATACTAGACGAGACAGGTAGCTTGCTGAAAAAGATTAACGACGAAAATACTAGCACAGGCAAATTCCTGAGCGACTCCATCCTTTATGAGCAGATAGTCACTAGTACCAAACGAGTGGACTCTCTTTTGATAGATGTCAGGGCAAATCCTACCAAATATTTCAAGATAGAAGTTTTTTAGATGAAGAGAGTTTTTGCAGGGTTATTGATTGCTCTAGGGTGCTATTCACTGGTTTTTGCCGAGACGACCACCCCCGAGTCGGCACTGCTGCTTCCGAGCAAGCAGCTCTCTTCTGTAGGCACGGCTGTAGATGTTTCTATGGCAAGCGACTCCATCTCCTATATGGCAGACGATATGTTCTACGATGTCATCTTCTCCATGGCGAATCTTTACGGTGATGTGCAGATTAACTCTGGAAGCTCTGTGTTGCGTTCGGATACGATCACGATTGACCTCAAGACCAACATCATGGCTTCTCGTGGTGTCACTTATATCAAAGACAATGCTAGCTGTATGATTGGCTTCGATGTCTGGGTTAATCCCAAGAAAGAGTGGGCTTTGTTTTTGCAAGGCTCTGGGAAACTTGATGTTGGCTATTATTATGGCAGTCAAATACGGCAAGTCAAGAATGGCGTGTACGACATAGACAACGGGCTTTTTACCACTTGCGATTCCCCTGATCATCATTGGGACATTTACTCCACGCAGATGCGGATCTACAGAGGGCAGATGGTCGTGATGAAGCCTGTAGTCATTTTGGTTAATCATTTCCCTATATTTGCATTGCCTTCGTACTCTTTTTCTATTGCTCGCGGCAAGCAAAACGGCTTTTTGATGCCCACACCTGGTCGAAATTCTAACGACGGTAAGTTCCTGGAAAATATAGGTTACTACCTTTTTTTTAGCGATTATTGGGATGGAATTTTGAGCATGAACATCAGAGAAAATACAGGCATCGACGGTGAATTTATCTCTAATTACAAAAAACGCTACTCTTACGAAGGTTGCTTGGAGATCAATCAGTCTAAGACGCTGGACGATGCGGGTCAATCTTCCGAATACGAGGGTGAGTATCATTACGAACACGACCAAACTTTTGTCAATGGGTCAAAATTAGCTGTGGAAGCTAACTATTATTCTAGCTTGGCTTTGGTGGAAGAAGAAGACGACATAGACACCAGAACCGACGATGAGATTGAGTCCAGTTTTTCCTACAGCTGGCCGTTTTTGAGTAGCACACTGAGTATTGCTGGGGACTATGTGCAAGATATGGGCGACAAGACCAAAGATATCACCTTGCCCTATATGAGCTATTCGCTTACCTCTAGACCTATCTGGGAAGCTTTTGGTGATGTGCAACCCGACGACAATCCGTGGTGGGAAGATTACAGTTACTCTTTCAGCACCAAAGCTATCCACAACGGCACTATCACAGACAACACCTCCGACTTGGCGAAGATACTGCTGAGTTCAGCTAAAGACAGCAGTGGCACTGTGGTGGTGGAACACGAAGCGGGAACGATTGGTAGCTTGGGTCTTAGTTTCTCGCGGAAGTTTTGGGGCTGGCTTACTTTTAGTCAAAGTTTGCCAATGAGTTTCGCCTACTCTAGTGACGAGATAAATTATTCCGAGTTTAAATCTTCTTACAATTATAAACTTACCAACGATTTGAGCTGTAGCATTGTCGGTTTCAAAAATTTTGGTGAGTTTTTTTTGAAAGGAATCAGGCACACCATCGGTTTGGGAGCGAGTTTTGATTATGTACCAGAAATAGAGAACGAAGCCTCGGGTCCCTATGCAATCTCTGCGACCACAGAATCCAGAGAAGGCAAAATCAACTTTACCAACACTTGGGACTTGAAACTTAATCCGCCAGGAAGCACCGATAAGTTACTTTTGAACAGTATTTTGAAAGCGACCACAGCTTACACCGTCTATGACAACGACGAAGCTGACGAAGGAAAGTGGGACGATATTACTTGGACAGCCAAGCTAGATGGGCAGAAGCTAGTGCCAGTGAGCACTTTGGTCAATAACATTCTCTCTTGGAGTTACCTTTCCAGTTGGCTTTCCTACAGCCTTAGTAACTCTAATACCGCTTCGGCT
The DNA here is from genome assembly GCA_963676515.1 of Candidatus Cloacimonadota bacterium. Classification (GTDB taxonomy): domain Bacteria; phylum Cloacimonadota; class Cloacimonadia. Next base: position 496,656 of record OY781061.1, on the reverse strand, counting down.
ACGCAAGATCCAACGAACTTCGAGCTTACCGCTTGGGAATACAAAGTCCCTTTAGATAACTCCGTTGGTTTCAAACTTTCCAAAACGAAAAAGTTGCGTTACTTCAATTACTCGCCTGCCAAATACAATATGTTTGAGCTGAACAAATTTTTCAATGGTGGAGAGCCCGCTAAAAGGCACAACTACATCGAGCAAGAGAACAGCATTGGCACTAGTGTTAGCTATGTTCACAGCTTTGTGGGCAGCCAAGAAAAAGGTACAGGCTATCACAAAGAGAAAGACTATTCTCTGGATTTGACCAGCCAAGCACAGGTTTACCTTTCTAAGACTTGGGTGCTGAAATATTCCAATAGTATTGATCTGAAAGAGAAAGATATGGGCAAGCAAACTTTTTCTGCAGTGAAGCACCTACATTGTTGGGACTTCTCTTTTACTTACACCCAAGAAGGATCTTTTTGGGAGTACTCGTTCTCTTTTTTAAATGTCAAATTGCCTAGCGACCTGAAATACGAAGATGACGGAGACTCCAACGATGATTAAGGCGGTATTTTTGGACAGAGATGGCACACTAAACCCCGACGAAAAAGGTTATATCGCTTCACCCAGCGATTTTGAGCTCTATCCTTTTAGTGCCGCAGCGGTAAAGATTTTTAACGATTTGGGATTTTTGGTGTTCATCGTCACCAATCAATCGGGCATAGCTCGTGGCTACTACACAGAAGAAGATTTGCAAGGCGTACACAGCAAAATGCTCGCTCAGTTAAGCGAAGGTGGAGCGAAAGTGGAAAAGATATTGCACTGTCCGCATCACCCAGATGGTATTGTGAGTGGCTTGAGCAAAGTTTGCGATTGTCGCAAGCCCGGCAATCTGCTCTTTCGGCAGTTGCAAAAGAAGTACCCCATAAAAGCGAGAGCATCTTTTATGATAGGGGACAAGCCGTCGGACATCGGTTTCGGCAAAAATAGTGGACTGCAGACAATTTTGGTGCGAACTGGTAAAGGTGAAGAAACTTTTCGCCAGAATCTAGCCAGCCCCGATTTCGTGGTGGACGACTTGCTGTCAGCAGCGGAATTGCTACGAAGATTATGCAAGCAATAAGCTAGCCAAGATGCAAAATAAGAAGCTCTCAGGCAGTTTTGACTGGGAAAAGCTTTTTTCGGCTCTGGCGGAGTATTATAGTAGCTGTGACGCTCCAGTGAAGCACTTCGAGGCAATATCTGCGGCATCGCCCTTGCAAATCCTCGTGTCAGCGATGCTCTCTGCCCGCACGAACGACCGCACCACGGCTAAGGTGATGACCAATTGGGGAATTACAGATTTGGAACAGTTGCAAGGATTATCGGCAGGAGCGATCCAAAAGCTCATTTATCCCGTGGGTTTTTACAAACAAAAGGCTCTCCACCTGAGCAAATGGCACGAGCACATTCAAGAAAATTTTGCAGGACAATTACCCACCGAGCGTCGGCAGACGATGAGCTTGCCCGGAGTTGGACTGAAGACAGCGAATCTCTACTTGTCGCGGGCGTATGGCTTGCCTTTCGTTTGTGTGGATATCCATGTGCATCGCATCTGTGCGCGGCTTGGCATTACCTCGGGGCAAACGCCCCAGCAAACGGAAAAAGAGCTCAGCCAAATTTTGCCCAAGAAGTTTATCAGCGATGCGAACCGCTACTTTGTGGCTCTGGGACAAACTCTGTGCAAAGCTAAAAAGACGCAGTGCAAGATTTGTCCGCTGGGCGAGATTTGCCCAAGAAAAGGAGTGTAGAAGATGCCGGGAATATTGATGATTTACGGAGAGCAACGCAAGTTAGTTCTAAAAGCGATTTGCCAAAATTTGTCTAAAAGCAAAGAAAAATATTTAACCTCTTCGACTTATCAGGAACTGCAAAAGAAGCTGACAGAGGTGGAGGAAAAGCGTTTTGAGACCCTTTTGGAATCTCTAATCTATTTCAAAAGTTTGCCAATATCAGAAAGCAAGCAGTATGAGCATTATCGCTATCTGTCGCTAGATCCTGCCAGTTCGCCTTGCTTAGCTTCGGAAAGTCACACACTCGCCAGCGGCAAACAGTTCGTGGGTCCTTTTCGCAATCTTTTCTTTATCTCCGATTTCGCCGACAGATTTTCCGAAAATTTCGCTTTGCCCACTTTAGGGGAAGAGCGAGCATGTCCGCAGATTTTGGAATACTATCTCAATGAGCAGATTTGGAGTGATTGCCAAGCAGAAATCGAAAAGTTGGAAGATGATTTGCAGTTTGATGAAGCCGAAAAACTAAAAGAAAAATTTAATCCGCTACAAAAATACTTTGCGTGGCTAAAGTTTATCAAGGAAAGCAAGAACCTTTCTTTCCGCTGTACTTGGCAAGAGCAGGAGTTGGTGGTGGAGGATGGTCTTTTACTTTCGTTTGGCGATTTGCAGTTTCGGCGTAATTATACCCCGATGGAATACCAGAAGAGCGAAAAATATGCCGTGCCTCTTGATGAGTTGGACGAGCGAGAGATAATTTACAGATTTTATCTGAATCTGTAAAAGATTCCTAAGAGTTTTCATTTCTTTGTGGGCGTAGCCCACCATTCCCGCCCGTGGATTCCGCGGAAGCGGGAATCCATTCTCCCACACAATGCACGAAAGGTGTAGGAAAGGGGGCAGAACGGCTTGTATTTCTTGTAAATTAGTTTTATTACCAAAAGAACTTTTCTTTTTAATATGTGTCCTCCAAAATACGATAAATTTGGACTATATTATTAGGGAAAATAAAAAATCAAAAATAGAAAAAAGGTTTGACAAATAATGAGTGTAAAATCGATTTAGTGAATTAGAAAAAGAGGGAAGATAATGCTAAAGAACAAACTATTTCTTTTTATTGGATTTATGGTGATTTTGCAGGTGGTGGTCTCTTTGGTTGGTTTGGGTTCGGATTTAAACATAGGAACTAACCCCCAGACTGGGAAGTTTGCACTCTGGAATACGCCTAATGACAACACAATCCAGAAACAGATTTTGACTGAATTTCAGCCTGACCAATATCTGCAAGATAATGGCGGTAGTGGTGAAATCTTGGGTAGTAGCTCTCTTTACCAACTTTTTGCCAAATTTACAGCCTCTCCACTAGGAACATCCAAACTGCTGTTTATGATATTAATGGTGGACATTTTGTTGCTGACAGGAGCGTTATTTGTCGCTCGGACGGCGAGCTTTATCCCTGGTAAATGGCAACTTCTCTGGGAAAACATCTACAAATTTTTCGAGGAACTCGTTGGCGACTCACTAGGCAAAGACAGGCTCAACTTCTTGCCCTATATTGCGACGATTTTTCTCTTCATACTGCTTTGTAATCTTTTGGGTGTAGTGCCGGGACTATCGGAGCCCACCAGAAACTTGAATGTCCCACTTGCTATGGGCGTCATCGCCAATGTGGTGGTGCACTTTATGATGATCAAAGTCAAAGGTGGTTGGGGATATGTGAAAGGTTACGCCGAGCCGATGGTTTTCTTGACACCGCTAAATGTGCTGGGCGAAGCATCGAAACTGGTCTCCATCTCTTTTCGTTTGTTCGGTAATATTTTGGGCGGAGCTATCATCTGTGTGGTTATCTCCAATCTCACCAAGTTCATAGCTTTTCCGATGTGCTTGTCGGCATTTTTCGGAATTTTTATCGGCATTATTCAAGCGTTTGTTTTTACGATGCTCTCGCTTTCCTATCTTAGTGCTGGCATCGTGGAGGATTAAAAAAAATGATAGATCCAGGTATAATTAAAGTTTCGGCATACATCTCAGCTGGTATAGCTGTAGGTACAGCCTCTTTGGCGACAGGCATCGGTTCTGGTTACATCGCTGGTGGTGCTGTGGAATCTATGGAGAGGCAGCCCGGAATCAACGATAAACTATTTCGCAGTATGCTCATTGGGCAAGCTGCTACAGGCACAGGAGCTATTCTCTCGCTGGTGATAGGGCTTTTGCTTCTTTTCGGTGGGTTTGATAACCCTGCTGGAGGATGGTACAGAGTGGCTTCGCTTATGGGAGCTGGTCTTGCTATCGGACTAGGGGCGATAGGCTCGGGATATGGGGCAGGTGTCGCTGGAGGGCAGGCTTGCATCGCAATGGGGCGAGTCCCAGACAAAAACGCGACTCTTCTGGGTAACATGCTCATCGGTCAGGCACTGAGCCAGTCGGTGACTATCTACGCTTTGCTCATCTCCTTGATGCTCCTCTACTCTACACCTTTGCAGCCAGAAGGTCTGGCGATAGGTGTCGTGGTAATGAAGTCGGTGGCTTTGGTTGCTTCGGGAATCTGTATCGGCTTAGGTAGTATCGGCTCGGGTATCGGTATCGGTGAGTTGGCTGGCAAGTCCAACCTGAGCATTGCCAAAGTTAGCAAAGGAGAGATGGGTGTGATGCGGGTGATGTTTATCGGCTCAGCTGTGACTCAGTCCACGGCTATCTACGCCTTGATAGTCTCTTTCTTGCTGATGTTTGTGTTGTAGTTGTAAAAAAGTAAAAAGTAATAAAAAAGATAAAAATTCTTAATTTTAAGAATTAGGAGGATTGATTATGGATATGACATTGATCGTAAAAGCTGCTTCATTGTTAGGAGCTGGTATTTGTATGGGACTTGGTGCTATAGGACCGGGTGTCGGAGAGGGATTTGTAGGTGGTAAAGCTTGTGAGGGTATCGCCAGAAGCCCTGAGCACGCTGGACTTATTACTAGGACGATGCTTGTAGGTCAGGCTGTATCGGAGTCTACGGGTATTTATTCGTTGGTTATCGCACTTCTTTTGATGTTTTCAGTATAGAAAATTAGATTGATTACGAAAATTTGAAAAGGAGTCGTATCTTATGGTAAGCATAGATTATTCGCTGATTTTGGTTATCTTGAACTTTATAGTTTTGATGTGGCTTTTGAATAAGTTTATTTTTCAAAATGTAAGAAAATTTTTGGAAAAGAGACAGGAAAAAATAGCCAGCGAACTAAAAGAGACCGAAGTGGCAAGAGTTGAGGCTCAAGATCTGGTGTCCCAAAAAAAAGAAGAGCTAAAAAAAGCTGATTTTGAGATTAGGGAAGAGAAGAAAAGGGTTATCGACAAGGCGGAAGGACAAGCGAATCAGATATTGGATGAAGCTAAGTCCCGAGAAAAAGAGATATTACAAGAAACCAAGAAAGAGCTTCTTTCGCAAAAAGATGGTGTAATTTCTGGCATTAGTGATGAGGTTGTGGCTTTGGTTGCCAAGGTTTCAGAGAAAATTATCGCTCAGAGATTGGACAAAGATGCTGATACCAAGTTGATCAAAAAAATTATCTCGCAGGGAATCTAGGGTGAAAAGCAAGATAATAGCTTCTCGATATTCCAAAGCTCTATTTTCTTTGGTTGCAAAAGAAAAACTGGCTGATTTTTCGCAAGATATTGAAAGTTTGCTTGTTTTTTTTCAGAATCGTTTGCAACTTATCAAAAGTTTGAACAGTTCTGTTTTTGCACTTTCCAAGAAAGAGAAGTTTATTAAAGAGTTAGCAGAACAGATGTCGGATGCAAAAGTTTGGCATAATTTTTTGTGGCTATTAGTCAAGAAGCACCGTTTTGGTCTTGTGGTAGATATTTTGCAAGAGCTGAAAAGGACTGTGTTAGATTATCAAGACTGTGAAAATGTTGAGCTGATTTTGTCTCGAGAGCATTCGGATAGTTTGCTCCTAGAGATAGAAGAGGCGATTGCAAAGAAAATTGGGAAAAAGCCGAAGATTTCTTTGGTGGTGGACGAGAGTATCGTAGGTGGCTTTGTAGCTCACACGCAGAAGTTTACTATAGATTGTTCGGTGAAAAGCAGTTTGGACAGACTAGCTGCTCAATAGGAGTTAATGAATGAAAATACAACCTGATGAAGTAAGTAATATTTTAAAAAGTAGGATAGACGATTTTACTTTTGATGTGGATATCGCCGAGACCGGGAAAGTGGTAGAGGTGGGAGATGGTATCGCTCGTGTGTACGGATTGCACAGTGTGCTAGCCTCGGAGATGGTTGTCTTCGAGAACGATGTTTACGGGATGGCTTTGAACCTTGAGGAGGACAATGTAGGTTGTATCCTCTTCGGTAATGGCAGTAGCGTAAAAGAGGGTGACACTGTAAAAAGAACTGGTAAGGTGCTACAGGTGCCAGTGGGTGAGGCTATGCAAGGCAGAGTCGTAGATCCGCTGGGTAGTCCTCTGGATGGCAAGGGTGAGATTAAGACTGATAAATTTTTGCCCGTAGAAAGGAAAGCTCTGGGTGTAATTCAAAGGCAACCTGTGGAAGAGGCTCTGCAAACGGGTCTCAAAGCTATTGACTCCATGATACCTATCGGTAGAGGGCAAAGAGAGCTTATCATCGGTGACAGGCAGACAGGTAAAACCGCCATATGCTTGGATACGATTATTAACCAAAAAGAGACGGGCGTGAAGTGCATCTATGTGGCTATCGGTCAGAAAGCCTCGACGGTGGCTGGTATCGTGAAGACTCTGGAATCGCACGGTGCTATGTCTTACACGACGATAGTCAGTGCTACAGCTGCTGTGTCTCCTGCTTTGCAATATATCGCTCCTTTTGCGGGGGCGTCTATCGCCGAATACTATCGTGACAAGGGTGAGCACGCTCTGATCATCTTTGATGACCTGTCTAAGCATGCGGTGGCTTATCGCGAGCTGTCTTTGCTCTTGCGTAGACCGCCGGGTCGTGAAGCTTTTCCTGGGGATGTTTTCTATTTGCATTCTCGCCTTTTGGAAAGGGCAAGTAAACTGAGCGATGAGATGGGTGCTGGCAGTCTTACTGCTTTGCCGATTATCGAGACTCAGGCGGAGGACATCTCTGCTTACATCCCGACTAATGTTATCTCTATTACTGATGGACAGATTTACCTGTCGTCCAAACTTTTTTACTCTGGTCGTCGTCCTGCCATTAACGCTGGATTGTCTGTATCGAGAGTGGGCGGTAGTGCTCAGATAAATTGTATGAAAAAAGTTGTCGGTCAGCTTCGTTTCGATTTGGCACAATACGCAGAGTTGGAAGCTTTTTCTAAATTCGGTTCGGACTTGGACAAGACAACTCAAGCTCAGCTGTGTAGAGGCGAGAGGCTCATCGAGATACTCAAACAAGGGCAGTACAAGCCTTTGGTGGTGTCCAAGCAGATTATGATTATCTTTATGGCAAACAATGGCTACTTGGATAAAATAGAGATGAGCAAGATTGCCGATGTCGAGGAAAAACTTTTCGAGACTCTGGAAGACAAATACGCCGACTTGAAAAATTCTTTGGCGAGCGAAAAATTTAGTGATGCACTCAAAGAAAAGATGCACGAATTGTGCAAAGAGGTCGTGGCTAAGTTTTAGGCAGTTTTATTTTAATTTAAATTTTCTATTTGAGCGGGCATAGCTCAGTGGTAGAGCATCAGCTTCCCAAGCTGAGGGTCGCGAGTTCGACTCTCGTTGCCCGCTCCATTTTTTTATCCAAAATGAGGTTTTTATGTTAGTATCTTCTATCGATTTGATGAACGGCAAAGCTGTCCAACTCCGCAACGGCAAAGACAAGGTGTTGGAAAAATCCGACCCTGTCGCTCTTGCACGGGAGTTTGCCAAGATTTCGCAAGTGGCGGTGATAGATCTGGATTCTGCCATGGGCACAGGCGATAACGAGGAGCTCATCAGGCAGATTTGCACCGTAGCCGACTGCCGAGTGGGTGGTGGAATTCGGTCTTTGGCAAAAGCGAAGAAGATTTTCTCTTATGGAGCACAAAAGCTGATCATCGGCACAACTGCTTTTGCTGGGGACGAGATAAACCACGCCTTTTTGCAAGAGCTGGTGGATAATTTTGGCAAGCAACGGATCATAATCGCTATCGACGCTTACAAAGGCAAGATTACCACGCAAGGCTGGAAGCACGACACTGGGCTGGATGTTTTTGCTACAGTACACGAGCTGGAACGCTATTGTGGCGGGTTTTTATACACGATGGTGGAGACAGAAGGCTGTATGACCGGCATGGACATGGACGCCATCGAAAAGCTGCAGACCACCAACCAACTCACTGTAGCAGGCGGCATCAAGGACGACGAGCAGGTCATCGCCCTGAGTAAGCGAGGTTACGATGTGCAAGTGGGCATGGCACTCTACACAGGGGCTATCGACCTGCACAGGTGCTTCGTCGAGTCGCTGGCTTGGGACAAAGCCGATTTGCTCCCGACTATCACTCAGGACGCTAGCGGAAATGTGTTGATGCTGGCGTATTCCAATAAAGAATCTTTGTATACAACCTTATCCGAAAAGAAAGTTACCTATTACTCTCGCAGTCGTAAGGCTCTCTGGACGAAAGGCGAAACCAGCGGCAATTGGCAAAATTTTCTATCCATCCGCACCGATTGTGATAGAGACACTTTGCTGGTGAGAGCCGAGCAACAAGGCGTAGCGTGCCATCTGGGTAATTATTCTTGCTTTGGCGATAAACCTTTCGACCTCAACGCTCTTTACAGTATCGTCCAAGACAGATTTGCCAACCCTAGTCCAGAGTCTTACACCGCAAAACTAGCTCAAGGCGACTTGCTCAAAGAGAAAATAATGGAAGAGGCGGAAGAGGTTTGTGATGCCCGCTCGCGGGAAAACAAAATCTGGGAAGTGGGCGATTTGCTCTATTTCCTCACTTGTTACCTCGCCAAAGAAAACATCTCGTTCGCTGAGGTTTTCGGTGAGTTACAAAGAAGGGATCGAGAGTAATTTTTTTGATAAAGAAATTAAATTAAAAAGAAAGGAAAATTGAAGTTCAAAACGATAAAATAGAGATAAAGGTTTTTAGACCAGACTAAGGAATAAATTTAAGAGAATACGGGATTATGCACTAATGAGTCGAATTCAGCATCATCAAACATTGTAAATCTCCTTTTCTTTTTTATGCCAAAATACATATTTTAGAAATTTACACAATTTTTATTACAGTCCCGTTTCTTCAGCGTGTTGTCCACGCCTTCGATAGTTTTCTTAAACTTTAAGTTAGGCTAACTAACTGTGTGGGACGAACGGAAGCAAATATTTCGCACCAGATAAGTGTTAGCACTAGTCCCAGAGAATTTCGTTGGGATTGGTTGGGTTAAGTAAATACTTAAAGCGGTAAGCGTAAAATTCGTTTACCGCCTGAGCTACGCTGAGAAGCGAAGTGCTATATCACACATAAAAGACAAGAAGTGATTCATAGCACGAGGCTTCTCAGCGTGCGATGAAGGTTTAGAATTTAGCTTACCGCTTTGGTATTTTGATTTTTTCTTTCGTTACCTTTATTTTTGTTCAGACAAAAAGAAAGGTAAAACATTTGGTTACAAAAGAAAAATGAACACAAATTTAGCTTTGGACATACAAAGGGAAAAGTAACAAGTCTCCTTAGCTAGAGAGTTGTCTACTTAAACAACTCTTTCAGCTCCTGCATATCTAGCTTCTTCAGCGTGTTGTCCACGCCTTCGATAGTTTTGTCAAACAGCTCTTTCTTGCGGTTTTGGAGCTCCAAGATTTTCTCTTCGATGCTGTTTTTGGTAATCAGCTTGTAGATATTGATTTTCTTGGTCTGCCCGATGCGGTGTGTGCGGTCGATAGCTTGATTTTCCACCATCGGATTCCACCACGGATCGACCAAGATTACCGTGTCGGCAGCGGTGAGGTTTAGCCCCAGACCTCCGACTTTCAGACTAAGCAGGAACACCTTCTTCTGGTCGTTTTCGTTGAACTCGCGGATGACTTTTTGGCGGTTTTTGGTAGAGCCGTCCATATAGCTGTAATCTATTTTTTGCTCTAGCAAATACTGCTCGATAGTTTTCAGACTTTGCAAAAATTGGGCGAACACCAAGATCTTTTTGCCGTTCTCTATGCAAAGTTTTATTAAGTCCAGAGCCACTTCTATTTTACCCGACACATCGGTTTCGTTGCTATCCAGCAGGTTCATACCGTTGGCTATTTGTCGCAGCTTGGTGAGTCCCGAGAGGATGTGGATGGGGGTGATTTTCTTGTCGTTCAAGATCGACTTGCTGATTTGTTCCCACATAGAGTAGTAAAAATCGTTTTGTCTCTTACTCATCTTGCAATAGATAATCTGGCTTTCTTTGGGAGACAGCTCTTGCAAAATGTCTATCTTTTTCCGTCGCAGGACGAAAGGAGAGATGATTTTCTGTAAGTATTTGGCTTTAGCCTCGGAGTCTGCCTCTTTGGAAAAGGAAAGCAGATTAGGTAGGTAACCCGGCAGAAGGAAATCGAAAATAGACCACAAGTCTTGCAGGGAGTTTTCCATCGGCGTACCCGAGATAGCGAGCTTGTGCTCGGCATGCAGAGTTTTGCTCATCATCGACCTCGAAGAGCGAGGGTTCTTGATGTTTTGTGCTTCGTCCAAGATTAGATAGTAAAATTTTTGTTCTTTGAGCAGTTTAAAATCTTTTAGAGCAACAGCGTAGGAGGCTACGAAAATCTTGTTTTTTTCCTCTAACAATTTTTTGCGAATATTTTTGTTTCCTTGATAATCTACAACTTCAATCTCCATTCCGAACTTCTTGGCTTCGGCTATCCAGTTGTAAATCAAAGTCTTAGGACAAATCACCAGACTGTTTTTATCGTTGGGCATCATCGCCAATACAGCTAAAGCTTGCAGTGTCTTTCCCGTACCCATCTCGTCTGCCAAGATGCCGTTGAGGTGGTAAGATTCCAGTGTCTTTAGCCAGTTGTACCCCTCTTGCTGGTAGCTTCGCAGCCACGACTGCAAAGGAGAAGGCGTGATGTTCTTTTGGTGGCGATGGAGCAAATCCGAGACCATCTGTTTCAAATAGAGGTTGTCAATCTTGGTTTTGCTGTCTTCCAGAGCTTTTATCTGGATCAACTTGTAGTTTGGCAGAGTCCAGAGATCTTTTTCTTTGTGAGGATAAGATTTGAGGATATCCTCGATTTGCCTTACTTTGGCAAAAGACTCTTCCGAGATGATAATTTTTTTGTCGTTGCTGATTTGGTAATCTCTTTTATTTTCTCGTTGCATCTTTCGCAAGATGTGGTAAGGAATTTTAATTCGCTCAAAGCTGAAGTTTATATCTAAACCCAAAAGATTTTTTTGTTCCAAAGCTCGGATGTCAAACTCAGGCAGGAGCTCCACCTTTTGCGTCAGGAGTTCTTGCAAATCACGACTTACCTCTATTTGCCACGCAGGGTCTACGATTTGGTAAATCTTATCTTTTATGAGTTCCACTTCGTAGCCTGTAAACTCTGTGTACTCAGCCAGTGGTTTTCCTATTTTGTGGAAATAATCTTTCACTTCTTGGGCAAATTTTGTGGGCAAATAGCACCATTTTTCGCCATCGTCAAAATTTTGCGTGCTTAGGCTGAATGAGTCGATGAGTGTATCAACCGAAAGTTGGTGGTGTTCATCGAAGACGATTGCAGTCTTCATCGTCACTTTTCCAGGAGGATGTGAAAATTCTAGGCGAAGATTTGGCGATGCTTTTATGTACCTTGGGAGTGAGCAGTTTACCTCTAGGTTGTGTCCTGCTTTTTCGATCTTCTCTTTTGCCAAAAGTAGCAAAAAAATTAATTCAATATCGTTGAGGTAGTACTCCCCTTGCAAAAAACTTTTGATTTTAGCCCTGTTGAAAGGCAAATTGGTAGAGTATATGTGGTTGGCGGAGCAGAAGTAAAGCGTGTCTCCGACGAAATAGTTGTAGGTGTCGAATTCTGTGCAGATAGACATTTTTCGCTCTGATGATATTTTGATGTTAAATCTTGGTTTTTGCTGCGAGAAGACGAGATTTTTTTTAGTCTCTTTGAGCTTGATTTGTCCGATCGTAAAAGTTTTGAGGATAAATAAAAGAGTGGGGATTTTATCTGTAGGAATGATGAAATATTTCAGCTTTTTGTTAGTAAATGTGCGGTTTTTGGATAAAAATCTAAGCAAGGTCAAATCTTGGTCGGAAAAAAGCTCTCTATCTTTGTACAGATCATCTGGATTTAAGGGAGGAAAACCTTTTAAATAGATGCGTAAAGGGGTGTTGTGGAGCAAAAGATTTTCGATGTAAATCGTTTTCTGATTGAAGAGTGTTTCAAATTTATTAAAAATGTTTATCTCGTACTCGATGTCTGCTGTGTTGTCATTACCCAGCAAATCCTCTGGAGAAAGGTGTCTGTAGCAATAATCTAACGCTGAAAAGTAGTGTGAGCAGTCGGCTTTGGTGCAATAATAGCAGTGATGAGAGAGGACTCGATCATCTTCTAAATTGTAATCTATGGCTACCTTGAATTTGGGAGCATCGGCTTTTGGAGGTAGATAAAGACAGATTTTGTAGCTGTCTTTGCCTATTTTTCTCGTCTTTATACTTAAGCTATTTTTTGCAAATTTAACAGCGTCTTGGAAAAGCCAAGAGTTGGACTGACTGAGGTACTCTTTTTTTAAAATCATTGTATCAAGCCCTATAAAGATTTGGAGATTGTCAAGCAAAGAGTTTGAGATTGATGTTGCATTTTGGACAAATAAACCTCTTGACTAAAGCGGAAAGGTCTATTGATGGGCAAGAAAAGGCGATACGCTTTCGCTAGTGGGAACTTTAGGCAAGAAGGAGATAGAGGAGATTATGGACATTTCTAAAAAAATTGCTGAGATGAAAAAAAACCTCAAATTTGTGGAAAATGTGGGGATGATCTTGGTACATAACGGGATGGTGAGAGGACGCTCAAGAGATGGCAAGTTGGTGAAGTCGTTGCAAGTGAAGCCCGATTATGCACGCATAGAAGAGTTGCGGAGGGAATATTTGCAAGCTGTGGGGATATTTGATATAGAGGTGGAAGCCAAAGAGGGCAAATTCTTGCCTGGCGAAGACTTGCTCTTTATCATCGTGGCTGGAGATATTCGCCCTAATGTGAAGAAAGTGCTGGCAGAATTGTTGGAAGATGTCAAAACCACTTGCTTTGAGAAAAAGGAGATATTAGTATGAGGAAAGGATTTGAGGAGAATAAATGAATAAATTACCTATCGCCAGCGACCATGCGGGTTTTGAGTTGAAGCAAGAGTTGACAAAATATTTGTCGGCTCGATTTGAGATAAAAGATTATGGTTGTGAGAGTTGCGACTCTATCGATTATCCAGATTATGGATTTGCAGCCGCTACAGCAGTATCCAAAGGGGAATTTAAGCGTGGAATCTTAATCTGTGGCTCTGGCATAGGGATGAGCATCGTTGCCAACAAAGTCAACGGTGTCAGAGCGGCACTTTGTCATTGCGTAGAGTTTGCTCAGCTTTCTCGTCAGCATAACAACGCTAATATCTTGGTGCTACCAGGAAGATTTGTAAGCCTAGAGTTGGCGAAGAAAATCGTAGATATTTGGCTTGCTACCGAGTTTGAAGGTGGTCGCCACCAAAAGAGATTGGAGAAAATAAAGAGTTATGAAGAAAACAGATAATTTAGAAAAATATAAAAATTTGTATTTACCCTTAGCTTTGATTTTAGCAGCTTTTGTTGTAGGGCTTTCAGCTTTTTTTGTGGTCAAGCAGTTGGGGATGGCTGGTCGTAATGTGGTGGTCAAAGGCTTGTCTGAGCGGACTGTGAGTGCAGATATAGTCAGCTGGCCAATCAAAATTACAGGAGTATCAAATAGTGTGCCAGAGCTTACTGCGGATATGCGAAAAAAGACAGAGGTAGTCTGTGATTTTCTTCGAAAAAAAGGGCTTAGTTTGGAAGATTTTCAAAAATCATCTTTCAATGTGATAGACAAACAAGCGAATCTTTATGGAGGAGATGAAAAAAGTTCTTATCGTTATTTATGTGTGAGCATGGTTGTGATTTATACTAGTAAAATTGAAACTGTGCGGGAAATTTTTGCCACTTTACCAGAATTGGCTAAGTTGGGTGTTTTGATAAACACGAACGATTACGATTCTCGACCGAAATATTTTTATAGCAAACTTTCCGAATTAAAACCTTTGATGATCCAAGAGGCTACAAAAAATGCAAGAGAAGTAGCTTTGAAGTTTGCCGAAGATTCAAAAAGTAAAGTTGGGAAAATTAAGTCGGCGAGCCAAGGTTTGTTTACGATTGCAGATAGAGATAATTCGACTTCATACATCAAAAAAGTGCGTGTTGTTTCCACGGTTAGATACTATTTGGTAGATTAGGTTAATATTTCGCAAACGCTTTGGGGGAAAAGATGGGAATTAAAATTGGATGAGATTTTGTAATTGCGGACGAAAGTTACTATTGAGGAGTATTCATCTTTATTTAGTCTTGACAGCAAGGTCGCTCCCAATTTTTTGTTTTGAAGTTGAAAATTAAATAAGGAGATTGCTATTGTGAAAGTTTCTGTGTTGGGTTGTGGTAGATGGGGAGGGCTTATCGCTTGGTATCTGCATACGATTAAGAAGTTTGAAGTGACCAGTTGGGGACCTGCTCAAGATCCTATTTTCCAAAAACTTTCTTCCACAGGAGCTAACGACTATTTGGAATTTCCCAAAGAAATCACGGTAACAAGCGACTTATCCAAAGCTTTGGAGTCCGATTTATTAGTAATCTCTATTAGTAGCCAAAGGCTTAGAGAGTTCGCTAGCAAGTTGAATGAACACGATTTGCAAGGGAAATGTTTCATCTTGGCGATGAAAGGTCTAGAAGACGGTACGGGCAAGAGGTTGACTCAGGTGATGCGTGAGCAGATAAAGCAAGACATTGAGCTTGCTATTTGGGTCGGACCAGGTCATGTGCAAAGTTTTGTGAAGATGGTGCCCAACTGTATGGTAATCTGCTCCGAGAAGCGAGAACTGACCAAGAGGCTGGTAAAGCTACTGGAAAGCTCCTTGATCCGGTTCTATTACGGCGAGGATATGATCGGCAACGAAGTGGGTGCTGCGGCAAAGAATGTGATGGGACTAGCTGCGGGAATGTTAGATGGTCTGGGGCTGAAAGCTCTGAAAGGAGCTCTGATGGCTAGAGGTGCCAGGGAAGTCGCAAGGCTCATCGCAGCTATGGGAGGCAAGGAGATTACCGCCTATGGACTGTGTCATCTGGGAGATTATGAGGCGACACTTTTCTCGGAAAATAGCAACAACCGAAAGTTTGGGCAGATGGTCGTAGAAGGTAAGGAGTTTGACAAGTTAGCTGAAGGTGTGGCTACAAGTAGTGCCATCTTGCAAATAGCGGGCGAACTTGGGGTGGATATGCCCATCACCAAGGTGGTAAACAATGTCGTACAGAGCAAAGCAAATCCTGAGCAGCAGATAAAAAATCTGTTTCTGAGACCTTTGAAAAGGGAGTTTTAAGTGAAGATGTCGAAAAAACATAGAAATCTGGCGTTGTCTGTTTTGATGTGTGTTGTAGCATACCTCTTTATTTATCAATACACCAAAGACAAGATAACCCCTTTAAAAGCTAGCAGTTATGTTAATTACTACGACCAAGATTTGGCTCTGCAGGTGGATGAGGTGCAATATGTTTTTCCGTCGTGGATTATTTTGAGCAAGGGAACAGTTTTTTATAAACAAGAGCCTGTTTTCTCTTTTGATAAAGCAAAGTTTACTTTGAGTCTTTTCTCTCTTTTCAACAAATACAAGAAGTTTAAGTACAAGATTTTTGCCGCTGGTGGAGATTTGGACGGTAGGTATTCGGGAGACAAGATAGAGCTAGATATAAACCAGATGAGTCTAGCGGAAGTGCCTCTGATAGCCAAATACAAGCTCAAAGGCGAGTTGCAACTCAAGTTGGATATCAAAATTAAAGATAAGAAGATTGTGGACGGTGGTTGTAATTTCTTGATTTCTGATCTTGGTTTTACCGCACCAGTTTCTTATATCAAAGATGCATCTTTACTTCTTGGCAAGGTTAGCTTTCAATCTCGATTTGAAGAAGGTTTATTATTAGTGGAAAGTTTTAAAATCGCAGGAGATGAGCTAAGTTTAGAGACTTTCGGCAAAATCAAAAAGGCAGAGGATAAAAGTTATCTTCTGGAGCTGCGAGGCAGAAAGCGTTTAGCACCTACCATTTTTGATAAAATAAAAAACGGATTTTTCGTGGGGCTGTATTTAGCTGATGCCGTTGGTCAAGATTGCTACTTTAAGGTCGGCTATTCGGACGATGGATTGGATTATCAAAAGATAGATGGAGAAGAAGAAATGCTACAGATAGATGAAGAGATGCGGGAAAGGGTAGAGTAGCTAAAGAAGGATATAGCAGATGAAGATAGAAGTTTCAATAGGCGAGGTTGTCGATAAAGTTAGCATTTTGTCGATAAAGTTAGAAAAATTCAAAGACGAAACTAAGAAGAAAAATGTAAAGAAGGAGTTCGATATTTTGTGTCCTGAGATGGAAAAGGCTGGGGTCTCCAGAGCGTCGAAAGAGTTTCAAGATTTGAAAATTGTTAATTTGGAACTTTGGGATATTGAAGATTCTATCAGAATTAAAGAATCCAAAGGGGAATTTGATAACAAGTTCATCCAAATAGCCCGGAGTGTCTACTTTCGCAACGATGTCAGAGCAAAAATCAAGAAAGAAATCAACTTAAAATTTGGATCTCTTTTGGTAGAAGAAAAAGAGTATGTAGAGTATGAGTAGGAGAGAAGAGTGATGTTGAAATCAAAAAAAAAGTAAAACTATAGGGCAAGCGATTTTTCAAGGGAATTTGTATTATAAAACAACCTTATTTAAAATAGAAAAGGTATTAAATATTAGCAAGATAAAAATATGTAAATGGCTTTTGGAGAATTTATTATGATAATTTCTCAGCTAAATGGTGGATTGGGAAATCAAATGTTTCAGTATGCTTTTGGAAAAAGTTTATCAGAAAATTTGGATTCTGAGTTAAAGCTATATCTCAAGAGTGAGAATAAATTCAACTTGAGTTGCTTTAATCTTTCAGCTGTGTTTCCTTCAAAATATGAGCTTTTTCTATTAAAAGGATTAAATAATACAAGTTTTATCAATAAGATTGTTAATAAGTTCGTTTTTTCTCGCAGAGTTGTAGAAGAAAAAGATTATAACTATGATGATTTTTTGTTTAACTCTGTTAGGAACAATTCTTTTGTTAAAGGATATTGGCAAAACGAAAATTATTTTAGAAGTATTTTTTCGTTATTAAAAGAAGATTTTTCCTTTAATAAAGAGATTACAGAGAAAGAATTTGATTTTAAAGAAAAAATAATGTCTGAAAATTCAGTTTCTATTCATTTTAGAAGAGGAGATTATTTATCGGAATCTGTTTTAAACAATTTGGGTTTATGTCCTTTGGAGTACTATCAAAAATCCATTGATTTTCTTGCCTCTAAATTTAAGAATATTGTTTTTGTTATTTTTTCTAATGACATTGCTTGGGTAAAAGAAAATATGAAAATAAATTTTCCTGTTTATTTTATCGAAAAAAATAAAGATTATGAGGATCTGTATCTGATGTCTTTGTGTAAACATAATATATTAGCAAACTCTTCTTTTAGTTGGTGGGCTGCATGGTTAAACAAAAATCTGAATAAAATAGTGATAGCTCCTAAAAGATGGTTTATTAAAAAAGGAAGAGAAAATCATTCTCCAGTTCCTGAAAGGTGGGTTAGATTGTGATAAAAGAACAAATTACGAACTTATTTATTGGTAGGCCTAGGTCTGAGAGAAGGCTTAGAAGATTTGAGAAAATGGTGCATCCAGAAACAAAATTTAAACACGATAAGATAATAAAATGGGCGGAAAAATTAACTGACAAACAATTTAGTGAAGAAGAATTTTTAAATTCTAAAGATACAATTGTTGTTGAGGGGTACAAATTAAGGAAAAAGGTTTTAACAGAGTTTAAAGACAAGTATAAAAATCTAGATTTGAGAATTCTAATTCATTATCCTGGTGACAATGTTTCTGTTGCAGGTAAATCATTATTTACGAATTTAAGTGTAGGTTTAAACCATTTAGGAGTAAAAACAGAATTAATGCCTTGGAATGCTGATACAAGGTTTTATTTAGAAAAGTTTAAGCCAAACATATTTATGACGAGTGATGATAAGTGCTACCTTGATGATATCAATTGGAGCGAGGTTGAAAAATATAAAAAAACTGATACTTTAAAACTTGGTTTAACTGCTTCTGCAGGAGAACATTCAAATAGACCAATAGAAGTGAGATTAGAATTTGCCAAAAAAAACAATGTTGATTTTTATTTCTGTTACTGGGATGAAGATTATGTGAAAAACACTAAAGGCTATGAGCGTTATTTTGAAAAAGGTTACAAAATATTTAGTGTCGAATTTGGTGCAAATATTTTGGAATATTTTCCTCTTCCAAATGTAAAAAAAGATCTTGATTATGTTTTTTTAGCTTCTACAAATAGAAAAAAAAGACCGAGATACCATGAATATATGGCAGAAATATTTAAGAAATTTTATGGATTTTATGATGGACCAGGTTGGTCTATTACCAATAAAGAGACCGATTTTAAGCGAGATAAATTTATCTACGCGAGATCAAAAATAGGGTTGAATCTTCATGTTGACAATCAATTAGAGAGCAGCAATGAATTAAATGAGAGAACTTATATGCTAGCTGCTTGCGGTGTAACACAGTTAATTGATAATCCTATGCTTTTACCTAAAAAGTTTAGTGATGATGCTCTCTTTTCTGCAAAAGATTCTAAAGAGTATATTGAATTGTTTGATTATATTTTAAAAAACCCCCAGATTGCTCAAAAAAGAGCTTTGAAAGCTTTGCAAGAGGTTTTGAAGAATCTAACTTCGTTTCATAGTGCAGAGAAATTTATAAAAAATTTGCTTACTTTATGATTTGTCCAAAAATATCGATTATAATGCCAGTTTATAATGGGCAGAAATATTTAAAAAGTGCTATTGAGAGCATTTTAAATCAGACATTTCAAGAATTTGAATTAATTATTATTGATGATTGTTCCACAGATGAAAGTGTTAACATTGTATTGTCTTATAAAGATAAAAAAATTGTTCTTATAAAAAATAAAGCAAATTTGGGTATTGGTGCTTCGTTAAATATTGGATTAGATCGGGCTAAAGGCAGTTACATTGCTAGAATGGATGCTGATGATATTTCTATTTCAAATAGGCTCTTAGTCCAATATGAGTTTATGAAAAATAATAAAGACATAGGTGTTTGTGGAAGTTGGTATAAAAATTTTGGTAAATCTAATAAAATAAAGCACAAGCCTATTTTCTCAGAAAATATTAAAGTTGCTTTGTTATTTGATTGTGTAATTGGGCATTCTACAGTGATGATTAGAAAAGAAGTAATTGACAAAACGGGTCTTAAATATAATGGCAATTATAAGAAATCTCAAGATTATGACTTATGGTCAAGACTTTCTCCTTTGACTAAGTTTTACAATATTCCTCAAGTTTTAGTTAAATATAGAGTCCATATGGGGCAAGTAGGTAATATTAGAAATTCTTTCTATTCTGACAAGGTTAGGGCATTTAATTCAAAAAATATTTTTAAAGAGCTTAATATTTTACAGTTTAAGCCTAAATATAGAGCAAATTCAATTTTATTTGGTATAGAAAAAAGTCTTAAAAAAGAAGATTTAAAAGTTACAGAGAGTTGGATTAAATTTTTAGTTAAAAAAAATGCGGAGACTCTTTTTTATGACAATAAAGCTTTTAAGTTAGTTCTTATAAATAGATTTTGGCGTATTTGTAAACAGTATGGTATGTTCGGAGCGAGATGTTTTTCTTTTAGTTCTTTATCTAAAAGTTTTGATATTTCTTTTTCTCTTCGCATTAAATCTTTTTTTTATGGGTTTTTGCCTCTAAAAAAAGCAAAAAGGAAGTTTATCTCATAAAATGAATATTTTGTATATTTCTTCTAAAAAAAGTTGGGGTGGTGTGATTACTTGGATGCAAAAAACGGCTTTGGCTCTAGAAAATCGAGGACACCAAGTGTTCATTATTTCACATCCTCAAAGTGAATTTACCAAAAAATCAGATAAGCGTTTAAATTTGATTTCTCGAAAACTAGGATTTATGTATAATTTATTTACTTCTTTTTGGCTGGCGAAGTTCATAAAAAAAAACGGAATTGATTTGATTGTTGCTAACATAGAAAAGGAGATAGTTGCTGGGGGGTTGGCAGCTAGGATATGCAAAATTCCTCTTCTTAGGCGTGTGGGTAATCAGGGAGATTTCAAAAAAGCGTTGAAATACAGATTGCATCATAATCTTTTTGTAGATTACACAATGACGATTTCTGAGTTTACCAAAAAAGAATCTTTGAAAAAAGTTAATTGGATGGATTCAGATAAGTTTTCCGTTATTTATCATGGGCGAAATACAAAAAAAATTGCTCAAAGTAAAATTGCAGATGAAAGAGTAAAGTTGGGGATTGCAAAAGATGATTTTGTGTTGGGCATAACATCTAGACTCGATAAAGAAAAAGGAATTGCAGATGTTATTAAAGCTTTTGGATTGTTATCTAGTAGTTATCGTGAGATGGTTCTTGTTATTACGGGAGTGGGAGAAGAACTTTCTTCTTTGAAAAAAATAGTTCAAAATCTAAGGCTAGGGGAAAAAGTTATTTTTGCAGGTTTTACAAGTAATCCTTTGTTAAGAGCAGCTGTTTACGATATTGCTCTTACTTATACTTATAATGAGGCCATTCCAAACACTCTTTTTGAGTATCTTTCTGTGGGGTGTGTGACTATAAGTTCTAGAATCGGTGGAATACCGGAGCTTATTGAAGATGAAGTAAATGGTATTTTAGTAGAAGAAAAAAATCCGGAGAAATTGGCAGAAAAAATTTTATGTCTCTTTAAAAACGAAAATATAAGGAAAGAAATCTCAAAAGCGGCCTTGTATACCATAGAAAAAAAGTTCTCAGAAGAAATGATGATTGATAATCTGGAAATTTTATACAAGAAGGTTATAAGTGGATAAAATAGAATATTTTAGAAATAAGAAGAAAATTTTTGAAAGCATAAACTTGTTTTTTGTTTTGCTAATAACTTTTTTACTACCCTTTCACAAAAATATTCCTGAAATTACTATTTTTTGTTTTTTTATTTGGATTTTAGGTTGTAGTTGGGAAAACAGACTTGAAGAGAATCGAAGACACAAAACTATTTTTTGGTTATGCATAGTTTATTTTTCATACAGTTTGTTGAGTTTGTTATTTTTCGACTTTTTTATAGAGTTAAAACAGATTGAAAAAAGAGCAGGTTTTTTGATTTTTCCCATTATTTTTTTTCTTGGGAAAGAATTTTTTGGAAACGAAGTTCTCTACATAATCTACTCTTATGTTTTAGGTTGCTTTTTGAAATGTGTATTTTCTATTTTTAACGCTTTTGACACAAATAGTTTTTTTTATATTAGATTTGCAGGTGAAAATCCTACATGGTTTTCTATGTACATGTCTTTAGCTCTAGCTTTGACGATTTATTTATTACTAAGAAAAAACAGGAGAGAGATAACCTGTATTTTGATGCTTTTTTTAATGACATTCTTGGTTTCGAATTATTTAGCTTCTTCAAGAACTGGATTTATATCCACAATTGCGATTTTATTTTTCTATTCTATATTTGTAAGTTTTAAGTATACTCAGAGAATCATTAAGTTTGCAATATTTTCTTCTCTTCTTATTACGATGTTCTTTTTTTACAATAACCCTAGAACAGAACGATTGAAAAGTAATTACGACAAATCAGCAAGAATTTTTTTATGGCATGCTGGCTTTAATGTAATAAAAGAGATGCCTAAAAACCCAAGAGCTTTATTTTTGGGATATGGGACTAAAGAGGGAACAAAAAAGTTTAAAGAAAAATTGCAAAATGAGACAGGTCTTAGCAACCATTTTAAAAACTTTCTTAGTGCTCCTCATAATGAATTTATTAACATTTTTATTAAAAAAGGATTGCTAGGTTTTATTTTGATTTTATCAACTTTTGTCTTGTCCACTTTAAAAGCGATTAGAGATAAGAATTTTATTTTTTTAAATTTTATATTAATAGCTTTTATTCATTTTACTTTTGATACGATTTTGGAATCAAGAATGGGCTCGTATTTCTTCCCTTTTTTTTATAGCTTTCTTTTCTTTTCTTTTAATGCTAAAAAAATAAATAAGAACTTAATATGAAATTATTAAATAATCCCTTAATTTTGTCAGAGAAACGAATATTCTCCGACCCTCGGGGCTATTTTATGGAGAGTTTTCGCCAAGACGATTTTGAAAAGAAAATGGGGAAAATCGATTTTGTGCAGGAGAACGAGTCTTGCTCAAGCTTCGGAGTTCTTAGAGGGTTGCATTTTCAGAGAGAGCATTATGCCCAGAGTAAGTTGGTCAGATGTGTTTTAGGGAAAATTTTGGATGTAGCGGTAGATTTGCGGAAGGGATCTATAACTTTTGGGAAATATGAGGCAGTGGAGCTTTCTGATGAAAACAAGAAGCAGTTTTTTATTCCGCAAGGTTTTGCTCACGGCTTTTTGGCTTTGTCGGAGAAAGTGATTGTGCAGTACAAGGTAGATAACTATTATGCTCCACAGGCTGAAGCTGGAATCATCTGGAATGATCCAACCATAGCAATAGATTGGCGACTAGACAAATACGGAATAAAATTGCCTCTTATATCTGAGAAAGATTGTAAATATCCCAGTTTGAAAGAATATTTGAAAGAAGGAAAGTAAGATGGATAAAATTCAGGTTTTAAAACCTTTTTATAGGGTTGATGAATGTTTGAATGAGATTAAGGAATGTTTAGAAATTGGTTGGACAGGGATGGGTTTCAAAACAACTGAGTTTGAAAATAAGTGGAAAGATTATACTGGTTTGAATAATGCTCATTTTTTAAATTCCGCTACAGTAGGTCTGCACTTAGCAATAAAAATATTGAAAGAAGTTAATGGTTGGAATGATGGAGATGAGGTTATTTCCACAGCATTAACTTTTGTTTCTACAAATCATGCAATTAAATATGAAAATCTGAAACCTATTTTTGCTGATGTTGATAAATCATTGAATTTGAACCCTGATTCTGTAAGGGCAAAAATTACTTCTAAAACAAAGGCAATAGTTTTTGTTGGAGTTGCAGGCAACACAGCGAATCTTTTGGAAGTAATCAAAATTGCGAAGGATAACAATTTAAAGATAATTTTGGACGCTGCACATATGGCAGGCAGTAGAATTAGTGGAAAGCATGTCGGCTTTGATTGTGATGTTTCTGTGTTTTCTTTTCAAGCGGTTAAAAATCTTCCTACAGCTGATAGTGGAATGATTTGTTTTACTGAGGAGAAGCTAGATAAAAAAGCTAGAGAACTTTCTTGGCTTGGTATAAATAAAGATACATTTTCTAGGAGTAAACAGGGTAGTTATAAATGGGATTATAATGTCACCCAGATAGGGTACAAATACCATGGTAACTCTGTTATTGCCGCTTTGGGTTTAGTTGGACTTAAATATTTGGATGATGATAATGAGCGAAGAAGGGCAATTGTTAACTTGTATAAAGGGAAAATTTCGGAGAGTTTTGAGGTCATTGAACACGAGAGCTTGGAAACTTCTCGGCATCTTTTTCAAATTTTGGTGGAAGACAGAGAAAAAATAATAGATTTTTTAGCACAAAACGGTGTTTATCCAGGGGTGCATTATAGAGTGAATTCTACCTACGAGCCTTATAAAGGAACTAAACTCATAAATGCTGAATTTTATTCTCAAAGGTTATTATCATTGCCTTTGCATCTTTATTTAAAAGATGAAGAGATAATAAAAATTTGTGATTTATTGTTGGAATACAACAGAAAATCCTAATGGACAACATTCTAGTTACTGGCGGTGCTGGTTTTATCGGTAGCCATTTGGTCAGATTGTTAGTAAACAAGTATCCCAAGAAGAAAATTATCAACTTGGATAAGCTGACTTATGCGGGAAATTTAGAAAACTTGCAAGATGTAGAAGGTAAAGATAACTACATTTTTGTAAAAGGCGACATCTGTGATAAAGAGCTGGTTGGGAAAATTTTCTCTGACTACAATATTGATGGAGTGATTCATTTGGCGGCGGAATCCCATGTGGACAGGTCAATCACCAATCCTTTTGAATTTGCCAACACAAATGTGATGGGCACACTGAATCTTTTGCAATCGGCTAAAGAGAGTTGGAAAAAGGATTTTGTGGGGAAACTTTTTTATCATATTTCCACGGACGAAGTTTATGGCTCTTTGGGGAAGACGGGATTTTTTGTGGAAGAGACTCCTTACGATCCGAAATCACCATATTCTGCTTCTAAAGCTTCTTCTGACCACTTTGTCAGAGCTTACGCTAACACTTATGGTTTGCCGACGATTATCTCCAACTGTTCTAACAACTACGGCCCGAATCAATTTCCAGAAAAGCTTTTACCATTATTTATTAACAATATTCGCAATAATAAACCTTTGCCTGTGTATGGTAAGGGCGAAAATGTGCGAGATTGGCTGTATGTCATAGATCACGCCAGAGCCATCGATACGATTTTTTTCTCGGATAAAACGGGAGAGACCTTCAATATTGGTGGATTTAATGAGTGGACGAATATTGACCTTATCAAACTGCTTTGCAAGATAATGGATAAAAAATTGGATAGAAAATCAGGCGAGAGCGAAAAATTAATCACTTATGTTACAGATAGAGCAGGGCACGATTTGAGATATGCGATAGACTCCAACAAGTTGAAAAATGAGCTGGGATGGCTCCCGTCCTTGCAGTTTGAGGAAGGCTTGGAGATTACAGTCGATTGGTATCTTGCCAACGAATCTTGGTTGCAGAGGATCACTAGCGGAGATTATCAAGAGTATTATGATAAAATGTATGGAGAGCAAAAATGAAAGGTATCGTATTAGCAGGTGGCAGTGGTACTAGGCTTTATCCTCTTACCAAGTCGATTTCCAAACAATTGTTGCCGATATATGATAAGCCTATGATTTACTATCCCATCTCGATTTTGATGCTCGCGGGCATCAGAGATATTTTGATTATATCCACACCGCAAGATTTGCCCAAGTTTGAAGAGATGCTCGGTAATGGCGAAGATTTTGGCGTTAATTTTTCTTATGTGGAGCAGCCTAGCCCCGATGGGCTTGCACAAGCTTTTATTTTGGGTGAAAAGTTTATCGGTGATGATGCCGTTTGCTTGATTTTAGGAGACAACATTTTTCATGGTAATGGGATTATTGACCTTTTGGAAAATGCTCGCAACAATGTGGAAAGAGAACAGAAAGCCACGATTTTTGGTTACTATGTGGAAGATCCAGAAAGGTACGGGATTGCCGATTTTGACCAAGATCTAAATGTGAAAAGCATTGAGGAGAAACCTTGCAATCCTCCCAACAACTACGCGATAGTAGGTTTGTATTTTTTTCCTGGAGGAGTCAGTGAAATTGCTAAAAAGGTGCAACCGTCTGTCAGAGGAGAGCTGGAGATTACCTCGGTGATCGAGGCTTATTTGCAAGAGAAAAACTTGAAGCTGGAGCTGATGGGAAGAGGTTTTGCTTGGCTGGACACAGGGACTCATCAAAGCCTATTGGAAGCTGGCTCTTATATCGAAATTTTGGAAAAACGCCAAGGGCTCAAGGTGGCTTGTTTGGAGGAGATTGCTTATCGCCAAGGGTTTATCAATCGAGATAAGTTGACTAAGCAGGGCAACCAGATGAGTAAGAATAATTATGGACAATATCTTTTGAAGTTAGCTAAACTTAAAGCTATGGCAAAAGATAAATAATAAAATTGGAATTAAGATGAAATTTAGATTTTCGTTGTATAACTTTCCCGAAATAAAAATTGAAAAGTATATTTGTTTTACATCTTTTTTGATTGTAATTTCTTTATTTAATGGATTTTTGTTATATTTTTTAACTTTTAGAGATTATGTTTTGTCAGATACACTCCGAGCTTTACTCATAGATTTTTCTTTATTTTCTCCCGTTTTGTTTTTACCCAAAAAGCTAGCTAAGCTATATATATCTCTTGTTTTATCTTTTGCTGTAATTAGTAGTTTGATAAATGTACTGCACATTATTCTTTACAAAAATTTCATCTCTTTTTGGGCTATACAGGCTATTTTTGAAACTACCAATAAAGAAGCTGGAGAATTTACGGAAGATTTTCTTAGTTTCAAATTGTTGTTTACTTGGTTTATGTCTGTGTTAATACCTATTTTGGTTTTCAAGTTTGCAAAAAAAAACTTTTTAAAAATTGCTAAAGTTAAATTATTGCCGTATTTTCTACTTCTTTTTTCTGCAATAATTTTGTTTGTTTCTGTGACTAAAGGGGTGAAATTTTATAATTCACACTATATGTGTCTTAACATTTGGTCAATTAATAAATATCTTGGAGAAGAGAGAGTTGTAGTGCCTCCTTCAGAAGAAAAAATCAAAAAGGACTTAGGTCGGTTAAATATAGATTTTGATAAGATTAATTTAGTAGTTATAGTAGGAGAAGCGGCTAATCGCAATCATATGAGTTCCTATGGCTATCCTAGAAAGACGACCCCCAGATTGAACAGTTTACTGGGGGAAGATAAAAACTTACTAAAATTTAATGATGTAATAAGCAGTGCTACGCATACAGTTCCATCGTTGAAAAATGGACTAATGTTTACGCAAAAAAGATTCTCGGAACCTTATGTTAGTGTAGTCGATGCTCTTAACCATTGTAGATTTAAAACTTTTTGGTTTTCAAATCAAACAGCAGCTTCAACTTCGGGGAATGTATTGGAACAAATAACGGAAAGAGCGACAATTAGAAAGTATGTAAACTATGCAGATAGGGAAAGGTCGTCAGTTCATTTTGATGAAGAATTATTGCCACTTTTAGATATAGCTTTGCAAGACACGAGCAGTCGAAAGGCAATATTTTTACATTTTTTAGGCTCGCATTTAACTTGTTCTATGCGTTATCCTAGAGAATGGGATTGTTTTACAAACCAAAGTTTACCCGAGAGCAAAAAAAACTTAGAGCCCAAATATAAAAAGCAAATAAATTCTTATGACAATAGTTTATTGTATAACGATTATGTAGTTTGCGAAGTTTTGAAGATTTGTAAAAATGCTAAGCTTCCGACAGTTTTTTGCTATTTTTCAGATCATGGGCAGGAGGTTTATGATTGCCGAAAGATAAGAGGTTGTGATGCTGGAAGTCCCACCAAAAATATGGTGGAAATTCCTTTTTTTATCTGGGGCTCTCCTGATTATGTTAAGACAATGGGAGATAAGTGGGCTATTTTGGAGCGAAATTTAAATTTTTCTTATTCTACGATGTCTTTATCTAATGATTTGTTGCAGTTAAGTGGTATAAATTCTGAAAGATTATGTGAAATGTCTTCGTTATTCAATGTGGAGCAATATAAACAAGGACGCTATATTTTTGATTTTTCTTACAAAAAAGTTTTGGAAAATTCTAATTCAACCTTTTAATAAATTAGTGAAGAGGTTTTAAGTTGAAAATTAATTCTGCGAAAATAAAAACAATATTAATTATCGCACCCTTTAGGTTTGGCGATACTTTGCTTAATAGTGCTTATTTGCCGAGCGTGAAAGAGAAATTTCCTTTAGCGAAACTAGATTTTCTTACTCGTATTCCTTGTCAAATTATGTTGGAGGGCAATCCTAATATCGATGAGTTGATTTTGTTTCGCCACAAAAAGGGGCTAGCAAATGTTTGGCGGCGAGCTAAACTTTTCTGGAGAGTTCGCAAAGCAAAATACGACTTGGTGATAGATCAAACCAGAGGAACGACTGGTGGGCAGATTACATTTTTTAGTGGGGCTAAGTACCGATTAGGCTATGCAACTTCACGCTACAAAAAAGTTTATAATTTGCTTGGTTATGAGGGAGAGCAACGCTATTCGGCGGCAATGCGGTTTGATTTGCTAAAACCTCTGGGCATAAAAGAAGAAAAATTTAATCTCTTTTTTAAGATAAAAGATGAAGATCGAGATTATATCAATAAATGGTTGGCAGAAAATGGATTTGTGAATAAGAAATTTATCGTCTTATCGCCAGGTTCGCCAGTGAAAAGAAAAATGTGGTCACAAGAAAAATATGCTAAGCTCTGTGATTTGGTGAGCAGTAAGACAGATTATATGCCTTTGCTTCTTTGGGGACCCTCGGAACTGGAGACGGTAAAGAAAGTCCAACAATTTATAAAAGAGAAAGTTTTTTTAGCACCCCCTACTAATTTTTCTCAAGCAGGAGCTTTGCTCGAAAAGGCTGAAATGTTGATTTGTAACGATGGCGGAATTAATCATTTTAGTCAAGCGGTAGGCTGTCCATCACTGGTGATATTTATGGATTACACTAAAACAGTAAATTGGAGTTTACAAGGATTATTCCGACATCATTGGCATATTACAGATGAAGATAAATCAAAGCTAACTCCAACTAGAGTTTTTGAAAAGTTGCAAAATTGTTTGCAAAAATTAAATTCTTTAGCTAAATTGTAGAAAGTGACAAAACTTAAATAGGACTTAAAGAATGAGAAAAATTAAAGTATTGCATATAGACACTGGAAAGTCTTGGCGTGGTGGGCAAAAACAAGTATTTTACTTACATAAAAGTTTAAAAAACAATGCAAATGTAAAAAGTATTTTATTGTGTAATGAAGATGGCTTATTATATAAAAATTGTGTAAAAGAGAATTTAAGGGATGTTATCCCTTTTTTTTATTCTAAAAAATATTCAATAAAAGTATTACGAGCTTTAAGAGATATTATAAAAAGAAAAACGCCTGATATTATTCATTGTCATGACTCAAATGCGATGTTTATGGGGGTTATATTGAAAAGGGGAAATTGTAAACTTGTTCATACGAGGAGAGTGTCTTATCCTGTTTCTTTTATTTCAAAGATGTTTTTTTATAATAAATTTGATGCTCATATATGTGTTAGCGATGACATAAAAAAATATTTGGATACCTTTACAAAAAGTACATTTACTATTCATAGTTGTGTAAATTTAAATTTATTTAAGGGGAAAGCACAAGATATTCTTGTAAATAAAGGGGTTATAAATCTTTTATTTGTAGGTTCTTTTACAGGACAAAAGGGAATAGATATTTTGTTAAAATCTTTTGCAAAAATAGATTTTAATTTTTATAAAGTCGTGCTTCATTTAGTAGGAGACGGGAAATTAATAGAGAAAATGAAAGAGTTATCAAAAAAACTAAAAATTGATAAAAATGTAGTTTTTTATGGCAAAAAAGACAGTATAGAAAAATACTATTTTGATTCAGACATTGTGGTAATCCCTTCTATAGGTGGTGAAGGTTCTTGTGGTACAATAAAAGAAGGAATGGCTGCCGGAAAGCCAGTAATAGCGAGTAATTTAAAAAGTAACTTGGAATTAATAACTCATAATTTTAATGGGATATTATTTGAAAACAAAGATATTGGCAAATTGTCAGAATCTATTTTAAAACTTATTCAAAATAAAAACAAAAGACTTGAATATGGGGAAAAAGCAAAAAAAACAGTGGAAGAGTTTGATATAAGAAAAACGGTCGAAAAAAATATCGAGCTTTATCGGAGATTATCAGGCGGCGAGATTAGTTGAGCTGGTTTATTTACACTTTGCTTACCTTGTTTATTTACGGATTTATCGATTTTTTTTACAAGGTAGCTGCCAATCACAATTGCGTATCCTCCCGAATCTTGCACTTTTCCTCACTTACGGTGGCTTGCTTATCTTTGTTGGCGATTTTGCTTATTGGTAGCGAGTTTTTGCATTTTAAAGCTATAATCTTTTACGCATTTTTGAACTCTACCTTTTTCACATTGGGGATTATCTGCAAAATTTCCTCTTTGAAAAAAGCACCTGCGGGCATTATATTCCCATTGACCAAAATCAACTCCATCTTTCTTATTTTGATAGCGGTTTTTTTCTTGGGCGAAACGCTTTTGTTCCGCCAATGGCTGGGAGTATTGCTTTCCTTTTTGATGGTGCTTTATATTAATTTCAACCTTAAAGACGAAGCAGAGAAGAAAAAGTTGTTCCCGCTGAAAACGCAAAAACTGGGTGTTCTTTTGGCGATTATCGCCGCTATTAGCACGGCAATCTCGATGCTTACTGGCAAATTTGCAGCTGCTGAGGTTTCGATTTTCCCTTATATGTGTGTCTCTTACTTTTTGGTTTGGGGTAATACGCTCTGGATAAATCGCTGGGTTGTGCCAGGCGGTGGGGCTAGATCTGTTGAGATGATATTTGGTCTTGTTATTGGAGTTTTAAACTTTGCGGGATATTTTTGCTTTTTACAAGCTGTAAAACTAGGTCCATTGTCTTTGGTGCAGGGTATAAACTCCAATGTATTTGTTATCCCGATACTCTTGTCTGTGCTTGTATATAAAGAGAAATTAGATTTTCGCAAAATTTTTATCTTGCTTTTGACTCTCGTTTGTATCTTTCTTATCAAGAGTTAAGTTCTTGTTTCTATTTATACCACATTTTTTTAGTTGACAGCTAATTAAAGCTTCCAGAAATGTAATAAAAAATACACTTAAAGAAAAGTAAATTTTAAGGAGATGAAAATGAAAATGATGATAAAAATTTTTTTGCTTTTGAGCTTGCTGAGTTTGTTTGCTTGCGATACCAAAGAGACTGTGTTGGCGTCGTCTGAGGGCGTGGAGATTAAATCTTCCGTAGTTGCCAAGCTTTTCAATGAAATGCCAGAGCAAAATAGAAAAGAGTTACAAGGCAACAAAGATGGTTTGCTTAGCTTTACCAAAAACACCTCAGCACAGCTGGCGTCTATCGAGATTATCGCTCTCAGGGCAAAAGAGGCTGGAGTGCAAGAGAGCAAAGATTATGAGCAGAAAGTTAATCTGGGACAGCAAGAGCTTTTGATTAGACTCTTTGTTGCAAAGAAGTTCACCGCCAAAGAGGAAGATTTGACGGACGAGCAACTAAGGGCAGAGTACGACAAAATAAAATCTTCTCTTTCTGAGGAAGATCTGAAAAATTTGCCAGAGTATGAGGCTGTCAAAGCCAAAATCAAACAGCAATTGGTGTCTCAAAAAGCTCAGGAGCAGTTTCAATCATTCATCGCTCCTTTGGCGGAAAAAGTGGAGTTGGAGCAAGAAAACATCCAAAAAATTTCTGAAGATTTTTATAATGAAAAGCCTTTGGATGAAAAAATTGTGATTTCTAAAGTCGGAGAGACTGTGGCGACTTTACAAGATTTGCAAGTGTCTTTGGGCGATATCTCTTTGCAAGATATTAGAAAGCAAGTGAAAGACAAGAAAGAGGTTGGGCAATTTTTCCAAAAATCTGCTGAAAATTTAGGAATAAATATTCAGATAGAGCAAATAGCCAAAGAAGAGGGAATCGAAAAGAGTAAACAGTATTTAGACGAGCTAAAAGAGATAAAGAAAATTTTGCTGGTAAATATCTTTTTAAAAAAAGAGCTGTTTGCGGGCATAGAGATTGCCGATGCTGATGTAAAATCTGAGTACGAAAAGATCAAAGCGAACAACAAAGAGCTGGCACCTCTAGAAGAAATATACGACAGGGTTAAATCTCAGCTAATGGCGAAGAAGCAGGAGTCTTTGGTAATGAGCTATTTGGAGACGCTAAAGAAAGATATCTCTTTGCACGAAGCTCCTATCGACGAGTTTGTTTATGACCTTTTGGACGACGATGTGCAAAAGATGTGGGACGAGGAGAAGCAAGAGATGGAGAAAAGTAAAGAGTCTGATTCTATTACTTCGTGAATTGATAAGTAGATGAGTAAGGTCGTTTTCACCAACGGTTGCTTTGATTTGCTCCATGCTGGGCATGTGGCGTATTTGCAAGAGGCTGCTTCTTTGGGTGATCGCTTGATAGTGGGTCTCAATAGTGATGCTTCTGTTAAACGGCTGAAAGGTTTTCATCGTCCGATAAATCCAGAAAACGAGCGAAAATTTGTCTTGGAGGCTTTGGCTTGTGTGGACGAGGTTGTGATTTTCTCGGAAGACACGCCTTTGCAAGTGATTGAGAAGATTAAGCCCGATGTCTTGGCGAAAGGCGGAGATTGGACTCCAGAGCAGATAGTGGGTAGCGATTTCGTGCTAGCTTATGGTGGAGAGGTCAAGAGTCTTAAGTTTGTAGAGGGGCTCTCTTCTACAAACATCATCGATAAAATATTGCAAGCTTATGGAAGATAATCACGAATACGGAGTGGTTAAATCTCGCCAAGGCGATTTTTACACCTTGGAGTTAGGTAATACCAGCGGTTGCCACGGTTGTCTTTTGGCAGGTGTTTGTGGCGTTCAAAACAAGGTGGTGCAGGTTCGCTCTGAGCTTGAGCTGGATATCGGCGAAAAAGTAGATGTAGAAGTGAAAGCTAGCGACAGGATTTTATCCTCTTTCGTTGTTTTCGTTTTGCCGATTATGTTGATGGTACTTTTTTATTTTTTAGGTGGTTTGTTTTTAGATGTGGAATCTGGACAAACCATTTTTTCTTTTCTCGGACTAGGTTTGGGAGCCTTGCTTATCAGATTTATAGATAAAAATGCCAAAATTAAAGTGGAGATAAAAAGATGATAGCGACGATTATTTTGGCGGCAGGCAAAGGGACTCGGATGGACTCCCCATTACCCAAAGTGGCGATAAACTTTTTAGACAAGCCGATGATTTGCAGAGTGATCGAAGTTGCCCAAAATTTTGGAAGCGATAAGATTTGCGTAGTCGTTGGTTACAAAAAAGAGATAGTGCAGTCGGTGGTGACCTCGCCAGTCGATTTTGTGGAACAAAAACAGCAACTAGGCACAGGCGATGCGGTGAACATTTGCAAAGATAGCATGGCAGATTTCAGAGGGACAGTGGTGGTATTGTGCGGAGACACGCCTATACTGAGCCCGACCACGATTTCTATGCTGATAGAGCATCACCAGAGGCACGACTATAAATGCACGGTATTGACCGCCAAGATGGACGATCCAGCTAGCTATGGCAGGATAGTTCGCGATGCTAGTGGAGACTTGCAGAGCATTGTGGAGTACAAGGATGCTTCGGACGAGATAAGGAAGCTAGATGAGGTAAACAGTGGGATATATTGCTTCGATGCCCAGCTTTTGTTCGAGGCACTGCAATCGGTGAACAGGAGCAACGCTCAGGGCGAGTACTACCTTACCGATACGATAGCTATCTTGAAATCTGCGGGACACAAAGTGGGTGCTTTCGTCTGCCAAAATCCACTGGAGATCACAGGCGTGAACTCAATGAGCGACTTGCAGGAGTTGGAGCGAATCTACAAAGCTTGAACCCCTTTCTTATTAGGGCGTTATTCTCCTTTCTTTGTAGAGGTTGTAGGCACTTTGTTCTATAGCGTAAACTCTCTTCAAAAAAAGTTCTTTTAGTATTTCTTTATTTTCCACTTTTTTATTTGTCCATAAGTTATAAAGTTCGCTGCCTTTGCTACCAAAATTTCCCGTCAAATAGTAGTCGCCTTGCAGATAGCCGAATTTGGAGTTGCGGACGATAAAGGCATAATTTTCGCTAGGGGAATATTCTCGTAAATCTTTACCCCAAAAGCTGGCTTCGTAGTCCATATTTAGCACACCCAAGATAGTAGGGGCGATGTCCATTTGATTGCTGATTTGTTCTATTCTGTCGGGAGTGATGTGCCTAGGAGCGTAAAAGAGAGCAGGGACAAAAGATTTGCGGTAATCAAACGGTAAATCTCGGTGGAAAGTCTTGGAGTGGTCGCCAACGAAAACAAAAAGGGTGTTGTTGAAATACGGTTTCTTGCTCATCTTCTCCATAAACTGCCCGATGCACCAGTCTACATATTTGAAAGTGTTGTAGTTGGCGTTGAGGTCATCGCCTTCGAGCACTTGTCCGTAGCGGTAGTCGGGTACGGTGTAGGGAGGATGGTTGGTCAGGCTCATCATCGTTAGCAAAAAGGGCTTCTTGTCAGAATAAGCACTATCGGCAATCTGGATCATCTTGTTGAAGACCAGCTCATCGGCTACTCCCCATTTGTTTAGGTAATCTTTTCTCGCAAAATCTTTGCTACTTACAAAGTTGTCGAATCCCTTATTGATCAAAAATCCTTGCATATTATCGTACTGCACATCGCCGCCGTAGCAAAACCAGGTTTGATAATTCTTGTCTTTGAGCACAGAAGCCAAGGTGGAAATTTTTTGCTGACCTTCTGTTTGGACCATCATCGACTTTCCTACTAATGGTGGCCAAGAGCAAAATGTAGCCGATAGACCTTTGTTGGTTCTTTGTCCGCAGGAGAAAAATTGTGTGCAGAGTAGTCCTCGCTTGGCTAGAGCGTCGAAGTGCGGAGTAAGCCCTTTGTCGTAACCCGTAGCTCCAGTGAGTTCTGCCGAAAATTCTTCCAAAATAACCAAGACGACATTGAGCTTTTTTGGTTCGCCATATGCGGTCACTTTCTTGTAAAAAGGGTAACTTTTGTTGAGAAAATTTCCCGGAGCTATCTTTTCTTGAGCGTAGGCTATCGCCTTTTGGTTGGAGTCAAAGTAGCGAACTTTTTCGTAAAAGTTCTCTTTTTCTATTTTTTGTGCGTAGTAAATATTGCGATAGAGATTGAAAACTGGGTTGAGAGCTAGCTGATTGGCGAGATTATTTTTGGAGTAAAAAGCCTTGCCCCAGTTGATTTGATCGTTGCCCAGAGACCCACGAGCTGCCAAAAATAAACTTGATAGGCAGACCAAGAGAAGGACAAATCTTTTGCCAAGGTTAAAAACTGTGAGCCTTGTTTTGAGAGGTTTGGATTTGATGATCAGATGAGAGAGAAAGAGGTAAATACCGCTCACCAGCACAAAAGCTCCAGCATACCAGACCACAGGATAGTCGGACCAGATCATATCCCAAAGCACGCTCAAATCGTCGTCCAGATACTCGATGCTGGCTAGATTCAGATGAGAGTTGTAAACGGAGAAAAACTCGATGTCTATCAGGGTGAGAGCCAAGACTAGTAAGAAACACAGAGCCAGGAGGTATCCGAAAAAAGACCTAGATATTTGCGAAAATTCCACTCCCAAAAAGGGCAAAATGCCTATCAGAAAAAAGGGAGCAAACAAGTAAGCCAAAAGACTGCTGTCCATTTGAGCTCCGAGCAGGAAAGCCTGCAGAAGCTCTTGCCACGGCAGGTTGATCAGTTCTTGGGAAAATTTGTATAAAAACAAACCTCTGGCGAGTGCCAAGAAAAGTAGGTTTAAGATAAAAAATTTACAGAAAAACTTGTAGTTGTAAGGGATAAGTGGTCTCATATTTCCTCGCTTTTTGTGGGATTGACTAGCAGTTGAGCTATTTTTTCGATTTCGATATTGGCGTTGAGCACGGTAATATTTTCATACGATAAGTAGCAATTGGAGTATATTCCGCAGATGCAGTCGGTTTTCGTCAAATCTGCCGAGTCTAGCTCGCTTTCCTCTTTTGCACAAAAGATTTGGCAATCGTAACCATCAAGGAGATTCTCTCCGATTAAGATGTCGTCTTCTAGCTCACTGAGGAGCTTGGCTAATGAAAATCGATTGTCAGAGCAGACGAAGGTTTGTTTGGCATCGCGGGCAATGATGGAGTTGGCACCAGCTTGTTTGGCTCTGCCAGTATCGGAATTTTTCTTGTCTAAACTTA
Source organism: Candidatus Cloacimonadota bacterium (assembly GCA_963676515.1). Classification (GTDB taxonomy): domain Bacteria; phylum Cloacimonadota; class Cloacimonadia. The sequence goes on along the minus strand of OY781061.1, from coordinate 461,111 downwards.
TGGCAGGTGATAATTTCAGATAGGCAACTTTATAGTTTAGCGATTTCAAATATTTGATAAGTTTCACCGCGGTTGTGGTTTTCCCCGAGGTCTTGCTTCCTTGAATAGAGACGATTTTCATTTTTCTAGCAGTAATTTCTTGATTTGAGCAGTCACTCTGGCTGCCGCCTTGCCATCGCAATAGTCGTAAATGAAGCTCTTATCTTCCTTGAGTTGTTCTTTCCTAGCAGCGTCTGGATAACAAGCTAGCTTTAGAGCTTTTGCCAGCTGATCCCCAGAGTCGATGTGTGGGTAGCTAGATAGCCAAGAGCTGATCTCTTCTTGGAGCACGGACTCACCGTCGGAATGCTGGGCGTGCATATTGTAGATGATGCCGATTTTATCCATCGCCAAGAACTCGTTCATCACGCTAGATCCTTCGGTAATGAGCGTGTCAGCAGCCACCATATAGGGCATAATGTTCATGTCGCCTTCTGGGATTAAGATGAGATTGGGGTGCTTTCGGGAGATTTTTTCCACAAAGCGATGCTGTCTGTGCTTGGCGTATTTGCCACCCCAAGAGTAGGGATGTAGCTTGACGATTACATTGTAATATTGACTAGTCGCCAAGTAAGGAGTCAGCTCGAAAATCGAGGTTGGCTTATACGACGGAGCATAAAGGACTATCCTCTTGGTGGGATCAAGATTTAGCTTTTTTATCACCTCTTGGCGAGAGTAGCTAGCATCGAAAAGTTGGTCTAGCTTGGGCAATCCCAGAGCATAAATATCTGCGGGAGCGAGGTACTTTTCCAAGATTTTTTTGCGATATTGACCTTCCACAAAGCGAATGTAGCGGACTTTTCCTGCTTGCTCGGCAAGTTTGCGGTATCGCTGGCTTTTGATGCTCACGGCGTGTTCGATGTTGCAAAGTAGTGCCTGTCCGTACTCTTGGGGATTTTTGAGAGTGTCTCCGCAAATCACGGCATCGAAGCCACTTGTCTTTTTTGTAATAGGAAAGCCAGTAAACTTCTGGGCTATTTTTTTTGTTTGCGATAAGAGGAATACGCCCAAAAATCTTTTCTGAATTTTTCCTATTTTTAGATAGAGCTCAAATTGTGCATCTTTTTCCATCTCTGCCCAAAGCGGAGCGAAGCTCATCCAATAGTACTCTTGAGCCAAGTAGAAAAGAATTTTGTATTTTTTCATCTTAGATTTTGCTAAGGGCGAGCTCTAGTGCCGAGATAAGGTCGCGAGGATCTTCCAGTCCGATGGAGAGCCTGACCATCGAGGGTGTCAGCCCGAAGTCGCTTAGTTTGTCCTGTGGATAGCAAAAATGGGTCATTGCTGCTGGCACTTCGATTAGGGATTCGCAATCTCCCAGAGAGACGGCAAGTTTGAAAAGCGTAATGCTGTCGGCTAGCTTTTTGGCAGCTGCTAGTCCACCTTTAGTCTCAAAACTTATTATTCCGCCGAACTTGTCACTCATCTGCTCTTTTGCCAAGCTGTGATGCGGAAAGCAGGGCAATCCCGGATAGCTTACGCTCTTTACTTTGGGGTGCTTTAGCAAAAATTCGGCAACCTTTTGTGCCGAGGAGCAGTGCTTATCCATCCGTAAGCCAAGAGTTTTGATGCCTCGCAAGATTAAAAAGGCGTTGAACGGACTCAACACGCCTCCTAGCTCGCACATATAGTTGAACTTCAAATCAGCCAGATAGTTGGCGTCTTTTGCTACTGCTATTCCGCCGATGGCGTCTCCGTGCCCGCAGAGGTACTTGCTGGCACTATGCACCACGACGGCTGCTCCCAGATTTAGTGGCTTGGTGAGATATGGAGTGGCAAAAGTATTGTCGACTACCACCGCTATTTTCGTAGCTTGGGAGATTTGGCAGATTTTTTTTATATCTAGCACATCCAAATTTGGGTTGGCTGGAGTCTCGAAGTAGATGACTTTGGTTTTCGGTGTGATAGCTTTTTGTAGCTGAGAAAGGTCGGTCAAATCTCTGATTTTGGGCACTATTTTGTATTTGGGTAAAAGTTTGCTAATTACACTGTGGGCAGAACCGTAAAGCGTGCGGTGAGCTATCACTTCGTCGCCTGGAGACAGAAAAGAGAGCAGCACAGAGGTGATAGCAGCCATGCCCGAGGCGAAAGCTACCGCTCCAGCTCCATCTTCCAGCAGGCTTAGTTTGTTTTCCAGCTCTCGCAGAGTGGGATTGTTCCCACGAGTGTAAACGAAGTCGTCGCTCTGGAAACTCATCACCTTTTGAACATCGTCGATAGAGTCGAAAGTAAAAGTTGAACTCATCGCTATCGGTGAGCTCAGGGCGTTGCAAAAAGTTTTTTCCTCTTTCTTTGGGTGAATTGCTTTGGTATCAAATTTCACTTTTATACATTCCTTTCATTAAAATTTGTTTTAAAAACTTTTTTGGGTGGCAAATGTCAAGACAAATCCTGTTGACAACATTTTCGTCAAAGAATGACTGGAGGCAAAAGTTTTTAAGATTTATTCGATACGAATGAGGAGAAGATTTGCAAAGGATAGCAGAGAAGATGAAAAAAGCTGGCTTGCCCACGAAAGTAATCACCGATTTCATTTATTACAGACAAGAGGCACTGAAGAGGGAGAGCAGCTATATCGACGAGACGGACATAGAACCGTTGGCACAGCAGGATTTGCTCGAGTATGATCAGCTATCGCCAAGCACCAAAGAGGTAAGAGCTCAAGCGGTGATAATCAAGCTGAACGGAGGTCTGGGCACATCTATGGGCTTGAAAAGAGCCAAGAGCCTCATCGAGGTGAAGGACGGACTCAATTTTCTGGACATCATCGTGGAGCAGGTGCTAGCTGTCGATGGGGAGCTGCCACTTGCCTTTATGCACAGCTACGCCACCGCGCAGGACAGCCGACGACATCTGAGCAAATACACTTCACGGCTTAAGCAGGACATCCCCTTGGACTTTATGCAAAACAGCTACCCTCGCCTGCGGGCAGACGATTTATCCCTTTGCGATTTTGCCGATGAGAAACTCAACTGGTCGCCTCCGGGACATGGCGATATTTACACCGCTTTGCAGGTCAGTGGCTTGCTGGACGAGCTTTTGAGCAAAGGAATCGACTACGCTTTTATCTCCAATTCCGACAATCTGGGAGCAAGTTTTGATGCGAAAATCTTGCAATATTTTGCCAAGAGCGGTCTGGATTTTCTGATGGAGGTCTGCTCTAGGACAGCGATGGATAGGAAAGGCGGACATCTGGCAAAGCAAAACGGCAAGCTGACCTTGAGGGAATTGGCACAGACCAAAAAGGGCGACTTGGCAGATTTCCAAAACATAGAAAAGCACAAATATTTCAACACAAACAGTTTGTGGGTAAATTTGCAATCGCTAAAAGCTAAGGGCGATTTTCGTTTGCCTCTGATAGTGAACCCCAAAACTGTGCAAGGGCAAAAGGTGCTACAGATGGAGACAGCGATGGGCTCAGCCATTTCTGTGTTTGCCAAAAGTAAAGTGCTACTCGTGCCAAGAGTTAGATTTATGCCAGTGAAAAAAACGAGCGACCTCTTGCTAATGCGTTCAGACTTTTTTAGTTTGTCGGATTTTTTTGAACTAGTGCCTTACAAAGCAGAGTTGCCTATTGTCGAAGTAAATCCAGAATTTTATGGAACTTTGCAGCAATTGGACAGAAAAATGAAAATTGTGCCATCTTTGCGAGAGTGCCAAAAACTCTTATTAAAAAATGATTATCTGTTTGACAAGCCACACAGGTTCGAAGGTAATTGCATTGTATAGGTTTAGATTATCATTATATATGTAAGGAGAAGGGAAATGTTGAGTAAAAGAGCAATAGCAATCAAATCCTCGCCAACAATGGCGGTGGCAGCCAAAGCTAAGCAAATGGTTTCGCAAGGGATAGATGTGGTCAACTTCGGAGTTGGAGAGCCTGATTTCGATACGCCCACATATATCAAGGAAGCTGGTAAAAAAGCAATCGACGACAACTTTACCCGCTACACACCTGCTCCTGGTATGCCAGAGCTGAGAAAAGTTATTGCCAAGAAGCTAAAAGAGCAAAACAACTTGGAGTACTCTGCCCAAGAGGTGATCGTCTCTCCGGGTGGCAAAGCTAGCTTATTTTACCTGATGTTCACCATTTGCGACCCAGGGGACAAGGTGATAGTGCCTGCTCCATATTGGGTTACTTATCCTGCCCAAATCGAGCTATCTCAAGGAATTCCCGTGTATCTCGAGACTAAACAAGAGAACGATTTCAAGATCGATATCACCGAGCTAGAGAAGCTAGTAGCTCGTGAAGGCAAGATTAAGGCGATAATCATCAACTCTCCATCTAATCCCACGGGAAGCGTGTACGACAAGCAAGAGCTGCATGCAATTGGCGAGTTTTGTGTGAAGAACAATATTTTGATAATCTCGGATGAAATATACGAAGAGCTGGTTTATGAGGGCAAGTTTGTCTCCATAGCCGAATGCTCAAAGGCGATAAAAGAGATGACAGTCGTTGTCAACGGTGCATCCAAAGCTTTCGCGATGACAGGCTGGCGATTGGGCTACACGGCAGGTCCTGTGGAGATTATCGCCAAGATGAGCAGTATCCAGTCGCAAGTCTCCTCCAATGTGAACTCTATCAGCCAAAAAGCTTTTATCACCGCTTTGTCGGAGAAGACAGACGATGTAGAAAAGATGAGGGTGGAGTTCGATGTAAGGCGAAAATATATGGTCTCTGAGCTTAATTCTATCGCTGGTGTCAAATGCTCCATGCCTCGGGGAGCTTTTTATGCTTTCCCCGATATCTCGGCATTTTTGGGAGGTAAAGTAAAAGACGATTTGGAGTTTTGCAATTATATGCTGGAAAATCATCATATCGCCATAGTGCCTGGCTCGGCTTTCGGTGCTCCGGGTTGTGTTAGATTCTCTTATGCAAACTCTATGGAAAACCTTGTGAAAGGTATCAAAAGATTTAAGGAAGGTTTAAAAAGTTTGCAATGAGAAGATATTTTTTTCTTTTTTTCTTAATGGTAATCTCATCGCTTTTTGCGATATTGCCACAGGCTGTGCAAGGTAAGTACAAATTTATATTTCCGATGGAAAAAGATCTGTATAAGGTTTGCGATGGCGAGAACTGGGGAGTCGTAGACGAAAACAACAATATTATTATCAGTCCAAAATATCATCAAGTGGGAGAATTTTCCGAAGAGTTGATAAAAATCAGGAAGGATGTCAACGGTGAGAAATATTGGGGTTACATGAGTAGGGAAAATTCTGTAATCGTGAAATTTGTTTATCGGGAAGCGGACGATTTCCGCAATGGCATGGCAAGGGTGCGAAACGAGTGGAAGTACGGCTACATCAATAAAATTGGCATTCCTGTGATTCCGCTGATGTACGATTTGCTCACAAGACCATCAGAGGGCATCATCACTTATATGAAAGGCAAAGAGGTTGGTATCTTGAACGCAAAAGGTTCTCGTCTTACCTCAGAAAAGTATTTTCCGCGAGGGCTGCGTAAAGTCTACCTCAATGGAAGATATGGTTTTGTCAATCCTGCAGGCGATATAGTAGTGCCGATCAAATACGAGAGGATAGAGAATCTTGCTGAAGATTTTTTCACTTTCTTGTACAAAGGCAAAGAGGGTATCTTGGTGCCGTACACAAATAAAATCATCGTTCCTAGTGGTGTTTACGACGAGATTATGGAGCTCAAGTACGATTTTTTTTATGTTAAAAGAAACGGGAAAATGGGGCTAATCGATACAGCTGGAAATGTGGTAGTAGCTCCCGAAGATTATGACACTATCTATGATTTCACAGGCAGGATAGCCAAGGTGTGCAAAGAAGAAAAATATGGCGTGCTTAATCGTGAGGGCGTTTTGATCGTCCCGGCTATCTATGATGAAATTGCTGTTCTGAAAAATGGCTATATCCGGGGAACTAAAGATGAGAAATTTTTTCCCATTGGTGAAAATGAAACGACTTTCTTTAGCTATAAATTTCTTAACGATAGTTTGAGTGATTTGTGCGTGGTGGTAGATGATGGCAAAAGTCAGATTTTGGATGTCAAGAGCGGTGAGCATCTGGATGGAAAAGATTACGACTATGTGGGCACGAAACTTTACGAAGAAGATTTGGTAATGCTCTCGGACAACAAAAATCCTAGACATTATGGCTTTATCAACATCCGCAATGGCAAAGAAATAATTCCCATTAAGTATGAAAAGCTGAGTAAAAGTTTTTTTAATAATATTTATTTTGTGCAGGAAGAGGGCAAAATGGGGTTGATTTTTGTGACGAAAGACGATTATCGCACTGTTGTTAAACCCCAGTATAACAAGTTATCTCTGGTCAAGATTGCCCCTAACTTTTTGCGAACCAAAACTGAAAACGGCTACGGTCTAGTCTCCGAAGCTGGAGAGGTGTTTTTGGATGCTAAATACGAGAATATTACCCCTTTTATGTATGGCGGAGCGAAACTGGAGTTAGGCTCACAATATGGAGCTGTCAATAAAGAGGGCAAAATCTATGTCCCGCTGGATTATATTTATCTGGATAAATACAACGACCAAGGGTATTTGATAGCCAAGAAGCTCTACAGATATGGGGTGCTAAACGATAGAGGAAAGCTCATCGTCCCTTTTAAGTATGACCGCATAGATCCTGTGGTGAACGGAATAAGTTTGTGTATGATCAACGGTGGTTATGGCTTTTTGGGAGAGAGGTGCAAAGTGAGGACTGGCACAGATTATCAATCGGTGCAAGGGATGAGTGGAGATATAGTACGCACGGAATTTGCTTACAAGTTTGGGGTGATGACCAAGAAAGGCAAAGAGATTATCAAACCCTCTTTGCAAGCGGTGGTGGACAGAGAAGATGGTTTCTTGCTCTTGACCAAAGGCGACAAAGTAGCATTGATGGACACTGAGGGTAAACTTTTGACTCCTTATATTTACGAAGCTATCGGCAGATTTAGAGAGGAGTATGCGGTCGTCAAAGAAGATGGCAGATATGGCTTTATCGATATGAAAGGCAAGGTGAAAATCCCGACGATTTACAACAGCGTGCGGAATTTCGTGGACGGCGTCTCTTTCGTGAACTTGAATGGTCAGCCTTTGCGGATAGATAAAAAAGGTAAAATTTTGGAATGATTTAAAAAATATTTTGAGGTGCTTTTTCCTAGAAAATAGGGGGAAGGCTGAGATTATACTCATTGTACCTGATACAGATAATGCTGTCGTAGGGATGCTTGAATATTAAAGCTCTTAGCTTTTTCCGCGTAATTAAGATTATGGAAAAAAGTTGAGAGTTTTTTTTGTGTAATAGTGAAGATTTTTTAAAAAAAGTCGGTGGATGTCTACTCTGGAAGCCCCTTGTCGTAGATGTTCGCTGGCTTTTGTTTTTTTGTGTTGACTGGGGAAAAAGAATTTCTCTTGACAGTATTTAGTCATTTAGCGAAATAGCGAAATAAAGGAGATTGTTATGATAAAAACGGATGTGTTGATTGTTGGAAGTAGTGCAGGAGGTCTGGCTACAGCTCTGACGGGTAAAAATGTTTATCCAGAAAAAAAAATATTGGTGATTACTAAAAATGAGAAAACTTTGGTGCCTTGTGGCATTCCCTATGTGTTTGGTTCGCTGGCTTCTTCTGACAAAAACATTATGCCCGTGAAAGCTAAATTTGATGCGGCAGGTATTGAGATGATGGTAGATACCGTTATTTCTATCGATAGGGATGAAAAGAGATGTAAGATGGTTTCTGGTGAAATGGTGCAGTACGACAAGCTGGTTATAGCGACAGGGTCTAATCCAATTGTGCCTAAATGGTTGCCAGGGGCTTCATTGCTGGGCGTATTTACAGTTCCCAAAGAGAAAGATTATTTGGATACGATGAACGATTATCTGCAAAACAGCCAAAAGATCGTGGTGATCGGAGCTGGTTTTATCGGTGTGGAGATGTCTGACGAGCTCCGCAAAAGAGGAAAAGATGTGACTTTGGTGGAAAAATTGGAGACCGTTTTGCCCTTGGCTTTTGATGCGGACATAGGCAAAAGGGTGGAGGCTTTGCTGCAAGAGCGAGGTGTGAAACTGATCACGAATCAGGTGGTAAAGAGCATCGAAGAAAAAGATGGCAAAGCTTCAGGTGTGATGATGTCCGATGGCACGGTGTTAGAAGCAGATGCAGTGGTTTTGTCCGTCGGATATCTGCCAGAGATTGACCTAGCAAACAGATGCAATCTGGAGATAGATAATTATGGATTTATAAGTGTCGACGAATATATGCGGACTACCGATAAAGATATTTTTGCTGTGGGTGATTGTGCTGCCAAAAAAGATTTTGTAACTCGTAAGAGTGTCAAGACTATGCTAGCTTCCATCGCAGCCTCGGAAGGTAGAACTGTTGGTCTTAATCTATTTAGCCTTAGCTCCATCAAAACTTTCAGCGGAACTATTTCTATATTTGCTTCTGCTTTGGGCGATAAGGGGTTTGGAGTGGCAGGACTTACCGAGAGAAATGCTAAAGAGGAAGGCATAGATTATGTGATTGGTAATTTTGAGGGCTTGGACAAGCATCCTGGGACATTGCCAGGAGTAAACAAGCAATATGTCAAATTGGTGGTAGGTCGCAAATCTGGTCTTGTTTTGGGCGGAGCAGTTTATGGAGGAATCTCCAGTGGAGAATTAACCAATGTTCTGGGTTTCATCATCCAAAATAGAATGACAATTTACTCTCTGATGACTTCTCAAATAGGTACGCATCCTCTTCTTACCGATTCACCAGTGGGCTATCCTCTTATCAAAGCTACAGCTATGGCGATATCTAAGGTTTAAAGACAAGGATATTTTATAAAAGAGGACAATTTTATTGACTGTATTTTGGAGTTTAGCGAAATACAGAATGACAAACATTTCAAAAAAAGGAGAAAAGATGAATTTGAGTAATGAAAATTTCAAGGAAGTAACCGCAAAAGGTGTAGTTTTGGTGGATTTTTGGGCACCGTGGTGTGGTCCGTGTAAGATGCTTTCGCCAGTGATAGATGAGCTGGAGAAAGAGGTAGAGGGCGTAACTTTCGGCAAAGTGAATGTGGACGATTTCCCAGAGCTAGCCAAAGAGTTCGATGTAATGAGCATACCCGCAGTTTTTATCCTCAAAGATGGTAAAAAGGTAGATCAGTTCGTGGGAGTGCAACCCAAAGATAGCATTATTGCCAAGTTGAACGCAGTAAAATAAGGTGGTTAGGTCTCTTTCTGTATTCAAAGCTTTGGCTCACAAAACCCGATTGCAAATAGTGCTGATGCTCCGCAAACGAAGTTTGTGTGTCTATCAGATTACTGGCTTGATTGGATGTTCTATGGCGACCATCTCGGCACATCTCAAGTGCCTAAAAGAGATCGATTTGATCGAAAGCAAAAAAGTAAATCAGCATGTCTATTACAGCACAAATTGTTTGGATTGTGGTGAAAATTGCAATGTCTGCAAAATCTTAGATAATTTGGAGCTGGATGCCGAGACAGTCGCTTTGCTAGAAGAGGCAGAGAGGGTTTATCCTCAATCACAGGATCTCTATAATTGCCAAAATGAAAAAGGGAATAAATGATGAAAAAGAAGAAATATGATTTGCTGGTGATAGGTTTGGGTCCTGCGGGGATGGCGGTGACTGCTATGGGTGTGGCTATGGGTTTGGATGTTTTGGTGTTCGAAAAGAACAAGCTCGGCGGAGAGTGTTTGAATGTCGGTTGCATCCCTTCCAAAGCTCTTCTGAAAGCCGCAGCTTCTCTTCATTCAGCTAAAAATTTGGCGAAATTTGGCATAGAGGCGGAGCTAAACATCTTACAAAACAACTCGATGCAGGTGGTTAGAGACAAAGTGGCACAAATTAGTGGCAAAAAGATTCAGAAAACTTTTGAGAAAGCTACGATTATCAAAGCTAACGCTTCGTTCGTTTCGCCCAAAGAGGTGCAGGCGGATGGCAAAACCTATACAGCTAAGAAAATATTCATTGCCACGGGTACTACGCCCATGATTCCCCCTATTCCAGGGTTGGCAGATGTGCCCAAGCTGACCAACGAGAATGTTTTTGACTTGGACAAATATCCACAGAGCTTGACTATTTTGGGCGGAGGAGCTATCGGTTGCGAGCTGGCTCAGGCTTTCGCTCGGATGGGCTCGAAAGTCTCCATAGTTCACAAAGACGAGCATCTATTGCCTCTGGGCGATAGGGAAGCAGCAGAACTCCTAGAAGCAAAGTTTATCTCTGAGGGGATTACCGTTTTCAACGGCGTAAACATTACCAAAGTGGAGCAGGTAGCTGGCAAGGTAGTCACTCATCTGGAGCAGGGACAGGTCGTCTCGGAGCAGATAATGGTGGCAGCTGGGCGGAAGCCGAGCTTGGAGAAGCTGAATCTGAACAACGCCAAAATCAAGTACGACCGTTGCGGCATTACCGTGAACCAGCACCTGAGGACCAACAAGTCTGGCATCTACGCTGTGGGTGATTGCAATGGCTTGAATTTGTTCTCCCATGCGGCGATGCATCAGGGGATGTTAGCGTTGATGGACGCAGTCTCTCCTTTCAGGCTGTCTTTTTTGCAACGCAAGAAGTATCTGGTTCCTTGGTCAGTGTTTACAGAGCCAGAAGTGGCTCAGGTGGGACTAGACGAGAGGCAAGCCCGAGAGAGAGGGCTCAAATTTGAGGTAGTGAGGAAAGAATTTGCCGACTATGGCAGACTAGTGGCAGATGGTGCTCCGTCGGGGTTCATCAAGGTGCTAGTGAGCAAGTCAGGCAAAATTTACGGTGTTACAGTAGTTGGTGAGTCGGCGAGCGAGCTAATCCACGAGTGGATACCTATCATGCAGTATGGCAAGAAAATGCACCACATCCTGCTGATGCAGCACAGCTTCCCTACTGTTTCGATGATAAGCAAAATGGTCGCCGAGCAATGGATGATGGGGAAGATGAGCGGCAAGTTTGTGAGAGGATTAGCAAAATGGCTGGTTTAGCGAAGATGACCGTAATGATAATAGGAGCTTCCCAAAAAGAGGAACGCTACTCATACAAAGCGATGAAGCTCTTGTGGGAGCAAGGACACGAGGTTGTGCTCTTCCATCCCAAGCTCTCCGAGATAGAGGGGCAAAAAGTGTGCAACAGCCTAGAAGATTGCCCACGAGTGGACACGATAACCGTCTATGTCAATCCTATCGCCATGAGCAAGATGAAAGAGAAGGTAGCCGACCTCAAGCCTCGAAGGATGATATTTAACCCCGGGACGCAGGACGATGAGCTGATCGCTTATTTCCAAGATTGTGGCATCCAAACCGTGCAGGCTTGCACTTTGGTGCTGCTGAAGACGGGTAGATTTTAAACAAAGGATTTTAAATGAATAAGAGATTGTCGTATTTTTACAACTCGTTTTTTGCAATAGTGCTTGGCTTTGCTGGATTTACGCTGGCGTCGCAAAAAATTTCCCATCTTTTCGCACTTGGGGATTGGTATTTGTACTTTTTGTGGTTTACTGTGCTACTAGCTGTGGTAATTTTTGGAATCTATTCCCTGAAAATTATTGCTTATCCTCAGGCTTTCAAGGAAGATATCGCACATCCTGTCCGAGTAAATTTTTTCCCCATAATACCCAAAGTTTTCTTGATCTTTAGCATCATTTTTTTGCCATTACAGCTGGAAGTGGCAAGAGCCTTATGGTGGATTGGAGCTATATTGCAGATTTATTTTTCTTTTTACAACATCTCGCAATGGATAAACCGCGAAGATTTGGAGTATCATCACCTGAATCCCGCTTGGTTCATCCCCGTGGTAGGCAATGTCATAGCACCTATAGCGGGCGTGCAACTTGGCTATATTCAGCTCTCTTGGTTTTTCTTCTCTATCGGAATATTTATGTGGCTGGTGCTTTTCAGCATTGTCATCAATCGCATTCTTTTTCACAAGCCGATCGCCAGTAAGCTCTTGCCATCGTTGTTTATTTTGTTCGCACCACCGTCGATAGCTTTCATCTCATATACCAAGCTTGTTGGGCAGGTGGAGAATTTCAGCTTAGTTTTATACTATTTCTCTTTATTTTTAGCTGGATTGGTATTTCTGCAAGCCAAAAGATTTACCAAAATTGAGTTCTCTCTAGCTTGGTGGGCGTACTCTTTTCCTCTGGCAGCATTGACTTTGTCCACTTTGCTCTTTTACGAATCTACTCATTTCGTCTTCGTGAAAGGTTTACTTTGGTTTTTTTACGGTCTTTTGAGCTTTTTCATCGTCCTTTTGTTCGTCCTCACTATCCGAGCTATCACACAGAAATCTCTCTGTTGCCCAGAGTGAGATATTGAAAACTTTGTTGACATCAGATAGGTGTCGTTTTGGCTTGATGTTGATTGAGCATTAGGGGGCAAGATGATTTGGAGTGCTTTTTTTAGTTATGTTATAGTGTGTTGTTTTTCGCCAGGACCAAATAATTTGATTTCGGCGACTATTGGTAGCCAAAAAGGGGTTTGGGGTGTTATGCCTTTTACTTTAGGAGTGATGAGTGGCGTTTTCATTATTCTCACATTTTGTGTTTACTTTGTAGACCTTGTTTTTTCTTTTTTCCCATCGATAGAGAGATTTGTAGCTTATTTGGGTGTTGTTTACCTCTTTTATTTGGCATACAAAATATCCTTTAGTGGCAAATTGGAAGAAAAAGAGCAAGAGGAAGGTTTTTCTTTTTTGACTGGAATTTCCTTGCAATTTATGAACCCTAAGTTTGTAATTTACGCTCTCACAGTTACTTCTGCATTCGTAGTGCCCTACACCACTAACAAATATTTACTGCTAATCTTCATGATTGCACTCTCGGCAGTAGCTTTTCTTTCTACTTTCTCTTGGGCAATTTTAGGCTCTTTCTTGCGTAATTTTTTGAAGAAGGAAAAACAGGCTAAAATTTTTAATGCTGTTATGAGCTTGCTCTTAGTTTACACAGCTTTAGCGATGTTATTTCGGTGATGGGAATGAGTACAGTGTAACTTTTTACTCTTTAGAGATGATTTTTTCTTTCGTTACATTTATTTTTTTGTAACCTGCTTTTTAGCCTTCAGCTGGACTCCATCTTTTCTTTGAACGCTCAACGAAAAGATGGAGGAGAAATGAAAACCACTCTGGTAAGAGAAACCACAGATTCCCTCATCCTCGCGAAAGCGGGGATCCAAGGGCGGTAGTGATAGTGGTAAGTTCTTTTTGGCTCGATGTGATTTTTTCTACGGAGTCGCTACTTTTTGCTTCTCAGTCTCATCCCACCAAATACCCACCATTCTTGTTTAGCCACTGCTTGGCTTCTTTGTAGCGGGGGAAATGTTCCTCCAGGGCGTGCCAAAAAGATTTGCCGTGATGCGGGTAATGCAGGTGAGTCAGCTCGTGTGCCACGACATAGGCGATGATGCCTTTGGGTGCTTTTATCAGATTCCAGTTGAGGTTGATGTTGCCCAGCGATGAGCACGAACCCCAACGCGTCTTGGCGGAGGAAAGCCGCAACTTGTCGAACTGCACCGCCATCTTTTGGCAATAATGCTTGGAAATCTGCTCAAAAACTGTGCGAGCTTTGTTCTTGTACCAGCGATCTAGTTGCTCACGTGGCTTTTGGCGAGACAAGTGTTGGACTGTTATCACTTCCTCGTTTTGCAACACAGCAGCTCGACTCGCTAGCTCAGTCTGGAGTTGGTAAATTTTCCCCAAGTATAAAATTTTGTCCTGTGTGAAAAAAGAAATCTGTTTTTTCAGTTTGGTACTTCGCTCTTGTATCCACTTTTCTTTGCTGTGCACGAACTGCAATATTTGCTCTTCTGGTAAGTGTGTGGGTGCTTTCACCAGCACTTTTTCGGGAGCGGTAACTTTCAGAGTAAGGCTTCTTCTTTTCTCTCGCTTAATTTCGATTTTTAGCATCGGATTTGGAAGAAGTTGCAAGCATTTTTGTAAGTAAGTTTGGCGATTTTCTCTTCGCTTTCGCACCTGATAGAAGCTATTTTCTGGATGATGTAGGGTAAGTAAAGAGGTGAGTTGCGTTTGCCACGAAAGGGATTGGGAGTCAAAAAAGGGCAATCCGTCTCCACTACGAACATGTCTGCGGGCATTTTGCTGATTAGCTCGTCTTGAGCACCTTTGTTAAAAGTGATCGCTCCGCCCAAAGCAATGAGCCAGCCGTGGTCAAAAAGGGTTTGAGCATATTTGTAGTTTCCGCTGTAGCAATGGAAAAGCACTTTTTTGGGCTTGTATTCTCGCAAGATACGATAGCAATCTTTGTAGGCGTCTCGGCAATGGATAATCAGCGGTTTGTCCAATTCCATTGCTAGCTCCACCTGTGCACAAAAGGCAGACTCTTGAGCATCGCGGGGGCTGTAATTTTTGAAATAGTCCAAGCCAACCTCGCCGATAGCTACCACTTTTTTGTGAGTTGCCAGCTCTTTTAGCTTCTCCAAATCGAGGCTTTGAGCTTCGTGGGGATGCACGCCCACAGTGGCGTAAACGCACGGATATTTTTCTGCCAAATCTATAGAAGCTTGGCTACTCTCTGCGTCGGTTGCGACATTGAGCATCTTCTTTATTCCCCGTTTTTGGGCATTTTGGATGATTTGCTCTCTGTCTTCGTCGAAGTTTTCCAAATCTAGGTGCATATGAGTTTCAAAGATGTTCACCGCAGAGCCTCCTCCAGAGTCACACTGGCATCGGATTTGCTGTCGCGATACTTGATGATAATCGGGCAGTAAACACTAAAATTGGGGTTACTTTTCAATGGACGAGAGCCAGCCACCACTACGGCATTTTCGGGGATGATGGGAGCTTTGTCTTTTCCCTTGGGCAAAAATCGGTCTGCGATAGCATCATATACGGGCGTAGACTTGGTGATGATCACTCCTGAGGCGAGTATTGCTCTTTTCTGCACAATCACACCCTCGTAGATACCAGTGTTGCCCCCTACGAACACATCATCCTCGATGATGACGGGACTAGCACCGATAGGCTCTAACACGCCTCCTATTTGGGCAGCAGCCGAGAGGTGGACATTCTTGCCTATCTGAGCACAAGAGCCGACCAATGCGTGCGAATCTATCATAGTGCCAGAGTCCACGAAAGCACCCACATTCACATACGCTGGTGGCATCATCGTCACACCGGGTGCTAGATAAGCACCATCTCTCACAGAAGAGCCACCCGGCACGATACGCACCTTGCTCTCTATGCTGAAGCTCTGCTCTGGATAGGTAGACTTGTCCCAAAACTTGTGCTCTCCGTATTTGGGGAAAGCCACAATCTCACCCAAGCGAAAGCCAAGCAAAATGCCTTTCTTCACCCAGCTGTTTACTCGCCAAGTGTCGCCTTGCTTCTGGGCAGCTCTTATCTCGCCGCTGTTCAGTTTCGCTATAAACTCCTTGAAGATTTTCAAATCTTCGTTAGAGTACTCTTTTTTTTCGTATAAACTTTCAATAATCTTTTTCACGCTTGCTCCTTTAATCGCTTATAATCTCTGCACTTGTCAGATTTGTCAGCATCTCTTGGTGGAGTTTTTTGTTCAATCGAGTTGCTTTGGAATTTTTGGCAAAAGCTCCCTCAATCTCGGCGGTGGCACACAGTTGACCATCCTCTCTGTAAATTTCTTGATACCAGCTAGATCTGACTCTGCCGGGGTTTTTGATGTAGCTTTTTACGGTGATGTTCTCGGCGAAATCCACTTGCTTGAGATATTTGATGTGGATATCGATGACAAAAATAGCTATCTTCAGTTTTATCAGTCTTTTCAAGGAAAAGTTTATCTCCTCCAGAGCAATCGACCTTGCTTCTTCTAATATTTGCAAATAATTGGCGTTGTTCAGATGCCCATATATGTCGCACTCATAACCAAAAATGTGTCGCTTGTAGCTAAAAGCCATAAAAACTCCTGCAATTTTTTCTTTAGTAATTTCACAAGCAAACCACAGATTTCAAGGGGTTAGGTCAACTTTTTTCTCTAATATTTGCTTTATTATTGACAAAATCAGAAGCGTAAAAAAGTTGCACAGAATGAAAAAGTGTAAGGTATGAAAAAAAATTTAAGAGAAACGAAAAAGTTTAAAAGAAAAAATCTGATTTTGCAGGAGTTCGGTAGACTTTTGATTTTGCACGGGTTAGATGGATTTACGATGAAAGATGTCTCCGACAAGCTGGAAATATCGCTGCGTACTCTGTATAATTACTACGAGAGCAAAAACGATTTGGTGGTAGATTACCTCAGTGGTATGTTGATAGAGTTTTTGGAAAAGAGAAAAGACAAAGATTTACCGTGTAGCTGTGACTTTGCCCAAGATATTTATGAGCTACTTGCCTCTTTTTTTGGTTTGCCTTTTTCCGAAGAGCAGCTAAGGAAAATATGGGAGAGCTACTTTTTGGGAAGTGTCGTTTCCAAAGAGAAGATGGTGTTATTTAGCAGAGTGGACAAGCTTTGTATAAATTTATCGTATAAAATTATCCAGAACCATAAAGCAAATTTAATAGATAGTTCTGATATTGCGGCAGAGATTTTTTATACACTCTTTTCTATGAGTTTTAGCAAATTTGTGAAAGGTGAAAAAAGCATTTTGGAAGCTCAGCAAGAGCTGAAAAAAAAAATTAAAATAGTTTGTAAAGGAGTAGTTCGCTGATGAAAATTTTTTATTTTTCTGGAACGGGAAACACGCTGTATGCTGCTAGGCAAATAGTGAAAGATATAGATGGTGTGGAGCTACAAAGCATCAAAAGTAGCTTAGGGAAAACTCTGAAACTAAAAGGGGCAGTGGGAATAGCGTTTCCATTGTATGTTTTTGGATTGCCCAAGATGGTGCAAAAGTTCTTGCAGGAGAATGATTTTAGTCAGGTTGACTACTTTTTCGCTTTGCAAACCAGAGCTATCTCTCCTGGTCGTGCTTTCACCGATTTGTGTCGCTACGCTGGTCGCGGGCTGGATGCCAGCTTTGCGGTAAATATGCCTTCTGCTTATTTGCCACTGGGCGATGTAGATTCCGATGAGAAGATAGAGAAGACTTTGCGTAAAGCGGAAAAGAGATTACAAAAAATAAAGGTAAAAATAGAGTCCCGAGCCAAAAATAAAGTAAGAGAGTGGTTGCTATTTCGGTTGTTGACTTTGCCTATCTATTGTCTTTGGTCGAGATTTAGTGATCTGGGCAAAAAGTACTTTGTGGACGAAAAATGCAGTGGTTGCGGCATTTGTAGCCAGGTGTGCCCCTCTGGATGCATCACGATGCGAGATGGTGTGCCTGTGTGGGATTTGCGCAAGTGTGAGAGCTGTATGGCGTGCATAAATTACTGTCCGACGAGGTCGATACAGCTAAATAAGAAGACCAAAGGTTACGGCAGATATCATCATCGTTCCATCGACTGGAAGCAGATAGTTCTTTAAAATCTAAGGGAAACAGCACGCTTTACAGTCAGAGTTTAGAGTTTAAAGCTAAAAAAAGGGGTATAAAAAAAATGAGAAGTTTCTTATTAACGATTTTATTAATAGGGTTTGCAGGTCTTTCTGCCAAAGTTTTGGATTTGGAAAAAGCAAAACAATTGGCAATAGAGAACAGTAGCAGTTTACAGGCGGCAGAAGCTGGTTATAAATCTTCAGTTTACGCTTCGTGGGGCAGCTTTGTGAATCTTTTTGGTACTGCTAGCGGTTCCTACAGTTGGACTAAAATCGACGAGGGCAGTGTAATCACAGGCGGAGAGGCAGAAAACGAATCTTATGGTGTTACTTTGTCTCAACCGATTTTTGCTCAAGGGTCCAAGTGGCTCTCGTATAAGATTAGCTCTAACACGCAAGAGATGAAAAGATTGGCTTATCAGGAGCAGGAGTTTGTAACTTTGGCAGCTGCGGAGACGAAATATTTTGCTTTGCTTTTGGCACAAAGGGAGCTGGAGATAGCACAAAACGACCTAAAAAGTAGCACTGAATCTTTGCAACAGACGATTATCAAAAAGAAGACGGGCTCTCGCTCGCAGATAGATGTGCTGACTATGGAATCGGAAGTGAAAAGCAAAGAGGTGGCTCTTTTGACCAAGCAAAATATTTACTTGCAGAGCAAAAACGAGTTTTGTGATTTTTTGCATATTGACGAGCAAGGCATAGAGCTAAAAGAGATAGAGATGCAAGATTATCAAGAGATTTTCGCTAAAGTGCAAAAGTTGGATGTGAATAATCTGAGTAGCTTGGTGCAAAAGGTGGTAGATTTTGGTGAGCAAAGAAATCTCTCCTTGAAAAGTTTGCAAGAGACTAAGGAAATAGCTCAGAAAGGCAAATTGATGGCTGCTTTGAGTCCTCTGCCTTCGGTTTCGGCTTCTTACTCTTATTCCAAGAGCAAAGAGTATACCACCGAATATCAATCGGGAGGGAATACCTTGAGTTTGTCTGTGTCCATGCCGCTCTCTTTTTTGCCTTTTATGGATAATTTTTTCGACTACCAAGAGGCTCGCTATGCGTTGCGAAAAGTGGAAGCAGAAAATTATACAACGCAGATGCAGATAAAGTTGCAGATAAAAGCTGCGGTCTATACTTTTGTGAGTTCTGCTAAGCAGGTGGCAGCTGCTGGATTTGGTCTGGAAGCTGGCGAAGGGATGTTCGAGCAAAATAAAGCTCGCTATGATAATGGGTTGTTGTCTACCGCCGATTATTTGGATGCTTTGAGTTCTTATCAAACATCTCAGCTCAATCTGGTGTCTGCTAAAAATAGCTTTTTCACTGCCAAGTCTGATTTAAAAAGATTGTTGGTAATAGAAAACGACGATAAATTATTAGAACTATTTTAAAAGAAAAATGGAGAGTAGGAGAAGATGAATTTTACAAAAAAGAAAATTTGGATAATATCACTTGTGTCGTTGCTGGTTTTGCTAGCTGTAGTAGCTTTACTGATGAAATCAAAAAGTGCGGATAAAGAAACTTCTGCGGAGAACGGCTCAAAAAAGAAAACCTTGATTACGGTTTTGGCACAAGAGTTCAAAAGACAAGATGTTCCGGATTATGTCCAAGTGAGTGGAACTCTGACAGGTCGTGCTCAGGTAGAGATGGTGGCAGGGGTTTCTGGACAGCTGCGGAAGCTGCACAAAAGTCTCGGTGATTGGGTGGAAAAAGGGCAGAGCATTGGCGATATTGATGCGAGTGTGAAAAAAGCCCACTATGAACAAGCTAAAGCTCTTTTGGCAGTGGCAGCTAACAACCTTAAAGCTAGTAAGGAGCTGTATAAAACAAAGCAAATATCTGAAGTGGAGCATCAAGGGATGGTGGCAAATTATGCGAGTACGCAAGCCACTTTTGCCTCTGCAAAAATTGCTTACGATTATGCTCAGATGAAAGCTCCCGTGAGCGGTTATATCACAGATCTGCCAGTGGAAGAGGGGCAAAGTCTGAGTGCAAACGAATTTGTGTGTAAAGTGGTGAACTATAATAAGCTTTGTCTCAATACGGGTGTAGGAGAGTCTAGCGTTTTGAAGATGGAAAAAGGGCAAAGAGTGGATTTGAGCCCTGATGGGAATGAAATGTTATTGGCTGGAACTGTGGAAGGAGTGGGTAAAGCCCCAGCTTACAACAGTGCAGTTTACCCTGTGAAGATAGAATTAGATGGTGGTGAGAACCTTTTGCCGGGAATGACTGTGACCGCTCAAGTGGCTGTGGGGATTTTCGAGAATGTGAAGGCTATTAGTTATGACGCTCTTTTGCAAGAGTATGACGATTACTATGTTTTTCGCTTGAATAAAGATAACACGGTTTCTAAAGTGAAGGTAGTATTTATCAAAATGGTGGGAAATCTGGTTATCGTAGAGTCTAGCCTCAAAGATGGCGATTTTATCGTAATAGATGGAGTGGATGAGATAGACGAAGGACAAGAGGTAGATCCCAAATATTACAACTCTTCTGCTATCCAAACCGACAGTGAAGTAAAAGGGGTATAAAAAATGTCTATTGCTAAGTTTTCTGTAAGAAACTCCGTCTTGATAAACTTGCTGATGATATTGGCTTTTGTGATCGGGATTTTTGCGATGGTCGTGATTCCCAAAGAGGATGCTCCACCTGTAGACTTTGGTCGTGCTTATATTGTTATCTCTTACCCAGGTGTGTCCCCAGCTGATATGGAGACATTGGTTGCCGAGAAACTAGAAGATGAGATCATCGATGTAGATGGGGTTGACTATGTTACTACCACTATTCAGACAGGTTATGTGGTGAGTATGGTTACTTTTGAGACCGATGTAAACACCGATGATGCTTGGGATGAGATCAACGAAGCTGTTAACAAAGTTACCGATTTACCCGAAGATGCTAACGATCCGATAGTTATTCGCCTGAAGATGCGTGAAGTAAACGACATCTGTAATGTCTCGATGGCTTCGCCCTATCAGGACAAGACGACCAACTCTCTGGCAGAAGATTTGAAGGATAAACTGAAGAAAGTCAACAATGTTTCCAAAGTGGAGCAATATGGAGATAGGGAAGATAAGGTGTTCATCGATGTAGACCCCGATAAACTCTCTGCCTACGGTCTGTCTCTAGCCAGTATTACGAGTGCCATCACTTATCGTAATCTAAACTCCCCAGGAGGAGATGTCGATTTCGGCAGCTCGGAGAGATCCCTCAGGACGGTGGGCGAGTATCGCACAGTCGCCGAGATCAAACAGCAAATAGTCAAAACAGACGACCGTGGCAGGTCTATCAGGCTGGGAGATATAGCCGATGTTTATTATGGCTTCGATGATCTGGATGTGGTCACCCGTTTGGATGGCAAAAGCTCTGTCTTTTTCCAAGTGTTTAAGAAAGCTACCGGCAACATCATCACAGTAATGAAAGACATCCACCAGTTGACCAGTGAGTTTGAAAAAAATAATCCAGGCGTAGAGGTTACCATCAATAACGACGACTCCAAAGATGTGGAGGCTAACATTAAAACTTTGGGCACTTCGACAGCCTTGGGTATCATCTTGGTGTTCTTCACTCTTTTGCTTTTCTTAGGCTGGAAAAACGCCTTGTTTGCAGGCTTGGGAATACCTTTCTCCTTTCTACTTTGTTTTTTCATAATGTATACTTCCGACATATCGATGAACAACCTGTCCTTGTTTGCTTTAATCCTTGTATTGGGTATGATCGTGGACGATGCGATCGTGGTCATAGAGAATGTCCACCGCCATATGGAGATGGGCAAAAGTCCAGAGCAAGCAGCTATAGATGGAGCCAATGAGGTGACTTATCCCGTGATGGCAGCTGTAGCTACTACAGCCGCTGCTTTTTTGCCGATGCTGATGATGAAAGGGATGATGGGCAAGTTTTTGAGTACATTCCCGATTGTGGTATCTATCGCCCTCTTCTGCTCCCTGATCGAGTGCTTGATGATCTTACCCAGTCACTTGGCTGACTTTAGCAAGCAAATAACGGTCAAAAAACCACATAAAATTCATGACAAGATGGTGGAAGTTTATCACCGGATAATAATAAAATTTCTCCGACATCGTTTTAAGGTCATCGGAAGCGTCTTTCTGCTTTTGATTATCAGCTTTTGGCTTTTGTTGGGCGGAGTTGTAAAGTCGCAGTTTTTCCCCAGCAGTCCATCTACCACGATGGTTTTGACATTCAAAACCCCTATCGGCACATCTTTGGACGACACCGAAGAGATTAGTGGCAAAATTGAGAAGTATATCCTCAAAAATATGCCGCAAAAAGAAGATGTCCTCTCGGTGGTGAGCTATGTAGGCATGATAACGGAAAATCATCGCTCCACTATTCGCACCTACTATGCTACCATCAACATAGATTTGCCAGATCCAGACGATGCTCAATATGAGCAAAGCCAGATAAAAGGCTCTATCAGGGAATACCTGAAAACCATCCCCGAGGTGGTGTTCGTAGAGTTCGGTGAAAGTTCCGATGGACCACCTGTAGGAGATGATGTCTCCTTGCGTATCGTGGGTGACGACTTGCAAAAACTCGCTGCTATTTCCGAATATGTCCAGACTGTCTTGGAAGGCATCCCCGGAGTGGAAGATACCAAAGACGACTTAGATTTTACCAAAAAGCAGGTAGAGATATTTCCTTATCACAACAAACTGGCTGAGAATGGATTTACGGTAAGCGACATATCTTCTGCCGTTTGGACAGCGGTCAATGGTCGCGACATTAGCACCTATCGCGGTGAAGAGGTGGACGACTGTGACATCACGCTCCGTTTAGATCCAGACAAGATTGACAACTTGGAGAAGTTGAAAGATTTCAAACTTCTTAGCTCATCTGGAGATTTAATCCCTCTTCGCTCATTAGCCGAGTTCAAGATCAACTTGGGCATCGGACAGATCAAACATCGCAATGGGGACAGAATCGTAACGATTAACGCTAGCTGTGGATCGTACGAAAAAGACGGCAAGAAATTAGAGAGATTGCCCTCTGAGGTCACGGCTAAACTCACTGGCAATAAATTGACGGGAGAGAAAGGTATTTTGTCCGACTTTTCCAGTAAATTCCCGGGTTATTCTCTGGAGTTTGGAGGAATGGCAGAAAGGCAAAAAGAGTCTTATGACTCTTTGATTTTGGCTTTCATCGTAGCGATTATCATTATCTACACCATTTTGGCTTGGCAGTTCAAAAGCTATGTGCAGCCTTTCTTGGTGATGATGTCTTTGCTTTTCGCCTTTATTGGAGTGATATTAGGGTTGGTCATCACCAATTTGCCCTTCTCATTGCCGACTTTCATTGGTGTGGTTGGTTTGGCGGGGGTGGTGGTGAATGACTCGCTGGTCTTAGTGGATTTTGTCAATCGCCTGCGGGAAGAGGGGCATGATAGGTGGAGCTCCCTGATAGAAGCGGGCAAGATAAGGTTGAGACCGATTTTCTTGACTACATTTACCACCATAGCTGGCTTCTTACCGATGATACTCTCTACCAGTAGTGCCAGTGCCGATTGGAAACCTATCGCAGTCACGATGGCTTTTGGCTTAGCCTTTGCTACTCTGCTTACTCTGCTCGTTTTGCCTTGTATGTACTCCATCGTGGACTCTATTTTTGGATATCTAAAGATTACCAGATTTCAGGAGCATATTACCCTAAGTGAAGCTCTGCAGAGGATGGGAGAGTAAAATGAGAAACTATTTGATTTTAGCGTGTTTGCTTTTTCTGTTTGCAGATTTATCTGCCGAAGATTTAAATGTGGCAAAAAAACCTGAGCCTCCGATGATGGTGGTGGACAGGAAGAACAAAGAAGTGGTAAAAATTAAGGAAAAGCGCAAGAAAGAATATGGTTGGCATTTTGTGGGTGGAATCCTTGCTTCCTATGGGCGTAGCTTAGGAGAAGATAGAAACAACTACTCCTGTTTTCCCATAATAAGTGCTGAATACGAGCAAGAAGGTTGGGGAATAGGAACCAGCGGTTTAGGTGTAGAGAGCAGATATAACTTCTTGGATGGAGCACTAGAGACATATATAGCTGTGTTTGTTGGCAGCAAACGCAATGGAGACAAAGACAGCGATGGCTACAAGCCGGGCGTAATAAACAATGCGAACTATAATGTGGGGGTAGGAGCTTATTTCATAAGAGCCGACTACACCTATTTTCCTGTAAAGATGATTCATCCTCCTATCAAAGATGAATCTCTGGATGCTCATTTTTTGGAGTTGGTGCTGGAAACGCCAGGCTTCCCGATAATGATCAAGCCTTGCTTTTTGGGGCTAAAAGGGCAACTGAATTTGTCGATGATGGACGATAACTTTGCCAAAGCGTATTTCAGCTATTATGACAAAGAAGGCAAACCCATCTTTGCTGCAAATGGTGGGCTACACAGCTTTTCTTATTCGCTCTCTACCAATTTGATAATTAACCAAAATTGGATGTTTATGCTGAGCTTTAGCAGAGAATACTACTTGGAAGATGTCCTGAACTCTCCCATTACGCAAAAGGCAACGACAAACTCCATAACTTCGATGATAATGTATCGCTTTTAGAAACAAAGCTTGACAGTTTAACTCTTTCCCTTTCCTTAGAGTAGTATTTTTTTTGGAAACAAGGGGTTTTTTTAATGCTAAATGATAGGCAAAAAGAGATTGTAAACACCATAGAGCAAAATCTATTGGTGATAGCTGGAGCTGGCAGTGGCAAGACGAGGTGTATCACAGCTAGGGCTGGCAATATAGCCGCCAGCGGAGTAGATCCACAAAATATTTTGATTGTTACCTTTACCAATAAGGCGGCTTCGGAGCTAAAAGAAAGGTTGCGAGAGGACAATGGTGAATTGTCTTGGTCTTGGGTGGGTACATTTCACTCTATATGTGCTCGGATATTGCGGATAGATGGCGATAAGATAGGCGTGCAAAGCAATTTTACCATCGCCGATAGCAAAGATCAAAAAGGCATAGCCAAGAGCATCGTGAAAAAACTCGGCGTAGATCCACGGAAATTCTCTCATGTCAAGATGCTGTCTGCTATCTCCAATCATAAAAGCAAGTTAGTCTCTCCAGATGGATACGCCAAATGCAACGAAGATTCCCTTTACACTCGGACTACAGCGAGCTTATACAAAAGGTATCAAGCTTTTTTGGAAGAAAACAATTCGCTAGATTTTGACGATTTATTGATGAAGACTGTGCAACTGCTCAAAGAGAACAAATCGATTAGAGATAAATATCGTCGGAAGTTTCGCTACATTATGGTGGACGAGTTCCAAGACACCAATTTTGCTCAGTACGAGATGCTCAAAAAACTCTGGGGTGCAGAGCAAAACATCTGTGTGGTGGGGGACGATGACCAATCCATTTACTCTTGGAGAGGTGCAGATTTCACCAATCTTTTCAATTTTGAAAAAGATTTCGCACCAGTCAAGATTGTCAAGTTGGAGCAAAACTATCGCTCCACTCAGCAGATTTTGGATTTGGCGAACTGCCTGATCAAAAATAATCCACAACGGCACGAGAAGCAACTTTTTGCCCAAGAAGGATTTACGGGAAATCTCCCATCGATGAAAGCACTGACGGATGAGTATATGGAAGCCAAGTTTATCATCAAAGAGATAAAAAAAATTGCTGACTACCAAAACACCGCTATCTTGTATCGGATCAACTCGCAGTCGAGGATTTTGGAAAATGTGCTAATTGAGAAAAAAATTCCTTATGTGGTCCGAGGCGGCACGGAGTTTTTTGCTCGGATGGAGATAAAAGATATTATCGCTTACCTAAAATTTTTGTACAATCCTAGCGACCTCTATAGCTTGCAGAGGATTATCAATGTCCCTATCAGAGGCATTGGCTCTGTGAGCACGAATAAGATGATGGGCTATCTCCATGAAACTGGCAAAACTTTTTTGGAGCTAACTGCAGAAGATCAAGCACCAGTTACCGCTTCTTCTTGGCAAGCTATGTTGGCGTTAGCTAGCAAGATGCGTGGCTGGAAAGAAGATTCTGAGGTGATTTCTCCTTTGGCTTTGGTGGAAGAGATAGTCTCCGATATCAAGTTGATAGATTTTTACGAGAGGAAAGAGACGGACACAAGTATGTCCAAGGGTGAGAACATCAACGAATTTTTGTTGATGACAGAAACTTTTTGCGAAAATTTCCATAAAATGCAAGGCGTGTATCCACTTCTGAGCGATTTTTTGGAGAGCATTAGTTTGCAATCTTCTGTGGACGACGACCAAGACGAGAAAGGTAAGATACAGATGATGACTATCCACAACTCCAAAGGTTTGGAGTTTGAGAATGTTTTCATCTTGGGTGTCGAAGAGGGCATTTTGCCACACCAATTATCTATGGCAGAGCCTTCTGGTTTGCAAGAAGAAAGACGCCTGCTCTATGTGGCTATCACCAGAGCCAAGAAGAGCCTATTGTTTACTTATTGCCGTGAAAGGCGGAAATTCGCTTCTAGCGGATTTAAGACGGAGATTACGGACAAGAGCCGATTTTTGGACGAATTTGATAAGAAGTTATATAAAAGCAGCCTCAAAAAGCAATCTTTTGTGTTTGGCAAAAAGTACGAAGAGAAAGAGCGGAAAAGTTCGCCTCGCATCGTGAGCGTGGGCAAAAAAGCTTTTTATCGGGTCAAAGATGTCGTCTTCCACAAGAAGTTCGGGCAAGGTCAGATTTTGGAAGTCAGTGGCTCGGGGAAAGATGCAAAATTGACAATCTCTTTCAATAATGGTGAGCTGAAAAAAATCGTAGGAACATTTGTCGAGAGGATGTAAGGCTCTTGTCTTGCATCTTATTCTGTCGGATCTATTCCCATTTCCAATAGTTTATCTTTGATAGCGGCGGCTTTTTCAAAATCCAAAGCCTTGGCTGCTGCCAACATCTCTTTTTTGAGCACCGTTTGAGCTGACTCCCAAGAGTTTACCTCTAGATATTCTTTGATAGTGGGTGACTTCGCCTCGTCTACCTCTTGAGCAACCTTGGTGGCGTCCAGTATCTCTTGCATCGTCTTAGCGATAGTTTTGGGGACGATGTTGTGCTTTTTGTTGTACTCTATCTGTTTTTCTCTTCTTCTTTGAGTTTCTTCTATGGTCTGGGCGATAGCGTCGCTGATATTGTCCGCATAAAACACTACCAGTCCTTTGGCGTTTCTGGCAGCTCTACCAGAGGTCTGGATCAGAGCCCTCTTCGAGCGTAGAAATCCTGTCTTGTCGGCATCGAGGATAGCCACTAGCGAAACTTCGGGCATATCAAGCCCCTCTCGTAAGAGGTTGACTCCCACGATGACGGCTATCTTCTTTAGTCTCAGCCTGCGGATGATATTGGTTCGTTCGGCGGTTTTGGTCTTGCTGTGCATATACGCAGCCTTTATGCCCGCGTTTTTTAGGTAATCGGTCAAATCTTCGCTCATCTTCTGGGTGAGAGTTGCCACCAGAGCCACATCATTCTTGGCGATAACCTTTTTCAGCCTTTCCAATAAGTCGTCCACTTGGTTTCCTATCGGGCTGATGACGATTTCTGGGTCGAGTAGCCCTGTGGGTCGCACCACTTGCTCCGTGAACTCTCCGTCAGTTTTTTCCAACTCGTAATCAGCAGGCGTCGCCGACACGAAAAGCGTTCTTTTGTTTTTCTGCTCAAACTCTGTAAACATCAAAGGGCGATTGTCAAAAGAGCAAGGCAAGCGAAATCCGTGTTCCACCAAATTTTTCTTGCGGGCGTAGTCGCCACCGAACATTGCCCTGACTTGCGGTATGCTGGCATGGGATTCATCGATGATGGTCAAAAAATCGTCGGGAAAGTAGTCCAGCAAGCAGACAGGTGTTTGCCCGGGCTTCCCGCCTTTCAGGTGATAGGAGTAGTTCTCTATTCCCGAGCAGTATCCTATCTCGCTGATCATCTCCAGATCGAAGTTGGTTCGTTGTTCTATCCTCTGTGCTTCCAAGATTTGCTTGTTTTGCTCAAAGTAGGCGATGCGACTTTCGAGCTCTTTTCTGATGGAGCTTATCGCTTTATTTTGCTGCTCTTGGCTGGTGATGAAGTGGTTAGCTGGATAAATGGGGAATGAGTCCACTTCGCTTAGCACTCTGTTGTCTAGGGGGTTTATCCTGCTGATTCTGGCGATGTGGTCAAAGTCGAACTCCACTCGCACGGAATTTTCTAAGTAGGCCGGATAAATCTCGACTGTGTCTCCTTTTACCCTGATGCCTCCTCGCACGAACTCGAAGTCGTTTCTTTGGTAATGGGAGTCTATCAGCTTGGAGATCAACTCGTCTCTTTCCATTGTCTGGTCTTTTTCTATCTCCACTACCGCCTTGAAGTACTCCTCGGGCATTCCCAGACCATAGATGCAAGACACGCTGGCGACCACAATTACATCGCGTCGCTCGAAGAGGCTCATCGTGGTGTGCAGCCGTAGCATCTCGATGCGTTCGTTGATGCTGGAGTCTTTTTCGATGTAGATGTCTCTGCCAGGGATGTACGCCTCTGGTTGGTAGTAGTCGTAGTAAGAGACGAAATATTCCACGGCGTTCTCGGGGAAAAATTGCTTGAACTCTCCGTAAAGCTGAGCCGCTAAAGTTTTGTTGTGGCACAAGATAAGAGTGGGTTTATTTAGATTCTGGATCACATTTGCCATCGTAAAAGTCTTGCCAGAGCCGGTAACTCCTAGCAAAGTTGCGTAGCGTTCCCCCGCTAGGAACTTGGCGGTCAGGTCACTGATCGCCTGTGGCTGGTCGCCTTTGGGGACGAAGGTAGATTTTAGGACGAATTTCTGATTTGGCACGGTATTTCCTGTTCCAATAATTCTAGTTCTTGCTGAGTAAAGCCCCACATAATGCCTAAAGTGTCTTGGGGGATAGGGTGATAATTTTGTAGATAGTAAGGCAGATGCTCAATTTTGTACTCTTGGTAAATTTTCTTAATATCTTCCCTCTCCAAAAGAGGATGCACGAGCGTGGTGCGGAACTCTTTCGCCTTAGGGAAATTTTTGAGAATCTCTACGCTCTTTTTGATTTTTTCCAAATCCACAGATTTTCCTGCTAAAAGATGATATTTGGATAAAGGAGCTTTGAGATCCATAGCGACATAGTCCACGAAGGGTAGAGCCTGCTCTAGCTTTTCTGGGGAGTAGCCGTTGGTGTCCAGCTTCACGAGAAAGCCCATCGCTTGCACTTTTTGCAAGAAATCCAAAATGTCTTTTTGCAATAGCGGCTCTCCTCCGCTGATGCTCACTGCATCCAGCATCCCTTGGCGAGTTTTTAGAAATTCCAAAATATTTTCTTGGCAGTAGAGCGATTTGTCATCAGTCTCCAGTAATCCAGCGTTATGGCAAAAAGGGCACAAAAAATTGCACCCTTTGGTAAAAACGATAGCCGAGAGTTTTCCCGGGTAATCTATCATCGATAGCTTTTGTAGTCCGCCAATTATCATTGGTATTTCACCACTTTTCTCTCTTCATATTCGGTTTTTTTGCCGTCGTTCCATTGGCTGAGAGGTCGTAGATATCCCACGATGCGAGAGTATACTTCGCACTCGCCACCGCATTTGGGGCAGACGAACTTTTCGCCAGATAGGTAACCGTGCTTTTTGCAGATGCTGAAGGTGGGAGTTAGGGAGAAGTACGGTAATTTGTGCTTGGCACTGATTTTCTTTACGAGGTTCTTTACCACCGAGTAGTCGGTAATCTGCTCTCCGCCGTAGAGGTGGACGACAGTGCCACCAGTGTATTTGGCTTGGATGTTGTCTTGCTTGGCGAGCACCTCGAAGAGGTCGTCGGAGTAGTCCACAGGTAGTTGAGTCGAGTTGGTGTAGTATGGCTCTTTGTCGTCCGCTTTGCCAGCAGAGACGATGTCGCCATAGAGTTGTTTGTCTATTTTGGCTAGGCGATAGCTGGTGCCTTCGGCTGGTGTAGCCTCGAGGTTGTAGTTGTTGCCAGAGATGGTCTGATACTCCAGGAGCTTGTCTCGCATAAAGTCCATGATCCTTTCGGTAAATGCTTGTCCATTATCGCTGGCGATGTTCTCTCCCAAAAGGTTGAGGCAAGCCTCGTTCATCCCGACGAGTCCGATGGTAGAGAAGTGGTTTACCCAGAATTTCCCGCTCTTCTTTTTCATCCCTCGCAAGTAAAACTTGGAATATGGATAGAGGTTTTTGTCGGTGTAGCTTTCCAAGATTTTTCTTTTAATCTCCAAACTTTGATAAGCTGTGTCCATCAAGATTGCCAGACGATTTTTGAACTCTTGCTCATCTTTGGACAAATAACCAAGGCGAGGCATATTCATAGTTACCACGCCGATAGACCCAGTGAGTGGATACGAGCCAAACAGACCTCCACCTCTGACTTCCAGCTTGGATGTGTCGATATTTAGGCGGCAACACATAGAGCGGATATCTTCGGGATTTAGACTGGAGTTGACGAAGTTGGCGAAATAGGGGATGCCGTACTTGCCAGTGGCTTTCCATAAGTTTTCCAAGACAGGGTTTTCCCAGTCGAAGTTTTTGGTGATATTGTAGGTTGGTATGGGAAAAGTGAAAACTCGTCCATTGGCGTCGCCATCACTCATCACTTCCAAGAAAGCTTTGTTGAGCATATCCATCTCTTTTTGGAATTCGCCGTAAACTTTGTCTTTCATTTTGCCACCGATGATTACCGCCTCGTCCTTGTAAGATGAAGGCATCGTCAGATCCATAGTGATGTTGGTAAACGGTGTTTGGAAGCCGACTCTGGTGGGGACATTGAGGTTGTAGATGAAAGACTGCATAGCTTGGAATACATCTTGGTAGCTAAGTTTGTCGTAATAGATAAAAGGTGCCAAGAGGGTATCGAAGCTGGAGAACGCTTGAGCACCACTGGCTTCGCCTTGCAAAGTGTAAAAGAAGTTGACCACTTGCCCCAGAGCAGACACGAAATGGCTTGGAGGATTGCAAGCTACTTTGCCCTCTACGCCTTGGAATCCAGTCATCAGTAGGTCTTTTAGATCCCAGCCGACACAGTAAACAGACAGTTGGCTCAAATCGTGGATGTGCAAATCTCCTTTGGAGTGAGCATCTTTTATGTTGGTAGGGTAAATCTCGTTGAGCCAATAGATTTTGCTCACCTCGGAGGCGATATAGTTGTTCAGTCCTTGCAAAGAGTAGCACATATTGCTGTTCTCTTTCACTTGCCAGTCGAGCTTCTTTAGGTAGCTGTCGATCATCTTCACGCCCGATGCAGAAGATATCTCTCTTATCTTGGAGTGTTGGTCACGATAGATGATGTAAGCTTTGGCAGTTTGTTTGTAAGGAGACGCCAAAAGAACTTCTTCCACGATATCTTGTATATTCTCTACTGTGGGAATTTTGTCTTTGATCATAGATTGAGCCAAAGAGAGAACTCTCAGAGTGAGTTTTTCGCCAAGTCTCTGGTCAAATTCTTCGGTCGCTTTGCCAGCTTTAACAAGAGCAGCGGTGATTTTTTGGGAATCGAAGTTTTCTTCTATACCCTTTCTTTTGATAATTTTTTTGAACATCTTTTATCTCCCTCTTTATTTGCGTGTCAGCTTCTTTTTTCTTTGTAATATTGATTTTCTCCACAGAAGGGAAAGAAGCCCGCAAAGTCAAGTATTATCGCTTTCGAGGGAGCTTGGCACGGAATTAACAACAAAGAAAAGTTCCTGCTAAATTGGGGGTAAACTAGCGTTCGTTTTTTTTCTTTTAGCTCCCACAATAAATTCCAGAGCTGAAATTTTGGAAGTATTTTTGGGCTACATTTTGCAAATCTTGAGCAGAAGTTTGTTCGATACGGCTATTGTATCCCGCAAAATGGCGGAAGCCAAAACCAGAAAGCTCTAGGTGTGCCAGAGAGCAAGCGATATTCAGCGGGTCTTCTTCGTAAAAAAGTTTCAGATTGCTAAGGTAACTCTTGCTCATCGTCAGTTCTTGTGGGGTTACGCCGCCGTTAGCCATATCTTGCAGGATGTTTTTCGTGCATTCTAGCACTTTTTCCCCAGCCCCTTTTTGAGCGAGGACAGACGCCTTGTAGTAGCCGAAATCTAAGAAGCTGCTCTGTGAGAAACCGCAGGAGTAGGCTATGCCCATCTTTTCGCGTAAAGTATCGAACATTCTTGAGCTAATGCTGCCGCCGATTATTTGGCTCAAAAGGGAAAAAGCGGTGTTCTCTTTGACATTGAGAGCATTATCCGCAGCTCCTACGAGGTAAAGTATGTCTTGGGTGGAACTTTCCAGTTCCGTTTTTATTTGCAAACTTTTTTCTATAGAGCAACTCAACTCACTTGTTTTTTCTATTTTCTTTCCAGCAAAATCGGCAAAAGCTCTTTGACACAGTGGGATAATCTTTTCCGTATCGAAATCTCCCACAACGCTCAAAACGAACTCTTGAGGTAAGAAGTGGTTCTGATGCCATTTTTTAATCTGCTCCAAATCAAGCAGTTGCAAACTTTTTGCAGTGCCTTTCTTGTGGACAAAGGGACTGTTGTTACCGAAAACCTCTTGCTTGAACAGCTTGTCTGCTTGGTGCACGGGGTAGTCTTGCACCCTTTGCAAATCCGAGAGGTAGCGTTCCACTAGCATATCAAACTGCTTTGGCTCAAATCGTGGTTTCCAGTAGGTGAGTGCCAGTAGATGCAATGCCTCTGGTAGCGACCGAGTGAAGCACTTGATGTCGAGCGAGGTGATGTCCATATTGGTGTTAATGCTGAATTTCAAGCCGTTTTCTTGGCAGTAATCGATAAACTGCGTGTGAGATTGCTCATGGTTGCCATAAATCAAAAGATGGGAGCATAGACTTTGGATGCCAAGTTGTTCAGGGGATTCTTGCCCGAGAGCGGATCTGGTCGTCAGGCAAACGCCACAGCTTTCTCTTTGTGGTTCTCTTTTGAGGACGATTTTGAAATTGTCGAAAAGCTGATAACAAAACAGATCTTCTGCGGGAATAATGCTTTTTTTCTCCAGCAAACTTTTGGGTTGAGCTAGTGATTTTGTCCCCATATGATAAACTTGGAAATCGCTAAAGTGCTTTTTTATAGTAGCTTGCACATCGGAGAAAGTGACCTTTTGTACCCTATCGCAAAACTCCAAAGTAAAGCGGAACTCTCCTGCGATATGGGACAAGCCGAGCTGTACGCCTAAATCTTCGCAAGATTCCAAGCTAAAACGGTGGGCGTTGTCCAGGATTTTCAGAGCTTGCTGGTACTGGCTGTAGGTGCAGCCGTTTTGAGCAAAATCTTCGATAGTTTCTTGGGTGACTTGTAGTACTTGTTGGCTCTCTTTTTGGGGAAAAATCTGTAATACTAAAGCTCCAGGAGTAGCCTGACCGATATCGCAACTCCCCAGATGGTCTATTATTCCCAGCTCTTGCTTGAGTTTTTTTTGCAAGATAGAGTTTTGGTGTTCTGCCAAAATAGTAGTGGCTAGCATAAAAGAGAGGTACTCTTTTTGGGATTGAGCAGGAGCGTTGAATAAGATGTTGATTTGGTCTTTTTCGATATCTTTTTCAAAAAACTTGTACCCTTTTTGGTGATTGTTTAGCTCCTCTTCTCTTTGCGGAGGGTTGCTCTCTATTTTGTTTTGCCAAGAGCCGAAAAATTCTTCCACCGCTTGCTCTAGCGTTGTTGGTATATCGCCACAAGCTACCAAAAAACAGTTGCTAGGGGTGTATTTTTGTTGGTAAAATTTTCGCAAGTTCTCAGGAGTCGAGTTTTGCAGGTTGTCGAGGTTGCCGATGATCGGGTAGCGATAGTTCGCTCTAGAGAAAAAGTGTTCCAAACTGTTTTCAAAGAACCACTCGTCGGGATCGTTTTGATATTGGTAAAGCTCTTCTATTACCACTCCTTTTTCTGTGGTAAATTCGCTCTGGTCAAAATTCGCCCAGCGGGTGAGCTGGCTCAGTATTTCCAGTCCCTTAGCTAGGTGCTGGCTGGGTAGTAGTAGGTAAAAGCAGGTGGAGTTGTACTCCGTGAAGGCGTTAATCGAGCCACCAAGGCGAGAAACTTCGTTCATTATCGCATTTTGTGGGTATTTTTCGGTGGATTTGAAAACCAAGTGTTCCGTGAAGTGGGCGAAACCTCTTTCCGCCTTTATCTCTTGGTTGGAGCCTGTTCTCACGAAAACTGCCAAATAAACGATTTTTCTGTCTTTCAGGGGGCAAGAGATTATTTGGAACTCGTTTTCTAGTTTGCTAAAGCGATGATTTATCATTTTTCTGGGTAGACCTTTGTTTATTATTAAAAGAGCAGACAAACATAAATACGAAACTAATTCGGTTTAATGCTGCTTCCTTTCGGACCTGACATGATTCGCCAAACAGTAACTATCTAAGTTGCCTGCTACTTATTTCTGACAAAATTTATGCTAGCTGATGAGTGTCAATTTTTTTGTTGTTTATTATGGACAGACTCAGCTTTACTAAAAAACTAGTGATGAGATGGATATAAAAATAGATGAAAAATATTAAGTTCAAAAATTGCGTGACTCTCGAAGAGATAACCAAAGGATTTTTGCTCTATAGACAGTTGAAAAGCTGGGGTAAACAGCCTGAGGGGAACTTTGAATTTCTCGGTGAGACTTTTGAGCTGAAAAAAAACAGGACGGAGATAATTATAAAAAGGATAAATCTATGACGCATCCATGGTTAAACTTTCGGCAAGCAGTGAAAAAAAATTTCTGGCCGATAGCTTTTTTGCTAATATTGTCGTTGCTCTATTTTTTCTCTATGAAAATTTTGGGAATCTATCGTGACTCTTTTGGCAAGCAGCAGCATCTTCTATTTTTGCAAGGCTCACTAGGGAGTCTTTACAATAATCATTTCTTCGCAGGAGTGCCTTCACTACTGGCTTCTGCTGTAAAAAGCAACATATATTTCGACTCTCTTCTAGCCTCTTCTTGTCTTACTTTATGGGCAGGAGCTTGTGGTGTTTACGCTGTCTTGCATTACGGCAAAGGTGTCTGCCCGTGGATAGCAGCTCTTTGTGCAGGAGTTTGGTTGGTGTTTCCTTTTTGGCAATATCTAGACGCCTCGCCAGATTTTGCTTTGCTCTCTTATTTTGCCCTCATACCATGGCTGGTTTTCTCCATAATTTACCTAAAATTTCACTACTCCCTTTGGGCTTTTGCTTGGTTTGTAGTGGTGATTACCGCTTTATTTCGCGTTTGTGACCCGCAAACTTTTTGGCTTTCTCTCTCGGCACTCTTTTTTTCGCTTTTTTTTCTTTTTTGGGAGTACCTTTACCATCGGGAAATTTTCTCTTACGCCAAGCTTGTTTTGCTTATTTTTTGCGGAGTAATCCTCGCGACATTAGCTGCGGCTCAGCCACTTTTCAGCTTTGTACGGCTCTTGGGTGAGTTTAGCTATGCTCACGACTACTCTTTGCAGTTAGAGCAGATTGCTAGATTTTTTCAGTCCAAAGCGAACATCTTGACTGCATTGGCAATCTCGGCTTTTGCTATCATTGGGTCTGCGAAAAATTATCGGTATGTTGTTTTCTTTCTGTTTTTCACCTGCTTTCCTGTTTTCGTGAAATTTTTACCAGGAGCTTGGCTGGTGAAAAATCCTTTCTTATCATACGGCATCAGCGTTACGCTGCTTTTTGTTTTGTTTGGTATTGGGCTTGAGCGAGTCCTAAAGATGCGGAGGATTCTCTGGATAGAAAAGGGAAGAACTTATTTCGTGTTTTTGATTTTGGGCGTGCTTTTGTTTTTCATCTTGTTTTTGCGATTTGGCTCTGTCAGTTTTGATGTTTTCTTTATTTTGCTTCAGATATTTTTTTGCGTAGCTTTTTTTATTTTGCTTTCTTATAGGCGTAGTTTCAAAAATCACTCTCTGTTCTTGTTCCTCCTTTTTGCCCTTTTCTTTTCGATGTTTTTCGTAGCAGGAAGCCATCATCGGAGTCAGTATCCAGTAGAGAGTAATTCGCATTATAAATCACTAGACAAATCGCTGGATCAAGACAAGCAAGATTACCGCATTTACCCGCTGGAGAGCTTGCTCTTCGACAATCGGCTAGGAGCTGAGTATGCGACTATAGGAGGCACTTCAAGCGTGGTGCTTCGGGATTATCGGTTACTTTTGCAAAACTGCTTGGAGTTCGAGCTCAATGGAGATTTACCGATTAACTGGAATGTGGTAGATATGCTGGCAGTAAGGTATGTCTTGCGAAAAGATGCTCCCATCAAGGTGGATGAGCTTGCTTATGTCGATTACGATCCGAAGACGAAAATAACTATCTACGAAAACAACAACTACCGTGGGAAACTCTGGTTTGTGGACGATGTTGTCGTTTTGGAAAATAAAGAGTCGGTGTACAAGGCGATAAATAACACAAGTTTTGACCCTTTCAGCGTGGCAATTTTGGATCAATCTTTGCCGACTCAGGTGGAAAGACCACAAAAATACAGTGCCAAAATTATCACAGATGACAACGATAAAATAACTTTAAGAGTTTTTACAGATACGCCATCATTTGTTGTTTTTAGCAATAATTTCTCCCAAGATTGGTATGCCTTCGATCAAGACGATGGTGTAAAAATATACAAGGTAAACGAAATCTTGCAAGGATTTTATCTGAAGCCAGGGTTGCATAACATCTCCTTAGAGTACATCCCTGTTTTGGAAAATGTAGCGAGCAAAATCTCTTTGCTTTTCTTGATAGTGCAGATTATTTTGCTGGGTGTAGGATTTTTCTTTTATTTGAGAATCAACTACGCGAATAAAATTATTTATATATTAAAATGAGTAAAAATTAAAATGAGTGAATACAAAAGCGGATTTGTGGCGATAGTGGGCAAACCAAATGTGGGTAAATCTACGATAATGAACAAGATTTTGGGGTCTAAAATCTCTATAACTTCGGCAAAGCCACAGACCACCAGGCAAAGCATCAAAGGGATTTACAGCGATGAGCAAACACAAATTGTTTTTTTGGACACACCAGGATTTGTCGAGCCACGCTATGAGTTGCATAGCAAACTTTTGGGCTACATAGACGAGGGACTCAAAAAGGCAGACTTAATAGTTTTGGTTTCTTGTGTTCCCGGATTTCCTTCTGATTATGACAAACAGATGATCAGCTTGATAGGGAAGTACAATGTACCAAAGTTGTTGATTTTCAATAAAAAAGATCTGCATCAAGACGAGATAGCTGAGCTAGAGATACCACCGGGCACCTTTCAGGAGGTGAAGCAAATAAGTGCTTTACAAGACAGTTATCAATCTCTGGCGGAGATATTTAGACCGTATATGCCTCACTCTACGCAGTTTTACGATCCAGAGTTTCTCACCGATTTGCCGATGCGTTTCATAGCCGCTGAGCTGATACGGGAGCAGGTTTTCGAGAACTATCAGGCGGAAATTCCTTACTCCTGTGCGGTTACGGTGGAGAACTATGTCGAGCATCCAAACAAGGTGGAGATATTTGCTAACATCTGGGTAGAGCGGAAATCGCAAAAGATCATCTTAATCGGCACAAACGGTGAAGGATTGGCGAAAGTTCGTTACGAAGCCCAAAAGCAAATTTACCGTCTTGTGGGTAAACGAGTGAAACTCAACCTCTGGGTGAAGATAAAAGCTGACTGGAAGAAAAAGAAAAACGCTTTGACCGAGTTTGGATACTGAGTCAGAATTTTACAAAAAACTCTTGACTAACTTCCTTTGCAACAAAGATTTATTTTATAGTGTTCTATTTTAGTTAGTTAGAGTAAAAATCAAATATTTTTATTTTTTTAAGAAAAACCATAATTTATTGTATATAAGGAGAATAACAATGTCAAAAAACAATAGAGGTGCAGGTCTCAGAGAAGTACCAGGTAGAGGTAGAGGCGTATGCCCAGTGTGTGGCAGAACAGCGATTAAATTAGTTTATGAAGTAAAAAAAGGTGAAGAAACTTTGAAAGTTTGCAAGAATTGCCGAAACAAAAAGTTCGCTGAGCCAAAAAAAGAAGCTACTGAGTCTGCAGAAGTTAAGAGCGAAGCTTAAAAAGTAAAACAGGAGTGTAAACGAAAATGCTGATAACTTTTCCTGATGGTGCTCAAAAAGAGTTTGAAAATGGGACAACCGCTCTAGAGGTCGCGTTTAGCATCTCTGGAGGGTTGGCTAGATCCGTGGTGGCTGCCAAAGTGGATGGTGAGATGGTGGGAGCAAATGAGCCGCTGCAAAAAGATTGCCGCTTGGAGCTTGTGAAGTTCGAGAGCAAAGAGGGCAAGAATGTTTATTGGCATTCTACGGCACACCTGTTGGCTCAGGCGGTGAAGGAGCTATTTCCAGATATTAAAGTTGCGATAGGGCCTGCCATAGACAACGGCTTTTACTATGATTTTGAGAGGGAAGAATCTTTTACGGAGCAAGAGCTGGAGCAGATTACACAGAAGATGAAAGAGCTTTCCAAAAAGAAGTTAGTTTATCTTCGCAAGGTGGTCTCTAGGCACGAGGCTTTGGATTTTTTCCAAAAGCAAGGCGAGCAGTACAAGGTGGAGTTATTGGAAGCTATTGGCGATGATCAGGTCATCTCGATGTACACGCAGGGCGACTTTACCGACTTGTGCCGAGGTCCGCATCTGCCCGATACAGGCGGGATTAAAGCGATCAAGCTGCTCAAGACTTCGGGAGCTTATTGGCGTGGAGATGAACGCAACAAAATGCTCAAAAGGATTTATGGCATTAGCTTTCCTTCGAACAAAGAGCTTAATCAGTATTTGGAGAACCTAGAAGAAGCAAAAAAAAGAGACCATCGCTTGCTGGGCAAGCAGCTCGACCTTTTTTCTTTTTCGGGCAAGATTGGTGCTGGCTTGGTGCTTTGGCATCCCAAAGGTGCACTGATTCGGAATTTTATCGAGAACTTTTGGAAAGAGCAACACTTGAAAAACGGTTACAGCTTGGTCAACACTCCGCACATCGGCAAAGCAGAACTCTGGGAAACTTCGGGTCATCTGGGCTTTTACGACGAGAGTATGTACGCTCCTTTGAACATCGATGAGCAAAACTATTACCTCAAGCCGATGAATTGCCCTTTTCACATCGAGATATACAATAATAGTAAAAAGAGTTACCGCCAGTTGCCTGTGCGTTATGCCGAGATGGGCAATGTCTATCGCTACGAGAGAGCAGGAACTTTGCACGGTCTCATGCGTGTGCGGGGCTTCACCCAGGACGATGCACACATTATCTGCACGAAAGAGCAAATCGATGCAGAGGTGAAGAAGACGGTGGAATTTTCGATTTTTATGTTACAATCTTTTGGGTTCAAAGAGTTAGAAATATATCTCTCTACCAAGCCTACAGAAAAGTATGTCGGAGAGCAAGAAGATTGGGAAAAAGCGGAGAACTCTTTGGAAATGGCTTTGCACGAACTTAAACTTGACTTCCAAGTGGACGAAGGTGGCGGAGCTTTTTATGGACCAAAAATCGACATCAAGATAAAAGATGCCTTGGGCAGGTCGTGGCAATGTAGCACCATTCAGTTTGATTTTAATCTGCCGACCAGATTTAATATGGAGTATGTGGGCAAAGACAACACCACGCACCGTCCCTATATGATTCATCGAGCTTTGCTTGGATCTTTGGAGAGATTTTTTGCCACCCTTTTGGAATATCACGGAGGCAACCTGCCGATGTGGCTATCTCCAGAGCAGGTGCGGATTATACCGATTTCCGACCAATATTTGCAGTATGCCAGCAAGGTGAAAGAGGCTTTGTTGGAGCAAGGTTATAGAGTGGCGATAAGTGATGAAGACCAAGGGGTAGGCTACAAAATAAGGCTGGCAGAGAACGATAAAATTCCTTATATGATTATCTGTGGGGAAAAAGAGCAATTGGCTGGCACAGTGTCTGTAAGGAAACACACCAAAGGAGATATTGGTAGTTTTCAGTTGGACGAGCTAAAAGGAATTTTGGTCTAGGATGAATTTCAAATCTTGGCTATTTCTGGTCGGAGTGACGATTGTCGTCTCTACGAGCCTTTTTGCTGAGGACAGTTTGGAGATATTACAGCTAGAAGAGTTACCCTTGGAGGCATTGCCTCTGGAAACCTTGCCCTTGGAGGATTTACCTTTGGAAACTTTGCCTTTAGAGGCTTTGCCTTTGGAAAGTTTGCCTTCTGAGAGTTTACCGGTGGATACTCTAGATACTCTTGTGCAAGAGGAGTCAGACACCTCTGCAAATGAAGATTTAGCAGAAGAGCTGGAAGAACCAGTGGACACCGCTGGGCAAAAAAGTGAGAATCTGGAGCTAAAAGAGTTTAGTCCTTTGCCTGCAAAAGACACAGTGGACGAGCGGGAATTTATCAAAAAAGTCATAGATTTCAAAGAAGAGGCGGAAGCAAAACCGCAGATAGAAAAGAAGCCGAAGAAAAGTGGCTATTACGCATCTTTTCTCGAAAATCCAGCGTCTATTGCTCGTCGGGAAACCTCTTATTTCTCTATTCCGCTAGGATTTACTCTTAGTTATAGAGAGGATGAACTGGCTTGGGAAGATTTTATAAAGATGTACGAAGAAAACGAATTTGTCTCGCAAATGGAAGATGATTTGAGTGCCAATAATTGGGATATCTTTCTTGCTTTTAAGAAATCTTTGCTTAGTGTGGGGTATGAGAATTTTCAAATAAACTCCGATTTTATTTTGGAAGCTGAAATAAAAGATTTGGGTGTGCAGTGGCTCAAATTCTTATTGGCTGAAAAAGACAAAGACAAAGAGATGCTCCTGGCAGACCAAAAGGGAGAAGGGACGCAAGTTCTCGCCTATGTCAAAAATTCGCTGGCTTACGCCGTCCCCAATAGCTTCGTTTTTGGGAAGACATCTTTAAATTTTGGGCTGAATCTGAACATTTACAACTCGATAGGATACGCCAAGATAGACAAACTTAGCCAGAGAGTGGGTGCGACTCCTGAGGAAAGCTCTGTCGAGTGTGAGTACACCAGATCGAAATTTAACGGAGCGAGCACTAACAGCTCTATGGGTTTGGGACTCGGAGTGATGGTAGATGGACTCCCCAGCTTGCTGTTTCTGGACGAAGGACGAGCTTATTTGAGTGTTGACGACCTTTTTGCTAAGCTGACCTTTTCCGATGTGGAGAAGGTGCAACTTTCTCGTGTAGTGAGCAAAAAAGACGGACAGCTGGACACAGTAGATGTGGAGACGACTTATGAGCTAGAAGATCTCAATGTTACGCTTGACCCAGAGTACAGCGTGGGCATCAGCTATAATATCTTCAGAGAGGCTCTTTTTGGCTCGATGTATCTTGTGAGTAAATATCGCAAGGCGGTGGTTGCTTACGATCAAGGATTTAGTGTCGGTGCGGACTATTTCCCTTTTGAGTGCTTGCCTATCGAGCTGAGATATGGCGTAGACGAAGACCCTTATTTCTCTGCGGCGATAGCTCTTGATTTAAAATGGCAACTGGGAGTGCGGTATGTTAGTTACGGAAGTGACCCGACCAAAGCATCCAAAGGATTTACAGTGGGATTAGATTTTTTGAGGATAAAGTTTTGAAAGATTTCATCAAAAGAGAGCTAGAGATAGAAGCTGCCTCTATCACTCAGGTCGCAGCGAGGATCGACGACTCTATCGAAAAAGTGATAGATCTCCTTTTCGAATGTCAAGGGAAAGTAGTGGTTGTGGGAATAGGGAAGACAGGACACATTGGGCGAAAAATTTCGGCAACTTTTGCTTCTACGGGCACTTCTTCCGTTTTTTTGCACGCTGCCGAAGGGTTGCACGGAGACTTAGGGATAGTAGGCAAAAAAGATGTCGTGATAGCTATTTCTTACAGCGGAGGCAGTCAAGAGCTCCTTTCGGTGTTGCCCTATTTCAAATTTATCGGTGTGCCCATCATAGCTCTTACGGGTAAGCTGGACTCACCTTTGGCGAAAGCGGCTGATTTCGTGCTAGACTGCAGGGTGGATGTAGATACAGAGCAGTTTGGACTTGTACCGACCGCTAG
This sequence comes from Candidatus Cloacimonadota bacterium, assembly GCA_963676515.1. Lineage (GTDB taxonomy): Bacteria > Cloacimonadota > Cloacimonadia. The sequence continues at coordinate 419,789 of OY781061.1, read as the reverse complement.
CACTACAGTGATACTGGCTTTGGGCGATGCTATTGCTGTGGCATTACTCAAGCGAAGAGATTTTTCGGTGGAAGATTTTGCTAAATTTCATCCTGGTGGCACTATTGGCAGAAGAATTTTCCTGAAAGTGGAAGATGTGATGTGTAAAAATCCACCAACTGTGACCGCTGAAACTGACTTGCAGGAGACCATCTTGGCGATGACCTCGGGCAAGTTAGGGTGTGTGGCTGTATTAGACAGTGACGAGCATTTAGTGGGTGTCTTCACCGATGGTGACTTGCGGCGACATCTGCAGACTGGTGACTTGCTAGCTTGCATTGGTCAGAGTGTCGGTTGCCTGATGACAGCCGATTTCAAGAGGTGCGAGGGAAGTTGGTTAGCTGTAGAAGCTCTGAAGTTTATGGAAGAGAATAAGATAATGATGTTGCCTGTGGTAGAAAATAATAAACTGAAAGGGATACTGCATATGCACGCCCTTTTGGAGGCGGGTGTAGTATGAGATTTTACCAAGTTTGCTTTTTGTTGATCGTGGGTTCACTTTTGGGTTGTGATGTTAATTTTGAAAATTTGGGAATACCAGACAATGAGGCATCTTATCGCATCAAAATTTTGGATGAAGAGTACGATATTGCCCAAGAGATGAGCAAATACACACAGGGAGTAAAGGTAAGCGATGTTACAGGAGAGCTTTGCATAGACACCACGATTGTTTACAACGAGGGCAGTAATATAAAATTTGATTCTATAGATTACGCCGCTAGGAGCTTGACCAGAAAACCTCCTTTTTACCTTTCTGACATTGCCGACAAAAATTTTGAGTTTGTTTTGAAAGAGATCAACGATTTGTTTAGCAGTTTAGATTTGGGTGATGCTTCTGTAGATGTCGATCCTTTTTGGTTTAAAAATGTTACGAAAACATCTTTGAGTCTCGGTGACCCATATTTGGTGTTTGAGAGCGTGGATATAGATGAAGCTAAGTTAAAAGTAACCGTTAGAAACAATATGGGATTTGCTGTAGATTCTGTGGTTGTTAGAGTTTATGATTCTGAGGGCAAGGAGCTGATGGAGTTTGATATCGGCTCAATTGCAAATGGTGACAATGAATTTGAGAGTAATGCGATTATCTCTTATGACCAGATAACTTTTACCCAATATATTATAGTAAAGGTGGACGGCTATGTGCAAGGAGATGTCAATTTGCCTTTGCAAAAAGAAAACAATCTCTCGGTAACAGTTAGCTTTGAGAAATTGCTCGGAGGACATCAAATAGAAACTAGTGATTACATCGGAGTGATGATGGCAGATACGATGGAGTTTACTTGGAGTGAGGAGATAAAGATAGATCGCAACGCTGATGGGTTTTCTGATTTTGACATATACAAAGCTCAAACCACATACAATACAAGCAATAAGTTGACGATAAATTTAGAGAATTTTTCTAAATCTGCGATATTGGCTACTTTTTCTTTTCCTGAGGTGCAGAGTAGTAAATATGTGCAAGACACTTTAAAAAGGACTTTTACAATCTTGGGTAGGAGCTCGGGAGATAGCAGTCGCACCACGGAAAAATATATCCTTTTTTCTAATAAATATTTGGGTCAAACTTATGAAGTCGGTGCAGAATTGGTAGACACACTAAGTGTTGTGGTTAAATTATCTTTTCCTGCTTCTAACGGATTTGCGAGCGTTACTCAGGAAAAGATGGTAGTAGGGATGAGTCTTGCTCCCTTGGAAATAGAAGAAATGGAGTGCAAGGTCAAAGAAGATGTTGTGTTCGGAGAGAATAGTGGATCTATACCTGTAGAGCTTAATCGCTTGAAAGTCACAGATATGGAAGGTAACGAAGTAAATAAGTTGAAAATGTTGGGAGAGCCGAGCATTTACTTTGAGATGAAGCCGATTATCAAATCAAAAAAATTTGCAGTAGAAGATATGATTGTTTTTGAAACTCAAATGAAAAGTTCTCGCGGTGATTTGGTCTCTTATTATAGTGATAGTTTGTTTTTAGATGTTTCTCCTTCTTTATTGATAAACTATTTTGGAAATTTGAGTAACGAAGAAAAAATTTTAGACTTGCTTTCAATATTGCCAGAAGCAATAGAGTACCACATATTCCCAACTATCAAAGCTTCGGACAGTGTGGTGGTGATAGAGGCAGCAGAAGATATGGATGTGCAGGTGCAAATTAAAAGCCCAATATCTTTCGATACTCAGGGTGATAGCCTTATCTTTGAGCTCAGGGAAGATTATGGCGACGGATTTGAGGGAATGAGGAAAGAGTTTAGGTCGGCGAAGATAGACCAAGAAATTTATAATAATTATATAGATGGTGAGTTTATTTTGGCGTACACCAACTCTTCGGATATGCTCTTGGGAGCAGAGGTAATAATCTGTACCGACAAAAGTGTGCTTTACGATGACAGCCTCCAGACGAACGCCACTGTGGGAACGGCTGGCAAAGAGGGATTTCCCGCTTATGTGGCTAGGAGTATCAAACTGGACAACATTACGGCGAATACCACTGATGGACAGGCGTCTGCTAAGTTGTTGCAGAGCGATTTAGAGCCATTTTTATACGACAGTTGTTTTGTGGGCGTCAAGATATCTATTTGTGGATCTGCAGCATCTTTCGCTGGAGATTTGGATCTTGAGGGCAAAGTAGAGTTTAAGTACAACAATTTTGGAGATATTTAGTAGTGAAATTGGAAAAGTTTTTTTTCTTTCTGTTTTTTTTATTCGTCTTCACTAGCGGTTTTGCTACTCTTCTATTTTTCCCAGAAAATCAAGCATCGTACTCCTCTAGAGAGTATTCGCAAATAAGATTGCCCGGGAGTGATTTCCAGATAGGAGTATCCAACGACGCTTTTAATTATAGCGGTTTTGAAAAAATGCTAAATATCTGCCAAACAGATTATACCCTTACAGACGGAGATCGGGATTTTTTGACTGAAAACGACTTTAATTTTAAAACTCACAACAACTTAACAGCTTTGGATTTCGGAAGTTGGAACTGGAATTTCAGTTCTAAATTCGTGGCTTATGGTAATTTAGTCAATTTGAGCTCCAATTTCTTGAGCTTTATTTTTGAAGGCAACATGGACAGCACAGCGATGATGGGGTTAAAAGATATGAATCCAGCCGACGGTTCGGAAGCTCTTGTTTTTATGAAAAGCAGTTTTGTTTACTCCAAGAAGCAACCCATCTATATCGATAATTTCCTCGATTTTGATTTTCTCAACTTTACTTTTTGTCCAGGTTTTAGCGTAAATGTTTACTCCCCTATATATTATGCTAAAGTTGAAACAGACAATTTCGACATCACCGACTCTAGTGCCGATATATCTTTCACCAAATACAAATCCGACGATGACGAATTCTTTTCTGGATTTGGATTAGGGATGGGGGTTGGTGTCAAGATGGAGATTCCCGATGGTTGGATATATTTGTCAGTAGACGATTTGATGGGTTCTATGAGTTATAATAAAGTAAAAAAAGAAAAAATAGAAATAGAGATAGATTTGCCCGGAAGTGTCGATTTCGATGAGCAAGAGATTCTTGAGGAAGCACTTTATAATCACACGGTATTTTTAGACCCGACTGTGGTTTTTGGATTGGAACGCTATCTGACCAAAGATTTCAGCTATATGGTTAAGATTAAAGATTGCGAATACGCCCTAGACGATGGCTACTCTGCGGGCTTTAACTATATGCCCAATCTGCACTGCCCGATGCAGGTGATAGTGGGTAGCGGTCAGGACAATAAGATGTTCTACAAGCTAAAAGCGGGGTTGGTTTTCAGCTATTTTGAGTCTAATATAGCTTTTTTCTTTTTTGATGGATTTTTATCTTCCGCCAAAGGTTACGGTATAGAGGCAGACCTTTTCAAAATTAAATTTTAGAAGGCAATTATGAAAAATATATTGAAATCGTATCAAGACAGCTTGCGTTATTTGCAAGATTTTATAGAAGACGAAAAAAACTTGGCAAAAACTAAATCTATAGCTGAAAAACTGGCTAAAGTTTTACAATCTGGGGGCAAAGCTATCTCTTGTGGAAACGGTGGGAGTATGTGTGATGCGATGCACTTTGCCGAGGAGTTTACGGGTAGATTTTGCAAAGACCGTCCAGCATTGCCAGCCATAGCTCTCAGCGATCCTTCTTTTCTTACTTGTGTCGGTAACGACTACGGTTTTGAGCAGGTTTTTTCGCGAGGCGTGGCAGCTTATGGACAAAAAGGTGATTTACTGATCGCTATTTCCACCAGTGGCAACTCTGCCAATGTCTTGGCGGCTGTCCAAGAAGCCAAAAAAAGAGGAATGTTCTGCGTAGGGTTTTTGGGTAAAGATGGTGGAAAGCTCTTGAAAGAATGCCACGAGCATTTTCTGATTCCAGCTACTACTTCCGATAGGGTGCAAGAGGTGCATATGGTCATTTTGCACATCATTATCCAAGAGGTGGAGCGAATCTTATATCCGCAAAATTATGCTGAGTAAAATAGAGGGACAAACTAGAGCTAACTTGCTGCTAAACAATGCCATTAGCTCTGGCAGGGAGACAGGCAGTTTCTTGTTTTATGGTCCTAGCGGAGTGGGCAAATTTAGCAAAGCACTGGAATTTGCGATGACCCTCAATTGCACTTCAGAGGGGAAAAAGCCTTGTCGCAAATGTAACTCTTGTAAAAAATTTTTAGCATTGTCTCATCCGGATTTTACTTATATTTTTCCCACTCCTAACCTCAAGTTCCAACCCGATGGCTCGATAAACGAAAGCAAATATCTCAAAGAGTACAAAAATTATTTGCAAAACAAAATAGATTCACCTTACAAAAGATTCTTTTTCTCTGCAGGCACACTTATCAGGATAGACACCGTGCATATGCTTTTCCATCGATTGAATATGAGTGTCAGTGAGGGTCGCTACAAAATTTGTGTGATTGAAGATGTCCATCTGATGAACCAAAACGCTGCCAACGCTTTCTTGAAAATATTGGAAGAGCCTCCTAAAGATTGTGTCATCATCTTGATTACCGAGCAAAGAGAGAGTTTGCTCCCGACTGTTATTTCGCGGTGTAGAGGCGTGCCTTTTGTCAAGCTGTCTTGGAAAGTCATCGCTCAAGCTTTGCACAAAAACTACGCAGTGGAAACGCCAAAAGCGGAGCTTTATGCTAAGATAGCAGATGGAGATATGTCTCGAGCTATCAGGCTGACCAAAGGCTACGGTTTGGAGCTTAGAGATTTGACGAAAAAGTTGCTTCAGGCAATGGCTCAGGGTGATGACCTTAGCTTGAGTCAGATGTCGATAGATCTGGGCAAGCCGTCTTCCAAGAATGAGATGCTGGTGGTCCTTAGGTATCTAAGCTCTTTCTTATTAGATATTTATAAGCTGTCTATTGGAGTGGAAAAGATCACCAACTTTGATTACCAAGAATCTCTGCAAGAGATAGCCGACAAAAATGTTAATCTTAATCATTCTCTTCCCGACTTAGTCGACTATCTGGACTCCGTAGTGAAGTTTAGCAATTTAAACTTTAGCTTGTTGCTGATGGCTATCTATGCTCGATATCGTGGTAATGGAGTCAGTTACGCAGGGATCTAAAAAAAAGTTTTTTAAAATAGGAAAAAGTGCTTGACCATAAACACCCCAAATTTTCAGTAGGGAAACAAGATTGATGGTTCACAGTTCGGGGTGTAGCGCAGTCCGGTTAGCGCACTGGTTTTGGGAACCAGGGGTCGAAGGTTCGAATCCTTCTACCCCGACCATTTAAAGAAATTGGGTGTTTAGCTCAGTTGGGAGAGCATCTGCCTTACAAGCAGATGGTCGGGGGTTCAAGTCCCTCAACACCCACCATTTTCTTTTGAAAACTATCGGTCACTCAGTTTTGGGGGTGTAGTTCAGTTGGTTAGAACGTCTGCCTGTCACGCAGAAGGTCGCGAGTTCGAGTCCCGTCACTCCCGCCATTTTCAAGCATCTATTTACCAAGAGGTTAAAATAGGTGCTTTTTTTATTGGAGGAAATTATGATGTCCAAAGAGAAGTTTAGGTTTAATCCGTTTCTAAGATTTTTCACTCTTTTTGTGGGAACTTTGGCGATTAGTTATGGTGTTTACGCTATTTTGGTTTTTGAGCCTGTGGGGAGATTCAAAACCATCTTGCCCTATGTGGTAGTGTTGCTGGCTGCTAACTCGGTGTTTCGCAACCTTTTTACCTTGAACTCTATCACACTTACCAGCGAGAAGGTTATTTTTAAGAAGTTGGCTTTGCCTAGTTTCCAGATTCCTTTGCAAAAGATAGCCAAGATGAGCTTTGTAGGTAAAAGGATGAGCTTACTGAAGGTTTCTTATTATAAAGAAGATGTGTTGCAAAATTACACTTTCAATCTCGGCTTTCCCGCTGTGCTAGACGCTCTGAGCGAGATAAAGAAAATCAATCCTCAGATCGAGTTCGAGGGAGATTTGGGGAAGCAGATTTGATATGGAGCAAGTAACCAGAGCGATAATCGGAGGCACAGGCGTTTATGATGCGGGAGCAGACGATTTAAGGAGCGTTCTAGTAGATACGCAGTATGGGCAGGTAACTGTGGAGATTGGTGATTTTGCTGGTGTCAAGGTCGCTTTTTTGACACGGCACGGCAAAAACCATTCGACACCACCGCACAAGATCAATTATAGAGCGAATATGAAAGCTTTGCAGAAGCTGGGTGTCCGCTATATTTACGCCATAGCTGCTGTCGGTGCTTGCCACAAAACCTATAGCGTAGGTGATTTGGTGCTGATGGACGATTTTATCGATTTTACCAATGGCAGAGTTAGCTCTTATTATGACGATAGTGGCACGGTGGCTCATGTGAAGATGGACTCCCCTTACTGCAGATATTTGCAAGGCAAACTTATTGGATTTTCAGAGTCGTTAAACTTAGAAAAAGGCGTTGTTTACGGCTGCACGCAGGGACCAAGATTTGAGACCGTCAGCGAAATTAGAGCTTACACCCAAATGGGGGCTGATGTGATAGGAATGACGGGCGTTCCAGAAGTTTGCCTAGCCAAAGAGCTGGGGATGTGCTATGCGGCTGTGGGAGTGGTGACGAATATGTGTAGCGGAGTAGAGGCGGAAATATCTCATGAGGAGATAATCTCCAGTATGAGCAAAAATAAGGCAAAACTCATTTCTGCTTTCTTGAAAGTTTTTGCACGAGAGCTTACCCAAGAAGATTGCAGTTGTAGGGATTCGCTTCTTTTTTTATAGATGATTAAAATTTTTTGGGTCGGCAAGACCAAAAACAAACAGATTAGCCTTTTGATAGAATATTATCTAAAGCTGATTTCTAAATTTCAACCGCTGAAGGTTTTCGCTTTGCCGAAGGTAAAAAAAAGCGTTTCCAGATCGCAGATTCAAAAGCTAGAGGCGGAGTTAATCTTGCCGAAATTCACTTGTGTTGGCTGTAACATTTTGCTAGACGAGACAGGTAAGCAATTCACATCGCCAGATTTTGCCGATTTTTTGCAAAAAAAATCTCACCAAGATTTGAACTTATTCATCGGCGGTGCTTTTGGTTTTGCACCGTCTCTAAAAGAGAAAGCCGATTTTTTGCTGAGTTTTTCCGACATGACTTTCACTCACGATATGATTAGAGCCATCTTGTGCGAGCAAATTTACAGAGCATTCACGATTACAACAGGTAAGGAGTACCATTATTAAAAAGCATATTTTCGATTTTGTTTCCCAAGAAGAATTAACAAATTTTTTGGGAGAAAGAGGGTTCCCTAAATTTAGGGCTAGCCAGATATTGGACTGGGTTTACGACAAGTTTGTCGTGGATATAAGCCAGATGAGCAACCTTCCCGACGGTTTAAAAAAGGTCTTGGCAAGCGAGCTAAGTTGGGAGATGCCGACTGTTTCCACAGAGCAAAAAGCGGACGATGGTTCGCTCAAGGTGGCTTTGGAGTTAGCAGATAAGGGTATCATCGAGAGCGTGCTGATCACAGCAGCTCACAGGATGACTTTGTGCGTCTCTACGCAGGTTGGATGCAAGATGGGTTGTAAATTTTGTGCTACAGGCAAGCTAGGTTTCGTAAGGGATCTTACTTCAGCGGAGATTGTGGCACAGATATTTTGGGCAGCAAAAACTTGCCAAGAGCAAGGCAAAAGGCTCAGCAATTTGGTGTATATGGGGATGGGCGAACCGCTGGATAACTACGATGCCACTTTGTTTAGTGTGCGTATGGCGAAGAAATTTTTTGGTCTGGGAGCAAAGCGGATAGTGGTCTCCACTTGTGGATTGCCAGCAGGGATACTCAAACTGGCTAACGATGAGCCGAATCTCAAACTTGCAATATCGCTTCATTCCGCAGTGGAAAAGCAACGCAGAGAACTGATGCCGATGGCAGAAAAACATTCTCTTCCCGAGCTGAAAAAAGCTTTGTTCACTTTTGCCAAAAATTCTCCGTTCAAAATAACTTTTGAATACATCTTGATTCCGAATATAAATATGGACAAAACTTCTGCCCGAGCACTGATCTCTTATTTGGGTGACCTTCCTGCAAAAATAAATTTTATTTCTTACAACAAGGTGGATGGTTTAGATTTCGTTTCTCCCAATGAGAAAGAGATTGCCAAGTTTTGTGCGAATTTTGCCTGTACTAGCTTGCGTTTTACTTTGCGAAATTCCCAAGGTTCGGGAGTGCAAGCGGCTTGTGGACAGCTGGCAGGGAGTAAAAGGACAAAAAAATAAGCACCTAACTTTCAAAATTAGATGCTTATTAAAAAATGGCTCTGGAAGAGGGATTCGAACCCCCGACCTAGTGGTTAACAGCCACCCGCTCTACCGCTGAGCTATTCCAGAAACGAGTCCATACAATTTTTAGGCGTTGCGGTGTCAAACAAAATAGAATTTTTTTTGAGCTACCAATCTAAATAAGAGCGATAAAAATTATTTTTATTTTTGGAGAAACTTAGTTCGAGTTCTTTCAAGAAAACTATATTTTCCTTTTTCTCGTCTGCGATGGCATAATCCAGAACATTAAAGCCTTTCTCGTCTAAATCGTTGAGGTTCGCTGTGAACGAGTTATAAACCATTTTATTGTAGCAAAGTTTTATGCAATTTTTGTTTTAAAGGTTTGACTATCTTTTAGCAGCTTTTTCTTTGTCTTTCAATATTGTAATCGTAGAAATCTAATTTTTAAGGAGAAGTAAGAAATGAAGAAATTTATGGGATTTTTGTTGTTGGTAAGTTTGCTCTTTGCCTTTGGTTGCAAAGAGACTGGAGATGGTTGGAGCAAGATAGAGGAAAAGGGCGTGATAGTCGTTGGACTAGATGACAACTTCCCTCCGATGGGCTTTAGAGGTGAAGACGGTGAGATAGTGGGATTTGATATAGATTTGGCTAAGGCTGCCGCTACCAAACTTGGCTTGCAAGCGGAGTTCAAGCCTGTAGATTGGGATGGAATAGTGATGTCGCTGAACAAAGGCGATATTGATGTTATTTGGAACGGACTTACTATCACCCCTGCAAGAAGAGAGAAGATAGATTTTTCGCCAGCTTATATGGCAAACAGGCAGATCGTCGTGGTGGCAGTTGGCTCGACCATAAAAACATTGGATGACTTAGCTGGCAAGAGTGTCGGCTTGCAATTGGGCTCGTCCAGTCAAAAAGCACTGGATGACAACGAAAAGGTGAAGAACTCCCTCGATGAGCAGAGGAAGTACGCTAACAACACGGAAGCCCTGATGGACTTGGCAGCTGGCAGGATAGACGCTGTGGTGGTGGACGAAATTGTGGGTCGCTACTATATTGCCAAGAAGCCGGGTCTTTATCTGGTGTTGGAGCAAAACTTGGGACAAGAGGAGTATGGCGTGGGCATGCGAAAAGCCGACAAGGAGTTCGTCAAAAAGTTGAGCGATGCTATCCAGGAACTAAAAGTGGACGGTACTGCCGATGACATTTCTCAAAAATGGTTTGGTGAATCGGTGCTTTTGAAATAAGCTGTTTTTTATTGACGACCGTCTATTTTCTTTCTGGTTTGTGGTAGAAGTAAGTAGGCGGTTTTTTTGTGTGGAATTTTAAGAGAAAGGAGTTGTTTTGGATTATTTGTTGGAAACTATGTCATATTTGATCAAAGGATGTGGTGTTACGCTGAGTTTGTATGCGGTAACGATAATTTTTTCTATTCCACTGGGAATCTTATTTGCTTTGGGCAAACTATCGCTCGGACCTGTAGCAGCAAGGTTAATTGGACTTTACACTTGGGCTGTCAGAGGCACGCCTTTGCTCTTGCAACTGTTTTTTGTCTATTTCGGATTGTCCATCTTTGGCATCAGTCTCTCGCCATTCACGGCGGCGGTTGTCACCTATGTGTTCAACTATGCGGCGTATTTCACGGAGATATATCGTGGTGGCATCCAGTCGATAGACAAAGGGCAATATGAAGTCTCTAAAGCCTTGGGAATGAGCTACTGGCAGATGATGGGCAGAGTTATCTTGCCTCAGACCGTCAGACGAGTGTTGCCAGCCACTTGCAATGAAGCCATTACCCTGGTCAAAGACACAGCCTTGGTGGCGATAATCGGCATGGGCGACCTTTTGCGTTCTGCTAAGGAGATATTCTCGCGTGACTTCAATATTTTGCCCTTCTTGCTGGCTGCGGCTCTCTATCTGGTTTTTACTTCGGTAATCGTGAATGTATTTGCGAGATTGGAGAAGAAATACTCGGTGTATGTTTAGAGTAGAATATAGTTGTGGTAAAGTAGAAAGATGTTGATTAGTTTTAAAGGAAACAATTATTGTGGATGAAGCAGTGAAATATTTAATGCCAATTATTGGTGTAATAGTTGGGGCTAGTTTACAGTTTTTCTTCTCGAGAAAGGATGAAAATTTTAAAAGGCAAACCTTGCTTAAAATGGACGCATATAAAGATTTCCTCAAAGCAGTTGCTACGATTGATACAATCAATTTTAGGTTTAATAGTGGAAAAATACCAAAATAAATATCGTATAAAATCACATCGGATGCCTAATTGGGATTATTCAGGTAATGGTGTTTATTTTTTAACCATTGTCACCCAAAATCGTGTTTGTAATTTGGGGAATATTGAAAACAATAAAATTGTTTTGTCAGAATTTGGGAAAATTGTGGAAAATGAATTGTTGAAATCGTTTAAAATTCGTGATGAATTGTTTTTGGACGAATATATAATAATGCCAAATCATATTCACGCCATTGTTGTTTTGTTCGTAGAGACGCACGGCCGTGCGTCTCTACGAACCCCCGAACAAAAATTTTTCCGTAAACCAAAATCAATTTCATCATTTTTTGCTGGATTTAAATCAGCGATAAATTCAAAAATTGATGCTCATATTGATTTTCAAGAATTAGACATACCTAAATACAATAAAAACAATCATTTTTTTCAATCAAATTATTACGATCATATTGTTAGAAACAACAATGAATATAATCGTATTAAAAATTACATAATAGAAAATCCTCAGAATTGGGGTGACGATAAATTTAATAGCGGTAATGCAAATGAGTAAAAATAAAAGTGTTTGGATGTAATTATGAAAAACAAAATAATCGTAAAAGGTGCTGGTGAGCATAATCTCAAAAATGTTGATCTGACTATCCCGCGTGATTCGCTGGTGGTGTTCACGGGTGTGTCTGGTTCTGGTAAGTCTTCGCTGGCTTTTGATACGCTCTACGCCGAGGGGCAAAGGCGATATGTGGAGAGCCTCTCCAGCTACGCACGGCAGTTCTTGGGGCAGATGGAGAAGCCCAATGTCGATTACATCGAAGGGTTGTCCCCAGCTATTTCTATCGAGCAAAAGACGGCTTCCAAAAATCCTCGCTCCACAGTGGGCACGATTACGGAGATTTACGATTACCTGCGATTGCTTTTCGCCAGAGTCGGAAGACAGCATTGTCACCTGTGTGGTAAGCCTGTAGGCAGCCAGTCGGTGGATCAAATATTGGAGCACATCTATAAGCGACCAGAGGAGAGCAAGCTCCAAATCCTTGCGCCGCTGGTGAAAAACAGAAAGGGAACTCACAGCAAGGAGATCGAAGAGGCTAGGAAAGAGGGGTTTGCCCGCATAATGATTAACGGCAAAGTTCGTGACCTTTCCGAGGAAATAGCTTTGGACAAAAAAAGCAAGCACACGATAGATGTCGTGGTGGATCGCCTCGTGCTCAAGCCCGAGATTCGTTCCCGCTTGGCGGATTCCATCGAGACTGCTTTGCGACTGAGCGGCGGTTTTCTCAAGGTCGATTATCCAGATACAGCAGAGCAAGAGATGCTGTCCGAGAAAAATTCTTGTGCCGATTGCGGAGTAGGTTTTGACGATTTGTCGCCGCAATCTTTTTCTTTCAATAGTCCCATTGGGATGTGTGAGCACTGCAACGGTTTGGGAATTTTGTTTGATTTTGACCCCAAGAAAATAGTGCCAGACGAAAATCTCTCGCTGTGGAATGGTGCCGTGAAACCGTGGAAAGAGCTGAGCGAGAAAACAGATAGTCTGGAGTATCAGATGGTTACTGGCTTGGCGAAGAATCTGGATTTTAGTCTGAAAACTCCGTGGAAAGATTTGCCTGCGAAAGTCCAAGAAGCTATTCTCTACGGACACGAAACTTCTGTAAATGTGGTTTGGAGTTCCAAACGAGGCGAGTATAATTTCGATAGCGGATTTGAGGGAGTTGTGCCGACGCTGGCTCGGCGACTAAAAAGCACGGGCTCTTCTTATATGCGGAAATATTATTTGAGCTTTATGGGCGAAGAGGTGTGCCCGCACTGCCATGGCAAAAAGCTCAACTCCAAAAGCCTTGCTGTGCTAGTGGATGGACGCAATATTGACCAAATCGTGCGGATGTCTGTCTCCAAATCTTTGGATTATTTCACGAATTTGCAGTTGGCAGGCGAAGATTTGCAGATAGCCACCGAGATACTCAAAGAGATTATCAATCGGCTCACTTTTTTGCGAGAAGTCGGCTTGCATTACCTGAACCTCAATCGCTCAGCACCCACGCTTTCTGGTGGAGAAGCCCAGCGGATAAGGCTTGCCAGCCAGATAGGCAGTGGACTCGTGGGAGTGATGTACATTTTGGATGAGCCGTCTGTCGGACTGCATCAGCGGGACAATAGAGCTCTCATCAGGATGCTCCAGAGGCTGAAAGATTTGGGGAACACCGTGTTGGTGGTGGAACACGATCAGGAGATGATGGAGAGCTGTGATCAGATTGTGGACTTTGGACCATTGGCTGGTTGCCACGGTGGACAGGTGGTCGCTCAGGGCAACATCGCCGAGATAATGGCAAACCCTAAATCGCTCACTGGTCAGTACTTGAGTGGAGTCAAGAAGATAGAAGTCCCCTCTCGCAAGCGAAAGAAGGGTAGGCAGATGCTACGGGTGTATGGTGCGGCACAGAACAATCTCAAGCAGATTGATGTGGCGTTCCCCGTGGGTTTGTTCACCTGCGTGACAGGTGTGTCAGGTGGTGGTAAATCTTCGCTGGTCAATCAGATAGTGTACCCTTACTTGGCAAATAAGATCAATCGCAGTAAGCATTCGGTGGGCAAGCACAAAAAGATAACTGGCGACAAATATTTCGACAAGGTAATCAACATCGACCAGACACCCATCGGCAGGACGCCTCGCTCCAATCCAGCGACTTATATCAAGGTTTTTGACGAGATCCGCAAACTTTTTGCCTCTCTGCCTGCTGCCAAGTTGCATGGCTTCAATGCTGGTCGCTTCTCATTCAATGTGAAAGGCGGTCGCTGTGAGGCTTGCGGTGGCAATGGCTTGAAGCAAATCGAGATGCACTTCTTGCCCGATGTCTTCGTGCCGTGTAGCGTGTGCCACGGCAGGCGTTACAATGAGCAGACCTTGACGATAAAGTATAAAGGTTACAACATCGCTGATGTCCTCGATTTGGAGATTTCCAAAGCTTTGGAGCTTTTTGAGAATATCCCTGCTATCCGTATGAAGTTGCAAACGCTGGTGGATGTAGGGTTAGACTATGTCAAGCTGGGGCAATCGTCCACGACACTCTCGGGAGGTGAAGCACAGAGGATTAAGCTGGCTCGCGAGCTATCCAAGATGTCCACGGGCAAGACGCTCTATCTACTGGATGAGCCGACCACTGGACTGCACTTCGACGATATCAACAAGCTCTTGCAGGTGCTCTACCGCTTGGTGGATATGGGCAATACGATTATCGTCATTGAGCACAATCTGGATGTCATCGCCGCTAGTGACTACATCATCGACCTCGGTCCCGATGGTGGAGATGGTGGAGGGCAGGTGGTAGCCACTGGCACGGTGTCGCAGGTCGCAGCAGTGCCTGAGAGCTTTACGGGACAGTTTTTGGCAGAGCGAGGGAAACAAAATAAGGAGAAAAAATGAGAGAAGCAAAAAAAGATACCAGCCTCATTGCCTATTGCGGGCTTTATTGTGGGACTTGCAGACGATATCTGAGCGGTAAATGCGTAGGCTGCCACGAATATACGAAAGCGACTTGGTGCAAGCTCAGAACTTGCTGTATTAAAAACAATTATTCAACTTGTGCAGAGTGCACCTCTTATGCCGATCCCAACGATTGCAAAAAATTCAACAATTGGATATCTAAAATTTTTGCACTTCTGTTCAAATCAGACAGAAAAAGTTGTATCGCCAAAATCAAATCTGTTGGCTTGGATAAATTTGCTCAAGAGATGACAGAATCGGGAAATTATAACCGCCCTGTAAAATGAACTCTGCCAAGACAAGATGCACTTGGTGCACAGACGATCCGCTTTATATTGCCTATCACGACTCGCAGTGGGGAGTGCCATTGCACGATGACAGGCTTCTCTTTGAGTTCCTAATCTTGGAAGGAGCACAAGCTGGACTCAGCTGGCTGACGATCCTCCGCAAGCGAGAGAACTATCGACGAGCTTTTCACAACTTCGATTTCCGCATAATCGCTGATTACGGAAAAGAGGATATCGAGCGACTTTTGTCTGACTCTGGGATTATCCGTAATGCTCGCAAGGTAAACTCCTCTGTGCAAAACGCTCAAGCGGTGTTGAAGATTGTGGACGAATATGGCAGCTTGGACGCTTACCTCTGGAGTTTTGTGGATGGTGCGACTATCTGTAACTCTTGGCAATCTCAGGAAGAAGTGCCTGTTTCTACCAAACTCTCGCAAAAGATGAGTGCTGAGCTAAAAAAGCGAGGCTTTAGTTTTGTGGGACCTACGATTTGCTACGCATTTATGCAAGCTGTAGGGATGGTCAACGACCATACCACAGACTGCTTTAGGTGGCAAGAGTTAAATAATAAGGAGTAAACTTTGCAAAAAATAAAACAAAACCCAGTGTATTGGTATCTGCTCATTTTGACGATGGCGTCCACCGTAGGTCTGCAAGGCTGGCGGACTCTGTTCAATAATTTCGCTGTGGAAGTGGTCGGAGTCAACGGACTCCATATGGGCATCATCCAGTCGGTGCGAGAGATACCGGGATTTTTGGCGATGTTGGCTATTTTTGTGATAGTCCTAATCAAAGAGCATCACCTCTCGGCTTTGTCCATCATCTTGCTGGGAGCAGGCATCGTCAGTGCTGGATTTATGCCGACATTCAGCGGACTGCTGATCTCGACTCTGGTGATGAGCTTCGGCTTCCATTACTACGAGACGACCAACCAATCGCTAATCTTGCAAAATTTTGACGAGTATCAATCGCCATTGGTCTTGGGCAATCAACGCAGCATTATGTCCTTGGTCTCCATCACGGTCGGACTCAGCATTTTGGTATTATCTTACTTTTTGTCTTATAAGGTGATGTTCTCGATTTTGGGAATATTGGTAATCTTGGCAGGCATTTGGGGCTTATTTTCCGCTCCAAATATCCCCGTGAGTAAGGTTCAGCAGAAAAAATTCGTCTTACGAAAAAAATACACCATTTTTTATCTTCTGACTTTGCTCTCGGGAGCTAGGCGACAAATCTTTATGGTTTTTTCCGTTTTTTTACTGGTAGAGAAATTCTCCTTCTCTATTCAAGAAATCACCTTGCTTTTTATCTTCAACAACGCCATCAACTATTTCCTAGCACCGTTTGTCGCCAAATCTATTCGCAAGTTTGGTGAGCGACCCATTTTATTTGCAGAATACGGAAGTTTAATCTTCATCTTCACCGCTTATGCCTACTGTCCCTACAGGTGGTTGGTAGCTGTGCTCTATGTGTTGGATCACATCTCTTTCAATGGCTCGATGGCTATCCGTACCTACTTCCACAAAATTGCCGCACCCGAGGATATCGCCTCTAGCACCGCTGTGAGCTTCACCATTAACCACATCGCTGCGGTGATATTGCCCGTAGTTGGTGGCTATCTGTGGCTCATTCATCCCACCATCCCCTTCTTGGGTGGCACAGTTTTGAGTGTTTTCTCTTTGCTCGTAGCGACATTTGTGAAGAAAAAAAGCAGCAGTAACCAAACGAGTAATTAAAAAGGGAGAAAGAAAATGGATTTAAAAAAAATGACAGCCCCGTGCGGGTTGCCTTGCTTTGCTTGTGCTGTTTATGAGGGTAATATCAGTCAAGAGCTAGCAGAGCAAATAGCAGAGCAGGTGGGAGCTAAGCCCGAAGATATCCCTTGTGCTGGCTGTCGGAGTGATGCGGGTTGCTCATGTGAAATGCCGATGACAGCGGGAGAGGGTTGCAAGACCAAAAATTGCGTAGCTAGCAAGGGACTGCACAACTGCTCGGAATGCGACGAGTTCCCTTGCGAATATCTGATGCCCGTAGCAGATATGGCGGACAAAGTCTTGAACAACACCAAAGTTTACAATCTCTGCCGCATCAAACTCCTTGGTCTGGAAGTTTGGAGTAAAGAGGCAGCTTCCATCCAGCAAAAATATTTCCAAGGCAAATTCAACTACGGACAAGCTCCGCGGATGGAGACAGAAATTTAAGAGATAGTTTTTGGTAATATTTTCCACTCTTTTTTTCTCACTCTCAAGCTCCAGCTTGGGAGCGTATATGTTTTGTTTCGCATGCAGTCCCAAGTAAAACTTGGGAACGAGGTTTAAGAGGGTGGTTTTTTTGCCACTCGCTTTTTTTTATGGTTTGATTTTAGGATTTAAACCCCTCTTTGATTAAGAGTGTGCTTATTGCTTATAAGATTCAAAATAGAGAACATAAAGTAAAAAAATAAGATAGCCACAATCGTTGTCACAGTAGGCATAAAAAAGCAAACTTTTGTATTGACTCAAAACCAGCGTAAAATACAAACGAGCTACAATTGAGATTTAGCAGATGAAGTTGATGCAGAGTAACTAGCCTCCGATTGAAAATTTGAAACATTTTAGAAGTTGAAGGCAAGGTATTTTTTTGTTTTTTAAAATCCAAGAAATTGGGTTGACACAAAAAGCTCACAATAAAATATGCACACACAATTGAGACAGATACTTGAAAGAAAAAAATTTATAGAAGTGTAGAGTAAACCTAAAAAAAGTCAATCAAATTATAATTTATTATGATGGAGAGTTTGATCCTGGCTCAGGATGAACGCTGGCGGCGTGGATTAGGCATGCAAGTCGAACGAGAACGATTGCCTTCGGGTGATTTAGTAAAGTGGCGAATGGGTGAGTAACGCGTAGATAACCTACCGTAAAGTGGGGGATAGCTCTGGGAAACCAGAATTAATACCGCATGTGCCTGACATTATACTTTAGTGTCAGGCAAAGATGGCCTCTATTTATAAGCTATCGCTTTATGATGGGTCTGCGTACTATTAGCTAGTTGGTAAGGTAAAAGCTTACCAAGGCGATGATAGTTAGGCGGCTTTAACGAGTGGTCGCCCACACTGGAATTGAGATACGGTCCAGACTCCTACGGGAGGCAGCAGTCGAGAATAGTCTACAATGGGGGAAACCCTGATAGTGCGACGCCGCGTGGATGATGAAGTACTTCGGTGCGTAAAGTCCTTTTATAAGTGAAGAATACCCTAAAGTATAAGATATATTAGGGGGAGACATTAGCTTTTGAATAAGCTCCGGCTAACTTCGTGCCAGCAGCCGCGGTAATACGAGGGGAGCAAGCGTTATCCGGATTTACTAGGCGTGAAGAGCAAGCAGGCGAACTTGCCAGTCAGATGTTAAAGGCACCGGCTCAACCGGTGTATGGCATTTGATACTGCAAGTTTAGAGTTATATATGGGAAGGCGGAATTCTTGGTGTAGCGGTGGAATGCGTAGATATCAAGAGGAATACCAGCGGCGAAGGCGGCCTTCTGGGTAATAACTGACGCTCATTTGCGAAGGTGTGGGTAGCAAACGGGATTAGATACCCCGGTAGTCCACACAGTAAACGATTTACACTAGATGTTAGTTGTTGTTAAATACAATTAGTGTCGTAGCTAACGCGTTAAGTGTAACGCCTGGGGAGTACGTTCGCAAGGATGAAACTCAAAGGAATTGACGGGGACCCGCACAAGCGGTGGATCATGTGGTTTAATTCGATGCAACGCGAAGAACCTTACCCAAACTTGACATCCTGGGAATCTTGAGTAATATCGAGAGTGCCCTTCGGGGAATCCAGTGACAGGTGTTGCATGGCTGTCGTCAGCTCGTGTCGTGAGATGTAGGGTTAAGTCCCGTAACGAGCGCAACCCCTTTCCTTAGTTGCCAGCACATAATGGTGGGGACTCTAGGGATACTGCCGGTTTTAAACCGGAGGAAGGTGGGGATGACGTCAAGTCATCATGACCCTTATGTTTGGGGCTACACACGTGATACAATGGCCAGTATAATGAGATGCAATACTGCGAGGTGGAGCTAATCTACAAAGCTGGTCTCAGTTCGGATTGGAGTCTGCAACTCGACTCCATGAAGTTGGAATCGCTAG
Organism: Candidatus Cloacimonadota bacterium; assembly: GCA_963676515.1. Classification (GTDB taxonomy): domain Bacteria; phylum Cloacimonadota; class Cloacimonadia. The sequence continues at coordinate 400,916 of OY781061.1, read as the reverse complement.
TAATCGCAAGTCAGCATATTGCGGTGAATACGTTCCCGGGTCTTGTACACACCGCCCGTCAAGTCAACCGAATTTGTTGCACCCAAAGAGAGTGAGCTAACTGTTTTACAGAGGCAGCTTTTTAAGGTGTGGCCAGTGAGGGGGACTAAGTCGTAACAAGGTAGCCGTACCGGAAGGTGTGGCTGGATCACCTCCTTTTAAAGGAAAACACAGAACAAAGCGATTGGCTTTGGTTTACTCTACGCAATTTTTATTCTAATGGGCTTGTAGCTCAGTTGGTTAGAGCGCACGCCTGATAAGCGTGAGGTCAGAAGTTCAAATCTTCTCAGGCCCACCATTTTCACATCTTTCAGATGTGAAAATTGAAATTAATAATTAAAAGTTAATAATTAAGTGGGAAAAAGAAGAGCGAGTAGAGGCAGCTTTAACTCATAACTATTAATTTCTAATTGCAAATTGCTTTGCAATTTGCTGGGGGATTAGCTCAGCTGGTAGAGCGTCTGCTTTGCAAGCAGGATGTCAACGGTTCGAATCCGTTATCCTCCACCATTTTTTTTTAAAAGCATAATATTTGTGCTTTTCAAAAAAAATCGAATAAAAATCGAGATAGAAAAATCGAAATAGAAAAGGGGAAACAATGAAGAAGATAGCTATTTTAATTGCAATGGCGATGTGTTCTTTGCCAATATTTGCAGCAACAAAAGATGTTGATGTTATTGAGTTGAAAAATGGAAATATAATAAAAGGTGTCGTTGTTGAAAATATCCCGAACAAAACGATCAAAATAGAAAAGAACGATAAATCGATAATAATTTATAAATATGATGAAGTGAAAAAGATTACAACTGAAAAAATAGAATACAAGGAAGACCCATCATACTTAAAGAGACAAGTTCAAGGTACAGCTGTTGCGGTTGTTGGAGTTGTTCTTGCAATATTGCTGATAGGGATTGTTTTATAATTTAGTCAGAAAAGGTTTTAGACCTTAAAAGAATAGTTTGTTTTAGATCTTTTGAAGAGAAATTTTATAGAAGTGGTGAGATAATTAAAGAGAATCAAAAATTAAGTAGAAAGGGCATACGGTGAATGCCTTGGCGCAAAGATGGCGAAGAAGGACGTGGTTTGCTGCGATAAGTCTCGGATAGCTGTAAGCAAGCATTGACCCGGGAATTTCCGAATGGGGCAACCCAGTTGAGGTTATACTCAATTATCGAGTACTTGTACTCGAAGCTAACGCGGTGAATTGAAACATCTTAGTAACCGCAGGAAGAGAAAATAATAATGATTTCCCAAGTAGTGGCGAGCGAACGGGAAAAAGCCCAAACCTGGCACCTATTTAGTCTATGCAAAGAAAATTTGTAGTGGATTAAGTAGGTGTCAGGGGTTGCGGGACTGCGATATCGGACTGATAGAGGATAGTCGAACCCAGTTGGAAAGCTGGAGCGAAGAAGGTGAAACTCCTGTAGACGAAATTCTATATCTGCCGTAGCAGTATCCCAAGTAGGGCGGGGCACGTGAAACCCTGTCTGAATCTGCCGGGACCATCCGGTAAGGCTAAATACACTTTGCGACCGATAGTGAACTAGTACCGTGAGGGAAAGGTGAAAAGTACCCCGAAAGGGGAGTGAAATAGTATCTGAAACCGTATGTTTATAATCAGTTAGAGTCTTGAAATTTATTTTAGGACGATAGCGTGCCTTTTGTATAATGAGCTAGCGAGTTAATTTTGTCAGCAAGGTTAAATCATAAAGTGATGGAGCCGAAGCGAAAGCGAGTGTGAATAGCGCGTTTTAGTTGGCAGGATTAGACCCGAAACCTGGTGATCTACCCATGGTCAGGTTGAAGTTTGGGTAAAACCAAATGGAGGACCGAACCAACTGATGTTGAAAAATCAGTGGATGAACTGTGGGTAGGGGTGAAAGGCCAATCAAACCAGGCGATATCTGGTTCTCTCCGAAAACTGTTTAGGCAGTGCCTCTTATTAGAATTACGGGGGTAGAGCACTAATTAGGCTAGGGGGCTTACCAGCTTACTGAACCTTAATAAACTCCGAATACCGTAATTTGATGTAAGGGAGACAGTCTGTGGGGGATAAGCTCCATGGGCGAGAGGGAAAGATCCCAGACCGACGATTAAGGTCCCTAAATTTATGCTTAGTGAGAAAGGATGTTTTATTGCAAAGACAGCCAGGATGTTAGCTTAGAAGCAGCTATCATTTAAAGAGTGCGTAATAGCTCACTGGTTAAGTGGTAATGCACCGAAGATGATCGGGACTAAGAAGCATAATACCGAAATCGCGGATCGACTATTTTATTATAGTCGATGGTAGGAGAGCATTGTAGTCGGCGTTGAAGGTGTCTTGTGAGAGATGCTGGAGCGGCTACAAGAGATAATGCTAGCATGAGTAGCGATAATGCGGATGAGAAGTCCGCACACCGAAAACCCAAGGTTTCCTGAGTAAAGAAAATCTGCTCAGGGTTAGTCGGCCCCTAAGGCGAGTCTGGTTTCCAGGGTAGCTGATGGGAATCTGGTTAATATTCCAGAACCTGTTATGATTAGTGATGGAGTGACGCAGTGTTGCAGTGGAGACACCGATTGAAAGTGGTGTTGAATGTGTGTAGGAAGTAAGGCCAGTAAATCTACCTTACAATATTCCGAGGCACGGGACGAGGGCTTTAAGCCCACAAAGTCCACCTATAGTGCTGCCAAGAAATAGCTTCTAAGCGTTTAAAATTATAGCAGACCGTACCCCAAACCGACTCAGGTGGGTGAGGAGAGTATCCTAAGGTGTTCGAGAGAATTCTGGTTAAGGAACTCGGCAAATTGACCCCGTAACTTCGGGAGAAGGGGTGCCGGGGGAAGTGATTACCCTAGCGGTATGAGCAAGCCCCCGGCCGCAGTGAAAAGATTCAAGCGACTGTTTATCAAAAACACAGGTCTATGCAAACTTGCAAAAGAAAGTATATAGACTGACACCTGCCCGGTGCCGGAAGGTTAAGTGAGGGAGTGCAAGCCCCTGAGTGAAGCCCCGGTAAACGGCGGCCGTAACTATAACGGTCCTAAGGTAGCGAAATTCCTTGTCGGGTAAGTTCCGACCTGCACGAATGGTGTAACGACTTGAATACTGTCTCAACCAGAAACTCGGTGAAATTGTAGTGGCGGTGAAGATGCCGCCTACCCGCGAACGGACGGAAAGACCCCGTGAACCTTTACTATAGCTTGACATTGTGATTTAATGAGGTATGTGTAGGATAGGTGGGAGACTTTGAAACATGGACGCTAGTCTGTGTGGAGTCTACCTTGAAATACCACCCTTATGTTGTTGAATCACTAACGCTAGTAGTTACCCTACTAGCAGACATTGTCTGGTGGGTAGTTTGACTGGGGCGGTCGCCTCCTAAATAGTAACGGAGGCTTACAAAGGTTCCCTCAGATTGGTCGGTAATCAATCGAAGAGCATAAAGGTATAAGGGAGCTTAACTGCGAGACTGACGGGTCGAGCAGATGCGAAAGCAGGTCTTAGTGATCCGGCGGCTCTGTATGGAAGGGCCGTTGCTCAAAGGATAAAAGGTACTCCGGGGATAACAGGCTGATACCGCCTAAGAGTTCATATCGACGGCGGTGTTTGGCACCTCGATGTCGGCTCAACTCATCCTGGGGCTGAAGAAGGTCCCAAGGGTTTGGCTGTTCGCCAATTAAAGAGTTACGCGAGCTGGGTTCAGAACGTCGTGAGACAGTTCGGTCCCTATCCTTCGTGGGAGCAGGAAATTTGAGAGGATTTGCATCTAGTACGAGAGGACCGGTGTGAACAAACCTCTGGTGTATCGGTTGTGGCGTCAGCTGCATTGCCGAGTAGCTAAGTTTGGAATGGATAACCGCTGAAAGCATCTAAGTGGGAAGCCAACCTCAAAATAGATTTCCCTATGAGAACCGCGGGAGACTACCGCGTTGATAGGTCACAGGTGTAAGAGTAGTAATGCTCTCAGCCGAGTGATACTAATAGTTCCATTGACTTAATTTTATTTTTTTTAATATCTCACCAACTTTTACTATAACAATAATTTAGCTGAAGTTAAATTTTGTAAAAGTGTTTATTTTCGACAAATGAGCTCGAAGCTGTGTCATAGGACACAGTGAATGAGCGAAATTTGGAAGAAAAGAAGCACTAAATATGAAACCTAAAACTTTGGCAGTTTTACGAAATTTAAAGTTCTTTGTTATGGTGGCTATAGCGACAAGGCAACACCTGTTCCCATTCCGAACACAGCAGTTAAGCTTGTCTGCGCCGATGGTACTGCACGGGCAACTGTGTGGGAGAGTAGGTCGCCGCCATAACCAAGAGCTTTTTTTATGTCCAAAAAGTTTTTAAAGTAATAGATTAGAGATGCCCAAATTTTTTGTTATTTGCCCTTTTCGCAGTATACACTATACAGCTTCAGGACAAATAACTGTGAATTTGGGCACTTTTTGAACATAAATCCATTCTGCCCCCTTTTTGTTTAAAAAAAGAACTCACCACTTAAAGTTTATACAACACGCTTTCGGGTTCGATTAAAGCAAAATAGAGAGCTTTTTGAACATAAACCTGCCCCGTCCACACCCCATTTATTTAAAACTAAGCTAGTGGTTTAAAACTGTTTTTGAACATAAAAAAAATAAAATGGAGATTAGGGATACAGATTTGGATACGGCTAAGATTTCAGTTGAGAGTTAAGCATTGACAACTTTTTCGTGATTTTAAGCGATGCTATTATAATATGATTAAATTTAATGGAGTAGAAATGAAAAAAGGTAAAAGTTTTTTGAAAAACAGTGTATTGTTTGTTTGTATGATGTTTGCTCTTGTAGCTTGTACTAGTGAAGCGACTTTAACTGTAGAAAATGGTAGTAGTATTAATGCATATGAGTTATCTATTGATGGAGAGGATGCTACTCTTTATCCTAGTGGAAGTCACGATTTTGATCTGGAGTGGTCTGGAACTGATAGCAAAGATGTTCTTTTGCAAGGATCAATAATAACCTTAGAAGATGGTGATCACGAGTATAAGACAATTTATTAGTAAATACTAATCAGAAAATAGTGAATAATTTTATAGCCATCTAGAATTTATTTGGATGGCTATTTCTAATATAAATATGTCCTAAATCTTTTCCGTTTTTTTTTGAATTAATAGCTATAAATTTTTAGTCAAGCCCTCTGCAATTTTGTAAGCAGCTTTTAGTGTTGACAAGAAAGAGCAATAGCTATTACATGTAAATAGACAGGAAGATAAACGCTAGAAAAGAAAATTTATGGAAATCTGTTTGGCTGTTACCCCATTTTGGGAACAGATACCAAATGCGTCTAGAGATAGTTGTTCGACGAAATAAAATTTAACTCTCCGCATCCGTTTTTCTCTAACGGATTGTTTAGCAATGAGATATTTGATTCAAAGATTTTTACTTTACTATTCTAATAAGCAGTAATAAAGTCTCTTCTCCCAAATTTTGAAAATAGTTGTTAATTTCGATAAGTAATTTTCAAAATTTCGCTTCATCGGTTCCGTTAAGTTTTATGATTGATTTTTTGAAAAACTAGGTAAAAGTGGCAACACGCAATAAAAAATATAGGGTGGAAAGTGATGAATTTGAACAACATAACATTTAATAAATGGCACGGTAACTTGATAGAGAGCTGTTTTGAATTGCCCTGCGTTTTTTATTGCCACAGCTATACAATATGACAAAATTATTAACAGTTGGTGTCATTGGAAAATCATTAAAAGAGAACGAAAAACGAGTAGCAATTCATCCTGAACATATAAAACGGATTCCTCTGAGGTTTAGGAAAAATATTACATTTGAAGCAGGATATGGGTTAAGATTTGGAATAAAAGATAGCACAATCGCCAAACTTACATCAGGAATAAGTGCCTCCCGAGAAGAGATAATGAAAGATTTTGATTGTGTGATTATGCCTAAACCTCTCCCAGAAGATTTGACTGAAGTACATGAAGGGGCAATTGTTTGGGGTTGGCCACATTGTGTGCAACAACGAAAAATTACGCAAGTATCCATCGAAAGAAAATTGACGATTATAGCTTGGGAAGAAATGTATAAATGGAGTGAAGCTGGTGATAAGAATATGCATATTTTTTACAAGAATAATGAAATTGCAGGCTATGCTGGTGTAAGCCATGCTTTAAACCTTATAGGTGTTATAGGAAATTATGGAAAAGCACGAAAAGCGGTGATATTTAGCTTTGGTTCTGTGAGTCGGGGAGCTGTTTATGCCTTGCAGAGTCAGGGGGCAACGGACATTGTAATATACACCTGTCGAAAGCCAACAGATGTAGGTGTTCAATTGCCCACCGTAATATTTAAACAAATGATTACTGGCGATTCAGGTAACTTGTTATCAGTTGAATCTGACGGTAGCACTCGCCCATTTTCAGAAGTATTATCAGATGTGCAAATAATTGTTAATGGTACTCTTCAAGATATTGAGCATCCATTAATGTTTGTGCCTGAACAGGACGCTGATAAGTTGATGAAAGGCACTCTTATTATCGATATAAGCTGTGACGAGGGAATGGGATTTTGGTGTGCAAAACCCACAACATTTGAACATCCGATGAATAAGGTTGATGGTAAATTTTATTACTCAGTCGACCACAGCCCAAGTTATTATTGGGATTCTGCTTCATGGGATATTTCGGAAGCTTTATTGCCTTTTATTCCGATTGTTATGAAGGGGAAAAAAGCATGGGGGAAAGACAAAACTATATCAAGAGCAATAGAAATAAATAATGGCATAATTCAAAATCAAAAAATTATTTCGTTCCAAAAACGCAACAAAGAGTATCCATATAAATTTCTTTATTAGTTTTTGTTTTGGTATTTTGTCATATTTTGTGGTGGTTTTTTTTGCTAAACTAGAAATTATTTAAAACTTTTAAAAAAACTAAAAGAATAGAGTAACGAGTAGTTTAAAATTGTTTTTTAGAAAACAACAAACAATTAAATTTGTAAATAATTAAAAATAGTATAACAGATAACACAAAGAGATAAGGGGAAGCTCCTTGTTTCTAAAGTGTTATCAAATAAACAGAGCAACGGTTTGATAGGAAATAATTTTGGTTTGCCAATTTTTTCTCTGCTTAGCTGTTGTAAATACATGGAGAAAAAATGAAATTTGAAGACCTCAAATTGATACCACAGATCCTCAAAGCGTTGCAAGAGGAAAATTACGCAGAGCCGACAGATATACAGGCTAAATCGATTCCGCTGATTTTAGACAGAAAAGATGTGCTGGGTAGTGCCCAGACAGGTACAGGCAAGACGGCGGCTTTTGCCATCCCAATTATTCAGCATCTGGTGGAGAGCCAGCAAATTACCAAAGGCAGGCGGAAGATTTCTTCGCTGGTGATAACGCCGACTCGCGAGTTGGCTATCCAGATTGGCGAGAGCTTTTCCACTTATGGCAGACATACGAACATCAAGAACACCGTGATTTTTGGCGGAGTGCCGCAAGGAGCACAAACTAGAGCTCTCAAGCAAGGCATTGAAGTGTTGGTCGCTACTCCGGGCAGGCTTTTGGATTTGATGGAGCAAGGGTATGTTTCTTTGACAGATGTAAAATATTTTGTTCTAGATGAAGCCGATCGTATGCTAGATATGGGTTTCATTCACGACATTAAGAAGATAATAGCCAAGTTACCCAAAAAAAGACAGACTTTGTTTTTTTCGGCAACGATGCCACCGACGATTGTGAAATTGTCTCACCAACTATTGATTGATCCTCAAAAGGTAGCGGTTGATCCCGTATCTTCTACCGCACAGACGATACAACAATATTTGTATACCACCAATCGCGACACAAAAAAATCTTTGCTTTGTCATATCTTGGAAAATAAAGAGATAGAGCAGGTTTTGCTTTTTTCCAGAACTAAACACGGGGCAGACCGCATCGTGCGTAACCTCCGCAAAGAAAAAATTGCCTGTAACGCCATCCATGGCGACAAGTCCCAAAATCAAAGGCAAAAAGCTTTGAAAGATTTCAAGAATGGTGACCTCAGGGTGCTAGTGGCAACAGATATTGCCGCCAGAGGAATAGACATAGATAAGCTCCGCTATGTGATCAACTACGATATTCCCAATGAGTCAGAGACTTATGTGCATCGCATCGGTCGCTGTGGCAGAGCTGGAGAAGAGGGCATCGCTATCTCTATTAGTGAGCCAGAAGAGAATGTTTACATAAAAGATATCGAGAAACTCACTAAGCAGAAGATAAAGATAGTTAGCGATAATCCTTTCCCGCAGACAGATAAGGCGATGAATACTGCAGAGAAAAAAGAGTGGGAAAAAGAAAAGCAAAGAAGAAAGCAGGAGTTTTTTGCTAACCGAAACAAAAAAAGAGGTTCGCAAAACCCCAGCTTTCGTAGAAATAGCCGATAAATTGGCTCTTTTTTTGTAAAAGCATAAAATAGCCACAGTTTAAGAAATTATAACCGCTTTCACCTTTTGAGGATGAGGCGGTTTTTTTTGTTTGACAGGAAGTTGGGCTAGGTAAGTCTGTGGAGAATGTGAAGAAATAAGGAGAGGAAAATGAAAAGAGTGTTGATAGCATTTGTGTTGCTTTTGGCGTTTAATGTTGGTTTTGCCGATGTGCCAGATAGTGCTGGCGTGAAGGCGGTTGAATTTTTTATTGAACTTATAAAAAATGACGATATCGACAAATTGAAAACGATGGTGAATTATCCAATAAGACGGACAGCTCCTATCCCAGACATAAAAACCCAAGAAGATTTTGAGCGTAGGTATAGTGAAGTTTTTGATGACACTTTGAAAAATCTTATTATCTCATCTAATCCCAAAGATGATTGGTCTGAAATGGGTTGGCGAGGAATAATGTATAGTTGGGGCATTGTTTGGATTGATGTTTTAGGCGGATTGGTAGCTGTAAATTATGACTCTAAATTTGAAGAGGAAAAAATAAAAGAGCTGATAAAAAAAGCAAAAGAGACTCTTCACCCAAGTTTAAAATTTTTTTGGGAGCCTGTTTTGATTATGGAGACAAAGAAATTTCGTGTTAGGATAGACAAAGTCAAAGGTGGGGATTATCGCTACGCCTCTTGGTCTATAAATTCCGATATGAGCCAAAAACCGGACTTGATAATCGAAAAGGGCGAGGTAAAACATGAAGGCACGGGAGGGAATCACAGCTACACATTTGTAAGAGGCGAGTACACCTACATCTGTGACATAAATGTAATCGGCAAAACTTCCACTCCAGCTTTTTTAGTAGTCTACCATAACGGCAAAGAAATCTTGAACCAGCCAGCATATCTGACAAAATAGCGTAATAAGGGGAAAGGCGTTGGCTTCATTTCCTTTTGTGTTTAAACTGGTGGGTTTTGCGAAGAGACGCGAGGATTTATTTGCGGGGAATTTTTTGTCTGCCACGCTTGTTTTTTATACACGATGACGCCTGCCGATGGCAAGATTGAAGATTTTACGGAGATAAAAATGAACTACAAAGATTTTATGGAACTTGTGAAAAAGAGAAGGAAAGTTGTTTCTTTTACAGATGAGGCGGTAAAAAAAAGCGAGATATTGCAGATTGTAGATGCTGCCAGATACGCTCCATCGGGAATGAATTTCCAGCCGTGGGAATTTGTGGTAGTAACAGACAAGAAGATGATCGAAGAGATTTCATTTATCAAGCCTGAAGAGATAAATATCCCAACGATGGCGAAGATGATAATGAGAACAAAGTTGCTGAAGAGATTTGTTAAGTTTCCTGCCATCATCAATAGTGGACTCAAGAGTGCGAAAAATGCCCCAGTGCTGATCGTGGTGTGTGGCGACACTCGCAAGTGCATCAATCTGCCGGGACAGAGGTACAAAGTCGCCCACGGGAAGATAAAGCTGAAGAAACCGCTGAACATCGCCGATGTTGCCAGCATATACGCTTCGAGCATGTCAGCAGCTTTCCAGTTAATGCTTTTGGCTGCTACGAGTCTTGGGCTGGGGACACAGTACTTGACCTTGACATCATCCCCGATCAAAGCAGAGCGAATCAAAAAACTGCTAAAACTGCCCGACCACTTGAAAATCTACGACACGCTTGCTATCGGACACCCAGCTTACAAACCAAGGAAGAAGTACTTACGAAAGCTGGATGAGATGGTGCATTTCGGTGCATACAACCCCCAGAGGTCGGCATCCGATGAAACCATCGTCGAGAGATTGAAAAAACGCGAAGATATGAGATTTTTTTAGTTAGCTTGACTTACGCAAGGGGAAAATCAGCCACAGAGCAAAATTTTATAATCGCTTTTATCTTAAAAATGAGGCGGTTTTTATTTATTGCTATGATATATTTTCATTTGTACCAAAGCAAGATGACAATTATGTTGACAAATCTATTGTCTATGAGAGCAATGGACAAAAATGAAATTAGGAGACGATATGAAAAATAAATTATTAGTTTTTTTGCTGGGGGTAGTGCTGGCTGGATGTGCCTCAGGACCGATGCAACAAAAATCTGGTCCTTATGAAACACCTGCTTTCTCGGCGATGGCTAAAGAGATTGCTAATGATGGTTCGCAAGATGTTCTTTACAAAGAGTGGACGACGATGTACGAAAACGGTAAACTTTTGACTTACGGGGTATTTTTTGTCACCGAAAAAGGCGTTTATGTGGTATCTTGGGATAGAGATAATTACCGGTATCGCTTGATTTACAAGATACCAATATCTTATATCAATTCAATTTCTGAAGATGCTCTCAAGAAAGGAAAAATGGAAAGAATGCTAGTTATCACCGATAAATTTGGTGTAGATATAGGCTTTGGTGTGGAAGGTAGAAGAGCTATTAGAACTATTCTTGACGCTTTGATGATACCTGCACCGCAAAAAGTGTCGCAAGAAGTATCGCCAGAAGAGTAAACAAATAAATTTGGGAAACCAGCAGTAATTTTTAAAGTTCTGCTGGTTTTTTTTGTATAATTCTAAATGAGAACTTGCGTCTATTTTTACTGATTTGAGAACAAAAATGATGCATCCCAAAAGTTGGGCACGAACTGTGCATTATATCACACTAAAACTTCCACGCTCCTTGCACACTCAAGAACCATCCATCATCTAAGTTCTTGCTGGTTAATTTTTCTGTCTCATATAATTCTCTGCTGTCGAAGTTATAACCTGCGGAAACTTTCAAGAGGGACAAATCTAGCTCTGCGAACACAGAGTGATACTGGATTTCTAAAGTTTCATTCTCTTGGCAATTTTCATCTTCTCGCTCAGCGAGGTTAAAAGCTCCGTAATTGCTATTTTTGAAGCCAATAGCTACTCCTGCGATGTCGCCCAGTTTGTCGGAAGCGGAGAAAAAGCGATAGTGTAGTTTGCTCTCGAAGAGCAAATCTCGTTCGTCTCGTAGCTTGTCAAATCGACCTTCAAAAGTTGCTCGTATGTGATTTGTTGGGAAAAGAGTGATGTCAAGATTGGGTGATGAGATAAATTCAAATTTTGTTTTAAGATATTGATTGTGAGTTTTAATCTTGAGTAGAGGTACAGGTATGATAGGCCAAGTTTTCCCGTTAGAATACTCTATGCCAAAGTCGCTGACGGCGATGCCACCACCAAATATGAGTGAGAATTGCTTTTCATCCAAGAATTTGTATCCATACACTATGGCACTCTGAAATGTCTGCAACTCCAAGCTTTCTGGACAATCGGTGCTAGATTTTAAGATTAGCAAAATCTGAGAATTGTCTCTTTGCAATTCGCTGAGAATATCGATAGTTTGGTAAGAGCGGGGGAAATCAAACAAGAGAGTATCATGGAATTTATGGAATGTGGTAATTCCCACAAAAAAGAAGTTTTTCCTTTCGATCACTAGACCTATGCTTTTACTCTTTATGCTTTGCTCACTAGTGTGAAAATGCTCATATTGTGCCAAAGGTATGTAACTCGTAACTCTCTCTGTGGCATTAAGGCAAATAGCCATTCCAAAAAAAAGTATCGCAAAAGTTTTTTTAATTTTCATTATTTTCTACCTCTTTTAGTAATTTTTTGTATATTTTTTTCATATCATCTGCTAAAATCATTGTGGCAATTTTCTCTGGCTTCATCTCTAAAATTTTAGCTAAAGCATACACAAAACCGTCTACTGTGTCATCTAACACTTTTTCTAGCTCGGGAGTTTTGTCTTGAAATATGATTTGTTTTAAGCGTTCATTAGTTCCGATGTCTAGATTGAAAATAAGATTCGCCACTGTCTGTGCAGAGCAAGGGAAAGTGCATTCGTTATTTTTTTTGCCTTCAGCCAGCAGGATACTGAAAATCTCAGCGTAAATTTTTTGGCTGTATTTGCTCAAAAGGTGATTGAGAGCAGTATTTTTCGTGGAGATAGATCCTGATTTTTTAGGTTTGGCAAAAGTGGTAGCTGATGTATTCATTTGCTCAAGACGAGCGATACTAACTATTTGAGAAAATTTTTCGTACATTGTGAGGTTTTTCTTGTCGGCAATGGGTAAAAATTTGTCTTTCAGGGTCTTGTAATAGTTGCTGCAAATATTTTCTAGCACTTCTTCTTTGGAAGTGAAATGGTGATACAAAGCTCCTTTGGACAGGTTGCACTCATTAGCGATTTGGGCGATAGAGGTATTTTCGTATCCTTGTTCGTGAAATAGTTTTCCCGAAATCTTTAAAATTGTAGCGACGGTTTCCGCTTTTTTTATTTTTCTAGTAATCATAAAACAAAAAAAAGATTGACCGACGGTCAGTCAATCTTTTTTTGCGTCTTAATTGAAAAACTAAAGAAATTAAGCTTTTAGAATTCAAGAGAAAACTAATAGAAAATGGAGGAAAAATGTTAGAAAAGTATAATAAGACGCTTTTATTTTATGGATTGTCGCTGATTTTACCTTGGTCGATGTGGTTTGTGGTGGCTTACCTTAGTTACTTGCCGACACAGTCGTGTGAACTATTGAAAGTTCAGCAGATCTTGGCTATTATGGGGCTTGTGTCACCTTGCTGTGTGGCAGGCTATTTTTTTTGGAAAGACAGTTATTTAAAAAAAGATTTAGTGAAAAGGATTTTTGCTGTCAAACGCATTAATAAGTGGTATTTAGGAATATCATTTTTTTTGTTGCCACTATCTATAATCTTAGCACAACTTATTTCTTTACTTTTGGGCTACGAATTGCACCAGTTTCATATTTCTGGCAAACCATCTTTTACCTCTTTTCTTTGGTCGCCTTGGTTCATCCTCCTCTTTGCTCCTCTTGCAGAAGAGCTAGCTTGGCACTCTTACGGTATGGACGCTTTGCGACGGAAGTTTAGTCTATTTAATACTTCTATTATTTTTGCAGTTTATTGGGTCTTTTGGCATTTCCCACTTTCTTTTATAAAAGATTATTATCATAGTAATGTGGTGGCAGATGGTTGGATATATTTTGTGAACTTTGTCGTGAGCCTTTTTGTTTTCGTTATTTTGATGAACTGGCTTTATTACAAGACCAAAAGAAATATATTAATCACGATTATTTTTCATCTTATGGCAAATGTTTCCAACGAAATTTTTGCTACTCACCCCGATAGTAAGATTATCCAAACGGTGTTGCTTTTGTTGGTAGCTATAGTTATAGTGCGAAGAGATCGTCAGATGTTTTTTGATTTTAAAGCTAAAAAAATATTTTAACTGTTGACAAACCTTTTATTCTTTTCTTTCATTGCTAGATAAAACATAAGTTTCTGAAGTTTCTCGGTCGTAGAGATCGTTCTCAAGATTCGATCTTCGATTGCTAAACCGCTTAGGGCATAGTTGGAAACGATTATACCTCCCGTTATTTGGAAAGGAAACATTTTTAAAAATGGGAGGAATTTATGGCTAAACGAAAAGTGTTGCTTCTGCAACCAGAGAAATGTGTTGATTGTCGCAGTTGCCAATTGGCGTGTTCATTGTCCAACGAAGGTGTTTTCTCACCTTCAAAATCTTGTATTTCTGTTTTGACTTCGGATTTGAAATTTTCTGTGCCACTTACTTGTCTGCAATGTCAAGAGCCTGCTTGTGCTATGGTTTGCACGACGGGAGCTTTGTACACCAATCCAGATACAGGAAGAGTCGATTACGACAAGAGTAAATGTATCGGTTGCAGGCTTTGTGTGGCAGCTTGTCCTTTTGGCAATATCTCTTATTCTACCGAGGCTCAGAAAGTGCTAAAATGCAATACTTGTAATGGAGACCCAGAATGTGCCAAGGTGTGTCCTTCGGGAGCTATCTCTTGGGTAGATGAAGATTTGGAGACAGTGGCTCGCAAGAAGGCAATCTCTGAAAAATTTATGAAAGCTTTTGGAATGGAGGTGTAATATGTATGCATGGACTGGAAAAGTTTTAAGAGTAAATTTGAGCAAAGGCTCAATAAAGGTCGAAAAGCTCAATTACCAATTTGCCAAAGATTACTTGGGTGGACGAGGTCTAGGGGTGAGATACTTTGTCGATGAGGTGTCTGCCAAGGTAGATGCACTTTCTCCTGAGAATAAGCTGATTTTTGCTACAGGACCGATGACTGGCTGTCTGGGAGCTTCTACGGGCAGATACGAAGTAGTTACCAAAGCTCCTCTTACGGGGACAATCGCTGGCTCTAATTCTGGGGGTCACTTTGGACCAGAGCTGAAGTATGCTGGATACGATATGGTAATCTTGGAAGGCAAATCTGCAAAGCCTGTTTATCTGAGTATCGATGATGATGTAGTAGAGCTTCGCTCTGCTGAGGAGCTATGGGGGATGAGTGTCCCAGAGGCTACCGATGCGATAGTTGCGAGCACTTCACCGAGAGCTAGAGTGAGTTGCATAGGACCTGCCGGGGAGCACTTAGCACTTTTGGCTTGTATAATGAACGACAAAGATAGAGCTGCTGGTAGGACTGGAGTGGGAGCTGTGATGGGCTCGAAGAATCTCAAAGCTATCGCTGTGGTGGGTTCTGGTGCTTTGGTGCCTGCAGATGCACAGAAGGCAAAGGAAGTTGCTCTGGATGCTATCGCTAAACTCAAGGCTCACCCCGTAGGAGGCACAGGCTTGCCGACTTATGGGACGAATGTTTTGGTCAATATTATCAACGAATCGGGTGGCTTCCCTACTTGTAATTTCCGCGATGGTCAGTTTGCTACTGCGAATAAAATCGGTGGTGAAACTCTAGCAGAGAATCAACTGGTCAAAAAGAAATCTTGTTTCGGATGTTCTATCTCTTGTGGACGAGTGACGAAGGTAACCGCAGAGAAATATGCTGGATACGGCGAAGGACCGGAATATGAGTCAGCTTGGTCTTTTGGTGGCGAGTGCGGAGTAGATAACCTTGATGCCGTGATTAAAGCCAATTTTATTTGCAATGAGCAAGGTTTGGATACCATCTCTACAGGTTCGACGATAGGCTGCCTTATGGACATGTATGAGGACGGTTTGGTTACGAAGGAAGATGTGGGGTTTGAACTCGGCTTTGGTGACCCAGATGCAGTGGTGAAGCTCACAGAGATGACAGCGAGCAATGAAGGCATCGGTAAGTTGATTGCACAAGGCTCTTATCGCTTGGCAGAGCATTTTGGTGATACCAGCTACTCGATGAGTGTGAAGAAGCTGGAAATGCCCGCTTACGACCCTAGAGCTATCCAGGGTATAGGCTTGAACTATGCTACTTCCAACAATGGAGCGGCACATGTGCGTGGATATACGATTTCGCCGGAAGTGCTGGGTGTGCCAGAGAAGATAGATCAATTTGCTACAGAAGGCAAAGAGATTTGGGTCAAAGGCTTCCAAGATTTGACTGCTGCCATAGATTCGGCAGGAGTTTGCTTGTTTACGACTTTCGGGCTCGGTGCTCCCGAGATAGCCGCTCAATTGCAAGCCAATACGGGTGAAGATTACACAGCGGATAATATCGTGGCTATCGGAGAGCGGATTAACAACTTGGAGAGGCTCTTCAACTTTAAAGCGGGATTGTCTGCTGCGGATGATGAATTGCCAGAGAGGATGTACTCATTGCCGATAAAGACAGGACCTGCCAAAGGTATGACCAGTAAGGTCAAAGAGATGCTTCCTGCTTATTATAAACTCAGAGGCTGGGGTAAAGACGGTGTGCCTACTCAGGCAAAATTGAAAGAGTTGGAATTGGATAAAGTAGAATTTATTTAGGTGTCTAAAAAAAGAAGCTCTGCAATCTTTATTTGGGTTGCAGAGTTTTGTTTTCTAAAGGATTTTTGAATGAAAGAAATTTTGAATAAATATGAAGATGCTTCTGATGTGATTGCAGTTTTGCAAGATGTTCAGGCGAAGTTTGGCTATCTGTCCCAAGAAAATTTACGCACGATTAGTCAGCATTTTTCTGTATCGTACGCTTATCTGCACTCTATTGTCTCGTTTTACAAATCTTTTTCTTTGGTGAAGAAAGGGGAATTGGTGATCAAAGTTTGCGATGGGACTGCTTGTCATATCAGGGGTTCGGTTAAGATTTTGGATGAGTTGTATCGGCTTCTTGGTTTGCGAGCGGGGCAGACTGACGAAGATGGACTTTTTACACTGGAGACGGTGGCATGCCTTGGGGTGTGTGCTATTGCTCCGGTTATGCTGATTAACGAAGATTACTACGGGAATTTGCAAGTAGGACAGATTGCTGAGATTATCCAAAAATATAAAAAGCAGAGGTCTTAAATAATGAAGACGATTTATGTTTGTTACGGTACTGGCTGTAAAGCTGGCGGTGGTGGTGCGATAGCCAAAAAGTTTGCTGATTTGTGCCTTGATCTGGATGTGCAGATAAAAAGAACTGGTTGCCACGGGCTATGCCAAGAAGGACCTTTAGTGCATATTTCACCTCTGGAAGTCACTTACACGAAGGTGAAGGTGGAAGATGTCCCCGAGATAATCAAGAAGAGCGTTGAGTCCGATGAGCTGGTGGATAGGTTGCTCTACTTTGATTTTAAACAGAAGAAAAGGGTTAGTTCCAAGAACGATTGGACTTTTTGCAGTAAGCAAAAAAGGGTCGTTTTGAAAGATGTGGGAGAGTTAGATCCTTGCAACATAGAAGATTATCTAGCCAAAGATGGATACAAGGCTTTGGCGAAAGCAGTCAAAATGGGAAGGGAGAAAGTTTTAGAGGAAGTAAGCATTTCTGGATTACGCGGAAGAGGTGGAGGTGGATTTTTGACAGGGCGAAAGTGGAAAACTGTGTCCCAAGCGACTGGGGAACTGAAGTATGTCGTATGCAATGGTGACGAGGGAGATCCTGGAGCTTTTATGGACAGGAGCATAATGGAAGGCAATCCGCACCTTGTTTTGGAAGGAATGATTGTCGCCGCTTTTGCTGTGGGAGCTAGCAAGGGCTATATCTATGTCCGAGATGAGTATCCTATGGCGGTCAAAAACTTGCAGATAGCTATAGATGCAGCCACTAAATCAGGTTATTTGGGAGATGATATAATAAATAGTGGCTTTAATCTGGAGATAAAGATTAAGCGAGGAGCGGGAGCTTTTGTTTGTGGGGAGTCTTCAGCCTTGATGCGTTCTATAGAGGGGAAAGTGGGCAGACCAAACGAAAAGTATGTTCACGCCACAGAAAAAGGCTTATTTGGGTGTCCCACTCTGTTGAACAATGTAGAGAGTTACGCCAATATACCTACCATCATCAGTGGTGGTGGCAAAGCTTTTAGTGCTACAGGCACCGAAAAGTCCAGTGGAACGAAAGTTTTTTCTCTGGTGGGTAAAGTGGTGAACACGGGACTCATAGAGGTGGAGATGGGCATTACCCTGCGTGAGGTTATCTTTGAGATTGGTGGAGGCATAAAAAATGGAAGGAAGTTCAAAGCTGTGCAAACAGGCGGACCTTCTGGTGGCTGCTTGACACAAGAGCATTTGGATGAGAAAATCGACTTCGACACCCTTTTGGAGCACGGCTCTATGATGGGTTCGGGGGGAATGATCATAATGGATGAATTTGATTGCATGGTGGAGGTTGCTCGTTACTTCACTGGATTCCTGATCGAAGAGTCTTGTGGAAGGTGCACTCCCTGTCGCGATGGGCTAGTAGAGGTTTATAGCATCTTAGACAGGATTACCAAAGGTGAGGGAAAGATGGAAGATCTGGACACCTTGGAAGAGTTGGGCGAATATCTAAAGTCATCTGCTCTGTGCGGTTTGGGTAAATCGGCAGCAAATCCATTCTTGGCAACTTTGCGGTATTTTAGGGATGAGTATGTCGAGCATATCTTGCAAAAGCGTTGTAGAGCAGGAGTTTGCAAAGATTTGGTTAGCTTCGTAATAGATGAGCAGAGCTGTAAAAGCTGTGGTGTCTGTGCTAAGGTGTGCTCTTTTGAAGCAATCGAGGTAAAAGGCAAAAAATATTCTATAAATCAGTCCCGATGTGTCCGCTGTAGAGCTTGTCTGGAGGCTTGCAAATTTGGAGCTATAGAGATAGAAGGGAAGCAATTATGAAAATTTTTATCAATGATAAAGAGTGTCTGGCTGCATCTGGGCAATCTTTGCTAGAGGTCGCTCTTGAAAATGGGTTTTTTATTCCTTCTTTGTGCTTTAATAAAGAGCTTGGACAGCTCGCTGGTTGTCGACTGTGTGTGGCTGAGCTAAGAGGTGAGGGTTGGAGTAAGTTGGTGGCTTCGTGCGAGTATCCAGTGAAAGATGGGCAGACTTTTTATCTGGATACAGACAAGGTCGTGAAGTCTCGCAAAATGTCGGCTAGCCTACTTTTGGCAAGAGCTCCTGAGAGTAAGGAGATTTTGGAAAAAGTGTTAAAGGAAGAAGTAGAACCAAGATTTGTTCCTCGTAAGACTCATCTTAAAAACTGCTTGCTTTGCGGAAGATGTTACAGGACTTGTCAAAAGCAAGGTACGGGAGCGATTTCTATAGTTGGTAGAGGAGCAGAGCAGAGCGTCGAGACACCCTATGTAGTGCAAAACGAAGATTGCATCGCTTGTCTTGCGTGTGCGAACGCTTGCCCAACTGGAGCAATAGAGGTTTTTAGGAGCAAGAATCAAGTTGGCATTTGGCACAAGACACACGATTTGGTCGCTTGTCCTGTTTGTGGGTTCAAGCATATTACCCAAAAGGCGATAGATTTTCTGAGTAAAAAGAGTAATATCCCAGCCCAAGAGTTGGCTTTGTGCCCAGATTGCAGAAACGAGAAAACTTCTAAAGCTCTTCTAAAAGGCTTTTCTCAATGAGCGTAACTCTCAAACTATTTGCTTATTTTCGTGATAATCGAGGAGAGAAGCTATCTTTCAAATTTGAAGATGGGATGAAACCGACAGATTTGTGTCAAAAGATAAAGCTGGATCCGCAGGAGGTTTCTATCTTACTGGTCAATGGGGTTTACACAAAAGAGAATCCAACCTTGCAAGATGGAGATTTGGTTTGTTTCTTCCCAGCTGTGGGCGGAGGCTAGTTTTAACCGTTTTTTATAGTTATCGTCAGAGTTTTAATCTCGTCGATTTTCTTTAGATTTTTCACATAAGCTAAAATTATGTCTTGCAAGGTTTTGGACACATAATCAATCATGGGAATTGGTTTGTCATTTATTAGTAATGATATCTCTTTTCCCTTTTTTTCTTCTCTACTTTTGATCATTGCGACTACCTCCTTTGGGTTTGATTGTGCATCTATGAGTTTATAGTTATCGACTTTTTTCTTTCCACTTTTGGATAGGACACCAGCATAACAGAGAATGTTGTTGCCCTTTATTTTGTCTGCATCTGCTTCATTTTCCAAGCAAACGATTTTTTCGTAAGCGGATTCTTTATAACCTTCGATAATTAAAAAGTCGCTATTTGCTTCTTTTATCGTTTCTTGCAAGCTTCTCTTCTTTGGAGCTACGCTGAAGCTGACTTTGGAGTTATTGCCAAAAACTTTGTCTGCTCCAGCCTGCAAAGCTTTGTCTGTATCGGTATCTGGTTCGTCGAAAAGCAAATCTGTCCCGTGAATGTCTTTGGCGTAGGTAACCGAGTAGTTTTGCTTTTTCAGCTCTTTTATGAGGCTGAGGCAGGTGGTTGTTTTCCCCGATTTGCTAAATCCGCAGACGACGATAGTTTTCATTATTTTCCCTTTCTCAAAAGTTGTGAGCAACTTTTCCACTTTTAACTTCTTTTACTTTGAAATTTACACTTTTTTGAAGAGGAAAATATTTGAGAAAGCTGTCAATTTTTTCTTTAAACAATATCAGAAAAAAGGCGAAAGAATTGTCGACTAAACTCTTGACTCTTTTTTTTGTTTTTTTCTCAATAGGTTGTGCTAGAAATTTAATTAGAGAGTAAAGAAAATGGAAAGAGAAGTTGCTTATAAGAGATTAGAAGAAAAAATCCCTCCTGCCAAAATTTCACAAATATCAGTTAGCAAAAGTGGGGGATATATTTTGTCTTCTCCTGTTTTCTCTCAAATAGATTTACCTCCTTTCGATAAATCAGCGATGGATGGATATGCTGTCTCTGGAGGCGAAAAGGGAAAGGAGCTAGAGGTAGTCGATTTCACGGCAGCGGGGCAAACTCCCTCTGATAAGCTTGCCCAAGGGAACACTGTTCAGATTTTGACTGGTGCTCCAGTGCCACAAGGTACGGGAAAAGTTGTTCCTCAGGAGTTGGTAAGCAGAGCAGAAAACAAAATAAGCATCAATTGCGATTTGCTGGAGATAGCCAACAATATCTGTGCCAAAGGAGAGGATATAAGAGCAGGAGATTTCCTCTATCCCAAAGGGACATTGATAAATGCGGCTAAGCGTGCGACGATGGCTTCTGCTGGGGTGAGCCAAGTGGATGTTTTCGCCAAGCCTTTTGTGGGGTTCATAACTACTGGTAGCGAGGTCGTCAATATTGGGAAAGAAAAGAGTGAGTACGGGATCTACAATGCTAATGCTGAGCTTTTGCAAGAGCTTTTGGGCAGAGAAACAAACAAGGCTGACCACTTTCATCTGGGTGACGATTATACGCAGACGAAGAAAATTTTAAGAGAGCAAATAGAAAAATACGACCTTTTAATTTTTACGGGAGGTGCTTCCGTCGGCAAGTTCGACTTTGTAAAAAAAGCTTTGGTTTATGTGGGTGCAGAAGAGATTTTTTCTGGTTTGTCGATAAAGCCCGCAAGACCTACAGGCTGCTACTTTTACCAAAACAAATTTGTTTTCTCTTTACCTGGGAATCCTGTGGCTGTATATTTGGCTTATCTTTTGTTCGTTTTGCCAGTGCTTAGGACTATGCAGGGCAGGAGTCACTCTCCTTTTGAAGTGGTAAAGATAAGCGAAGATTTTCCCGTGAAGAGGAGCAAAAGAGAAAGTTTTATTCCTGTGAAACTCACAAAAGATGGTTTGAGTCCTTTGGAATACAATGGACCTGCTGATATATTTCACTTATCGTTTGCGGACGGTTTCTTGCAAATACCGCCTGAAAGTAAAGTTCTTAAGGGACAGGTGAATGTTTTACGCTTTTAAATAAAAAATAGGAGGAAGAAGAAGTATGTTTAAGAAAAAACAGTTAATTGTGGTGTTGTCTATTTTTGCTTTTCTTTTGGGTTGTACTCAGAAAGAGGAAAAATTGATGATTTTTCACGCGGGGAGTTTGGCGATTCCCCTGCAAAAGATGAGTGAGGCTTTTAATAAAAAGTATCCTCAAGTGAAGATATTCCGCGAGGCTGCGGGCTCTAGGACTTGTGCTCGCAAGATTAGTGAACTAAACAAGAAGGCTGATATAATGTTTTCTGCCGATTATACCGTGATAGATCAGTTGCTGATTCCCGAGTTTGCCGATTGGAATATTCGCTTTGTTACCAACGAGATGGCTATCATGTTCGCTCACGATGCCAAATACGCACAGGAGATGACAGCAGAGAATTGGCCAGAGATTTTGCTACGAGAGGATGTGGCTTATGGGCACTCTGATCCTAACTGTGATCCTTGCGGTTATCGCAGTCAACTGGTGTGGCAACTGGCAGGAAAGCATTATCAACAACCAGAGCTTTATCATAAGCTCGTCGAGAAAGAGCACTTAGTGCGACCCAAAGAGACAGATCTCATCGCTCTTTTGGAGAGCGGCTCTCTGGATTACCTCTTTATCTATCGCTCAGTGGCAGAACAACATGGTGCTCAGTATCTTATCTTACCAGATGAGGTAAACTTGAAAACCAGTGATTACGAAGATTTTTACAAACAGGCATCTGTAGAAATCAGTGGGAAGAGTCCAGGAGAGTATATTACCAAAAAAGGTGCACCGATGGTTTATGGACTTACCATTCCTACTAACGCTAGCAATAAGAAATGGGCAGAGAAGTTTGTTTCTTTCGTCCTGAGCGAGGAAGGCAATAAGATAATGGAAGCAAACGGACAGCCAGCAATAGTGCCTGCCAAAATCAGTGGGGATATCAAATCTCTTCCTGCTTCGATCAAAAAATATGTTACTGAATAGATTCACTTTTTAATTATGAAAAAAATCTTCATTCTATTAGGTTTGCTTCTCCTTTTTATGATTATTTTCCCTATTGTGAAGATTTTTTGGGGTTTAGATTTAGGAATTTTTAGAGATACTCTGGGAGATTCGGTGGTTTTATCTGCAGTACTTACCTCCTTGGAGTGTGCTCTTTATGCGACTTTTGCTGGAGCTGTTTTGGGGATACCAGCGGCTTATATCATCACAAGATACGATTTCCCTGGCAAAGGTTTTGCTTCGTCTATTATTAATATCCCTGTTGTCATTCCGCACTCGGCAGCAGGGATAGCTCTTTTATCCGCTTTTGCTTCTCACACTTTCTTTGGTGCAGGCTTGGCTAAAATGGGGCTTTCCGTTGTGGATACCAAGCTAGGCGTTAGTTTGGGAATGTTTTTTTTGAGCGTACCTTTCCTTATCAATCACAGCATTGGTGGATTTTCTAGTTACGATCAGCGGATCGAGAAATCTGCCAGAGTTTTGGGAGCAGGTTTTACGCGTACTTTTTTTACGATCAGTTTACCTTTGGCAAAACATGGCATTATCAAAGGATTTATCATGATGTGGGCAAGAGGAATCTCAGAATTTGGAGCGGTGGTAATCCTTGCTTATCATCCCCTTTCTGCGTCTGTCTTGATTTTTGAGAGATTTGGTGCTTACGGGCTCAAATATACAAAGCCGATAGCTTCTCTCTTGATTTTAATCTGTCTTTTAATTTTTATAGTTGTTCAACTACTGTCCAATGTTAAGAATAAACAAAATAACTAAGAATTTTCCCAATTTTTCTTTGCAAAACATCGATTTTCTCGTGAAAAAAGGAGAATGTACTGCTATCCTTGGTCCGTCTGGATCGGGGAAAACAGTGCTAATGGAAATAATAGCTGGAATACAAAAACAAACCTCAGGGAAATTATTTTTGCAAGATGAGGAAATATCTCACGCTTTAGCTGAAAACCGCAATATCTCCCTCTTGTACCAAAGTTATATGCTTTTCCCGCATCTGAATGTTTATGATAATATTGCTTTCCCGCTTAAATTGAGGAAAGATAAGAATCTATCTGAAAAGGTAGAGAAACTGGCAAGTTTGCTCAAGATTGAACACCTTCTGCAGCGTTCTGTGCACAACCTCTCTGGAGGAGAAAAGCAGAGGGTCGCTTTGGGTAGAGCGATTATTTTTGAGCCAAAAGTTTTGCTCTTGGACGAGCCAACTTCTGCCATCGATGAATTTATGCGACGCAAAGTTTTGAAGCTTATTCGAGAAATTCAGAAAAATTTTCAACTTACAGTTCTTTTGGTCACGCATTCGATCGAAGAAGCTATTTATTTGGCGGACTCCTTTGTCTTCCTGAAAAATGGGCAACAGTTGCAAAAGGGTAAGAAATTTGAAGTTTTTAATAACCCTAAAAATAGTTTTATTGCCGATTTTTTAGGTTATGAGAATGTGTATGAGGGTCAGATTTTAGACGGAAAATTTGTCGTAAAAGGTGGGCGAGTAAAGTTCGCTTATAAGGGAAATAACAACTTTAGCTATGTGCATATTCCCCCAGATAATATAATCGTTTCTCAAGAAATCTTAGACAGTTCCGCGTTGAACAGCTTTAAAAGTGTATTGCAGGACATCGTTTTCAAGAAAAATTACTATCAGCTGCTTTTTGATATAGGAGAAGAAATCTTGGTCAACATTAGTTTGGAATCTTTCGAGAAGTTTCAGCCGAAGATAGGTCAAAAACTTTATTTAACTTTCAAAGCAAGAGCGATAAAGCACATCTAGTTTTCCCCTAAGTTGACTTTTTCTAAGGTGTAGTTTTCCAAATCGATGAATAAAATTTTGTCTAAAAGTTTGGGCTCTTTCCAGAGGATGTTTATGATCTCTTCCGCCATTAAAGCCCCTACGACCTGCACCGTTTGAGGGCAGATAGCCTGAGAAACTTCTCGCTTCTGGGCAGATTTTAGCAGTTCTTTCATTGTTAGCTGATTTTTTCTCTCGAAAAAAGTGCACACTTGCCCAAACTTCTTTTCTACACCGCCGTGAACTAGGTAGTTGTGTTCTCCCACAAGTTGGTGAATTTTTAACTTTGTTTTATATCCATCGACACAATCGATATAACAATCTGTTTGCTCAATTTTAGTCAGGAGATTTATATCTTTGTTTGCAATTATTGGTTTGCAGTTAGGATTGATTGCCAATAGTTTTTTGGCTACGACTTCGGTTTTGCTTTTGTTTATGTCGTTTGAGTCGTACAATGTCTGGCGACCGATGTCTGGGGCATTGATTTTGTTATTGTCGTAGAGATGAAAATGTTTTACTCCAGCTCGAGCCAAGACTTGCAAAACACTACAACCTAAACCTCCGAGCCCAAAAACGGTTACGGAACTATTTTCCAAGATTTTGTGTTTTCTCTGTCCCCATAGGAGTTCGTTTCGCACAAAAATATTCATAATCAACCTTTTTTATACTTTAGATAACTAACAAACAGCAACATTATGGATGACAGTGGTCAAGGTAAACTTTATCCCCACCGTACTATACTAGCTGCCCAAGTATAGCCGATCCCAGCTGCCATCAAGCAAATGTTGTCTCCCTTTTTTATGAAATTCCTTTTGCGAGCCAGATGCATAACGAGTATCTGATCTAGCTGTCCTAGATGCCCATAATCTTCTAAATAAAAAGAGTCCTCTTCTGACAAACCTAACTCTGCGAGTAGCTCTAAATGGGCTGATCTTTTGATATGTAGCACATTTAAGAAGTCCAACTCCTCACTTTTTAGATTTGACTTACGAAGAGCGTTGTGAATACACACTAGCCAATTATCTACGAAAGTCGCATTTAATCGCTCTTTTTCTATATTGGTGTTGATAATTTTGAGTGATTTGTAAGCGTAAGATATGTTCTCCTGACTAATAGGGCAGGCACTTCCACCGATCTGAACGCCCACAGTCCTAGAGAGACTACCATCTGAGATAATATGCGAACCTAGCACTAAATTTTCATTATGTCCTTTTCGCATAATGAGAGCTCCACCACCAGCCGACAAGTCGTACATCATAGAAAGATTATTATCGGCAAAATTTACAAAATCGCCATTCCTGTAGCCACCGACGATCATGATGGTAGATATATCATCATCGGCTAGCATCATATCCTTAGCCATCTTGATAGCCAAGACGCAACTGCTACAGCGACTTTGCAAATCTAATCCCCAGGCATTATTTGCTCCAATCTTGCCCTGCACATACAGAGCAGAGGTCGTCAGAGGGTACTCTTTCCATTCAGCGGTGATGCCCAAGATGACATCTATTTCCAGAGGATCTACCCCTGTATTTTGCAAACAATCCATTGCTGCCAAGTAGCTCATTTCTTGAGCTCCCTCATTGTCGCCTGCTATATAGATTTGCTTGAATCCCAATTTGTCCACAATGTCTTGAGCTGTCCAAGCTCCATTAGTTTTTTCGGATATTTCTTGTGCACTCATCGTATGTTTAGGTAAATAAATCCCAGTACCTACTATGCCTATGTTTTCTAGATTCTCCAACGCTACCTCCTAAAGGACAACAATATATTAATACTAATCAAGTTGAACAGAGAAGATAATAGTGGTCTAGAACTTTTTTAATAAAAAGGCGTACTCTTTTATTAAAAAATACGCCTTTTATTAAATCTATGTAGTCTACTACTATACAACACCCATAGTCGCCAAGATGATGCCTACAACAGTCGCAATAAGAGGAATCGCCATAGTGCACATCGTAATAAAAATAATATACTATTTGTAATCGTAGAAACCTTTGCCACTCTTCCTTCCGAGCCATCCTGCATCAACATATTTTTGTAACAAAGGGCAAGGTCTATACTTAGAGTCTTTGAACCCTTCATAGAGTACTTTCATGATAGCAAGGCAAGTGTCTAGTCCTATAAGATCGGCAAGAGCCAAAGGACCCATAGGATGGTTAGCACCAAATTTCATAATTGTGTCTATATCTTCTTTCGTACCAACACTATGATAAAGTGCATAGATAGCTTCGTTGAGCATAGGTATAAGTAATCTATTCAATATGAAACCAGGAAAATCGTTAGCAAGAGCAGGAACTTTATTTAGTTTTTGGCTAAGTTCCCAAGTGGTGTCAAAAGTTTCATCACTAGTAGCTATACCTCTAATCACTTCTATCAACTTCATTACAGGTACAGGATTCATAAAGTGCATTCCGATGACTTTTTCGGGTCTACTAGTAACACTCGCAATTCTTCCAATAGGGATAGAAGATGTGTTGGTAGCCAAAATAGCATCTTTTTTACAAATCTCATCCAAGGTCTTAAAAATCTTAAATTTAATCTCTTCTACTTCACTGGCAGCCTCTACTACAAAATCTGCATCTTTCATAGCAGATATATCGGTAGTAGTCTTGATTTTAGACAAAATTTTAGTTTTTTCATCTTCACTAATTTTTTCTTTGGCTACCATTCTGCTCAAATTCTTGTCTATCGTAGCCATTCCCTTAGCCAAAAATTCATCTTTGATATCACAAATGATTACATCAAGTCCAGCTTGACTAGCTATCACTTGAGCTATACCGTTACCCATTTGACCTGCACCTATTACACCAAAAGTACTAATATCCATAATCTAATCTCCTTTAAACTTACATAAATAATAAACAAGCTATAAGCTCTCTGAAATCTGCTTATTATCTATTGAAACTAACTTGAATTTTTAAAAAAAGACGCATCCCACTAGAGAACACGTCTTCTCAACTATAAACAGCTATACAACACCCATAGACGCCAAGATAATACCGACAACAGTCGCAACAAGAGGAATCGCCATAGTACACATAGCTATGTCTGCATAAGATTGTCTGTGTGTCAGTTTAGTCACAGAGAGCAAGGTGATCACAGCACCGCAATGAGGCAGAGTGTCCAAGCCACCTGCAGCTACGATCATGATCCTATGTACGACAGCAGCTGGGATAGAGTTGACTACCATTATCTGCTTGAAAGTCTCACTAAGAGTCTCAAGAGCGATACCAGTACCACCAGAAGCAGAGCCTATTATACCAGCCAAAGCGGTAGTAGAAGCAGCAACAGAGATAAGTGGAGGACCAGGCAGTGAGGTGATGAGAGCCTTAAGGATAGCAAAAGCAGCCAAAGACTTAATAACTCCACCATAACCAACTTCAGAAGCTGTATTCATAATAGGCAAGAGAGCACCTAAAGCACCGCCATTCACCTCTTTTTTGACATCATCGATATAAGGTTTGAAGAGGAAGATAGAGTAAACTATAGCTATAGTCAAAGCTACTACAACTGGCCATATACCTGTCAAGATGCCTGCTTTGGTAAGAAACAAGTTGATAACAAACACAAGAAGGATAGGTGAGATAGCTGCTAAGAAAGAAGGAACTTTTTCTGCATTTACCACGATACCTTCGTTTTCATGGTCGCCATAAAATTCGTCTTTTGCGTTAGCTTTTTTGGCTCTATAGGTTAACCACAAGATTCCCAATCCATACATGACAATAGCACAAGCTATTCCCAAGAATGGGGCCGCAAAAGTGTCAGTACCAAAATAGGGGATAGGCATAGTGTTGATATATTGTGGAGTTCCTGGCAGTGCGGTCATAGCAAAAGTGAAAGCTCCCAAGGCGATAGAAGCAGGAAGCAGCCTTTTCGGTACGCCACCATCTCTATAAAGAGCAGCACCAAATGGATAGATAGCAAATACCACTACGAAAAGTGACACTCCGCCATAAACCAAAAGAGCGGTAGCTGAGACAACAGCTATGATAGCCTTGTCTTTGCCGATTTTTAGTGAGATAAACTTAGAAATAGATTCAGCGGCACCCGAGACGCCCATCAATTTACCGAAGATAGCTCCTGTGATAAATACAGGAAAATATTTAGCTAAATAACCAGCTAAAGCAGGCATAAATTTGTTGCCATAAGCGTCGAAAATACCCAAATCATCACCACTCAAAATAACAGCAGTAATAGCCATCAATGGCGCCAACACTAGCACTGATATGCCTCGATAAGCAAGATACATCAGTAATGCTAAAGAAATAATAATTCCTAAAATTTGCATTTTTACATCCTTTTCTTTTATTTTTTTTATTTATCTAAGCTTTAGTTAAAAAGCTCATACGGCTGAATTTATATATTCAAATTCATTAACTCATCTTTGAATATTTTAGCATCCATCTTTTTTAGGTTACCAGAGATGATGGGGTCGAACTCTATCAAATCTAAGACATCTTTTTGCAAGTCCACCCCGGGAGCTATCTCTGTTAATACTAGACCTTCTTTACTCAACTCGAAGACAGCTCTCTCCGTGATATATAGAATTGGTTGCCGTTTGTCCAAAGCGTACTCGCCACTAAAAGTGATTTGTTCTACTTTGTTGAGGAACTTTTTCACTTTACCCTCAGACAAGATTACCAGATTTCCATTATCAGCTTTGACTTTCAATCCTCCAGCGGTGAAACTTCCACAATAAACAACTTTTTTAGCATTTTGTGTGATGTTGATGAAGCCGCCACAGCCAGCTATTTTTGGACCAAATTTGGAGACATTGATATTGCCACCTTTGTCACATTGAGCCAGTCCCAAGAATGCCAAATCCAAACCACCACCATCATAGAAGTCGAACTGATAAGGTTGATCCAAGATAGCCTCTGGATGGGCAGAAGCTCCAAAGCTAAGTCCACCTGCAGGCACTCCGCCTATAGGACCAGATTCCACAGTAAGCACCATCTTATCGCCCTGACCCTCTTCGCTAGCCACTGCAGCTACACCTTCGGGGACACCGATACCCAGATTTACGATAGCATCAGGGATCAGCTCCATAGCAGCTCTTCTAGCGATAATCTTCCTAATATCTAACGGCATAGGCTTAACAGTCGGTTGACCATCAAGGTTGTCTTGATAAGCGTCACTATTTACATTTTCTGGATGATTAGGGACATCAGCACAATTCACCAACTCTGGACTTTGGCAGTAGCTGAGATTTAAGCTTTCCAAGTAAGTTTGCATATGATTCTCTTCGTTATCACAAACAACCACAGAATCTACATAAATACCTGGAATCTTGACGAGCTTGGGATCCAATTTGCCAACTTTCACTATCTCTTTCACTTGCACAATTACTTTGCCACCAGAGTTTTTACAAGCGGCAGCTATAGATAAGTTCTCTCCTGAGATAGCCTCGTGTTCTGAGGAAATATTACCATTCTCATCGGCGTAAGTACCTCTCAAGAAAGCAAAATCTATGGGGAAAGTGTTATATTTCAAATACTCTTTTCCATCTAACTTTATCACTTCTACGATATCTTTTTTGGTCACACTATTGACCTTGCCACCTTCTAGTCTAGGGTCTACAAAAGTTTTCAACCCCACATGAGTAATGGTAGCAGGTTTTTTGGCAGCGATATCGCGGAACATATGAGAGATCACACCTTGAGGTAAATTGTACCCTTCGATTTTATTCTCTAATGCCAAAGCTTGCACTTTAGGTATCAAACCCCAATGTCCACCAATAACTTTTTTCAAAAGACCTTCATGACCT
Source organism: Candidatus Cloacimonadota bacterium (assembly GCA_963676515.1). GTDB lineage: Bacteria > Cloacimonadota > Cloacimonadia. The sequence goes on along the minus strand of OY781061.1, from coordinate 370,905 downwards.
AAATAATTGAGCCCTTTATCTTTACCATCACCTTGACCTGCAGCGAAGACTAGAGTTAAATTCTCTGGTTTCCCTTCGCTCACAAATCTTTCACCGAGAGCTTTATTCAACTCTTCTGGTACGGCACTACCTACGAATCCACCCGTGGCGATAGTAGCTTTATCTGTAATCATCTCTACTGCAGCTTTAGCAGTAAGAACTTTAACTTTCATAATATCTCCATTTTAATTATAAATGAGAACTCTTGCACTACTAAGCACTTTTTTTGGCTTTCTCTTTCTTGAGCTTATCGATCAGCAATGGTAAAATCTTAAACAGATCACCTACTATTCCCAAGTCTGCATTGTTGAAGATAGCAGCACCTTTATCTTTATTGATAGCTACTATATACTCAGACTCTTCCATACCAGCTACATGTTGTATGGCTCCAGAGATACCAAGTGCGAAATAGATATTAGGGCGTACAGTCTTGCCTGTCTGACCTACTTGTCTATCGTGTGGCATCCATCCTGCATCTACAGCCGCTCTAGAAGCAGAGACGAGTGCATCTAATTCATGAGCGAATTTTTCCAAGAGACTGAAGTTTTCTTTACTTCCGACTCCTCTACCACCAGAGACCAAGAAGTTGGCTTCAGTAATATCGATTTTGTTGCCCTCTTCTTTGACAACCTCTAGCAATTTTACTCTTAGCTTCGATTCGTCCAATTCCACCTTGAAAGACTCAATGACACCCTTTCTGGTAGTATCTTTTTCTAGTTTTTCCATCACGCCGGGTCTTACAGAAGACATTTGCGGACGATGATCGGGGCAAATGATAGTAGCCATTATGTTGCCACCAAAAGCTGGTCTAGTCATCAAGAGCTCTTTTTGGTCACCTATCTCGAGGCTAGTACAGTCAGCAGTCAGTCCAGACTGAACTCTAGCTGAGACTCGAGGAGCCAAATCTCTACCCAAGGTGGTAGCTCCCATCAGCACAATCTCGGGCTTATCTCTATTTATGATTTGCGAAAAGACTTGGGCATAAGCTTCTGTATCATAAATTTTCAATCTAGGATCTTCTGCCACTAGCACTTTGTCAGCACCATAAGCGATAAGCTTCTTTGCCAAACCACCAATCGCATCACCCAAGATAACGGCTGTAACCTCTACTTGCAAAGTTTCTGCCAATTTTTTTGCTTTTCCCACGAGTTCCAAAGCTACATTTTGGATCACGCCCTCGCGTTGCTCAGCATAAACAATAATTCCCTTATATTCATCTAAGTTCATTTTAACTCTCCATTATATCACAAACATTTCTTTGAGTTTATCGATGACAAGCTCAGCGGCGACCATAGGCTCTACATCATGAATTTTGCCTGCTTGTTTTGCACCTTTGGTGAAAGACTTCCTTACTTTAGTCGGTGAACCGTTGAGACCCAATTTCTCTAAATCAACTGTAATCTCCTCTGTAGACCAAACTTCGACTTCTCTGTCAAAAGCATCTACAATGTTTCCGACAGACATATATCTAGGTTTGTTAGCTTCCGACAATACGGTTATCAGACATGGAGCTTTGACTTCCAATAGGTAATATCCGTCTTCTACGGCTCTTTTGATTTTGAACACCTTATCTTCACTGCATTCGAGCTCTTTCACATAAGAGACTTGAGGCAAATTTAAATGCTCGGCGATTTGTGGACCCACCTGAGCGGTATCTCCATCGATAGCTTGCCTACCTGTGATGATCAGGTCGTAATCCAGCTCTTTGAGAGCAGCGGCTAATGCGGTAGAAGTAGCTAAAGTATCTGACCCAGCGAATTTGCGGTCAGTCAACAATATAGCTCTATCTATGCCCATAGCAATAGCTTCTCTTAATGCTGCATCGGCTTGAGGAGGTCCCATAGTAATGACAGTAATGTGAGCTCCATATATATCTTTAAGTTTTAGTGCCTCTTCCAGACCTGCTTTATCATCAGGATTGATGATACTAGGCACACCATCCCTAATCAGAGTTCCAGTTACAGGATCTAGTCTAATCTCTGTAGTATCAGGCACTTGTTTCATACAAACGACTATCTTCATAATTACTCCTAACAAATTTTCTTTATCAGCTACAACTATCTCAAAATTGAAGCCGCTATTACCATTTTTTGAACTTCAGAAGTCCCTTCGTAAATTTCGGTAATTTTAGCGTCTCTCATCATTCTCTCTACGGGATACTCTCTGGTATAGCCATATCCACCATGCAATTGCACAGCTTTGGTTGTGACTTCCATAGCTACCTCAGAGGCGAATAGTTTCGCCATAGCAGCATCTAGTCCGTAAGGGAGCTTTTTGCTTTTTTTCCAAGCAGCACTATAGACCAGCATTCTTGCAGCCTCCACTTTGGTGTGCATATCAGCCAATTGGAATTGAGTATTTTGGAATTTAGCGATAGATCTACCGAACTGTTTTCTCTCTTTTACATAATGGATAGTCTCATCAAGAGCTCCTTGAGCCAAGCCCAAAGCTTGAGCGGCTATGCCTATTCTGCCACCATCCAGAGTCATCATAGCTATTTTGAACCCTTTGCCTACAGCACCCAAGAGGTTATCTTTGGGAATTCTACAATCTTCCATGATCAACTCAGAAGTAGCAGAACCTCTAATTCCCATTTTCTTTTCTTTCTTGCCCACGCTAAATCCAGGTGTGTCGCTTTCCAAGATGAAACCAGAGATACCTTTTAGCCCCTTAGATTTGTCAGTCATAGCGAAGATGATATACACATGAGCATAGCCAGAGTTAGTGATGAATATTTTAGAGCCATTGAGCACCCATTCATTGGTCTTTTCATCGAAAACAGCTGTAGTTTGCTGCCCTGCGGCATCAGTACCAGCGTTAGGTTCTGTCAAACCAAAAGCTCCTAACAACTCGCCAGTAGCCATTCTCGGCAAATATTTATCTTTTTGCTCTTTTGTCCCGAACTCCAATATCGGCACCATACCCAAAGAAGTGTGAGCAGACAATATCACGCCTGTAGTCCCACAAGCTTTCGACAACTCTTCCACAGCCATAGCGTACATAAGGTTGTCTCCACCTGCACCACCGAACTCTTTGGAAATGGGGATACCCATCATTCCCATTTTTGCCATCTTTTGGACAGTTTCCACAGGGAATCTCTCTTCCTCGTCGATCTCCTCTGCAAGTGGCTTAACTTCTTTTTCTACAAACTCTCTAATACTTTGTCTAAAAAGTTTATGTGTATCTGGAATTTCAAAATTCATTTTACCCCCAGTATTAATACTAGTTCTATTTTAAGCTAAATAAAATAGTCGAGCTTTCGCCCGACTATTGTTGATACTAATCTTTCTTGAGAACTACAGCTTTTCCCACTATTACTGCTTCACCTTTTTGGTTGGTACAGATGGTTTCCAAGGTAACGATGCCTTTCTCTGGTCTCATCTCGAGCACTTTCACAGTGGCAGTTACGGTGTCACCTATTCTTACAGCAGCGGTGAATTTCATGTCTTGATTAAGCCAGATAGTCCCTTCTCCAGGAAGCTTCGTGCCCAGGGCAGACGAAATCAAACCAGCACTCAGTAATCCGTGAGCTATGCGAGTTTTGAACATAGATTTTTTGGCATACTCTTCGTTCAGGTGGACAGCATTAATATCCAAAGATAGACCGGCAAAAAGTACTACATCAACTTCTGTAATAGTCTTGGAAACAGAAGCTTCCATACCAATTTTAATATCACTCAATTTCATGATTTCTCCTTATTATTATAACAAACTAAAGTCTCATTCCACCATTTACGCTCAAGGTGTGGCCAGTTTTGCCAGCTACTTTATTTTCCGACCTCATCTTAGTTAACCTCCAAATTCTTGACTATAATGGCAGTACCCATACCGCCGCCAATACATAGAGAAGCTAATCCATATTTTACTTCTCTCTTCTTCATCTCATGAATCAAGGTAGTCGCTATCCTATTGCCACTAGCACCTACAGGGTGACCCAGAGCTATAGCACCACCATTTACATTACACTTAGAGATGATATCCTCTTGACTAACTCCATGCTCAGTGGACAGATCTGAGATAACACCGAGGCTTTGAGCAGCGAAAGCTTCGTTCAGCTCAAGCAGGTCGATCTCTTTTAGACTCAGCTTAGCATCTTTAAGCACATTCCTGATGGCAGGCACAGGACCAAGTCCCATTACCGCAGGATCCACGCCACCTTGTCCGATGCCTATGATTTCCACCAGAGGAGTAAGATTGTACTTGGAGAGAGCTTGCTCGCTCACCATCAACATGTAGCTAGCCCCATCATTGATGCCAGAGCTATTACCAGCAGTCACACTGCCACCCTTCTTGAAAGCAGGGCGAAGCTTGCTTAATTTTTGAGCATCGGTGTTTCTATTCGGGAACTCATCCTGATCCACGATCACATCACCTTTTCTGCTCTTAACTATCATCTCTACGATCTCATCTTTCATCCGTCCACTATCGATAGCAACGATAGCTTTGCTTTGGGAAGAGGCAGCGAACTCATCCTGAGCTTCACGAGAAATATTATATCTCTCCACGATATTCTCAGCGGTAATACCCATATGGATATTACCATAAGCGTCTGTCAGTGCATCGTTGATCATATGGTCTATCATCGTCACATTACCCATTCTCATCCCGTTTCTTACTTTGGACGGAACGAGCATAGGTGCTAAGCTCATCGACTCAGTACCACCTGCTATTACCAGATTGCTAATCCCAACTTTGAGATTCGCATACGCGGTCATGATAGCTTTCATTCCGCTTCCACACACCATGTTGATGCTGTATCCAGGCACTTCTATAGGTATCCCAGCTTTGATAGCTACCTGCCTACCCACGCCTTGACCTTGGGCTGCAGGCAAGATATTACCTGAGATCACCTCATCAATATCTTCTTTTGGGATTCCTGTCTCTTCTAAGATGTTCTTGACCACTGTAGCACCCAGTTCTGCAGGGTGCACCGTAGATAACGACCCTAAGAAGGATCCTATTGCCGTCCTTTTGGCCGACACGATAAAGACTCTACTCATCTTTTCTCCTTATATATATTATTTTTTTTACTTTTCTGTCAAACACAAAAGAGTGAAGTATGATTCAAAATATGAATGACCGTTCATAAATAAAACGCATATTTTTGTTGTCAAGAATGAAAGTTATTTTTCTTTGTGTTTATCATTAATAATAAACATTTGGAGAGTTCTTAATAATGGAAAATGGTATCAAAATCCCGACCTCTAGGAATGGCAAAGCAACCTTCAAACTCCTTGTAGAGTCGGCTATCACAACATTTTACAAGAAAGGTTATTCCAACACCGTCATCGTAGATATTACCAAAAACGCAGGCGTAGCCACAGGGACATTTTATTTATATTTTGCGAATAAGAAATCACTCTATATATACCTTTTGGAATATTACCAGCACGAAATCAGGAAAGCGATCGCAGAAAAAACTGCAAATGTGGAAGGATTTTCCAAGAACCAGAGAATCGGAATAAAAACTTTTTTCCAATACGCTATCAAACATCCAGAAGCTTATAATATCATTTGGGAATCTCTGTATATCGACAAAAGCCTTTTTAAAAAATATTATCACGACTTTGCTCTTCGCTATCAAAAAGGGCTGGACGCATCTATAGAGAAAGGGGAGATCAAAAAAATAGATTCAGATATTTTAGCTTATATTTTGATGGGGATAAGTAACTTTCTGGGCTTGAAGTTGATTCTCAAAATGGGTAATAGAAACAAGCTTGATTACCTTGTCGATCAGGCAATGGTGCTCATAGATAGTTGTCTTATCCAAGAATAAAGATAGTTTTCACTTTGTGATATTTTTTGGTCAACAAAAGGTTGCTCAATCTAAAGAGCAATATTTTTCAAGTTCCTAGTTTTCCTGTAAACCACTATTTATCTACTGAAACAGAGAAGGCAAAAAGGTTGTTTCGATATTTGATTTCGTTTTTTCCCTTGACATCTCAAAATTGCTAAAGTAAAAAGGTAGAAATCTGATAAAGTATACCATAAAGGGGGGAATAATGTCGGATAAAAAAGGAATGTTTGATTGGTATTTCAAAACCAATCTGCTGGTAAGAATCTTGCTAGGGCTTATTTTAGGAGCGATTGTGGGGTTAGTGGGAGGAGAAAGTATCTCTTGGCTAAAGCCTCTGGGTGATATTTTCGTGCGACTCTTGAAGATGATCGTGATGCCAGTAGTGCTGAGCACATTGGTAGTCGGTGCAGCCAGCATTAGCCCTGCCAAACTGGGCAAAATTGGGCTCAAAGCAGTTGCTTTCTATATGGTCACCAGTGCTTTCGCTGTGGCTGTGGGTTTGTTGATGGGTAATTTGTTTAGACCAGGATTAGGTCTTAATCTGGGAAATATCGGAGCAGCTGCAGGTAAAGTGGTCAACTCTCCGAGTCTTGCCGACACCTTTATAAACATTATTCCTAAGAACCCTCTGGGAGATATCGTCTCTAATAAAATCTTGCCTTCGATCTTTTTTGCGATTATCTTTGGGATAGCTTTGTCTTATCTCAAAATTAGCAAGGATGCGAGGATTAAGAAAGCTGGAGATGTTTTGTTCAGTGTCTTCGACGCTTCTGCCGAGGTGATGTATATTATCGTGCGATGGGTGATGCAGTATGCACCTGTGGGTGTTTTTGCTCTTATTGCGGTAGTTTTTGGTAAGCAAGGGCTAAAAGCTTTAGGTCCTTTGGGAACAGTGACTCTGGCGGCTTTTACTGGCTATATCTTGCAAGTGGTGGTAGTTTATGCGTTGATTGCTAAATTTTCTGGTATCAAGCCTTTTAAGTTTCTTGCCAAGATCAAAGCTCCTATGATTACCGCTTTTGTGACTCGTAGCAGTAGTGGCACGCTGCCTGTGTCTATGAAGACTGCCGATGAAGAGCTCGGGATTCACAAAGATGTTTACTCTTTCTCTTTGCCTTTGGGTGCTACGATCAATATGGATGGCACGGCGATTTATCAAGGTGTGTGTGCTATGTTCATTGGCTTTGCCGTGGGTATGCCTTTGAGCCTTGGTGCGCAAATCACGGTGATTCTTACTGCCGTCTTGGCTTCTATCGGCACTGCTGGTGTACCAGGTGCTGGTGCTATTATGCTGATGCTTGTCTTGGAGAGTATCGGTATGCCGCTGGAGGCTGGATCTCCTGTCGCAGCGGCTTATGCTATGATTTTGGGAATCGATGCGATTCTGGATATGGGGCGTACTTGCATAAATGTAACTGGAGATATGACTTGCTCTACTATTATTGCGAAAAGTGAAGGGCTCTTGGATGAGAGTAAGTGGAGTTAATCTTTTTAGATTTTGATGGAATAAAAGGTGTTATTGTTGCAATGACACCTTTTTTTTGAAATAGTAAGGAGAATTATGAGCAAGATAGTTGGCATAATCGGAGGAGTGGGACCATACGCAGGTGTAGATTTTCATCATAAAATATTAGACAGCACACCAGCCACTACAGATCAAGAGCACTTAGAGATTTATCATCTATCTGCTTCCCAGAGGATAGGGGATCGCAGTGCTTATTTGCAAGATAAATCTTTGCCTCATCCAGCCGAAGGGCTCATTTATGTCGCGGAGAAATTGCTGAGCATAGGTGCAGAAATTTTGGCTATTCCCTGCAATACCGCACATTCTGTGGAGATTCTTTCTCCATTTTTAGATTTTTTACAAGGCAAAGAAGTAAAGTTTTTGAACTTAGTGGAAGAGACTTGTTTGCATCTTAAATCCCTGAAATTAGGAAAAGTCGGGCTTTTGTCCACTTTGGGAACTTATGGCAGTGGCGTGTATGAAAGCTACTTTGCAAAAACAGGTTGCGGAGAGCTGCTCTATCCGAGTGATGAGGAGAAGCAAATCGTCAGCAGGGCAATTTACGACCCCCAAAAAGGTGTGAAAAGTGGTGCCGAAATTTCTTGGGCGAGACGACAAATTAATGAGGTTGCTCGTGGGTTAATCAAGCAGGGAGCACAGGCGATCATCATGGGTTGCACGGAGATACCTTTGGCGATGCGGCAGCAAGATTTTACTCAGCCATTGCTAGATCCAGGGCTTATTCTAGCTAAACGCATAGTCAAGGAGGCTTTGTGAGTGGATATTTATTTTGCGAAAAATGTGGGAAAAGATTTACCGAAAAAGATGCAGTTTGGAGATGCGAATGCGGTGGATTGTTGAGATATAAAACCCTTTCCAAATTTCAAATAGAAAAAGTTGATAAATCGGTTTTTTCCCTTTGGCGGTATGCTCACGCGTTACCCATAGATTTGCGTTATCGAGTCAGCTTGGGAGAAGGTCTGACACCGCTAGAGGATGTCAATGTCGGAACGAGAAAAGTGTTGTTCAAGCTCGATTACATCTTTCCCAGTGGCTCGTACAAAGATCGAGGAGCCACGGTTTTGGTGAGCAAGCTACTAGAGCTAGGGATAAAAGAGGTGGTCGAAGACTCTTCTGGCAACGCAGGAGCTGCGATTGCTGCTTATTGTGCCAAAGCTGGAATTAGGAGTAAGATTTTAGTCGCGGCTGATAATTCCGCGGGAAAATTGCAACAAATCTCCTCTGTAGGAGCAGAGCTCACAGCCGTGAAAGGCTCTAGGCAGGCGGTGGCAGATAGAGCGTTGCAATTGGCAGAAGACACCTACTACGCGAGTCACAGCTATAATCCTTTCTTTTTTGAAGGGACAAAAACATTTGCCTACGAAGTGGCTGAACAGCTGGGGTGGAACTCTCCCGACACCGTCGTTTTGCCAGTAGGTAATGGAACTTTGCTTTTGGGAGCTTATTTAGGCTTTAAGCATCTGCACGAGAGTGGAGTTATCGCCAAGATTCCCAAGATAGTAGCCGTGCAGTCCCAAGCCTGTGCTCCTTTGGCAAAAACTTATCTTCAGCCAAAATGGGATAACTTGGTAAATGTGCAGAGTGAGCATACCTTGGCAGAAGGGATAGCTATCCAAAAGCCAGTGCGATGGTTAGAGATTTTGCAAGCTGTCGCCGACACAAATGGAGAGTTCATCCAAGTAGATGATAAGCAAATTAGGAAAGCGTTGGTAAAAGTCAAAAAAATGGGCATCTACATAGAACCCACAGCTGTAGCTGCTTATGTCGGAGTCGAAAGTTATCTTTTGGGCAAACAAGATTCACAAGAAGTAATAGTTTCGACTTTTACAGGTCACGGTTTGAAAAAACATTGAGAATTTTAAATCTAAGGGAGAGGTTATAAATAAAGAAAAATTAGGTTATCGAGAGGGAGTTGTTTCTATTGTTGCCAACTTGGCTCTGTTTTTCTTGAAATTTTGGACGGGAATAGTTTGTGGCTCTTTGGCTATTACAGCAGATGCTTGGCACACTTTGTCCGACTCTTTGAGTTCTGTAGCGGTGATCTTGGGAGTGAAATTGTCCACTGCCAAACCTGATGACAAACATCCTTTTGGACATGGCAGATGGGAGTATATCTCCGCTATTTTCATTGGATTTATGCTTTGTATTGTAGCTTATGAATTTTTTGTAAAAGCGATAGAAAGATTTCAACAGCAGGAAGCTGTAATTTTTGGGACTTTGGCGATAGTGACTACCATCGTATCCATTGTGGTCAAAGAATCTCTTGCTCAGTACGCTTTTTATCTAGGGAGGAGGTTAAACAACTTGTCGATCAATGCTGACGGTTGGCATCATCGCAGTGATGCTTTATCTTCCGTGGTACTACTTTTCGGTATCTTTTTTGGGCAAAAATTCTGGTGGATAGACAGTGCCTTGGCTTTTGTTATGGCAGCGATGATCTCTTTTGCAGCTTATCAGATAGTCAGAGAGTCTATTACCAAAATATTGGGAGAAAATGTCAGTGAAGAGTTGCTTGCTCAGATTCGAGGACTTGTCGCGGAAGCTCACAGCGAAGAGATTTTTGCACATCATTTCCATCTGCACAATTATGTTCATAGACAGGAGTTGACCTTTCATATCAAGCTGCGAGACGATTTTTCCTTGTATCAGGCACACAAAATCGCTACCAAGATCGAGCGTTCTATCAGCGAAAAATGCAATATAGAAGCAACTATTCACATAGAGCCGCAAAGTTTTCATCATATTAACGATTAGTTTAGGCTGATTTTCTTAGATAGCATCTTCGGATAATAAAAGTTTTATGCTAGATATTACATCAAAAAAAGCAAAGATAGTAAAAATTTTTAAGCATTAGTTTTTTCCGTAATTAGACCCCAAAATGACAATATATTAAGGTTTGGAGTGTGTGATTTTTTCATTATATGCTAAAGTAGACAGGTAAAAGTCTAAAAAAGACAAAAGATATTGACAATCGGACAAAAATAATTTCAAATGGTAATATAATGAAAATTAAGGAGTGTAAAATGAAAAATCCCTCTTCCAGTGCGACCGACCTTTATAAAAAAGGTCTCAAACACATGATCACAATGAACGATTTTTCCCGAAAAGAGATTGATGATATGATGGAGCTGATGACTCTTTTGAAAAATGCCCGTAGAGACGGAGCTGTTCCGCAGCTTTTCCGAAACAAATCTCTGGCGATGATTTTCGAGGCTGGCTCTACTCGCACCAGAGTTTCTTTTGAGGTTGCAGCGGAGCTTTTGGGTGGACATGCTCTATTTTTGTCTCCCAAAGATATCCACCTAGGTGGCAAAGAGTCCATCGAGGATACCACGAGGGTTCTCAGTCGGATGTGCGATATTATTATGGCTAGGACAAATAGTGGCGAGACGACAGCTGCTCTGAGTAAGTATGCCACCGTGCCGGTCATTAACGGGCTGGACTGTGTGTATCATCCCACTCAGATGCTTGCGGATATTTTCACTGTTCAGGAGCATCTACCACAAGGAATGCGGCTGGAAGATGTCACTTTGGCTTTTATGGGAGACGCCACGGATGTATGTCGCTCGCTTCTGCTTACCTGCACCAAATATGGGATGAACTTTAAACAGATAGGACCAAAGAAGTATCAAATGGAAAAAGAGTGGCAAGAGTTAGCTGACAAAAATTGTGCAAAGACAGGTGCATCTTACGAGATTACGGACGATGTTTCCAAGATAGCAGAGTGCAATGTCGTCTATGGTGACAGCTTCTACTGGACGACTCAGCTGGATGAGAAGAAGGAACGCTTGGCAGCTTTTATGCCCGATTATGTGATTACCGATGAGCTGATGAAAAAAGCCGCTCCGGGAGCTTTGCTTTTGCACTGTTTGCCAGCCAATGACAAAGAGGAGATCACTCGCGAAGCTCTGGAAGGCGATTACAGCTTGGCTTTTGACGAGGCAGAAAATAGACTCACAGCCCAGATGGCGATTTTGGTTTATTTTACGCACAAATTTGCTGAAAATCCATCTGAGCAGACGAAGAAAAAACACGAAGATATTATCAAAAATTTTCTTAAAAAATTATAAAAGAATATAAGGAGTAAAATTATGGCAAAGCTAATAAATTCTACGCCGAAAAAAGACGGCTTTCGGATGCCCGGAGAGTTTGAACCTCACGCTGGATGCTGGATGATCTGGCCAGAGCGACCAGATAACTGGCGGATGGGTGGCAAGCCCGCTCAAAAAGCTTTTAAAAAAGTGGCAGAGACCATCGCTCGCCATGAGCCGGTGACTATGTGTGTCTCCGCTGGGCAATACCTAGCAGCAAGGGAAGCGTTGGATAGCAGCATTCGTGTGGTGGAGATGTCCAACAACGATTCTTGGATGCGTGATTGCGGTCCGACTTTCGTTACGAATGATAAGGGCGAAGTCAGAGGCATCGATTGGCGTTTCAACGCTTGGGGTGGTCTGGTCGATGGCTTGTATTTCCCGTGGGACAAAGATGATGAAGTCGCCCTGAAAGTTTGCGAGATTGAGAACAAAGATTACTACTCTTTGGATGACTTTGTGTTGGAAGGTGGCTCTATCCATGTCGATGGGCAAGGCACACTGATTGTGACCGAGGCTTGTTTGCTCAGCGAAGGGCGTAACCCGAGTATGACCAAGCAACAGATAGAAGACACGCTCAAGCAGTATTTGAACCTAGAGAAGGTGATTTGGATACCACAAGGCATATATCTAGATGAGACCAACGAGCATGTGGATAACATCCTCCATTACTGTGCACCGGGGAAGGTAGTACTGGCATGGACAGACGACGAGAACGACCCCCAATATGCGATGTCCAAGGCGGCTTATGACATACTGAGCGTGCAGACCGATGCCAGAGGACGGAAATTGGAGGTCTACAAGCTCCATACGCCCACACCAATCATGATTACCCAAGAAGAGAGCGAAGGGGTGGACAGCGTAGCTGGCACCTTGCCAAGGCAAGTAGGCGACCGTCAGGCAGCTTCTTATGCCAATTTTTATATAGCTAACAAGTCGGTAATCGTGCCTATCTTTGACGACCCCAAATACGATAAGTTGGCGTTAGAGACTTTGCAAAAAGTGTTTCCAGATAGAGAAGTTGTGGGTATTTATGCCCGAGAGATTTTGTTAGGTGGCGGTGATATTCATTGTATTACCCAGCAACAACCCAGATAAATAAAGGAGAAAAAATGGAAAAGAAAGTAAGTTTATTTAAGATGATATCTTTCACTGTTTGCGGAATTGTGGTTTTGGATACTTTCGTAGCACCAGCGGCTATGGGGGTTTCGTCTATCAGTGTTTGGATATTGACAGCGATACTGTTTTTTATTCCCTATGGTTTAATTAACGCAGAGCTGGGAGCAGCATATCCAGACGATGGTGGAATCTACGCTTGGGTGAAAAGGGCGTATGGAGATTTCCAAGCAAGTTTAGTAGCTTGGTTTTATTGGGTGAATGTTGCCTTTTGGATGCCAGCAGTTTTTATTGCTTTTACCACTTGGTTCACGATGGCTTTCGCTCCCGATATGGGCTTGTTTATGCAAGCTGTGATCTCCATAGGTATGTGCTGGTTGATAGTGTTTATCGGCATTAGAGGCGTAGATTTGAGCATCACAGTCACCAATATCGCAGCGATTACCAAAGTAGCACTTCTGCTCATTTTTGGATTGTTGGGCGTGATTTATTTTATCAAATTTGGCTCAGCTAACTCTTTTGCCCTTAGTCAGTTTAAGCTGTCTATCGATTTCAACACAATCTCTTACAGCTCTGCTATCGTGTATAATCTGCTTGGATTTGAGCTGATTAGCTCTATCGCTTCCAAGGTGGATAACCCTCAAGTAAATATACCCAAGATGACGATTCTTGCTGGATTGCTTATTGCAGTGTTGTATATCGTCGGTACTTTTGGTGTTTTGGTGGCTATTCCTGCAAACACGATAGACCCACTAGATGGTTTCTTCGTAGCTATCAAAGTCCTGACCTCTGTGCTGGGACCGATGCAAATGCCAATATTCTATATTATCATCTTGTTGGCATGTTTTACTTTGGTATCTAATATGATTTCCTGGACTCTGGGAGGTGTAGAAGTTTTGGACGAAGCCGAATTTACTGCCAAAACCAAGATGCTGGGACACAGACACGCTAAATATGGGACTCCAGACTATTCTTACATCTTGATGGGTGTGATTTCCACGCTTTTGATTGTGCTTAATTTTATCCTCAGTGGCAGTGCCAACGACGCCTTTTGGACGATTCTCTCTTTCAGTTTCTTGATATTCTTCTTGCCTTATTTGTGGCTCTTTCCAACTGCTATCAAACTCAGATTTTCTGATCCCGATGTTCCTAGACCGTACAAAGTGCCTTTTGGAAATGCAGGAATTATCGTTTCAGGAGTGATAGGATTTCTCTTTATAGCTTTGGGAATAGTGTTGCTTTTCTATACAGGCGAAGGATTTGACCCTCTCTACCATTTGACACTAATCATCGGTACTATCGTCACCACACTGTATGGGATGTATCTATATTATAGAAGTAAACAAAAGTAGAATAAAAACTTTGCACTTATTTAATACTCTATGATGTGAGTAGAAATTAGGTCTGTCTTTGGAATAAATCCTGACGGCAGACCTTTTTTTAAGCAAACATTTTATGATATTGACAAAATGGAACTATCAAAATTTTAAGTTAAAGAATGTAAACTAAAAGTTGTGGGGGAAAAATGTTAGAAAAAAAGAAAATTTTCGACAAATTAGATTATAAAGTAATAAAAGAGCTTTCCAAAGACGCTAGAGCATCGGCTGCAAAAATATCCAAAAAAATAGGTGCAAACGAGCGGACTGTGAACCGTAGGATAAATAAGCTGATAAGCAAAAAAGCTATCCGCATAGCTACTATCGTCGAGCCGAGTATGTTTGACTATCACTCTATTGCCGATATAAATCTAAAAGTGGATGACGATGTTTACGATGATTTTGTAGATTTTTGTAAGCAAAATCCCAATGTTTGCTACATAGCATCTGGTTGGGGAGAAGCCAATCTGGCTATAGAGACCAGGTTTTTGGACAATGAGCAAATGTATAAGTTCATCAACGAAAACTTGGGGAAAACCAAAGGTGTAAAAGTTATCAATTTTTTCATCATCCCGAAAATACTCTATAATATAGACAGCTGGATTCCTGTTAGTAGCGATTTCAAAAAGTAATCAATCGCTTATATACAGCTCCGAGAGCGGTCTTCCTTGGCTCTTATTCTGAGTAAAATGGGAAACTACGAGTATCACGATCATATTAGCCAGAGCAGGCACGAGTGTGTAAAATTCCCATGGCTCAGGAATGACGCTTCTTTTGACGATAGAGCCAAGCAAGTTTATGCCGACACCAGTGAGCATCCCAGCGATAATTCCCTGAGATGTTACATTTTTCAGCTTGAGAGCAAAAATAAATGGGAAAAATAGCACTCCAAATTGAAGAGTAAAAGCGAAGATTGTCAAGTCATAGATGCTGCTAGAAGACAACCCGAAGATAGCCGCCAAAATACCAACTATCAGCACAAAGATTTTGGTAGCACCCATCATTCTTTTTTCTAGCTTTTCTTTACTCATCTTATTTTGGTATAGAGGTCGAAAGATATCGTTGGAAAACAAAACAGCCGTGGCAAACAAAGAGGTGCTGGCACTGGACAAGATGGCAGCCACCAGAGATGCGATAAAGATTCCTAGACCTATAGGTCCAAAGAGCTTTTGTGCTAAGATGGGCACTAAAAGTTCACTATCTTGGCTTATTAGATCTGCTGGGATGAAACCTTTGCTGGTGAAGACTATGGCGATAAGAGCGAGCATTATGGGGACAAATCCGATAGTCCAGTAGAGTATCCCCGTGATGATCATTCCCTTTTTTGCGGTTTGGACATCTCTGGCGATGAAAGCCCTTTGGGCGATATCTGGACTGGGAATGTTGCCCAGAGCCATCCCTACCCACATAGCTAGGTAGGTAATCCACGGCATTATACCTCTTTCGCTAGGCAAAAATTGCCAAAAGTTTGCTGGAGTGTGGGCTCTCAACTCTCCGACACCTCCTATCGCCTCTATGCTCACATACAGAATAGCCACTAGCCCTATGAGAATAATAACCATCTGGATAAGATCTGTCCAGATCACTGCCACGATGCCACCCATATAAGTGAAACAGACCACTACAGCAGTAGCCACCAAGAAGGCGGTAATAAAATCTATGCCCAGTAAGACATTGATAATCTTGCCGATAGCCAGAAGTTGGACGCTAGTCCAGATGATATATGTAGGTATCATCACAGCCGAGGCGAAATATCCTGTCGTCTTGCCGAAACGGAAAGTGTATAATTCACCCAGCGAGCGGATTTTGAGTTTACGCAGGGTTTTGACGAAAAAAAGACCTAATAACACCAGAGAAAGTCCAGCGGCAAAAGGGTCTCCGATAACATTATAAAGTCCTCCCTCAAAAGCAGAACCAGCTGCTCCGATAATAGTGCCGCCTCCCCAAAAGGTGGCAAAAAGCGTGCCAATCAGCAAATACAAAGGAGCTTTGCGATTCGCCACGAGATAATCTTCCGTGCTATTTATTCTCATGGAAGCGACCTTGCCCACGACGATAATGCCGATGAGGAATAGAATAACTATCGATAATGAAATGATGACATTGTTTTCCAAAACAAACTCCTTTATTCTTTAAAAAAACCAACTTTCGAAAAGTGAAACTTTTTATGTGGATGTCAACTGAAAAGAGCAAAATTCCCAAAAGAAATAGGCAGAACTAGACAACTTACTTCAAAGTAATACAAGCAATTTTGGGTTAGCGAGAAACATCTCTACGAAAATTCCTGTGGCACGAATGGACGACTATCACCTTTCCCAAATAGACTGTATTCTCTTTCAAAAGAAATTATCGGAAATGGAGTGTAAGTGCTTCTATACGAAATAAAGACGATTTTCTTTTTTCTTGACTTTATTTTTTATTCCAGCAAATTTTGCTCTAAAAGAAAATAAAGAGGTTAAGGAGGAAATTATGAAAATCTGTTTTCCTGTAGAGAGCGACAAAGCAGAGAAGAGTATGGTGCGGGACAGTTTTGGTTCGGCACCTTTTTTTATCGTGTATGATGACAGTAGCAAGGAATTTGTTACCGTGAAAAACAAAGACCTAGATCATCAGCACGAAAAGTGCAATCCGATGGCATCATTCCAGGAAACGAAAATAGATGCTGTAGTGGTCGGTGGAATAGGAACAGCTGCCGTGAGGATGTTCAACGCCTCTGGTGTCAAAGTTTACAAGGGGATAGTGGGCACAGTAAAGAAAAACATAGTAGAATTTAATCAGGTCGGAATGTCAGAATTTACCGTCGAGAGTTCTTGCAAAGGGGACAAGGGATGTTGTGACTAGAGGTAGGTAAAGCTATTTTAAATGCTCCTTTGCGTTATTGCAAGGGGGCATTTTCTTTTATAAAATAGACAGTTAGCTGTAAATTTGCACCAAAACCTACCAATTGGTATTTTTTCTGCATTAGTTCTTTTTGGCTTTGACATAGTGGTTGTAAAAAAAAGTCTGTCTCAACAATAAAAAATTGAGAAACAAATCCATTAAGGATTAGGAGATGAAAATGAAGAAATTAACAGGAATTACTTTGTCATTGGTTGTCGTAGGACAGCTACTTGCTGGCGGAATCGACAACAAGCAAAACCTTGGCTCTCGCTATATGGCAGAACCAACCAGAAATGTGGCTATCGACGCTGCGGACATAGCGGTCTACAATCCTGCGGGAGTGATGCTTGGCGATGAGGGAATGAGAATCAGCGTGGATATGCAGTATATCCTCAAAACTTATGGGCACGCTTACACAGACCAAATTGCAGGCGAAAAGGTAACCGAAGAGCAAACAGCTCCGTCACCTATTCCCAACTTGTTTGCGACTTACAAAAAAGACAACTGGGGACTTTTCGGAAGTATGACCGCCAGCGGTGGTGGTGGCACAGTAGATTATGAGGATGGAAACTTTGTTTCTTATGGAATTTGTGCTAAATCTTTTTCATCTTTTGGAGCAGCTGGTTTCAAGAATGATCAAGTAAAAGCTTTCAGTGCTTATTACACTTTTGCTTCGGGAGGCTCTTATCAGGTGAATGAGCAAGTTTCCGTAGCTTTGGGTGCTCGTTATGTGTATGCAAGTAAGAATATAGAAGCTAGTGCCGATTTTGTGTATGCTGATGGAAGTACGCAAGAACTGTCTTTGAAATATGACGAGACAGCTCACGGTTTTGGTGGCATTGTCAGTGTGGACTATCTGCCTTTGGACGCTTTGCGTTTGGCTTTGCGTTACGAGAGCCAAGTGAACTTGGAGTTTGAGCTGGATGACAAGTCAAATGCTTATGGGACAGCAGTCTTGGCTGGTTTGAACAAAGAGGACGGCTCTACTGCTCGTCGCGATTTGCCGGGACTTTTGGGATTTGGTGCGAACTATGAAGTTGACGACAAGCTGAGCTTTGCGACCACTTTTACCTACTATCTGGAAAAAGGTGCTAATTGGGAAGGAGAGGAAAAAGATGTTTCCAGCAACTCACACGATTTATCTTTTTCGGCTAAGTACAACTTCACCGAGCAAATCTGGGCGACTGCAGGTTATATGAGGACAGAGAATTACCTGTCTGCCGCCGATTACGGCTTGTCCGAGCAAATGAGTCCAGCTTTAGATTGCAACTCTTATTGTGTAGGTGGTGGCTACAAAATAAACAAAGATATGAGCGTGAATCTCTCCTATATGATAAACCTTTACGAAGATGACACGGACAGTGAGAAAGGTGTTACTTACTCCAAAAGAAACGATGTTATAGCTTTGGGATTTGAGTACAGAATGTAGGAAACTAGGGCTTTTTAAGGGATTAGAACCCTTTGATTGCGACTTATTTAACTTGACACATACTCGAGTAATAAATTCTTGTAATCTTTAAGAAATAATATCATTTAGGAGATTTAAGATGGCAGTACCTAAGAGAAAAACATCTAAGCAAAGAAAAAGGAAAAGAAGAACTCATTACAAAGCTACTTTGCCGGGCATATCTCAATGCTCAAATTGTGGCGCTACCACTAGACCTCATCACCTCTGCACTAGCTGTGGATACTATGGTGACAAAGAGATAGTGGAAGTAAAAGAAGCTTAATTAATAAGTGATTAGATGATAGTAGCTGTAGACGCTTTTGGTGGAGATTTCGCTCCTGTTTGTGAAGTAGCCGGTAGCATAAAAGCCTTGAATAGAGGTTATTGTGGGAAAATCGTGCTGGTAGGCAGACAGGAGGAGATAGCCCAAGAGCTGAGTAAATATAGCTACGACGAGGGAAAAGTAGAAGTGGTGGACGCTCGCGAGGTCATCACCATGGAAGACAAAGGAGCTCGGGTCGTTCGCAAGAAAAGAGACTCATCTCTGGTGAAAGCATTGGAGCTTTACAAGCACAAGAGGGTGGACGCAGTTTTTTCTGCGGGTAACACTGGAGCTGTAATGTCGGCATCACTTTTGGTGTATGGCAGGCTAAAAGGCATCTTGCGTCCAGCTATTGCTACCTTGTTCCCCGGTAATAAGTGTGATAAGATTGTGCTAGATGTGGGAGCGAACGCCGACTGTAAGCCAGAGGTTCTGGTGCAGTTTGCCCAAATGGGCAGTTTGTACTCACATTTTTGTTTTGATATAGATCGTCCCAAAGTGGGACTTCTGAATATAGGTCAAGAAAGTAGCAAAGGGTCGAAACTTTATACTAAAGTTCACGAAGATTTGCAAAAAGAAAACTCTGTAAACTTCATCGGAAATGTAGAACCATCGGGCGTGTATGGCGATGTGGATGTGTTGGTTTGCGATGGATTCACAGGAAACATATTTCTGAAAACTGCAGAAGGAACCGCGAGATTTGTTTTGGGCTTGCTAAAAAAAGGCGTAAAAAAGAGCTTGCTGGCGAAAGTGGGTGCTCTGTTGATGAAGTCTGTATTCGTATTGCTCAAAAAGAGAATGGATCCTGCGGTGTATGGTGGTGCGTTGTTGATGGGCTTAAAAGGTCTGACTGTGGTAGGGCACGGCTCTAGTAGCGAAGAAGCTATCGCCAAAGGAATAGAGTTTGCTGCCAAAAGTGCCCAATCGGGGATTGTGAGATATAGTAGAGATTTTTTTGAATACAAAGGAAATGATAATGGCAAAATTTCAAGCAAAATTAGACGGTACTGGGCATTATGTACCGGATGAGATAATTACCAACTCATATTTCGAAAAGTATTTAGACACTTCCGACGAGTGGATATCATCCATGACAGGGATGAAAGAAAGGCGTCGGGCTGCTAAGAATCAAGCTACAAGTGATATAGCGTACTTAGCTGCACTAAATGCGATAAAAGATGCAAAGGTGTCTGCTGGAGATATTGATTTGATCTTGGTAGCGACGGTCACACCTGACTATGCTTTTCCATCTACAGCTTGTTTGGTGCAAAAGATGTTGGGACTGGAGAAAGCGGCGGCGATGGATATCTCGGCTGGATGCACAGGTTTTATTTATGCCAGCGATATGGCAAGAGCTTATATAGAAGCAGGCTTTCACAAGCGGGTGCTGGTAATCGGAGCAGAGACTCTCACCAGAATTACCAATTACCAAGATAGAAACACTTGCATCCTCTTCGGTGATGGAGCAGGAGCTTGCATCTATTCCAGAGCAAAGCTGGAAGACACTTCTAGATTTATCGGCTCTTACTTGGAAGCTAATGGCAAAGATGGCGACCTCTTGATCCAAAAGGCAGGTGGCTCGAAGATGCCCGCTAGCAAAGAGACGGTTGCTCAAAATCTGCATACTCTGCAGATGGATGGAAATAAAATATTTAAACTGGCTATCAAGAGTATGTATAGTGTGTGCAAGGAGCTTGCAGCACGCAACAACATAACTTTTGACGATATAGATTTTCTCATTCCTCATCAGGCAAATCAGAGAATTATCGATGGTTTGGGGAAGAAGATGAAGATAGACTCGCAGAAAGTGGTGGTAAATATTGATAAGACTGGTAACACCTCTGCTGCTACTGTGCCTATCGCTTTTGATAGTGCTCTGCAAGAAGGTAAGATAAAGAAAGGCGATTTGGTAATGATGACCGCTTTTGGTGCTGGTCTTACTTCTGGGGCGATGTTACTAAGAGTTTGAGGAGAACAAGATGTTTAAAGGTAAAAAAGTAGCTTTTATTTTTCCCGGTCAGGGAGCTCAATATGTGGGAATGGCTGGAGATTTTTTGGCAGCTGATGCTCAGTTGCGGAAAAGTGGAGAAGATTTTTCCCAAAAAGCAGGATTTGATTTGTTGCACCTTATGAATGATGGACCTGAAGGTAAATTGGCTCAAACAGAATACACGCAACCAGCTATTTTATTGCACTCTTGTGCGGCGATGAGAGCCCTGCAAAAAGAGCTAGATTTGCAACCAGATTTGGTGGCAGGTCACTCATTGGGTGAATTTTCGGCTTTAGTAGCTTCGGGAGTGTTGTCGCTAGACGATGCTTTGCTGCTGGTACACAGAAGAGGGCTCTATATGAGCAAAGCTGGTGAGGGCAGCGATGGTGCGATGTGTGCCATCTTGGGTATGAGTGTGGAGGATGTGGAAGAGCTGTGTGCGAAAGCGAGTGGTGATGACGGCAAAAAAGTGGTGATCGCCAATTATAACACGCCTGTGCAGGTGGTGGTATCGGGTGATGGTCTAGCGGTGCAGAGAGCGGCAAAATTGGCAGAAGAGGCTGGAGCAAAGCGGGTCGTGCCTTTGGCAGTGAGCTGTGCTTTCCATAGCCCACTTATGATGCAGGCTGCCGATAAACTGGCTAATGACTTGAATAGCATAGGCTTAGAGGTCGGAAGTTGCCCATTGGTGAGTAATGTGGATGCTCAGCTACACACAAGTATAGATGAGATAAAGCACAACTTGATAAAGCAGGTTTGTGGCTCTGTGCAGTGGATCGCTTCGGTGGAAAAAATGCTTGCTGAGGGTGTGGAACTCTTTGTTGAATTTGGTCCTGGCAAGGTAGTTAGCGGGATGATCAAAAAGATTTTCCGCAAAGCAAATGTAGTGAATGTTGACAAGCTGGAAGATGTGGCGAAGGTTGTAACCAAGCTCAAAGAGCTTTGAGGGAAATCTTGATGTTGAAAAATAAAATTGCTGTCGTAACTGGTGCTGCTGGAGGAATTGGCTTGGCTATGGCTCGGCTTTTTGCCCAAAACGGTGCCAAGGTAGCGATAATAGATTTGCAAAAAGATGTTGTTGATAAAGCGGTAAAATCTTTGCAATCTTTGGGAGCAGTGCAAGGTTTCGTCGGCGATGTTACCGACTCTGCTAAGATGCAAGAGATTTTTGCTCAGCTAAAAAAAAACGAAGGTTCTGTAGATATTTTGGTCAACAACGCTGGGGTTACCCGAGACGGGCTTTTGATGAGGATGAAAGAAGATGATTGGCAAACCGTGATGGATGTGAACCTTAAAGGGACTTTTGTTTGCACACAAAAAGCGAGCAAGATAATGATGAAGCAAAGATCGGGCGTGATCCTCAATATGGCTTCTGTGATAGGGATTATAGGTAACGCAGGACAAGCCAACTATGCTGCCAGTAAGGGCGGAGTGATAGCTTTTAGCAAATCTGTTGCCAAGGAGTTTGGCACAAGAGGTGTGCGGTGCAATGCGATAGCTCCTGGATTTATCCAAACGGAGATGACCGATAACTTGCCACTAGAAATGGTAGCTGAATATAAAAAAGCAATTGCTCTAGGTAAACTGGGGACGGTAGAAGATGTCGCCGACCTTTGTTTGTTTTTGGCAAGTGATAAAGCAAAATATATTACTGGACAAACCATCAATGTCGATGGTGGACTGGTGATGTAATAGTAAAAATAAAATAAGTTAGAACCATTTAGGAGGACTGAAAATGGAAATTGAAGCTAAAGTAAGAGATATTATTGTAGAAGAGTTGGATGTGGATGCTGCTGAGGTTATACCTTCTGCCAGCTATATCGACGATTTGGGTGCAGATTCCTTGGATACAGTTGAACTTATTATGAAGTTCGAAGAAGAGTTCGATATCGAAATCCCTGACGAGGATGCAGGCAAACTAAAAACAGTGGGCGAATCTATAGAGTATCTCAAAGAAAAGTTAAATTAAGATTTCAAATTTGCTACTCTTTTGGATGAGGAAAGTTCAAAATCGCTTTCTTAAAAAAAAGAGTAGCTTTTGTTTTAATTGACAAGGAGAGTTAAGTTAGTATGAAAAAAAGAGTTGTTGTTACCGGTCTTGGTACACTGAATTCCGTAGGTCATAGCGTGGAGGAGAGCTGGGATGCTTTTCTTCGTGGAGAGAACGGAATTGATAAAATTAGTAAGTTTGATGTAGAAGGGTTTGCATCGCAAATGGCTGGCGAGGTGAAAAATTTTGATCCCAAAGAAAAATTGGATAAGCGAGCTGCGAAGAAGTTGGACACTTATTCCATTTTTATGCTTGTGGCGGCAAAAGAGGCCATGGCTGACGCTGGATTTACAGAGGAAGGCAGTTTCGACCCTTTCCGAGCTGGATGCATTATGGGTTGTGGAATAGGGGGAATGTCCACCTTTGAGAATGAAGCAAAAAATTTCTTGGAAAAAGGTCCTAGAAGGGTCTCTCCTCAGTTTATTCCGAAAATGATAATTAACGCTGCCGCTGCAGGGGTAGCCATCAAATACAATTTGAAAGGTCCAAATTTTACTTGCTCATCTGCGTGTGCTTCTGCCAATCACGCGATAGGTACGGCATTCAGAACTGTGCAGTACGGGGATGCCGACATCGTGGTAACTGGTGGATCAGAAGCTGCGGTTACGCCTTTGTCTTTGGCAGGATTCTGCTCTATGAAGGCTCTCTCCACTCGCAATGATGACCCTAAGACAGCTTGTCGCCCTTTCGATGTAGACCGTGATGGCTTTGTGATGGGAGAAGGTGCAGGAGTGTTGGTTTTCGAGGAGTTGGAGCACGCCAAGGCTAGAGGAGCCAAGATATATGCTGAGGTGATGGGTTACGGTGCCAGCTGTGATGCTCATCATATTACCGCACCAGCAGAAGGTGGAGAAGGTGGAGCGAGGGCGATGAGAGCTGCGTTGGCAGATGCCAAGTTGAAACCTACGGATGTGCAATATTTGAGTGCACACGGCACTTCTACACCTTACAACGATAAATTTGAGACACAGTCGATTAAAACCGTGTTTGGTGAGCATGTGAAGAAGCTGAAGATCAACTCTACCAAATCGATGATAGCTCACACATTGGGTGGAGCTGCGGCGATAGAGGCTCTGGTCTGTTGCAAATCTATCCAGAGCGGTAAAGTGCATCCCACGATAAATATAATCAATCCTGACCCAGAGTGCGATTTGGATTATGTAAGCGGTGGAGCAGAAGAGCTGAACATCGATGTTGCCTTGAGTAATTCGCTTGGTTTCGGTGGTCATAATGGTGTGTTGATTTTTAAAAAGTATAAAGGTTAAAAAGTAGGTGAAGTTTAATCTTAAGATTTTTGGTAAGGTCAAAGGCAAGTTGCCTCAGGGCGATAAGAAGTGGAACGAAAAAGCCGAAGAGTTACAAAAGAAAATTGGCTACAAGTTTAAGAATATAGACTATCTGAAAAAGGCGATGACTCATCTTTCTTTCGTGCGTAAATCGAGCAGTAAGTTGGGCTCTTTCGAGAGGATGGAGTTTTTTGGTGATGCTATTCTGGGGTTTTTGGTGGCAGAGTGTTTGTTCAACAAATATCCAAGCAAGAAAGAGGGTTATCTTTCCAAGCTGAAATCCAAAGTAGGCTCAGAAAAGTACTTGGCACATATAGCCAAAGGGTTTAACCTCGGGCAAACGCTTTTTTTGTCTAACGAAGAGAGTAAGAGCGGGGGACGGAAGCGGGACTCTATCTTGTCCGATGTTGTCGAGTCTCTGATTTGTGCCATCTATATTGATGGTGGGATAGGAGAAGCGCGAAAATTTGTCAACGATAAGTGCCTGCAAGGCTTTGAGAAAGAGGTTACGCGTGACTATTTGCAAAATTACAAAAGCCTTGTGCAAGAGTATTTTCAGGGGAAGTTTCGGACTTTGCCCAAATATAAGATCGTTTCTGAAGAAGGACCTGAGCATGATAAGACTTTTTTCGTGGAAGTTTATTTTGATGGTAAATTCTGGGGCAAAGGCTCTGGAGTAAACAAAAAATCTGCTCAACAAGAGGCTGCTAAAGATGTATGGCAAAAAATAAAGAAGAAAGAAAATTAGCAAATGATAGGGAAGCTGTAAGGCTTCCCATTTTTTTACCTTTTTTGGGATGTCCTTTTCGGTGCATCTACTGCCAGCAAAACACGATTACCGCTCAGTCAGAAGTTTGGAGTCCCAGCAAAGTTTCTCAAGTGGTGCAGAAATTCGTAAGTTATCGAAAAGGGCAAAAGAAAGAGGTTGCTTTTTTTGGAGGAACTTTTACCGCTTTGCCTAGCAATGTGCAAGAAGATTATCTGCAGGCGGTGCGTTCATGCCAAGAGCCAGAAGACACTATCCGCTTGTCCACTAGACCAGATTGCTTGACCGCTAGAAATTTAGAACTTTTGCGAAAGTACAATGTGCAGACTGTGGAGCTAGGGATACAATCTTTCTCGGACAAGGTGCTAAAAGCTTCTGGTCGGGGATACTCTAGAAATCAAGCTCTTGCGGCGGTTAAACTTCTGCAAAGCCAAAAGTTTCGGGTTACTTTGCAATTGATGCCTTTTTTGCCGGGCTGTGACCAACAGAGCTTGGCAGCGACTTTGCAAACAGTTTTGGATTTGCGACCAGAAGAGGTGAGAATTTATCCTACATTGGTTTTGGCTAATACCGCTTTGGAAAATATGTATCTGTCTGGCAAATATTTGCCTGCCAAGCTGGATGAGTGTGTGCAGGTTTGCTGTGAGTGGAAAGGTAAGCTAGAAGAAAAAGGCATTAGAGTGATAAAGGTTGGTCTTCATTCCGATGTTGCTCTCGATCCCGAGCAGATAGTGGCTGGAGCGTATCACCCGTCTTTTGGAGAGTTGGTGCAGATAGAGACTCTTTATCAAAAAATTTTGCGAGAAAATCCTGATGGCTTGCAAGAGTTGGAGGTAAGAGATGACAAGATTTCCCATTACACAGGGCACAACAAATTACTCCTAAAAAAGCTGAAAAAAAAGTATGGAGAGTTTGCATTGCACAGGGTAAAAAGTAGTTGACAAGATACATCTAAGTATAACTAAAGAAAAAAAATAACTGGAGGAAGAGAATGCTGGTTCACATAGAAAATCATCCCCTAATTAAGCATAAGTTGGGACTTCTCAGAGATAAGGAAATTTCCACAAAAAAGTTTAGAGAGCTCTCGGCTGAGATTGCTCATTACCTTACTTACAAGGCGACAGAGAGTTTGCCTCTGGAGGATAAGAAGATTGAGGGTTGGGCTGGAGAAACGACTGTGCAACAGATTAAGGGTAAAAAAATTACCATAGTGCCTATCTTGCGTGCGGGAATAGGAATGATGAACGGTGTAATTGATATTATTCCCTCTGCCAAGATTAGCGTAGTCGGTTTTTATCGGAACGAAGAAACTTTGGAAGCTGTTCAATATTACCAAAAGTTCACAAACTCTCTGGATCAGAGGATGGCTTTGATTTTGGATCCGATGTTGGCAACAGGTGGAACTCTGATAGCGACTATCGAAGCTCTGAAAAAAGCTGGTTGCAAGCAAATCAAGGGAATCTTCCTCGTGGCAGCCCCCGAGGGAATAGAAAAGGTCGAAAGATTGCATCCTGATGTGGAGATATATACGGCTGCTGTGGACGAGAAACTCAACGATGTTGGCTATATATTACCAGGTTTGGGCGATGCTGGAGACAAAATATTTGGTACGAAATAGATTGTGTACATTTTAGATAAAAAGTCGATGCGGGAAGCGGACGCTTTGGCTATGAGTGAGTACTTTTTGCCTTCGCGGGTTTTGATGGAAAACGCAGGAAAAGGTTGTGCTCAGATTATAGACAAGCAAGTTTTTGGCAAAAAGGCTGTGGTGGTATGTGGTGATGGAAACAATGGTGGTGACGGATTTGTAATCTCTCGTTGGTTGACAAAATTTGGCTACGATGTGGAGATTATCTTGATCGGAGAAAAGAGCAAATTTTCACAAGAGACAGCCGAAAATTGGAAAGCTTGTCAGAAGTTTGGTCTGCCCGTGAACGAAAATGTAGAGTCTATCCCTGAGTGTGATTTTGTGGTGGACGCTCTGTTTGGTATCGGTTTCAGAGGTGCTTTGTCTGGCACAGCTAAGGCGATAGTAGACCAAATCAATCTTTCTTCGGCGAAAGTCGTGGCGATAGATATTCCCAGTGGGCTAGATGCCGACAATGGTTTGGCTGATAGCTGTGTGGAGGCGGATATAACTCTGAGTATGGCAGCGGCTAAGCCAGGGCATTTTTTGGGAAGAGGAAAAGAAGTTTGTGGGAAGTTGGAAATAGTACCAATCGGCATTCCCGAGGAAGAGCTAAAGAAGAGCGAAGAGAGATTTTTCTATCTTGGTAAGCAGATTTTACCCAGCAGAAGCGTGACGGCACACAAGGGCGATTGCGGAAGATTAGCGATAATAGCTGGCTCTCTAGGATATAGCGGAGCAGCGATTTTGAGTAGCAGAGCTGCTTTGCACAGTGGAGCGGGGCTAGTGAATCTCTACCATCCGCAGGGTATGGAGCAAATCTTTGAGACCTCTTTGACCGAGGTGATGAGCAAAACTTTTGCAGATTTGGAATCGATAAAAGCGGATGCTGTCTTGGTAGGTCCTGGGCTAGGAGTAGATTGCCCCCAGATTTTGGAATACTGCTTGCGTGAGTTCAAGGGCAAGCTGGTGATAGACGCCGATGGACTGAATATGTTGGCTAAAAATAAGGAGCTATTGAAAGAGATAGATGGAGCGGTATTGACTCCGCACATTGGCGAGTTCGCTAGACTTTGTGATTGCTCCGTGGCAGAGGTGCTGGCAAATCCTTGTCAGATGCTGAGAGCTTTTGTGCAAAAATACAATTGCTCCGTACTGCTCAAATCAAGCACATCTTTGTTTTGTCAGCAGGAGAAGATTTGGTTTATTCACAAAGGAAACGATGGACTTGCCACGGGTGGTAGTGGTGATGTGTTGGCTGGAGTGATTGCTTCCTTTATGGCACAAGGGCTTAGTGGAGATTTAGCGTGTTTAGGTGGAGCTTATTTGGTGGGCGATACAGCCGAGAAATTGGCAAAAACATATCAGACTTTTGCTATTACACCATCTAGAGTAATAGATAACTTTTTCAAAAATTAGAAGAAAATAATGAGAACATCAATATTAGAGCCGATGCCGAGTGAATTTTGGCAGTTGGTAGAAGAAAAAAAAGTAGCAAAGTTTTTCACCCAAGAGGAAGACCCTGAAAGCCAAGTGGTGATTATCAGGACGAAAACTTACTTTGACGCTACTTATTTGGACAAATTTCCCAAGTTGAAGTTGATAATCAGAGCTGGAAGCGGATTTGACAATATAACGGTGAAAGAGGCTGTGGCTAGAGGTGTGCAGGTGTGCAACACTCCCAAGGCGAACGCCTATTCTGCTTATGAGCACACGCTCTCCCTTTTGGTAGCTCTGATGAAAGCACATCGTAGCTCTAGGAGTGCCCTAATGGTGGGTGACTGGAAAGATAACTTGCCAGAAAATTTTGAGTTCCCAGATATGCGAGTGCTGGTGGTAGGTATGGGAAGAGTGGGGCGAAGGGTGGCTGATACGCTGAAGTACTTAGGAGCAGAAGTTCGGGGCGTGGACCCTTTTTTGGATAGTAGCCAGCAGCAATATATTGAGTTT
Organism: Candidatus Cloacimonadota bacterium; assembly: GCA_963676515.1. GTDB lineage: Bacteria > Cloacimonadota > Cloacimonadia. The sequence continues at coordinate 342,643 of OY781061.1, read as the reverse complement.
TGTTCGTATGAAGAGGGAGTTAGTTGGTGCAATGTTCTCACTTTTCATTGTCCATTGTATGCGGATACTTTTAACTATTTTGACAAAAAAATTTTAGACAAGATCCGAGAGCCTCTCTTCTTGCTAAATGTGGCAAGAGGTGAAGTAGTGGATGAGAAAGCTTTGCTAAAAGGGTTGGAGAAGAAGCTAATCCGTGGAGCTGGCTTGGATGTCTTTGCGAAAGAGCCAACCAAAGCCTTGCGATTGCAAAGATACGAGAATGTATATCTGACGCCTCATACAGGAGCGTACACGGCTGGAGCCAAAAAAAGGATGAGTGTGGAGAGTATGGAAGTTTGGCAGGAATTTGTGCAAACTGGTAAAGCTTTGACACCCGTCGATCTTAGATTTATAAAATGAATAACCAAGGGAGATTTTGTTAGATATGAAGTTTTTTAAAAAGAGCTTGATTTTCTGTTTGTGTGTAGGTTCTATCTTCGGATGTGCGACGAGCAATAATGAACAACTATTGTCCAAAGCTTATGTCCAAGAGGTGGAGGATATCCTCAACACCAACAATATTAGTCCCAAACCGTTCAAGGATATCTCTAACGCTTTGCAAAGTAAAGATGAAGAGATTCTCGGGAAAGATCAGACGATAGAGCTACTCAATAACGAGATAGCTGTGTTATCCAAACAACTCGAAGAGTCTGAGGCGAAGCACGATAAGGTCGTGGATCAGCTGGAAGTGGTCACCAGCATCGCTCAGGTTAATATGGGATTTAGTTTGCCAGATTCGGTGAATTTTGCAGGCAAAACTCTGGATATCTCTAGTCCACGGATTAGAGATAAGTTTCAGAAGATTTTTAATAACGAGCTGAAATTTGCTCACAAATATATCAAACGCAGTGGCTTTTATTTTCCGCTTTTTGAGAAAGTATTTCGGGAGAAAGGTGTTCCCGATGATACCAAATATCTAGCTGTAGCTGAGAGTTGCCTTAATCCTATCGCTCACTCGTGGGCAGGAGCGGATGGTGTTTGGCAGTTTATGCCTCGCACGGGCAAACAGTACAAGATGGAAATCAACTCTTATGTCGATCAGCGGCGGGATATTTTGCAGTCAACCGACGCTGCAGCCAAATATATCCTCAATAGCTATAAATACCTGCAAAAATTCGGTTGTGAAGATTGGCTACTGGCGATGTGCAGTTACAATGCTGGAGTGGGCAATGTCGCCAAAGACATAAAAAGGCAAGGCTCTACAGACTTTGAAGAGCTGATAATGAAAGCCGATGAGACCAATCGCTATGTGTGGAGAGCGATTGCCATTAAGCTGATTTTTGAAAACGAGGAAGAGTTGTTCGGGAAAAAGTTTGTGAAGCAAAAATCTATCTTCGATGTGATGCGGATGGTTACGGTGAAATTGCAAGGCTACCATAAATTGAACGAGTGGGCTATAGCTCAAGGTACTAATATTAGAGATATTTGGTTGGACAATCATTGGATAAAAATGTACAAGATGAGGCGAAGCAAATATTCAAAAATAAATAGCATAATATTACCTCCTGGGGAGTACACGGTGCTGGTGCGAAAAGATGCCAAAGCAAATGTAGAACTTCTCTCGGCAGCAGAAAAAAAATTGACTAGCAAAGGCAATATGCTGGTAACTTATAAGGTTCGCAGAGGAGACAATCTGGGTTCGATAGCGATGAAATATCGGACGAGCATATCGGCGATCAAAGCTATTAACAACATTCGGGGAACGATGATCAGAATTGGTCAAAGGTTAAAAATCCAAGTTGGGCGAAAATATGTGGCAACAAAATCAAATTATTATCGGGTGAGAGCAGGTGACTCTTTGCTCAAAATAGCTAAAAAGTTTAGGACTTATGTTTCGACGATCAAATCTCTCAATGGCTTAACTTCCAACACCATCAAGATAGGGCAAGTTCTGAGAATCAGGAGAAATTCCTGATCGCTTTTTTTAAATGAAAAATTTTTGTTTATTTGCTCTTTGTCTGGTTCTCTTTTTTTTGCCAGCTTGTCAGCAAGGTGAAAAAATTTCATCTATTGGTGATGATTTATCTTTGGTAAAACAACAAAAAAATCGTATCCACAATCTGGAAGACTCTGTGCAATACCTGCAAGGGAGAGTGCAATCTAGCGACGAAGAGATAGCGGAGCTGAGCAAAGTTATCGAAGAGTATATCTCCACGCTCAACGGCGTTTATTTAGAAAACGAAGCTCTCAGGCGACAGGTGGAAGTTGCCGCTGGCGATCTGGACTTCAAGATTCCGAAAGTGGTGATGTTTGCCGGAGAAAGGGTAGATCTTTTCGCTCCCAAGATTCGAGAGAAGTTCATCGGCATCTTCAAACAGGAGCTCAAAAACTCGCGAAGTTATATAGCAAGAAGCGGGTTTTATTTCGACCTTTTCCGAAAAATTTTTGTAGAAGAAGATGTTCCCCAAGATTTGCAATATCTAGCGGTAGCGGAAAGCGGGCTAAATCCTATGGCTAGGTCTTGGGCTGGTGCAGATGGTATCTGGCAGTTTATGCCAGCGACAGCCAAAGGTTATAACCTGCGGATAGATAACTTTGTGGACGAGAGACGAGACATCATCAAATCCACTAAAGCCGCAATTCGCTTGCTAAAATTCAATAAAAAATATTTGGCAAAAAAAGGCGGAGACAGTTGGCTTTTGGCGATGTGTGCTTACAACGCTGGCGTGAGAAATATTAGCAGAGTAATAGAAAAGCAAGGTGGCAAAGCTTTCTCGGAGTTGATAATGAGTGCCGAGGAGACCAATCGCTATGTTTGGCGTGCTGTGGCGATCAAGATTATTTTCGACAACGAGCAGGAGATTTTCGGCGAAGTGATAAGAAGAGATAAACCGATAGAGAAGCAGTTCAAGAGAGTGAATATCACCCTGCGTGGTTACCACAAACTGGACAAATGGGCTATCGCTCAGGGCACGAATATCGGCACAATTTGGCAAAATAATTATTGGATTAAGATTTATAAACATCAACGAAGTCGCTATGCCAAGGTGAATAATGTCATTTTGCCTTTCGGTGATTATGAATTTTGGATACCAAAAGATGCTCAGCCGAACTTTGCGATTCTCAAAGAAGCAGAAGAAGAGTTGGCGAAAAAGAACGATGCGATAAACATCTATTACCGCGTGCAGAAAAACGACAATCTTTTCAAAATTGCCAAAAAGTTTAAAACCTACACCAACATAATCCGCAAAGAGAACAAAATGAAATCTGACAAGGTAATCCCTGGGCAAATTTTGACGATCAATGGGCGGTACATAAAGGGCGACTATGTTTATGGAAAGAAAAGCTCTTACCAAATCCGCACAGGAGACAGTTTGGAGAAAATTGCCAAAAAACTGAGCGTTTCGGCTAACTATTTGATAAACCTAAATCATTTGAAGAAAACTTATGTTTTGCCTCCTGGGGAAAAGTTGCTGTATTAGCGGAAAAAAAAATGAGTGTAAAAATGCTGAAAAAAGTCGGTTCGATGTCTTCGGCGGTAATGATTTCAAGGGTCTTGGGTTTGGTGCGAGACATTATTTTTACCGCTTTCTTTGGCGTTAGTTATCTGGCAGACGCTTTCAATTACGCTTACCGCATTCCCAATTTTTTGCGACTTCTCTTCGGCGAAGGAGCTTTGGCTGCAGCCTTTATCCCCCTGTATGGGGAGGTGGAAGAGAAAAATGGTCGCTTGGCTCAAGTGCGGTTTGGTCTTTCCTTGCTCACCCTCTTGTCGGTGATTTTGCTGCTTTTTTCGGTGATGGGGACACTATTTGCTCCATACTTGGTAAAGATAGTCGCTCCCGGGCTAAGTGATAGCACTGTGCTCTTGACCATCAGCTTGACCAGAATAATGATGCCTTACCTCTTTTTGATAGGAACTGCGTCGATGCTGATCGCTATCTTGAACTATCATGACTACTTCTTTTGGCCAGCTCTTTCGGCAGCCTTTTTTAATCTGGGTGCGATTGCGGTTATCGGTGGATTTGTTTTCTGGGTAGGTGGCGATTCTGTGCAGAAAGTAGAAGCTTACTCTTGGGGCATCGTGGTCGGTGGAGTGCTGCAGCTGCTAGTCAATCTTCCTTTTCTGAAGAAAATCGGTTACAAGCTAAAATTTGTGTGGAGCACAGATCACTTAGACCAAGTTTGGCGAAGATTTTTGCCGGGGATTTTTGGCATCGGCGTGCGTCAACTCAACACCTATGTAGATTTGTTCTTGGCATCCTTTTTGGTGGTCGGCAGTGCCTCTAGCCTTAGTTACTCTTATCGCCTGATGCAGCTGGCACTAGGCGTGCTGGGTGTGCCTATCTGGTCGGCGAGCTTGCCTGTCTTTTCCAAGTTGGTGGCTAGAAATGACCGCATGGAGCTGCAAAAGACCTTCTCCCATGTTTTGGTGCTGTCTGCCTTCCTGATGGTCCCTATCACCGCTCTGATGGTCAGCTTGGGTCGGGAATACATCACCATTCTCTTTGCTCGCGGTATATTCGACCAGACAGCCGTGGAGATGACCTATGCTCCATTTTTTTACTATGTGTTGGCTTTGACCTTCTTCTGCTTCAATCATATCTTGGTCAGCCTCTTTTATGCACATGGCGACACCAAATCGCCAGTCAAGGTGTCGGTGGTGGCACTGCTGGCAAATATCGGCTTCAACCTTTGGTTTATGCAATATATGGGTGCTGCTGGCTTGGCTCTGGCTACACTGTGCTCGGCGGTATTGCAAAGCGTAATGCTCTTTTGCTGGGTAAGCGTTCGCTACAAATTTTTGCAATTTCCACTGCAAGAAGTCACCAAGATTTTAATTGCGGGGATTTTTGTCTGGTTTTTGGTCGATATTCTCAACAATTATTTTGTTAATAATGCTGGATTTTTTCCTCTTTTGGTTAAATTTATAGCCTTGGGATTTTTGGGTTCGCTGGTCTTTTTAGTGTTGGCGTATGCACTGCAAGTCCAGCAATGGCTGAACTTATTAGGAAAAATAAGAAAATAAGATGAATCCGAATCTCAGGCAGAAGCTGGTGACATTACCCGATCAGGCTGGCGTGTACCTGATGAAAAACAAAGCGGGCAAAATAATCTATGTGGGCAAAGCCACCAGTCTGAAAAACCGCGTACGGAGCTATTTCGCTGGCAAGAAGTCCGACCTGAAAACCCGTAAGCTGGTGGAAAATGTGACCGATTTGGACTACATAATGGTCTCCAGTGCTCACGAGGCTCTAATTTTGGAAGACACCCTCATCAAAAAATATCGCCCAAAATATAACATCTTGCTCAAAGATGACAAACGCTACCCATTTCTGAAATTGACGGACGAGCCGTATCCACGCCTAGTGGTAACCAGAGAGCAAAAGCACGATAAGGGCGACTACTTCGGACCTTTCACCGATGCCAGTGCGATGCACAGGGTCAAGCAGATGGTGGAAGAGATTTTTCCTTTGCGAAAATGCAACACGATGGCGAAAAAGCGGTGTCTTAATTATCAAATAGGCAAATGTGTGGGCGTGTGCGAAGCCGATGAAAGCCTGAGTCAGGAATATAAGTTGCTGGTGCAGAGGGTGAAAAAGTTCCTTTCGGGTGCGAGCAAAGTGATAAGTGCGGATTTGCAGCGGCTGATGGATTCTGCGGCGGAAAAGATGGATTACAAAAAAGCGGCGGTTTACAAATTGCAGTGGGAGAGCTTGCAAAAGCTGGGGCAGAAGCAGACGGTTTATTTTGAAGACAATAAAAGAAGAGATGTGGTTGTGGGTTATCTGGAAGAAAATCTGGGAGCGATAGCGGTGCTGAAGCTAGTGGAAGGCAGATTGGTCGGCAAAGAGACTTATCCGCTGAAAAACATAGCGGGTAAGAGTATGCAAGAGGTCTTGTCAGCTTTCCTGAAGCAGTACTATTTGCCGAGGCTGGATGTGTTGCCGTGGCAGATACTGCTAGAGCTAGACCCTCAAGGCGAGTTGGACGAAGAGTTGCTGGAGCGATTAAGCCTCTTTGTACCGCAAAAAGGGAAGCTGAGTAAACTGCTCTGGATGGCAAGGCAAAACGCCTTCGATTTGGTGGAACAAGAGAGGCTGAAATACCTAAGGCGGTCGGCACGCACAGCAGTGCCAGTGTTGGAGCTGAAGCGGGCGTTGGGCTTGTCGGTGCTACCTACCAAGATTATCTGCATAGATATTTCCACCATCCAAGGTAGCGACACCGTCTCTTCGCTGGTTTTTTTTGAGAACGGCAAACCCAAGAAGAAGAACTATCTGCACTTCAAGATGAAAGAGGTGCAGGGGCAAGACGACTTTGCCAGTATGCAGGAAACTCTGCGGCGGTATCTAGCGAAGCTCGACCAGTACGAAAAGCCCGATCTGATCGTGGTGGATGGCGGCAAAGGTCAGCTCTCGTCGTCTTTGGAGATTTTGCAGGAGATGAAGGTCGATATAGCGATAGTTTCCCTCGCCAAAAGGCTGGAAGAGGTTTTTTTGCCGGGGCAATCTGACTCGATAATGCTTCCTCGCAAGTCGCTGGCTCTGAAGATGATCGTCCACCTGCGGGACGAGGCTCATCGCTTTGCGATTACTTATCACCGCAAACGCCGCTCGATGCGGACGCTAGCTAGCGAGTTGGACAGCGTGGTGGGCGAGCAGACCAAGTACAACCTCCTGCGGGAGTTTGGCTCGGTGCAGGGCGTCAAAGAAGCAACTGTGGAAGAGCTTCAGACGGTGAAAGGTGTGGGGGAGAAGTTGGCGGAGAAGGTGAAGGGGGAGCTGGGGGAACTAAACAGTGTTAATAAAATTTAAGAAGAGTACCAGTTATAAACCGAATAATCTTTGTTGTGTAATTTTATAACTTTTTATTTTTCTTGTTGTTATTTTATCTTCTTCCGAAATAGAACCATATAGAAGTTCTCCTTTTTTATCGTGTAATGCGTAGTTTTCTTTTACTTTGTTTGAAATATAGTTTGCGTAACAGTAAACACAACCGTGTAGGCATGTATTATATGCACCAATATCAATGCTTGTAACACAGCCACACTCAGTGCGTTGAGTATTGTCTTTAGAAATTTTTAGTTTATAGTCTGATATCTCTTCAATTAGTCTATTGTCGATACATTTGCCATGCTCAATTCCCTGGTTTTCTAAGTTGATTTTCTCAGCACAACTGTTGATGATTAAGCCATACTTTTTACCAATCGAGACAAAATTCGTTGCTAATTTGTAAATTTGATCTTTTGTTATGGGTGTATCTTTTATGTGAACCATATTTTTTACTGTCTTTTTATAGTAGTCAACAAAGCTAATTATGCATTTATCAGTATATTTAGTAAGTTGTGATGCAATGAATTCAAAATTTTTTATGTGATAATGGATGTCACAATCTTCAGTGATGATAATTGGGTCGTATCTCCAGATAACACGATTTTTACCAATAAGTCTTGATAATTTTTTAAAGTTTTCTATAGAATTTTTAAGACTGGGAACATTCGGCTCTAATTTTTTACCATAACCAGTTATGGTAAATTGAAAATAATAATTATAATAATCTAGATTATTAAGGTTCTTCATAAAGTGGGTAGGATTTTTTGTCCAAAAAACAAAACAATCAACGACTTTAGGATTTAAATCAATTTTGCTTATTTGATGTATATTCATTGGATTTCTTGTATAAACGAATCCTTTCTTTATTCTTTCATAAAACCAATCTGAATAGAATGCTGGTATGTCAGTTCTTCTGCTTACACTTATAATCATAGGTTTATTTCCTATATTCAAAAATTACAGTTTTGCAAACAGTATCTTTGGGGGATATAGCCAGATTTTCAGGAATTTCATACACGATTTTTGTGTTGCGTATAGGCTCGTAGTCGCCTTTGTATGCATTTTCAATGGGGAAAAAAAAGGATTGTTTCTTTTTGAACAAATCTTTTATATTTTTATCAAAAAGGTCTTTGCCTTTTTCGTGATGATTTATATCTGCAAAAATTAAAAAAGAGTTTTCTTTTAAATTTGTTCTAATTTCTTCTCGTAATAAATTAAGGAATTTTTCATGCAATGAATTGTTTAGTAAAGTTGAAAATAATTTAACCATAAAAACTATATCAAAATCTTTCAAACAAAATCCGTCTAAAATGTCTTTATTTTCATATGTTGCTTTGTTTGAATTGATTCTTATATATTTCCAAATATTCGAGTTATCAATGCCAGTATAATTAATCTTTATTTGTAATTGTTTATCTTCGATATATTTTTCTAGTGCGATTAGATCTGGAGAAAAGCCACATCCAAGCGATAATACTTTAATTTCTTTACCAGAAATTTTTTTTTCTAAAATTTTTGTATGAGCCAAATAGTGATATATTTCACTACTATATGATAGTCCATAATTTAAAGCATAATAAGAGTTTTTTTTTATACAATCGTATTTTCTTCTTCTTTATTGTACCAGCTTTTTTCCAGACAATTTTGGCAATCAGAAGGATTTTTATAATTTTTGCATGGTTCACTGAATCGAAATAATGTGTCGCTTCTATAAAGAGTTTCAATCATAATTTTCATTCCTTTTTTGTTTTATTTTGATTTTTTTTCGAAGAGACAAAAGAATAAAATATCTGTCAATAAAAATAAGTGGATACATGAAAAATTAATTTGCTAGGCAGGACTGGGTTTCCTCCGCTTCATGGGCAGAGCCAGAGACAAACCAATATTATTGCGAAACCAAACAAAATTGGGAGAGTAAAATGGGCGAACTAGAGGCAATAGAAGCTGACATCAAAGGCAAAATTTTCACTATCCGTGTGCATCAGGTGATGCTCGACAGAGACCTAGCTGAACTTTACGGCGTGGAGACAAGAGTGCTAAAACAAGCAGTAAACAGAAATATCAAAAGATTTCCAGCAGATTTTATGTTTGTCTTAACAACGCAGGAAATAGAAAAGATGGTGTCACAATTTGTGATACCATCCAAAAAGCACCTTGGAGGTGCTAAGCCATACGCCTTTACAGAGCAAGGAGTGGCGATGATTTCTAGTGTCCTGAAAAGTGACAGAGCTATAGAAATAAACATTAAAATTATGAGAGCTTTCGTTTCTGTAAAAAATTTCCTCTCCCAAAATGCGGGAATTTTCCAAAGGCTGGAAGGTGTTGAACAAAAGCTAATAAAAACAGACCAAAAAGTTGACAAAATTTTTAAAGCACTAGAAGACAAGAGCTTAGTTTCCAAACAAGGGGTGTTTTTCGATGGGCAAATATTTGATGCTTATAGATTTGTCATCGATTTGATCAGCACCGCCAAAAAGCAAATCGTCTTGATAGACAATTACATCGACGAGAATACTTTTCTTCTCTTCGCAAAATGCAAGGGCATCAAAATCACAATATATACGCAGCAGATAAACAAGAAGCTTTCATTGGATCTGGCGAAATTTACGGCTCAGTATTTCCCCATCAAAGTGGAAGTTTTCAAAAACTCCCACGACAGGTTTTTGATAATTGATGGCAAAGAAGTTTACCATTTTGGGGCATCGCTAAAAGACCTCGGTAAACGCTGGTTCGCATTTAACAAATTTGAGATGGGAGCTGTGGAGATACTCGGCAGGTTGGAGAGTTAAGGGTCTCTTGTGGTGGGCGAGCAGACCAAGTATAACCTCCTGCGGGAGTTTGGCTCGGTGCAGGGCGTGAAAGAGGCGACTATGGAAGAGCTTCAGACAGTCAAAGGTGTGGGCGAGAAGCTGGCGGAGAAGGTGAGAGGGGAGTTTCCTCTTTTTGAAAAAAAAAGCAAAAAACAAAAATAGGTTATTTTTCTTTTGTAGTTGGTTTATTGCCTTTCTTTGCCTGCTAACGCAGAGGGATTACATTTCTTCTTTAATTTGTTCTCCTGACGGAGGGTCTTACTTTTCCCTTTGGCTGACCAAAGCTAAAAGTAACAAAAGGTAAAGTCAAAAAAACCTAAGCAACTAGCAAAATTACTAAGCCTTCTCTCGCACGCTGACAAACCTCGTGCTATGAATCACATTTTATCATTTTTTGGTGATATAGCACATCGCTTTTCAGCGTAGCTCGCTCGGCGTAAGTAATTGTAAGCTACTCGCTTAATGTTTTTTATTAACCTGCCCCACCCTGATGGTATTTTTAAAGGGTGAGTTTCACATAGCTACTTTGTATTTGCTAGGTGATGGGGATAGGTTGAAATTTCTCTGCTCACTACCAAAGTGGCAGTCACAAAACTTCGTAATAAAAACGCTAGAGCTAGAAATAAGAAAATAGCAAGCTAGGTATATAATACGGGAACGACCACACTTATCGCTCTGCTGGTGACGCGAAACGACTGCCACCTTAGGGAGCAGAGTGGGCTTTTCTGCTTCGTCTTTTCGACCAACGAAAAGATGAAGAGCAACTCTGGTAAGAGAAAACCTCAAAAAACTCCTTGACACTTTTCACTTTGTAAAACAAAGTTCTTTGCATAATAAAAAAGAGGGGGATTTATGGAAAACCATAAACTCAGTGAAGAGATAAATTTAATAAAAGAGACCATCGAAAAATCGAAAAGAAGGTTTGCAGACAACGGATTGCACTATATTGCCTGGGGGATACTGACAGCTATTGCTAGCGTCGCGACTTATCTCCTAATCTCAAATTCAGTCTATAAGGGTTTAATTTGGACGGTAGCCAACATCGTAGGCATAGCATTCTCGATTACGATTAACAAAAGAAGAAATTTAGGAGCGACTAACTTTTTGGACAAGATAGTAGGCAATGTTTGGATAGCATCTATTGTCGCTTTGATTTTCTTGCTTCTTGTGGCTGCGTTTTCTCCTTACATCGCCCCACGGATAATCCCCATTTTCCCCAGTGTGATTCTCTTCGTAGCTTTTTATATTACTGGAAATTTGTATCAGGACAATTTGTTAAGACTTATTTCCTTTTGTTGGTTAGCAGCCGCGATCGTTTTTTCACTTTGGATTTCTATAAATTCTCTCCTAGTTTTTGCAGGATTGTTGATTTTGCTGCAAGTAGTTCCGGGAATTATTATTTATAAGAGAAGTAAAAATGGAAAAAATTAATTACCAGAAGATTAACAAAATAATCCATTCGCCGATTCGCTTGGCGATCATCTCTACTCTGGTAACGGTAGAAAAAGCTGATTTCAATTATCTCAAGGAAATTACTCAGGCGAGCGATGGCAATCTCTCCACACACTTGAAAAAGTTGGAAGAGGTGCAGTACATCGGGGTAGAGAAAAAGTTTGTAAATAACAAGCCGAAAACCGTTTATAGCTTAACGGCAAAAGGCAGAGACCAGTTTTTAGAGTATGTGCATAATTTGGAATCTTTTTTAGGAAAGTAGTCGAGGAGAACAATTAAAAACTAAATAACACTTGATTTTTATTGGTGTCTAGAATCTTTTAATTTTGGTTAAGAGATAAAAGAAGGTAACGCAATGATAAGTGAATATTTAGCAAAAGTTAGCACCAGATATGCTTCGGGTATCAGCCGTGAACACTCGTATAGGGGAGACTTGGAAGATTTGATTAGAAATCTGACTTCTGGGGTGGAGGTAACGAACGAGCCAGCGAATGTGACAGATTGTGGTAATCCCGACTATGTATTAACCAAAGGGAAAATACCCATTGGCTACATAGAGGCAAAAGATGTAGGGAAAGATTTAACGGCGAAACTTTACAAAGAACAATTTGACCGCTATCGTAAAGCCTTGGACAATCTGATAATTACCGACTATTTGTGGTTCAGATTTTATCAAAGCGAAAAACTGGTGCATGAAGTGCGAATAGCTGAAATAGTGGATGGCAAGATAGTGCCTTGCCCAGAAAATTTTGCACATTTCGAGAATTTACTGGTAGATTTTTGTCAATACATCGGACAGACGATAAAATATCCCTCTAAGCTGGCTAAGATGATGGCAGGCAAGGCAAAACTTTTGCAAAATATTTTGGAAAAGGCTTTGCGCGCAGATGAACAAACTGCGGAAAATAGCTCTTTGCAAGGGCAGTATAAAACTTTTAAAAGCATCTTGATCCACGACCTAACACCCAGAGCTTTTGCTGACATTTACTCGCAAACTTTGGCTTATGGGATGTTTGCCGCAAGACTCAACGATAAAACTTTAGACGATTTTAGTAGATACGAGGCAGCAGAGCTAATCCCCAAGTCCAATCCATTTTTGCGTCGTCTATTTGGTTACATAGCCGGTCCAGACATCGATGAGAGGATAAAAACCACCGTGGACAACCTCGCCGATGTGTATCGAGCTACCAACATCAAAGAGCTTCTGAAAAACTTTGGTAAACCTACCAAAATGCAAGACCCGATAATCCATTTCTACGAAACCTTTCTGGGAGAGTATGACCCCAAATTGCGAAAAGCCAGAGGTGTGTGGTACACGCCAGAGCCAGTGGTGAAGTTTATCGTAAGGTCGGTGGACGCTATCCTCAAGCAAGAGTTTGGACTGCCAGAGGGGCTAGCCGACACCAGCAAAACCAAGATAAAAGTGGACACCCAAACTCCCGACAACCGCTCCAAGACAGGATATAAGCAAGCGGAAAAAGAGGTTCACAAGGTGCAAATCTTGGACCCAGCCACAGGCACAGGCACTTTTTTGGTAGAAGTGGTAAAGTATATCTATGGCAAGAAATTCAAGGCGATGCAAGGTGCGTGGAGCTCATATGTACAGGAGCATCTCATACCACGGCTCAACGGCTTTGAGCTGCTGATGGCGAGCTACTCGATGGCTCATCTCAAGCTAGACATGCTCCTGCGGGAGACAGGCTATCTGGCGACCAAAGACCAGCGGTTCAACATCTACCTAACCAACTCACTTGAGGAGGAACACCCCGACACGGGAAGCATCTTTTCTGCTTGGCTCAGCACCGAGGCGAACGAAGCCAACCACATCAAGCGAGACACACCAGTAATGTGCGTCATCGGCAATCCACCGTATTCAGGGGAAAGCTCAAACAAGGGCGACTGGATAATGAACATAATGGAAAATTACAAAAAAGAGCCAGGGGGCAAAGTAAAATTGCAAGAGCGAAACTCCAAATGGATCAACGACGATTATGTGAAATTTATCCGCTTCGGTCAACATTACATCGATAAGAACGGCGAGGGGGTTTTGGCTTTTATCAATCCACACGGATTTTTGGACAACCCGACTTTTAGGGGAATGCGTTGGAATCTTCTGCAAAGTTTTGATAAGATTTACACATTAGATTTACACGGCAACGCCAAGAAAAAAGAGGTTTGCCCAGACGGAAGCAAAGACGACAATGTCTTCGACATTATGCAAGGGGTGAGCATCAACATCTTCGTCAAGAAAGGCGACAATAAAGATTTGGCGAAAGTCAGACACTGCGACCTCTATGGCAAGCGAGAGAATAAGTATAATTTCTTGAATGAGCACAGTGTCGATAATATCGCTTGGCAAGAGCTGGAATGCAAAGAGCCGAACTATTTCTTTGTGCCCAAAGATAACGAACTGCTAGGCGAATATGAAAAAGGGTTTTCTGTGAAAGATTTGTTTCCTGTGAATAATGTTGGTATTGTTACTTCAAGGGATAAATTTGTGATTGATGAGAGTCAAGAAACTTTAAAATCCCGAATAAACGATTTTTTTCTTTTAGATAAAGACACTTTAGTTTTTAAATATGGTTTGAAAGAAAATAAAAGTTGGAAAATTGATGAAGTAAAAAATGAAGTTGATTGTTTTGATAATGAATGTGTGAAAAGAGTTTCTTATCGACCTTTTGATGATAGATGGTTATATTATAATTCTAATTTTATTGAAAGAAGTCGGTTAGATGTGATGCAACATTTTTTGAAAGGGGACAATTTGGGATTGGCAACGATTAGGATAAATAAAGAAAAAGAGTTTAGTAGTGTTTTTATTAGCACTAATATGATTGAAGCTAGACTAAGTGATAGATTTTTGACTTCAATTTTTCCTCTCTATCTTTATGAAGAAGACGAAACCCAGCAAATGGAAATAGGAGAGGAATAGTGGGAAAAAATAAACCTTCTCCTCGTTCCCAAGCTCCAGCTTGGGAATGCATACGCGACAAGACACACTCCCAAAGTAAAGTCTGTGAGCGAGAAACTCAGCAAATGGAAATAGGAGACGAATAGTGGGAACAAATAAACCTTCTCCTCGTTCCCAAGCTCCAGCTTGGGAATGCATACGCGACAAGACACACTCCCAGAGTAAAGTCTGTGAGAGAGAAACCCAGCAAATGGAAATAGGAAACGAATAGTGGAACTTCTAGATTATTATTTAAATCTTGTGAAAGATAGAAAAAAAACAAAGATTGAGGATAATTTTGTAGATAATTATTATTTGGAAGGATATAAACACATCCTAAAGATAAGAGATTATTCTGTTGGTTATCTTGCTCGATTGCTAGAAAATTATACTGAAGGAATTCATTTATTAGAAATTTTTATTGAAGAATGTTTAAGCTTGTCTAAGCGTTTTGACCATGGTTGTACTTTGCTAGATAATAACAAATTTACTGCTCTAAAATTTTTAAATGGCAAATCTATTTTGTGTGCTAATGAAATTCTATGTTTGGTAAAAAATGGATTTGCTTCTGGTGCTCTTTCAAGTTGGAGAACTTTATTTGAAACTGTAACTTTCGCAAAATGTTTGGCAAAAAATGATGAAAGTTTAGCAGAAAAGTATTTAGATTATCTTAATGTTGAAAAAGTGAGAGAAGCAGAAACTTATATTAAATTTAGACCTGAAGAAAGAAAAAATATACAAGAGGACTTAGAGTTTTGGAAGCAAAAAAGAAATAAATGTATAGATAAATATGGAAAAGGGTTTGATAAACACTATGGATGGGCACATGAAGTGTTGAATAAAAACAATATAAATCTTTATAACTTTTTTTCATATAATAAAGAGAGTGATGAATTAATGCATTTTTATAAACATTCTAATATTCCTATACATAGTGGACCAACAGGACTTTTTTATAATATTGGTCACATTAATGGTGTCTCGGGTGAAACTATTTTGTGTAATAGAAGTAATGTTGGTTTCGCTGACCCAGCTCAATTGGTAGCTCATTCATTATTAGAATCTGTTATATCTTTCTTGCTTTGTGACCCTAAAAAAGAATATTTGAAAGAATTGATGTTGTTGAGTTTGCAAATAAAGTTGATAGCTGAAAAATTTATTGAAGCGGAGAGGAAATTAAATGACACGCACCCCCAATCTTAACCCCGAGCTAGTAAAAGAGATAGCCAACTCCATCGGCTTGCAGTTCGTCCCAGAGCCAAGCGGCGAGCAGGGGACTTTTGCCCCCGTAGATTTGCTAGATTACATCTACGCCGTGTTGCACAGTCCCCACTATCGCCAAAAATACAAAGAGTTCCTCAAAATTGATTTCCCCAGAGTTCCTTATCCAAAAGACAAAGACACTTTTTGGCAATTGGTGAAGTTGGGTGGCAACCTAAGAGGGCTGCACTTGCTGGAAAGTCCGCTGGTGGAGCAGTACATCACCAGCTATCCCATAGACGGCGACAATGTGATAACCCACAAGATGACGCAAAAAAATCCCGGCTGGGTAGCCGAATCAGACGACCAGCAGATGGGCAAAGTCTGGATAAACGACAGTCAATATTTTGACCTAGTGCCTTTGGTCGCTTGGGAATTTTACATCGGTGGCTATCAGCCCGCACAAAAGTGGCTCAAAGACAGAGTCGGCAGAACACTCGGATTTGAGCAAATCCTGCATTACCAAAAGATAATTTGCAGCCTCTACCACACCAGCAAGATGATGGAAGAGATAGACCAGTTGGGCGTAGATTAGCCACAAAAAACACATCCTTTAAGAATGCCGTTAGGGTTGAGTTGGGCTAGCAAGTCATTCAAGCCGATATTCGTGAACTTGTTTAAACGACTGAGTTAGTGGCTGTGTGAGGAGCTTAGGTCTCTTCTTTAGGCTTGGGTGAAAGACTTTAAGCCCGAATTATAGCCACTGCGAAGGTAGTTTTGCAAGTTAGAATTGAGGTTTATGACTTTGATTTTTTTCTTTGGCGTTACCTTTCTTTTTTATCACTAAAACAAGAAAGGTAATATCCTGCGATAGCAGTCAAAGAAAAGAGGAGTCCAGCTGAAAGCGAAAAATGATTTGACATTTTATCTTCTAATTTTTCTTTTGCTTTCTGTGGCTGTGCTGTGTAGTCCCGTGGTGTAGCCTAAAGAAAGTATAAGATAGCAAATTTTAGAGAAGATTTGTAGCAAAAGAGTTTTTTTTGAAGGAGAAAATAAAAGATGAAAACCGTATCACCAAAGATGAGTGACATCGAAAGAGTCTGGCATAAAGTGGACGCTACGGATAAAGTTTTGGGTAGATTGTCTACCAAAGTTGCCTCGATACTCAGAGGTAAACACAAAACTTATTTCGTGCCGAATCTTGACACTGGAGATTTCGTTGTGGTAGTGAATGCCGAAAAGATCAGGTTAACCGGAAACAAAGCTGATTCCAAAGTTTACAAAACTTATAGTGGTTACCAAAGTGGTCTTAAAGAAAAGCCATTCAAGAGGATGCTCGAGGAGACACCTGAGCAAATTATTATTCATGCTGTAAAAGGGATGTTGCCCAAAGGACCTTTGGGAAGACAAATGCTCACTAAGCTGAAAGTTTACGCTGGCACAGAGCATCCACACATAGCACAAACCCCAAAAGATTTAGAGGTTTAAGGAGATTTTATGCAATATTTTGACGCCGTTGGAAAGAGAAAGACAGCTATCGGTAAAGTGAGAATCTCTTTGGGTACAGGCAAAAGAATCGTCAACGACTTATCGATGAAAGATTATTTTGAAAGAGATATTTTGCTCCAAATCATAGAGCAACCTTTGAAATTGGTGGAGCTTTCTGAGAAGTTCGATGTGAAAGCACAAGTGAAAGGTGGAGGAAAATCTGCCCAAGCCGACGCTTTGAAGCTCGCTGTTTCCAAAGCTCTTTTGGAGTACGACGAGGCTTTGCGAGGAATTCTCAAGAAAGAAGGTTTTTTGACAAGGGACTCGAGAATCGTGGAAAGAAAGATTGTCGGACATCCCAAAGCTCGTAAAAAACCGCAATTTTCTAAAAGATAGTCTGTTACTAAAAACTTGTCTCGATATAGGCTTAGATGTTTTGGGCGGTGCTTTATTTTCCGATGAAAACCAAAGTCTGCAAGATGTTGCCTGAACTGAGACAAAAAATTAACCGCTAGTTAAGGAGATTAAAAAATGTCAGTTGTATCTATGAAACAACTTTTGGAGGCTGGAGTTCACTTCGGTCATCAAACTCATAAATGGAATCCAAAGATGAAGAAGTTCATTTTCATCAAAAGAAATGGGATTCATATTTTAGATCTTGGTCAAACCGTGACTAAGATAGAAGAAGCTTACGAATTTGTAAAAGGTGTAGCCAAAAGAGGCGAGCCTGTACTATTTGTCGGCACCAAAAAACAAGCTAAAGACTCTGTAAAAGAGGCTGCTGAGAAATGTGGAGCGTTTTTTGTAAACTCCAGATGGCTCGGTGGTATGCTTACCAATATGGCAACTATCCGCAAGAGTATTCGCGAGCTGGACAAGTTCGACTCGATGATGGAAGATGGTTCTATCAACAATTACACCAAGTTTGAAATCGGTAAGATGCAAAAAAAGTATAATAAGAAAATAAGGTCTTTGGGCGGTGTTCGCAAGATGGATCGTCTGCCGGGAGTTGTCGTAATTTCCGACACCAACAACGACGATATCGCCATCAAAGAGGCTGTGAAGAAAAATATTCCTATCGTTGCTTTGGTGGATACCAACTCTAATCCAGATTTTATCGATTTTCCTATTCCGTCTAATGACGACGCTATCAGAGCCGTGAGTCTTATTTTTGATACCATCTCTAACGCTGTAGTGGAAGGTTCTAAAATATTGAACGAAGGCGAAGATGTTGAGTCGACAGTCAATAACGATGAACAAGCTGAAGTGGCAGAAGTAGCAGAGTCTAGTAAGCCAGAAGTGAAGGCTGACAAGAAGGCTGAAGAAAGCGAAGTTCCCGTAGAAGCCGTAGCTAGCGAAGAAAACGCTTCCGCTTAATTAGTTTAATTTAGGAGTTTAGAAGATGTCAATTAGTGCTAAAGAGGTAATGGACCTAAGGAAAAGAACTGGCGTGGGTATGATGGACTGCAAAAAAGCTTTGCTTAAAAGCGAGGGAGATGCGGACAAAGCTATCAAATATTTGCGTGAGAAAGGCATAGCCAAAGCTGAGAGCAAGTCGGAGAGAGATACCAACGAAGGTGTTGTGTACTCTTATATCCATTCCAACAACAAGTTGGGAGTGCTTTTGGAGATGAGTTGCGAGACAGATTTCGTGGCTAAGACAGAAGATTTTACAAACTTGTGCAAAGATATTTGTATGCATATCGCTGCATCAGATCCGCTGGCTGTGAGTAAAGAAGATTTAGACCAAGATTTGATCGCCAAAGAGAGAGAGATTTTCACTCAAAAAGCTCTCAACGATGGTAAGCCTGAGAAAATTGTCGAGAAAATCGTCGAAGGTCAAGTCTTGAAATACATCCAGCAAAACAGTTTGTTGGAGCAAGATTTTGTGAAAGACAACGACAAAAAAGTGGTCGATCTTATCACAGAGGTGATAGCCAAACTAGGAGAAAACATCAAGATTAGTAGATTTGCTAGATTTGCTCTTGGCGAGTAGTTAGGAAGTAAATTTAAAAGGATTTGTTATGCGAGTTTTACTCAAGCTTAGTGGAGAGTTTTTAGCTGGAGCTTCCAGCAAGGGATTTGATGAAAGTATATTAAATCAAATCACGGACGAAATAATCGAAATTCACCAAGCGGGAGTAGAACTCGCTATTGTTATTGGGGGAGGCAATCTCTTCCGTGGTATCGGCTCGAAGAGCGTGGGGATAGATCAGCCGACAGGTGACAACATCGGAATGCTAGCCACCATCCAAAATGCTTTGATGCTCAGCGGTGTGATTAGGAATAAAGGCTACAAATCAAGGGTTTTCTCCATAATTCAGATGCCTTATGTTTGTGAGTCTTATAATCCATCTTTGGCAAAGCTGGCTCTGGGGAAAGGCAATATTTGCTTTTTTGCTGGAGGCGTGGGCAATCCTTACTTTACCACAGACACAGCTGGCGTTTTGCGTGCCATAGAGACTGAATGTCAAGTGTTGCTCAAAGGTACCAATGTGGCAGGAGTTTACAACAAAGACCCGAGAGAGTTTGCCGATGCCAAGCTCTACAAATGTTTGAGCTATGGGCAAGCATTACAAGAAAATCTACGGATTATGGACGCTACTGCTTTCGCTCTGGCACAAGAGAATCAGAAGAAGATAGTCGTTTTTGATATTACCCAAAAAGGTAATCTAAGGAAGGCTGTCTTGGAGCAAAGTATAGGCACGGTGGTAACAGACTAAAGGAGTCGGATAAGATGAAAGAAACTTTAGCTAACGCTAGCAAAAAAATGAAAGAGACCTTTGATAGTTTGCTAGGCGATTACAGTAGGATAGTGGCAGGCAAAGCTAACGCTGGAGTGCTGGACAAAGTGGTGGTGGATTACTACGGACAGCAGACGCCCCTAAAGCAGATGTGTAAGATTTCTGTGCCAGAGGCAAGGCTAATAGTGTTGCAACCTTGGGACAAATCTACTCTCAAAGAGATCGAAAAAGCTGTTCTTTCTTCTAATCTTGGCGTTACTCCAGAAAATGACGGAGTGGTTATTAGGTTGCCTTTTCCTCCACTTACTCAAGAGAAGAGGATGGAGATTGTCAAAGATGTGAAGAAAAGAGGCGAAAGTTGTAAGATCGCCATGCGGAACATCAGAAGAGATGCGAACGAGCAGGGCAAGAAATTAGAGAAGGCTGGAGATATCTCTGAAGACGACCAAAAAAGTTTGCTCAAAGATATCCAAAATTTGACGGACGAGTGGGTGGAGAAAGTGGAAGCAGCTGTCAAAAACAAAGAAAAAGATCTTTTGACGGTTTAACTCGTCTTTTATGTTTATTACTTTTGAAGGTGTAGAAGCTTGTGGTAAAAGCACGCAAGCTTCTCTTTTGTATCAGCATTTCCAAAATTCTCACAAAAAAAGTTTTTTGACCAGAGAGCCAGGTGGCTTCTATTTTGCTGATAGCATCAGGGATATTTTACTCCATAATAGGCAGATAGATTTGTTAGATAAAAGTGCTTTTTTGCTATTTAGTGCTGTCAGGAGCGAGCATTGTGCGAAATATATTTTGCCTAAATTGCAAAACGGCTACCAAGTGGTGTGTGACCGCTTCAGCGATTCGTCGCTTGTGTATCAAGGGTTGGCTGGAGATTTGGCGATAGAAGATATTGATTGGATAAATAAATTTAGTACGAGTGGATTGACTCCAGACATCACTTTTTATTTGCGAGTGAGTTTGCAAGAGTCCCAAAAAAGATTGAGTACGAAGAAAAAAGATAAATTTGAGCAAGCTGGATTGGATAGCCATCGCAAACTTATAAAAGGGTTTGATGAGTTGGCACAGCTCAATCCCGAAAGAGTGGTTGTGATTGATGGACATTTGCCTGTAGAGGCGATACATCAAAAGATATTAACCGCTCTAAAAGATAAATAATTTCCTTATTTTTTAACGAGGAGGAAAATTGAGAAAGTTTTTTATATTGGTTTGGATACTGCTAGTTCCACTTTCTGTTTCGGCATCCGAAGGCGACAATTTCAGAGATGTACAGTCTTTGATGCAGGTTTTGAAACTCATCAGGCAAAATTACGACGGCGACATTTCGACCAAAGAACTAGTAAACAATGCTATCAAAGGAATGATAGAAGATTTGGATCCGCATACTTCTTTTTATACAGAAAAAGAGTTTAAAAGTTTTTTTGAGCAGACAAGTGGGCATTTTGGTGGATTGGGAATAGTGATCTCCACGATGGGCAAATATGTCACGGTGGTAGAGCCGATAGAGGATTCTCCTGCGATCAAAGCGGGGATGATGTCTGGGGACAAGATAATAGCTGTTGATGGTAAGGATGTCGTAGGGCTAGATATTAACAAGTTGATAAAGTTGCTAAAAGGCAAGCCCGGAACGAGTGTAAATGTTACCGTCAAAAGGTTCGACCAGACCAAAAAATTTGCTTTAAAAAGAGCAGAGATCAATGTTTCTAGCGTGCCTTATAAGCTGATGATTGCAGACGAAGTTGGCTATGTCAAACTTCGCCAATTTACGGGAAACACGGTAGACGATTTCATTAAAGCTTTGAGCGAATTGGGCGAAGAAGGTGCTACCAAATATGTGATAGATTTGCGGAACAATCCGGGCGGACTTCTGCAAGAGGCACTTGTTATCTTGGATGAGTTTGTGGAGAAGAGCAAGCTTTTGCTTACCACCAAAGGTAAAAACAGCAGTTTTACCAAAAATTACTATTCCAACTATCCTGCTTCGATAGGTGATGTGCCTGTGATTGTCTTGATAAATGGTGGCTCTGCCAGTGCTTCGGAGATTTTTGCAGGTGTTTTGCAAGATTATGACAAAGCTCTGATCATCGGTACGCAATCTTATGGAAAAGGCTCTGTACAACAGACTTACACCTTGCCAAACGCCGAAGGCATCAAGATGACGATCGCAAAATATTATGTTCCCTCTGGGCGTTGCGTACACAACTCTTTCAACGACTCCATTATTAAAAATTATAGTGACACTACCAGCAAGGAGTTTTTGGAAAAGAAGATGGAAGAGTACAAAGAGAGCAATAAAGACAAAGCATTTAAAACTGTAGGCGGACGCAAAGTTTACGGAGGCGGAGGTATCGCTCCAGATGTCGAAGTGGAAGGGTTGGAATTGAGCAAGTTGGAAAAAGATTTTATCTTGAATAACTCCTATTTTGATTTTTCCGTGAACTACTTCAAAGAAAATTCTGCTGAAATCGAAGAAGATTTTGCAGCAGACTCTCGGACGGTGGTAGATTTTGTGAAGTATGTAAAGAACACGCAAAAAATCGAAATGGAAAAAAGTGCTGTCGATTCTATTTACAATAAAATAAAAGTGAACCTAGAGTCGAATATTCTCCGCAGGAAATTTTCTTCTAATGTGGCACAAAAAAAACTGCTGAGTATCGATCCTGATGTGAAGGTAGCTTTGGAAATATTGCAAGGTGCAGAAAATACTGCCCAAGTTTTCAAAAACGCTAAAAAATATCTTGAGAGTCATCCGCAAGACAAATGAGCCCTTTGGAGCAAGCTGTAGAGCAGCTGCTGGTGAAAGTAAGAAAGCTGCCAAGCGTTAAATTTATACAAAAAAAAGCTATCCCTTACGGGGTAGCTTTACAATTTCAGTTGGGAAAAGAAAAAAACAACCTCAATGTTTATCACTCTGCCAAAAAAGGTCTTTCTTTGGTTTTGGGTGGCAAGAAAAGTACCTCTCTAGCAGCGGCACTGCAAAAGATTTGTGGGCTAAAGCAAGAGGTGACAGAGCAAAGACACAATTGGGAAAAGTGGGCAGGCACAGACGAGTCGGGGAAAGGTGATTTTTTTGGACCGTTAGTGGTGGCAGGGTTTGTGGCTGAGAAGGCTATTTTACAGAGATTGCAGGAACAAGGCGTGGACGATTGTAAGAAAGTGGATGACAAGAATATTGCAAAAATTGCCGCTTTTCTTTATCGAGAGTTTCCCTCGCATTGCAAAGTTCTGGCGTTGTCTCCCAAAAATTACAACAAAGTTTACAGCCAATTTCGTGCCAAAGGGCAAAAGTTGAACCAGTTGATGGTTTGGCTGCACACCAAAGCTACTTTAGAGCTAAAAAATCAGATAGACTTTCAGGGCGTTGTCATCGATAAGTTCGCCAGCCAAAGCACTTTGACTACCTATGCTCCAAGGGAGTTCAGCCAGATTCCTTGCATTTTTAGAGAGAAAGCTGAAGACGATGTAGCTGTAGCAGCGGCTTCCATTTTGGCTAGAGCGGAGTTTCTCAAGCAAATGGATTTCTTGTCGGAAAAGTGTGGATTCCCTTTGCACAAAGGGGCTTCCAGCTTGGTAAAGAAAGATGCCCGCAAGTTTATTGCAAAATTTTCCGCAGAGAAACTTCCTTTCGTCTGCAAAACGCACTTCAAGACTTATGAAGAAGTCTTGTCCACAACTTCCCAGCAAGGGAATAAATAGTAAGATGAATCGTTTGTTTTCGCAAGGTCTCTTGTTTCTTACTGCTTTCATTTGGGGTACCGCTTTTGTCGCTCAAAAGATAGGGGCAGATTTTTTGCAGCCTTTTTATTATAATGGATTGCGTTTTGCTTTAGGATTTTTAGTTTTGGGGATATTCTATTATTTCTTTGGTAAGAAAGTTAATCTTTTCGGTAAAAAAAATCTTATCAGTGGTCTGGTTTGTGGGTTGTTATTGTTTGCTGGAGCAAGTTTGCAACAGATGGGTATCCAGTACACTACGAGCGGAAAAGCGGGATTTATCACGGGGTTATATGTAATATTAGTGCCTTTTTTGGGGATTTTTTTGGGGAAAAAAGCGAGTAAAGCAATGTGGATAGGTTGTATCTTGGCTTTTGGGGGATTGTATCTTTTGGCTGTAGCCGATATTGGAGGGAAGGTGAATGGTGGAGATTTTCTAATTTTCTTAAGTGCCATCTTTTTTACTTTTCATGTGGTGAGCATTGATTTATTTTTGAAATCTGTAGATTCGCTGGAGCTCAGTCTTGTTCAATTTGCTTCTTGTAGCTTGCTCAGTTTTATTTTCGCTCTGTTTTGGGAATCTGTAACATTTGCAGGTTTTAGAGAATGCTTTTGGCCGCTTATCTACGGGGGAGTACTGTCTGTGGGAGTTGCCTACACATTACAGATAGTGGGACAAAAAAAAGTAGAACCGACAGCAGCTGCGATTATTTTGAGTTTTGAGGTAGTTTTTGCCGCTGTGGGCGGTTATTTTGTTTTAGGAGAAACTATAACCCTAAGGGAACAAATCGGTTGCGTTTTTATGTTGACAGGAATTGTCGTTTCTCAATTTAAGGTAAAAATTAAAGTGTAAACAAAATTTATTTTTTGTTTTGTAAATTTATAAAATACATAATTTAAGGAGATTAAAATGGCTAAAACCAAACAAGAGGTTTACCAAACCGCTGTTGATCAGTGTCGCAGAAAAAATGTAATTTTACCGACTTTGGCTCAACAAATCAATCCTGAAACAGTTCCACAAAGCATCAAAGACAAATTGAAGAAATTGTCTATTTGGGGTCTTGATCCTGCTAACCTTTTCCGTATTACATGGAAAAATGAGATAGTAGCTGATCCTCAAAATGAAGGAAAAGGTTTTGGGGGAGTAAATTTCATTGAAATCCCCAAAGTTATTTCTGGCATAGATTCCAGAATGTTTGTTTTGGTAGGAAAATATTTCCCAACTGGTGCTCACAAAGTGGGTGCTACTTATGGTCCGCTTATCCAAGCGATGACTATGGGTGAGTTCGATCCTACTACCCAAAAAGCTATCTGGCCATCTACAGGAAACTACTGCCGTGGTGGTGCTTATGACTCTTATCTTTTGGGATATAGCTCTATTGCCATCCTTCCAGAAGAGATGAGCCAAGAAAGATTTGACTGGCTTCGTGAGATTGGTGCGGAAGTTTTTGCTACTCCTGGCTGTGAGTCAAATGTGAAAGAGATTTATGACAAGGCTAAAGAGATCGTGGCTGAAAGAGGCGATACTGTCTTGAACTTCAACCAATTTGAGAACTTCGGAAATAGTATGTGGCATTATAATGTGACAGGTAGAGCTATGAAAGAGGTTTTTGATGCTAATGCTAAAAAAGGTCAAAGACTTTCTGGCGTGTTCCTTACACAAGGTTCTGCTGGAACCCTTGCTTGTGCAGATTACTTGAAAAAATACCACTCTCCAACCGTTAAATTGGCTGCTGGTGAGGCTCTGCAATGTCCTACTTTGCTTGAAAATGGTTTCGGTGGACACAAAATCGAAGGTATCGGTGACAAACATGTTCCATGGATTCACAACTTGAAAAGCACCGATATGGTTATTGGTATCGATGATGAAGCTAACATGGAAATCATGCGTTTATTCAATGAGCCAGAAGGGAAAAAACTTCTTGCAGCCAAAGGCGTAAGCAAAGAACTTATCGATCAATTGAGCCTTTTGGGTATTTCTAGTATTGCTAATATGATGGGCGTGATCAAGATGGCTAAATACTACGAAATGAATGAGAACGATTGTCTTTTCACCGTGGCTACTGACTCTATGGAGATGTACCAATCTCGGATGATAGAGCAAGCAGAGAAGAAAGGCAAGTTTGATAATGTTGCTGCTGCTGTTGCTTTCGAGGCTTCTTTGATGGGCTTGAATATCGAGCATACAATGGAACTTAGCTATTTAGACCAAAGAAGAATGCACAACTTGAAGTATTTCACTTGGATCGAGCAACAAGGTAAAAGTGTGGAAGAGATCAACGCTCAATGGTACGATGAGAACTACTGGGACGAGAGATTTGACTGCATGGAATTTTGGGATAATAAAATCAAACAATTCAACAAAGATGTTGGTCTTTTGAAAGACTAGTATTTTTGCTAAAATTTAAGGCGACTCTTGAAAAAGGGTCGCTTTTTTTTGTCTTCAAATAAAATGTCCAAACACGCTTGACCGAATTTCTTCGCTTTGGCTCATTGGCAAAAAATTAAGAGATGTAAAGGAAAAGATGAAGTTTAAAATAGAAAGTTATGGATGTCAGATGAATATCGCTGATAGTCAGTTAGTGATGGGGATCTTGCAAAAAGCTGGGCATTGCAAGGTGGACGATATAGAGCAAGCCGATTTGGTGATATTCAACACCTGTAGTGTGCGTGAGCACGCTGAGCAGAGGGTGCTAGGTCGCATAGCCAGTGTGCTGGCTTATAAGAAGAAGAAAAAGAAGTTTTATCTGGGAGTCATAGGCTGTATGGCACAGAGGATACAGGCAGAGCTCTTCAGCAGGGGAGTGGATTTTGTGGTGGGGGTCGATCAATACAATGCGTTGCCTGAAGTGCTGCAGTCGCTGGAGCAGGGCAAAAGAGAGCTTAGAGCAGATTTTGATTTTCAGCAAGTTTATGACTCTTGTTACCCTTTTCGTGAACAAGACACGACAGCTTTTGTCACGATTATGCGGGGTTGTGATAATTTTTGCACTTATTGTATAGTGCCACATCTGCGAGGGCGAGAGCGATCACGACCTGTTTCTCAGATATGGGAAGATGTTAGCAGTGCTGTGGAGCAAGGGTTTTCCGAAATTACCCTCTTGGGACAAAATGTAAATTCTTATCTCTACGAGGGTCTAAATTTTGCGGGACTTTTACAAAAATTGCACACGATGGAAGGCTTACGAAGAATTAGATTTGTGACCTCTCATCCCAAAGATATGTCGGCAGAGCTTATCGCTGTAATGAAGGAGCTTCCCAAGGTTTGTCCGCATCTGCATGTGGCAATGCAATCGGGGAACGACGAAATATTACAGAGGATGAACCGAAAATATACAGCTGACCAGTATTTGCAAATGGTCACCGACCTGCGAGCGGCTATCCCCGAAATAGCTATCACGACAGATATTATCGTCGGCTTCCCGGGGGAGACTCACGCTCAATATTTGGATACGGTCAATTTGCTCAAGAAAATCCGTTTCGACTACGCTTTCCTTTACAAATACTCACCGCGAAAAGGCACGAGTGCGGCAGATTTTGATCAGCAAATCCCAGAAGAGGAAAGATTGAAAAGATTGCAAGAGATAATCGAGGTGCAAAGCACGATTACCACACAGAAGTATAAAGAGCAAATGGGCAAAGTAAAACGGGTGCTGGTGGAGCGAGTGAGCAAAAAGGATGATCAAGAGGTGGCAGGCAAATCCGAAGATTTCAAGATGGTGATCTTTCCCGGCAGTAAAAGCCTGATAGGTCAGTATGTTGATGTTCAGATCACCTCGGCAATTGGGTGGACGCTAAAAGGAAAGAGGGTAATATAGGAAAAATGAAAAGAAAAAATATTTGGGCAGTAATCCCTGCTCGCTATGCATCTACGCGACTTTCCGGCAAGCCTTTGCAAGATTTGGCAGGCAAGCCGCTCATCCAACGAGTTTACGAAAATACGCTGAGCTTCGGACTTTTCGAGCGAGTGGTGGTAGCTACCGATGACCAGCGGGTTTTTGCCGCAGTGTCATCTTTTGGCGGTGATGTGGTGATGACATCCGCAGCACACCGTTCTGGCAGCGACCGCGTGTGGGAAGTGGTGAAGGACGCCCCCTGCGATGTAGTGTGCAATATTCAGGGTGACGAGCCATTTTTACCACGGAAGGCAGTGCAATCTGTCTTATCGTTATTCACCGATAGTCATGTCGATGTTGCCTCGGCGATGTACCTATTCCAAGACAGACAAGCACTAAAAGACCCGAACTGCGTGAAAGTTGTGTGCAATCGAGAAAATTTTGCACTTTACTTCTCTAGAAGCATCATCCCCTACAATCGTGATGAGAGCAATGTCGATTACTTTGGACATGTGGGTTTGTACGCCTACACTCGGAGAGCTCTGGGCGAGTTTGTGCAGGAAGAGAAGTCGCCTTTGGAGATTGCGGAGAATTTGGAGCAACTGAGGTTTTTGCAAAACGGGAAAAAGATAAAGATGGCTTTGATAGAGAACAACATTTTGGGCATCGACACTCCTGAAGATTTGCAAAAGGCACGGGAAATTTTAGAGGGATGAAAAAGATTGCTTTGGCTTTGTCTGGAGGGATAGACTCTTCGGTTTGTGCTTATTTTTTGCGAGAGCAAGGATACGATGTGCACTGCTTCACGATGCGACTTTTTGACGATCAGGAGTTAGGATTTACAGGCGATAGCGGTTGCACAGGGACGATAAAAAAAGCTAAAGCTGTCGCTGAAAAGTTGGGTTTGCCTTTCCATATCATCGACTTACGACCAGAATTCAAAGAAAAAGTTTTGTCTGTATTCCTGAAAAAATACCAGCTAGGTTTTACGCCGAACCCTTGTGTTGATTGCAATTTCCAGATTAAGTGGGGCGTGTTTGTGCAAAAGTTGTTGGAGAAAGGATTTAGCAAGGTAGCCAGCGGTCATTACGCCCAAGTGGTGATCAAAGATGGCAAGCATTATATCTACAAGGCGAAAGACGACAGCAAAGATCAGACCTACTTTTTTTGGCGTTTGCTTCCTAATCAATTAGAGAAGATGTTTTTTCCCTTGGCTCAGATGGAAAAAGCAAAAATCAAAGCTATTGCATTGGAGTTGGGTCTAGTGGAGTCGAGTAAGGAGAGTCAAGGCGTTTGTTTTATTGAAAACGATTATAAAGAGCTTCTTTGCCGCTTGATTGGGAACTACCCTGGAGCGGTGAGACTGCATGGCAAGAAGATTGGTGAGCATAGAGGCATAGCCTATTACACCATCGGGCAAAGGCGAGGCTTGGAGATTCCTTATGCTACGCCGCTGTATGTGAAGTCCAAAGATGCCAAGAGTAATTCGATTACAGTGGTCGAAGATAGAAAGCAGTTGGAGAGTTCTGTTTTTTATATCAAGAATGTGAATTTTTTCGTGGAAAATTTCGAGAAGCTGAAAGGGTTGTCTGTGCAGACTTGTTATCATACTGCTCCTGTGCCCGTTACGAGTGTAACCGCTCTATCGAAAGGTTATTTAGTCGAAACGCAAATTCCAGTCAATAGTATCGCTCCTGGTCAGTCAGCTGTGTTTTATAACGATGATCTGCTGGTAGGCGGTGGAGAGTTAGGTTAGGAGTTTAGTCATGAGAGAGATAGATTGTAAACGAATAATTAGCGAGATAGCTAAGGTTTGTCGTGAGATGGCAACAGATTTAGACCCTAATATTGCCGATGCTCTGAAAAAATACGAGCAACCTCAAGGCGTTGTGTCGATGATGCTAAAAAACATCGAATTGGCAAAATCGGAAAAACTGCCAATTTGCCAAGATACAGGGACGGTGGTGGTTTTTGCTGAAATAGGTCAAGAGGTGCATATCGTAGGCGGTAATTTTGTAGAAGCGGTCAATTCTGGAGTGCGTGCTGGTTATGTGAATCTACGCAAATCGATAGTCGAAGATCCTCTGTTTGATAGAGTAAACACTGGTGACAACACTCCAGCTGTGCTTCACACGGAGCTTGTGCCGGGTGAGTTTCTGCAATTTACCTTGCTGGCAAAGGGAGGAGGTGCGGAGAATAAAAGCACATTGCGGATGTTCGACCCCACAGCATCAAGTATAGAGATAGAAAATTTTGTCGTGGAGTGGATACGCAAGACGGGTGCAGCCGCTTGTCCACCGTATATAGTGGGCATAGGTATTGGCGGTAATTTTGAGCAAGCAGCACTTTTGGCGAAAAAATCTTTAGCTTTGTCTTTAGACGAGCCCAATCAAAATGAAGATTACGCCCAGATGGAAAAATCTATTTTGCAGAAAATTCAATCGCTAAAGATAGGTCCGCAAGGTTTGGAAGATGAGCCTACAGCCTTGGCGGTGAAGATTTTGACAGCTCCTTGCCATATTGCCAGCCTTCCTGTTGCCATAAATTTGGGTTGCTATGTCAATAGACACAGCGAGTTAACGCTATGAACAGACAAGAGTTACAGAGTTTACAAGCGGGAGAGATGTTTTATTACAGTGGCGAGATTTTACTGGCACGCGACGCTGCTCACCTAAGACTTTGGGAATTATTGCAAGAGGGGAAAGATTTGCCTTTTTCTCTGAAAGATCAGGCTATATTTTACGCTGGTCCGATACTGAATCAGGAAAAGATAATCTCTTGTGGTCCTACCACTTCTGCCA
This sequence comes from Candidatus Cloacimonadota bacterium, assembly GCA_963676515.1. Classification (GTDB taxonomy): domain Bacteria; phylum Cloacimonadota; class Cloacimonadia. The sequence continues at coordinate 312,830 of OY781061.1, read as the reverse complement.
GAATGGACAAGTTTACACCAGCTTTATTGGAAAAAGGAGTGAAACTTTTGATTGGCAAAGGTCCTCGAAATAGTGAGGTACAAAAATCTTTGCAAAAGAACAAAGCGGTGTACGCTTTGGCTTTAGGCGGATGTGGTGTGCTTTATGCTAAATCTATTATCTTTCAGGAAATAGTGCTTTATCCAGAGCTAGGCACGGAAGCAATCCGGAAACTATTGGTTGACAAAATGCCCCTTTGGGTTGGCGTTGATGCTCAGGGAAGGAGTATATTATGAGTGATTTTCAGTTTGAATATGACAAAAAAAAGATAAAGCAGTTTCTGGAACTTTTAGAAAGAAAGATAGATTTTGAGCGGTATAACAAGCCGATATTGAGTTATAAAACGGACGACGATTTTGTTTATTACACCGTATGGGAAGAAGAGATTTTGGAGAAATTGGGTGTGGGAAATATCTCAGGTTATGATTATCGTGACCCAGTATTTTTTTGTCCCGACTGGATAACGGATGAAGGGTTGGACGACGACGAAGATTTCGATGATGATGATGACTTTTTGGATGACTTAGACGATTTGGAGAATTTATGATAGCGGATAATTTGCAAGAAGTGAGAAAAGCTATCAAAAAAACTTTGCAAAAGATAGGTGATGAGAGTCGCGATGTCAAACTGATTGTGGTTACTAAGACACACACAGCACCAAAAGTGGACGAAGCCATATTAGCGGGAGCGAAGTATATTGGGGAAAACAAGGTGCAGGAGGCGACGGAGAAGCTCCCACTTTTGCTTCAAGAACACAAAGAATTTCATTTTATTGGGCATCTGCAGAGTAATAAGATCAACAAACTTTTGTTACTCAAACCCGCACTTATCCATTCTTTGGATAAGCTCTCCACTGCGGAAAAGCTTAATAAATCTCTAGCATCTACTGGGGAAAAGCAAAAAGTGCTCGTGCAGATCAACACCTCTCAAGAATCTTCTAAATCTGGAGCAAGTAAAGATGAAGCTTTTAATTTGGTGGCAGATGTGTCTAAACTCCCTCACTTAGAGGTTATGGGGCTTATGACTATCGGCTCTTTGAGTCCCGATATTCAAGAGACCAAAAGCTGTTTTATGATGCTGGCAGAGATATTTGAGAAGTGTAAGGCAATTCCTAGTGCGAAGATGAAATGGCTCTCAATGGGAATGAGCGGAGATTATCAACTGGCTTTGGAATGTGGTGCTAATATGCTTAGAGTGGGTAGTTCTATTTTTGGGCAGCGGGATTATAAATAGGTTTAATTCTCAGAGTAAAAGGAAGGATAACAGTGGGCAAAAAAAAAGGATTGAAAAAGAGTGCTGCAAGTAGCAAAGCAAAAATTGTAGAAAAAACTGGAAATAATTTCTTTGCTAAAAATCAAGCTTGGCTTTATCCTTTAGCTCTTTCTTTGTTGGTGTTGTTTCTGTTTTTTCCTATTACCTTCGGTGGACTTCGGACTGCTGGCTACGATTCTATTTCTAGTAGTAATAGCTTAAGTAAACAATGGAGGCAAGCAACTGGTGAACGGATAATTAATAATTTGACTATGTTTTCTGGTGAACCTGACTACGCTTTTACTGCTAGCCATCCCAAAGCATCTCAATTGTATTCGTATGTAGGTATGAATCATATCGTTGGACATGGTGGAGTGTATTTGCTTATGGGAGTGTTGGGACTATTTTTTTTACTTCGTCATCTAAAAATCGGTAGGATGGCTTCGTTTTTTGCCGCTTTAGGTTTCATCCTTATTCCCCACTGGGGAGTGTTGTTTGCTATTGGTCATATCTGGAAGTTTTGGGCAGTTTTACTCATTCCTGCTTGTCTGCTTTTTTACTTAAGGTTACTCGATAAACCTAATTGGCAAAGTTTGGTTTTTTTCTCCTTTTTCCAAGTTTGGCAAATTCAAACAAATCATTATCAGATCATATATTATACAGCGATGCTTATGGGAGTCGTTACGATTGCCAAGCTAATTGAATACAGAAAAAATGCCCAACATCTAGTTAGAAGCGGTGTTTTTATTTTTCTTTCTTTGATTATCGTCGTTGGTATAGCTTTTCAGCCCATGTATCTTACTCAAGAGTACTCCAAATATACTATCAGAGGGGCAAAGACAGAGAATGGTAGAGTCGGTCTGAACAAATCTTATGCTACTTCTTGGAGCTGCTCGCCCAAAGAAATTTTGACTTTGCTCATCCCGCGAGCTTTTGGTGGAGCCAGTGGAGAGAGATACGATATTAGCAATCCCGATTATCCTCACTTGGTGGGTAGAGACATTCCTGGATATTGGGGTGATATGCCTTTTTCGCAAGGGACAGACTATGCAGGTGTGGTGCTTATTTTTTTAGCTTTTATCGGTATCGGTTTAAATTGGCAGAAAAAGATGGTGAAGAGTTTGGTTTTTTTAGCTCTCTTGGCTGTGTTTCTTTCTTTTGGTCGGCATTTTTCTTTGGTTTACGACTTATTTTTCAATTTTGTCCCTGGATTCAACAAATTCAGAGTTCCTTCGATGATCTTGATTTTGGTGGAGTTCATTTTGGCAGTGCTTGCTGGATATGGTCTTAGTGATGTTTTACAAAATAAAAAAGAGAAACTTTACTCTGTAGTGCTTATAAATTTTGCTATATTTTTTGGAATTGGTTTGTTAGTTTACCTCTTTTCTGGGCAATTCTCTTTTGTTTCGTCCTCAGATCGTTACGACGCTCAATCGTTGGAAGTTATCAAAAATATTCGCAAAGAGTTTTTATTGTCTGACACTTTACGCTTTGTTGTTTATTTGTTTTTGAGTTTTGGTTTTATAATGGCGTATATTAAGCGGTGGCTCAAAAATAAGGTTGTTTTCTTTGTTTTAATCATTGGTTTGTTGTTAATAGATTTTATGCAGATTCAAGACAGATTTTTGCTTAAAAAATCTTCTGATAGTTATGTGAATTTACAAGAAAACAATGAGGTTGCTGAAAAAATATTCCAGCTCAGTGCAGCGGAGAAGTTTATCTTGGCACAAAAGTCCGAAGGTGAAATCTTTAGCCCTTACCGAATTTACCCTGTGATGAGCGATTTTTGGGCATCCAGAAAGTATTCGGCGATGTTTCAGTCTATCGGTGGTTATTCGGGAGTAAAATTGCGTATCTATCAAGATGTGGTAGATAATGGAGTAGTAAATGGTGGTTTGGCTCGCAACATCACCAATATGCTATCTGCAAAGTATTTTTTGACGACAGCTATTTTACCAGATGAAGAACCTTTTCAAGATTTAGACCTCGTATTTACTGGGTCTAAGTACAATGTTTACCAAAATACAGATGCTTTGCCCAAAGGGTGGTTTGTGCGAGAATACAAAGTTGTGAAAGATAAGCGTTCGAGATTTGTTCTTTTGCGAAGCGAAGATTTTTCAGTGGAGCGTACAGCTTTGTTGGAAGAGGATTTGGCTAAAAAAATAAGTAAGCCTGACGATGAGCAGGTAGAGCTTTTGAAGTTTGGTCCGCACAAGATTCGTTTTACTTTGCAAAATGGGAACGACGGACTTTTTGTGGTGAGCAGTGTCTATTATCCAGCTGGTTGGCATGCCTATTTGGATGGCGAGGAGGTTCCCATCTACAAGACCAACCATGTTCTCTCTTCTGTGTTTGTTCCCGCAGGACAGCATAGTCTCTTCTTAGAGTTTGCACCATACAGTATGCAATGGACAAAAATGGTGTCCCAAGGATTTAAGGCAATTTGGTTTGTTTTGTTTTTGCTGGTTGTCTTTGGTGGTGTGTGCAAAAAGAGATTTAAAGTAAAAAGTTAAATTTATGAGTTGACACTAAAGAGGCAACTTTTAATTAGTCTCCATAATGATAATGAAAAGTGGGCGTATAACTCAGCGGTAGAGTATCTGCCTTTTAAGCAGAGAGTCGATGGTTCAAATCCATCTACGCTCACCATTTTTTAAGATGTGTCCCGTTCGTCTAGTGGACTAGGACTCCAGGTTTTCATCCTGGCAACAGGAGTTCAATTCTCCTACGGGATACCATTTTTGAGTGCTTATTTGTTAGTTTGCTAAAAATTTACAAATAGGTACTTTTTTTTATTCATAGTTTAATTTGATATTTATAATTTAACGAAAAGGTTTTGAAATTTTGGGAGGAATTATGACGATCGAAGAGTTGAATAGAGTCATAGCTGAAAGTTCGGTAAAGATAAATAATCTAGAGCAAGAGATCAAAAAAGTTATAGTTGGACAAGACTATATGCTCAAAAGAATTTTCATTGGGCTTCTTACTGGTGGACATATTTTGCTAGAGGGTGTTCCTGGACTTGCCAAGACTTTGTCTATCAGTACTACTGCCAAAGCGATAAGTGCTTCTTTTTCTAGAGTTCAATTTACGCCAGATTTGTTGCCTGCGGATATCGTAGGAACGATGATTTACAACCAAAAAACTGGTGAGTTCAATCCTAAGTTGGGACCAATTTTTGCTAATTTTGTCTTGGCGGATGAGATAAACAGAGCTCCTGCCAAGGTGCAGGCGGCACTGCTGGAGGCAATGCAAGAAAAACAGGTAACTATCGGGGATAGCACTTATAAATTAGAAGCTCCTTTCTTTGTGATGGCTACGCAAAATCCTCTCGATCAGGAAGGAACTTATCCGCTTCCTGAGGCTCAGATGGATCGTTTTATGCTCAAACTAAAAGTTGATTATCCGACTAGAGATCAAGAGAGATTGGTGCTAGATAGGATGATAGGGCAAGAGATAATAGAGGTCGTGCCGATAGTCTCTCCGCAGGAACTCCTCCAGATGAAAGAGTTGGTGGGTCAAATATATATCGAGCAAAAAGTAAAAGATTACATCATCGATTTAGTTTTTGCTACTAGAGAGCCAAGCAAATACGAAAATCTGAAAGATTTGCAAGATTTAATAGATTGTGGTGCTTCTCCTAGAGCCACGATTAACTTGGCTTTGGCTGCCAGAGCACACGCTTTTTTGTGCGGCAGAGGGTTTGTCACTCCCGACGATGTCAAAGCTATCGGCAAAGATGTACTTCGACACAGACTGATTTTGTCTTATGAGGCTGAAGCGGAGCAAGTTACTGTGGAAGACATTATAACCAGAATTTTTGGCGAAATTCGTGTCCCTTAAAAAGGTGATTAAAAATAGTTATTTAAATCAATAGTTTTGAAATTATGAAAACTAAAGATATTCTGAAGAAAATTCGCAAAATTGAGATATCAACCAAAGATATTGTTTCCGATCTTTTTTCGGGAGAGTATCACAGCATCTTCAAAGGTCAAGGTCTTGAGTTCAGCGAGGTTAGGCAATATCAAGATGGTGATAGTTTTCGCCAGATTGACTGGAATGTCTCGGCGAGGATGGATTATCCGTACATCAAGAAGTTTGAAGAGACCAGAGAGCTGAACATTATTTTCTTGGTGGATGGCTCTGCTTCCACTTTATTTGGGACTGTCTCTAATCTTAAATCGGAATATATAGCGGAATTGACCGCTGTTTTGGCTTTTTCGGCTTTATCCAACAATGACAAAGTGGGCTTAATGCTTTTTTGCGAAGGAGTAGAGAAGTACATTCCTGCCAAGAAAGGGCGAAAAACTATCTTGCGTATTCTTAGTGAAATTTTGCAATTTTCTCCTCAAAAAAAAAGTACCAATATTGGTGAAGCTATCAAGTATTTAATGCAAGTTACCAAGAAAAGGAGCGTAATTTTTATCGTCTCCGATTTTTTGGACGAAGGGTACATCAAACCTTTGTCAGTCTTGGGTCAAAAGCACGATGTTATTGGGCTAAGGGTGCTAGACAAAGCGGAAAGCGTTTTACCTTCGGCGGGTATTTTGGAGTTTGTAGATCCAGAAAATGGGCAAACTTTTACTGTAAATAGCTGGGATAAAAAAAAGCGTCAGCAGTTTGCTCGTAAGATACAGGAGCTCGATGAGCAAACTCAGCAGACTTTTAAAAAGATAAAAGTAGATTTGCTCACTTTGTACACGCAAAATTCTTATATCAAAGAGCTTATGAAATTTTTTAAGCGAAGGATGAAAAGAAAATGAGCAAGAAGATATTGTTAACAACTTGTCTTTTTTTGCTGTTCTCTTTCTCATGGAGTACTCAGAATTGGGTGGTGAAAGCTCCCGATTCTCTGACTGTGGGAACTATTTTTTCGGCAGAGATACTCTTGCCGGATGCCGATCCTGCTTGTAGCATAGAATCTGATCCTCAGGTCATTACGCCTTTGTATGACACATTGCAGGGCTTGTCATTGCTAGATCTAAAGGTTGTGGCTCAAGAGAAGGGAGTCAAGCTACAGCACCAATTTATTTTCACTTCTGGTGGACTTATTAGCTTATCAGCTCTGGAGTTCGCTTATCAAGACCAAAAAGGCAAGCTGAAGAAAGTCAGCAGTGACTCTTATCCTTTTGTGGTGCATTCACTCTTGGACACGACGATCAAAGATATTGCCGATGTTCGTCCTCCTAAGCCTTTGTATCTGGGAGCTTTAGAATACTTGAGTATTGCTTTGTTTTGTTTGTTTGTGTTTGTTTTGGTGAAGGCTTTATTTTATTTTGCTCGAAAAAAACAGTTCGAGATAAAGGAGCAGAAAGTGGTGGATAACCGTCCTGCTTGGCAAGCTGGCTTGGAATCTTTGCAAAGAGCCGAAGAGAGCTTGCAAAAAGGTAATCTCTTGGAGTATTTTTTTAGGTTATCTTTCGCTTTGCGGATCTTTTTGGAAAAATCTTATGGCGTTTCTGCTACGCAGATGACTACAGACGAGTTACGAGGATTGATTAAATTACCCGAGATGTCCGAGCACAATAAACTTTTCGAGATTTTTGTTTATGCTGACTTGGTGAAATTTGCTAAGCACGCTGGCAATAAAGTTTTGGCAGACGATTATTGTGAATGGACAAAAGAGCTTTTCTTGCAAGCGAAAGCAATTGAAAATGAGAAGCAATCAGCAGAAGATTTGCCTAGAGTCGAGGAATCACGCGATGTTTAGAAATCCACAGTATCTTTGGCTTCTTCTTGTACTAATCCCCATTTTTCTTTTCGAGTTTTTTTATCGTAGTAAGCATAAAGCACGGCTACCTTATACCCGCATAGATGTTTTGAAAAGCGTTTACAAGAGGTCTTCGCTGTGGCAATTTTTACCTTTTGCTTTGAGGATTTTGGCGATTGTTTGTATTATACTGGCTTTGGCAAGACCTCGCGATGCTCGCAAGAAGACGGAGGTAACGGGCAAAGGTATAGACATAGTTGTGGCTCTGGATGTTTCTGGATCGATGCAAGCTGTCGATTTGAAACCAACTAATCGTTTGGAAGCGGCAAAAAAAGTGGCTTTGAACTTCTTGAACAAAAGGCACAACGACAAAATTGGGCTGGTTACTTTTTCTGATTTCGCTTTTACTTCTTGCCCGCTGACTTTAGATTACACTCTCTTGTCCCAAATAGTTAAAGATGTCCAAATCGATGAATCTGCACAGGGGACAGCTATTGGGCTTGGATTAGCGACCGCTGTCGGGAGATTGCGAGATAGCGACGGCAAATCTAAGGTAATCATCTTGCTGACGGACGGCAGAAATAATGCGGGGGACATAGGACCAGGCGAAGCCGCTGAGTTAGCTGCGACTTATGGCATAAAAGTTTATCCCATCGGCGTAGGTAAAGAGGGTTTAGTAGATTATCCTTACAGAAATTTTTTCGGGAAGACATCTTATCAAAAAGTGGACATCCCTATCGATATGGAAACTTTAAATGATATTGCCAAAACAACAGGCACAACCGTGGCAAGACGCGCCCAAAGTACTCAGGAACTGGAACAGATTTTTTCTCGGATAGATAAATTGGAGAAAACTGAGTACAAAATCAAAAACTATTATGAATACAAAGAAAAATTTTGGATTTTTTTAGGGTTAGCATTTTTATTGATGGTCTTGGAGTTTATCTTGCGTATACCTTTGAAAATTTACTTACCGTGAAGTGAGAGGAAAGAGAATTTATGAAGTTTGAGTATCCATTTTTTTTATACCTTTTATTGTTAGTGCCAGTTTTTTTTGGGCTTTTTTTGGGTAGCAAAAAGTTTTTCTCTCGCCATTTTACCAGATTTGCCGAAGTAAAATTTTCTTCTTACTACCTAAAAGATAGGTTTGGCTTTGTGTGGAAAGTAAAAAATCTTCTTTTCTTAGCGGCTTTTTTCTTTTTGCTCATAGCCTTGGCAGGTCCCAAATGGGATAAGCAAACGGAGAAAATAGAGCAAAAAGGCATAGATGTGGCTATCTGCGTAGATGTGAGTAAAAGTATGGACGCCTCGGATATTTCGCCATCCAGACTTGCCAGAGCCAAAGACCTTATCAACCTCTTTGTGGAGCAGTTACCTGGCGACAGGGTCTCTCTAGTGCCTTTTGCTGGCATCGCCAAGGTGCAGTGTCCTTTGACCAACGATTACTCCACATTTAGGCTTTTTGTGGAGCTTTTGAGTACTAACCTGATAAAGAAGTATGGAACGAATATAGCTGACGCTTTGCAAAAGGCGACTCAGGTGCTCACTGGTGAGCAAAAAATCATTTTGTTAATCTCCGATGGCGAAAACCTAACTGGCGACGCTTTAACATTGGCTAGTGAGCTGAAAGAGAAAGGCGTGCGTGTCTATTGCGTGGGAGTTGGTACGCCTCTGGGGAGTGCGGTGATAGATCAGGCAGCAGGTGGCAAGTATGTAAAAGATGCAGATGGCAACATTGTGCAGTCCAAGCTGGATATGGCGACTTTGTCCTCTATTTCGCAAGTTACAGGAGGCAAAGCTTACGCTATCACTCCCAATCAAGCGGAGATTTTCACTATTTTGAGCGACATCAACAAATTAGAGAAAAGCAAGTTTGACAACAAATTACACATCACTTATCAGCACAAATATTTTTATTTTGCTTTTTTAGCTCTTCTTTTTTTGGTTTTAGAGATATTTGTTTTTCGTAAATCTGTAGTCAATAACGATAGATTTTTGGAATAGATATGAAAAAAAATTTTATTTTTTTAGCTTTAATGCAATTCAGCTTTTGTTTTGGTTTGAATTTTCAGGATGTTTATCACAACTATTTGGGAAAAAGGGCTTACGAAAAAGGCAACTTTTCTCAAGCCAAAGAAAAATTTTCCCAACTGATTGTGGGCACTGACAAAAAAGATGGTAGGGCAAATTTTAATCTTGGCGATAGCTATTACAAAGAAAAAGATTACGACAAGGCGATTGCTCAGTACAATATCTCGTTGCTGGACAAAGATTTTGTCTCGAGAAGTTTTGCTCAGCAAAATATAGGGAACTCTTATTTCAAGCAAGGAGATCTGGAAAAGGCGAAAAAAGCTTACATAGAGGCGATTAAAGAAGATCCTAACAACTATCAGGCTAGATTGAATCTGGAAATTGCCCAAAAAGCACAACAAGAGCAAAGGAAACAGCAAGGAAAAGAGGGTAGTCAAGACAACCAAGACAAGCAAGACGGCGAGAAAAAAGAGAACAAAGAGCAAAATCAGCAAAAAAACAAAGATAAAAAAAGTTCCCAAGAAGATGAACAGAAGCAAAAACAGTCTCAAGAAGAAAAGAATCAAAAAAAACAAGACAAAGATGACAAAAAACAAGATGTAGGCAAGAAAGATAAACAAGACGATAAAAAAGAGAATAAAGCTCAAAAAAGAGAAGCGATAAAGAAAAAAATGGCTGACAAAAAGATAGATAAAATTTTGGAAAAAGAAAAGATGCTTCGTTTGAAAAAGTCAAAGCAAGAAGGGGAGGTGCCAGCTAGTGGGAAGTACTGGTAAGAGATGGCTTTTGTTGGTTGCAATTAGTTGTGGATTCCATTTGCTACTTGGCAATAGTTTTAGTGCTAGCGTAGATCGCACCAGCTTGTCGGTGCACGAGCAATTGCTTTTGACTTTGCAGGTGGTGCAGACTAGTGAAGATATGCCTGAGCCAACTTTGTCTAGCTTACAAGGGTTCAAAATTATCGGCAAATCTCATTACACTTCCACGAGTTATCGTTTGGTCAACGGGAAAAGCTCGCAAAGCAAGACGATTAGTTATAAATACACTTTGATGCCCACCAAGGTCGGCTCTCTAATTATTCCGACGCAAAAAATGGTGGCTGGCTCGAATATTTACACGACTAAACCAATAACTGTAAAAGTTAGCAAAAATCCTGCCAAAGCGACCGAGTCTACTAATTCTCCTCTCTATATTAGGACAAACCTTAATAAAAAATCTGTCTATGTGGGCGAAAAGGTGTTGGTTAGCTACTTCGTTTACACTCGCTACAATGTCTCTGGATTGCGGAAGGTCACCGAGCCAGTTTTTGATGGATTTTGGAGCAAGCAAACTTTTTCCGCTCAGCAAGTTAATTTTACGCAAAACATCGTAGATGGTGTAATATATGGCAAGATGCATATTGCTTCTTATCAACTGTCCCCAAAGAAAGCTGGCAAGCTGAAGATAACGCCCATGGTGATGACAGCCTCTGTAAGAGCAGGTGGCGACGATTTTTTTAGTTTTGGTAGAAGCAAAGATTACAGACTCGTGAGTAAAGCACAGGAGATAGAGGTGAAAAATTTGCCATCTGCTCCGAAAGATTTTACTGGCTCGATAGGCAATTTCACTATAAGTTCGTCTGCTAGCTCCAAGGTGGTAGATGTCGGAGATGCGATCACTTATACTATCCAAGTCAAGGGTAACGGCAATTTTGTGGACGACTTCCCTAAGTTTGCCAAAAACGATAAATACCGATTTGCTACTCCAGAGATTACTAGTAAAGAAGGGTTGAGCCAAGCCAAATATATGGTGATAGCCAAAAAAGCGGGTAGTTTCACTATCCCAGCGACAGTTTTTTGGATATTTAATCCTGAGACAAAAAAGTATAAGAAATTGGCAACTCAGAAAATTGTCATAAAAGTTAAAGAGAATAAAGAGGGCTTTGTCCAATATCCAACGGGAGAGAGTGCTCAAGTAGTAAAAAAAAGTGGCGAAGATATAGATTTTATTATCACCGATCCTAAACTTACGGCAGATAATCTTTGGGTAGAAGATTTTCGTTATTGGTTATTGTGTTTGGCTGTAGTTTTGTTTTTTTTAATCTTGGCGAAAATTTTGAAAATTAAAAGAGCCAAAAATTTTGATCAAAACTATCTCAAAAGAAAAAATTCGGAACAAGTTTTTAAAAAGTATATAAAAGAAGCGGCAAGTTTGGTAAGTTTAGGCAGTCCTGATTTTTATCCAGCAGCTCATCAAGGTCTGATGCACTATCTTTGTGATAAACTTTCTCTAGAAAAGTCGGCGACTAACCTGGAAGTTTATGATGTCCTCTCGCAAAAAGGGGTTGATCCGCTTTTGCTATCGCAGGTGAAAGATTTGAACACGAAGTTTGAGCAAGCAAGATTTATGCCGGGGGCGATGATGAATGCCAAAGAAGATTACAAAAAGCTGAAAGATTTGTTGAAAAAGTTAGGCAAGATTTGAGTTACTTTTTGATTAGCTTGGGCTGTCCCAAGAACTTGGTGGATAGCGAAAGATTTAAAGCTATCTTGGATAGTAGCGGACAAAAACCTTCTGAATCTATAGAGCAAGCCGATTTTGTGCTTATCAATACTTGTGCTTTCATAAATTCTGCCAAAGAGGAAGCTATCGACACCATCTTGCAGTCCGCCAAAGCCAAAAAAAAATCTGCTAAACTTATCGTAACGGGTTGCTTCGTAAAAAGATACAGAAGCGAACTGGAAAAAGAGATTCCAGAAATAGATTATTTGGTGGATTTAAAAGATTTTGGAGAGTTTTCTAAAATTTTTTCTACGCCTCCGACAGAAGACAGATCATTGCTGACGCCCAAACATTATGCATACTTGCGGATTAGTGATGGATGCGACAACTATTGCAGTTACTGTGCTATTCCATACATAAGAGGCAGATTTACAAGCAGGACTATAGAGGATTTAGTGGCAGAAACTGAAAGTTTGGCACAAAAAGGTGTCAAGGAGCTGATAGTTACCGCTCAAGATATTTGTCTTTATGGCAAAGATATTTACGGCAAGGTGCGATTGCTAGACCTTTTGCAAGAGTTGTGTAAGATAAAAGGAATAGAGTGGATTAGGCTTTTGTATCTTCATCCCGATCATTTGGAAAAAGAACTTGTGGATTTCATCTTTGCTCAGGATAAGATTTGCAATTACTTCGAAGTGCCTTTTCAACACGCCAGTGATAAGATATTGCATGCTATGAATCGCAAAAGAGGACAAGAAGAGTTACAAAATTTGTTCGATTACATCCGCTCTTTCGAGCAAGAAAAAGCGATAAGAACTACTTTTATCACTGGTTTTCCTGGTGAAACTGAGCAAGATTTTGTTATACTTACAAACTTTATAGAAAAAAACAGATTTGATAAGATGGGTGTGTTTGCTTACTCCAAAGAGGAAGGCACAGCTGCCTACGATTTGCAAGGTGAAATTTCTCAAGAAATAGCAGAAGAAAGAGCCGACACCTTGATGAGTAATCAGATAGATATTTCCAAAAGCAACTTGCAAAGATTTGTAGGGCAAGAGTTAGAGGTTATTTTGGACGAGAAGAATATTGCTCGCAGTAGATTTGATGCTCCCGAGATTGATGGAGTGGTTTATCTGGACGATGAAGCAGAAGTTGGTTCGTTGCAAAAGGTGAAGATTGTGGACAGCTTCGAGTACGACTTGGTGGGGGATTTGCTGTAGCTATATAGCCCAAATTATCATAAGAAACTTAAAACTTATAAGTTTAATTCCTTGACAAAAAAAATACCTCAAAAAGTATGATTAAAAGTAAGGCTTTTTAGGAGGTTAAATGAGTGCAAAAAAATTAACTATAACTTTACCCTCAGAGGTAACGAATGAACTGTCTCTTTTTGCAAAAGAGCTGGGCGAAAAGAAAAGTCACATCGTTTCAGAAGCTTTGAACCTTTATTTTGATATTAAGGATTCTGAATTAGCGGAAATCAGGCTTAAAAGTAAAGAAGAAACTTATACCCTAGAGGAGATTGAGCGAGAGTTAAATCTATGAAATATAAGATAATCTTCTTAAAAAAAGCAAAGAAAGAGCTAGAAAAAGTGGATTTAATTTGGCAAAAAAGAGTAGTGGATAAATTGAAACTGCTGGCTTGTGATCCGACTTTGTTAGCGGGAAGCACGAAAAAACTTATCGGTAAAGGCCGCGAAAAGTACCGCCTGAGAGTTGGTAATTACCGAGTTATTTATGCTCAAGAAAACGATATGTTAATAATAACCATCGTTAGAATTGCCCACAGGAAAGAGGTTTATAAATAAAGTTTTTTAAAAAAATAAAAGCAGCATCATTAAAAATGATGCTGCTTTCTTAATATAGCTAATAATCTTTTTCAGTAGCAAATAGGCAGATTAACTTTAATCTGCCTATTCCTAAATTTTAATTTTCTTATTTCTTTATCGCGTTCCTGATATTCTCTGGTATCACGGGAATTTCTGGTACGAAGATGCCAGTGGCGTTGTGCAGAGCATCGTTTATTGCGGAGGCTGGGAAGTCCATCGGCAACTCACCAAGACCTTTTGGCTTTGAGGCGTCGTTGTCGGTGAAATAGACATTTAAATCGGGAGCATCGGCACAAGTGTAAGCGATGTAGTCGGATATAGACGAGCCTCGCATACCAGCTCTTTCTACATATTCTGTAGAACCCCAGCCGATAGCTTGCAAAACACCACCTTGGATTTGCCCTTCGCAAATCTCTTGATTTACTCTCCTGCCCACATCTATTCCAGACCAGCTTTTTTTCACATCTATTTGGTAAGTGTCGGGATCGTACTCTATTTCTACGATAGTACAGCCCCAAGAGAAATCACCGTATCCCATACCTTCATAGGTTGCTACATCGAACTGGATAGATGGGTCAAGCTCGAAAGTTTTGTAGAAATCTTTAGGGAACTGTTCTTGATTGGTAGCTACATACTCTTCGATTTTCTTTCCGCCAAAATCGTTTGCTACCAGCTCTTTCGCCATTTTATTTAGAAGATTGCCCACGATGTAAATGGTGCGAGAAGCCACGGTTGGACCGCTGTTGGGAGCTTTTTGCGTATTTGGAGTTTGGTAAAAAGTTTTGCTCAAAGGGTGTCCTATGCTTTCGCTAAAGCATTGTGGCAAAGAGGTAGAACAGCCTTGTCCCATATCTGTAGAAGAGACATAGATTTTCACATCAGCATTTTTATCTATGTTCACTCTGACTTTGGAAGCCATAGTTTTTTCGCCTGTACCAGTGAAACCGCCACCGTGCATACCAGTGGATATACCAATGCCTTTTTTGATTTTATGAGTTTTGTTATACTCGGCAAACTCTTTGATTTTTTTTTCGTAATCAGATTTTTCTAGGGCGATTTTCATCGTCTCAAAAACACTATCCACTTCGTTGACTTGATTAGTAGGGAAGATGTCTTTTGGTCGCAAGATGTTTTTCTTCTTGAAATCCAGAAAGCTCATCCCGATCTTGTCTGCTACCTCTTGGGCGTGTGCCTCTATAGCAAACTCCGACTGAGGAGCACCAAATCCGCGGAATGCACCGTTGGGAGGTGTGTTACTCTTGAAAAAGCGTGCGAAAACTTTGACATCTGTGCAGTTGTATGTACCGCCTGCGTGCAAAGCACCTCTAGCCATCACCACTGGGGAGTGAGTCTCAAAAGCTCCAGCGTCCAATCTGAAGTCGATATCCACTTTCTCTATCTGACCAGTCTTGGGATCGGTGTAAGAGGTAATTTCCGTGCGACTGGGGTGTCTTTTGGTAGTGATTTGGATGTCTGCCTCTCTATCCAGCACGAGCTTCACTTTGCCGCCACCATTCTTGTAGGAGATGAGGCTGGCGATACCAGCTAAGATATTGGGGTAATCCTCTTTGCCGCCAAAAGCTCCGCCTAAGGCGTCTGACTCTTCAATCTCTACTATCTTCACAGCATCGCCGTAGTAAATCTCGATAGCTTCGTGTATATAATACGGACATTGACAAGCGGCTTTTACGAACATCCTTTTTTCTGCAGGGAAATATTCCGCCACAACACCTTGAGGCTCTAAGTAGAGTTGTTCTTGGTGAGGTGTGTAATAAACGCCGTGATGCTTTACCCACGATGGGTCAATTTCTTTGTGCTTGTGGTTGTCAATCGTGATTTGAGATTTGAAAGGGTTTCCAGCATCTTTCGGGTCGTAAGGGAAAGCGTTGGCTTCATTTTCCAAACATTCTCTGATGCCAACGATAGCAGGTAATTCTGTGTAATCCACTTTGACAGCTTCCATAAATCTCAGCAAGGTGTCTTTGTCTTTGTGTGCCACACCCATAATAGGTTGCCCAAAATGTTCAACCTCGCCTTCTGCAAAAAGAGGTTGGGTCATTACAGGATTTTCTACCAAGTTCTTCCCTGGAATATCTTTGGCATCTACGAAAGTAAATTCGTCCAAGTTGAAGCCTTTAGGGAAATTGATTTTATTGATTTTTGCATGAGGTTTAGTCGAATAGATAAACTTTGCATGCAAAATATTTGCATCCTGAATATCGTCGATAAACAGAACTTCGCCATTGAGTTTACACATAGCATCGACTTTTTTGATATTTTTCATAACAACATTCTCCAAATTTATTTTCTTCGAAACTTGCCGACTCTTAAAAGTTGTCAAATACTTTTTCGGTTTCTTTTGGGAAAGGGGTTGACAGATTTTCTAAATGAGAATGATTTGCATTTACAATTAAAAAGGTGTAATAGTTATGCAAGAAAAAAGAAAAGTTTTAGAAAAATTAAAAGCTAGTGGTTTTAAAATTACCAAAGAAAGAGAGTTAATAGTTGGCTATATTTTTTCTACTCACACGCACTTTTCTGTAGATGATATTTTTAAATATTTTTTACAATTGTCGGTAGAAGTTTCCAAAGCTACTATTTACAGGACTTTGCCGATATTAGAAGAGTGCAAATTGATAAAAAAAACTGTCGGCAATGGAGAAAAAGAGTTTTATGAGCATATTTTTGGGCATAAAAAACATTTTCATATAGTGTGTCAAAAATGCGGAAGCGTTATGGAAAAACCTATCGAGTTGATAAAGCCGAAATTGGAAGAAATTTGTCGGCAAGAGGGATTTGAATTACTGGATTGCGAAGTAAATCTTTTTGGGGAGTGTAAAGCTTGCCAAACTAATATTTTAAGGAGAGAAGAGATGAAGCTAAAAGATTTGAAAGTGGGAGATAAAGCAAAAATTGTTTCTTACGATACGGAAGATAAATCTTATCGTAAAAAGCTCTTGGCTCTAGGATTGGTAAAGGGGAAAATTTTTGAAGTCATAAGGGTCGCTCCGATGGGAGATCCAGTGGAGATTTTGATTAACAATTTTAATCTGACTCTGAGGAAAAAAGAGGCGGACGCTCTGAATATTGAGAGGATAGTATAATGAGTAAAAAATATACGGTTGCCGTAACTGGTAATCCTAACTGTGGCAAAACGACGCTCTTCAACGCCTTGACGGGAAGTAAACAGTATGTGGGCAATTGGCCAGGTGTGACCGTGGAGCAAAAAAGCGGCGTGATGAAGTACAAGGGAGCAGAGATAGAGGTGGTGGACACTCCGGGGATTTACTCGATGACTAGCTTCTCCATCGACGAGAAAGTGACTCGCGACTATATCCTCTCGGGGCAAGCAGATGTGGTGGTAAACATCATCGATGCCACGAATGTCGAGAGGAGCTTGTATTTGCTCACACAGCTTCTGGAGATGCGAGTGCCAGTGGTGGTGGCGTTGAATATGATGGACGCTGCCAAACGGAAGAAGATTAAAATAGAGATTGAGCATTTTTCTTTGCATTTGGATTGCCCCGTGATACCCATAGTAGCTTCGGCAAATAAGGGGTTAGACCTGTTGAAAGAAGCTCTTTGGCAACAACTAGAGAGTAAAAGGATTTCGTCTGCCAAGGTGATGTACGATCAAGTGGTAGAAGAGCAAATCAGCGAGCTTTTGCCTTTGGTGGAGCCATACGCACAGCAAGAGCAGGTGGATGCTCGCTGGCTGGCGGTGAAGGTGTTGGAAGATGATGAGTTCGCTTATCAGGTGATCCCCGACACGCTGGACGAAGCTATCGGCAAACTTGTAAAGAAGATAGAAAAACACACAGGTGAGGACGCAGATTTGGTGATTGCCGACGGTAAGTATGGCTTTATCAACGGGATAGCCGAGGATGTGGTCAACCGTAGTGATCAGATAGGTCGCTCTGTTACCGAGGCGATAGATAAGGTGGTCTTGCACCGTGTAATAGGCATTCCTTTGTTTTTGGTGGTGATGTACTTGGTTTTTTGGGCTTCCTTGAATCTTGCGGGACCTTTCATCGCTTTTTTTGATGGCTTTGCGGGGACAATCTTTGTAGACGGCTTTGGCTCGTTGCTAGCTCATATCGGTTCTCCCGTCTGGTTAAATGTGCTCTTGGCAGGAGGTATAGGAGGAGGTATCCAGACTGTGGCTACTTTCATTCCGCCGATTTTCTTCACTTTCTTGTGTTTATCTATCTTGGAAGATTCTGGCTATATGGCGAGAGCCGCTTTCGTGATGGATAGGCTGATGAAAGTCATCGGTCTGCCAGGGAAATCTTTTGTGCCGATGCTGGTGGGCTTTGGTTGCACAGTGCCAGCGATAATGGCTACTCGCACCTTGGAGAGTCGCAAAGACCGTTTCTTGACGATAATGATGGCACCGTTTATGTCGTGTGGTGCCAGACTCCCAGTTTATGTGCTTTTTGGAGCTGCCTTTTTCCCGAATAATGCGGGCAAAATGGTGTTTTCTCTTTACTTAGTGGGTATCTTGCTGGCGATTTTTACAGGCTTTATTATGAAAAAAAGTTTAATCAAAGGTGAGGTCTCGACTTTCGTAATGGAGTTGCCCAGCTATCACATTCCCACCGTTCGCGGGATTTTGTATCACACTTGGCAAAGGCTAAAAGTCTTTATCCTCAGAGCTGGCAAAGCGATTATGGTAATTATTGTAATTTTGAGCTTTTTGAATTCGGTAGGTGTAGATGGTAGCTTTGGTAACGAAGATTCCGATAAATCTGTCTTGTCGTCTATCGGCAAAAGCATCACGCCAGTTTTCACACCTATGGGCATTCAAAAGAAAAATTGGCCTGCTACTGTGGGGCTTTTTACAGGTATTTTTGCCAAAGAAGCGGTCGTGGGGACGCTAAATTCTCTTTATGAAAAAGGAGGAGAGGCAATGCAAGAGGAAGAAGAGTTCGATTTTTGGTCTGGAATAGAAGACGCTTGTGTTACGCTGGGTGACGGGATTGGTGAAATTTTCTCGGCAATGGGAGATCCACTAGGGTTTGGCGATGTCGGGCAAAATCAAGATGAAGCCGCAGAATCTTTGGAAGTTCACAAAGCCACCTTTGGCGATATGCTCAAAAAATTTGGGAGCACCTCAGCGGCTTACGCTTATCTGTTGTTTATCCTCATCTATGTGCCTTGTGTGGCAGCGGTGGGAGCTATATACCGAGAGACAACTCTCGGCTGGACGGTGCTAGTCAGTGCTTACTTGACCATATTGGCTTGGTGCGTAGCCACCATTTATTACCAGTTGGCAAACTTCTTTGCACATCCCGGATCATCTTCGTCGATTATTTTGTTGACCGCAGGGGGATTCGGATTTGGTATGTATTTGCTTAGTAAGTATCATCGTCCCATAGAGGATTGATATTAGATAGTTTTATTCTAGGAGGAATAATGAGATTTCCACATGGCAAAGGAGATGGTAGCTGGTCAGGCAATGGCAGAGAGCATAGATTTTGGCACAATATTGGGACAGATTGTGGTCACGGGTTAAGTAGACAAGAGCGACTAAAAAGATGTGAGGCTTTACAATCGCTGGGCCGTTTTCCGTTGACAGAACTGCCAGAAGGCAAACGGGCTAGAGTTGTGGTGAACCCAGATGAGCAAACAATCGCGATGGGTTTGTTTTGCGGTCAGGTAGTAATGATGAGCAAAAATGATGCTGGTCAAGACAAGCTGGTGGTCTGTGTGGGCGAGTCTCGTTTGATTATCCCCACTAAAACAGCCAAATCTATAATCGTCCGCTAAAAGTTAGAATTAAGGATAATTTTTTACAAAAGGTAAAGTTTTGATTTGCTTTCTTTAAATAAAGATGAGGAATTTATGATTACTGAGATAAAAAAGGTGTTAGAAAAACAAAGAGTTGTCTCTTTATTCGATTTGGCCGTAATCCTAAAAAAAGATGCCAAAACTTTGCTTTTGCCCCTAAAACAGCTAGAGCGAAAAAAATATTTGGAGAAAATCGATACCAGCTTCAGTTGCAGTGCCCAGTGCAGTGGCTGTATGGGTTGTGATAAAGATAAAACGATTTTTTATAAACTGTGTGAAAAGAAAAATAGTCCAAAAGTTTAAACATATTTCCCGAGCAGAAGTTGCCCAAGCTGCTTGTCCTTATATCGATTCTGAGAAGATTTTACTAAGATTACGCGAGCAACTTCTTTCTTAAAGTTTGGTTCTTGCGGTTTCCTAAATTTTTTATGGACAAAAATCGCCCTGTTTCGTTCTTTACCAAAAATATTTGATAATTTTGAGGTAGAGATGATAAGAATTAACAAAAAAACGCATTATTTGGTAGCTACGGCTATTTTTGTGGGTGTTTTGGCGGTTTATTACTATTGCCAAAGTAGCACAGTGAACTTTTGGGATTGCGGGGAGTTCATTCCTGGCTGCACATTTTTGGGAGTGCCACATCCTCCAGGAAACCCCTTTTATGTCTTGTTGGGGAAATTTTTAGAAGTTGTAACTTTTGGTCTTGTGACGGACGCTGTCTTGATTAACCTCTACTCTGGCGTGATGTCTTCCTTGGCGATTCTTTTTACTTATCTTATCGCCGTGAAGCTCGGTAAACTGATGTTTACCCAAAAAGATGACATCCCTTATATTTACGCCATAGGGGCGATAGCCGCACTTTTTTCCGCTTTTTCTAACTCTATTTGGAATAACGCTATCGAGGCGGAAGTCTATGCTGGAGCTTTAGCTTTTGCGGATTTATGTATTTGGCTTGTTTTGATTTGGCGTGAAAAAGTGTCCGATCTGGCGTGGCAAAATATGCTTTTGCTCATCGTTTATTTGCTTTTTATCGGCTTCAGTTTTCATCAGACCGTCTTGCAGATGGTGCCAGCTATCTTGTTTATCGTTCTTTATCCCAAGGTTCAACCTCACTTTAGTGATAATAATTTTTGGATAAAAGTTGGAGTTTATGGATTTGCTCTGCTAGGCATCTTGCTTTTGGGTTATCCCATCGGCAATGCTTTAGGTATCAGCAGTCTATCCAAAATTCTTTTTGCGGTGGCAGCTTTTTCTTTATTGTACTATTTTTTGAAAGATAGCGTACAAAAAAGAGTTTGGCTATTGGGAGCTTTGTTTGTTTTTTTAGGCTTCTCTTGTCATTTGCTTCTTATAATTCGTGCAGGGCAAACGCCGTACATTAACGAGTCTAACCCTTCTACTTGGAGCTCTTTTGTCGATTTCCTTTTGCGGAAACAGTACGGTGGCTCGAACTTTATGAGTAGAAACGCCCCGATTTCTTATCAGATAAATTTTCATTTCTTGCGTTATTTTGGGCAACAATTTTTTCATATTCCTTACTTTAGCCAGTTACTGGGGCTTTCTAAGGGATTTGTTGGCTTTTTGGTGCACTCTTTCATCCTTTTGTCTGGTGTGGCTGGAGCCGTCTTTCAGTTCAAAAAGAGTAAAAGATCTTTTTGGTATTTCGCCTCTTTTATGTTTATGACATCTGTGGCGATGGTGGTAGTGATGAACTTGACCGACCACGAAGTAAGAAACAGGGAGTATTTTTTCGCCTCCGCTTTTAATATGTGGTCGATTTGGATGGCGATGGGTTTAGCTTGGTTGGCGTATCTTTTGAAACCTAAAAAAGTTTTAGGGCGACTAGCTTTAGTCTTGATTTTTATTTTTCCTCTTCTAAATTTCACTTCTATGTATTATATTCACAATAGACGCACCAACTTTACAGCGATGGAGTACGCATCTAATTTCTTGAACTCTTGTCAGGAGAACGCTATTTTATTTACCAATGGTGACAACGATACATTCCCCTTGTGGTACGCCCAAGCTAGTTATGACCCTTACGGCAAAGAATACGAGGTCGTGCAACCAGCTACAGACATTTCGCCTGATGCGACAGTGCAAAAGCGGATGGCAAGAGCTAAAGATTTGCGAGAGGCACAGCGAAAAGGCATCCGCCCAGATATTGCCATCGTCAACCTTAGCTTGATAAACATTCCTTGGTATATTCGCCAGATTAGGGATAAAAATGGGGTCATCTTCGGCTGGAGTGATGCCGAGATAGAGAGGCTCAGACCGTTTTATGTTCAAAAGGATCGCACTTTTAGACTGTATGACGACCAGACGGGGAAGGTGCTTCTCTCGACTAAATTGGCAAAAGGCAAAGTGATGTATGTTCGCGATTTGGCTATTTTGCAGATTATTAAGAACAATTTTGGCAAACGACCCATCTATTTTGCTTCTACCTCGTCTAAAGATATGCTTTTCAGTGAACATTGGCAAGAAGAGGGTTTTGTGCAAAGAATAGTCGTAGAGCCCAGCGAGCAGTTGGGATTAGAGCGGACTATTTACAATTTGCTCAATGTTTGCGTTTACAAAAGTTTCGCTGACACTTCTTATTTCAAAGATTCTGATGTTGCTCGGATGAGTAATTTTGTGGCAAACACCTACTATAACGCTCACATTAGATTGGCGACACAAACCTCGAACACAGTCTTGGCTGCGAAGATGATAGATGTGGCTGTCCAAGTTGCCGAGGGTGAACATAAAAAAGCTTACACGCTGCAGAAAAAGAAATTTGCTGAATATGTGAGCAAGCTACAACAAAGTCAGTAAGAAAGGAATAAGCAATGCAAAAATCTTATAATCCCCAAGATATAGAGAAAAAGTGGTATCAAGTTTGGCAAGATAAGGGATACTTTTCACCAAAGCCTTATGACACCAAAGAGTCCTTTACGGTGCTCATACCGCCTCCGAATGTGACAGGGGTATTGCATATGGGTCATGTGCTCAATAATACCCTACAAGACATATTGGTGCGTTACAAGAGGATGAAAGGGTTCAATGCCCTGTGGGTACCCGGCACCGACCATGCGGGGATAGCTACGCAGAATATGGTGGAGAAAGAGCTAGCCAAAGAGGGCAAGACTCGCTTCGATTTGGGCAGAGAGCAGCTCATAGAGAGGATCTGGCAGTGGAAAGAGGACAAGGGTGGGATTATCCTAGAGCAGCTCAAACAACTTGGTTGCTCTTGTGATTGGTCGAGACTGCGGTTTACGATGGACGAGGGGCTCTCACAAGCGGTCAAAGAGGTTTTTATTCGCCTATACGAAAAGGGCTTGATCTACAAAGGCAAAAGGATAATCAACTGGTGTCCGAGATGTACTACCGCCTTGGCGAACGACGAAGTCGAGCATCATGAAGAGTCAGGCAAACTTTACGAGATCCACTATCCGCTGGCAGACGGCAGTGGCAATGTGACTATAGCTACCACCAGACCCGAGACGATGATGGCGGACACAGCAGTGGCTGTAAATCCGAGCGATGAACGCTATAAGCACTTGATAGGCAAGAAAGTAGTGTTACCTATCGTGCACAAAGAGATACCCGTGATAGCAGACGACTATGTCGATATTTCTTTCGGCACTGGCTGTCTGAAGATCACACCCGCTCACGATCCGAACGACTTCGAGATAGGACAAAGGCACAATCTGGAAACCATCAGCATTATAGATGAGCACGGCAATATGAGCAAAGATGCGGGCACAGAGTTTGCAGGGCTCAGTAGGGAAGCCGCCAGAGACAAGGTGCTGGCGATGCTTGCACAGGAAGGCGTGCTGGGCAAGATTGAAGATTACCCGCACACTGTGGGCAAATGCTATCGCTGTGATACGACCATCGAGCCTTTTTTGTCCGACCAATGGTTTGTAGATATGAAGCCCTTGGCAGCTCCAGCTATCGAAAAAGTTAAGAACGGAGAGATAGAGTTCCAGCCATCCAGATGGACCAAAGTTTATTTGCATTGGATGGAAAATGTCCGCGATTGGTGCATTTCCAGACAAATATGGTGGGGACACAGGATTCCAGCGTACTATTGCCAAGGTTGCGGCAAGATAGTCGTGGCAAAGTCAACACCCAAAAGTTGTCCCGAATGCGGTTGCGAAAATTTTAAGCAAGATGAAGATGTGTTAGACACTTGGTTCTCGTCAGCTTTATGGCCTTTTTCCACCTTAGGTTGGCCGCAAGAGACAGAAGATTTGCAATATTTTTTGCCGACCAATGTTCTGATAACAGCACCAGAAATCATTTATTTGTGGGTCGCCAGAATGATAATGACCACCTTGGAATTCAAGAATACCATCCCTTTTGACACGGTGCTACTCCACGGAATAGTACGCGACGAGCAGGGCAGGAAGATGAGCAAATCTTTGGGCAACTCTCCCAATCCGCTGGATTTGATAAAACAAGTGGGAGCGGACGCTTTGCGTTTTGCCATCATCTATCACACTCCCAAAGGTGAGGATAGCTACTATTCCGACAAGATTTTGGAAACAGGTCGCAACTTTACCAATAAACTTTGGAACGCCACTCGCTATATTTTGCAAGAGATAGAATCTGCACCAGATGGCGATAATTTGCTCTTGGAATTAGCTGACAAGTGGATTTACGCTAGGTTCAATCAGGTGGTAGAGCAAATCGAAGATAATTACCAAAAACTGAGATTCAATGATGTTGCCGCAGGGCTGATAGATTTCATTTGGAAAGAGTTTTGCTCGTGGTATCTGGAGCTTTCCAAAGAGCGGATGTATGGTGATGATGACAAGCGGAAAAACACCGCACAGTTCGTGCTTTTGGACATTATGCAAAAATCGATGCGACTTCTGCACCCGATTATGCCGTTCATCACCGAAGAAATTTTTGCCAAGATTAAAGAGTATTTCCCTAATTTAGAAGAGTCTATCACGATTTCTGAGTTTCCAAAATTCGTTGAGAGTCAGACAGATGAGAAAATAATCGATGAGATGAGCCTCATTCAGTCTACGATCACCACTATTCGTAACCTCAAAAAGCAAGTTGGATTGTCTCCTGCCAAGCAGGTGGAGATTCTGATAAAAGTTCCACAGGCAAAGCATCTGGAACTGTTTGCAAATTATAGCAGTTACCTTATTGCCCTAGCTAACTGCCAAGCACCGCAAGTGGGTGTGGAGATAGAAAAGCCGAGTCAGTCGATAGCTGGTGTTGTGGGTAATCTGGAAATATTTATGCCCTTGAGCGGGATGATAGATATGGATGCAGAGAAAGGCAAGCTGAAAAAGCAGTTGCAGAAACTGGAAAAAGAGTTCAAAGTGATTTCTGGCAAGCTCAGCAATCAAAAGTTTACCTCTTCCGCTCCTGCTGCGATCGTCGAAAAAGAGAAAGGGAAATACGACGAGGTAAAAGGAAAAATGGACAAGGTCGAAGAGCTCTTGCAAGGGTTGGAGTAAAATTTTATTGTATTTTATGAAAAGGGAATTATCCGATATTTGCTCCATAAGTTCTGGTGTTATTCTCAGAAGATTTGAGGCTGAAGGGAATGGAACTCCCATTAAATGTCTCAGTCTAAAGAGTGTTGAGCAAGAGGGAATCAATTCTGACTATTTGCGTGAGATTGTGGTTGATACTTCCAAGGTTGATAATCTTGTGACCACCAAACCAAATCAAATCGTTATCAAGAGTATTCAGCCATTTTTGTCCTCTTTAATTATCGACGAAAATCCTTTGTTAGTACCTTCTCAACTTTATTTGATAGATTGTGATAAAACAGTTGTATTTCCTGAATTTTTGCAAATTCTTTTACAAGGTAAAGAAATTCAGCAAAAACTTTTGAATTGTAAGCGTGGTAACTATATCTCAAGAATTACCAAAAATGATTTGTATAAAATAGAGATTGACTTGCCAAGTTTGGAGAGTCAAAGGAAAATTTTGGAATTAGTTTCATTGCAAAAAGAAAAGATTGCTAAATTAAAATTGTTGATTAAAAAAGAGGAAAGTGTTTTGGACTATATTATAACGAACGGATAATATAACTTTATTAAAAATGAGCTTCTTACCTTTTTAAAGTGGGGAGCTTTTTTTATTGGGAATAATTTAGCCATTCTGTTATTTGACAAAAATAACAGAAAAGAGTTGACGGGCTTTTCTTTTGTTATTTGCTTGAAATAACAAAAAATAATAAGGGAGTAATTATGAAAACAAAATTAGCGGATATTTGCGAAATCAGAGTAGGAAATATTTTGAGAAGAATTGAAGAAAAAGGAGAATGTGGAGAAAGACTAAAAATTTTGAAACAATCTCAACTTAATCAAGAAAATTTGGATTTGGAGAGTTGTGATGTTGTTGAAGTAGAAAGGGGAAAATTCCAGCAATTAGTGATTAGCCAAAGGAATGACATAGTTATGATGTCCACTTTGCAATACAATTCCTTTTTGATAGAGACGGATGAGTCTTTGGCAATTTCTTCTTTGATTTTTAGGTTGAGAGCGAACCAAGAAAAAGTAGTGCCAGAGTTTTTACTGATATGTTTGGAGCAAGCTAAGAAAAATTTTGGTTTTCAGAAAATGGAGAGAAAGGGAGTTATAAGGCGAATCAGTGCCAAAGATTTGTCAGAGTTGGAGGTAGAATTACCCGATAAAAAAGAGCAAGAAAGATTGGTGGAACTCTACACTATCCAGAAGAGGAAAATAAGTAAAGTGATGGAGTTATTGAATAAAGAGCAAGAGTTGCTAGAGAACATAGTGAATGTAAATATCAAGGAGGTAAAAAATGTATAGAGCAGGAGAAGATTTTATAGAAAGATTGAATAGGTTTTTGCCGGAAGAGTTGAAAATCGACAAGGATTTTCCCGAGAGAATTTTGGACAAGGAGATAGTGGGGAAAATCAAGGAAGAGAAAATTTTCCCGAGATTGAACAGAATATTTTCTCTGATGCCATACAGGATGGGCAATACTTTGATTGATCTCTTACCTATGGATAAGCAGAAAATTTTTGTGGCGAATTGTGGAGATGGGCAAACTTTAGTAGATTTGCAAAAGAAGACAGATTGTGAGTTATACGCAGAGACTTTTAGTCCTTATAATTATTATCTAAGTCTTCTGAATTTGGCTTTGAACGATTTGGATGCCTCTATTGTGCACAAAAAACAAAATGCGAAAATAACTGGGAAAGCAGATTATGATCTTGTTTTGTGCGAAGAGTTTAACCCATATTTTGGTAGGGAAAGTCATGATCGAGATTACAACTATTTAGCTTATCTATATTCTCTGCTAAAGCCTAATGGATATTTGTTACTTTGTGGGCGAGGAGATTTAGACCGCTGGACATTGAGGAACGAGGATTTTTGTAGCAAAATAGCAAAAGAGATAAAGACAGTGATAGACTTTCCCAATAGTGACAGAGATATGAGAATTGTTGTTTTGCAAAAAGGAGTAGCATCGGAGGATATTTTTTTCATAGATGGTTCTTCATTTATAACTGGAAGAAGTCACAGGGAGAATATCATAAAGCAAGAGAAATTGCTGAAAATTTACAACGATAGAGAGTTTGTAATCGATTATTCACAAGTGGTGTCGCCAAAGAAATTTGCTGAAAAGAATCACTCGTTAGATTCAAGAAATTATGTCAAAGTTACTCCGACTAAGCCTTTTGATATAGAAGAGTGTTATGGGGAAATCAATGCTTTGAAAAGTGAAATTGCAGAGATTGACCAAGATTTGAAGAGTAAACTTTTGAAATAAGAGGAGGAAGAATGAAATTTATTTTTAAGATAATGATATTTTTAATGTGCTTGAGTTTTGGAGCTTGTGCTCCTGAAAAATATGATGGAACTTCAGCTGAAAGTGCTAAAAAATCTTATGAAAAAATGGCGAAAAATTTATCGCCAGAGAAATTAAAAGAGTTTGATGAGGCACTAAAAACTTTTTCGGAAATAGCACAATTAGCTCATTTTACTTTTGAGAAGTCCAAAGAACAAGTTATTGCTGAATCTAGAGAAGATTTTAGAAAATTAGTGGATGGCAAAACTGTGGAACAAATAGTTAAAGAGAAGAAAGCCATAGATGCAGAACTTAAAAAAGCTTTTGGTCAATTTTATAATTGAAGAAGGGATAATGAGATATTTATTAGTTGTTTTAACAATATTTTTGTTAGTTGGATGTAATGGCACGATAGAGAGCGAAGTGAATGTTAGTGACCTTTTGGCTGGAGAAAATAAAATTATTAAAAGTGATTTATATGTGGAGATCCCCAGTTGTACAAGCTATGAAGACTCTAGAAAGCCTTCAAAATCTTTATTGGAGGCACAAAGTAATGTTCCCAGAGTGTTTGAAGGTGCTGAATTTGTGGAAAGTTTTTCTAAGGAATTCAAATCGTATGCTCATTTTAGTATTCCCACCTACTTGAGCGATGGAGAAAAAATGTCATCAACACAGCTAAATTTTATTTTTACAAAAGATGTCTATTTGGCTGTATCTGTACCTAAACAGATAATGATTAATTTGCAAAAATTGAAAGAAGAGAGTTTTGGTTTAAATGATTTAAATATGAAATTCAAAATTATTCTAAAAAATAATACGAAAAGTGATTTCAATTTTAATTTGTTTAGTACCTTCTATGATGACAAACCAATTCAATTTTCTTCGTGCAAATTATCAGCAGGCAATACCTGTGTTATCAGGTTGTCCGATGTAAGTACTGAAGTGGCTACTAATAGTCAAATTGCTTATGTTATGTATAAACCAGGAGAATAGTTTTTTCGGTAGATATTAAAAGGAAAGCTACAATGAAAAATTTAGAAAAAAAGTCTTACAACAAAACAATGTCAGCTGAAACTTGCTTTTATGAAATTTGCTCGTTGGAGGAGATACTTGCTCGCAATCAAAGTGGATTTGCGATTTTCTCTACCTTTTTCAGTCGAGATGAGTATAAAGAAAAATTTAATATGAGCATTTCTGACGAAGATTTGTTTAGCTTCAATTTGTCTCGTCATGAAACTCTGAAAAATGAGTTAAGTTCTAAAAGGTTAAAATTTTACGAGATTGACGGAGTGCATTTGGATGAAAATGGCAAAGAAGTTTCTTCTGAATTTTCTCTGCTTGTTCCTTATCGGAATGAGTTTATCTCTTTCCATGAATTTAGTTCAATCGTTGCGGAAATTCTCAAAAAATACAAACAAAAATTGATGATTTTGGTTAGACCGAATTTTTTGGATAGCAAAGCGGTTTACCAATATTTTGAATCGGATGTAAAATTTGAATTGCAGTATGATGATTCTTATGAGAAATTGGCGAGTGCATATCTAACATCGCGAAAAGGCACAAAATCTTCCTGTCGGTTTGGGGTCAAAGGGTATAGGATTCCCAAAAGTTTTAACGATGCTATGTTCTTGAGCAAAAAAGGATATTGTTGGGAGAAGTGAGGCGAGTTTTTTGCTTGACTTTGATAGGAAATAAATAAGCTATGGCTTAGGTTGAGAAAAGTTTGAAGAGACGATATAAAGGATATAAAATGAAGTTTAATGAACTAATGTCTAAGTGTGCTTGTGGGCGCTCTAAAATTAAAATTGTAACTTTATATAATGGTGAAATTTTAGGGGAGGGAATTGGAATTGATGAGAAGACAACTGATTTTTCTAAATTGATTGAAAAGGATATAAATAGAAATAAATATAAGGGGAAATTAGAAGCGTTATTATTGGATAAAAATAATTTTGCAGAAATTATGTTTGATATTTTTATCAAGGATGGCAATTCAATAATGACGGGTAAATATTTTTCTAATTTATATGCAAAAGAAAAAGACAATTTGGATGCTTTAGATGCGGAATTGAAAATTGATGAATTGTCTGATAAAAAAAGAGTTTATTTGAAGTGTGTAGAGATTGCTTTTAACGATAAAGTATTGTCTTTAGATGAACAAACTATTTTAACTACTCTTGGGAGGGAATTGGGGTTGTCAAAAGAAGAAATAAAACTTTTGGATTATCATGGTTTAAAGAAGAATATTCCGACTGCTAAAGAAATATTAGAAGAGGGTGCTAAATCAGGAGTCTTGTTGTATAATGGGACTAATCCAAATGCGAAAAATATTTTTATCCCTGATGAAGTAGTGGAAATTATGAGAGAGATAAGAGGGAAAAAGATTGCTGATAAGCATTTTAGATTACTTTTGTGGAATTTGTATGAGAAAAATAATGATTATCTTAAAATTTTAGCTAAAGATCATGGGATTAATCATAGAGGGAAAAAACCTTCGGAACTTATACAAAATTTAATAGAAGCAAATATAGATCTTCACAGCTTAATTATGGAAGATTTTCCAAAATTATATGGAAAAGAAGGAATTAAAGGTAGAGATTTAAATAATTTTGTAAGAGATACTTTAAGTGATTTGATTGAGGATTTCGATAGTACAAAGGGTACAACTGCCAATGAGAAAATTGATAATTTGATTACTTATTTCAAAAAACTCGATGAGAAAGAGGCTAAAATTCCTAATGATGGTTATCAACATTTGCTTAAAGATTTTAGAAAAGAGTTTGAAGATAGAATTAAAGAAAAATTTGAATTGGAGGAGTTACCTGAAAACCCTCATGATTTATTACAACTTTTTATCGATTTAAATATTAAACCAAGTGATTTGTTATTTTCTTTATCCGTAGAAGAATTAAAAAAGTTTGCAAAGGATGAAGATAGCATCAAAACAAAAGGTATTAGCAAAAGCATGGTAGGTCTTGTTGAGGCTATTTTAAATAGTTATATGGATAAAGTTGATGTTTACATTGAAAATTATGTGGATATGGCTAACCAAAGATATGGTAAATTAGATGGTGTGGATCAAAATAATATTGGACAAGAATTTGAAAAAGCAACTGCTGAAATTTTTAAACGAATTGGATTTGATAATGAGAAAGAATCTTGTGATTGCAAAGTAGATATTTTGATTAAAGTTGAGGGGGAACCCAAAATTATTGAATGTAAAACCAAAGAAGGTGGACTTTATAAAGATACCACAAAGCTATTTCGACAAATTAAAGATTACAGCCAAAAAACTACTTATCCTGTAATTGTTATAGCTCCTGAATTTTCAGAAAATACTAAAAAAGAATTTAGTAAAGTAGATAAATTTTCATTATTGAAGGCAGAAGAGTTAAAATCAATTTATGACAAATATAGTACCGGAGAAATAAAAAAAAATGATGTTTGGGGAGAAATTTGGAGTAAATGTATTGGTAAATAGTAGGAGAGGTAGATAATTAGTTTGAAATCAGATAAACAATTGTTCCCCAATCTTGTTCACATCATTGAGCAAGGCAAAAAAAAAGTTGCCTTTACCGTCAACAGTGCCGTTGTGCATACATACTGGCAGGCGGGAAAAGCTATCAATGAACACATTTTAAAAAACGAACGAGCCGAATACGGAAAAGAGATTGTGTCGCCACTGGCGACACAATTGAGTTGGTCTCATTTTTTGGTATTTTTGCCATTAAAAAGTAATGGAACTCATATATTTTATGCTCAAAATGTAATTGAAGGTAATTGGGGTAAGCGTGAATTGCCAGCGAAAGAAAAGCTGGAGCAAAAACTCCATACTATTCTATTGGAAGCAAGGCAGAGAATTGAAATGGGGAAATTGGACGCATAAAATGAAACTTTTTCGGATTTATTTGTATCTGTTTGTCTATCTTTCTATCTCTCTTTGGGGGTTTATTTGCTATCGCAATCTCAAAAAGCGTCGATTATTTTTCATCAAAACTACTTCCAAATGGGCAAAGTTTGCTTTAAAATTTATGAATTTTGAGGTAGAGGTTGTTGGGAAAGAGAACATTCCCGAATTTGGCGGAAATTTCTTTGTTTGCAATCATCTTTCCTATCTGGATATTCCCATTATCGCCTCTGTGGTGCCGACCCTTTTCATCACTTCTGTGGATTTGAAAATCCATTTATTTCAAGCGTTAATAGCGACCATGGGCGGTAGCTTGTTCATTGAGAGGCGTAACAAAACAAGGTTGCTTGCGGACATTCAAGCTACAAAGAGTGTTTTGAATAGCGGATTACCGATTTTTCTTTTCCCAGAAGGCACTACTTCCGACGGGACTACAGTTATGAAATTCAAAGCGTCGATGTTTGCTGCCGCCGAAGATACCAGAGTGGTTCCCGTTTGCATAAAATATTTGGAGCTCAATGGGGAAAAGGTGGACGAGTCGAACCGAGATAATCTTTACTATTATGGCAAAGTTAAGTTTTTTCACCATTTTATAGGATTGTCAAAGATCAAAAAAGCCAAAGTGCGAGTGAATTTTTTGACAAGCGAGGTTGGGAAATTAGGGAGAAAAGAAGTTTGTAAGCGTTGCCAAGAGAAAATTTTGGCAGAATATTCTGTGGATTAAATTTGTCTAAAAGAAATTCTTGAAATACTGAATAGAGCACTTGCTCGTCGATTTATAGCGAGAGAGAGCCACCAAGTCAAATCGTAGCTTGTAGTTTTCAAACTGCTGATTTTGTTCCAAAAATTCCTGAGTAGCGAGCTTTATTTTCTCCGCTTTTTTGTTATTTACACTTTCGATAGCGGAGTCCAAATTTTGTGCCCTGTATCGCACCTCTACGAAGCAGAGCCAGTCACCATCCAAGGCAATAATATCTATTTCTCCTCGGCGAGTGAAAAAGTTCTGCGTTACGATTTTCAGACCTTTGTTTTGCAGAAAATCTCTTGCTAGTTTCTCGTATTTTGTGCCTTTGTCGTTCATAGAGAGTAGTAGTCCCGATGCAGGGGCGATAGGTCAAGCTGTTTATAATAAAGATGACAAAAAGATGGAACAAGATTGGAGTGTGGCTTTAGGTTTTCAAGATTTGAAGCGATGGTTAAAAGCCAAAATACATAGCGAATTGGGGCGAAGTTTACTCAAAAATTTGATCCCTTTGGGGAGCAGAGAGCGAATTATTGCTGTCCAAGATTTCATCTGCCAATCTTCAAACTATATATCCAAGGTTGAAAGGGTAAGGTTCGATGCTCTGGAAGACCTTTCTAAAATTCTTCAAACCCCTCAAATTTTAGATTTTCAGCAACTGCAAAAAGTGAAAAATGTTTGCTCTTTGAGCTCTCTTTTCCAAAGGAGTTGGTCGTCACTGGAAGATTTGGAAAAAGTAGATTTACATCTATTAGGAAAGAGCATTCAGAGTTTGCATCCTTTGAACGAGCTATTTTTGATTTTTCAAAAAATTTTCGACGCCAATGGGAATGTGAAAGAGTCAGCCAGCAGTAAACTGAGCCAAATTTGTGCGAGGATCAGGTCTCTGGATTCACAGATAAATAGTTTACTGGAAAAGCGTTATCTCGATAGCCAGCAAGATTTTATTACCTCACAAGATGGCAGAGTGCTTTTGCTAACTTCGGCATCTCGCAATCTCTCGGGAGTAGTGCATGGTCGCAGTGCTACCAAGAATTCGGTGTATATCGAGCCAGCAGAGGTTGTGTCGCAAAATAATCTTTTGCATGATTTACGCGATCAAAAGCTTTTGGAGATTAACAAAATTTTAAAAGATTTTAGCCAGCAAGTTTTTTCTCGTGCTGCTCACCTTTTGCACAATCAAAAAGTTTTGGCTAATTTGGATTTTTATTTTGGGTTAGCGGAATTTAGTCAGCAGATGCAGGCGGGCAAAGTCAAGGTGTTGGAACAGTCGAGACTTAAATTCAAAAGAGCTTACCATCCTTTGCTGAAGCTGGATGCTCAAAGGCAGTGTGTCCCTTTTTCGGCAGAATTGGGTGAGAGTTACTCCTATTTGGTAGTCTCGGGGGCTAATGCGGGCGGGAAAAGCGTCTTCTTAAAAAGTATCGGGCTTCTCACTTTGATGGTGAACTGTGGGCTGCTGATACCAGCTGATGCAGAGAGCGAAGTGGGTGTTTTCGATAAGTACTTCGTCGGCATTGGTGATATGCAGTCGCTGGATAGTAGCTTGTCTTCTTTTTCTGGTTATCTTTTCCAACTGAAAAAAGCTCTTGGCTACAGCGGGGTAAAATCGCTGGTTCTCTTCGATGAGCTTGGATCTTATACCGACCCCGAGCAAGGCTTTGCTTTGGGAGCTTCTGCTTTGGAGTCGCTCTGCACAAATGGGAGCATCGGAGTTATCTCCACACATCTAAATAAGTTAAAGCTTTTTGCTCACCACAATATTTGCTGTCAGAACGCCTCAATGAGCTTTGACAAGCAAACTCACAACCCGACTTATCATTTGCAAGTAGGACACCCCGCCGACAGCCACGCTTTGGAGTTAGCTGCCAATTTACACTTTGACCAGTCAATTTTGGACAGAGCCAAGGAACTTTTGGACGATGACGCTCTTTTGCTCTCCACACTTTTGTCAGATTTGGGCAAAGAAAAGCTAAATTGGTTGGAGCAGAACCAAAAGTTAAAAAAAGAGCTGACGGAAGCGGAGAACCTAAAGAAAGAGCACGCCACGAGGGTAGCGGCTTTGCAGAGAAATGAGAAGAAAATAAAGAAAGAGCAATTGGCTAAAGCTAAACAATATTTTGAAAATTTGCAAGCTCGTTTTAGTTTGGATTTGAAAGATGCCAGGAAAAGTAAAAATACAAAAAAGCTCTTTCACGAGTCAGCAAAGATCGTAGAAAAGCTCACAGAGCAAGAGTTTGCGGAAGTAAAGCCTCTGGAAACTGTAACTTTGGCAGAGACTGTCTTTGTGAAAAGTTTTGCGGAAAACGGTAAAGTTGTGGGTACAGAAGGAACAAAGATAAAGGTAGAAATCGGCGGACTGATTATCTTTTGCGACCTGCAAAACCTCTATCCGCCCAGAGCCAGTAAGAAGAAAGAACCGATACAGCATCAAAAAGTTTTGTTTCATACTTCTACAGCCCGAGAGTTGAAACTTCTGGGGAAAAATCTCTTGGAAGCCAAAGTGGAGATAGACAGATTTGTGGACGACGCTCTCTTGGTAGGATTAGATGTTGTCCGCATCGTGCATGGCAAAGGCGTGTTGGCAGGGAAAGTTCGCGACTATTTGCGGCAAAGGAATCTTAAATATAGCGTGCCACCCGAGAAGTTTGGAGGAGATGGGGTCAGTGAGGTCAGGCTGTAGTTGTTTTGCTTACTATCTGTCAGCGTCTTCGTAATAGTAGGATTGCTCGATGCCCTTAAAAATAATTTCCCTATTGTCTATTTTGTCGGTTAAATTTCCCAAGAGCAAAACTCTCAATTCCAAATCGTTCACAGGACTTCTTTCCATCGCTTGCAGATAAAGGATTTTATCGACGAGTTGCCAGTTTACAACTTTTTTGAGTCTTTTTTTCAAAATCATATCCAGCCAAATTCGCATCGTTCTTCCGTTGTCTTCCATAAATGGATGAGCGATATTCATTTCAACATATTTTGCCACTATTTCCTCAAAACTATTTTCGGGCATTTTTTCGATTTTTGCCAGAGCTTCTTTTAAATACAAAGCATTTGCAAATCTGAAATTTCCTTTGGAAATATTTTGATTTCTTATTTGCCCAGCAAAGTCGTATAATTTATAAAAAAGATAGTGATGAATTTGTTGCAATCCGTTCGTTGTCCCAATTTCAATCTGGTCAATATTGCCAGATTCAAAGAGCAGATGAGCTTTTCCAAGACTTTTTTTATCTATATTTTTCATTGTTTCCCATTTTCACATTCCAAAAACTTACTTCTAACCAAAAACTTTTTAAATATTGGTAGCGAGAAGCTCCACGGAATTTCTGAGAGTAAAAGCACCAGTTGTACTTCGGGTGAGAAAAATTTGCTGGCGACGATGATGACGATGCCGTTGTTCATACAGCCGAACATCATGCAGTTGGTCAGTTTTTCTCGCTTTTCTTTCGTCGGTATCAGGTAGCCGATGCAGAAGCGAAATAAGAACAGAAGAATCATTGCTCCTAGCGACACGAAAGTTTGTAGCTTGGTGAAGCCCATCAGCAGAAAGTCGCGATTGCTAGCGATGATGATAGCCACAAAAAAAGCGATGCACAGAGTGCCGATAGCTCCAGAGTTGTCGGAGGTCTTTTGTGCCATCGTGCGTGAGATTTTTTTGAACACAAAAGCTAAAACTGAGGGAATGATAATCATTTTTGCCAAAAACAAGCTCATATCTAGGACAGAGATTTCTATTTTGGAGCCAAAGAGGATTAAGATTACATACGGGAAGGTAAGAGGCAACAGGGCAGAAGTGATGATGACATAGATGCTTGTCCACAAAACTCTTAAGTTCCACATACCAGCTATCAGTGGAGCCATCATTGCCCCAGGAGCTGCGGCAATCATCGTTAGCCCCAGAGCCGTGGGCAATGGTAACCAAAACACCAGCAGGAATACGCAAATCGGCAACAAAGTAACAGAGGCGATGCTCAGAGTGATGATTTTTGTGGCGTTAGCTCGCAGGTGCGAAAATTCCCCAAACTCAATCTTCAAATATCCTAAAAAAAGTGCTCCCATCAGTAACTTTTCAGCGTGATTTTGCAGGGGAGAAAGTACATCAGGTTGCCACAGTGCGAAGCAGACCAGCACCAGAAAAGTGGTGCTGAAATGGTTCTGGAGATAGTCGCTTATCTTTTTTATCATACTAATTCCCTTTTAAAATTGAATTTGTAGCCCAAAACACCTTCGTTGGGATAAGCGTACTCTCGAATTAGTTTTGCTATCAGGTGTTTAGACGGTTTTTGGAAAGATAAATCTAGCAAAAATCTGCGGTAACCTTTTTGATACAAATTCGTCTTTTCTTCCATAATGGAGACAGGCTTGTCGGGATAGACGACAGTAAATCCGTTCTTGACAGCTTTCTTGAGCGTAAACTGATCCACTCGAAGCTGCTCAAAATCTTTTATTGGACAGCGAGAGTAAAAAAGTTGCGGTGTGAAATAAAGCGGATAGATGCCTTTTCTTTGCTGATAATCGTTGCTTAGCTCGCCTTCTTGCGGATAAAAGAAGTTGTCGCTTTTTAGCTCCTGTGCCGCCAGATCGTTCATCACTGGGTCTTTGAGATATACAGTGCAACCAGGCAGCAGTAAATCTTTTTGCCCAGCGAAGCACAAAAATCGCTTCACATTTTTCCTGTAGAGCTTGGTGACCAAGTTTTGATAATAGATAAGCGAATTCTCGCTGACAAAAGTCGGTAGCTCCACTATGATTTTGTCGATAAACTTCTGCAAAAATTTTTGCTCAAAATCTAGCTTCTCCAGATCTGTTCTCTCAAAATCCAAAATCAGCTTATCAACATTCCGTAAATCTATTTTTCTTAGCCATTTAGGAGAGTCTATCTTTACAAACAGTTCTCGTTCGGCTGGCAAAAATCTTTTCTCGCGTGGTAAAACTTTTTGCTCAAATTTGGGATTGTAGCCAAAGTTGAAATTCAGCTTTTGCACCTTTTTGCTCGTTTTGTAATCTTGTGTACCTGTTAAAAATATTTTGTCGCCTTTGCTCACTTCTTGGATTATCTCTCTGGGCAATTGGCTTAGTTTGCCAGGCATCTCTATCATCTGGGAGCTCAGTTTGAACTGTTGGGCATCGTGCCCGTTTTGGCTGAGGATGCGAACTCTTTGCCCTTCGCACAGCTCTGTAGCGATGTCAATTTTCACGGAATCTTTGCTCACCTCTAGCACTTCTCCTAGCAGGTGACCAGTGAAGGGGTAATCTACTATTGGTTTGCTTAAACTTTTGCCGAAAAAGTATTCGCTCTTGGCTCTACCAAAATCATTGACGCTCTTTTCTTCGTTTTTATAAGCTTTTACGACGCTGTGTACATACTCGGCAGATTTCATCCTACCTTCGATTTTTAGCGAATCGATTCCCATAGTTTTTAGCTCGGGCAACTCCTTTATCAGCTCCAAATCGCACAGATTGAAATAGTAGTTGTCGTCGTAAGCTCTGCGGCAAGGTTGTTTGCATTGTCCGCGGTTTCCGCTGTATCCGCCGATGAAGCTACTAAACAAACACATTCCTGAGACACTGTAGCACAGAGATCCGTGTGTGAAAAGTTCTAGCTCCGCTTTGCTTTTTTCCCCGATTTTTTTCAGTTCCAACTTGGTGATCTCTCTTGCCAGCACAACTCTCTTTATTCCTTTGGAATGTGCGAAATTCACCCCCATTGAGTTGTGAAATCCCATCTGGGTGCTGGCGTGCAAAGTTAGATTAGGGAACAATTTTTTGGCAATATAGGCTACGCTCCAATCTTGAAAAATTACCGCATCCACTTGCAGTTTATCTAAATAAAACAGTGTTTTGATAAGCTCTGGAAGTTCTCTGTTTTTGATTAGCGTGTTGATAGTTATGTAGATTTTTGCGTCGTGTGAGTGGGCATATTGGAGTAAAAAAGGTAAATCTTCGTGGCTAAAATTATTAGCTCTTGCTCTAGCGCTAAAGCTCTTTAAGCCCAAATATACAGCGTCAGCTCCAGCATCTATAGCTGCGAAAAACGCCTCTTTATTTCCCGCTGGAGCGAGTATTTCTAAATTTTTGATAAGCTTCTCCCCAAAGTCTTAATATTTCAACTTCTTAAAACACAAAATTTAAAAGTGAACTAAAGTCAAGAAAAGAAATATTAGATATATTATTGTATTTTTCACTGAAAAAAGTCATTACTTTTTGTGTATCAGTAAATTAAAAGTGAAAAAGATTTGACAATATTTATTGCGATGCCGTGCATAGTAACTGGGTTGTAAAAAAGAAAGAAAATTGTTTGTAGTTTGGACAAGATTTGGGTGGGTTTTTAAATTTAAAAAAGTTGACATTCTGTGACATTTTTCTGCGTGTGTTAGTAAAAATAAAAATGAAGAGGTCAAAAATGAAAAAGATTTTAAGTTTAGCTTTTTTTACATTGCTAATGTTTGGATGTTCTTCCAGTACAAGTTCTGGAAGCGATTTACCTGATGAGCTTTTAGCTCCTACAGATGGTTCCACAAAACAAAACACGACTATAGAGTTACGCTGGAGCGGCAATGCTGAAAGCTATGAAGTTTGGTTCGGGAGTTCTGAGGATGAATTAACTAAGATAGTTGATAATCATAATTCAACTAGTTATACAGTAAGTAGAGATGTTTTTAATGATGATACATACTATTGGAAAATTGTTTGGAATAAATCTGATGGTTCTGCAGTAGAGAGTGATGTATGGAGTTTTACCACAGGTTTAGCTACTAGAGAAGACCTTTTGCTGATGATATCTACGGGACGAGTAGATATTACTCAAGTGAATGTTTCGGAGATTACCGATATGCACGATCTTTTTTTGAACAAATCTTCGTTCAATCAAAACCTAAAAGATTGGGATGTTAGCAGTGTAACAAATATGAATGGAATGTTTAACGGAGCTACAAAGTTCAATCAAGATCTTAGCAACTGGAAAGTTGACAAGGTTAAAGATATGGGCAATATGTTTTACAACGCAAAATCTTTTGATCAGAATTTATCACGCTGGACGGTCAGCAGTGTTACAAATATGAACTCGATGTTTTGTGGAGCAGAATCTTTCGATCAGAGTATAGGTGGCTGGGTTGTAACTAGCGTTGCTACTTATTATGACTTTGATACAGAAGGGAGCACAACTTGGTTAGCTAGTGACAAACCTACATTTAATGCTGTTAACAGAACAACTCTGGACGAAATGGTAGCCTCAGGCAAAGATATTACCAATGTGAATGTCTCTGAAATTGCCAATTTTAGCGATTTGTTTGTAAATAGAACAAATTTCAATCAAGATATTGGCGACTGGGATGTGAGTGCTGCCACCGATATGAGTAATATGTTTTATAACGCTTCCTCTTTTGATAGAGATATTAGTAGTTGGGATGTAAATAATGTTGAAAATATGCAGGCGATGTTTAAAGGTGCAGTAGATTTTGACCAAAATATTAGCACTTGGGCTACGAAAGTGAGTAAGGTTACAGATATGAGCGAGATGTTTTGCGACGCGGCTAATTTCAACCAAAATATTGATAACTGGGATGTGGATAGCGTGGTTACTATGAAAGCGATGTTCAAAGGGGCAGAAGACTTTAGAGATAGTCTTAGTTCTTGGGTTGTGAGTAGTGTTACAGATATGAGCGAGATGTTTAGCGGAGCTGAAAAGTTCGATGGAGCTATAGGTAGTTGGGCTGTAGATAGTGTGACAGATATGAGCTATATGTTCTACGAGGCTAGCTCTTTTAATCAACCTTTAGGTTGGGGTGATGCTAAGCTAGCAAATGTGAAAGATATGAGCTATATGTTCTGTGGAGCTCTAAGGTTTAATCAAGACCTTAATAGTTGGAATGTGAGTAATGTTAAAAATATGGAACATATGTTTGAGGAAGCTGATGATTTCGATGGAGACATTACTAGTTGGGGTGTGAATAATGTTACCAATATGAACTCAATGTTTAAAAAAGCTTCTGCTTTTAATAAAGATATACACCTTTGGGCTGTTACTTCTGTTACAGATTATGGCGATTTTGCTGACGGTGCTAATACTTCTTGGTTACCTGCTAGTAAACCATTCTAATAGAGATTTCTAGCTAAATTTAAGCGGGTGCTTTTGCACCCGCTTTTTTTTGTCGTTTTTTCTCGCTCCCAAGCTCCAGCTTGAGAGTGTATATGTTTTGTTTCGCATGCATTCCCAAGTAAACTTGGGAACGAGGTTCAAGCGGGTGGTTTTTTTTCGCTCGCTTTTTTTATTTAGCCCACCCATCCCCGCAGAACTCTTTGGGTTGGTGGTTGGCTAGCAAGTCATTCAAGCCGATATTCGTAAACTTGCTTTAAACGACTGAGCTAGTGGCTGTATGGCAGGGATTAGGTCTCTTATTTAGGTTTTCTGTAAAAAAAATTAAGCCCGAATTACAGTAACTACGAAGGTAGTTTTGCAAGTTAGAATTGAGGTTTATGACTTTGATTTTTTTCTTTGGTGTTACCTTTATTTTTTATCAGTAAAATAAGAAAGGTAACATACTGCGATAGCAGACAAGGTCACAAGTAATATCCTCCGTCAGGAGAACAAAAAAACCCACATTTTACAGAAGCTACTTAAGCTAAGAAAACACAAACACAAAGAACAAAACAAAATAGACTTAGTCGTTGTCACAGTAGGCATAAAAAAGCAAACTTTTGTATTGACTCAAAACCAGCGTAAAATACAAACGAGCTACAATTGAGATTTAGCAGATGAAGTTGATGCAGAGTAACTAGCCTCCGATTGAAAATTTGAAACATTTTAGAAGTTGAAGGCAAGGTATTTTTTTGTTTTTTAAAATCCAAGAAATTGGGTTGACACAAAAAGCTCACAATAAAATATGCACACACAATTGAGACAGATACTTGAAAGAAAAAAATTTATAGAAGTGTAGAGTAAACCTAAAAAAAAGTCAATCAAATTATAATTTATTATGATGGAGAGTTTGATCCTGGCTCAGGATGAACGCTGGCGGCGTGGATTAGGCATGCAAGTCGAACGAGAACGATTACCTTCGGGTGATTTAGTAAAGTGGCGAATGGGTGAGTAACGCGTAGATAACCTACCGTAAAGTGGGGGATAGCTCTGGGAAACCAGAATTAATACCGCATGTGCCTGACATTATACTTTAGTGTCAGGCAAAGATGGCCTCTATTTATAAGCTATCGCTTTATGATGGGTCTGCGTACTATTAGCTAGTTGGTAAGGTAAAAGCTTACCAAGGCGATGATAGTTAGGCGGCTTTAACGAGTGGTCGCCCACACTGGAATTGAGATACGGTCCAGACTCCTACGGGAGGCAGCAGTCGAGAATAGTCTACAATGGGGGAAACCCTGATAGTGCGACGCCGCGTGGATGATGAAGTACTTCGGTGCGTAAAGTCCTTTTATAAGTGAAGAATACCCTAAAGTATAAGATATATTAGGGGGAGACATTAGCTTTTGAATAAGCTCCGGCTAACTTCGTGCCAGCAGCCGCGGTAATACGAGGGGAGCAAGCGTTATCCGGATTTACTAGGCGTGAAGAGCAAGCAGGCGAACTTGCCAGTCAGATGTTAAAGGCACCGGCTCAACCGGTGTATGGCATTTGATACTGCAAGTTTAGAGTTATATATGGGAAGGCGGAATTCTTGGTGTAGCGGTGGAATGCGTAGATATCAAGAGGAATACCAGCGGCGAAGGCGGCCTTCTGGGTAATAACTGACGCTCATTTGCGAAGGTGTGGGTAGCAAACGGGATTAGATACCCCGGTAGTCCACACAGTAAACGATTTACACTAGATGTTAGTTGTTGTTAAATACAATTAGTGTCGTAGCTAACGCGTTAAGTGTAACGCCTGGGGAGTACGTTCGCAAGGATGAAACTCAAAGGAATTGACGGGGACCCGCACAAGCGGTGGATCATGTGGTTTAATTCGATGCAACGCGAAGAACCTTACCCAAACTTGACATCCTGGGAATCTTGAGTAATATCGAGAGTGCCCTTCGGGGAATCCAGTGACAGGTGTTGCATGGCTGTCGTCAGCTCGTGTCGTGAGATGTAGGGTTAAGTCCCGTAACGAGCGCAACCCCTTTCCTTAGTTGCCAGCACATAATGGTGGGGACTCTAGGGATACTGCCGGTTTTAAACCGGAGGAAGGTGGGGATGACGTCAAGTCATCATGACCCTTATGTTTGGGGCTACACACGTGATACAATGGCCGGTATAATGAGATGCAATACCGCGAGGTGGAGCTAATCTACAAAGCCGGTCTCAGTTCGGATTGGAGTCTGCAACTCGACTCCATGAAGTTGGAATCGCTAGTAATCGCAAGTCAGCATATTGCGGTGAATACGTTCCCGGGTCTTGTACACACCGCCCGTCAAGTCAACCGAATTTGTTGCACCCAAAGAGAGTGAGCTAACTGTTTTACAGAGGCAGCTTTTTAAGGTGTGGCCAGTGAGGGGGACTAAGTCGTAACAAGGTAGCCGTACCGGAAGGTGTGGCTGGATCACCTCCTTTTAAAGGAAAACACAGAACAAAGCGATTGGCTTTGGTTTACTCTACCTATTTTTATTCTAATGGGCTTGTAGCTCAGTTGGTTAGAGCGCACGCCTGATAAGCGTGAGGTCGGCTGTTCAAATCAGCCCAGGCCCACCATTATTACACCTTTTATGGCGTAGTAAATGAAGATTGACAAATTTTGGCAATCTTTTGAAAAGTGTGTTTACTCTATACCAAAATCAATGACAAAAAGTTAGTCATAACTTTACTAATCGCAAAATCGTTTGCGGTTTGCCTGGGGGATTAGCTCAGCTGGTAGAGCGTCTGCTTTGCAAGCAGGATGTCAACGGTTCGAATCCGTTATCCTCCACCATTTTTTTTAAAAAGCATAAAATTTGTGTTTTTCAAAAAGAATAACGAATAAAAATCGAAATAGAAAAGTTTTTAGATCTTTTGATAAGAAATTTTATAGAAGTGGTGAGATAATTAAAGAGAATCAAAATTTAAGTAGAAAGGGCATACGGTGAATGCCTTGGCGCAAAGATGGCGAAGAAGGACGTGGTTTGCTGCGATAAGTCTCGGATAGCTGTAAGCAAGCATTGACCCGGGAATTTCCGAATGGGGCAACCCAGTTGAGGTTATACTCAATTATCGAGTACTTGTACTCGAAGCTAACGCGGTGAATTGAAACATCTTAGTAACCGCAGGAAGAGAAAATAATAATGATTTCCCAAGTAGTGGCGAGCGAACGGGAAAAAGCCCAAACCTGGCACCTATTTAGTCTATGCAAAGAACATTTGTAGTGGATTAAGTAGGTGTCAGGGGTTGCGGGACTGCGATATCGGACTGATAGAGGATAGTCGAACCCAGTTGGAAAGCTGGAGCGAAGAAGGTGAAACTCCTGTAGACGAAATTCTGTATCTGCCGTAGCAGTATCCCAAGTAGGGCGGGGCACGTGAAACCCTGTCTGAATCTGCCGGGACCATCCGGTAAGGCTAAATACACTTTGCGACCGATAGTGAACTAGTACCGTGAGGGAAAGGTGAAAAGTACCCCGAAAGGGGAGTGAAATAGTATCTGAAACCGTATGTTTATAATCAGTTAGAGTCTTGAATTTATTCAGGACGATAGCGTGCCTTTTGTATAATGAGCTAGCGAGTTAATTTTGTCAGCAAGGTTAAATCATAAAGTGATGGAGCCGAAGCGAAAGCGAGTGTGAATAGCGCGTTTTAGTTGGCAGGATTAGACCCGAAACCTGGTGATCTACCCATGGTCAGGTTGAAGTTTGGGTAAAACCAAATGGAGGACCGAACCAACTGATGTTGAAAAATCAGTGGATGAACTGTGGGTAGGGGTGAAAGGCCAATCAAACCAGGCGATATCTGGTTCTCTCCGAAAACTGTTTAGGCAGTGCCTCTTATTAGAATTACGGGGGTAGAGCACTAATTAGGCTAGGGGGCTTACCAGCTTACTGAACCTTAATAAACTCCGAATACCGTAATTTGATGTAAGGGAGACAGTCTGTGGGGGATAAGCTCCATGGGCGAGAGGGAAAGATCCCAGACCGACGATTAAGGTCCCTAAATTTATGCTTAGTGAGAAAGGATGTTTTATTGCAAAGACAGCCAGGATGTTAGCTTAGAAGCAGCTATCATTTAAAGAGTGCGTAATAGCTCACTGGTTAAGTGGTAATGCACCGAAGATGATCGGGACTAAGAAGCATAATACCGAAATCGCGGATCGACTATTTTATTATAGCCGATGGTAGGAGAGCATTGTAGTCGGCGTTGAAGGTGTCTTGTGAGAGATGCTGGAGCGGCTACAAGAGATAATGCTAGCATGAGTAGCGATAATGCGGATGAGAAGTCCGCACACCGAAAACCCAAGGTTTCCTGAGTAAAGAAAATCTGCTCAGGGTTAGTCGGCCCCTAAGGCGAGTCTGGTTTCCAGGGTAGCTGATGGGAATCTGGTTAATATTCCAGAACCTGTTATGATTAGTGATGGAGTGACGCAGTGTTGCAGTGGAGACATCGATTGAAAGTGGTGTTGAATGTGTGTAGGAAGTAAGGCCAGTAAATCTACCTTGCAATATTCCGAGGCACGGGACGAGAGCTCTAAGCTCATAAAGTCCACCTATAGTGC
The DNA here is from genome assembly GCA_963676515.1 of Candidatus Cloacimonadota bacterium. Lineage (GTDB taxonomy): Bacteria > Cloacimonadota > Cloacimonadia. The sequence continues at coordinate 268,620 of OY781061.1, read as the reverse complement.
TGCCAAGAAATAGCTTCTAAGCGTTTAAAATCATAGCAGACCGTACCCCAAACCGACTCAGGTGGGTGAGGAGAGTATCCTAAGGTGTTCGAGAGAATTCTGGTTAAGGAACTCGGCAAATTGACCCCGTAACTTCGGGAGAAGGGGTGCCGGGGGAAGTGATTACCCTAGCGGTATGAGCAAGCCCCCGGCCGCAGTGAAAAGATTCAAGCGACTGTTTATCAAAAACACAGGTCTATGCAAACTTGCAAAAGAAAGTATATAGACTGACACCTGCCCGGTGCCGGAAGGTTAAGTGAGGGAGTGCAAGCCCCTGAGTGAAGCCCCGGTAAACGGCGGCCGTAACTATAACGGTCCTAAGGTAGCGAAATTCCTTGTCGGGTAAGTTCCGACCTGCACGAATGGTGTAACGACTTGAATACTGTCTCAACCAGAAACTCGGTGAAATTGTAGTGGCGGTGAAGATGCCGCCTACCCGCGAACGGACGGAAAGACCCCGTGAACCTTTACTATAGCTTGACATTGTGATTTAATGAGGTATGTGTAGGATAGGTGGGAGACTTTGAAACATGGACGCTAGTCTGTGTGGAGTCTACCTTGAAATACCACCCTTATGTTGTTGAATCACTAACGCTAGTAGTTACCCTACTAGCAGACATTGTCTGGTGGGTAGTTTGACTGGGGCGGTCGCCTCCTAAATAGTAACGGAGGCTTACAAAGGTTCCCTCAGATTGGTCGGTAATCAATCGAAGAGCATAAAGGTATAAGGGAGCTTAACTGCGAGACTGACGGGTCGAGCAGATGCGAAAGCAGGTCTTAGTGATCCGGCGGCTCTGTATGGAAGGGCCGTTGCTCAAAGGATAAAAGGTACTCCGGGGATAACAGGCTGATACCGCCTAAGAGTTCATATCGACGGCGGTGTTTGGCACCTCGATGTCGGCTCAACTCATCCTGGGGCTGAAGAAGGTCCCAAGGGTTTGGCTGTTCGCCAATTAAAGAGTTACGCGAGCTGGGTTCAGAACGTCGTGAGACAGTTCGGTCCCTATCCTTCGTGGGAGCAGGAAATTTGAGAGGATTTGCATCTAGTACGAGAGGACCGGTGTGAACAAACCTCTGGTGTATCGGTTGTGGCGTCAGCTGCATTGCCGAGTAGCTAAGTTTGGAATGGATAACCGCTGAAAGCATCTAAGTGGGAAGCCAACCTCAAAATAGATTTCCCTATGAGAACCGCGGGAGACTACCGCGTTGATAGGTCACAGGTGTAAGAGTAGTAATGCTCTCAGCCGAGTGATACTAATAGTTCCATTGACTTAATTTTATTTTTTTTAATATCTCACCAACTTTTACTATAACAATAGTTTAAAGCTTTTTGTTATGGTGGCTATAGCGACAAGGCAACACCTGTTCCCATTCCGAACACAGCAGTTAAGCTTGTCTGCGCCGATGGTACTGCACGGGCAACTGTGTGGGAGAGTAGGTCGCCGCCATAACCAAGAGCTTTTTTTATGTCCAAAAAGTTTTTAAAGCAATAGATTAGAGATGCCCAAATTTTTTGTTATTTGCCCTTTTCGCAGTATACACTATACAGCTTCAGGACAAATAACTGTGAATTTGGGCACTTTTTGAACATAAACCCATCCTGCCCCCTTTTTGTTTAAAAAAAGAACTCACCACTTAAAGTTTATACAACACGCCTTCGGGTTCGATTAAAGCAAAATAGAGAGCTTTTTGAACATAAACCCATCCCCTTTCTGCCTTATTTTAAAATAACCGTCTGCATTATTTTGTGGGCGGTTTTTTTTGTTTGACAAGAAAGTTCAATCTATTTATAAAGAAAAAATAATAAAATATGGTTAAATAATGATTAATTTTGAAGAGTATTTGCGACAAGGTGAGCCAAACAAAGCGGAGAAAGCAAAAGTTTGGGGAATAGCCATTGGTTTACAGCAGGCGGATAATTTAAAACCGTCTGAATATCTTCTTGAAACTGCTAGATATAATATTGAAGGTGACATCACAATAGGAGAGGTGAAGCAGCGGATAGAAACCTATTATGTACAACACCCAGCAGAGGAAATAGGGTCTCGCATCGAAGAAGCCGACAAAGTTTCTGCAAGAATTACTGAAATATTGAACGAAAAAACCTTTTCTTTTTCCCCAGTGGAATATACAACTATTCATCACAGACTTTTTCAGGGCATCTATAGTTATGCTGGTAAAATTCGCGACTACAACATCACTAAAAAGGAATGGATTTTAAATGGTGAAACCGTATTGTATGCAAGTGCTCAAAGTTTAAAAGCTACATTGGAATACGATTTTCATCAAGAAAAAACTTTTAGTTATAGTGGATTGAGTAGGCAAGAAATTGTAGAGCATATAGCATTTTTTATTTCTTACTTGTGGCAAATTCACATTTTTGGAGAAGGCAACACAAGAACAACTGCTGTTTTCCTCATCAAATATCTTCGTAAACTTGGTTTTAAAGAAGTGAATAACGATTTGTTTGCCGAGCATTCTTGGTATTTTCGTAACGCACTTGTCAGAGCCAGTTACGAAGATTTGTCAAAGGGTATTCACAAAGATGAAAATTATCTTATTCGCTTTCTGTTAAATTTGCTTCAATTAGAAAATTATGTTCTAAAAAATCGTGAAATGCATATTAATTATGTCCAGCCTGTAAATGACACTGTAAATGACACTGTAAATGACACTGTAAATGACACTGTAAATGACACTGTAAATGACACTGTAAATGACACTGTAAATGACACTGTAAATGACACTGTAAATGACACTGTTTTTAATATGATAAAGCGGAATAATAAAATAACGGCATCAAAAATCTGTGAACAATTGCATATAAGTTTGAGTACCGCAAAACGAAAAATAAAAGAGCTTAAGGAGAAGGGAATGGTTGAGCGTGTGGGGAGCGATAAAAGTGGCTATTGGAAAGTTTTATGACTAAAAAGTTTTTAATCAATAGATAAAGATAGTTATTTTTTTGCAATTTTTCTGCCTGCCGTACAAAATATATATCTTTTGGTAAATTGATGTAAATTTGGGTTCTTTTCCAAAATTCTTACACTGCTTAGATTTTGTATGTATTCGGTAGGAAAAGAGTTTGTAGTTCGCATAATTGTAATTTTTATTTAAAGGTTTTTTCCTCCTCTTTCATTTTTCATTTGACACTTCATTAGCTCCATTTAGAAAAGGTTTATGAATAGTAAGTTAGAAAAATTACGGAAGACGGTGCTGTCTTGCACCAAATGTCCGCTGGCGGAAGGTAGAGAGAATGCTGTTTTTGGCAATGGCAATTCAGAAGCTCAGATTATGTTGATAGCCGAAGCACCAGGGTTTTATGAAGACAAAAGTGGCGAAGTGTTTCAGGGTAATTCAGGGAAACTTTTGGACAAGATTTTGGCTGTTTGTGGTTTTAGCAGGGATGAGCATATTTATATTAGCAACATAGTCAAGTGTAGACCTCCCAAAAATAGAGTGCCTACTGATGGAGAAAAAAAGGCTTGTTTGCCATATCTGGAAAAGCAGTTAAAGATTATAAACCCTCAAATTTTAGTTCTCTTGGGAGCGACAGCATTGCAAGGACTTATCGATCCACAAGCTAAGCTAACCGAGATGCGAGGTAAATGGCTGGAGTGGCAGGGTAGATGGGTGATGCCCACTTACCACCCAGCAGCGTTACTGCGTAGTAAGAGTCTTAAACTTCCAGCTTGGCAAGATTTCCAAAAGATTGTTGCCAAGTATAGAGAACTGGTGGATGCTACTCATCATTCTGATTATTGCTAAAAGCAAATTTCTAAGAGGTTTCCGTATGATTAACGAAAAAACAAGATTGTTGGGTTTGACACTAGGGATGGATCAAACTCTTTTACGGACAGCTATGAGTAATGAAAAAATGATAAGCTTTGGTCATCTAGGCACTCATTTTGAACTAATGGTAAGGTTTTGCAAGGTAAAACTTCCCAGCGATGGTTGGCTTATATATCCCGTGAAATTTTCAGGCTTGTGGGATTGCCGTGGCTAGTGGCTGGTAGAGTTGAAAATTAATTTTATAGGATTGTTTATTTTATGATTTTGTATTTACTGTTTTTTATAATTGCTCTTAATTTGTTGGGTTTTTTGGCGTTGTGGTTAAAAAAAAATAAACTAGAGTTAGGTGATATTTTTGAAAAAATTCAGAAATCTTTATTCGAGCTAAAGATAAGTCTGGATATTGCAGAAAAATCAAATAAAGATTCTTTTGCTTTGGCTAGAGCTGAGTTTAATACTTCTGCCAAAGATAATCGTAGCGAGCTTCAAGCTTCTTTGGAGAGTTTTCAAAAGCGATTTGTGGTAGAGTTAAGAGAGATTTCTGGCATTATAGAAAAACATTTGAAGTCAATACGCGAGGACAACACTCGCCAGCTAGATCAAATTCGCAAGACTGTGGATGAAAAATTGCAAACCACTTTGGAAAAGAAGATTGGTGAATCTTTTCGTCAGGTTTCTTTGCGTCTGGAGCAGGTGCACAAAGGTTTGGGAGAGATGCAGAGTATCGCTAGTGGTGTGGGAGATCTGAAGAAAGTTTTGACCAATGTGAAAACCAGAGGTGTTTTGGGTGAATATCAGCTAGAGAACATCTTGGAGCAAATTTTGACTCCACGCCAGTATGAAAAAAATGTTGCGACTAAAAAAGGTTCTCAGGCGATAGTGGAGTTTGCTATCAAGCTTCCAGGTCAAGATTCTGACAATTGTGTGTGGTTGCCCGTAGATTCCAAATTTCCGATAGAAGATTACAATTTGCTTTTGGACGCTTACGACAAAGGTGACAAGGTGAAAATACAATTTGCACAAAATACGCTTTTGCGGAAAATAGAAAGCTTTGCCAAAGATATTAGCAGCAAATATTTAGATCCACCAAATACCACCGATTTTGCCGTGATGTTCTTGCCCGTGGAAGGTTTGTATGCCGAGGTTCTTAGGCATCCGGGTTTATTTGATATTTTGCAGAGAAAATATAAAATCACCATTACAGGACCGACCACTCTTTCGGCACTTTTAAATAGTTTGCAGATGGGATTTAGAACTTTGGCAGTGCAAAAAAGAAGTAGTCAAGTTTGGGACATTTTGAAATCGGTAAAACAAGAGTTTGGTCAGTTTACCTCTATGCTGGAAAAAGCTCACAAGCAGTTAGGAACAGCTTCGGGAACTCTGGAATCCCTAATTACCACCAGAACCAATGTTTTGGAGCGGAAGCTTCGCAATGTGGAAAGTTTTGAAGGGTTGTCTGAGCAACAAATATTGGAAATCAGACAGACAAACAACGAAAAAACTGACTAAAAACATTGACTGGATTAGCTTATTTAGTATCAATAATAACTTACTTTTAAGGAGTTTTAATTATGAAAAAGATAATTTTATTTTTTATTTTGGCTATGCCTATTTGGCTTTTAGCAGAGGGCTCGAGCATTGTAACCAAAGGTGGGATTGGCTCTATAACGCTTAATGAGGAAGTTTATAACAAAGTGAATATTGCCCCAGAGCTTGCTGTTTGGAAGTTTGGGTTAGGGCTTAATATTGAGCTTTTGTTTGATAAAAACGGTAAAATTTACGAAGAAGATTGGGATGACGCCGAAGATTATGTGGAAAAAATTTCATATTTTCGATTTGCTCAAGAAGACGATCCTTTCTATTTTTTGCTGGGAAACATAGAGTCTTACACTTTGGGAAATGGATTGATAATGAAAGATTATAGCAATATGTTGCTTTATCCAGATACGCGGAAATTAGGGGGAATGGTTGGCTTTAATGTGGGGCAGGTTTCAGCAGAATTCTTTTCTGCGAATTTGGTTGAAAACGACATCTTGGGCAGTAGGATTGCGTATTCTCCATTGAGTAACCTTCAAATCGGGATATCTGGAGCTGCCGATCTAGACCAACTAAACGGTATCTCTGATGTGGACGGTGACGGTTATCCAGATGTTTATGATGATTATCCCGAAGATGCAGACTATTATGATAAATACCAAAAAGATAAAAGCCGTCTGAGAGACGCTTATAGTGGAAGTGATTTTGATGATTATTTTGAAAACATTTTGAATCTTGGTGATCATAAAAAGTTGTCCGATTTGCAAGGTAATGGTCTTGATAAAGAGGTTTATGAGGTAGGTGTTGATTACAGTTTGGACATTTATAAAGGTAGTGTATTGTCTTTGCAAAATTATGGTGAGGCTGCCAAAATAGTAGATCGCGGATTTGGTTTCGTTTTCCCTGGAATCAGGGCGAAGTTCCTTTTTGTTGAGCTTGATGTTGGTTACAAACAAAACGAGAAGGAGTTTGTAGCTCATTATTTTGATGCACTTTATGATCAAAACAGAGTGTCTGTTTCTTCAACGGACGATTCTGTATCCATAATTACCAAAAAAGAGAGCTTAAAAGATGTGGCTGCGTCCAGAGGTTGGGAAGGGACCATAAGTAGTGATTTTTACGGTATTTTGGATCTGACCGTAAGCTATAGTGATATGCGATATGACAACGAAGATTTGGACGAATCAGAAAAAAAATCTCAGGGAATAGAAGGCGTTCTTAGCTTGAAACCAGGAATAATTCCCAAGGTCTCTACAGTTTACATCAAATATAAGCAAGACGATGAGCCTAAGCTTTTCAATGATTGGAAAACGGAAAACACCTATGTCGAAGGAAAGATTGCTTTGGCACTTAGTAGCACTACTTCTGTGAATTGGCTTTACACCGAACGATACAAAGATCTGGACGGCAACGGAAAGATAAGTGGTAAAGAAGAGATTATCTCCAATGTCAGTTTTGGGCTTGAGATGACATTTTAGACTAAAAATATTTTTTAAAAGGATATAATAACACAATGGTTAGAGTTAGATTTGCTCCTTCGCCCACTGGGAAACTGCATCTGGGAGGATTGAGAACAGCTTTGTACGATTATGCTTACGCCAAAAATCAAGGTGGTAAGTTTATCTTGCGAATAGAAGACACAGATCAAAATCGATTTGTAGAGGGAGCCACTGATAATTTGGTAAACTCTCTGAAAGTGATGGGATTGAATTTTGACGAGGGTCCCACATTCCAGAGTCAGCGATTGGAAATTTATAAAAAGTATGCTCTTCAGCTTATAGAGCAGGGTGATGCTTACTACTGCTTTTGCACCAAGCAAGAGTTGGATTTGGCACGGCAAAGGCAAAAAGAGTTGAAACTGCCGACCAAATATCCCGAGACTTGTCGCAATCTTTCCCAAGAAGATGTTGCCCAAAAACTTGCTTCAGGGACACCTTATGTTATCCGTTTGGCTATGCCGAGAGACAGAGATTTTATTATTTTCGACAAGGTGCGAGGAAAAGTCAAGATAGACTCCTCCCTTTTGGATGATCAAGTTATTTTGAAATCGGATGGATTCCCGACATATCATTTGGCAGCAGTGGTGGATGACCACCTGATGGAAATAACCCATGTGATAAGGGGAGAAGAGTGGCTTTACTCAACGCCCAAGCATATTCATCTTTACGATTGTTTAGGATGGAAACCACCGACTTGGGTGCATTTGCCCCTTATTTTGAACGAGAATAAAGCCAAACTTAGCAAGCGAGACGGAGATTTTTCGGTAGAAGCGTATTTGGAAAAAGGATATTTGCCCGAGGCTATTATCAACTTTGTGGCACTTTTAGGATGGAATCCCAAAACAGAGAAAGAGATTTTTGATTTGCAATACCTTTGCGATAAATTCTCTTTCAAGGCTGTAAACAAAGCTGGAGCTGTATTTGATGAGTGTAAACTGGAGTGGATGAATGGGCAATACATTCGTAAAATGCCTATATCAGATTTGGCGGAGAAGCTAAAAAAATATTTCGTAGCAGCCAAGATTGACATTAGCAATGAAAAAAAGTATCTCAAAGTTATAGATGTAGCCAAAGATTATCTAGTGCGATTGCCTCAAGTGGTGGAATATTCCCAGATGTTTTATCAAGAATTGGAATTTAGTGGGGATGATTTGGAGCTTTTGCATTCGGAAGAGTCGCAGACGGTTTTCAAGTACTACTTAGAAAATTTACAAGAAGTCACCGAGTACGAGCAGTTCGTCAAATCTGCCTCTGCACATTTGGGAGTGAAAGGCAAAGCTTACTTTTTCCCGCTTCGTTTAGCTCTTTTTGGCAATAGCTCTGGTCCTAATATCCCTGTGTTGTTAGACATCTTGGGAGTGGAAGAGACAAAAAATAGATTGAAAAGTGTCTTGCTCTAGAGTAAGATAAAAATTTTGGAAATAAGGAGAAAAAAATGAAAAAATTATTGTTATTAAGCCTACTGCTATTAGGAACTGTGAGTATGTGGGCAGAGTCTAGCAAAAGTTTGGAAGATATGATGGGTGATATGGCAGAGGAAATAGGTAAGGCATATGTTAGCCCTGCCGTAGAGGGGTTTTGTACCAATATGAACTCTGGTTGGTTTAACAAAGCTCCAGAAGATGAGGTGCTCGGGTTGGATATTGATTTCTCCATAGTGTTTATGGGAACGACTTTTGGAGATGAAGACAAAACTTTTGATATGACTACCAGTAGCAAAATTTCTTTATCCAAAGATTTGTTTGAAGAGTTGGCAACTACTCTTGTTGAAAAAAAAGCTAAAGATTTGCCATCTACATACGATAAAACTTCTGCTATTAATCAATTAACTGAACAGCTTTGGGCAGAATTTGGTGGGACTACAGCAAATGCCAATGTAAGAGCTTATGGTCCGACTGTAATTGGTTCTAAAGATGAAGAGATTAAATTTGTCTTGCAAGCTACAGGTGCTAGTTTTGTAGCAGAAGGTGAAACTTATACTTTAGATTCTGAAGAAAGTAGGACAATTAATTCTGGTCTAACAGGTTTTGATTTGCCAACTATTCCTTTGGCAGCTTTCCAGTTGTCATTGGGGACTGTGTTTGGCACGAAAGCGACCTTTAGATTTTTGCCACCCATGGAGTTTGACGAAGAGATAGGGAAGCTGAGTTATTACGGTGGAGCTCTCCAACACAATCCTAAGATGTTCTTACCTGTTTTAGATATACTGCCTTTCGATTTGGATGTTTCGGGCTCTTATCAGGTGTTCAAACTTGGAGATATTATTAACACCACGGCTTGGACGGCTGGAATGAATATAAGCCGTCAATTTGGTTGGGATTTTTTAAATTTTACTCCTTATGCAGGATTTATGTTGGAATCCAGTAAAATGAAGTTCAGTTACGATTATGAGCTAGATACAGGGGGAGATGCTCCTGAAACTTCTTCTGTAGAGTTTGAAGAAGAAGGCCCTAACACATATCGCGTTCCAGTTGGTTTGGGTGTTAGATTAGGATTGATAAATCTGAGTGCGGAGTACTTTTTTGCTGAGCAAAGTGGATTTTCTGCCAATCTTGCGTTAGCTTTTTAGTGGAGTTGATTTAAGAAAAGCTGGCAAAGGAAAGTAGGAGAGTACTTGAGCGACTGCAAGAGGATTTTGCTGGTGCATACCGCTTTTTTGGGAGATGTAGTTTTGGCCACCTCTTTTGTAGAGGCGGTGAAGTTGACATTTCCTCAGAGCAATATAGATATGTTAGTTACCCCAGCTTACCAAGAGGTGTTGGGTAATAACCCTTTTTTGAACAAGGTCCTTACATTCGACAAAAAAAATGGAAAAGCCAAAGCTTTTTGCCGCATGATAAAGGAGATACGGAAAGAGAGTTACGATTTGGCTTTTTTGCTTCACTCATCGTTTACTTCGTCTTTGCTCACTTTTTTTGGTAGAATACGAAGAAGAGTCGGTTTCAAACGAAATTTTTCCCAACTTTTCTTGACAGATAGGGTTGAGTTCAGACAGGATTGCCACAGGATTGAAAAGAACTTTGCACTTTTGTCTGTTTTTGGCGTTTTGCAAGAGATACCCAAGACCAAGGTTTACCCTGAAAAAATGCCGGCTGTTTTTGACAATGGACAGAAGATGGTGGCTGTGGCTCCAGGTAGTGTGTGGGCTACCAAGAGATTGCCTAAGTGGAAATTTAAAGAGATATTGGACGAATTGCCAACGGTAAATTTGTTGTTTGTGGGTTCTGCTGACGAGAGACAGATGTGCAAAGAGCTGATACAAAGTTTGCAAAATCCACAAAACGCTTTAAACTTTGCGGGGAAGTGTAATATATTGCAGACGGCGGAGTGTCTAAGGCAAGCTGACCTAGTGCTGTGTAACGACAGCGGAATATTGCATCTCGCTGAGGCTGTAGGCAGTAGGGTTTTTGCTTTTTTTGGTCCCACTGTGAGGGATTTGGGGTATTATCCATATATTGCACAAGATAAGATGTTTGAGGTGGATTTAGATTGTAGACCGTGTGGGAAGCACGGGCATAAGAGTTGCCCATTGGGGCATCATAATTGTATGACGAAAATGGATACGACTGAGGTTGTAGCCGAGATAAATAAATATTTTTAAAATTAGGAAAATAATGAGATCGCCTTTTTTATTTGTGATGGTAAGCTGTTTACTATTTTTTATTGTAGCAAAACTGTTTTTTATGTTTATCCTTAACTATTGGTTTATAGCTTTGCCTTTGGTGGGATATCTTGGTTATAAAATTTACAAGATAAAGAAGATGTTTTCCACCTTTAAATTTTTTAGAAGGAACGAAGAGAAGACAGATTTAGATCCTAGCAAGCAAGTCAAAGGTGGCTCGTTTAAAGTTGTTAAATAATTATGATGTTAATTGATGAAGATTAAAACTATATTTTTGGTGTTGGTGAGCCTTATGGGGCTTTTGGGCGGAGTGTATGTTGTGGGCAATATTGTGTTTTCTCACAAAACACCTCTGAGGCGAAGTGTGGATGTGCAAGGAGATCCCCAAACAGCGATCAGGATAAATATTGATCAAGAGTACTCTGACATTGTCAAAAGTTTTAATCAGCAAGATTATGAGCAAGTAATCAACCTTTCTCATAAATTTTTGCGAACTTATCCTCGTAGTCATTTTAGTGCTAATGTCCTTTTTAAGATAGCTGAGAGCTATTATCGTCTGGGTGAGTTACCCAAAGCTAGAGCAGGTTATCAGCGGGTGGTCAAAGATTTTCCTGGTTCGCAGATGGCTCAGTTTGCAGGAATAAAGCTAGATCTTCTGGGGAAAGTGGGTAGCGGAAGCTCTATGGATAGTTTTTTGAAACTGGAAACTCCCGAAAATGGTTATCAAGAGTGTCGTGATTTGTATAAAGGCAGAGATTTTGATAGAGCTGTAAGTGGTTTCGAGTCTTTTTTGCAGAAATATCCAAACTCTGAGCTTGCGTCTAACGCACAGTACTGGTTGGCGGAATGTTACTATGCTAAAGACGATTTTCGCAAAGCGAAGCGAGAGTTTGAAAGAGTGTTGGAGAACTATCCAGGCTCTCGCAAAACGCCATCTGCTAATCGCAAGATATTGATGAGTGGGCAGAAATTGTCACAACAAGACTCAGAGAAAAAGTTGAAGCAAGTTTATGAAAGACTCTATGCAATGTATCAAAAGAAAGATTATCGCGGAGCAATTTCGGGGTTCAAAGCTTTTGCAGAGAAGTATCCGACTTCTAGCTTTACTCCCAACGCTTATTACTGGATAGCGGAGTGCTACTATGCCGCTGCTGATTACCAAGATGGAGTTTACAAAAACACGCTTATTAATTTAAAACAAGCTAAAAACTATTTCGATTTGGTTATTCGCAAATTTCCTGCTAACGAAAAAGCTATTGATGCTCGCACCAAATTGGGCAAGGTAGAGATGATAACGCACTATGTGAAGGCTCGCAAAGCTTATTTGGATCAAGATTATAACGAAGCTATCAAGAATTTCAAGATTTATCTCAATCGTTTTCCTAACACTTATCTGGCTGCAAACTGTAGATATTGGGCGGGTATTTGCTATTTCGATCAAAACCAATATCGCAGAGCTATCGCAGAGCTAAAGATGGTGCAAAAAGATTATCCTAAGCATCACAAAGCGAAAGATGCTGGGGTAAAAATTGATGAGATTAGGAAATTATTGGGCGAAACTGGCGATGAATCTTCTGAAGTTTTGGGAGATGAGACTTCAAATCTTAATGCAATTAAAATTTCTTTTCAAAATAGGAATTTCCCAAAATTGGTAAGATTGGGTGAAAAGTTTTTAAAAGATTTTTCTGATAGCAAAAGCATAATTGATGTTAATCTTATGGTTGGTGAAGGTTATTTTAAACAAAAAGATTATGCTAAAGCTGCTCCTTATTTCGAAAAAGTTCTTGATTGTGGGAATAAATCAATAGAAGATCTTGCCAAAAAAAGATACCAAAGATGCAAAGAAGAGATAGGGCAGTTCTCAGATAGTGATGTCAATGCAGGTGATGGAGTGTCTTTTGCAGCAAGGGAGCTTGCTAGAGGTATTAAGAGTTGTAAAAGCGGAGATTGGGACGCTGGATTGTTTGCATTTTTGCCTTTGAGAGCTAAGTTTGCTTCTGATTCTCCAGAAAGTATAACTTTGTCCTACTGGATTGGCAGAGCTTATTTTGAGCAAAAGCAAGCAGAAAGAGCTAAATTTTATTTAATCAGAGTAGATGCAGACAGGCTGGATAGAGTGGATAGAGAGTCTTATTATTATTGCCTAGCTTTGGCTTGTTATGAGTTGGGCGATATACAGGAGGCGATCAGTGCCAATCAAAGATATTTGCAAGAGTTCAACGATAATGATTTTCATTACCAAGAAATGTTGCAGATGAGATCCAATCTGCAACGAAATTAGAGGGAAAAACAGCTATGAAATATATTACAGTTACAGGTATCAAAAAGCTTAATGAAAAATTGGATAAGCTGATAGCAAGTTTGCCGGAAGTGGTAAAGCAGGTCTCTGTCGCCAGAGAAATGGGAGATTTGTCTGAAAACGCTGAGTATCATGCGGCACGCGAGAGGAAGAGAAATATCGAAAATGAGATCGATTATATCTCTTCTAGGTTGACCAAATTGCAGGTGATAGATACTATGAAAATGGACGCAAGTGCGGTGAGATTTGGATTTTGCGTGAAGGTGAAAGAAAAACAAAGTGGTGAGTTGACTAACTATATTTTGGTGGGAGCAGATGAGATAGATTTTGATTTTGGAGCTGATTTGACTCCGATCTCTTTTTTGTCGCCTCTAGGCAAAGCTATCATCGGGAAAAAAGAGGATGAAGATTTTGTAGTTACTGCTCCGATGGGAGATATAGAGTATTCCGTTGTTAAGATTTGGAGAGGTTAGATGAGTTCAGAGAAATTATTGTATAAAAAAAATACCGCTTGGCAAAAAGATAGCGATAACTCCAAAATTTGGGAGTTTGCTAAAGGTTATAAAAGTTTTTTAGATGAATGTAAGACGGAAAGGTTAAGCGTCGATTACACGGTGAAATTGCTAGAGAAAGCTGGTTTTAAAGAGATAGAGGAAGGCGGTAGCAAAGTTTACAAGGTGCTCAAATCTAAAAGTGTGGCTTTTGCGGTTTTGTCTTCTTCGGCGATGGTGGAAGGTGTCAATGTTATCGCATCGCACATAGATTCCCCCCGAGTTGACCTCAAGCAGAACCCTTTTTATGAGTCGGACGATGTGTGTATGGCTAAGACTCACTATTATGGTGGAATAAAAAAGTACCAGTGGTTTTCTACGCCTTTGGCTTTGCACGGAGTGGTGATCAAGTCCGACGGTGAGAAGATCAATGTGGATATTGGCGAAGATGATAACGACCCTGTGTTTGTTATTCCCGATCTTTTGCCTCATCTTGCTCGTAAAGTACAATACTCTAAGAAATTGACAGATGCTTTCGATGCTAATAAGATGAATTTAGTTTTTTCTTCTATGCCTGCTTTTGGTAAAGATGAAAAAGAGGTGAAATCTCGCTTTAAATTGAAAGCTTTGCAGATATTGAACGAAAAATATGGGATTAGAGAGCAGGACTTTTTGTCCGCAGAGCTTAGTTTGGTGCCTGCTGGCAAAGCTCGCGATGCAGGGATAGACTCCTCGATGATTTTATCTTATGGGCAAGACGATAGAGTATGTTCTTATTGTGGTTTGCGAGCCCTTTTGGAGGTAAAAAATCCTGCCAAAACGATGGTGTGCTATTTTGCCGATAAAGAAGAAATAGGTAGTGAAGGAAACACTGGTGCTAAATCTGCTTTTTTCAAAAATTTTTTGCAAGAACTGATGAAACTGAAAGGCGAAGCTTATGATAGTTACCAACTGGCTAAAACTTTGGGCAATACACAGATACTCTCTGCCGATGTCACAGCAGCTCTAAATCCTAACTATCCAGAGGTGCACGACAAACAAAATGCTACTATTTTAGGTTCGGGAGTAGAGGTTTCCAAGTTTGGTGGAGGTGGTGGCAAATTTTCTTCTAACGACGCAGGGAGTGAGTTTGTGGCCAAGTTGACCAGAGTTTTTGATAAGAACAAAGTTTTTTGGCAAATGGGATCTTTGGGTAAAGTGGATGAAGGTGGTGGAGGAACTATTGCCAAATATTTGGCTGCTTTGGGTGCTGATGTTGTCGATTGTGGGACTGGATTGTTTGGGATGCACTCTCTTTATGAGCTTTCTAGCAAAGTTGATGTCTACAACACTTATTTGGCTTATTTAGGATTTTTGAAGGAGTGTTGAATATTTTATGACTCTTAGACATTTGATTATCGTTTTTTTCTCTCTCTTGATCTTGCTTTCTGGTTTGTTTATTGCATACAAAATAGTTAGTAATGACCAAAAGATGGATGGGGTGTCTGTGCAAGAGAAGCAGTACAAGGTGGTGCTGACTCATTATGCACAAAAAGAGTATGAAAATACGATCCATCTAGGGGAAAATTTTATAGAAAAGTATCCACAAAGTCTTTATTTTGCGGATATTTTGCTCAATATAGCTCAATCTTATTTCCAATTGCGGAATTACAACAAGGCGATAATTTTTTACAAGCTTTTGTTGGAGAAATTTCCTGATTATAAGTTGAAGAACTATGTGGTGGATAAACTCGATAGAGCTACCAGATATAAAAGCGACTTTGTGTTGAGTTTGGAGCTTGGTTTGGGTGGAGTTCAGTCCGATTTTGAGAAGTGTAAAGAGCTTTTTGATGAGAAGCGTTATCAGGAAGCTTTTCGTGCTTTGACTATTTATCTGAAACATTATCCGAATGGTCCTTTTGCTTCTAGTGCTGAATTTTTGATTGCAGACAGCTACTTTAATTTGAGCAATTTCGATTTAGCTAGCAAACTTTTCCAACAGGTGATTAACAAATATCCTCAGAGCGAAGAGCGTTATTTGGCAAATAGACGCTTAGAAAAGATAGCTTCTTTGCAAAACAAGAAAGATAACAGTTCTTTGGAAGAAATTTACAAAAAAGCACTGAACAACTATTACCAAAAAAAATACGATTCGGCTATCGAGGAATTTTCCGATTTTATCACCTTGTATCCACAGAGCGACCTTGCTCCTAATTGCCAATACTGGCTGGCGGAGTCTTATTACTCTTTGGATAAGAAAAGTGAGGCTCTATTTGAGTTTGAAAAGGTGCTCAAAGATTATCCTCAGTCGAGCAAGGTCGAAGATGCGAAGATTAAAATAAAGATGATAGCCGATGCTCGCAAAAGTTCTAATAGCTCGCAGGATTTTCAGGAATACAAGAATATTCGTAAAGCTTATCTTGTCGGCAGATATGATAAGGCAATCGAAGCTTTTGATCAATATTTGTCCAAATTCCCGCAGAGCAAATATATTCCTAATGTTTATTATTGGAAAGGCGAGTGCTGCTACTCTTTGGAAGAGTATAATAAGGCGATAGCGGTTTTCGAGCAGATTTTGGCTTTGTTTCCAGATTCGGAGAAAGCAGATCACGCCAAAGTGAAAATTGGGATGTCGAAAAAGAAGATGGGAATCGTTGAAACTTCGCCGCAAGAGGCTCTCTACAAAAAGAGTTACGGGATGTATGAGAATAAACTGTTTGAAGAGTCGATAGTTTCGTTTAAGGACTATATGCAAAAGTTTCCGACTAACGCTTTGGTAGAAAATTGTTTGTACTGGATAGGAGAATGTTATTATGCCATGGAAGATTATAACACAGCGAAATCTTATTTCTCGCAATCTATGGAGCGTTATCCGTCTGGTAATAAAAGTAAAGACGCAAAAATCAAATATGAAATGAGCCAAAAAAAGCTCGGGGAGAAGGTAAAATCTTCACAAGAACTGAGTTATGACTCCATCTACAAAGATTTCCAAGAAACAAACTATGACCGTGCTATCAGCAGGGGCAAGGAGTTTATCCAAGAGAATAAAAAGGGTGAGCAGAGCGAAAAGATAATGTTTCTGGTTGCCAAAAGTTATGAGCAGTCGCGGAAATTTGATCAGGCGTTGGTGGAGTATAAAAAGATTGTGCAAGAGTATCCAGCCAAAGCTGTGATAGCACAAACTAGAGTGCTGGAGCTGTGTACAAAGTTAGATAGACCGTTGCAAGGTAAGATCGAGCGTAGAATATTGGAAAGCTTGCAACAGAAGGAAAATAATCGATGATGGAATTTACTCATTTAGACGAGAATTACAAAGCAAAGATGGTGGATGTTAGTGGTAAGGTAAAGCAGCTGAGAATAGCAAAAGCTCGAGGGAAGATAGTTCTGTTGCCTGATACGGTCGCGAGGATTGTTTCTAATAAGATTATCAAAGGGAATGTCTTGGCGGTAGCAAAAGTAGCAGCTATTCAAGGTGGCAAGAGAACTAGTGACTTGATCCCGATGTGTCATAATGTCTTTATCTCTCAGATAGATGTAGCTTTTGAGGTCGAGGATGATGGCATAGTTTGCACCAGCAAAGCAGTTGCGGTAGATGTTACAGGCATAGAGATGGAAGCCCTGACCGCAGTGAGTGTCGCTTTGCTGACCATCTACGATATGTGCAAAGCTGTCGATAAACAGATGAGCTTTTCCCATATTCACTTGCTGGAGAAGACCAAGCAGGATTTGTAATGTCTTTGATTAGTTTTGCCGTGATAACTCTGAGTACCAGAGCTAGTCAGGGTGTTTACGAAGACAAAAGTGGTAAATTTCTTTTGCATCGATTGGAGAAATTTTCGCAATCGAAAGGTGATTATTTCTTGTTAGCCGATGACAAAAAAAAGCTAGATTTTACTCTGCGTGAGCTTAGAAAAAAGCAGATAGATTTGATTTTCACCACAGGTGGAACGGGTATTGGTAGTAGTGATTTCACCATTGAGGCGGTATTGCCCTTGCTGGATAAACAAATCCCAGGCGTGATGGAGTTCATCAGAAATAAGTTCGGGCAATCTAATCCAAACGCTTTACTTAGTAGAGGCGTATGTGGGCTTAGCGATAAATCTTTAATTTTCACTTTGCCGGGGAGTCTGCGAGCGGTCAAAGAGTATTGGCAAGAGATAGAGCCCCTTTTGCAACATATGTTGCAGATGAAATCAGACATAGACTCGCATGAAAAGGTTTAACCTTTTTTTATCTGGGTTTTTGACCCAATCTCAGCAAAAAGTTTTACTCTTTTTGCTTATTTTTTTTGCTTTTGGGAAATTTCTGGATCTTGTTTCGTATCAGGGGAATAACTCTGTGCAAGAGCAGAAAAGAAGGGAAGAGGCTTTGAAAACGGATGTCAAAGCGGTGTGGGATGTGCGAACAGCTGGGGTGCAAGAGCTGAAAATGGTGCCGGGAATTGGAGAAAAGACAGCGGCTAAAATTGTAGAGTTACGCTCTGAGTTTGTTTGCCTGGAAGATTTGCAAATGGTTAGCGGCATTGGTCCTGTGAAATTCGCTAAGTTGAAAGAGTATTTTTTGCCTTTTGGTGTGGAACATCAAAAAAAAGTGAAGCAAGAAAAAAAAGCTGAGCTGGAGTACGATAAGCAAGCGGAGTTGGTAGATGTGAATACCGCTAGTATCGATGAGTTGACTTCTGTCAAAGGTATAGGCAGAGTGACAGCACAGAAAATTGTTGATTACCGAGCCAAGAACGGCAAATTTAATACCGCTGATGACTTATTGAAGATCAAGGGTGTCGGTCAGAAAAAACTGGAAGTTATATTGCCGCAAGTGCTGGTAAAATAGCCAGATGGAGAGCTAGAATGATAGAGAGATATTCTCGCAAACAGATGCGACAAATTTGGAGCGACGAGAGCAAATTTGATAAGATGCTGGCTTTGGAAGTGGCAGTGTGCCAAGCGAAGGCGAAGCTGGGTCTTATTCCTGCTAAAAGCCTGCAAGAGATTGAACAGAAAGCTACTTATACTATCCCAAGACTTAGGGAGATAGAGAAAGAGGTGAAGCACGATGTGATCGCTTTCTTGACCAATGTGGCAGAAAATGTGGGAGACTCTTCTCGTTACATTCATGTGGGCTTGACTTCGTCGGATGTGTTAGATTCTGCGTTGGCTTTGCAGCTTAGAGACTCTTTGCAACTATTAGAGACAGGTATAGATGGTTTAATGCAGCAGCTGAAGATTTTGGCTTATCGCTACAAAGATTTGCCACAAATGGGCAGAACTCACGGGGTGCATGCCGAACCGATAAGTTTAGGGTTGAAGTTTGCTCTCTGGTACGAAGATATGCAAAGGAATAGGCAGAGGTTACAGGAGTTAAAGAAAAGGGTGTCAGTGGGCAAACTTTCGGGGGCTGTAGGCACTTTTGCTGCTACAGAGCCAGAGGTAGAGGAGATAGCATTGTCCTCTCTGGGTATCGGATTTGCCAAGATTTCCACTCAAATAGTGCAAAGAGATAGGCAAGCCGAGTATTTGAATTTTTGTGCTTTAGTTGCCTCTTGTTTGGAGAAGATAGCCGTGGAGATACGAAATCTGCAAAGAACTGAGATAAGAGAGCTGGAAGAGGGTTTTGGCAAAGGTCAAAAAGGCTCTTCGGCAATGCCTCACAAGAAAAATCCTATCTCCTCTGAGAATATAACTGGACTCTCTCGGGTGATGCGTGGCTATGCTTTGGCAGGCTTAGAAAATATCGCTCTGTGGCACGAGCGGGACTTGTCCAACTCCTCTTGCGAGCGGATCACTTTGACAGATAGCTCTATTTTACTCGACTATATGTTGGCACGGATGCTCAAGGTGCTGACAAATCTGAATGTGCTCGAAAATAATATCAACGATAATCTGCATAAGACCAAAGGAATTATCTATTCTCAAAAATTGATGTTGGCTCTGACCAAGGCTGGGATGCTCCGCGAGGAAGCTTATAAGTTGGTGCAATCTTTGGCACATCGTGCTTGGGAAGAAGGAAAAGAGCTTAAAACTTTGGTTAAAAAAGAGCCCAGAATATATTTAACTCCAAAGCAGATAGAGGATATTTTTTCAGTAGAAAATTTTTTAGGCAATGTTGATAAAATTTTTGCTAGGGTGTTTGCTTAAAAAACAAAAGTTTTGTTTTTATGAGTTATAATTTTGCAGTTCAGATGGTTATAGATAGCTCGGGAAAGCACTATTTTTTCTAAATCTTTTCCTTTACGGATGAGATCTTTGACAGAGTCGCTGTGAGACACTCTGGCGACATCTTGCTCGATTATCGGTCCCTCGTCTAGTTGGGATGTGACATAGTGGCTGGTAGCTCCGATGATTTTCACTCCCCTTTTGAAAGCTTGGTGATAAGGCTTAGCTCCTGGAAAAGCGGGCAAAAAAGAGTGGTGAATATTGATGATTTTTTTGGGATACTCCTCGATGAGTGATGCGGAGAGGATTTGCATATAGCGAGCTAACACTACGAAATCTATATCGTGCTTTTTCAGTAAAGCCAGTTGTTCTTTTTCCATTTCAAGTTTATTTTTCTTGTCAATAGCCAAGTAGTAGAAAGGAATATCAAAAGATTTGGCTATAGGTGCTAGAGTTTGATGATTGGAGATAATCAGAGGAATTTCTACTTGGTAAGATTCGCGTCGAGCCAGGATGTCAAATAGGCAGTGCGAAGATTTGGAGACAAAAATCGCCATTCTGGGCGTCTTATCTGTAAGATAAAGTTGGTAATCTACCTTTGTTAGGTGGCTGGCTACCTCTTGCTCAAATCTTTTTTTAATATCTTCGCGTGCTAGACCAAATTTAGCGAGCGACCATTTGACGCGCATAAAATACTTGTTATCTTCCACATGCTGATCGATATCTACGATGTTGCCTTCGTACTGAGCCAAAAAGCAGGTTACTTTGGCAGCAATTCCTAGCTGATCTTGGCAGCTGATCAACAAAATAGCGTGTGCATTCATAATTTAAAATCCTTTTTATTAGATAAGATTTACATGTTCCAATCGGATGTTAGGGTTGTCCAAAATCTTGCGAGCTAAGAGTAAAAAATTTTCTTGATTATCTGTAACATAAAAGTGATTTCCACCAGCATATTTTTGGGCAGATGGTTTTATCTTCGTTTTCAGATATTGGCTGATGGCGACGCCAGAGTCTATAAGTTTGACTTCGTTGTGGAAATAGTTTCCGATGCTTTTTTTGAGTACGGGATAGTGCGTACAGCCTAAGATCAGGGTGTCTACATCTTGGAAATCTTGCAGATATTCTCGCACTAAAATCTCGGTAATTTCGTGGTTTTCGTAGCCGTTTTCCACCAGAGGGACGAACATCGGACAGCTTTTGCTGTGAGTAACAACCTTGGAGTCCAATTTATTTAGCTCTTGCTTATAAGCGTCGCTTTTGATGGTAGCTACTGTTCCGATGATGCCTATTTTCTTATTAGTACTGGCTTCGATAGCCACTTTTGCCCCGATTTTTATTACTCCGATTATGGGAATCGTGAATTTTTTTTTGAGTTCCTCAAGAGCCAAAGCACTGGCGGTGTTGCAAGCTACTACGACGATTTTGACACCTTTGGACAAAAGAAACCTAACATTCTCTTCGCAAAAGCGAATGATGCTTTCTTTGCTCTTGGTGCCGTAGGGCAGACGAGCCGTGTCGCCTAGGTAGACGATATTGTCGCAAGGAAAAGCTTTGCGAATCTCTTTGAAAATGGTTAGACCACCTACACCAGAATCAAATATGCCAATAGGTTTCATTTGGATTATTTTGCAGAGCTTGGGCTAATTTCTTTTCCGTCCAACTCGTTTATAAGCGAGTTGACCAGAGATTTATTGCATACCATTTTTTCTTCTGCCTCTTTTAGAAAATCTGTAAGCCCTTCTTGTGTTGTCAATACTGTGTAAAATTTCTCGTTCTTGACAGGAGAAAGACCGAAAATGCTAGAGCATTTTAGCGAAGCAATTTTATTGCTATCGTACTTTAGCTCGGGAGCGAAGATTTGATAATCTTCTGAATTAAAAATAATCTTACTCAATATTTCTTTTAGCTTTTTGCCACTTATTTTGGCGGTAAAAAGGCGGTAATCTCTTTGAAAAACTTGGAAAATATCTGCATCGGTAATTTTACCTTTGGGCAGCGGTTGAGCGAATATATTTTTGGGCAACAACACAAAATCTGTAGAGATGTTTTCAAAAAGGGTGTGGCAAACAAAGTTTCCTAGGGGTGTGCGAAAATCTTTTTTATCTGCTTTGTTTTCAAGTTTCTCATCGGAAAAAGCAATAGTTCTTTTCTTTGTGTTAGGTTTGGACGAATATTTGCCCAGCAAAGAGGTGTTAATCGGGATTATCTTCGCTTGTATAGATGTGAGAAATTTGAATTTTGGATTGAACTGGAGATCTAGTTGAGTAATTTCATTGTCTGCAAGGCTGCTGCTGATGATGGGAGTACCTTTGATTCTTCCTTGATAGGAGGAGTTCTCATCACTAATCAAGATGGCGGATATGCCTTTAATTTTGCAAACATCTTCGAGTTCTTTGCTGCTAATTTTTTTGCTAAAAGAATCAAATCCTCCCGACAACCTCAGTAATAAAATGATGGCGTTTGGTCGCTCTTCACTCGAGGATTGCAATATTTTTTTAATCTCTCTTTCGATAGATTTCGCCAAGGGTTCCGTTTGAATTTTACGATTTACAAAAAAATCTTGAGAGTAACCACCCAAAAAAGCAATCTTGTAACCATTTTTTACGGTGTAAAAGATTTTGGGGAATTTATCCAAATACTTTTTCTTTTGACTGGTTAAATTAGTGCTAAGAGTTGTGATGCCTGAGTAAAAACAATTACTGCGATATTGCTCTATACCGTAGCATAAATCTTGGCTATTCAAAAGAGTAGAGCTAACACCAAGAGTTTTCAGTTCTTTGGCAATTTTTTTGCCTTTGTCCGTAAGCGAGGTAAAAGATCCTAGATAGTTGTCGCCCAGACTTATGACCAAGGGTTTGTGGTAGTCTAAAGACAAGTAATCTTGCAACTCTTGCAGTCCTAGACCTTCTTCA
The DNA here is from genome assembly GCA_963676515.1 of Candidatus Cloacimonadota bacterium. Taxonomy (GTDB): domain Bacteria; phylum Cloacimonadota; class Cloacimonadia. The sequence continues at coordinate 246,296 of OY781061.1, read as the reverse complement.
TTAGTTGTTGTCCTACCTTGCAATTTGTCAAAAGCTATAATTCTAACCTCTTTTGGGGAGATAGCCCAGAGTAAACTACAACAAAGACAAAGAGCTAGAGGTAAAAGACGCATTTTTAAAAAAGATAACCAGCAATATTTTTACAAATAGTTTGCATATCTCCCACAGCTTTTTCGATAGCTTGTGGAGCGGTATTCAAAACTTGTTGCAGACTCTTTTTCTTGTTAAAATCGAGTCCTCCAGCGGCTTGTTGCTCTTGTTGATTAGCTTGAGCGACTTCGGACAGATTGATAGAATCTGGATCAGGCGAGGTAATCTTTTTTTCCAAGGCTCTTAGATAAGCCATATTCTTCATCAGCAATTTTATCGATTGATCTAGCATTTCGTGCTTATACATCATAATCTCCTTATTTAAAATAAGTTTTATTTTATACCAAATCTTTGTTGTTTTGATAGGAGTCAAGAATTTACTTTTAGATTTCTATTTTTGATTTTATGATTGACACAAAATTTCCAATTTAGAGATTACTTTTTGAATAGAGTTCTTGATTTTTAAGGGTATTATTCAAGGAGGTTTAAAATAAATTGGATTAAATTTTTCTGTTTCTTTTTCTTGCTGGTAATGAAAGTACAGTTGTCAGCTGAGGTGAAAATAAACGAGTTGCTGTATGACCCCAGCGGATCGGATGGGGGAAAGGAGTGGATTGAGCTTTATAATAATTCTAAAACACCCGTCGATTTGACGGGCTGGAAAATATACACAGCAGGCAGTGAATTTTCGCTGGCGTACACTTTTCCAGAGTGTGAGATAGCAGCGAAAAGTTTTTTGGTTGTTGGTGCTCCAGATTTTTGTGATCTCTCTTTTGGATTCTCTTTTCAAAATGGTGGTTCGGCTACAGATGGCGTAAAATTGGTAGATAGTTCTGGAGTTTGCCAAGATGTCTTGCTCTACGATGCACCAAACACAAACGGTTTGCAGGTGGAAAAAGGATTGGCAGGAGATAAATTTGCTCCCGATGTATCTGGTGGTCACTCTTTGGCACGCAATGCAGATGGGCAAGATAGCGATGATTGTCAGGAGGATTTCCGAGATTGTGGCAAACCTACACCAGGAGAAAGCAATGTGGAAATAATATTGCCATTGAAAATAAGTGAAATATATTATAATCCTCTGGGAGCAGATGGAGATCAAGAGTGGATAGAGATTTACAACCCCACGGATACCGTAGCAGATTTGACGGGTTGGCAAATTTTGTCGGCGGGCAACTCTTTTTCTACAGAGTACACTTTTGGTTCTTGTCAGATGGGAGCGAAATCTTTTTTATTGATAGGAGCTTCTGATTTTTGCGATTTGCAAGAGAGTGTCTCTTTCCAAAATGGAGGAGGTGCTACAGATGGTGTGAAGCTTGTTTCGCCTGACTACACTTATTGTGATGTTGTTTTGTACGATAGCGAAAATGTCAATTTGCTGACTGATGAGAGTGGAGCTGTGGCAACTAGCTATGCTCCAAATGTGAAAGAAGGACAATCTTTGGCGAGAGTGGATCTGGAGCAAGATCTGAATTTGAGTGGCGAAGATTTTTTGGCGACCGATTTCTTAACCCCTGGATCTGAAAATAAATTTCCTCTTGCTCTGAAACTGGCAAATTTTCAGAAAATAGGCACTAAGTTATCCACTCAAATATTCAATTTGTCCACATTTGATTTGCAGTCCGATTTGGCTAAAATATCATTAAGTTACGCAGGAGAAATTATAGATGAACACACAGTGGATTTTCTTCCAGCGGGTGGATCGCAAGAGGTGTTTTTCGAACTAGAAAATCAAGAGCAGTTTTATCAGGTTTGGCGAGTAAATTTGGAGTGTGAGTTTGATGCAGATAATAGCGACAACTCCCTTGCTTTGTCGCAAGTTAGCTCGCTAGGAGTAGTGACGATCAATGAGGTGATGCCAAGTCCAGCGGATGGCGGTGCTGAGTGGCTGGAACTTTACAATACAAGCGATGAGAAGATAGAGATAAAAGGTTTGCAAATCAGGGACAAATCGGGCGATGTTTCTAGTTTCGATTTAGAGATTTCAGCAGAAGGATATTTGGTGCTTACTGCTGATTTTTCAGAGTTTAGCGGAACTTATCCACTGATAGATTCGCAAAAAGTGGTGGAACTGAAAAACTTGGTCAGTTTGAATAATAACGATGAAGTTTTGATTTTGCAAGACTCTTTGGGCACGGTTTTAGATTCGGTGAGTTATGGCAAAGTGAATACTCCCAAAGGTGTGTCGCTAGAGAAGTTCGGCTATGGAGATTTAGCTTATTTCTGGGGGGAATGCCTGGAAACAGCGACTCCAGGAGAGGCTAATTCGGTTAAGGTGTATAAATACAAGGAGTTCTTTGATGTCTGCTTGTCTCACTCAGTTTGCACGCAGGAAGAGCCCATCAAGGTGAGCTACTCCGTGCCAGAGCTTCGTTCCACAGTGCGTGTGCATTGCAGGGTTTTTGATATGTATGGCAACCTGAAGAGAACCTTGAGCAACTATGGACGCTCAGCTACTAGCGGAGAGTTGGAGTTTGATGGCAAAGACGACAGTGGCGATAGGCTGGAATCGTGCGTCTATCTGCTGAAGCTCTGCATCTCCCGAGGCAATAACTTATATCAAAAACAGTGGGATATTACAGTAAAATGAGATACTACAAGCTTTACTTCGATAGGAAGTTGGACGAAGGTTTGATTTACAGAAGTTCGAGAGTTCTGCCAGCTTACATAAGGGTGCTGGCGAAGTTGCAAAATAAGTTGCTGACAGCCATCGTGGGGCAAGAGGTGGAGAAGCCCACAGAGTTTGTGTGCCAGCCCGTGCTAGAAGTGCTGGACGACGAGCCTATCTTGAGTGGTGATTTGTGTCAGCTAGCCAAGTGGGTTTCGGACTACTACCATCACCCTTTGGGGATGTGTTTGTTTGCGGCGTTGGATAGAGGTGCCAAAGTGGAGATAGGGCAAAAGGTCTGCAAGCTGAGAGATAAAGAAGGGGAGAAATTGCTGGAGCTATTACCTAGTAGCGGGTCTGTCTCTTTGAAAAAATTGCAGAGCGATTACAAAAAATCAGGATTTTACAAGAAACTGGAGCAGTTAGAACAAGACGGCTTTTTGCGTGTCTTGCGAAGTAGCTCTCATACCAGCTTAAAAGGCAAAGAGAATTACCTGCGAGTCGTGGGTGAATTGCCTTTAGGTTTATGCGTTGCTCCTAAGCAAAAAGAGCTTTTTGAGTATTTGGCTAACTGCAAGCAAGACGCTCCGCTAACCAAGGTTAGCAAAAAATTTTCGTACTCTATAATCAGAGCTTTGGAAAAGAAAGGTCTGGTGCAAAGGGTTGTAAAAGATAAATTTAGCGAAATACTAGAGCCACAGACTGCACCTGCCGTCCAGATAAATTTGACTGCAGAGCAGGAAACAGCTTGTGCTGAGATAGTTAAAGGGCTGGATTTACAAGAGTTCTCGGCTTTTTATCTTTATGGCAAGACTGGGACAGGCAAGACAGAGGTTTATTTCAAAGCGATGGAAAGGTGCTTAAAAGCTGGGAAGTCGGTTTTGTTTTTGCTGCCGGAAATCTCGCTTACGCCACTTATGCTCCAGAGAGTGGGTAAAGCTTTTCCAAAGCAGAAGATAGCGGTGTTACATAGCGGTATTGCAGGTGTAGAGCGGTATTTGCAGTGGAAGAGAGCTAAGACTGCTCAAATCGTCTTGGGGGTTCGTTCGGCTATTTTTGCTCCCTTGCAAGATTTGGGGCTTATCGTGGTGGACGAAGAGCACGAGCAAACTTTTAAGCAAGGGAACGCTCCTTTTTATAACGCGAGAGACCTCGCTTTGGTCAGAGCCAGAAATAACAATGCAGTAGTTATCTTGGGCTCGGCAACTCCTTCGCTGGCTTCGTGGTACAACTGCCAGCAGGGGAAATACAAATTGCTCCATCTAAAGTCCAGACCCTTTGGGGTTTGCTTCCCTACGGTGGAGATAGTCGATTTGCGAGGAGAGAAAACATACTTTACAGACAGGTTCAAGAAATTGGTCAGAGAGCGTTTAGCGAAAAAGGAGCAGGTGATAATCTTGCAAAACAGGCGAGGGCACAGTTCGTACTTGCAGTGTCGCGATTGTGGGGAACTGGTGCAATGTCCGCATTGCCAAGTCTCGCTGAGCTATCACAGCAGTAGCGGCAGTTTGCGATGTCATTACTGTGGATTCGAGATGAACATGCTCAAGAAGTGTCCCACCTGCGGGAACTACGGCTTTGCCAGAGGTAGTGCTGGCACTCAGCGAGTGGAGCAAGAGCTGGGGAAAATTTTCCCACAAGCCAACATTTTGCGGATAGATAGCGACACAGCAGACTCTTTCCTCACTCACAAGAAAAATTTTGAGCTAATAGAGAAAGGTGAGGTTGATATCATCTTGGGGACACAAATGGTAGCCAAAGGGTTGGACTTCCACAATATAACTTTGGCTGTGGTGCTCAAGGCTGACGATTTGTTAAATATGCCAGATTTTATGGCTGGTGAGCGGAGTTTTGCACTCTTTACTCAGGTGGCAGGTCGCACAGGCAGAGGGCAGAAGGCTGGGCATTTTCTCTTGCAGACTTATAATCCTGACAATCCTTGCTTGCAGATGGTCAAGACGGGAGATTTTGAGCAATTTGCCTCGGATGTATTAGCGATGCGGGAAATTTTGTCTTATCCGCCTTATTCTAAGATGGTTCGTTTTGAGTTTTCTTCTTTAGAAAAAAAACGGCTGGAAAAATATTTTCAGAAGAATAAAGAGTTGTTTGAGTATTTGCGAACGAAATTAAAAATCTTGGGACCATCTCCAGCGTTGATTTCCAAGTTGCAAAATAGGTATCGGTATCAACTGGTAGCCAAATGTGAAGACCACCGCGAAGCTAGCTGGCTGGTGAAGTTTCTTCGCTTAAATTTGTCACCATTGTACAATATCAAACTGCTGGTGGATGTTGATCCCTACAGCTTGTCTTAATGATAAAAATTGAGGTTATTAAATGTTAAATGTTTTGAAAAACAATAAAACTTTTCTCGCTTTTGAAGTGATTGGCTCTTACAATGCTGAAGATATGCAGACTGTGGAGTTTTTGTTTGAGCAAAAAATTAAGATGGGAGCGAAGAAGATAAACATTTTGATCAAATTGGACAAGCTCTCTTTGGATAAAAAAAGTATGCAATTTCTTTTAAAAGAAGCGGTTTATGCTTTCAAGAATAGAAAAAGGTTTCGCAATATTGCTTTGGTGGGTAACGCTCAAATGAAAAGGGCGATGTTTAAGCTGGATAAAATAGTTTTCCAAGACAAGTCTAAGACGATGATCGAAAAATATTTTGATGTCAAGCATATCCACAAAGCTTGGTTGTTTTTGCAAAGCCCCAAAGAAAAATTGATTTATGCAGGTGTCCGCAGTTTCATGAAGTTTGGGTATCACGGCACTACGATCAACAAAATAGCAAGGCGTGCTGGTTTGACTAAGGGTGGTTTTTATCACCATTTTACTAGCAAGAAGGAGATTTTTGTCTCTTGTGTAATCTCGCTGCTAAAAGGTTGGGAAGAGATGCTGGCACAGGTGGACAAAGACAGTGAAGATTGTTACCATTTCTTGCAAAATTGCTTTGGACAGGCGTCTTATCTGGAAGATCAGGTGATGCTAATCTCGGGAGTGGATTTTGACACAGTAGTGGTGAACTATCAGGAAATCATCAACTTAGCCACTTTGAGTAGTAAACGGGTGAAGAATAAGATGATTAAAACAAAAGAGCTCTTTTATAGCACGATGAAAAAAAGATTGCAACAAGGACAAGAAAGTGCACAAATTAGAAATGATTTGCAAATAGACGGCATTATGGTTTTGCTTTTTGCTATCATTAAAGGTATGCCAAATGTCGCTTTAATCTCTGATAAAGTCAGTTTTAGAAAAGAGGTGGAAAAATCTTTTTTGGCGTTCTGGCAGGTGATAAAAATTTCAGACTAGGTCTCGTAGGAATTTACCAAAGAACTTGTGAGTCAGCGACAAAAAAATAATGCTACCAGCAAAAGCCAGTGCTATCTTCAGGTCGATTCCATTTATGGCGATGCTCAAAGTCGTAGCCGTAGCGGGCGGATGTTCAAAATCTAGCACAACCATACAAAAGATAGCTGTTCCCACGCCTGCTGCCACCCACAGTGTGGAGCACATCCCTACTTCTGGTAGAACCAGATGGAAAAGAAAGCCGATCAAGGTGCAAGACAACTGTCCTCCTATCAGATTTCGAGGCTTTGCGGGTATCGATTTGGGCATAGCAAACACGATGAAGGTGCTCGCTCCTATCGAGGCGACGATCACGATGTCTTGCATTTGCAAGTAAAGCAGGACGAAAAAGATGGTTAAGAAAGCTAAAAAAGATTGCAACAAATATTGTTGCCAGTTTTCGCCAAACTCTTTGAAATTAAAAATCATGTTCTTTTAGTTGCCTATGTGTGCCCAGAGGAGTGTCTCGGATATCGCAATGGCTGCTACTGCCTCCACCACTACGGCTGCTCGGAGTACAAGGCAGGTGTCGTGCCTACCGCTTACTAGCAGGGGATTTATGCTCCTCTTAGCAAAATCGTAGCTCTCTTGAGCCAAACCTATCGATGGTGTCGGTTTGAAGTGGCTTCGAAACAATATTTGGTTGCCATTGCTGATACCACCGACTATACCGCCGTCGTTGTTGGTGGCGGTCGTTCCGTGCTCATCGATTATTTTGTCGTTGTTATCGCTTCCTTTTGTGCCGCTGACAGCCGTTCCAGCTCCGAATTCCAGAGCTTTTACCGCTGGGATAGAAAAGACTAAATGAGCAATAATCGATTCCAAAGAATTAAAAAAAGGTTCTCCCAAGCCAACGGGTAGGTTGTCTATTTTTGTCTCGACTACTCCTCCCAAAGAGTCGCCAGATTTTGCTGTAGCTACGAGAAGTTCTTGAATTTTATCTGAATCCGTAACTCCTCCAACTGATAAAATCTTGCTCTTAAAGCAAATGTCTTTAGCAACCTTTTTGGCTACCACTCCTGCAGCCACTAGGCACAGAGTCAGGCGTCCCGAAAAATGACCTCCACCTGCGGGGTCGTTGTAGCCAGAATATTTTTTGTTAGCGACAAAATCTGCATGCGATGGTCTCGGGTGCAGGATTAGGTTGCTGTAATCTTTGCTTTTTGTGTTTTGGTTGGCAAAAATAATCGTCAAGGGATCGCCACTGGTGTAGCCCCGGTGAGTGCCGCTGACTATTTGGGGCGAATCGGACTCTATCCTCGGAGTAGTGCCGACTTTTCCGCTTTTTCGTCTGTCCAGATCGCATGCGAAATCTTCTTCTTGCAAAGGAATACCGACGGGAACACCGTCGATGGTGATGCCTACGCAAGCCCCGTGAGATCTGCCAAAAATGCTGATCCTGAAATTTTGTCCGAATTGATTCATAAACTATTTACCTGCTTTTTTAATTTTGGCTCTTTTAGTATCCACCCAGAGGCTATCTCACAAGTGAGCCAAACCATGCCAAACGACCATAAGCAGTCGCTGAAAAAATGAGCACCTTGCACAATTCTAGTGAGGCTCATCAGTACTCCATAGGCTATTCCTGCCCAAAAGCACCAGTTGGCAATTTTCTTTTTGTTTTTTTTGAAAATGTAGTATAAACTGATGAGATAAAAGGCGATGGCTGAGTGACCCGAGGGGAAAGAGTGACCGTTTTGTGCAGAGTAAACCCATGCTTTGGTAAACTGTTTTTCGCCGCCAAACTCTTCAATTTGTCTGGGTCTTGGTCTGCCGTAGTTCTCTTTGAAAATAGAGTTTACCACAAGTCCTGGTCCGAGCAAGATAACAATAACCAGAAACAGAGATGTTCGGCGGAATAGTTGTAAGTTCTTTTTGAAAAATCCCAAGATGAAGACAAGCAGAGCTAAAAATCCCAGGCTATTTGGTGGCCATACGCCCCAGTTTTTCATCTGCACCCACGGGGAAATATCCCGGTAAAGCCAAGATTTCTCATAAAATAGTGAGCTAATATACAAATCTACCTCTGTCGTCCAAGCCAAAAGAGTGCCGACACAGAGAACAAAAATAATTATCCAGTTTCTTTTTGACAAAATTTCTTCCTTTTATCTTTTAAAAATAATTTCAGTTTAACAAAATTTCATAATGAAAATAAAAATTTATGCAAAAAATAGTGGAGAAGCAAATTATGCAAGAAAAAAATTTAGTTGAAATATCCAAACGCATCCGAGCAAACATTTTGATAGCTTTGCATTGTGCAGGTTCAGGGCACAGTGGAGGAAGTTTATCGGGCGTGGAACTGATGTTGGGAGCTTATGCCAAGATGAAATATGATCCTCAGAAGCCAAATTGGTTGGACAGGGATCGATTTTATTTGTCGGCAGGGCACAAAGCCCCCTTGTGGTATGTGGTTTTAGCAGAACTTGGCTATTACCCTATGGAAGAGGTTGCTACTTTACGCAAGTTGGGTAGCCATTTCCAAGGTCATCCCGATCGTCACAAAGTCCCCGGTGTGGAACTGTCTTGCGGCTCTTTGGGGCAAGGTCTGTCCGTAGCCGTGGGTGATGCTTGTGCAGCCAAGATGAATGGTAAAGAGCGGAATGTTTTTTGCCTAATGGGAGATGGCGAACAACAAGAAGGTCAAATCTGGGAAGCTGTAATGGCAGCTAGTCATCATAAATTGGACAATTTGATCGGAATAGTCGATAAAAATGGTTTGCAAATCGATGGCAATGTGGAAGATGTGATGAGCATTGGCGATTTGTCTGCGAAATATAGAGCTTTCGGATGGGAAGTTTTTGAATGCGATGGGCATAATTTGGAAGAAGTGATGAGCAGTTATGACAAAGCTTTAGCTGTAAAAAATAAACCATCAGTTCTTATCGCAAAAACTGTCAAAGGCAAAGGTGTCAGCTTTATGGAAAATCAAGCTGGCTGGCATGGCAGGACTCCTAACGAAGCAGAACTGGAGAAAGCTTTGCAGGAGATAGGCTCGCAAGGTCTCGGCGTAGCACGGATGCGTAAAGTTTCGGCAGATTTTCAGACTAAAGTCGAAAAAGGCTTGGAAGAGCAGATGCCAAAGTTTAGCCAAAAATATTGGTGGAATGCCCAAGGCGTGATGAAAGTGGAGATGAAAGCCACTCGCTCTGGATTTGGGCAAGCTTTAGCCGACACCAAGAACGAAAAAGTTTGCACTATCGGATCAGATTTGTCTGGCTCGGTGAAGATAGATCAATTTATCAAAGGTCGTCCTGACCGCAAAAAAAGGTTCTTCTCTATGGGCATCGCCGAGCAAAGCGGAACTTCAGTGGCAGCTGGGATGAGCAAAGATGGCGACATCCCTTTCTTCAGTAGCTTCGGAATGTTTACTTCTGGCAGGGCTTACGACCAACTCCACACTTCTATTGCTTATGGTGGTATGAACGCCAAGATAGCAGCCTCGCACTCGGGCATCACGGTAGGCGAAGACGGAGCTACGCATCAGGCGTTGGAAGACATTGCTATCGTTGGATACCTGCCGGGCATCACTTTCTTGACACCTGCGGACTATTATCAGACCATCAAGGCGACACAAGCCTCCATCGAAATAGAAGGCCCAGTGTATATTCGTTATGGCAGGGTCGATACTCCGTCTGTTACCACGAGTCAGACTCCTTTCGCTGTGGGCAGAGCGACTCTGTATAAATATTTGGGTGAAAAGCAGAATTTTGTCGACGCTTTCTCTTGTGAATTTGCCGATAAATCCGAGATAGAAGATGTTGATGTTTGCTTTGTGGCTTGCGGCATAATGGTGCCAGAATCTTTGCGAGCAGCTTGGATTTTGGGCAAAGAGTTTGGGCTGAAATCTGTCGTGCTCAATTATTCTAGCATCAAGCCTTTTGACACAAAAGCTCTCAAAAAAATAAGCGGGAAAACAAAAGTGATAGTTACAGCCGAGGAGCACCAAAAGGGTGGCTTTGGCAATATGGTAGCAGGGAAGCTTCTGGAAATGGGATGCGACGCTAAATTTGATATGGTAGGGGTGGAAGACAGCTTCGGGCAGTCGGCAGCACCGTGGGAGCTGATGAAGCACTATGGACTCACTGCGGAGTTCATCGCCGCAAAAGCTAAAAAACTTTTAGACTAGAAATATTAAAAAATTGGAAAAGAAAATGAAGAAATTAAGTTTGTTGCTTTTTGTTGTTCTGTTGATAGCTTTTTGTGGGTGTAATATCTTTGGGAATGATAATGATGACAAGAATACACTTGTTGTGGACACCACATCTACAGAAGACACCACAGTTATTGATAACACCACACCTTTTGAGGGGAGTTGGGGAGACGAATTTGTATTATTTACATTTCAAGGTAATACCGTAAAGTTTTGTTATGAACTTAATAATGCATTTAATTTTGAGAGTTCTTTTACCTACGATTCTGTTAAGAAGAGTGTTAAATGGAATAACTTTCTTGGAGAAGAAGTTGAGCAAAATTATATGGTGAGAGATAATTTGCTTTTGCTAGGAGATAAAGACACTTACTCATATAATATAGGTAGTTTTCCAAAATTAAATTCTGATTTTGATAGTAATGTTAGTCTTATTTTGGCAGGTAAAGATGGCATAAATGAAAATAATAAAAAAGCTAGGATAAATTATTATTACAAAGATGCTGATTATACTTTGGATAGTTTACAAAATGTGTCTATTGAGTTAAGTGATTTCATTTCTTACAGGGACACGAATAGGGATGTTTCGATTGTAATAAAGGATCTTACTTTTTTTGAAAAAATTGATTATGATGTAGAATCTCCAGTTTCAGGTCTTTACATTTATATGTATGGTTATGATAGTGATTACAATGAAGTGGGGAAAGAAATTAGTTGGACTGTAAATAAGTTGAGAATAAAAAGCTATTCTTATTGCCCTACCGATAGGCTGGAAGCTGTTTTTTATGACTTGAAAGATTCTGATGGAGATACTATTTTAGACACCTTGAAGTTGGATATAGATTGCAGTGGCGTAGACGCATTCAAGACGATGCTAAAGAATCTTTAAGGGATTAAAAAAGAAAAAAGAAGGAAACGGTTATGAAACTGATAATGAATGCCAAAGTGGACGAGAAGCTGGTTTACATCGCTTTTTCGGATAAGATAGAGCAAGTGTCCATCGCTCCGATTCAGGGAGATTTTGAGCAGGTTTTCGATATGGAAGGTAAGCTCCTCTTGCCAGGTGGTGTAGATCCGCATGTCCATTTCAATCAGCCGGGATTTACCCAGAGGGAGGATTTTGCCACAGGTTCTGCCGCTGCTGCTGCTGGCGGTGTGACTACGGTGATAGATATGCCGTGCACCAGCTTGCCTCCCGTTACCAGCGTGGCGAATTTCCAGAATAAGCACCAGATTATCGGAGAAAATGCTTATGTAGATTACGCTTTTTGGGGAGGCATCACAGGCGATGGTTACGACAAAACGACTGTGGAAAAGCTTTGGGAGTATGGCGTAGTGGGGTTTAAACTTTATACGATTTCGGGAATGGACACCTTTAAGGCGGTTTCGTACGAGCAGTTGGCGGGCATCTTCTCCGATTTTGAAGGTAGCGACAAGCTCTTTGCGTTTCATTCTGAGGACGCCCAAACGATTGCCGACGCTTCGTCCCGATTTACACCAGAAGAGTTAAAGAACTGGAAAAATTATGTTCCCAGTAGACCAGCAAAAGCGGAAACTGTGGCAGTGAGCAAGATTATAGAAGCAATGCAAAACAACAGAGTTCACATTGTCCATATTTCCACTCAAGATGCAGTAGAAAAGATAAAGGCGGCTAAAAATCAGGGCAAAGATATTTCTGGAGAATCTTGTCCGCATTATCTGCAATTTAGCCAAGACGATTATGAGCAACTATTGGGAAGACTCAAGACAGCACCTTCCGTCAAAGATAAAGCCGATAGAGATTATTTGCGGAATAATTTGCAAGATTTAGATTTTTTGGCTACCGACCACGCAGGTTGTGTTTGGGAAACGGAGAAGGAATTTGCAGATTTTTCCAAAATTTATTGTGGCATTCCTGGAACACAAACTTTTCTGAATTATGTTGTGGATGAATTTTATCTTACGGGCAAGATTTCTTACCAAGAATTAGTTCGTTTGACCAGCAAAGGGGCTGCTGAACGGTACGGTTTGTATCCGCAAAAAGGTTCTTTAGAAGTTGGCACTGATGCTGACTTTGCAGTATTTGATACAGAGCAAATTTATTTAATGAACGAAAAAGATTTACTAAGCAAAGGAAAATATTCTCCATTTGTAGGTCGGGAATTTAAGTGTAAATTAAGGCAAACATTTTTGCGGGGGCAGTTGGTTTATGATGAAAAACTCGTTGGAGAAAAGGGTGCGGGCAGATTATTAAAAAGAGAAGGTAGCAAATCCTAAACAATAGTGGATTCCTTTTTAAAAAATAGAAGAGAGAAAAATTAGTGAATTAATTTTCCGCTTTTCTGGAGAATAAAACAAAATAGGAAAAAATGCTTGTCACTGACTGACAACTTTTTTTCTTGGAAAGAAAATCTAATGAAGGAGATGCAGAAGGATGTCTAGAAAATGTGATGTTTGTGGCAAAGTAGCCCAAGTAGGAAATAACAGATCCCATGCTTTGAATAAGACGAAAAGAAGGTTTAAACCGAATTTGCATTCTATGAGAGCGATGATAAACAATCAGGTGAAAAAAATCAAGATTTGTAGTTCTTGTTTGCGTGCGGGTAAAGTAGAAAAAGTGGTATAAACCCAAAAGGGAGATGTTTTGAAGAAAATATTTTTAGTAGCTTTTTTTTGTGTAACGGTCAGTTTTTTATTGGCGGATGGTCCGAAGATAGTGACTATCAACACAGCCGAGATTGCCGAAAAATCTGATGAGATAATCAAAGCAAGAGAAGCTTTCCAAAGAGATTATAAGAGGCAAACGGCAAAAATTGAGAGCTTGGAGCAAGAGATTAAAGATTTGCAGACAAAGTACCAAGGCGATGCTAAAACCGCATCAGAGGCTGACATCCAAAAGATGGAAGAGGAGTTGCAAAGAAAAATGAGCGACTACCGTGCTCTCTCGGACAAGGTACAAAAGAAATTGACTAAGAAGCAAGAAGAGCTTTTGCAACCGATTTTGGACAAGGTGGATAAGATAGCCAAAGAAAATGGTTATGACATTGTGTTCGATGTGGTTTCTGGTAAGATCGTTTTTTCTAGCGAAAAGTACGATGTAACCCAGAAGATGTTGGAAAAGCTAAATTAGTTTAGTGAATTAAAACATGAAAATTTTTAGCATAAAGAAGTCCACCCGCGAGATAGCTGGTGGACTTTCTTTGTTTTTGGAAGAAAAAAGTCCAGCTAATATCGATAATGTAGCAACTCTAGAGGAAGCCAACGAAAACTCGTTGTGCTTTTATCAGCAAGAAAAGTACAAAGGCGATTTACTGAAGAGTAAGGCTGGTTTGGTAATCGTTCCGCAAGATTTTGCTTTGGATGTTGAGCTGAATATTATTAAGGCAAAAAATCCACATTTTACTTTTTTGCAGATTGTTAAATCTATTTTTTTACCAGAGGAATCTAAAAAAATTAGCGACAAGGCGAGTATAGATGCTTCTGCTAAAATAGGGGAAGGTGCTACTATCGGCGAGTTTGTGAGTGTAGGGGCGAATGTCACTATTGGCAAAAAAGCTCTTATCTATCCGAATGTCACGATTTATGAAGGCACTCAGATAGGCGATAATGTTATCATTCACTCTGGAGCTGTGCTGGGCTCGGACGGTTTTGGGTTTTTGTATCAAGACGGAGTGCAACACAAGGTGCCTCAGCTGGGCACGGTGATAATCGGCAACGATGTGGAGATAGGTGCTGGCAGCAAGGTAGACCGTGGCACTTTGGGTGCTACCACCATCGGTGATGGTACTAAGCTAGACAATCTGGTGCAAATAGGACATAACTGTACGGTTGGTAAGGGCTGTTGCCTTTGTGCTCAAGTAGGTCTAGCTGGTCATACGAAGGTGGGTGATTTTGTGTATATAGCAGGTCAAGTGGGGACAGCTGGTCATATGACGATTGGTAGCTACTCTAGGATCGGTGCTCAGTCTGGCGTGTTGAAAGATGTTCCCGATGGTGGAGAGGTTTGGGGAAGTCCTGCGGTGAGTGCTAGTGATCAGAAGCGAATCTTGATCTCCCAAAGGCAGTTACCAAAGTTACTTCCTAGATTGAAGAAGTTATTAAAAAAATAAAAGGCTGTTAATATGATTACTGAGATGAAAAGAACTATTAGGAAGATTAGTGATAGCTATACGGGTCTAGGTCTTCATTTAGGGGTAAAGGCGACTGTTCGTTTCACGCCTGCCGCAGATGATACAGGTATTGTTTTCAGAAGGATCGATTTGGACGGCTCGCCAGAGATATTGGCGGACATTGACCATGTGGTGGATATCTCTAGAGGCACTACTATTAGTGATGGCAGAGCTTCTATAGCGACCACTGAGCATATTTTGGCAGCAGTAAAAGGTATGGACATCGACAATGTCATTATCGAGATAGACGGTCCAGAGGTGCCAGTGGCAGACGGTAGTGCTTTACCTTTTGTCGAGATGCTCAAAAAAGCGGGCATAGTGGAGCAAGACGCTGAAAGAGAGTATTTTGGTCTGACCGAGCCAGTTAGCTTCTCATCTCCAGAGGATAATGTGGATGTCATCATCACGCCCTCGGACAAGCTAAAAATAACCTTCATGGTAGATTACAATCACTCTTGTGTGCCCACGCAATACACTTGGTTTCCCTCGATGGATTTATTTGAAGAGCAGTTTGCCCCAGCGAGGACTTTTTGTTTCGTGGATGAGATTGTTAAACTCAAAGAGATGGGGCTTATTAAAGGCGGTTCTTTAGATTCTGCTGTGGTGGTAGCCGATCCCCAAAAAGATAAAGATGAGATTAAAAAGTTAGAGAAACTTTTTGGATTTACCTCTGCTATCAAAGTAGATGAGGGTGGATTGCTCAACGGCACGACTCTTCGGTTTAGTAACGAGTTCGTTAGGCACAAAGCTCTAGACCTTATCGGCGATTTGGCACTGCTGGGTATTCCTATCAAAGGGCATATTTTGGCGGCTCGCTCGGGACACAAGACCAATATCGAGCTGGTAAAAAAATTGCGAGGCATCTATCAAAAGCAGCAGCTAGAGAAAAAATTTCAAGAAAAAAGAACCAAAGGGATCGTGTTTGATATTGATGCGATCCAAAAAATATTACCGCATCGCTACCCTTTTTTGATGGTGGATAAGATTATCGAATTTGAAACAGGAAAGCGAATCGTGGGCATAAAAAATGTTACTTTCAACGAGCCTTGTTTTATGGGGCATTTCCCTGGAAAGCCAATAATGCCTGGAGTGATGATCGTGGAGGCTTTAGCTCAGACAGGGGGATTGATGCTCTTGAACGCTGAGGAAGATCCAACCAGCAAATTGGTGCTTTTCGCAGGTATGGACAAAGTGCGTTTCCGTAGTCAGGTAAGACCTGGCGACACGATGCGTATGGAGCTAGAGGTCATTTCCCTGAGGAGAAATATTTGCAAGATGTCGGGTAAAGCTTTTGTGGGCAACAAATTAGCGGCAGAGGCAGATCTGCTGGCACAGGTAGTAATAAGATGATCCATCCGACTGCTATCGTAGATAAAGGTGCCCGTTTGGGCAAAAATGTGCGAATAGGTCCTTTTGCAATTGTCGGCTCGAATGTGGAAATTGGTGATAATACGGTGGTAGAGTCTTCCGCTCTTATCAAAGAAAATGTTAAAATCGGTAAAAATAACCACATCTATTCTTTTGCAGTGATAGGCGTGAAATCGCAAGACCTCAAAGACGATGGAACCACCGCTGGCGTAGAGATAGGAGATGACAATCAAATCAGAGAGTTTGTCACTATTCACCGCTCTACAAATGACGAAGTAGCCACCAAAATCGGCTCGGGCAATCTGATAATGTCTTATGTCCATCTAGCACACGACTGTATCGTCGGTGATGGAGTCGTGATAGCCAACTCTGGTAACATCGCAGGTCATGTGGAGATAGGCGACCATGTAGTTGTGGGTGGTCAGTGTGGTGTGAGCCAATTCGTAAAAATAGGTGCTTACGCTTTTATTGGCGGCAACTCTGGTATTACCAAAGATGTGCCTCCATATACCAAAGGTGCAGGGTTTCCTTACAAAGTCAAATCTTTGAATCAAGTAGGTTTGGAGAGAAAAGGGCTGAGCAAAGAAGCTATCAAAGGCATAAAAGATATTTTCAAATCTTTTTACTATTCCAAAATTACTTTCACAGAAGCAAAGAACATTTACGAGCAAAAAAGGGAACAACTTTCGCCTGAACAGTTGACTTTTTTGGATTTTGCCTTGAAATCCAGCAAAGGTTTATCTCGTTAATCTTTTCCTAAATAAAGGGGGTGCTTGTTGGTTAATCTGAAAAATTATTACAACAAGTATAAGTATATTGAGCACAGTTTTCATGAGTTGATGCCCAATAAAGTGAAAAGCATTCTTTTCGTTTCCTCTTTTTACGACGCTTTTATCTTTGAACAAGATGGACGGTTGGCTGAAAAAATCCACGGTGAGTATCGGCATTTGAATCTCAGCACTTCTCCTAGAGTGGATACAGTCTCGGGGAGCGAAGAGGCTCTGGATGCTGTTCGGAGCGGTTCCTATCAACTGGTAGTACTGATGATGCGTGTAGATGAGTTATCTCCATTTGAGCTTTCCCAAAAAATCAAAGAGATTCAGCCAGATATTTCAGTGCTACTCTTGCTCAATTCCAACGCCGATGTTCCGCAGATAGAGGATCGGAAAGATTTGGGTGGCATAGACGATGTGTTTCTGTGGAGTGGCGAGACCAGACTCTTCTTGGCGATGATCAAAAGTGTCGAAGACAAAAAAAACATTGCCGCCGATATGCAGACGGCACAAGTCAGAGTAATTATTTTTGTGGAAGACTCCATCAACTTCTATTCAAATTTCCTCTCGATACTCTATTCCAAAATCGTACAACAGACTCAAGAGCTGATAGATGACGAGATATCAGATATGGCAAAAAGGTATCGGATGCGGGTTCGCCCAAAAGTTATCTTGGTGCACACATACGAAGAAGCGATTAAATATTTCCAAAAATATAAAGATAATGTGTTGTCGATTATCAGTGATATCAGATACCCCAAAGACGGAAAACTTTGCGACTTGGCTGGAGTGGAGCTAGCAAAAGCTGTGAAAGCTGAAAGCACTATTCCTGTGCTACTGCTTTCCTCCGACAAGTCGAATAAGCGATATGCCGATGAACTGGGAATCAAGTTTATCCATAAAGCTATCACCAAAAATTTATTCAAAGAGTTTAGAGAGTTTATGGATGACAGGTTGGGTTTTGGCAACTTTGCTTTTATGGATTTGCAAGGTAAGCGGACAGTCTGTGTCAAGAAAATTTCCAAGGTGCAGAGGATTTTTGCCGCTTTGCCAGACGAAGAGTTTTTGCACAATCTAAAAAGACGCTATTTCGTTTCTTGGCTTTTGACTCATGGATATATTGATATCGTAAAGGACTTGCCTGAACTTATCAAACGCTCCGAAGTTGAACCTTTAGCTATTATTAGGCAAGGTTTGACAGCTATTTTTCACAAACAAAGGCAAGAGATGAGCAGGGGTAAGATTATCCCTTTTTCTGTGTTTGGCATTTACGATAAGATGGTAATTCACTCTCTAGCTAGAGGCTCCGTTGGAGGTAAAGGCAGAGGGCTTGCTTTTCTGAGTGCTCTTTTAACCACTTTAGAATACGAGAACAAATACGAAAGCGTAGAGATAATGATTCCGCGTACTTTCTTGATTGGTACAGACGAGTACGACGAATTTTTGCAAACTATAGATTTTGACAGTGAACAAAGTTACACCTACACGCAAATAGGGGAGATTTTCAAAAAAGGTAAACTCAGTAAAAATTTAAAAAAAAACCTGCGGAATCTGCTGCGTTATTTTGATAAACCTCTGGCAGTTCGTTCTTCGGGGATGTTGGAAGACTCTGAGTTTCATCCCTTTGCGGGGATTTATAGCACCTATATGTTGCCCAACTCTAGTGAAGATATAGAGATGCGATTTGCGAATCTTGTCAATGCTATTAAGATGGTTTACGCATCGGTTTTCAAAAAAGAGGCCAGAAGCTATATAGAAGGACTGAATTTCAATATTGGCGAAGAGAAGATGGCAGTGATTATCCAGCAAATAGTGGGCAGTCAAGAGGGAGATTATTTTTTCCCTCATATAGCTGGTGTGGCACAGTCTTATAATTTTTATCCTACAGGTCCGATGGAATCTAGCGATGGTGTAGCTGAGCTTGTGTTTGGTTTGGGCGAGATGGCAGTGCGTGGTCAGCAAAATGTCCGAGTTTGCCCAAATTATCCCAAAATAAACGCCTTGGATGTAGAACAAGTGATAAAAAATAGCCAAGACTCGTTTATATCTTTGAATCTCAAAGAAAAATTGTTTGATTTTTCAGATGAAATTTGCACTTTGGTAGAGTTGGACAAAAAAGAGGCGAGAAATAACGCAGGATACAAATTGGTGGTCTCTACGCAAGATTTGCAAAGCGGAAGGTTAGACCCAGGATTCTCAGAAAATGGCTTCAATGTTATTTCGTTTGCTAATGTTTTGATTTACGACTATATTCCTTTGGCAGAGATTTTGGCAGATATATTGCGAATAGGGCAAATGGCAATGGCGACACCTGTAGAGATAGAGTTTGCTTTGGTTTTTGACAAGAAGCATCCTGGTTGCAAAGCTAAATTCAATCTTTTACAAATAAGACCATTGTCGATCAACAACACTCAGATTAAATTGGAAAAGGAAGATTTTGCTAACTCTATCTTAACGGCGAATAGATGTATGGGAGGGGGACGATTTACAGGGTTGAACGATGTTATTTACTTGGATATGGAGAAGTTTGACAACACAAAGACCTTGGAGATGCAAGAAGAGATCGAAAGATTTAACAAAAAGATGGTCGAACAAAACAGAAAATATGTGTTGATAGGCATCGGTAGGTGGGGGACAAGAGATAGATTTCTAGGCATACCAGTTAGTTGGGGGCAGATATCCAGAGCCAAAGTGATCGTGGAGTTGGGGAAAGAAGATTTCGTTGTAGAAGCATCACAAGGGACACATTTTTTCCATAATCTGATTTCGGCGAATGTTTGCTATTTGACTTTACAGGAAAGTTCGGATTTTGATTATTTGAATTGGGAAAAGATGAAAAGATGGAGTGTCGTGGAGAAAGGTAAATATTTTATTCATCGACATTCACCCCAAGATTTGGAATTTTTGGTAGATAGTAATAGCAATAATGCCGTGTGGTGTGAGACTAAAAAATGAGAAGGAGAGTCTGAAGATGAGAACTTTGCTGATGATCAAACCTAATTGCACAAAAATAAACAAAATAGGTGAAATTTTGACGATAGTAGAGAACGCTGGATTTGTGATAGAGGCTGCGAAGATGCTCAATTTCGACAAAGAAACGGTGGCTGGATTTTACGCTGAGCATATCGGCAAAGATTTTTTCCCTCGTTTGGAAAAGTTTATGCGTTCAGGCAAGACTCTAGCTGTGGTGTTGAGCAAAGAGAACGCTATAGAAGAGCTGAGGATTTTGGTAGGCGATACAAACCCCGATACAGCCAAAGATGGCAGCATAAGAGCATTGTATGGACAGAATGTAACCCAAAATGGAGTCCACGCGAGTGATTCTGTAGCCAGTGCCCAAAGAGAGATCGATTTTCTTTTTCATTAAAAAATTACAAAAGCAAGATAAATATATAATAGAGAGGATATAAAGATGAAAATATTCGTGTTAAACTGTGGTAGCTCTTCTATCAAGTTTCAATTTATCAATACCGATGATGGGCATGTGTTAGCCAAAGGATTGGTGGAGAAGATTGGTGAAAATATGGGAATTTACTCCTATAAGAGCGAGCCCTATAACAAGAAAAATTTGAATGTTTTGATTGAGGACCACGCCAAAGGCATAGATTTTATTTTGAAAGATTTGCTTCACGCAGAGCATGGTGTGATAGCTTCTATGGACGAAATAGATGGAGTGGGACATCGAGTGGTGCATGGCGGAGAAAGCTATTCGGAGTCGGTAATCATCGATGATGATGTCAAGAAAGCTATTCGCAATTGTTTTGAGATAGCACCTTTGCACAATCCCGCAAATATGATGGGAATCGAAGCTGTGGAAAGAGTGTTGCCAGGGATAAAGCATGTGGCTGTTTTCGATACCGCTTTTCATCAGACTATGCCCCCAAAAGCTTATCTGTACGGACTGCCGTTGAAATTTTATACAGAAAATAAGATAAGAAAATACGGATTTCACGGCACTAGCCATAAGTTTGTGGCTGAAAGAGTTTCCGAGCACGAAAGAAGAATGCTAAGGTCGATGAAAATAATCACTTGCCATATCGGGAACGGTGCATCTATCACTGCCATCAATCATGGTAAATCTGTAGACACTTCTATGGGTTTCACGCCGTTAGCCGGAGTGCTGATGGGCACTAGGAGTGGTGACCTAGATCCAGCTATTCCGCTATTTATGATCGAGAATATGGGCATGAGTGTCGCAGATGTGCAAAATGTGCTCAACAAAAAAGGTGGAATTTTAGGATTATCTGAGTACAGCAACGATATGCGAGAGATAGAAGAAAAAATCATCAATGAGCACGACCAAAAAATAGCGACAGCTTTCGATGTTTATTGCTATCGGATAAAAAAATATATTGGAGCTTACGCAGCTGCGATGAACGGAGTTGACTTCATCGTTTTTACTGGAGGAGTAGGCGAAAATATGCCAATCTTGCGGGAGATGGTGTGTGCCGATATGGAATATTTGGGTGTGAAAGTGGATATAAAAAAGAACAATACCAGAGTTGAAGATGTCTTAGAATTTTCTACAGAAGATTCTAAAGTTAAGCTTTTGAAAATAGCCACCAACGAAGAGCTGATGATAGCTTTGGAGACTGAGGCACTTTTATCCAACTAAATTAAATCAAAAAGTAAAGTCACTTGGAAATATTTTCGAGTGACTTTTTTTAGTTTAGCTGTTTATTTTTTCTATTAGTTCCAGTAGTTTTTTGCTTTTGGGGACAAAAACGGGAATTTTCTTGGCGATAATTTTAGCTTTGTCTTGTTGTCCTAATTCTATGTAAATCTTGATTAGATACTCAAAAATAGAGGCATCGAAAGGGGAGAACCGCAGAGCTTTCCTGTAGTACTCGATAGCTTGAGAAAATAGTCCGACTTTGTATGCTGCCAAAGCCAAGATTTTTATATTTCCCAAATAGTTGAAACCTTGCTTTTTGGCTTTGAGCAGGTAATCGTAGGCTGCTAGCCACTTGTGTTGGCGAAATAGATAGTATCCGTAAAGAAAAGTAACCTTGTTACTGCCAGGAAATCTTTTTTTTAGAGAGTCAAGTAAGCTTTTGGCTTTAGCAAAATCTTGCAAAGCGATGTACTGCTCGCTGAGTAGATAGAGAACTGCTTCAGGATTTCTAGGGTCTTCCCTTATCGATTCCAAAAGCAATTTTGCTTGATCTGGTAACTGCAGATGTATGCAACACACCGCATTTTTGAAAACAGAAGCACTGGATGGTTTTGATATTTGGTCTAGATAATTTTTAGCGGCGGTAAAGTTAAATTCCAGCATATGCAGATTTGCCAGCTTGTGCAAATTGTTTTCCTTACCCGGTTCAGCTTTGTTTACTTTGCGATAATATTCCAAAGCTTTTTTTTTCTCATTCTTGGAGAGATATAAATCTCCGAGAGCTTCCAAGAGTCGAGGATTATCGCCAAACTCTTGCAGTCCACTTTGCAAAATGTTCAGAGCTTTTATCCAATTACCTTTTCTAGCTTGGGCGGCTTGGGCAATAATATTGTTTATTCTCTTTGGCATCAAATACTTAAATTGCTAGGAAGACCTTTCATGTTGCCCATATTTTTTAACATATTTTTCCTATTTCTGGGATTGCTGAACTGCTTCATCATCTTCTTCATTTGCTCAAATTGTCGCAAAAGGGTATTGACCTCTTGCACAGAGCTACCGCTACCTTTGGCGATTCTTTTCCGCCTTTGTCCATCGATAATTTTAGCTCTTTGGCGTTCTGCCAGAGTCATGGAGGTGATGATAGCTTCAGTTCTCTTGAATTTCTTGGGACTCAAATCGGCAGAATTAAGCATGGAGGAGTTAACACCGGGAATCATCTTTAGCATTGATGAGAGAGAGCCCATCTTTTGGATTTTCTTCAGTTGTGCCAAAAAATCTTCCAGCGTGAACTGATTTTTGAGCATTTTTTTTGCTGTTTTTTCCGCCTCTTCTTGGTCGATGTTCTCTTCCGCTTTTTCGATGAAGCTCAGGATATCGCCCATCCCCAAGATGCGGGAAGCCATTCTGTCGGGGTAAAATTTCTCTAAATCGGAAATCTTTTCGCCTACACCGCAAAAAGCAATCGGCTTTTGGGACACAGCTCTGATAGACAAAGCCGCACCGCCACGAGCATCAGAATCCAGCTTGGTGAGGATAGAAGCGTCGATGCCCACCTTCTCGGCAAAACCTTTTGCAGAGTTGATGGCGTCTTGTCCTGTCATCGCATCGGCAACGAAAAAAATATAGTCGGGCTTAATCTTTTTTTTGAGTGTTGATAGTTCTGTCATCAGTTCATCGTCGAGGTGTAACCGCCCTGCGGTGTCGATGATCAGCAAATTCTTTTTCTCTTTTTCCGCCCTTTTGATCGCAGATTTGCATATTTTGACAGGATCTGTTTTGCCTTGATTTTCTACAGGGATGCCAATTTGTTTACCAAGCGTTTCCAGTTGCTCGATGGCAGCAGGGCGATAGATATCGCAAGCCACCAGCAGAGGGTCGAGCTTGTACTCCTTGCGAGCGAAATTGGCAAACTTGGCACAAGAGGTAGTTTTCCCAGAGCCTTGCAGACCGACAAACATAACCTTATTTATCTTGTTGTTGGGCAGATTTGGTTGAAATTCGCTTTCGCCCATCAGCTTTGTTAGTTGCTCTTTGACAATCTTTATCACTTGCTGACTAGGATTTAAGCTCTTGAGCACCTTCTCACCGAGGGCAACATTTTCTATCTCTTGGACGAAATTTTTTACAATCTTGAAGTTTACATCCGCCTCTAGCAGAGCCAAGCGAACCTGCTTGAGAGCATCTTGGATATTACTCTCTTTAAGCACAGCTTTACCTTTGATAGTCTTGAAAATTGCTTGGAACTTATCGGAGAGATTGTCGAACATAAACTCTAGCCTTTGTTTTTTATAACGATTTACCTATCTTCTCTGCCAGCTCTACGACTCTGTTGGAATAACCCCATTCGTTATCGTACCAGATGATAAGTTTGGCAAAATCGTCGCCAATCATCTGAGTTGAGTCGGCATCGAAGATGCAGGAGTGTGTGTTTTGGATGATGTCCACAGAAACGATCTTATCTTCGGTGTATTCCAATATTCCTTGCAAAGAACCCTCGGCAGCTTTTTTGACTGCTTGGTTTATTTTCTCTACGGTCGTTCCTTTTTTGAGCTTAACAGTGAAATCGACCAACGATCCAGTAATGACAGGCACTCTCATTGAGCAACCATCCAGCTTGCCCTTGAGCGAGGGGATTACCTTCTCCACGGCAACAGTCGCCCCAGTAGTGGTAGGGATGATAGATCTGCCAGCGGCTCTGGCTCTACGCAAGTCAGAGTGAGGGCGGTCGATGAGCACTTGGTCGGATGTGTAAGCGTGGATGGTGGTCATAAAAGCTTTCTCTATGCCATAGTTCTCTTCGATAATCTTGGCAACAGGAGCCAGACAGTTGGTTGTGCAGGATGCGTTGGAGAAGCTTAACTTCGCTACATCCAAAGCATCAGAGTTGACACCCAAGACAATGGTTTGGTCTATCTCATCTTTGGCTGGAACTGTCAAGATTACTCTCTTCGCACCAGCATCGATATGATCCAGATAGCCACCTTTTTCGCTTCTGGCGAGTCTAAATATGCCAGTAGACTCTATGGCGACATCTACGCCCAGTTTTGCCCAAGGTAAATTGGAAATATTCCTCTCGGCAAAGACTTTGATCTCCTTACCGCCTACTACGATAGAATTTTCTTTAGCTTCCACCTTTACAGGGGAATTTCCATAAGTTGAGTCATATTTGAGTAAATGGGCTAAAGTTTTGGCATCAGCCAGGTCGTTGATAGCCACGATATCTATCCCTTTTTCGGTAGCCACTTTGGCTACGGCTCTGCCTATTCTTCCAAATCCGTTGATTGCTATTTTCATCTTAGATTCATCCTTTTAAACAAGTTATTTTGAAAACAAAAGAGAAAGAGAGGAAATTTGTGTCAATAGATATAATCAAAAGAAAAGGCGAAAATTAGCAGAATTTTGGGTAGAGGTTTTGGGGAAGTTGGGTCAAGATTTTTTTCTGGTTTCAAGATTGTTATGCACTGATATGGCGAATGCTGTTTGTCGAATTTGGGAATTAGCGAAAGTTTTAAGATTTTCTAGAAATCTGTAAGACTCTCAGTATTTACTTTTGTGGGCTTCTTTTTTTGTAATTTTTTGTCAATTTCCCAAAATTTTTACTCTTTCTGCGTTTCTCAAAAACAGATGAGGCAAAAGCGATTTTCTCTTTTTTTATCTTCAGGTAGTTTTCAAATGAAACTCTGTCTATCTTCTCTTTTTTGATAGCTTCCAGCACAGAGCAACCCGCTTCGTGGGTATGAGTGCAATTTTTGAATTTACAATTCCGAGAAAGGCTGAGAATCGTCTCGAATGTGCTTTCTAATCCGTCGCTCGCATCTGTAATGCCCACTTCTCGCAGACCCGGATTATCGATAAGGATTACACCGCTTTCCAGCACGATTAGCTCTCTGTGGCTTGTGGTGTGTGTGCCTTTGTTGCTACTTTGGCTAATTTCATTTGTCTTCATTACCGTTTTTTGGGAAAGATTGTTTAGCAAAGTGGATTTCCCCACTCCAGAAGAACCCAGCATACAGAAAGTCTTGCCTTTTTTGAGCGTTTGCTTTAAGGCTTCGTATCCATCTTGTGTTTCATTGCTGATAGCAAAAATTGCGATGTTTTTAATCCTTCGCTCTATGCTTTCTATGATTTCGGCTTTCACCGCATCGCCTATCAAATCTGTCTTGGTCAGCACAATCATTGGACTCACTTTGGACGAATAGCAGATATTCAGATACCTTTCCAGACGATTGACATTAAAATCTCCATCGACTGCTTGCACCAAGAGGGCAAAATCAATATTTGTTGCGATTATCTGTATCTTACCAAATTTGCCAACCGCTTGCCTTGAAAGGGTCGAGAAGCGGGGTAGTATTTTATTTATAATCGCAGAATCGCTCTGAGAAGTCGTTAATGTTACCCAATCACCGACGGCAGGGAAATCTTGGCGACTCTTGGCAGAGAAACGCAAACTACCAGTTATCTTGGCTTCAAACTCTCCAGACTCGGTTTTCACGATATAGATTTTCTTATGCTCAGAGATAACTCTGCCCATCTCACCGCGTGCAAGGTTGTTCTCCAGCCTCAATCGCTCTATATTCTCGTTATATCCTAAATCTTCTAGTTTCATTTTATTTTTTTTCTCTTGTGGGGGGGGGTCTTTTAAGGTGATATTATGTGCAAGTTTATGTGTAGTTAGGGGTTGAGATTTCTTTTATTTTTGGATATCAACTAATAAATTTATAATTTCATCTATATTTCTATTATTCTTAATTTCAATTTTTGCACAAGGTCCATTATAGAAATTTTGAACACCTTCACCCAAAGTTGTTATTTCGTGTTTACTGATTTTTTCTCTTATTTTTTCTTCATTTAACATTGCAACAATTCCAATTTTCTTTTTTTGAATTTTTAAGAAAGCAAAATTTCTTTCCTTTCGAAGTGATATGTAATATCTTTGAGAATTGAAATCTAATGAAGGAATTTTTTTTAATAATTTTTCTTTTAATTCATTATATATAGTCAATGTGCTTTCATTAATGTCTTCCAAATGAAATTGCTCACTATATTCAGACTTTTCTTTGATTTCATTTTGGTTTTCAGAAATAATATCAATGTTTTCTATATTTTCAAAATCTGGAGATAAAGAATAGATTGAATTTTTATTATTTCCATTTGCTATATATTCTTTTAAAATTGCCAATTTTACTATTTTCCCCCAAGTATCAGTGTATGTTTTCGTGATTTCTGGCAATTCTTTTTTTTCTCCGTCTATTATTAGTAAAATATTTTGACTATTTTCAATTATGTCCTTGAAAAATTTAAAAATTTCTTTTTTACCGATTTTGTTTTTCAATTCTTGTTGTAATTCTTCATCATTTTCAAAGATTGAATATAGTTTTTCAATCAATTTTCCTTGACTCGATGGATTTTTAAAGAATGCAAAGAATTTTGTTATTTGGGGGAAAATGTGACCAAAAAAATTGTGTTTAACTAATTCTACTTCAACAAGATAAAACTCAGGATTTTTTTTATCAGAAAAGTCAAATAAAAATCCATCTGGAATAACTCCACCAAAAGAATTATTATCAATTTTCTTTTTTGCATCTACGAAAATTGTATTCTCTCCAAAAAAGATTTTAGAATTTTCAACAACTAATTTCTCAAATTCTGTTTCAAGATTATACTTTTTTTCTGAGTATCTGATTCCATTTTTGTATATAACTGTTTCCATATTTTTTCCCTTAAATATTGTTATTGCTGTCTATGTTAGGATTAATCTAAAAATTCAATTTCTTCTCACCATCTTAAAATTTCCCTCTTGTTTTCATTTCACAAACTTAGCCGAAAAAGGGCAACAACTATTTCTGCTTTTTCCTTTGCCAAATTCAACTTTTCTTCCAAAATCAGTTTTTCACCAAGATGTAGCCGTTTAGCGAGAGAGCGACCAAGAGCCACAAAAAATAAGGTAGTAAGAAGATGGAAATGGTTTTTAGTTTACGCCAATAAAACACAAGCAAAAAGCCCACAAGAGCAGTAAGGCAAGTAATGATAACCATTCCTACGAAAATGTAGTGATAATAAAAGAAAGTTGGATTCCAGCTAACATTCAAAAGCCATTGCCCTGTAAACAGTGCATTCAGGAGATTTTTGTTTGCGGTGATTGCCCACAAATGGGACATATAGATGCTAAAGCAAACCATTATTGTCGTCCAAGCAAATCCGAAGACCCAGCCGGGCGGAGTCCATGGAGCTTTTAGCAGACTTGCATACCAGAGCGAAGAAGCACCTTTTCCTGCTAAAATACCTCCCAAAAATAGAGCGAGAAAGTTTAGGAAGAAGAAAATTATTGGTAACGTCTCAAAGTTGGTGTAAATTTAGAAAATGAAAATGGTCACTTTCGTTCTTATGTTCTAAATAAAAAGAACAAGGAGACAAAAATGACCAAAACAAGCAATAATAAATTGAAAGAGCTTACCCAACTTGTCAAGCAAGAAACGGGGAATAATTTAGCAGAATTATTAAAAATAGCTGTAAATCAAACCGTTCAGGCAGAATTAGATCGGCATTTGAATGCTAAAAAATATGAAAGAAACGAGGCGAGAACGACTTATAGAAGTGGCACTAGAAAAAGGGGACTTAAAACAAGTATTGGTAATCTGGAGATTGATTTTCCGAAAGTTAGGAGTGGTTCGTTTACATCTTCCGTTATGGAAAGATATCAAAGGGTCGATAGAGCGATGATAAGTACCATTCAGAACGCTTATATTAATGGAGTCTCAACTAGGAAAATGCATAGATTGTTTGAAAAAATGGGTATTAAAAATCTTGATAAAAGTACGGTTAGTCGCTATATCCAGCCAATTCAACACGAGGTAAATAAATGGAAATCTCGCAAATTGCTTTCAAAATATATTTATATTTGGGTTGATGCTATCCATAGCAAAGTGCGTGAAGATGGGCAAGTAAAGCCACAAACGATTATGACTGCGATAGGGTTAAGGGAAGATGGTAGACGAGAAATTTTGGGATTTGTAATGGGAAATAGAGAGGCTAAAACCACTTGGAAAGAGTTTTTTATGAATTTAAAAAACAGAGGACTGAAAGAAACAGAGCTTTGGATAAGGGATGATCACGATGGACTCAAGGCTGCTTTAAATGAGTGTTTCCCTTGCCAAACTCAACAAAGGTGCATAGTTCATTGGCAAAGAAATCTTTTGGATAAAGTCTCCAAAAAAGATTTGTCTTGGCTGGTTCCTTTGAGTAGCAACTTTGTTAAATCAACCACACTGGAAGAGTTTAAATATCATAAAGAAAAGCTGTTAGAGGCTGTAGAATCTAAAGGGAAAATGCAGTTGTTTGATTGGCTTGAAGAAAGTTTGCCAGAGGTGAGCAATTTTATAAGTTTATCGGGGAAACATTGGTCAAAAATTAAAAGTACGAATCCGATTGAAAGGCTAAATGAAGAGATTAGAAGAAGGGAAAAAAGCATTAGAATTTTTCCAAATCAAGCGAGCTGCAATCTTTTGATTGGGGCAATTTTGATTCAACAAAATGAGGATTGGACTGAAGGTAAAATCTATCTAAATGTCGAAAAAGAAAAAAAACAGAACCTGCTTATTAAATTGAAGATAGCAGAGAATTTTTAGTAATAATTTAGAGCATGAGAGAATTTACACCACAAATGGGACTTGACTAAATTATTAGGATTTTGAGTTTGTTTTGCGGTTGTAAAAAGTTGTTTCGGTTGTCATTCTTTTTCATAAATCTCCTTGAAAATTTTTTCATACTCTGCAAATCGGTGCACTCTGATGGGTCGAATCATCGGCTCGGTGGAAAAAAACAAAAGCAGGCAGGGGCTAATCTCTTTGTATTTGTCCACATACTCGTATTTTACCAGCTCGCCGTTCTTGATTCTCTGCTTTATTTTGTTGTGATACGGATACACTTTTTTAGTTACCTTATTTTGTTTAATAAGAGTTTGCAACTATTGATGAACATATCTTGAGGTTGATGTGGGTAAGAGCCTTATCACAGCTGTTTTCCCAGCTGGATACCAAGATCATACGCTGCATCCATCGTTTTTTTCTGCTTTTTAATAGTACCTTTGGCAAAAGTCTTGAACACAGGCATCGACCCCACGACATCATAGCCCAAAGCCTGCATCGGCTTTTCCATAGCTTCCAGAGCAAATCCTAGATCTTCCAAGCTCTCTTGCTCGCACACCGCAGCGATTACTACTTTTCGCTTTTGCTGAGCCAAGCGAGAGCTCCATTGCCTCGGATGAGTGTCATTGTCAAACTCGTAGAAGCAGTACATCCTATCGATAAAAGCTTTCATCCACGAAGTTATATTGTAGTTGTGCACGGGCGAGACCAGTATCAGCCCTTTCGCAGCGATGATTTTGGGGTACAAATCGGACATATCGTCGTGGAGCGTGGTGCAAATCTTGTCCTTACGGCACTTCTCACAACCGATACAACCGCTGAAACTTATGGCGCCCAGATTTACGCTGTAGCTCTCTATATTCTTACTCGTCACGCCAGAGATTATTTGTGCCAAGAGGGCGTCTGTATTCCCGCCAATTCTGGGGCTACCCGATATCCCGAGCACTTGCCTCGCTGGGCAGTAGGGGAGTTTGGCTCTTTGCAGTAAGGGGTTAGTTGATGTCATTGGCTTGGGGCTCCTTTGTGAGGTAAATAGATTCTTCTTTGATTTTAGTGTTAAATTGTTACTTTTACCATATAATTGTTTAGTTATTTGTTAAGTTTCTTATTCATAGGGTATTTCTACTTGTTCAATTACTTGTTTGTTAAATACTTCTTTTAATATTTCTTTACTCCAACTTTCTAAGTTTTTGTATTCATTATCTAATATTTTAGCAACACTCACTATATGACCACTTTTTGACTTTCCAGTTTTCATAACATGTTCATCAGAAGTGATTTTGAATTTTCTATTGTCTAATTCCATCTCAACAACATAGCAAATTGCCAGATGTTTTATGCTTTTATCGCTATAATCTGGAGTATAAATTAAAAATCTTTTACTATTTTCAAAATTGATCGATTCTCCAATTTCTTCTTTTATCTCTCGGGTTAAAGCTTTATTTATTGTATTTAAAGTCGTCTTTCTTGAATCTTCTTGTCTTATATGTCCACCAATATACAAAAGTATTTTATTTTTTTCTGGTGAATCTTTAGAAATTTTTTTTTCACTTTTTTTTACAACAAGAACTTTATTTCTCTTTTTATTAGTTATAACTGCGATAGGTAGGGGCTGAATTAGAGTATTTGAATTTTCAACGGCATCACGTTCTTTAAAGCCTAATTCTATTTTATTCAATATTCTCTCGTAGTTATTAATTCCGCTTGATAATCCATTTTGAAAAAGAATTTCTTTTTTGAAAAATCCAATTTTTTCGATTAAAAGCATCTTTAATGTATATAGAATGTTTTTTGTAACAGAATAACTGACAAAATTAGGGTGTTTATTGTTTTTTTCTATTCCAGTATCAATAGATATAACTTTTCTGAAATCATTTTTATGTTCTTTCATTACATTAGTAATTGAAGTATTGAAACT
Source organism: Candidatus Cloacimonadota bacterium (assembly GCA_963676515.1). Taxonomy (GTDB): domain Bacteria; phylum Cloacimonadota; class Cloacimonadia. The sequence goes on along the minus strand of OY781061.1, from coordinate 215,641 downwards.
TGTTAGCACACTTTCTTGCATTATTGACCCTCTTTTATTAGTTAATAAATTTGAGTATTCTCGCTCAATTGAGATTTTTGGCTCTACAGTAAAAACATAAATAATGTTGATATAACCTTTTATTAAGTCCATATTAATAAGAGATTTTAAGGCTTTGTAGCTTTCAGAATCTAAATACGGGGATTCTTTTGTTTCATTTGTGTTTAACCACTTAAACCAGCATAATGCATCAAAAATAGCACGATCAGCAATAATAATATCAGTTTTCTTATTATCAAGGTTTTCAATTATTTCGGCAATAGCAGATGTTAATGTCCAGACATTAAAAAAAGGGTCTTTCTTGTTTGACACAGGGCATACACTTGCTCTTTCAGTTAATACGGTTGTTGAAAAACCATTTCTTTTTAAAAATTGATTTAAAGATGTGATAGTTGTTGACTTGCCAGATTTTGGACTACCGCAAAATTCTATCAGTAATGGTCTTCGTAGTTTTCTTTCTTGTTTTAAATCAAGGATATCAGAAGCTAGTTTCTCTAATTCTTCTATTGACTCTTTTCTACTTTGTTCTTTCGTCATAATTAAAACCTTTTAATTGTTTTGTTAATAATGTCTTTACTGTAATTTTCTAGCTTACTTATTACTTCACCAGTAGAAAATCCTATAAAAAAGGAAGTAATCATTGTTAGATATATCATTCCTTCTGTTAAATTGGCTTCTTTTGCTGTAACTATCGATACACTTGATTTAAGTGCAATCTGAAAAACAATTGAAAAGTTAATTGCAAAAATTGGTCGTAGCAGATAATATAAAAAAAAACCAAGTTCCTTAACTTTATCCTTGTTGTCCTCAGGTTTGATTAAAATGTTTTTTATAGAACTTTTATATAGTTTTCTTAGATAAAAAGTTGTTGCTCCCGTTAGTGCTGTTCCAGTACCACCGATTATTGATACCATTGTAATACTTAATTCTTTTATAAAAAGATTATAATTCAAACTTAATATTGTAAGTCCTATTCCAATGATTAGTAAAATTCCAAAATACCAGAATAAAATCTGTGTTTTTTTTATTGAAAGTATAGTATTTTCATTCATGGTGGATTCTTAATTGTTTTTTTAATAAATGCAGATATTTTATTATGTGAACAAAGTACCCATTAATTTTTTCTTTCTCCATAATTCCCACCATTTTTTATTATTTCCCAACCTCTAACCATCAATTCTCGCCGTCAACTAGAACCTCAGATTTTCTTTTGTACTATGCTTCGCCTTGGCGGGGGGATAGCTTTCAGCGGGACTTTGTCTTTTCTTTGATTTGCTCTCTTACCAGAGGGGCTCTTCATCTTTTCGAATGGACGAAAAGACGAAGCAGAAAAGCCCACTCTGCTCACTAAAGTGACAGTCGTTTCGCGTCACCAGCGAAGCAATAAGTGTGGGTCGTTCCCGTATTATATCCCTAGCTTTTAGTTTTCTTCTTTCTAGTTCTAGCGTTTTTATTACGAAGTTTTGTGACTGCCACTTTTGCAGTGAGCAGAGAAAAATACTCTCACCACCGCCCCAAAGAAACCCGTCAGGGAGGGCTGGGGCTATCACTTTTGGCATAACTTTGAGCATAAGAAAAAACCTGCATCTGCTCGTCGTCAGAAGTCGCTAAAAGCAAAGCAGGAAACTATCTAGAATACACGGAAGGAGCTCTACTCCGTTGGTTTTGCCTCACTCTCCTCTCGCAGCCCTTATAGCGAGTTTATGTCAAAAGGAACTTTTCTTTTTGGTTCTACTTTTCTTTTGGTTACAAAAGAAAAATGAACTATTATTCATTTTGGTCAGCCAAAGGGAAAAGTAAGACCCTCCGTCAGTAGAGTAAATTAAAGAAAATGAACTATTATTTTGGGAATGCATAACAAACAAAGCATACAGTTAATTAATTAACACATATACACTCCCAAGCTGGAGCTTGGGAGCGAGAAAAAAAGCCCGAATTACAACCACTGCGAAGGTATTTTTGCAAGTTAGAGCCGAGGTTTATGACTTTGACTTTTTTCTTTGGCGTTACCTTTCTTTTTTGTCAGTAAAATAAGAAAGGTAATAATTTTGATATGAACCCAAAAAGAAAGATAACTTGTCATAATTGTATTTTCAAGCATGAAATTGTGAGCAAAATAAGTAAAATTTTAAGCAATTTTCCTCAAAATTTACACCTGATTTTTTTGTTGACACAATATCCCAAAGCCAAATTGATACTTTTGAGCAATCGAAAAAAAACTAAGCAAGATTGCTATATCAAAGGGTAAGAAAATGAAGTATTTTAAATTCAAAAAGGCAATTTTGCTGGCTATCTTTAGTTTGCTATTGGGAGCTTGCTATGCTGAAGACACTAAGGGTAAAAAGGGAGGCAAGACAGTGATTCTTAAAACAAACAAAGGCGATATTACTTTGGAACTTTTTGCAGATTTGACACCAAAAACGGTGGCAAATTTTGTAGATTTGGCTAGTGGCAAAAAGACAGGCAAGCCATTTTATGATGGTTTGATTTTTCACAGGGTTATCAAAGACTTTATGATCCAAGGTGGATGTCCCCAAGGTACTGGCACAGGCGGACCTGGTTACACATTTGCGGACGAGTGCTACGACGAGGGAAAGCCTCTGAGCGGTGCGATAGATAGCCAAGAGAAGGCTCTGGAAGTGTTCCAAACTATCTTAGCACCTTATCTGCAAAAGAACGGCGACAAGAGCAATAAAGAGATTGTCGATATCGTAACCGAATGTGGGCAGAAGCAATCGGGAGCACCTCTGATGGGCAAAACTGTGGAAGATTATCTAGCTCTGACCGATCAAAAAGATGCAAAGTTTTACGGAAATGGCAAGCTCAAAGCCAAAATTGAATACGGCACTATCTGCATGGCAAACTCTGGACCAAACACCAACGGTAGTCAGTTCTTTATCGTTACCAAAAAAGATGGCTGTGACTGGCTCAACGGCAAGCATACGGTTTTTGGCAAAGTGGTAGATGGCATGGATGTTGTCTTGAAAATTCAAGATGTGAAGACCGCAACGCAAGACAGACCCATCGAGAAAGTGATCATAGAGAAGGTAATCGTTCAAAATTGATAAATAGAGGTGTTCTAAGTGAATTTGGATTTCTTGAAAGATAATAAAAGAACTCACTATTGTGGGAAGTTGGATAATGCACTCATAGGGCAAGAGATATGTCTGTGCGGATGGGTGCATCGTCGTCGCGATTTGGGTAAGCTGATCTTTGTGCAGATGCGTGATGTGTCAGGAATTGTGCAGGTGGTTTTCGACTCGGGTACTTTTGCAGATTTTGCCAAAGTGGAAAGTTTGCGAGCCGAATATGTGATCTGGCTCAAAGGCGTAGTGCAGAGCAAAGGTAATAGCACGAGCGAAGTAGAAGTGCTGGCAAGCGACATTTTGCTCCTGAATACTGCTCCAGAGCTGCCGATGCAGGTGAATGAAGGCACGATGGCAGACGAGGACATCAGACTCAAATATCGTTACTTAGACCTTAGGCGTCCGTCATTGCAAAGGATAATCAAGACCAGATCCAAGATTATCAGCAAGATCCGTGCTTTTTTGGATGGACAAGGGTTTTTGGAGATAGAGACGCCCATTTTGATGAAGAGCACGCCCGAGGGAGCTCGAGACTACTTGGTGCCATCGCGATTGCAGCACGGGAAGTTTTTTGCTTTGCCTCAGTCGCCTCAGATATACAAGCAACTTTTAATGATTTCGGGTTTTGACAAATATTATCAGATAGCTAAATGCTTCCGCGACGAAGATTTGCGGGCGGATCGTCAGCCAGAGTTTACTCAGCTGGATATGGAGATGAGCTTTGTTACGCAGGAAGATATTTTTTCTATCAATGAGCAACTTTTTCAACATCTTTTCCAAGAAATTTTGTGTGTAAAACTAGCTGATTTCCCACGACTTACCTACAAGCAGGCGATGGAAGATTATGGTAGCGATAAGCCAGATATGCGTTTTGGGATGAAACTCAAAAATCTAAGTGCAGTTTTGCAAAACAGTGAATTCAAAGTGTTCGCCTCTGCTCTGCAGAGTGGTGGTTCTGTCCGTGCGGTAGTGGCTACGGGCTGTAGTGCGTACTCTCGCAAGCAGATAGATGAGTTCGTCGCTTTGGCACAGCATCTGGGTGGTAAAGGGTTGGCACACACCAAAGTGGTCGGTGACCAGCTGGAAGGCGGTGTCGCTAAATTTCTGAGTAGCTCTGAGCAAAGTGAGATACTCCGAGTGAGCGAAGCCCAAGACGGTGATCTTATCTTCTATGCCAGCGACACAGACAAGGTCGTGTGCAAAGTGCTGGATGGAGTCCGCAGGAAGCTGGGTAAACAGCTGGGTCTTTGTGATGACGACCGTTTTGCTTTTGCGTGGATTACAGATTTCCCTCTTTTTGAATACGATGAGAACGACGAAAAATGGGTGGCTTGCCACCATATGTTTACGCATCCCAAGCAGGAGCATCTGCAATATTTCGAGAATGAAGCCGATTATGGCAAGATAGAGGGGATGCTTTACGATTTGGTGTGTAATGGGATGGAGATTAGCTCTGGCAGCATCAGATGTCACAGGGCGGATATTCAGAAGAAAATCTTCGACCTGCTGGGCTTCGGGCAAGAGGAGCTGGAGCAAAAGTTTGGCTTTTTCCTCGAGGCACTGAAGTATGGCACACCGCCACACGGAGGTATCGCTCCGGGGATAGATAGATTGGTGATGATTATGACCAAAGCTGCTTCTATCAGAGATGTGATAGCCTTTCCCAAGACCCTGAAAGCGGTGGATTTGATGAGTCAATCTCCTTCCGAGGTGGATACCTCTCAGCTGGAAGAGTTAGGAATTGAGATTAAAAAGAAAAAATAACAAAGTTTCACAAGATGTGGGATTAAGGAGTGTAAATGGAATATATTGTAGAAAAAAATTTGTTTGTAACTAAGTTGGAAAAATTTTTGAACGAAAGAGCAGATGAGGGTTATACACTTTGTACCATCGTTCCTGGTGAAGTGGAAAAAGATTACAAAGGTATGGGCAACGACCGTGTAGGCATGGTCAATGTGGTAATGTGTAAGGAGAATTGATGTCAGAAAAAGTAGTGGCTAAAGTTGATGGACATGAGGTTACTCAAGTCGATCTGGATAGAGTGCTCAGAGCTTTTGCTCACCAAGAGAAAAAGAAGCCAGAAGAGATTGATGAGAAACAAGTAAGGTCTTTGCTTGATAGGCTTATCCAAAATAGGTTGCTTTTCGTGGAAGGTGGCAAGAGGAAGCTGATAGTGGAGGATGCGGAGATAGAGCGAGAATTGGCTGTTTACTATTCGCGATTTGGTGGTGAAGATAAATTCCAAGAGCTTTTGGGCAAAGAGGGTGTGACTATCGAGAAGTTCAGTGCCGATTTGCATAAAGATTTGCTGATTCACAAAACTATCGATTCGCAGATAGAGGCGAAAGCTGAAGTGAGCGATGCTGATGTCCAAAAATATTATGAGAAAAATAAAGAGAAGATGGTCGTTCCTGAGAAAGTAGGAGCTAGCCACATTTTGTTTGGCACACAAACCTGTAGTGAAGAAGAGGCTAAAAGTAAAGCTGAAAAGGTTTTGTCCCAGATCAAAGGCGGTGCTGGATTTTTGGAGAAGGCCAGAGAACATTCTGATTGTCCATCCAAAGAGAAGGGCGGTTCGCTAGGAACTTTTGCCAAAGGTCAAATGGTGCCAGAGTTTGAGAAAGTTGTCTTCGAGATGGAAGTTGGTCAGATTAGCGATCCTGTGAAGACGCAGTTTGGCTATCATATCATCAAAAAAGATTCGCAAACAGCCAAGCAAGAGCTAGACTTAGAGTCGGTAAAAACGCATATTCTCAAAGAGCTGAAGATGGCTCAAGGAAAGGTGATCGTTGACGCTCTCACAGAAGATTTGCGAGCCAAGTCCAAAATTGAATATTTATAAATAGTATGACCCAACCAGAAAAGTTGCAAGAGATTGCGAGAAAGGTTTCTGCTGGTCAGGGTTTTTCGCCTTTTGCTGACTGTGAGCAGGCTAGCAGTAAGAGATTGAAAGAGGAGAGCGGGCAATCGTTTCGTTCTCCCTTTGCTTTGGATAGAGATCGCATCCTCTACAGTGGTGCGTATCGTCGCTATCAGGGGAAGACGCAGGTTTTTTCTTTCACCAACTTTTTTGATGAAGAGATGAGCAATCGCAGTCTGCACACTACTTATGTATCGCAAATCGCCAGAACTATTGCCAAGATGTTAGGATTGAATCAAGAACTGGCTGAAGCTATCTCGCTTGGTCACGATTTGGGACACACCCCTTTTGGTCATACTGGGGAAAAAGCACTGTCTGCTTGTGGCTTAGCTTATGGACTGGGCGAGTTTCATCACAATGTTCAATCTCTGCGAGTGGTGGACAAAATTGCCAAGAAAGGGCAAGGGTTGAACCTTACTTTTGCAGTGCGAGACGGCATCATCTCTCACGACGGAGAGGTGCATTCACAAAAAATTTTTCCGATGAGAGACAAAACTGAAACAGATTTGCAAGCGTATATACAAGCCAAGCAAAAGGGACAGAGCGGCAATATGATGCCTGCGACTCTGGAAGGATGCGTAGTGAGGATGGCAGACACCATCGCTTATATCGGTCAAGATGTGGAAGACGCCATCAGGATGGGGCTGATGGCACGAGAAGATTTGCCTACCGAGGTGGTAAAGCATCTAGGAAATACAAATTCGCAGATAGTAGATGCTTTGATCAGAAGTGTCATCTTGGGCTCATGGGAAAAAGATGCTATCGCTTTTGCTGGAGATACCGCCGATTATCTCAAAATACTTAAAGATTTTAATTATAAAAATATCTATTTGCGATCTGACGGAAATTTGCAGACGAAAATTGATTTGGGAGTTAAGCTCTTGTTTGATAAATATTTGCAAGATTTGCAAAGCGAAAAAAAGGACTCGAAAATTTTTGTGCATTTTCTCAATAGCAAAGGCGAAGATTATCTGAGTTCTCTTCATCCTAACACAGACCCCAAAATAGTGGTAGACTTCATCGCCACGATGACAGATCGCTACTTCAACCAAGAGTTGAAAAACTATTTGATTTTACAAGATTAGTTATGACGGTTAAATCTACTATTTTTGAAAACTTGCCAGCTCATGTGGGCATCATCATGGATGGCAACGGGAGATGGGCGAAAAAAAGATTGTTGCCAAGAAGTTTGGGGCACAAAGCAGGAGCAAAAGCTGTGCAAAAAGCGGTGGAGTACGCAGCCAGAGTGGGGCTCAAATGCTTGACTCTTTACGCTTTTTCTTCTGAAAATTGGAAGAGACCAGCAGCAGAAGTCAAAGCTTTGATGGAGTTGTTGCTCAAGTTTTTGCAAAAAGAGCTGCCAAATTTGCAAAAGCAAAACATCGCCTTACGCATCATAGGTGACTTAAAAAGATTTCCTCAGGATTTGCAAGCAGAGCTAACGGCTGCTGTGAATGCTACCCAGACCAACAGCGGGATGGTGCTGTGTATCGCTCTTGGTTATAGTGGTCAAGATGAGATTTTGTCTGCGGTCAACAAACTAATAGCAGCGGGAGCAAAAAGTATAAGTAAGCAAGAATTGGAAAGCAATTTATTTACTGCAGGATTGCCCGATTTAGACCTTTTGATCAGGACGAGTGGAGAGAAAAGAATTTCCAACTTTTTGCTATGGCAATCTGCTTATAGCGAATTTTGGTTCACTTCCATTTTATGGCCAGATTTTGACGCAAAAGAGTTCGAGAAAGCTCTTTTAGATTTTAGTAAAAGACAGCGAAGATATGGAGATGTATAATAATGAATAATTTTATGAAAAGAGTTTTGCTCGGTTTAGTCGGTGTTCCGATTTTTTTATTTTTGCTTTGCAAAGGTGGATACTTTTTGCTGAGCTTGCTAGGTGTGATGGTGTTGGTAGGGAGTTTGGAATTTCTCAAGATGGCAGCACAAAAAGGGGTAAAAATCCCGAGAGCTTTTGTTCTCTTTAATCTGTTGATTTTTATCAGCTTTTCGCTTTCTTACTATTTTTGGACAGCTTTATTTTTTATGCTTTTGTTTGTGAGTTTGGGTATTTACAATCTCGCAGGCGATTTGCAAGGCAGTATAAATCGCATAGCGGTGGGATTTTTAGGTGCTATTTATCTGGGAATATTTTTGGGGTGTGCTTACAAGATTTGGGAGATAGAGAGCTTTTTGCTCATAGCGGTGCTTGTGATGGTGTGGGTTACAGACACTTTTGCTTATTTTGTAGGGATGCTTTTCGGCAAACATCGTGGGTTAATCAAAGCGAGTCCCAAAAAATCGCTGGAAGGTTTCGTAGGGGGATTTTCATTTTGTGTCCTTACAGGATACATTTTTACTCTTTTCTTTGTGCAACTCGAACTAAATTTTATCTTGCTGGTCGCTGTGTTTATCGGGATATTTGCTCAGCTGGGAGATATTTTTGCTTCTAGTTTCAAAAGAGACTGTGGCGTGAAAGACAGCGGAAACATTTTGCCCGGACACGGAGGAGTGATAGACAGGTTTGACAGTTTGCTTTTGGTGGCTCCAGTAGTTTATCTGCTGGCTTTTGCTTATTATGGTCTTGCTTGGTGAAGCACAAATTTAAAAAAAGGTTCGGACAAAACTTTTTGCAAGACATGTCTGTAATAGACAAAATAGTGGAAAGTGCCAAAGTGAGTCCTGGCGATGATGTTTGGGAAATAGGAGGAGGTCAAGGGGTGCTTACCGCAGCTCTTTTGCAAAAAAAAGTTAACCTTACAGTATTTGAGATAGATTATGATTTGCAAGATCATTTGCAAAAGAAATTTGGCAAACAAATAACGCTGGTCAAAGGCGATATCTTAAAGCAAGATTGGCGAAAGATTTGCCCCAAGAATTTAAAAATTGTTGCCAATTTGCCTTATAATATCACTTCGCCTTTTTTGTTCAAGGTTGTAAAAAATATCGACCTTTTCTCTGCACTGACGATAATGATCCAAAAAGAGGTGGCAGAGAGGATTGTGGCATCTGCAGGGAGTAAAATTTACGGACGACTAAGTTTGAAGATGCAGTACTATTTCGATGTAAAGAAAGTTCTGGATGTCAACAGAACCTCCTTTTATCCACAACCACGAGTGGATTCTGCGGTCATCCAAGCTTTACCGAGGAAAGACCGCCCCGAAGTGGTGGACATAGAACTTTTTATGAAGATTATTGATTTGGCTTTTGTTAGTCGTCGTAAGATGCTCAGAGTGAATTTAAAACAGCTATTGCCCAAAGAAAAGTTGGAAAAGCTAGACTTTGACCTTACTCTGCGTGGAGAGAAGTTGACCGAAGCCGACTTTGTTAATTTGACTGCTCAGATAAAAGAAATTATTTAAGTATCGTTGCAAGTCAGGAGGAAGATAAAAATGAGAAAATTAACTTTGCTATTTTGTGCTTTTTTTGCGTTCTCTTTGTTTGCAGGACAAAAGCAAGATTTGCAATTTATTTTGGGTTTATGCTCGGATCAAAATTACTCTCTTGCCAAAACCGAGCTTTTGAAGTTTTTGCAAAAATATCCTCGTGGCGACCATAGTTCTAAAGCCAAATATCTCTTGGCAGAGGTTTATTTTAACCTCCAAGATTATGAGCAAGCTTTGCAAAAATATCAAGAGGTGGAGAAACTTTTACCCGAGTTCGACGACAAGGTATGTCTAGGGAAAGCCAAATGCTACTATTTTTTACAAGAGTTCCCCAAAGCTAAGTCGCTATTGAGTGGCTACTCTTACAAAAGCAAAAAGGAGCAGGTTTATTATTATTTAGCCCTGATAGCTTACCGTCGGGAAGATTTCATCCAAAGTGTGGTGCAGAGTCAAAACTCTTTGCGTGCGAAGCCTACTGGCTATGCTAGAGCTCAGCTGGTTTTGAGCTATTTGGCACTAAAATCTCCCGAAAAGGCTCGTGCAGAGATAGAGAACTCGGTTAAAGATAAGGAGTATGGCAAAAATTTGCTTAACTATTTGTCTTATTTGTTGGGTGCTGAGTCGTATAAAGAGGTAATAACTATTAGTGTAGAGCTTGCCAATCTGGAGAGCAAAGAGCAAAACAACTATAACACCGTCTTGGGTATAGCTCATTACAATCTGGCGAATTACCAAAGAGCCATAGAAATTTTGCAAGATTTGGAAAATCCTCGAGCTCGTTTCTATTTAGGGGTATCTTTGCTCGCGGAAGAGAAAGAAGAGGAAGCAAAAAAAATATTTTCTGCTTTGCAAAACTCGGCAAACTCCGAAATAGCAGCTAATAGCAGTTTCTATTTAGCGAAGATGAAATCGAAAATTTCGCCAATGAACGCCGTTTATGATTTGAAAAAGTTTGTCCAAGATCATCCCTCACACAGATTTTCTGGTTCTGCCTTCTACCTTATCGGTTGGAACTATTTCAATCTGGAGAAGTACCAAAAATCTGAGTTTTATCTCAAGAAATCTTTGTCTCATCCTCTTAGTAAGCAATTGCTTGCGGACGCTTTGTTTTTATATGCAGAGAGCTTATTTGCTCAAGACAGCTTAGTTTTAGCCATTTCTGCTTATCAAGGCTATCTGGAAAAAGGCGAACAATTTGCCGATCAAGCTTATTACAAATTGGGATTGATTAATTATCGTTTGGACAAATTTGCTAAATCTAGAGAAAATTTCCACAAAGTCATAGGCGACTTTCCCAAATCTCTCAAGGTTGCAAGCTCTTACTTTTATCTAGGTGAAATAGATTTTGCCCAGAAAAAGTTTGCACAGGCGAACGATTATTTTTTGAAATTTTTGCAATACGAAAAGTCGGAAAGTGCTTATTCTCGCTTGGCGGCGGTCAATTATAAATTGGGAAATTTGAAAAAAGCTGCGGAGTATTTGGCAAAAGTAAAGAAAGTAAACCTTTATGAAAAATATCTTTTGCAAGGTGATATTTACTTTGACCAGCAGAAATTAGAGATGGCTCTGGAAAATTATCAAAAAGCTCTGGAAGCTAAAAATGCTAATAAAACCGAGGTAAATCTTCGGATTGCCTCCGTGTATTATAATGGACAAGAGTACGATAAAGCTTTGCAAATTTACCAAGAGTTGTACGAAAAAGACAAGGCATCAGATTACCTTTTGGACATCGCCAACATCTATTTTGCCAAAGAAGATTACCAGAGTGCGGTCAAATACTTCGTTTTGTACGAGAGCAAAATAAAAAAGGAAAATCCCGATTTGCATTTTTCTATAGCCAACTGCTACTACAACGGTGGAGACTATTTGCAGTCGATAGTTTACTACAAAAAGCTGATCTTGCCCAAGAGTAAACTTTTGCAAGAGGGTTTGGAAGGTTTGGTGTGGGCAGCTGCTTGCGATTCGACAATAGATGTAGCCAAGGAGCTTTCTGCTCTTTTTGCAAGCTCCCAAGACAAAGCTTTTAGACTTCAGCTCCTACACACAGAGATTGAGTATTTCCAAAACAATAAGTTGCCCGATAAAGCGGTCAATTCGTGTCAAAAATTCCTTTCTATTAGACCTCAAGATTTGCAGGTAAATTTGCTCTTGGCAAAAAATTACATAGAGTTAGGCGAATACAAGAAAGCCGATAATGTTTATAGTGTTTGCCAGACGGACGATCCGCAAGTCGTCTTGAATTGGGCGAAGCTAAAGTTAAATCAAAAAGACACTTTGGGTGCTTTGAGCAAGTTGCAGGCGGGTGCTCTCAAGGGGCAAAATCAGCAAGTTTGGTTAGAGTATTTACGGTTTTTGTCAATGACCGAAAGCCCTATCTTTCAGAGCAAATTTGCACAGTACTCCACTTTTGCCGATCAGCTGTATCTGCAACAAGCGAACATCTACAAAGTTGAATATCTTCTCAAGACAAAAGATTTTGTGAAGGCTAATGAAATAATAAATCAGCTCTTTAGCAGCAAGCACGAAAAGGTAGTAAGTACTGCTGGATATCTTTCGGGACTGTTTTTTTATGAACAAAAGGAGTACCAAAAAGCGGTAGTAGAATTTTTGAAAACCGCTTATTTATTTCCTGATAGACAAGAGTTGGTATTACAAGCAAACATAAAGGCTATCTATTGCTACTATTATCTAAAACAACCAGGGAAAGCTAAAATAATATTTGATAAAGTGAAAAATAACTTGACTGAAAATTTGCTAAAAAAAATAACTTTTATGTTGGGGTTAACTTATGAAAAAGATAATATTTAGCGTTTTATTTTTCTGTTTTATTACAGCTGGCTTTGCTTTTGGCTCTGTAGATTTGGCTGGCAAATATTATACCCAAAAGAAGTACCAAGCGGCTTTGCAGGAGTATCTTAGTTTGCCTAAGAATGCTGATGTTTATTACAATATTGGCAATTGTTATTATCGCCTTGGGGAGCTGGGGAAAGCTGTATTGTACTATCATCGTGCTGTGAGGCTCAGCCCTGGTTCGTGGCAGATAGAGAAAAATTTGCAGATAGTAGAAAAAAGTCTACTGGATAAACCCGCAAAACTTACCGCCATAGAGAAAGCTTGGGTGAAGGTTGTTCGCTTCCTTTCGCTTAATTTTTTGGCAATTGCTTTGCTGAGTGGTTTTGTCCTTTTTGGTTTGCTGTGGATTTTGTCTGTTTATCGTCCTCGTAGTGTTTATTTTGCGGTGTTTGTTCTTTTGCTTTGTTTTGTGCTTGGATTTTTTACTTATCATCAACACCGAGCGATGAGTAGGCAAGCGGTGCTAATGGCAGAGCAAGCGGTAGGATATAGCGGACCATCAGGGGATAATAAGCAGGTATTTACAATACACCAGGGTAATAAGTTTTCTGTGCTACAACAAGAGAATGATTGGAGTAAGATTAAACTTGAACAAGGGTTTGTGGGTTGGATAAAATCTAAAAGTTTAGAAAAAATATAATTGTTTGAAGGAGATTCAGATGGCTAAAATCAGAGGAATCAGAGGAGTAAGACCTGCTCTGGACAAAGTTGAAAAGGTGGCATCACGCCCATACGATGTGCTAAATTCTGCGGAAGCGAAAGTAGAAGCTAAGGGGAATCCTTATAGCTTTTTGCATGTAGTAAAACCAGAAATAGACCTTCCAGATGGTGTGGATCTGTATTCGGATCCTGTTTATCAAAAAGGTAAAGAGAACCTTTATCGATTCTTGGAAGAGGGCACTCTTGTTCGCGATGAGCAGCCTACTATGTATGTTTACAAGTTGGTTTGGGGCAATGTCAGCCAAGTTGGCTTGGTGGTAGGAGCTTCTGTAGAAGACTACGAAAACGACATCATCAAAAAACATGAGAAGACTCGCTCTGACAAAGAGGCAGATAGAGTAAAACATGTCGAAACTCAGAACGCTAACGCTGGTCCTATTTTCCTTACTTATCGTGACCAAGCTGATGTCGATGCAATGGTAGCTAAAGTGATGGAAGACAAACCTTTGTACGATTTCGATTGTGGTGATGGCGTGCAACACACGCTTTGGAAGATTAGCGATGCCAAGACCGTTTCAGCATTGGAAAGCAGCTTTGCCAAGACTAAATACTTGTATGTTGCCGATGGACACCATCGCTCAGCCAGTGCTGCTATCGTAGGGGCCCGTCATAGAAAAGCTAATCCTAATCACACTGGTGATGAAGGGTATAATTTCTTCTTGTCTGTGCTTTTCCCAGCTAGTCACTTGTACATTATGGATTACAATAGGATCGTGCAAGACCTTAACGGATTATCTGTTGACGATTTTTTGGCTGAAACTAAGAAAAAATTCGCAGTGGAAAAACTCAGCAGTGAGCAAAAACCGAGCAAGTTGCACGAATACTCTATGTATCTGGACGGGAGCTGGTACAAGCTCACCGCAAAGCCAGAAATCATCGACACTAGTAGCGTGATCGGCGTTTTGGATACAGCTATTTTGCAAGATAATTTGTTGACTCCAGTGTTAGATATTCAAGACCCCAAAACTAGTGATAGGATTGACTTTGTCGGTGGCATTAGAGGTCTGAAGGAGTTATCTGGTAGAGTGGACAAAGGCGAAGCAGTAGCTTTTGCTCTTTATCCTACATCTATCAAGCAACTTATGGATATCGCCGATGCTGGCAAGATTATGCCTCCCAAATCTACATGGTTTGAGCCTAAGCTTAGATCAGGTTTGGTAGTGAACATCTTAGACTAAGATATTTATATTTTAAAATACCGCTCTGCTGATAAATTCGGTAGAGCGTGTTTTTTTTGAAGATGAAGGAAACTAAATAAAAAATGGAAATAATTTTAAACTATATCAGCGTGTTGGGAGCTTTTATTTTCGCTATTTCGGGAGCTTTGACTGCTATGCAGAAGAAATTTGATGCTTTCGGAGTGCTTATTATCGCTTTTGTAACAGCTACGGGTGGAGGCACTCTGCGGGACATTATGATAGACGGTAAATCTGTCTTTTGGCTTGCTGAGGTTGGTTATCTGTACGCAATCTTGGCGGGTAGCTTCATAGCAGTGATTTTTCGCCACTATCTAGGTTATTTGCTCAAAACTCTCTTCTTTTTTGACACTATTGGTCTGGCTCTCTACACAGTGGCGGGCGTGCAAATCGGAATAAATTTTCAGCTCGGGTTCTTGAATTGTATCATCTTGGGAACGATCACAGGAGCTTTTGGTGGAGTTTTACGAGACATATTGGTAGGAGATATTCCCGTGATTTTTCATCAAGAAGTTTATGCCACCATATCGCTTGTGGGTGGTGGATTGTATTTTGTTTTGGTTCATTATCTAGGAGATTGGGGAGGTTTTAGCAAGTTATTGCCGCTTTTGCTTATGATACTGACTAGGTTTTTGGTCGTTCACTATAAAGTGCATTTTCCGTGTTTTTCATTGGATAAGAAGTAGAGATTAAATTCGTACTAAAGATAATAAAAAAGGCAACTTTGAAAGTTGCCTTTTTTATTTGTAAATGTTTATTTAGTCTCTATTCTCTCTGAAGTAAGGCACCCCAATAGCTTTAGGAGTTTGAGCTATTCTACCACGCAAGTTAACATAAAGCAAAAAAGCGATCGTGGCAAGGTAAGGAATAGTATTTAGCAAAAATGTAGGAACATTGAATCCCATAGCTTGCAATCGGGGTTGCATCGCTTCCAAAATTCCAAAAAGGAAAGCTCCACCGAAAGCGTAGTAAGGATTCCAGTTGGCAAAAATCACCAAAGCGATAACGATCCAACCTTTGCCTGAAGTCATCTTTTCTACCCAAAAAGGTGTGTAGCACAGGGAAAGATAAGCACCAGCCACACCAGCAAAGAAACCTCCGAAAATTGTGCAGAGGTAACGAATTTTGATTACATGGATACCCATAATCTCACTGGCGAGAGGTTCTTCTCCCGTAGCTTTTACAGCAAGTCCATACTTAGTTCTGTTCAAAAACAACCAAACACAAATAACCAAAACATAACTAAGGTAAACCAAAATATTGTGACTAAAGAAAATAGGACCGAGCAAAGGAATTTTTGACAAAAGAGGAATAGGGAGGGCAGGTAAACTGTGAGTCAAAGATTTACCGATAAGCTCCTCTCCTAGCATACCACTAAGCCCAGTACCAAAAATGGTAAGAGCTATTCCCGTTACATATTGATTTGCTCTGAGGGTGATTGTCAAAAAAGCGAAAATTAATGCTAAAACTAGCCCAACCACACCAGCAACCGCTACCCCCAAAAAGATACTGTTGTAATGGAAGGCGACACCAAAACCTGTGCAAGCTCCCATCAGCATCATACCTTCTATACCCAAGTTGCAGATGCCTGATTTTTCGGTGACTATCTCTCCGACAATGGCGAATAAGACTACAGTACCACTAGCGACACCAGTAACCAAAATGGCTTGTAAAACTGAATACCAACTCATACTATTTTTTCTCCTTTATTATCACTTTGATGTTATAGCTTTTAAATATTTCGCTACCCAAGATGGCGAACAAAATTATTCCTTGGGCGATAGTACCCATCGATGCAGGCAATCCCATCAGCATCTCTAGCATCTCCGAGCTGGTGATGACCGCACTCATGAAGAGCGAATAAATCACGATCCCGATAGGGTTCGCTCTTGCTAGCCATGCCACGATGATACCCGTAAATCCAAAGCCCATAGAAAGTTGATGCTGTAATTTGTATTGTACTCCAGCCACTTCGCTCACACCAGCCAGACCCGCTAAAATTCCACTGACAATAAAGATAGAAAACATGATTTTTTTGACATTTATTCCAGAATATTTAGCCGATTGAGTAGACGCTCCAGTTAGTCTTACTTTGTATCCCCAGCTAGAGTATTTGATGAGCAAAAAGATGACGATAGTAGCGATAACAGCTAGTATAATGCCGAAATGCACTCGCTCAAAACCCAAAAGTGGGAGTCTTGCTTGTACTGGGAATTCTGGCGTAAAAGGGTAGTTATCTTCGTTTTTCCAAATACCAAAAATAAGATGATCAACAAGATAGATAGCCACATAGTTGAGAAGCAGAGTGGTAATAATTTCGTCAACTTTGAAGCGTATTTTTAACACTGCAGGAATGAGAGCCCAAAAAGCTCCACCTATACCACCAGCTATGATCATCACAGTCAGCTGGATGAAAGTAGGCATAGTCGGCAGATGCATCACCACTGCTGTGGCAAACATAGCACCCATGTACAGTTGCCCTTCTGCTCCGATGTTCCATACTTTACTAGTAAGGGCGATCCCCACGGCAAGCCCGCAAAAAATTAAAGGCGTAGCTTTCACTAGAACTTCACTTAGTCCGTATGCATTAAAAAGAGTCGTATCCACTGAGACCCACAAAGCGTCTAGAGGGTTTACCCCTTGGATAGCTACGATGATGCCACAGATGATAAAAGCGATACAAATAGCGATAATCGAAATGCCCACATCCATTTGTGTATTTACTCTTTCCTTTTGGATCAATTTTAGTTTTATCATTAGCAAGACTCCTTTTCCTTATCCAAATCTTTTTGATAGGTTCCACTCATCATCAATCCAATTTCGCTGATATCGTAATCGCCATTTTTGAATTGACCCGTAAATTTACCTTCGTACATCACCGCCAGATTATCCGCCAAACCGAAAAGCTCATCGAAATCACTAGAGATAAGTAAAACTGATTTACCTTTGTTGCGTAGCTCCAAAAGTGCTTTACGCACAAAATCTGTAGCACCTACATCTAGACCTCTTGTGGGGTATGAGCAGATGAAAAGGTCGCTTCCAGCCTCTATTTCTCGCCCGATGATGATCTTTTGCAAATTTCCACCAGAAAGAAGGATAGCTGGGAAATTTAAACCAGGATGCAAAACATCGTACTTCTCCAAAATATTTACATCTGTGTAATTCTTTAATTTGCCTATTTTTAAAAATCTTCTCTTTTGATAAGCATTTTTGCGGTAAACTTTCGAGACGGAATTCTCCCAAATAGGTCGATTCCCTGCCACTCCGACATTCACTCTATCGCTGGGGATATAGCTGATGCCAGCATCTATCCTTTCTTTTACAGAGCAGTCAGTGATGTCTTTTTCGTTAAAGGTGATTTTCCCACTTTTATAAGGTTTAATCCCCATAATTGATTCCATCAAATCGTGCTGTCCGTTGCCAGTAACACCTGCTATTCCCAAGATTTCACCTTTTTTGATGCTGAAGCTCACATTGTTTACAGTAGGTACTACATTACCCACAGTCAGATTTTCCACCAAAATAGTATTCTGGCTGGAGTTGGTTTTTTTGCGATCAAATATTATTGCTTCCTTTTCGCCAACCATCATCACCGAAAGTTTCATCGGTTCTACTTTGTCTGTGGCGATAGTGCCGATCTTCTCGCCTTTACGCATCACGGTAATAGTGTCTGCTACTTTGAAAACCTCTGGCATTTTATGGGTAATAAAAATGACACCTTTGCCAGTGGCAGCGATTTTTTTGAAAGTATCCAAGAGATTATCTGCCTCTTGTTTGGTGAGGACTGTAGTCGGTTCATCCACTATTAGCACTTCGACATCACGCACCAGCATTTTTAGTATTTCCGCTTTTTGCCGCACGCCGATAGGCACTTGGTCGCATCTGGTATCCCAATCGAGATTGAAATCAAATTTCTTGGCATACTTCATGATGAACTCTTTTCGTTCCTTCATATTCAGCCAAATTTTGTTGGAAGGTAAACCCAGAATAATATTTTCTAAGATTGTAAGATTTCCCACCAAAGAAAGTCTTTGGTGTACCATTCCTATGCCTTTTTGCAGTGCCTCTCCAGGGAAATTGAGTTCCAAAGGTTTTCCATCAAACTCAATATTACCAGAATCTTGTTGGTACACACCGGTCAAAATATTCATCAGTGTAGTTTTGCCAGCACCGTTTTCACCCAGCAAGGCATGAATTTCACCTTTTTTAAGAACAAAATCAATGTTGTTATTAGCTTTGACACCAAAAAAACTTTTATTAATTTTGTTCATTTTTACTAGAATATCGCTCAAATTGCCTCCTTGATTTTTTATCCAAAATCCATTGAATAAAATTTTTGCCATAGAAACTTGCGACAATATTCGTGGCAAGAGAATTTTTTGTTTTTATGAAATTCGTCTTTTATGGACACCTAAAAAAGCAAAGAAAGCTTAAAAAACCAGTTATTTTTTGTGAAATCTTTTTACAGTTAAAATATTGAAATTTGGAGATATAGGACTGTATAAGAATGTTTTCTAAATTTATTTAAGTAAAAAAGATTTGACACTAAAAAAGATTGTTTTAACAGTTGGCAATCATTGAAAATCACATTTAAAAAATAAAGGAGTGAGAGATGAGAAAAGCAAAATTACTTTTTGCAATCGCAACAATGTTGTGCCTGGGAGTTAATCTTATGGCAAAAGACCTGAGAGTGGGAGCTGTTTACATAGGACCCGCCCGTGACGGAGGATGGACACAAGCCCATGATGATGGTATTGAATCTTTGCGTGATTTGTCTTATGTAAAGAACATCATGAAGAAAGAAGAAGTTCCAGAAAGTTCTGAGGCTGAGAAAGTGTTAAACCAAATGGTAAAGTTGGGAAAATGTAACCTTATTTTTACTAGTTCTTTTGGTTATATGGACCAAACTTTGAAAGTTGCTAAAGCTAATCCTGATGTAGTGTTTATGCATTGTTCAGGTTACAAGACTGCTGATAATATGGGAACATATTACGGTAAAATCTACCAAGCTAAGTTCTTGGGTGGTATGGTTGCTGGCATGATGACAGAGTCTAATAAAATCGGTTATGTAGCTCCTATTGCTATTCCTGAAATTTACCGTCTTGTAGACGCCTTTTCTTTGGGTGTAAAGTATGTGAACAAAAAAGCTAAAGTACAAGTAGTTTGGGTTGGTTCTTGGTTCGATCCAGCTAAAGAGATGGATGCTGCTAAGTCTATGATAGAGCAAGGTTGTGATGTTATTACTCAAGGTGGTGACTCTCCTGCTCCTCAACAAGCTGCTGAAAAAGCTGGTGTATGGGCTATCGGTCATGACAACGATATGAGTGCTTATGCTCCTACAAAAAGTCTTACTTCAGTTGTTTGGCATTGGGGTGTAATCTATAATATGGTAGCTGAAGCTGTGCATAATGGAACTTGGAAAGCTCAAGGTCCTACAGACTTTTGGCCTGGCATCGGTACTGGCGTGGCTGGACTTACTCCATTCACCAAAAATGTACCTAAAAAGGTTCAAAAGAAAGTGTTGGCTATGAAGAAAAAAATTGTTGCTGGAGATTATAAAATCTTTAAAGGTCCTATCTATGATAGAGATGGCAAACTGAGAGTTAAGAAGGGTCAAGAAATGGTCCCACAAGAACTTTTGAGTATGAACTGGCTTGTAGATAACATAGTTGGTAATAGTAAGTAATTGCTGATTCGGTATTTAAACGGAGGCTTTTTTAAGTCTCCGTTTTTTTAGTTAAGGAAATTCTTAAGAGAAATAAATTTTATGTTTAATTTTAAAATTACGCCACTTGATCTTTGTGAAGATAAAGTTTATGTTTTTAGCGATAGCTTCAGCCTTAAAAGGTGTCTACAGGTCTTACAAGATGCACGCCAGTTGCCTGCTGGCATTTATCTTACGAAGGAGCAATTTTTTGCTTGCTTGCTTCAACAAGTTGTAGGTAGCTCAATTCCTTCTGAGTGTCGTTATCTTGGGTTTTGGCAGGCGTGTGTGCCTAACTTGGACTACCATTTAGCGAAAATAAAAGCGAAATCTTTTCTTAAATTTTGGCAAGAGGTAAACGGTTTAAATATTAGCTTTGCTGAGCTAGAAAAAATTTTGGTTTTTAATCAAAAAGAGATATGGAACAAAATGCTAAAAAAGCGAGAAAAGTATCTGGCAAAAATGCATAGTTGGGGGTTTGCCGATAGTCATGTGCAAGGCTACACTTATGCTCTCAAATCCGATTATGATAGACCGATAGTTTTTTACGATTGCTTATCTTTCTCTCCGCAGCAAAAAAAATGGCTGAAAAATAGTGAAAGTGAGATTGAGTTAAAATTTTCTTTTCCACAAGAAATTTACAATTGTGAAAATTTTTCTCTTTCAGATTTTTCCATTTCTGATTTGCAGTGGCGAGAGTTCCCTCAAATAAATATAAAGCAATATGAGCAAAAAATATTTATGGATGCGGCACTAGTAAACGATGGACATTTGATAGCTTATGGGAAAAAATCGCAAGCGGCTTTTGGAATTTTTGGCAGCGACATTTTATTGCAAGATAAACAGAGCTTCCAAATATTACAAGCTCTCAAAGAGCTTTTGCAAAATTATCAAAAGAGCCAGAGGATACCTTTAGATAAACTTTTGCGTCTGGTTTCACTTCAGCCGTGGAGGTTGGGAGCTGAGCAAGATATTTTGTTAGATAGCGAATTGGTTTTGGCTTGGATAGATAAACGCTATAAATTTTTCCCTGTAAATTCCAGATATGAACTTCTAAGAACCTCTTTCTTGAATTTTTTGCGAAGTTTGGACGAAGATTTAGCGGTATTTTTAGATTATCTGAGAGGGCTAGATACAGACTCTATTTACCTTGCTAAAATCGAGGAATTGGAAGAAATTTCTAATACATTGGGGTTAAATAGTTTTCAAGCTCTGGAGTTTTTTTTAAGCGAGTTTGCTAAAACTGTGGTGTCGATAGACCAAAACAAAATATCTATCAAATCTTTGAGTGCTCTCAAGCCAGCAAATAAGGTGGCGATTTATAACGCTACAGAACCTTTTCTGGATGTAGACGAAAACGAAAGCGATTTTTTTGGTCAAAAGCAAAGAGAGCAGATATCTCTGATAACAAAGGAGCAAAAGAAAAATATTGCAAGATTTTCTTTCTATTCGCTTCTTTTATCTTCGAAGCAGGTGGAGATTTACACATATGAGAATTTAGAAGAAAATGTGCAAAGAGCTTCTTTGGTGGACGAGTTGTTGCATTTTTCTGTAGATGTAACCTTGCAGAAGTTTTCGAGGTTAGACTTACGCGAGTTGCTATTGTTATTTTTGGCTGGAGAGCAAACTTACAAACCTAGAAAAGAGGGAGATTTTTTCTTTCCTTACAGTGGACAATCTCTGCAAGATTTTTCATATAGCCAAGCGGCTTGTTTTTTGGAAGACGCAGAACGCTACTATTTGCAAGCTATCCTTGGCATCAGGGAGTTTCAACCACCAGCTAGGAGTATCGAGCCAAGTTTGGTCGGGGAGATAGCACATAAGATTTTCCAAAATTACTTGCAGTCGGAAGAGTTTGTGGATTTAGAAAAAATTGCGTCAGAAGTTTTGCAAGATTATCAAGATAAATTACCCGACAACTATCACAAAATGTATTTCGAAAAGTATGTGATGGGAAAAATAAAAGCGAGTGCAAAATATTTCAAAAAGAATTACGCTGGAACTCAGGGCGAGTGTGAGAAAAGTTTGCAAAAGAGTTTTACTGATTATGAGGTAAACCTTAAAGGAAGATTAGATTATTTGTCTTCTGGGGCTCTTTACGATTTCAAGACAGGCAGTGAGCACTACGCCAAGATGTCGCAACTCGAATTTTACACACTTATAGGAGAAAATTTGCCAGCATACTTTTATTTTATTTTTGAAAGGGAATTGAAAGAGTATCGACCAGCCAACGGAGATTTGCCTTTCTTATTGCGACTAAAAGACAAAATAGAGCAAGTCAAAAAAGATGGTTTCCGCGAACAAAGCCAGAGTGAAGAATAGCTTTTTATTTTAAATTTGGTTAAGTTTATCTTCGACCAGCTTTGATTTTTTTTCTATGTCTTCATCTTTGCCGATGAGGATAGCGGGATGGTATTTTAAGCTAATTCTACTGAAAGGTTTAGGGATTCTGAGTTTGTCCCACGAGGGTATCTGCCAAGTGGAACTGAACCACGCACTGCAACAGATAATAGGGAGTTTCCTTTTTTGTGCCAGATATAGTATGCCAGGCTTGCATTTAAAGGGAGGACCTTTGGGACCATCGACGGTGATAGCCATAGATTTGTCGGTTTTGAGCAGACTCCTGAGTGCTAGCACGCTGTTTCGGCTGGAAGAACCTCTTATGGTGTGGAAGCCTAGAACTTCTAACGGTCCTGCTATCAGTTGACCATCTTTGGATGCAGACACCAACGCTACTTTATCTTCATTTCTGTGCATATATGTAAAAGCTAGGAGATTGCAGTGCCATGACACAAAAATTTTCATCTTGTTATCGGTGGGCAGATTGTACTGTGTTTTTTTGCAGGTTGAGAGCAGAATCCTCAGTAGCCAAGCTCCCAAATGTTTTTCCAAAAAAATTAAAAGTTTATTTTTCATAATTAAATATTAAGCAATGCATACGAAATAGATTGCTGTGTCAATGTTTATTTCGGTGGAGATTTAAAAAGGGGTAATATTGATAATCAGCTGCGAAGTTAAGCAAGGTAAAATTTTTACCAAGAGAAAATCATTGACATTATTTTTTGTAAATTTGCTTTTCGTGAAAATGAAAAAGAGAAAGAAAGTAGGGAAAGGTGACAAGATATAGATGAAAATTTTAAGCTTAAAAAAATTCTTAATTTTTAGTGTGTTGGTTGGGGGATTGAATTGCTCTCTTATGGCGGTACAAAAAGATTCTATTCTTCTTATAAATTCAAAAGAGCAGTTTTTAGGATGGTTCAATACTAATCGGAGGTTGCAGAACGAAGATTTGGTCTGGAGGATAATTTTAGGGAATAATATAGATTTAGAAGGTGAATCTCTTTTGCCTTTTAAAAATTTTAGAGGTTCTTTTGAGGGAGGATGTTTCACACTGTCCAATTTTCAAATTAATGTTGAAGACGGCGGAGCAGGGGTTTTTGAGGATTTAGATGGGAGTATTAGGAATCTGGCTTTGCAAAATGTTAGAGTTAGCTCTATGGGGAACAATGTGGGTGTCTTGACGGGGACTGTGCTTTCGGGTAGCATTATCAGTAACTGTATGGTAGCAGATTCCAAGGTGCAAGGCAAAAATCTTGTGGGTGTAATAGCTGGTGCGAATTTGGGGAATATTGAAAACTGTTTAGTCGTAAACGACACTTTGGTTTCTATTAGCGAAGACCCTTCGGTCTATTTGGGAGGAATAGTAGGCAAAAACTGCGTTGATCATATGGTGAGCAACTGCGTGGTGATGATGGATTTGTTTTATTTGCATACTTCACCAACTAAAAATGGTAATGTAGGAAGGATAGCAGGTGGTGAGGGGATCTTGAAGAGAAACTACGGGTGGGGAGAGGTAGGTTTTGCACTTTGGAGCAAGCGAAGTAACTCTTATTATTACAAATATTATCCTAACTGGACAGCCGAGGAAAGCTATATAGGCACGGGAGACTGTACAACGACTGCCAAGCATGGAGGAAATTTTTTTGTGGGAGATTGCAATTCCCAAGTTTCTCCGATTTGTTCCGATTTTAATTTTTGGGCTCTTATTAGTGAATTTAACTTTAATTTCTGGGATTTTCCTGCAGAGAGCAAATATCCGAGACTCATAAATAGTAAGATTAACACAAAGAATCTTATTACCCGTAGAGGGTTTGAACACGACCAAAAAGATTATAGCGAAGGCAATCCAGTGACCAAAATTGGCACAGCTTTAATGTTTACGAAAATGGTGAATGATGGAAAAATGTATGGGAAAGACACATTGCAGTTGGGAACAGATATTCAGTTGATATCAAGTGATTTACAAGAAAACAAAATGTGGGGAATAGACATAAACGCTGCTGAAAAAGGTAACACCGAAAACTGCCTTGTGGAATGTAACTATTGCCCTTTTGATGGAATGGGACACGAAATAGCTGGTGTGAGAGTAAATAATCCCTTTGGCTCGATAGGAGTGATAGGCAATGCTAAAAATCATATAGTTAGGACAGCGGTTAGGAATTTTAATGGAGGGTATTTTTTTAACAACTCTACAATTTCTTTTTCTGCTGGAACATTGGTGGGGGAGTTGCAAAATAAAGGAATAGAGATAAAAAATTGCTTGGTAAGCGGTACTTTTTTTTCATTGAGTTCAGCGAATACAGTGGATATAGGAGGCTTGATAGGATGTTCTATCGGCGCATCCAAGATAGAACACAATATAGTAAGAGGTTTGTTTTTGCAAGGCAGACCCCTCTCTTCAAATTTTGCCAATGTAGGTGGAATAATGGGTTCGATGACGATAGATAATCCTCCTTTTATGGCGAGTAATTTTGTCGATGCACAGACAGAAAATGACCGAATCTCTGCTCATTCTTTCGATTATCCCAAGGGTGGTAGAGCTGGCTGGATTGTCGGTAATGTGCAGGGTGTTTCTGCAGATCATTTTGCCGATTGCTACTACAAAGGAGATTTCACTGCTACATTTAGCACTCAAGACTCTTTGGGTTATGATGGAGAGGCTGCGATTTCTTACCAAGAGCTTTGGGAGAAAATGGAGCTCTCACCTACTTATTGGCAAGGTTTGGACACAGACAAACCTTATCTAAAGAAAGAAGAGCTTACTTGGGATTTTTAACTTATACAAGGGAATTTTTAGCTATTTATAGCTTGACACTAAGCTGTTTGGGACAGAGTTCATTACAACGAAATAAGGAGATATTATAATGGAAGGTAAAGTTTTAGTAGCACAGGGTGGAGGTCCTACAGCTGTGATAAATCAGTCTCTTGTGGGGGTGGTATTAGAATCTAGGAAATTTCGGCAGGTAACAAGAGTGTATGGTGCTCTCAACGGTTTGGAAGGAATAGTTGAGGAGAATTTCTTGGATCTTACACAAGAAACCACTCACAATCTGGAGCAGGTAGCTCTTACACCGTCTTCAGCCCTCAAATCTACAAGAATCAAGCCTGATGCCGCCTATTGTAAAAGAATTTTTGCGGTGCTCAAAAAATATGATATCCGCTATTTTTTCTATATAGGTGGCAACGACTCATCCGATACAGTCCGCATTGTCAAAGACGAAGCAAAAAAAGACAATTATGCCTTTCGAGCTATCCACATTCCCAAGACGGTTGATAACGACTTGGTGGCTAATGACCACACTCCGGGATATGGATCGGCAGCCAGATTCGTGGCTCAGGCTTTTATGGGGGCAAATCTGGACAATAGAGCTTTGCCAGGGGTGTATATCGGTGTAGTAATGGGTCGCCACGCGGGCTGGCTCACGGCAGCCTCTTGTCTGGCGAAAAAATATCCCGACGATGGTCCGCATCTCATTTACTTGCCAGAGAGAGCTTTCGACAAAAGGAAGTTCGTGGGTGATATTATGGAAGTTTACAAAAAATTTGGTCGTTGTGTAGTCGCTGTCTCAGAAGGTATAGTTGACAAAAACGGCAAAGAAATTATCACCAAGCTGCAAAAACACCAAGAGTGCGATGCACATGGCAATGTGCAACTCTCCGGCTGTGGAGCTTTGGGCGATTTGCTGGCAGACTATGTTCGCAAAAGCACTAATATTTCCAGAGTGAGAGCCGACACTTTTGGCTATTTACAGAGGTCATTTGCTGGCTGTGTATCCGATGTGGATCAAAACGAGGCAAGAGAGATCGCAGAAAGAGCAGTGCAGTATGCCATATGGCACAAGGTCGATGGCTCTATGAGTATTCGCCGCACTGGACTTTATTCTGTCGATTACAAACTGATAAACATCAAAGAAGTGGCTGGGAAGACCAGAACAATGCCCGATGAATTTATCAACGAAAATGGTAACAACATAAGCCAAGAATTTATCTACTATTTGCGACCACTTGTAGGTTCTGGATTTAGATTGCCCAATCGTTTGAGAGCACCCAAGGTAGAAAAGTTGTAAACCGTTGTCTGTCTTAAATTTAAAAGAGCTTTTTTCCATAATAAGAAAAGAGCTTTTTTTGTAGTCCAAACCAAAATACGAAGAGGTTAAGATGAAGAAAAAATGTTTAATAGCAACCGGGGGAGGAGATTGTCCCGGACTCAACGCTGTAATAAGAGCCATAGTGAAAAGAGCCAGTCGAGAAGATGATTGGGAGATATGGGGCAGTGTGGACGCCTTCAACGGGGTGTTGCAGCAGCCATGGCGACTGATAAGGCTCGATAAAGAGGTAGTCTCTGGCATTCATGTGCAGGGCGGTACTATCTTGGGCACGACGAACAAAGGCGGCCCTTTTGCTTTCCCTGTGACAGATAGCCAAGGGAAGACAGTACTGGAAGACAGATCTGACCTAATGATAAGAGAGCTAACAGAAGCAGGGTTCACTGCGGTAATCAGCATCGGAGGAGACGGTTCGCAGGCGATCAGCCAAAAACTTTTTGAGAAAGGGCTAAATATAGTCGGAGTACCCAAAACTATCGACAACGACCTCTCTTGCACAGACTTCACCTTTGGATTCTCCACAGCTGTCGATGTAGCCACGGACGCTATCGACAAGTTGGTCACGACCGCAGCATCGCACCACAGAGTGCTTATCTTGGAGGTAATGGGTAGAGACGCTGGCTGGATAGCGTTGCACAGCTCCTTGGCTGCTGGAGCAGAGATTTGCATCATCCCTGAGATTCCCTATGATATGGCGATTCTCAAAGCGAAGGTAAAGAAAAGGCTTTTGGAGAAAGGATTTTTGATATTGGTGGTAGCCGAGGGAGCGAAAGAAAAAGGTGGAAGTTCCGTCGGCAGTAAAAGCCAGGAAGTAGGGCATATGTCGCATGTTTTGGGCGGTATTGGTTTGCAATTAGAAAAAGAGTTAAGAGCCGACCCAGAGATATTGGCAGACATACGGACATCAGTTTTGGGACATTTGCAGCGAGGCGGCAGACCAAACCCCTTTGATCGCAATCTTGCCGCTCAATTTGGTGTGAAAGCATTTCAAATGGTGCTGGACAAAGAGTACGGAAAAATGGTGGTCGTCAATCACAAGAGGATAGAGTCGGTTTGCCTGAGCAAAGCTATTGCTACTTATAATTTGGTTGATGAGAAGTCCGATATGGTCAAGACAGCCAGAGGAGTGGGCATTTGCTTTGCCGATTAGAAATTTCTCTCTGCTAGTTTGATTTTACAGCTAACCTTTTTAAATCAAAAATAATTTTTTAACGAAACTTTAGTTATTAACTTTACAACATTTCTAAAAATATTGAATTGTCCCCAGGTGGAATCGAAATGGATTATAAAACATTGGTGAAAGCTTTTAGTGCTTTAGCACAAGAGAGCAGAGTGAAAATTCTCAAAGAACTGGTAAAGTTTGGACAAGAGGGACTTTGTCCTTGCAATCTGGTGAAAAAGCTTGATATGACGAACTCCAATCTCTCTTTTCATCTAAAAGAGCTGGGAAATGCGAAACTAATAAGAAAAGAGAAACAAGGCAAGTTCATTCATTATTATGCAAATTGTGATTTTATCAAATCGCTGGGTGATTTTTTGATAGATGATTGTCGCAAATTCAACTGCAGTTGCCAACAAGGAGCGAAAAATGATTAGAAAGTATTCTTTGCTTTTAATAGCGATACTCTTTTTTGTGACGAGCTGTAAAGGGAAAGAGAATGAGCTGAATTTAAGTGCTAAATCACCTGCAAAATCGGTGATTTATTATTTCCACAGCAATGTGAGATGCACCTCGTGCCTGAAAATAGAAAAATACACGAAAGAAGTTTTTGAAGAAAACTTTAAGGATAAGCTGGAGTTGAGAATTGTAGATGTGCAGAAGTCGGAAAATAAGCATTTTATCACCGATTATGAACTTTATGCAAAATCTGTAGTTATCGTAAAGATAAAAGATGGCAAAGAAGTGAGTTATAAAAATTTGGATAAAATCTGGAATTATTTGAGAGACGAGAATAAATTCAAAATTTATGTGAAAAATGAAATAGACACTTTTTTAATGGATCAAGGAGAATAAAATGGAAATGGGATTACTTTTAACTTCACTCTGGCTAGGGATATTGACTTCAATCAGTCCGTGTCCGCTCACGACAAATATAACTGCCATCTCTTATATTGGGCAAAAAGTTGGCAAGCCTTACTATGTTTTGCTCTCAGGGATTTTTTATACTTTGGGGCGAACAGCACTCTATACTATTTTAGGTCTTGCTTTGTCGCTCAGTTTTTCATCTATACCGCTTGTTTCGCAATTTCTGCAAAATAATATGCCCTATGTCGTTGCTCCAGCGTTAATTTTAGTTGGGTTGATGATTTTGGATATTATCAAGATAAAACTTCCTAAATTCGGCTTAAAAGAAGATTCGCAAAAAAATATGGAAAAACAAGGTTTGATAGGAGCTTTTCTGCTGGGAATTTTCTTTGCACTTGCTTTATGCCCTGTCTCTGCGGCTTTGTTTTTAGGCAATCTTATCCAAACCAAAGGAAATGTGTTTTCGCTGATTTTGTACGGAATAGGTACGGGTTTGCCAGTTTTGGTTTTGGCTTTTATTCTGGCGTTTAGTATTAAAAACATTGTGAAAGTTTACAGCAAGATTGTTTTATTCGAGAAATGGGCTAGAAAGATAACAGGTTGGGTTTTCGTAATAGGAGGTGTTTACTATTTAGTAACCACGCTTGGTTTTGGTCTAAATATTCTCTCGTGGTTTACTTTGCTGGCAGATTTTATTGTTTACAATATTTTCGCTCTGGAAAGTGGCACGCATTTGGCAGAGGCTTTGCATTTTTTCATCGAAGATGTTAGCAAAATTTTCTTTCTTTTGACAGCGATGACGACGGCAGTCTCTTTTTTCCGCTCCAAACTAAACCCTGAGAAGGTTCGCCAATATCTGGAAGGAAAACCTAAGTGGCTGGCTTACATTATGGCGGTGCTTTTGGGAGCGATTACTCCCTTTTGCTCTTGTTCTTCCATCCCGCTTTTCATCGGTTTTGTCGAAGCTGGCATCCCTTTTGGAGTCACGATGGCTTTTCTTATTACCTCGCCGATGATTAACGAAATAGCTATTCTCGTTTTTGCTTCCGCCGTAGGTGGACAGCTGGCATTTGTTTATGTCATCACAGGGATGAGCATCGGACTTATCGGGGGGATATTGCTGGAAAAACTGGGAATGGAAAAATATGTGGAAGGCTATGTTTACGATATTCGCATGGGCAAGCAGAATATAGCTGAAAACGGCATTTCAACTTTCGACGAGCGTCTTGCCTATGCGTGGAGCTACGCCAAGGGAATCATCAAAAAAATCTGGCTTTATATTATTATCGGTATTGGTGTAGGTGCTTTTTTGCACGGCTATGTTCCCGAGGAGTTCTTTGCAAAATACGCGAGTGCAGACAACTTTTTTGCCGTGCCTTTGGCGGTGATAATGGGCATTCCTCTATATTCCAACGCCACGGGTGTCATACCTATTGCCGAGGCTCTGCTGGGTAAAGGCGTGCCGATAGGAACTGTGCTAGCGATGATGATGAGTGTGGTTGCCATTAGTTTACCCGAGATGATTATCCTTCGCAAGGTGTTGAAGGTTCGCTTGCTGGCATATTTTACAATATTTCTGTTCATCTCGTTTGTTGTAGTTGGATATTTGTATAATTTGATTTTTTAATATTATAAGGAGAAATAATGAAAAAAGTAGTAGTTCTAGGTTCTGAAAATTGTGTGACTTGCACCAATCTGAAAGATAAAATAGCAAAAATGGTCAGTGATAAAAATATTCCTGCAGAGGTGTCTAAGGTAACAGATATTGTGGAAGTGATGAAATATGGAGTGATGAGCGTTCCTGGTTTGGTCATCGATGGACAAGTTAAGTGCTCGGGTAGAATTCCCAGTGATAAAGAGCTAAACTCTTGGTTGGCATAGAAAAATGGCGGAGATGTAGGGATTCGAACCCTAGGTACGCGCTGAGCATACACACGCTTTCCAAGCGTGCTCCTTCAACCACTCGGACACATCTCCTTGAATATAGGTTGCGATTAAATTTCTGCTAAAACTTGTGCTATAGCCATCTCTTTTTCGTGAGAGATGCTCAGGTGTAGATGTTTAATAGCCAGCTCAGCACATATTTTCTTTGTAATTCCGTGTAATTTGAGAGATACATTGCCATTTTTTGCTTTGACTATCTCGATCTGCTTCGGACACACGCCTTGGGTAAATCCAGTCTTGATAGCTTTACTTAGGGCTTCTTTGGCTGCAAAGCGAGCGGCAAAGTGTATAGCGGGATAAGGTTTGCTTTGGCAGTAGGATACTTCTTCTGGCAAAAAAACTTTCTGTAAAAACTTTTCACCCAATTTGTTTATAGTATTATCTAGGCGAGCTACTTTGACGATGTCTATCCCAATACCATAAATCATCAATCTACTCCCAAAGAAAAAAAATGGTACGCCCGAAGGGATTCGAACCCCAAACCTTCTGATCCGTAGTCAGATACTCTATCCAATTGAGCCACGGGCGCACTATGTATTCTGGCAAATTTTATTAGTGTGGTTTTGAGTCAATCTTTTTTTTTGTAAAAAGTTCTAAAACACATAAAAAGTTTTTGACGAATATGGAAGTATTGCAATTTATGGTTTAGTTTTATTTTTACACTATTTTTTCTAAATAAATTTTGGAGGTTTAAATTGTGAAACTTTTTCGGATATTTTTATTTTTGTCGCTAGTTGTTGTTTTCTTTTCTTGTAATAGCTCCGAAGGAACGACTAGTAGCGAAGAGATACCAGCCGTTTCTATAAATTTGAGCTCTCCTGCTGATCAAGCCGAAGAGCAAGATTTAGATGTCGTTTTGAGTTGGAGTGGAGAAGCTAGTAGCTTTGATCTATACTTTTCAGAATCGCCTTTGGATTTGAAGCTCCTCAAGAGTTTAGCAGTAGTAACCTATAAGTTAGAAGATTTAAAATATTTTACTACCTACTATTGGCAAGTAGTGAGCAAAAATGGCGTTTCTAGCAAAAAAAGTGAAGTTCGGAGTTTTAAAACTAAGAAAAAGGAACTTTTTATAAATCTCTTATCTCCCCAAAACAGTGATACTGCGAAATACACAAATCGCATTGATTTTGGCTGGAGTAGTAACGCTGAGAAATACGAATTCTATTTGGGCATTTCTGAAGATTCTTTGCATCAAATCACGACAGATATAGCAGATACAGTTTATGCATTAGATTCTTTGGAATATGGGCAAACCTACCATTGGCAAGTGATCGCCAGCGATGAGTACTCACAGATGTCCAGCGACATTTACAGCTTCACCACCAAGGAACAACCGCTGGTGACTTTGGCTTCTCCTACAGAAGGTGCATCTTGGCAATACACAGACCTCACCCTGAGTTGGAGCGGAGAGAATGTAAAAACATACGATCTCTATTTGGGAACATCCGAAAATAGTTTAAGTGTAGTAGCTTCCGATTTGGCAGATACCAGTTACGCTCTCAATAATCTGGATTATGGGCAAAAATACTATTGGAAAGTCATGGGTAAAGATGGAGAAGAAGAAACCCAGAGTGTTACAAACACCTTTACTACTAGGGATGATGTGGCTGTTAGCTTGGTATCTCCAGTGGATTCAGTGAGCACATTTGTAAGTAATATCAAACTAACTTGGAGTGGGAACGCTGATAGTTATGATGTTTATTTTGGGACATCTGCTCAGGATTTGGCTGTCATTGCAGTAGATACTGTCGATACAAGCTACTCTTTGTCTACTTTGGGTTATAATACAACTTACTATTGGAAAGTCGTGGGGAAAAGTGAAGAGTTAGATGTTGCTAGTGAGGTACAGAGCTTTACCACCAAGGGGATGACGAGTTTGAGTTTGAACTCTCCCACCGATCAAGCAACCGAACAGTTTACTAATTTAGAGATTAGTTGGAACGGAAGCAATGTTGACAACTACGATGTATTTCTGGGTACAGCCGAAGGTAGTTTGCTCGAAGTAGCCTCAGATTTGACAACTACCAGCTACACTCCAGAGGGAATCGAGTATGGGCAAACTTACTACTGGCAAGTAGTAGCAAGCTATGGACAGCTGGACACTGCTAGCTCTGTCTACAGTTTCACCACCAAGGAACAACCGCTGGTGACTTTGTCTTCTCCTGCAGAAGGTGCATCTTGGCAATACACAGACCTCACCTTGAGCTGGAGCGGAGAGAATGTAAAAAAATACGACCTTTATTTGGGGACATCCGAAAATAGTTTAAGTGTAGTAGCTTCCGATTTGAAAGATACCAGTTATGCTTTCAATAATCTAGATTATGGGCAAAAATATTACTGGGGAATCGTGGGTAAAGATGGGGAAGAAGAAACCCAGAGTGCTGTAAGTACCTTTACCACAAGAGATGATGTGGCTGTTAGTTTGGTCTCTCCAGTGGATTCAGTGAGCACATTTGTAAGTAATATCAAACTAACTTGGAGTGGGAACGCTGATAGCTATGATGTTTATTTTGGGACATCCGCTCAGGATTTGGCTATCATTGCAGCAGATACTGTCGATACGAGCTGCTCTTTGCCTACTCAGGTTTACAATACAACTTGCTATTGGAAAGTAGTAGCGACAGATGGCAGGACGAGCAAAGAGACTGAGGTCAGAGAGTTTACAACAAACATGGTGACCAAAGCAGAGTTAGTGGATAGAATAGCAAAAAATTTGGATGTAACTCAAGCAAATGTTTCTAGCATTATTGCTATGAAAGACCTTTTTATAAATAATGCCACTTTCAATCAAGACATCAGTGACTGGGATGTAAGCAATGTTACCAATATGATTTCTATGTTCTCTGGTGCCTCTGCTTTTAACCAGGATATCAGTGACTGGGATGTGAGTAAAGTTACTCATATGATTTCGATGTTCTCTGGTGCGTCTGCTTTCAATCAAGACATAAGTAGTTGGGATGTGAGTAAAGTTATTAGTATGTATTGTATGTTTTCTAATGCAAGCTCTTTTGACCAAGATCTCAGCAAATGGGACATAGTGGGTCTAACTTCTAAGTACTCTTTTTATGGTTTTGATGGTAATACTTCATCTCTTTGGTTAAATGCTGAGAAACCAAAAATAAATAAGCAAATACTTGTGTATTTGTTGAGTTTAAATGCGTATGTAACTCGAGTGAATGTTTCTGGCATTACAGATATGTCAGATTTGATGCAGGCAGTTGCCGATGAAAGAGGCGAAACTATTTCTTCTTGCTCAATAGTTAGAAACTTTAATCAAGACATCAGTAACTGGGATGTGAGCAATGTAACCAATATGAGTGGGATGTTTTATTATGCAACGAAGTTTAATAAAGACATCAGCGGCTGGGTCGTAAGCAATGTTACCGACATGAGTGATATGTTTAGTAGAACATATGTATTTAATGACTCACTCAATAATTGGATTGTGAGCAAAGTTACCGATATGAGTAATATGTTTAACTATTCAAAAATTTTTAATCAAGACATCAGCGGCTGGGATGTGAGCAATGTTACTGATATGAGTGGTATGTTTAACCAGGCATTTAGATTTAATAAAGATATAAGTAATTGGAATGTTGATAAGGTTAGCAAATATGATGCTTTTACTTCATTTTATAGTGCATTGAAAAGTATAAACGAACCAAATTTTCCACTAACTAAGGCAGAACTTGTGAGCAAAATAGAAAAAGGTGATGATGTCACTAAGGCAAATACTATTCGTATTACAGATATGAGCGAGCTTTTTAAAAACAATACCACCTTCAATCAAGACATCAGTGGCTGGGATGTAAGCAATGTTACCAATATGAGCTCTATGTTTTATAATGCATTTGCATTTAATGACTCACTTAGTACTTGGGATGTAAGCAATGTTACTGATATGAGCTATATGTTTTATCATGCATTTGTATTCGATAAGCCACTCAATAATTGGGTCGTAAGTAATGTTACCGATATGAGCTATATGTTTTGTTATGCATCTTCATTTGATAAGCCTCTTAATGATTGGGATGTGAACAATGTTAGCGATATGAGTGGGATGTTTTACGGTGCAAGAACTTTTAATCAAGACATTAATGGTTGGTTCGTGAGCAAGATTACAGATATGAGTATGATGTTTTGTAGTGCATCAGCATTTAGCAAACCTCTTAATGATTGGGATGTAAGCAATGTTACCGATATGAGTTCTATGTTCTCTGGTGCATCTGCTTTTAACCAAGACATCAGTGGCTGGGATGTGATTAATGTTACTAATATGAGTAATATGTTTAGAGATGCAAGTGCATTTAATGATTCCCTCAATGATTGGAATGTGGGTAATGTTACTAATATGAGTTACATGTTTTGTAATGCAACCGCGTTCAAACAAGATATTAGTAGTTGGGATATTTTTTCTGCTTTGACTAATTACAGTTTTTACAATTTTGGCACTTCGAGTGAGTGGACAGACGACAAGAAACCGAATATTATGATGTCTAGAGAAGAGTTATTACAGATGATTGCCGATGGTGAAGATGTTACTAAGATAAATGTTGCTGGTATTACCGATATGAGCGAGCTTTTTAAAGAAAATACCACTTTCAATCAAGACATCAGCGGCTGGGATGTGAGCAATGTCACAGATATGAGCTCTATGTTTTATGGTGCAGAAGCTTTTAACCAAAACATCAATAATTGGGATGTGAGCAATGTAACTGATATGAATTTTATGTTTAGAAAAGCAGAAGTTTTCAATCAAGACATTAGTGGTTGGGATGTTAGTAGTGTAAACGATATGAGTTTTATGTTTGCAGAGGCAGCAACTTTCCATCAAAGTCTCAATGACTGGGATGTGAGTAATGTAATCAATATGAGAAATATGTTTTATGGTGCATCTGCATTTAATGACTCACTCAATAATTGGGTCGTGAGTAGTGTTACCAATATGTTTGCTATGTTTTATCAGGCATCTGTATTCAATAAGCCGCTTAATGATTGGGATGTGAGCAATGTCACCGATATGGGTTGTATGTTTTATGTTGCAACCGCTTTTAATCAAAACATCAATAATTGGGTCGTGAGTAATGTTACCAATATGAGTAGTATGTTTAAAATGGCATCTGCATATGACAAACCTCTTAATGACTGGGATGTGAGTAATGTTACCAATATGAGTAAGATGTTTACTGGTGCGACAGTATTCAATAAACCTCTTGATAATTGGGTCGTAAGCAAAGTTACAGATATGAGTTGGATGTTTTACAATGTGCCCACATTTAATGACTCCCTTAATAATTGGGATGTTAGTAGTGTTACCAATATGAGTAGGATGTTTTCTGGTGCATCTGCATTTAATGGCTCCCTTAATAATTGGGTCGTAAGCAAAGTTACCGATATGAGCTCTATGTTTTACTATGCAAAAGTTTTCAATCAAGACATCAGTGGCTGGGATGTGAGTAATGTTACCAATATGTTTGCTATGTTTTATGGTGCATCTGTTTTCAAGCAAGACATCAGTGGCTGGGATGTTTCGTCTGTAACTAATTATAGCTCTTTCGATTCATCCACTTCTTCTGAATGGACATCAGATAAAAAACCAAATTGGTAATTTTTTTACCTCTTACAGGTTAAAGTGGTAAAACAAAGCAGTTCTGCGAAAAAGCTTGACTCTTTTGCGGGGTCTAAAATTTTGAGAATAAGAGAAATGGAATTTGCTTCCTACCTTATGGTGCGGGTTTTGACAGCTGTTGGAACTTTAGAGACATCGATTAAGGTCTTATTATAGAGTATTTTTATTGCTCCCGCGATTTATCGAAGGGAAGCAGTTGTGATAGGCTATTTTATTTAGATAGGCAGGTTGTATTTTTTTACAATTTGCCTTTTTTTTTGGCAATTAATTTATATAAGAATTAAGACAATAGTCTATTATTAAGGGAGGTCAATTATTATTCGAATAAGAAAGGGTAAAGCTAAGCTGAAACCCACTGTATCCAAAGAGAGGATAAACAGAGAAATTAGAGTCGAGCAGATAAGGCTCATAGACGAGGTTGGTGAGCAAGTGGGGGTCGTCTCTCTATCTGATGGGATCACCAGAGCCAAGTCTGCAGGAATGGATTTGGTGGAGGTATCGCCAAAAGCTAGCCCTCCAGTTTGCAAGATTTTGGATTTTGGAAAATATCATTATCAAAAAGAAAGATCTTTGCGAGAATCTAGGAAAAAACAGCATATTGTTTTAACAAAAGAGATAAAGTTTGGACCTCTTACAGATGAACACGATTATCAGTTTAAAATAAAAAATGCAATAAGATTCCTCCAATCCAAAGATAAAGTAAGATTTACAGTAAGGTTCAAAGGTCGTCAATTGGCGAATAAGCAATTGGGCTTTGATTTGTTAGAGAAGATTAAACAAGACATGGTGGATTATGCCAAACTGGATCAAGCTCCTTCCAACGAAGGAAGAGTGGTCTATATGGTTATGTCGCCATTAACACAAAAGAATAGTTAAACAGGAGTTTGTTATGCCGAAAATGAAAACTCGCAAGGGAGCGGTAAAAAGATTTAAGTTAACCGCTAATGGAAAAGTGAAAAGAAATCAAGCTAATGCTGGTCATATTATGACCAAAAAAAGCCCCAAAAGAGAAAGAAATTTGAGAGGTGCTACTCTAGTGAGTAAAGCAGATGCACCTAGAATAAAGAGAATGTTGGGCTAAGGAGAATAAAATGTCAAGAAGTACAAATAATGTAGCTGCTAAGAAAAGAAGAAAAAAAGTTTTAGACTCCGCCAAAGGATATTTTGGAGGAAAAAGTAAACTTTATCGTACTGCCAAATTGGCTGTGGAAAAAAGTAACTTGTACGCTTATCGTGACCGTAAAGTACGCAAAAGAGAGTTCAGGAAATTGTGGATCGTGAGAATAAATGCTGCTGCCAGAGTAAATGGGCTGAGCTATAGCAAATTTATAGATGGACTTGCCAAGAGCAACATCCAATTGAACAGAAAGACTCTTGCCTACCTAGCTATGCACGACAAAGAGGCTTTCGACAAGATTTGTGAGCAAGTAAAATCCAGCCTAGCTAACTAAAAGAAGATTAAACAGGAAGGATCGAATTATGCAGGCGAAGTTGGAGCAAATATACTCTGAGCTGAAAGAAAAGTTGGAGAGTGCCAAAACCAGTCACGAGATAAACAACATAAAGTCCGCTTTCGTGGGGAAAAAAAGTGAAATTTCATCTTTACTGATCAAGATGAAAGAGCTTCCCCAAGAAAAAAGACCAGAATTTGGGAAACTTGTGAATGTGTTCAAAACCAAGATTTTGTCTAAGATAAAATCGGCAGTTGATTTTTTGGATTCTAAGCAAGGCGATAAGAATGTTGATTTGACTATGCCTGCCAGAAGTAGAGCTTTAGGGAAATTGCACCCTCTGAGTATCGTCTCCCGCCAAATTGAAGATGTCTTTATCTCTATGGGTTTCGAGATATCTTCGTATGGTGAGGTGGAGGACGATTATCATAATTTCGATGCTTTGAATACACCTGCAGACCATTCTTCCAGAAATATCACGGACACTTTTTACACCAAAGGTGGCAAGCTTTTGCGATCTCAAACCTCGACTGAGCAAATCAGGGTGATGGAAAATTTTCAACCTCCGATTAAGATTATCTCGCTGGGCAGATGTTATCGCAAAGATAGCCCCGATGCTTCTCATTCACCCGTGTTTCATCAAGTGGAGGCTTTGGTCGTGACCGAGCATACCTCTTTTACAGACCTTAGGGACACTTTGCAGATGTTCACCACCAAGATGTTTGGTGCCGCTGTTCGTTCTCGCTTCCGTCCTCATTTTTTCCCCTTCACAGAGCCTAGCGGAGAGATAGACATCTCTTGCGTGTCTTGTGGCGGGCAAGGTTGCCCTGTCTGCAAAAACAGTGGGTGGTTGGAGATGGGTGGATGTGGTATGGTTGATCCCAATGTCCTGGACAATGTCGGTATCGATTCCGAAAAATACACAGGGTTTGCTTTCGGTTTGGGTATAGATCGTATCACGATGCTCAAATACAAAATCCCCGATATTCGGCTACTTTTTGAAAATGACATAGAGTTTTTGCAACAATTAAGTTAAGTAAAAAAAGCTGAGTTCTGTCTTTGAAAATGTAAGTTTTTAGTAGTATCGGCAGGATTCCCATTTCCGCTTTTTTATAAAATAAATTTTGAGAGAAGATTATCATGGTTGAGGAGAATAGATGAAAATATCTTTAAAATGGTTAAAACAATTTGTGGAGTTTGACCTATCGATAGACGATTTTACGGATAAGATAACTTTTGCCGGCATAGAGGTAGAAGAGGTGATAGATTCCTTGACGGCTATCAAAGACATCGTAGTGGCGAAAGTGCTAAAGGCTGAGCCACATCCGAACGCTGATCGCTTGAAACTTTGCACCGTGTCCGATGGGAAAGCCGAGTATCAGGTAGTGTGTGGAGCTCCTAACTGCAAAGAAGGTATGCTTACAGCTTTTGCTCCTGTGGGTGCTGTAATAGGGAATTTCAAGATCAAGAAAGCAAAACTTCGTGGTGTGGAATCAAATGGTATGCTTTGCAGTGGGAAAGAGCTCTGTCTGGACAACGACCATAGTGGCATTATGGAGCTAGAGCAAGATGCCGAATTGGGTGCGTCCTTGGCTACACTTGGCTATGGTGATGTGGTGGTGGATGTGGAAATTACGCCGAACCGTCCAGATCTGCTAGGTATGGTGGGTCTCGCCAGAGATGTCGCAGCTATTTTGGGTAAACCTTACACACAGCCCAAGACAGCCGATTTGGGTCTTACGCCTGGGGATTTGCCATGTGGGATAAAGCTAATAAACAATGTTTCTGAGGCATGTCCTCGTTTTACCCTTACTCAAATAAATAATCTGTCTGTTAGTGGTGATATGCCCGACTGGATGGCATCTGCTTTGGATGCCAACGGAGTAAACAAGGTCAACGATCTGGTGGGAGTGACCAACTATTTGCTTTTGGAGCAAGGTCAGCCTATGCACGCTTACGATTTGGACAAAATAGAAGGTGGCAAAGTAGAGGTGCGTTTCGCTCGTGATGGCGAGACACTTGAGGCGTTAAACGGCAAGACCTATCAGTTGCGGAGTTCCGATTTGGTGGTAGCAGACGCAGTGAAAATTTTGGGAATAGCAGGTGTCATTGGCGGTAAATCGTCCGCAGTGAGCGAAGACACGAAAAATGTTTTGCTGGAGGTTGCTAATTTTTCTTACCCTTGTGTGCACAAAACTTCCCATTTTCATAAAATTTTCACCGATGCTTCTTATCGTTACGAAAGAGGGTTGTCGCCCAAAGCTTTAGATTATGTCGTTCCTAGAGCTGCCAAGATGATGGCAACTGTGAGTGAAGGTGAGTTACAAACAGTTTATGCGGATTCAAATCCACAATCGGAAGAAGAAAAAATAGTGGGCGTTCGCCTATCTAGAGTGAAAAGATTGCTCAATGTGAGCATTCCAGAAAAGAGCATCATCTCTTATCTTACAGCTTTGGATTTGGAGTTGGTCGCACAAGAGCAAGATTTATTGAAATTCAGAGTTCCTTATTTTAGACAAGATATTTATCGCGAGATAGATCTTATAGAGGAGATTATTAGATTGCACGGGTACAACAATGTGCCGTCTTCTAGTGGGGAGCAGGTCATCGGAGATAAATTCAAGAGGGAAATCAAAAGGAAAACGGAAGATTTTTTGGTTTTACAAGGGTTTTATCAAGCATTGAATACCAGCTTTGTGAGTGAAGAGCAAAAAACGGGTATGGTGGATGAAAAACAGGCTGTGGAGCTTACCAATCCGTTAGGTGCAGATATGGCTTACTTGCGAAAAGAGCTTATTCCTCAGCTCCTGAAAAATATGGAATACAATCTCAACAAAGGTCAAGAAGCGGTGAAACTTTTCGAGCTAAATAAAATATATTTTGCAAAAGATGACGGATTTGCTCATGAGCCCTTACAACTAGCATTGGTGGTGTGTGGCAAAGCGAAGAAGTTGCACTGGTCTATGCTAGACAGAGATTATGATATTTACGATTTAAAAGGTGTGCTGAAAGATTACTTGGCAGTCTTAGGGGTGAAAGATTATGAGTTCTCTTATTCTGGCGAGCAAGTTTTATTCGATTCGACTTGTGAATTAGAGTTGAAGATTAAGGGAAAGCAAGTAGCGGTTTTGGGCAGAGTCGATAGAGTAATAGCTAAAAATTTTGGCGTAAAAAAAGAGGTTTTTGCTTTGGTGTTTGATTTTGAAAAGGTACTTTCTTTGCTTACCCAAAAAGGTTTTGAGTTCATAGCTCCGCAAAAATATCCTAGTGTAAAAAGAGATTTATCCATTATCGTGCCTCTGGAATATAGCTACGATAAGATAAAAAGAAAAATAAAAAGTAGCTCCAAATTTTTGCAAAATATAAAACTTTATGATAAATATACAGGCAAAGGAATTGAAGCTGATAAGAGAAGTTTGACTTTTGCTCTCGATTTTTTTTCAAGTGAAAAAACCTTGACCGATGATATGGCAGGAAAAGAGTTTGAAAAGATAGTAAAAGTGATGCAAAGTGAGTTTGGTGCAAAGCTCAGATGAGTAAACTATCTAAAATAGAAGAGAAAATAAACAGGCTGGTAGATAAGTGTAAAAGATTGGAAGCTGAGCTTGATCAGGGTGTGTTGGATTTTAGCAAAGCGGAGTCAGACAAACAAACAGAAGAAGAAGAGATACTCGTGTTAAAAGGGAAGTTGGTAGCCAAAGAAAGTAAACTAGAGCAAATTGCCACTAAGATGGAAAAGTTGCAAAGCCTTGTAAAAAGTTTATGATAACTCCTGATGAGAAAGTTTCAGTTCAAGTTAATATTTTCGGTCTTCCTTATGAGTTCAAAGTAAATGCCGAAAGTAAAGACAAGTTGGAAGAATGTGTCAAAAAATTAAACAGATTGATAGGTCAAAAATCAAGGAAAATGGGAGATTCGACCTCGCAGATAAAGATATTGACCTTGCTGTGTTTGGATTTTTTGTCAGATCAGATAGATAGTGAAGAAACTATTGGCAAAATAGAAATTTTATTGGATAAAAGCCTGTAATATTAGTGATAGACGGCTAGTTATATCATTTGAACTAGTTATAATAAGGGATGTAAGCTTCTGCTCTTAGCTTGAGCCGTGATTGTACTCGGATTTGCGGAGTAGCTTGATGAATATCCCACCTTGAAGTTAAGTTCAAGATAAGCCGTGCTACACGGTATTACGGGTTTTTTTATTATACTAAGGAGATATAATGTTAAATACATTAAATTATACTTTTATGGGGGCGACCCTTTTGGTGTTTGCTTTGTCTTTTTTCCTCAAAGTTCGGCTTTCGGGGAATTACAAAAAGGCTCAGAAAACCATCAAAGACGCACAAAAAAAAGCTGACAACTTGATAAATCAAAAAATGAGAGAAGCAGAAAGTTCAATTGCTAAGAAAGAAAAACACCGATTGAGAAAACTTTCTACACGAGAAGAAGAACTAAGACGACAAGAAAATGCTTACAACAAAAGAATTAGCAAATTAGATGCTCGCTTAGAAACTCTGGATAAGAAAGAAGAAAATATCAAAAGTTTAGAAAGCAACTTGCAAGAGAAGACAAAAACCATCGAAGAGAAAACCGAAAAAGTAGATGAGCTTGTAGCTGAGCAAACTGATAAGTTGTCTCAAATAGCTGGCTATTCTAAAGATGAGGCACTTGATGTGTTGATGAATAATCTTTTGGAAAAAGCAAGAGAGGGCGTAGCTCGTAAAATCAACGATATAGAGCAAGAGGTGAAAGAGAACGCCAAAGAAAAGTCTGCTAAAATTTTGGCAGATAGTGTACAGAAATTGGCAGTTGATTACGCTTCCGACTCCGTGGTGAGCGTGATAACTTTGTCCTCGGACGAGATGAAAGGCAGGGTAATAGGTAGGGAAGGGAGAAACATTAGGACTTTTGAAAAAGAGACTGGTGTGGATGTAATAGTGGATGACACTCCGGGTGCTATTGTGCTCTCGTGCTTCTCGGCAGTCAGGAGAGAGGTCGCCTCGCACGCTATGAAGAAGTTGATCGAAGATGGCAGAATACATCCAGCTAGAATCGAAGAGGTTGTGAAAAAATCTAAAGCTGAAATAGACAAAAGAATAGAGAATTACGGGAAGAAAGCTTGTTTGAAGATGAATGTGGGCACAATTC
Organism: Candidatus Cloacimonadota bacterium; assembly: GCA_963676515.1. GTDB lineage: Bacteria > Cloacimonadota > Cloacimonadia. Next base: position 173,097 of record OY781061.1, on the reverse strand, counting down.
CCAGAAATATTGTCAATCTGATTGGGCGTCTGCATTACAGGACGAGCTATGGACAGAATGTGCTCAAGCACAGTATGGAAGTGGGCTGGATATCAGGGATGATAGCTTCGGAACTTGGATTGAACCAACGCTTAGCTAGAAGAGCGGGATTTTTACACGATATCGGTAAAGCTATAGATTACGAAGTGGAAGGCACTCACGCTATCATTGGTGGCAACTTTGCCAAGAAGAACGGCGAGAAACAGGTGATAGTGGATGCTATCAAGGCTCACCATGAAGAGATCGAATCTACGAATGTTTATTGCCCGATAGTGCAAGCTGGCGATTCTATATCAGGAGCAAGACCAGGAGCTAGACGCGAGGTGTTGGAGTCTTATGTAGAGAGACTGGACAAGCTGGAAGAGATCGCAAGCTCTATGGATGGTGTGAAGCAGGTCTTTGCTGTGCAAGCCGGAAGAGAGCTGAGAGTGATAGTGAATCCCGAGAAAATTAAAGAGGATAATTGTGCCTTTTTGGTGGAAGATATTGTCGGTAGGATTGAGGCAGAGATGCAGTATCCAGGACAAATAAAAGTTACGGTCATCAGAGAAAACAGGATGTCTGGTATAGCCAAATAATGAAGATTTTGTTTATTGGCGATATCTATGGTGGTCCTGGTCGATATTTACTAGAAGAGCATTTAGCTAATCTTAGGCAAGAGTATGCAATTGACTTGTGTATAGCCAATTGTGAAAATCTAAATCATGGTCGAGGGGTTAGTGAAAAATCTATCTTGCAGATGAAAAGAGCAGGCGTAGATGTTTTCACTTCGGGCAATCACCTTTGGGACAATAGACAGAGCTTGGATTTTCTTGCCAACAGCCCTGAGATATTGAAACCGGTGAATGTACAGAAACAGGCTTTAGGTGGTGAATATTATCGCTTTAAAGCTGCAGATGGTCAAGAGTGTGCCGTGGTGTGTCTTATTGGGCAAACTTTTATGCCTCCAGCAAATTTTCCCATCGAAATTTTGGACGAGATGTTGCAAGGAGATTTAGCAGGCGTGGAAAATGTTTTTGTCGATTTTCATGCTGAAGCCACAGGCGAGAAGAGGATGTTGTCTTTGTACTTTGATGGTAAAATCTCCTGCTTAGTGGGGACGCACACACACATCCAAACAGCAGACGAGCAAATATTGCCGTCGGGCTGTGGCTATATCACGGATGTGGGAATGAGTGGTGGACACCTCTCGGGCATCGGTGTGAAGCGTGAGATAGTGGTGAGAAAAAATGTTAGTGGTATGCCCGCAAGATACCACCCATCGTGGGAAGGGCTAGAGATAAACGCCGTGTTTGTCGAGTTACAAAAAGGTAAAACTGTTAAGATTGAGAGAATAAAAAGGGGATATGAGCAAACTAAAAGTAGTCCCGCTTTTGAAAGAATTAAAAGCTGAGATTAAAGCAGAGGTTGGAAATTTCTTGCAAAAACCTACCTTGATGGTAGTGGTTGTGGGAGAAAATCCAGCTTCTTTTATTTATGTAAAAAATATTCAGCAAAAAGCTAAGCAGCTGGGGATAGTTTGCCAGATTGAGAGTTTTCCCTCGTCAGTCACTTCTAAAGAGCTAAAAGAGAAAATGCAAACTTTAGCAGATGACAGTGCTGTAGATGGGATAATGCTCCAAAGACCTTTGCCACAAGGAATAGATTTAGACGAATTGCTGAAGATAATCCCAGCGGATAAAGATGTGGAAGGTGTGGTGGATGAGAATCTAGGGAAAATTATCTCTGGAAATGAAGCTCCTGTACCTTGTACAGCTAGGGCGGTATTTGCTCTTATCAAAAAGCATAATCTTTTGCAGTTTGGAAAAAAAGTAGTGATAATGGGAATCTCCACGCTAGTGGGCAAACCTTTGTTAAATTGGATAGCTTACCATGGTGGTGTGCAGGTTACGATGATAGATATTAACACTCCTAATCCTAAAGATTACACCCAGCAGGCGGATGTCTTGGTGGTGGCTATTGGTTGCCCCGAAAAAATAAAGGCTGACTATCTGAAGCCTGGCGTGGTGGTGATAGATGTGGGCATCAATCAGATAACTGTGGATGGACATGAGCAAGTGGTGGGTGATGTCGATTTTGCAGATTGTAAGTCGGTAGCTAGTGCCATCAGCGTGGTGCCAGGTGGAGTTGGTAGGGTTACTACTTACTGTATTTTTAAAAATCTTTTATTTTTGTGCAATCAGAAAAATAGCAACCTAAGGAAATAGAATGATACACAACGAAGTATTGGGAGACCAAAACATAAACAGATCTCTTTTGAATATGTCTTTGCCTGCGATAGTGGGGATGAGCGTGGTAGCCACTTACAGTTTGGTGGATACTATTTTTGTTGGTCATTGTATCGGTCCTATCGGCATTGCGGGCGTTTTTATCGGATTTCCTTTCCAGTTGTTTATTATGTCTGTCGCAATGATGTTTGGTGTGGGCGGAGGATCTATCATTTCCAGAGCTTTGGGAGAGGGCAGAGTCAGCAGGGCTTATTCCACTCTGAGTACCGTGGTGTTTGGGACTTTGGCTACAGGCGTGATTATTACTGTGGTTTCTATTTTGGGCTTGCCCATTTTCCTTCGCTTGTCGGGTGCTGAGGGACTAGTGTATCTTTATGCCAAACGCTATTTGGTGGTGATGATTTTGGGGACAGTATTTTTTATGGGATCTTTGGTCACCAATTCTCTTTTGCGTGCCGAAGGTCGTAGTAATGCGGCTATGTGGATTTTGGTTTTGGGCGGTGGCTTAAATATTGTGCTAGATTTTTTTATGATTTATCTTTTTAAAATGGGTACTTTTGGAGCAGCTCTAGCCACAGTGATAGCTCAGGTAGTGGCAAGTTGCTATGTCGTTTTTCACTTTTCCAACCATGGCAGCAGAGTTCATTTCGAGAGATTGATTTTTGACTGGAGAATATTCAAGCAGACGGTGGTATTGGGATTTTCTTCTTTTATCAATCAGGTCAGTTCCTCCATACTCATAGTGGTACTCAACAACCGTTTGTCCACCTATGGAGGTGGAGTGGCTATCAGCATCTTTAGTATTTACCACAGGATGGCGATGCTCATCTGTATGCCAGTTTATGGTTTGGCACAAGGTATGCAACCTATAGCTGGTTATCATTTCGGTTCTCGCACTTTTGGTAAGGTAAAAGAGGTTTTCCACAAAGCGACCATCTGGGCGACGGTGGTTACCACTTTGGGATTTGTGGCGATGTGCTTTTTCCCATCCTTGGTGATCAGGATTTTTACCAGTGATTTGGAAATATTGCCTGCAGGCAAATCAGCTTTGGTTTTACTCAGTCTGGCTTACCCTTTGGTGGGCTTTCAGATGATAGGTTCGATGGGCTTTATGTCTATCGGTAAGTATCGTCCAGCGTTAATCTTGAACACATTGAGGCAACTTGTTTTTTTGATACCTTTTGTTTATATTTTATCGCCCATTTTTGGCATTACCGGGATTTGGATATCTTTTCCTATCTCAGATATTTTGGCTTTTGTGGTAACCCTTATTTTGTATCATCGTTATATTCGCCAAGTGGAAAAAGATTTTGCGTAAATGAAGGCGTACTTTATTTCCGATACTCATCTGAAGCCTGTACCCAAAACGGCAGAAGATATAGCAAGGCAAAAAACAGTGGTACAATTTTTGGAAAGTATCACAGGTAAAGCCGATATTTTAGTTATTGCGGGAGATTTTTTCGACCTTTGGTACGACTGGAAAAACATCGTGCTTTCTGAGTTTTTTCCTGTATATTACGCCTTGAAATCTTTGCGAGATAGCGGTTGTAAAATCAAGATGATTGCAGGTAACCACGACTTCTATTTTCGGTATTTTTTGCAAAATCAGTTGGGGATCGAGATTTTCAAATCTGAGTGTGTCTTGCAAATAGACAATCGTAAAATTTTTGTCACTCACGGTGATAGTCATGGGGAAAACGATTTTCGTTACAAATTTTACAAACTTCTTATTCGCTCCAAAATTTTCGAGTTATTTTTTGGAATAGTTCATCCAGCGTTAGCCATTAGGATTGGTTCTTTGGCATCAAGAAGTTCTCGTTCTCGCAAAGTGGACGAAAAAAAACTTACGAAAAAAGAGGCAGAACTTTTACAATTTGCTCAAACCAAAATAAGCAAAGAAGGCTATGACCTTGTCGTGATGGGGCATACGCACCATCCTCTTTTGCAGTCTGTGTCTTCCGGTCTTTACGCTAATTGTGGCGATTGGCTAGTGCACAATTCGTATCTTGAGTTACAATCTGGTAAAGCAGAGCTAAAAATTTTCTCATAATTTCCTTTTATTTTTTTGTTTAGATTCTTTAAAAAGCCTTTCGTTATCATATTTTGAGTTCATATTTATAAAAAATATAACTTTTAAGTTGACAGATTGAGAATAATGAAATCATTTTAGTTCACATAGTGGTTTTTGGTTCATATAGTGAAACTAAAGGCTGTTAAGAATCATAAAGAAAGTGTGACTCGCTGCATGGACTGTTTCCATATAAAGGGGTTTACTTCTAAATTAAAGAGCAAGGAGTAAAAAAAATGAAGTTGGAACAATTATCTATCAACGAAGCACCAATTATCAATGTGGTGCCACCGGGACCAAAATCTAAAAAGATATTAGATTTTCAAGCCGGCAATGAAGGTTCGGCAGTTTCATATTCCAAAGGGATGCCGATGAGTTTGAAAACTGGAAAAGGAGCAACTTTGGTCGATGAGGACGACAATGTTTACATTGATATGTTTTCTGGAGCGGGAGTGATGGCTTTAGGGCATTCTCACCCTGTGGTTTTGGCAGCAGCTCACAAGCAATTGGACAAAATAACTCACACACTTGATATACCCACTGTCGAGAGAGAAGGAATGGTGGCTACGCTCAAATCGTTACTACCCAAAGAGCTAACTCGTTTATTTTTTGGTGGACCAACAGGCAGTGACGCTGTGGAGCAAGCTATAAAGCTGGCAAAATACAACACAGGCAGAGATACTATAATAGCTTTTGAAGGAGCTTATCACGGGATGACTGGTGTTGCTCTGGCGTTGACTTGTGATGATTCCCACCATGGTGTGGGTTCTACTGTACCAGGTGTATCTTTTATTCCTTTTCCTTATAAATATAGAAACCCTTTTGGTTGTCCCGACGAAGATGTGGATTTGCAAGCGGCTGAGAATTTGGAAAGAGTTTTGAGCGATAGCCATTCTGGCTTTGCCAAACCAGCGGCTGTGATCTTGGAGTCTGTGCAAGGAGAAGGGGGTACTATAATCCCGACTACTAGGTTTATGAAAAGAGTTCGAGAGATTTGTGATAAGCACGATGTTTTGATGATTTGCGATGAGATCCAAGCAGGATTAGGCAGAACAGGGAAAATGTTCGCTTTTGAACATTTTGATATAGTCCCAGACATTGTAACTATTAGCAAAGCTTTGGGAGGCATTGGTCTTCCTATCTCGGCGATTGCTTACAAAGAAAAATTAAACACGATGCCTGCTGGAAAATCTATCGGTACTTTTAGAGGGAACATGATCGCCTTCGCTGCAGGTAAGGCTGCTCTGGACTGGATGAAAGAGGTAAACTTGCTGGAGCATGTAAATTTAGTAGGTGATATGGCTACCAAAAGATTGCAAGAGTTTGCTAAAACTTCCTCCATCGTAGGAGAGGTGCGAGGCATCGGTCTTATGATTGCCATCGAGATGGTTAAAGACAAAAAATCGAAAGAACCAGCTTCTGTTCTAGGCAAATTGATTAGAAAGCACGCTCATCAAAGAGGAGTGATGATAGAGGTGGGAGGGCACTATAACAATGTAGCTCGCCTTTTACCTCCTTTGGTTATCACAAAAGAACTATTGAGTAAAGGTGTTGAGATTATAATCGATGTGATCAAAGATATAGAGTCTGGGAAAATTAAAGAGTGATAGTTTTTTTTAAGGGGTGAATTAAAATGGGTAAAAAAGAAAAATATACGGTAGCGGTTGTGGGAGCTTTGGGGATAGTCGGTAGCGAGATGATCAGGACTTTGGAAAGAAGAAATTTTCCGATGTATACTTTCGTTCCTATGGATGTGAAAGAAAAAGAAGGCGAAAAAGTTAAGTTTAACGGGCAAGAGTTTGCTTGTGTAGAGGCTAATGCCAAGAATTTTCAAGGCGTTGATATAGCTATCTTCTCAGCAGGAGGGGAAGCTAGTCTTGTTTTGGCTCCTATAGCAGCCAAAGCAGGTGCTGTGGTGGTGGATAACAGTGCTCAATGGAGAATGAATCCAGACTGTCCGCTGGTGGTGCCAGAGGTCAATCCGCAAGACTTGGACTGGCACAAAGGAATTATCGCCAATCCAAACTGCTCCACCATTCAGTTGATGGTTGTGCTCAAGCCTTTGCACGATTACGCGAAAATAAAGAGGGTGGTAGTCTCTACCTACCAATCTGTATCAGGTTCAGGCATAAAAGCTTTCCAAGGTTTGGCAACTGAGAGCAAGGAGTATTTGGAAAAAGGAAAGATTACAAAGCCTATAGCTTACTCAAAGCAAATAGCTTTTAACTGCCTTGCTCACATAGATGTTTTCCAAGAGGAAGGGTATACCAAAGAAGAGTGGAAGATGGTGAATGAAACAAAAAAGATTCTGGATAAGAGCATCGAAACTTCAGTTACTTGTGTTAGAGTTCCCGTCTGGTATGGACACAGCGAGTCGGTCAATGTAGAGACAGAGAAAAATATCTCCGTAGAAAAGGCTAGAGAACTATTGGCTGCCGCCGAAAGCGTACAGGTGATGGACGATCCTTCGCAAGAGATATATCCGACACCTCTTATGACAAACAAAGAGGATGACACTTTCGTAGGTAGGATTCGTAAAGATATGAGCATAGAAAATGGTCTTAATTTGTGGGTAGTTTCGAACAATATTCGTAAAGGGGCAGCACTTAATTCTGTCCAGATTGCCGAAACATTGATTAAAAGAGATTTGATCTAAAATGGATGAATGTGATAGAACTATTTTATCTTTAGAGCCAGAGTTGGTTGAGTTGCGTCGTGATTTTCACAGATATCCCGAGCTTGGTTTTCACGAATTTGAGACAGCTAAGAAGATAGAAGCGTATTTACAAAATCTTGGTTTACAGACAAAGAGAGTAGCTACCACAGGAGTGGTAGCTACTCTTATCGGAAAGAGGGCAGGCAAAACCATCGCCTTGCGTGCAGATATGGATGCTTTGCCTATCGAAGAGGAGACGCAGGTAGAGTATAAATCTCTCAATCCTGGACTGATGCACGCCTGTGGGCACGATGCTCATATGGCTATGCTTTTGGTAGCAGCAAAAGTTTTGTCTGAAAACAAACATAAATTTAAAGGCAATGTTAAATTTATCTTTCAGCCCAACGAAGAGACAGCAGGGGCAGAACAGATGATATTGGAAGGTGTGTTGGACAATCCCAAGGTGGACGCGTGTGTAGCTACTCATATTTGGTCGCTTTTGCCTAGTGGCACAGTTGGCGTGAAAAGTGGTGCGATTATGTCCAATATGGATGTGTTTAAGATTAAGATTATTGGGAAAGATGGACACACGGGAGCCCCCGAGAATGCTATAGATCCTATCATTGCTGCTGCGGATGTTATTTTGTCTATGCAAGCGATCCAGACACGGAAACTCGGTGCTCTCAAACCCACTGTCATAATGTTTACCAAAATTAAAGGGGGCTCGCAAAAAAACAATGTTATTCCTGAAAATGCTTATTTGGAAGGGACTATTCGTTATCTTTTCCAACCTAAAGAAGATAGAAGCGATGATCCTGCCATCCTCTTCCGAGAAAAAGTTGAGCAGGTTTGTCAACTTCATGGATGTAAGGTGCAAATCCAAATGCAGCGGGAAAATGATGTAGTAGTGAACGATAGCGCTATGGTTAATATGGCGAGGAAGGTCTTGGGTAATATAGTAGGCGAAAAAAATCTTCGTGAATACGCTTCTTTGGCGAGTGAAGATTTTTCTGCTTTTGCCGATCGAGTACCTTCTGTATTTATTCATCTGGGTTGTAAGAATAGCCAAAAAGGCTCTGATTATGCCCATCATAACTCAAAATTTAATGTAGATGAGGAGGTGATGAAAAACGGAGTGAAATTTTTTGTAGAGATTGTAAGTCAGTATTTGGAAGATGGAGAAAATTGAAAAAAGGAGAAAAAATGAGCAAGAGAATTTTAAGTCTAGTTTTAATAATGGGACTTTTTACTACTGGTTTGTATGCATTTTGGGGGAAAAGTTCTGAAGTGAAGGCAAAATTCGCCTCCGAAGAGATCGAGGGCGATTTTATGACTGTGTGGGCAAACAATTTTGCTGAAAGTATGAAAAAACAAACAGACGGTGATATGCAAATAATCGTCTATCCATATGGAACCATTGGAGACAATCGTGATATCAACGAGTTGTGTCAAATGGGCGTGGCTAAGTTTGTCTTTTCAGATTATGCATGGATAAGTGCCTTTGTACCGCAAGCTCAAGTTTTGTGTTTGAACTATATTTGGCCAAGAGAGAAAACAATAGAGGTAATCGATTGGGTTACTCGCAACGGCAAGTTTTTCCCTATGTTAGAGGAAAAGTTTAAAGAGAAAGGACTCCTTCCTCTTGCGATGATGTTCGAAGGCTGGCAATGGGTTACCTCCAAAAAACCTACCGACAAAATCAGTAAAATTCAAGGAATGAAAACAAGAGTTATGGGATCTAAGCTTTTGGTAGAAAACTTGTTGTCTTATGGGATGACCTCTACACCTATGTCTTATGGTGAAATCTATAGTGGGCTACAAACAGGATTATTGGATGCTCAAATTAACCCGATGTTCGCCGATTATAGTATGAAATTCTATGAAGTAACCGACTATTTTACTCAGTTTTGGGCTGAAGTTTTCGTCAGCATCCCCACAGTAAATTTGGATTTTTATAACTCTCTAAGCTCAGAAAAACAAGAAATGATGAAAGAGTTTTGGGTAGAATCTATCATACCAGCTGGTAAATGGATCAAGCAAAGAAACGCCGATGACAAAGCTAAAATAGCTAAAGAAAGACCAAAAGTTAAATTCTATGAATACAACGATAATCAAGTCAAGAAGATGAAAGTCAAGGCTGAAAAAGTTTTTGCAAAATTTGAGAAAGTGGGAGGCGATGATGCAGATGTTATGCTCAAAGCACTACTCAAAGACATAGCTGATGCTAAGAAAGCTTTGGGAGTTAAGTAAAAATTGTGATTTTTTGCACAGTTTTTTCTTGAAAAAAGAAAGGCTGTGCAAAACTTTTCCCATTAAGGAGGAATTATGGAAGGAGAAAACAAAGTTGTAAAAGTTTTGAATTTTTTTGAAACAAGCTGTATCACCTTTTGCATTTTTGCACTCTTCATTACGCTTATCATAAATGTCATTGCTAGGACTTTTTTTACCAGCATCTACTTTGCTGAGGAGGTCAGCGAATTTTTGACTATCTTTATCACTTTTGTGGGTGTGAGTTATGCCGCGAGAAAAGGTCGTCATATCAGAATGGGAGCACTCATAGATTTAGCTCCTAAATCTGTAGAGAAGTGCATTGAATATTTTATCTGCGTAGCTAGTGCTATTACGATGTTTACCATGGCTTACTTTTCTGCTGAGTATGTTCTTATGGTTTTTACTCGAGCACAATCAAGTTCAGCCCTTCGGTTGCCATTTTGGATTTTTGTGATTATCATCCCGCTGGGTTTCTTTTCAGCAGGCATACAGTATACGCTGACGATTATCAAAAACATCAAGGAGAAAGGTGATGATATTTGGATATCTCCAGAGGTTACTTCCGAGTATTCAGACGATGTTATCGAATATTAGATAAGGATGTTTTATGAGTTTATTATGGATTAGTATGATTTTGATGCTTTTTATGGCTGTGCCCTTTATGGTGGTCATACTGGGCTCTTTGTTGATGTTTGTAGGAGTGAATATGCCTGATCTCTCGCCTGTCATTTTTGTGCAACAGGTGATAACTGGTCTTACGCCACAGGCTTTGGTATGCGTTCCGATGTTTATTTTGGGTGCGAATATCATCACTTCAGGGCAAGCTGCCAAGAGGCTTATTAATATGATTAAGGCAATGGTAGGACACTTGCCTGGAGGTCTTGCCATCACTACTAACGCTAGTTGTACGATGTTTGGAGCTGTCTCTGGCTCTACACAAGCAACTGTGGCAGCCATAGGTGGCACTATGAGACCTATGCTTTTGAAGGCTGGATACTCTAGCCCATTTACTTTGGGGCTTATCATCAACTCCAGTGATATAGCTTTTTTGATTCCGCCTAGTATTGGGTTTATTGTGTATGGAGTTGTTACGAGTACATCGGTGGGAAAACTTTTCTTGGCAGGGATATTACCAGGTTTGCTTATTTTTCTTCTATTTTCTATTTATTGCTATTTTTATTCCAAAAAAAAGAAGGTAGGAATGTTGCCAAAAGCTACTTGGGAAGAGAAAAAACAATCTTTTAGAGAGGGTTATCCTGTTTTAGGTTTTCCGCTGATTATTGTGGGTGGTATCTATGCTGGATTCTTTAGTCCAACAGAGGCTGCTGCTGTAGCGGTACTTTATGCTATCTTTTTGGAAGGCGTACTTTTTAAAACTTTGAATTTCAAAAAACTGGTAAGCATAGCCATGGACACAGGTGTCATCACGGCTGTTGTTTTTATCTTGGTCGGTGCGGGGCAAGCTTTTTCTTGGCTGATTAGCTTTTTGCGACTTCCCCAAGAGTTTATGCCTCTTATTATGGGTCAAGATGTTACTCAGTTGAAAGTTATTGTGGTAGTTGTCATCTCTTATTTTATTGCATGCATGTTCGTGGATCCTATCGTGGCAATTTATGTGTTGTCTCCTATCTTTTCTCCTTATGTAGCTTCTACTGGTATAGACCCGATTTTCTTGGGAACTTTGGTCACTTTGCAAGCTGCCATTGGCTCTGCTACACCACCTTTTGGTTGTGATATTTTTACAGCGCAATTGATCTTCAAACGACCATATCTGGAAGTAATCCGAGAGACGCCACCGTTCATTTTAATTTTAATCTTGGTAACTGTTTTAATCATAGTTTTTCCTCAGATTGCTACATTCCTACCTAGCATTTCTATGGCTGGGTAAATTGCTACTGTATAGCTTATAACAAGCTAGGGAAATTTATTTAAATTAAGAAATATAGAGATAATTGAGAATTGCTTTTTTGTTGCTTTATTTTGTGTTTTGCAATTTGAAGGAGGAATAAAATGTTACTCTTTGAAAAAAGTGAGTATCGTAAGCGTGTAGAGAATACCAAAAAAAGTATGGTAGCAAATGGCATAGAGCTTTTGATAGTGTCGCATCCTGCCAATATGAACTATTTGACAGGCTATGATGGGTGGAGTTTTTATGTTCACCAATGCGTTCTAGTTAGTTTGGATCAAGAAGAGCCCACTTGGATAGGCAGAGGGATGGATGCCAATGGTGCAAGGATAACCTCATATCTGGCGAAAGAAAATATATATCAGTATGCCGATGATTATGTTCATTCGATTATTTGTCATCCGATGGATTTTGTCGTCGATATTATAAAAGCAAAAGGTTGGCAAAAAAAAAGAATAGGGGTGGAGTCTGATCAGTTCTATTTCACTCACAAATCTTTTCAAGTGTTGCATAAAGGTTTGCCCGAAGCTATTTTTGTCGATGCGAATATTTTGGTAAATTGGGTGAGAGTGATAAAGTCGGAAGCTGAAATTAGGTTTATGAAAATAGCTGGAAAAATAGCGGAAAAGGTGATGGAAACAGCGGTAAAATACATAAAAGTTGGAGCAAGAGAGTGTGATGTTGCAGCGCAGATTGTGAGAGCAGAGTATGAAGGGGTGGGCGAGTATGCTGGCGACTATCCTGCTATTGTGCCTTTGATGATGAGCGGTGAGGCAATCAAGACTCCTCATCTTACTTGGACGGAGGCAGTCTATCAGGCAAACGAGCCAGTGCTTCTGGAGCTCTGCGGTACATATAGACACTACCATTGTCCTATCGCTCGGACGATTTTCTTAGGAACACAGATGCCCAAAAAGATGAAAAAAGTCTCTCAGGTGGTAAAAGATGGCTTGCAAACTACTTTAGATAGCATCAAGCCAGGGGTGAGTATAGAGTCTATAGAAAAGATTTGGCGAGATTATATTGCACGCCACGGAGTGGAAAAAAAGGCACGACTAGGTTATTCGATAGGAGTAAATTATCCACCAGATTGGGGAGAGCAAACCATCAGCGTGCGAGAAGGTGACAAGACCATAGTACAAAAAAATATGACTTTGCACCTCATTCCAGGTATATGGCAGGAAGATGTAGGATATGAGTTGGACGCCAGTATTAGGGTAACCGATGATGGGATTGAGCATCTTTTTGACTACCCTTTTGATGTAGATTAGTTTCTTTTGTATAAACAGAATTGTTCTTTTGTATTACTTATAAGGAGGTATGTTGATTTATAAAGCGAAAAAAGGACAAACTAGCTATGGAGAATCTATTGGGATACTTTTGCTGGACACTTTTTGTCCTTTTATCCCTGGAGATGTGGGAAATGCTACTAGTTATGATTATCCTGTTCGCTTCAAAAAAGTGCAAGGATTGACTGTTCAAAAAATTTTTGAATTGGATTCAAAATACCTTTTTGCGATGATAGAGGCAGCCAAGGAGCTACAAAGAGAAGGTGTAAGGGCAATCACAGGTGATTGTGGATTTATGGCTATCTATCAAGAGGAACTCAAAGAGCAACTAAATTTGCCAGTTTTTTTGTCTAGTTTGCTACAAATTCCGTTTATCAGGTCGATGCTAAAAAGCAAAGAAAAATTAGGTATTATCACCGCAAATGCTGAAGTGCTCACGGAAAAGGTTTTCCAGAAGATAGGATTGGAAAAAGACGATAAGCTGATAATTGTGGGATTGGAAGAATCACCTGCTTTTAAACAAACCGTGATAGCGGAATCTGGTTTTTTAGATAAGGCTACCATAGAAAAAGAAGTAATAGACGCAGCGTTGTTACTTCAAAAAAAAGATAAAAGCATCGGAGCTATTCTTTTAGAATGCAGTATGCTGCCCCCTTATGGGGCTGTTGTACAAAGAGCAACAGGGCTTCCAGTGTTTGATTTTCTTACCATGATAGATTATGTTTATAGTAGTTTGAACAAGAAAGAATTCTAAGACTTTGAGAGTTTTTTTCTTAAATGAAAGCTTGATAGATTTTTTTACTTTTCTAAATTAATAATTATTGACATATTTTTCATAATTTAACTGTTTACTTGAAATTTGAAAACAAAAAAGGATTGCTATGGCAAAATATAATGTGTCTTCTTCGGTGGGAAAAGCCTTTCGTCTCTTGGAGTGTATCGCTGCCAACCAGCCTATTACTGCACCAGAGATTACCAAAAAATTAAGGTTCAATAAGACAAATACTTATCGACTTTTGGCCACTCTTATAGAGGTGGGCTATATTTACAAAGGTGAAAATGGATATAATCTGACTTTTAAGCTTTTATCTTTGGGGCGTACCGCTCCTGTTACCAAAGTTTTAAAAAGTGTGGCAGAGCCAGAGATGGAAAAACTTATGAATATTGTTCACGAAAATGTTTACCTAACTACGATGGTAGAGAGCAAAGTTTTTGCTATTCACAGCATTAAATCACCCGAACACCATCTAATGCTTAATCCTGAAAAAACATCAGTTTTCCCCCTTTATTCTTGCTCTTCTGGCAAATTGTTTTTGGCGTATATGACTAAAACCAGACGCGAGAAGTTGTTGGACAAGATGGAATTTATCCAGCTGAGTAAGTATACTATCACCGATCGAAAAGAGTTGGAAAAAGAGCTGGAAAAATGCAAAAACCAAGGTTATGCCGTAGAAGATAAAGAGTTTTCGGATGAGCTTGTCTCTGTGAGTGCTCCTATTTTTGGAGTTGAGGATGAGGTTTTGGCATGCTTGTCTTTTTCTGGACCTAGCATAAGGATTTCCTCAAAAAAAGTTACTGCTCATGTTGATGATGTGATTAAGGCAGCTTTTGAGATAACGAAGCAAATTAGAAAAACTTAAGGAAGTGAATTTTTAAGGAGAAATAGATGATAGTTTATAAGTTTGGTGGCACATCTTTAGCAGAAGCTACCAAAATTAAAGCGGTAGCGAAAATAATCAAAAGTGTCACTGAAGTTTCTATGGTAGTGGTTTCTGCTCCTGGAAAAAGATTTGACCAAGACATTAAAGTAACCGATTTGCTTTATTCTTTGGCTGCTAATACTTCTCAAGAATCAAAATTTGGTAACATTTTTTTAGAGATAAAATCTAGATTTGAGTTGATGATAAAGGGGCTTGCAGTAGAAGGTAAGGCGGTTTTGGAAGCTTTGGATGCTATTGCAAAAGAGATATTGCAGGGAGTTAGTCAGGATTTTGTAGCCTCTAGGGGAGAATATCTTAACGCCTTACTCATTAGTGAATATTTGGGGTTTCGCTTTGTAGATGCTGCAGAATTTGTTCGTTTGAGAGATGATGGGAGTATCGATTCTCTTACTTATGAGTTAGGGGCAAAAATTTTGGATAGAAATATTTCGACCATAGTGCCGGGATTTTATGGTTTGGATAAAGATGGTAAAATTAAAACTTTTTCACGAGGAGGATCGGATATTACTGGTGCCATCTTGGCTGTTTGTGCTCAAGCTGATGTTTATCAAAATTGGACGGATGTTTCAGGAGTGTTAACTGCTGATCCGCGAATTGTAGATAACCCCTCTTTTGTACCCGAGATAACTTACGCCGAGCTTCGGCAGATGGCTTGCTTTGGGACGAATGTTTTCCACAGTGAGGCGATATCACCTGTGGCAGCAGCGGGTATTCCTATTCAAATAAAAAATACTTTGAGACCAGAAGACAAGGGAACAACTATCTCTTGCCAAAGAGAAGTAAAAAAAATGCCTGTGGTTGCAGTTTCGGGTGTTAAAAACCTTTCTAAGATAAGCATAAACAAAGAAAATTTAGATCAGAGAGAGTTGGCTAAAGATATATCTGCGTTGAAAAACTTAGGCTTCAAATCAATTTTTAGCAGATTTACGGCAGACTACGCATATATTTATGGTAAGTACGAGACCGACAAATTACCCGAAGAGCTGGAATGTAAACTTGTATTGTACAAAGAGAAATACACCGTTTTGGGCTTAGTTGGGCAAGGATTAGACTGGGCAAAAGTTTTGTCTTTTGTTGCCGATTTGCAAGATTTACCTATTATCGATTTTAGTTTTGAGCAAATCTCCGCTACAGCTGTGATAGTCGTAGAAGACAGCCATTACCAAGAGGTCATACAAATAATATCCGATAAGATAAGATAATCGTTAAGAAAGATAATCGGGGAAAAACGCAAAACGCCTTGAAAAACAAAAAGTTGTAAAAAGAAATTGACACAGCTATAACAAATTTGCTTTATGTCTTTAATAGAAAGGTTTTATCTAATAACAAAAGAATAAAAGGAGAGGTCAAAATTGAAAAAAAGATGGTTTTTTAGTTTTGGACATATAGAGTGGGTGAGAAGCTATACTTTCTCTTTCTCCAACAAAACTTTTCTATCTTTCCTTTTCCTTTTTAGCTTGACATTGTGCATTTTTTTGTGGAAGATGAGCACTGTCGGCTCTTATTTTGACAAGATAGATCAACAAGAAATGTTAGAAGAAGAGAATAAAATACTTAGAAATCAGCTCAGTGAGTTTAATCAAGCTATAGATTCTGTAAAGGCTAAGCTAGGTGCTGTTCGTTCTTGGGAAAGTCAAATCCGCAAGCAAAGAAATTTCAAGCCAGTCGATCCACAGATTCGTCAGATGGGTATTGGTGGTGTTCCTTCTTTGGATAGTGCTACCTCGAAGCTTCCTTCTGATCTTAGGTTAGATTGTGCTTTTTTGAAATTACAATTGGAACAACTTATAGTTAGAGTGGAACTAGAAACTGAATTGATGTCTGAGTTGAAAAAAAATAGTGAGTTTCGTCAAGATATGTACGAAAATACACCGACTATTTATCCAGTGTATGGTTATGTTACTAGTCCTTACGGTTATAGAGTTCACCCGATTTTGGGCAGGAAAATATTTCACGAAGGCATCGATATAGCCAACAGAAAGGGAACTTCCGTTCACGCTACTGCCAACGGTGTGGTAATTATGTCTAAAAGTGCCAGTTCGGGAAGTTTTGGGAAAAATATAATAATTAGACACAAGTATGGTTTTTCCACGCGTTATGCTCACTTGTCAGAAGTACTAGTGGAAAGAGGGCAAAGAATTAATAAAGGTGAAATAATCGGCTATATGGGATCTACTGGCAGGTCTACAGGTTCCCATTTGCATTACGAAGTGCGTAGATATGGAAGTTATAGAAACCCCGAACCTTATCTTAGTAAATCTACCGATTTGAATTTAGCCGCTAAATAGCATTTTTTAACTGTTTTACTTCAAATATTCTCCAGTGGAAAAGGTTTGAAGTAAATTTTTTATATAGGGCAATTTTATGAAAAAAAGTTTTGAAGAAAGCATGAAACAGATCGATGAAATTGTAGATAAGTTGGAAAATAGCGATTTAGAGTTTGATCAAGTTTTGGAACTTTACAAAGAGGGTCAAGATTTGGTGAAATATTGCAAAAAGAAGTTAAAAGTTGTCGAAAACAAATTGATAGAGCTAGATAAGGAGCAAAACGAGAGTGTATAAAGCTTTAAAAAAAGATCTCAAAAAAATTAGAGAAACCGTGAATATTCAAATTGATAGATTCTTGCCACGCAAAGATGAGTATCCCAAAAATATTCACAAAGCTATCAGACATTCGCTTTTCGCTGGAGGGAAGGGGATTCGTAGTTATATGTTGATCAAGATTTACTCGATTTTTGAGAAAGATATTCAACCTATTTTGCCGTTGGGTGCAGCCTTGGAGATGCTTCATACATACACTTTGATTCACGACGATTTGCCGTATCTAGACAATGATGATTTTAGAAGGGGCAAACCAACTTGCCATAAACTTTTTGGTGAAGATATAGCTTTGTTGTCGGGTGACACATTGCTGATTTATGCGTATGACATTGTTTCCCAGATGGAGATTTCTGATAAGTTGAAGGCAAAGATTTTGGAAAAGATGTCCAAGATGGCAGGACCTTGTGGATTGGTGGGAGGTCAGTGGGAAGATGTGAATAACCAAGGCAAGAAAGTTGACAAAGCAAAATTGGCTTATATTCACACAAATAAAACTGCTGGATTTATCCAATCTACAGCTACGATGGCGTGTATAATGGCAGATGTTTCAGCCGAAGAAACGGAATTGCTGGAGGAGTATGCTGGAAATGTTGGGCTTTCTTTTCAGATAGTGGATGATATTTTGGACATTGAAGGAACTTTTCAGGAAAGAGGCAAAACTATCGGCAAAGATGAGGAAGCTCAAAAGGTTACTTATCCTGCTTTATATGGGTTGCAAGAGTCGAAGAACCAGGTGGAGCAACTGATGCAAAGAGCGAAAGACATTTTGAATAAATACCACGATAAAGCTCTTATGTTGCAGAGATTTACCGACTATCTTTATCTGAGTAGATGGTAAGAGTTAAATTCAAGAAGTTGTCGCAGAAAGCATGTTTGCCACAAAAGATGAGCGAACACGCAGCTGGAGCAGATATTAGTGCTTGTTTGGAGAGCAGTTTAAAAATTTCTGCAGGGGAAATAGCTTTGGTGCCGTGTGGTTTTGCTATGGCTATTCCTGTAGGGTATGAGGCTCAGATAAGACCAAGAAGCGGGCTAGCAATTAAGTGCGGTATTGGAGTTCTAAACTCTCCTGGTACTATAGATGCAGATTATAGAGGAGAGGTTAAAGTGATTTTAGCAAATTTTGGTAAGAAAGATTTTATTATAGAAAATAGTGATAGGATAGCACAGATGGTGATAGCGAAAGTGCCACAAGTAAGTTTTGAGTGTGTTGACCAATTGGATGCTACCGAAAGAGGTAGTGGTGGATTTGGTCACACCAATGTTTAATTCCAAAGGAGTATTTATGACAACTTTAAGAAAAAGAATTTCTGAAGAGATACTGAGAATTAGGGAAAAGAATGCTCAAATTATAGAAAAATATGGAGATAAAGAGATTTGTAAAGTCACTCCTAAAAATATTTTTGCTGGAATGAGGGGTATAGTAGAGGTGGTGTGCAACACTTCCTATGTCGATGCCGATAAAGGGCTGATTATAAAAGGATATCCTTTGAGTGAACTTTCTGATAAAAAGGCGGAAGAAATTTTTTATCTTCTTTGTGCTGGAAGTTTGCCACAAAAAGATGAGCTCCGCTGTTTGCAAAAAAACTTGGCTCTTCGTTCTAGTGTGCCGAGAGAAGTTTGGAACATTCTTTTTGCATTGCCTGACAATACTCACCCGATGACGATGTTTAGTATTGCTATTTTGGTTTTGGAGAGAGAGTCTGTGTTTAGAGACAAATATGAACAAGGTTTGCGGAAAAAAGATTTTTGGAAATCCACTTTGGAAGATTGTTTGGAGCTGATAGCTAAGGTGCCGAGCATCGCAGCGGCTATCTATCGCATTCGTTACGAAAAAGATGACCTTATCCAAAGCTACGATCCAGACCTTGATTGGTCGGCAAATTTTGCCAACATGCTTGGAATTGATACTCCCGATGAAGATGTGTTTGCAGATTTGATGAGGCTTTATTTGGTGCTACATTGTGACCATGAGGGTTGCAATGCGAGTGCTTTTACTTCTAGAGTTGTTAGCTCAACTTTGTCTGATGTTTATAGAGCTGTTTCTTCTGGGTTGAACGCTTTGGCAGGTCCTTTGCACGGCCTTGCTAATCAGAATTCTTTAAAATTTGTTTTGGCAATCAAAGATAAGTTCGACGGTTGCCCAAACAAAGAGCAGATGGAAAAATATTTGCGTAGTTGGTTGGAGACAGGCAAAGTGATCCCAGGCTATGGACACGCTGTGTTGAGAAAGACAGATCCTAGATTTACCGAGATCAAGAAGTTTGCCAATAAGCACTTGCCAGACAACAAATTGATCAAAATCGTGAGCTTGATGAGCGAAGTAGCACCAGTGGTTCTCAAAGAGCAAGGTAAGGCGAGTTCTGTGTATCCGAATGTGGATGCTATCTCGGGAACTGTTCTTTACGCTTTGGGCTTAGAGCGTTTCGACTATTACACGGTGATTTTTGGTGTTTCTCGGATTTTAGGTTTCTGTGCTCAGCTTGTCATCGCCCGCGGCGTGAACTCTTCTATCATAAGACCCAAAAGTGTAACAAGTGAGATGTTAGAGGAGATGGCAGCCAAGAGCTGAGAATTACAAAATCTCTGCAGAATAAACAAATGTTTAGTTCTGGGTTTGGTTTTGTTTTGGGGAAGATGAATGATGAACTTAAACATTGATTGTGATTTTTTGGTGGTGGGCTCTGGAATAGCGGGTCTTATGACCTCTTTGCACTTGTCTAAAAATGAGCAAAGTTCTGTGGTTCTTATTTCTAAAAACGAATTGCATGAGAATAACTCTTATTATGCTCAAGGTGGGATAGCTGCCGTAGATAAAGAGAAGGTCCGCTTGGGGTTAGATGATTATGCTTTCCATTTCCAAGATACTTGTGTTTCGGGTGATGGAATGTGCAACGAAAAAGTTGTAAGTGATTGCATTAAAGGTTTCTACACTTCGTCTATAAAATCTCTTTTGGAATTTGGTGTAAATTTTAGCAATCAGGAAAATGGCGAATTTATTTTGCATCAAGAGGGTGGACATAGTCATGAGCGTATCTACTGTGTAGAAGATCATACTGGTCATAACATTATCCAGACCCTTGTTCAGAGGGTGAAAGAAACGAAAAATATTGCTTGTTTTGCGAACCATATGGCTATCAATCTCATTACACAGAATTATCTTTTGTCTAGTACCAATTTTAAAGATAAATGTTTGGGTGCTTATGTGCTAAATATTAAAACTGATGAAGTTAGAACCATTAGATCCAAAAAAACTATTTTGGCTACAGGTGGAGCTGGTAAAGTTTTCAAATACACCAGCAATCCAGTAGTAGCCACGGGTGATGGGATAGCTATGGCGTATAGAGCGGGGGCGAGGATAGCCAATATGGAGTTTGTACAATTTCATCCCACGGTGCTTTATCAGCCCGAGATAGAGGTAAAAGAGCGTCGATTTTTGATAACCGAAGCTTTGCGGGGCGAAAATCTTGGTGGAATCTTGACTTTGCAGAGAGAAAGTAAGGAAGATTTTGTTTTGGCTTTTGACGAAAGAGGCTCTCATGCTACAAGGGATGTAGTTTCTAGAGCTATCGATATTAAGATTAAAGAGCTTGGATTACAACATGTTTGGCTGAATCTTACTAAAAGTGTTACTGGTAAAAGTAAAGACTTTTTCCAAAAACACTATCCCAGCATTTATGAGAAATGTCTCGAGAATGGCTACTGTCTGGAGAAAGATCCGATTCCTGTGGTGCCGGCGGCACATTACATTTGTGGTGGTGTGATGGTTAACGAGGATGGGCTTAGCGATGTGAGCAACTTGTATGTGGTGGGAGAGTCTGCCTATACAGGTTTGATGGGAGCTAACCGTCTTGCTTCTAACTCTTTGCCAGAAGGTTGCTACTTTGCCGAAAGGGCTGCAAATCACGCTTTGCATAGCAAAGAAGAAGGTGTCTCTCAACTGAAAATTCCCGATTGGGAAACTGTGGGACAAACTCAAAAGGTGGATAAGGCTACGATGAACCAGTTTTGGGACATTACCAGAGAGTCTATGACAAATCTTTGTGGAATAGAGCGGAACTACCAGCGGTTATACTTGGCGACCAAAATTACAGATTCTTTGGCTTCTGCAGCTCATGATATTTATGAGAAAATTCCTGCTTCTTTACAAACTTTGGAGCTAAGAAATTTGACTCTAGTAGCCAAAATGATAACTTCTTGTGCTTTGTCTCGCAAGGAGTCGCGAGGTTGTCATTACAGAGAAGATTATCAGCAAAAAGATGAAAAGTTTAAAATGCCTACGGTAATTAAAAAAGAAATTTTTCCCCAAATTTAAAAAATTATAGAGAAGAAATATGTCTATTTTAGAAGAGATTAAGCGACTAAAAGAAGAGAAAAAAGCTGTGATTTTGGCTCACAATTATCAACCCTCTGAGATTTATCAGGTGGCAGATTTTGTAGGTGATAGCTTGGAATTGGCAAAAAAAGCAAAAGATGTGCAGGCGGATATCATCGTGTTTTGCGGAGTAAAATTTATGGCGGAGACCGCAAAAATTTTGAATCCTAGCAAAAAAGTTTTATTGGCAGCAAAACAAGCTGGTTGCCGAATGGCTGAGATGGTCGATGCTGGAATGGTGCGGGCTATGAAAAAGAAATACCCCCAAGCTGTAGTGGCTTGCTATGTGAATACCACCGCTGAAACCAAGACGGAATGCGATGTGTGCGTTACTAGTGCCAACGCTGCGAAAGTGGTTAACTCTTTGCCTCAAGAACAGGTAATCTTTGTTCCAGATAAAAATCTTGGTGCTAATGTGGCGGCAAATAGTAAAAAAGAGGTTATTTTGGTGGATGGCTATTGCTATGTGCATAATGACATCCGTGTGAAGGATGTGCAAAGAGCTAGAGCCCTTTATCCGCAAGCTCCAATTATGATTCATCCAGAATCTTGCCCCGAAGTGGTCGAGCTTTGCGATCATGTTTGTTCTACCTCACAGATGATTTCGGTGGCAAAATCAAATGGTGCGAGCAGCTTCGTAGTGGGTACAGAAATTGGAATGATCGCCAAATTAAGACAAGAGTGTCCCGACAAAAAATTTTTCCCGCTCAAAGCAGATGCTGTTTGTCAGGATATGAAGTTGACAGAATTACAAATGGTTAAAGATTGCTTGCAGTTAGGTAGCAATGAGATTGTCTTAGAAAAAGATGTTATGGACAAAGCGAAAGGATGTATTGATAAGATGTTGGCTTTGAGTTAGATATGAGAGATATAAATCAAATGAGAAGAAAAGAAAGAGTGGAGCAAGTTTATCAGCAAGGTAAAAATCTTAACTTTGAAAATCAAGAATATTCAAGGCAAGTAGGAGAGTTTATTTCTACAGCTTTGCGTGAGGATGTCGGTACTGGAGACATCACCACTCAGACTGTAATACCTATGGGCTTGGAAATGAGTGCTGTCATCAAGAGCAAAGAGAGCGGCGTATTTTGTGGTCAGCAGGAGTTAAACTTCTTGTATAAGTCGCAAAATGTGAGTTTAAAATTTTTAATAGCCGACGGTCAAGAGATAATAAAAAATCAGAGACTGGTAGAAATTACAGGGTCGGCACAAACACTTTTAACTTTGGAAAGAGTGGGGCTGAACATCGTACGAAGAATGTCTGGAATAGCCACTGCTACGAGAAGTTATGCTCAGCTTTTGCAAGGTTCAGGAGCACAGGTGGCTGCTACACGGAAAGTGGTAACTTGTGAGCTGATGGAGAAAAGAGCTGTGTATGTAGGGGGTGGACTTACCCATAGAATAGGTTTGGATAAGCATATAATGATCAAAGATTGTCATTTGGACATTATTAAGAAGTTTCAAGGGAAAGAGGCGATAGAGTCTGTCATCACAGCTTGTGAAGAGGTTAAAGTTCCTGTCGAAATAGAGGTCGAGACGCTGGAAGATGGGCTTTTGGCTGCACAGATTTTTGCGAGGAGTCGCTACGAAGGTGTGCCGATAATTATGCTGGATAATATATTACCAAGTAATATCTCTACTTTTTGTGATATGCTGGAAGAAAGATCGCTTAGGGATAAGGTTTTGTTGGAAGCATCAGGTGGAATAACGCTCAACAATCTGGTTGATTACGGAGCATCGGGTGTGGATGTTGTTTCTACATCTGCTATCACTGAGGGTGCTTGCAGCTTAGACTTGCACCAAAAAATGGAAGGGTGAGATGGGGAAGAAAAAAAAGAAAAAAAAGAACAAATCTAATCATTCGCCAAAGATGAAGGAAAATATTTTTTTCAAGCATTTTTTTTTTAATGTTGCGGTGATTTTTTTCATGGTTATTTTATGGACATTAATTTCAAACTTTGTTCCTTCATACAAGTGGGTCTATCATTCTTTAGCAAAAGGGAATTTGGAGCTTATTAAAAATAATTCTAATCTTACTCTTGAAAATAAATGGTATATTAAATGCCAGGAAGATTACAAATTCTTAAACTTTTTGAATGCGAGTACACCTGACGATGCTGTTATTCTTTTCCCCAAAAATTCCAAGTTTAATGGATCAAAGCGTTTAGGTTCAGGAGAGTGGGAACTATTTTTTCTTTATCCTAGAGTACCAGTTAGAACAGAAAAAGATATTGCTGAACTTAACATGGATGTAACTCATGTTGCTATAATTGACGGTAAGGGTCACAAAGAATTAATTCCAAACCTAAAAGTTTCTAAATTTGGTGTGTATTCTATAAGAGAGGGGAAATGATGGCATTTATTTTATTGATTTTATTAATCACTTTCTTTGGCTATCTTGCTTTAAGCTTTTTGGGAATGGAAAATATTTTGGAAAAGTTAGGGTTATCTTTTTTAGTGGGTCTACTGCTTCAAACTTTGGGAATGTTTTTTTTAAATGTTTTTCAGATTAAGCTGAATTTGTTTATTATTTACATTTTACCTTCTATATTTTCCATGTTATTCTTTTTATTTGTAAAAGGTAATTTAAAAAAAGATTGTCTAAAAATTAAATTATTTTGGGGAAATTTTGGCATCAAAAATTATAATTTTGTTTGGCTTTTTTTATTGAGCATAGTTCTATTTTTTATTTATGCTTCTGTGCGTAAATCTTTATTTTGGCCTACTTTTAATTTTGATGCTGTGCATAATTATGTACTAACAGCAAAATTAATTGTTTTTGAAGGTACTTGTTTGAATAGGTTTGTTAATCTTTCTGCATTTACTGAAAATCTTTTTCTTTATCCGCTGTTACCTATGTATGCTTTTAGTTTAGCTTATTTTTGTGGATTATCTACGGTTAAAATAGTGGTTTCCTTACTTTATATTAATTTCATTTTTGTTTTGTATAATTTTATTTTTAGATATAGTAAAAACAGACTTGTATCAATTTTGACTGTGTTGTTTGTTATTATTACTCCTGAAATGTATGCTTTCTCTAGTTTGACTTCAACCAATATGCCCCTTGCATTTTATACTTCATTATCTGTCTTGTATTGTTTAATTTATTTTAGGGACAATAAAAAAGATGATTTAATTTTATCTTGTTTGATGTTATGTGGTTCAGTTTGGATAAGAAATGAAGCCATAGCTTTTGTGGGAGGTATTTTTTGTATCCTTTTATATTGTGAATGGAGAAAAAAGAGAGTAAAGAGGGCTTTTCTTTATTTATTGCCTCCTACTTTTATTTTTATTTTGTGGCAAATCTGCTTATTTCTCTTTGGTAAAGAGCAGATTAGATCTAAAATTTTTGATTCATTGACTATAAATTTTCATGATATTTTTTTGATTTTCAAAACAATGTTAGAAACTAATTTTTCCCTAAACCTGTTTGGTTTATCTTTTTGGTTTTTTACTCTATTTCTGGGTATTAATATAAAAAAAAATCAGTTATACGAATGGAGATTTCTAGAAATAATTGCTTTGATGTGGTTTTTTTATGGAGTTATTTTTTATTTTTCTTTTTCAGGCTATGGAAGGTCTTTAGAGTCTATGTTAAGAACAATTAGATTTTCTTCTTATAAGCGTATTGTTTTTATCTTTATACCTTTATTTTGGTTTTATATTTTTAATAGTTTTTATGTAAAAAAAATGTGTGACTATTTTGAAAAAAAATGTTGTCATTTAGGATAAATTTAAAATAATGAAAAAAAAAATAACTATAATTATTCCTGCATATAATGAAGAAGCGGGTATTGGTAAGACTCTAGATGAACTTGTACCAATAGCTAAACAAATGAGTTGGCAAATATTGGTAATTAATGATGGTTCAAACGATTCTACAGGGGAACTCATATCAAATTATGCAAGTATTCAATCAATAAATAGAAAAACTAATAGAGGTTATGGGGCATCTTTGAAGTTAGGTGTTAGAAGAGCAAAAACAGATATTATTGCTTTTTATGACGCTGATGGTCAGCATCACCCACAAGATCTTTTAAATTTGTATAATAGTTTTGATGATGCAGATATGCTAGTGGGTAGTAGGGGTAAAGATTCTCATCAATCTTTAATAAGGAAACCTGGAAAGTGGGTTTTGAAAAAAATCGCTAACTATTTGACGGGTTCTAAAATACCAGATATAAATTCTGGTCTTAGGATTGTGCAACGAGATATTTTGTTGAAACTAGAAAATTTGTTTTGTGATGGATTTTCTTATTCTACTACTTCTACGATTGCTTTTATAAATATGGGTTATGATGTTAAGTATTTGCCAATAAAAGTGTCAAAAAGAGAGGGTAAAAGTTCAGTAAAACAAGTAAAACATGGTATGCAAACGGTTATGTTAATGCTCAGATTGATAGTTTTATTTAATCCGCTGAAAATATTCATACAATTTAGCACCTTATTTTTTGTATTAGCAATGATAAATTTTGGAATTAACGATTTGCACTTTAATCCTTTTTGGATAAATATTACTACTTCGACTCTTTTACTTATTCTTTCAGCTATGATGACTTTTTTAATAGGATTAGTCGTTGATCAAATTAGTGAATTGAGAAAAAATCAGTTTTAAGGGAATTTAGAATATTATGATATTAAATATAATAAAATCAATTGTTTATAATAAGTTTATGATAGTTCAAAAGCCTTCTTTTGTTACTTTTATTCCTACTTGGAGATGTAACTGTAAGTGTGTTTTTTGTGATGTTTGGAGAAAAAGAAATAAATTTTTAAACGAAATGGATATTTCCCAAATTAAAAAAGTTTTTAGAAAAATTGGCAAGTTAGATGTATTAAGGATAACTGGAGGAGAGCCTTTTTTGCGATCTGATTTGGATGAAATTATAAATTCTATTGATAAAATATGTAACCCCAAAGTAATTCATATTACAACTAATGGGACTTTACCTAAAAAAATATTGTCGGTAGTTGAAAAAATTGTTAACAAAAAAAAAATACATTTGAAAATATCTATAGATAATATAGGAAATCTTCATGATAAGGTAAGAAATCATGAAGGAGCTTATAATAAAGCTATTAATTCTATTAGAGAACTTGTGGAATATAGAAATGAAAGTGGAACAAATTTTCATTTGGGTGTAAATCAAGTTATTGTTTCTGAAGATGAAATAAGTGCATATTATAATGTGAAAAATGTTTTAAAAAATTATAAAATACCAGTCTATCCTTCTATAGCTTTCGATTCTTCTAACGCATTATATAGTAATGAAAAAGTTGTTAATCCTTCAAATTCTTTCAAAACTTTTGGTAAATTTACCAAAAGAAATTTACAAAAAATAATTAAACTTTTTGAAGTTGATATTAGGAAAAGCAGTAATTGGCAAGAAAGAATTATTAATAGATATAGATTTAAGGGAATGTATAATAGGTTTGTTAATAATGTAAGCAAGCCTAATCCTAGTTGCGTTGCTTTGAATAACCACTTGCGTTTGCTCCCTAATGGAGATATTCCTGTTTGTATATATAATTCGAAAATTGTAGGGAATTTAAACGAAACTAGTCTTAAGGATATTTGGTTTTCTGAAAAAGCTATTTCCCAGAGAAAATGGGTAAAAAAGTGCCCAGGGTGTTGGCAAGGCTGTGAAGTTGGGGTTAATTCAATTTATTCGGGAGATTTTTGGAAAGGCTTATTTTGAAAGGGTCTAAATATTTTTTATTTTACTGTTTAAAGTTTATAGGCTTTCCTTTTTTTTGTTATATATTATATAGATTGAATTGGAGTGAATTTTGGGCAATTTTTTCTAGGATAAATTTAGCTTTTTTGATTTTGGTTTTAATTATATATCCCTTTATTGTCTTTCTTAAAACATATAGGTGGAAATTAATTTTAAAGATATTAGGGTATAGTTTTAATTTTAAATACTGTTTTGGCGTTTGGAATGCGTGTGCTGTTTTTAGTTTTTTTTCTCCAGGGAAATTGGGAGAGTTTGCAAAGGCTTTGATGATAAAAAAAAAAAATGTTCCTTATTTTAAAGGAGTTTTATCCATTATAATTGATAAATTTTTAGATTTATTTGCGTATTCTTTTTTTATTATTTTTATAATAAATTTTTTAAAATTAAAATTAGTTTTTTTAGTTAGTTTATTTTTTTCTTTATTTCTTTCATTGTTGTTTTACTTTTGCTTTAAAAAAGTTAAATATTTTTTGTTTTTTTCCCTAAAAAAAAAGGGGGTTTTAATATTTTTATTTTTTGTCAGCATATTTATTGGCTTTCTTTGTCTTAATAGGTTGTTTTTTCTTTTTTCTTTTGTTGAATTAAATCTTTCTTACTTTGAAATTTTAGGATTATTTGCATTGACTGAGTTAGTTTCTTTAATGCCATTAACTGTCTCAGGAATTGGTTTGCGAGAGTTTGTAATGTTTTATTTTCTATCTCCATTAGGAGTTTCTATGGAAGAGATTCTTTCTTACTCTTTGCTTGTTTATTTATTGGTGATTATTATACCAGCGATAAGTTCTTATTTTTATAGTTGTTTTTGGGGTAATAAAAATTTGATTGAATATGTTAAAAAATAATTAGAAATTAATAGGATTTTATACGATGAATAAAAAACAACAACAAGAGCATTATTGGTTTTCTTCTAAAAAAAGCAGAAGGTCTGCACACCATCCCACGGTGAGAGGCGTTTTTGAACCTTTTGCAAAGAAGGTGAGCTCTTTGCTTGCTGAAAGTAAAAATAGTTCTGTTTTGGATGTTGGTTGTGGAAATGGTTTTTTCCAATATAGCTTGGAAAAAGAATTTATTAAGGTTGTTGGTGTAGATTACTCTCAAAAAATGTTAGCAGTTAACCCTTGTAAAGAAAAATATTTTGGTTTAGCCACCAAGCTTTCTTTTGACAAAAATAGTTTTGATATTGTAGTTGCCTCAGGTTTATTGCATCATTTAATAGAGAAAGATAGAATTCTTGCTTTGCAAGAGATGAAAAGAGTAGCAAAAAAATACGTTGTTTCAATTGAACCGAACAGAAATAATTTGCTTATGTATTTATTTGCTTTGCTTAAAAAACAAGAAAGAATGGCTTTAAAATTTTCTAAGGAATATATGCTAAATATTTTTATGCAGTCTGAACTAAAAGTAAGTGAGTCTTATGTTGATAATTGGCTTTTACCTAATGTAACACCAAATAGATTAATTTTTGCAGGTAAATTAGTAAATAAAACTTTTATGAAAAATTTTGGATTTTCGATAGTTACAATAGCAAAAGTTTGATTTTTAATATTTAGAGATAGGAGTAATTTGCTGAATTCGACTCATTAGTGCATAATCCCGTATTCTCTTAAATTTATTCCTGTTTGGCTTTCAAAAACTTCTCTTGGAGTCATATAACTAAGGTATTTCCTCGGTCTATCATTAAGCTTGTTAACAGCTTCTATAACTTGTTCGTCCTCAATATTGTCAAGCTCCATTTTCTTCGGAAAATACTGTCGCAGCAAAGTCAAGTCCCATTTGTGGTGTAAATTCTCTCATGCTCTAAATTATTACTAAAAATTCTCTGCTATCTTCAATTTAATAAGCAGGTTCTGTTTTTTTTCTTTTTCGACATTTAGATAGATTTTACCTTCAGTCCAATCCTCATTTTGTTGAATTAAAATTGCCCCAATCAAAAGATTGCAGCTCGCTTGGGTAACGTCTCAAAGTTGGTGTAAATTTAGAAAATGAAAATGGTCACTTTCGTTCTTATGTTCTAAATAAAAAGAACAAGGAGACAAAAATGACCAAAACAAGCAATAATAAATTGAAAGAGCTTACCCAACTTGTCAAGCAAGAAACGGGGAATAATTTAGCAGAATTATTAAAAATAGCTGTAAATCAAACCGTTCAGGCAGAATTAGATCGGCATTTGAATGCTAAAAAATATGAAAGAAACGAGGCGAGAACGACTTATAGAAGTGGCACTAGAAAAAGGGGACTTAAAACAAGTATTGGTAATCTGGAGATTGATTTTCCGAAAGTTAGGAGTGGTTCGTTTACATCTTCCGTTATGGAAAGATATCAAAGGGTCGATAGAGCGATGATAAGTACCATTCAGAACGCTTATATTAATGGAGTCTCAACTAGGAAAATGCATAGATTGTTTGAAAAAATGGGTATTAAAAATCTTGATAAAAGTACGGTTAGTCGCTATATCCAGCCAATTCAACACGAGGTAAATAAATGGAAATCTCGCAAATTGCTTTCAAAATATATTTATATTTGGGTTGATGCTATCCATAGCAAAGTGCGTGAAGATGGGCAAGTAAAGCCACAAACGATTATGACTGCGATAGGGTTAAGGGAAGATGGTAGACGAGAAATTTTGGGATTTGTAATGGGAAATAGAGAGGCTAAAACCACTTGGAAAGAGTTTTTTATGAATTTAAAAAACAGAGGACTGAAAGAAACAGAGCTTTGGATAAGGGATGATCACGATGGACTCAAGGCTGCTTTAAATGAGTGTTTCCCTTGCCAAACTCAACAAAGGTGCATAGTTCATTGGCAAAGAAATCTTTTGGATAAAGTCTCCAAAAAAGATTTGTCTTGGCTGGTTCCTTTGAGTAGCAACTTTGTTAAATCAACCACACTGGAAGAGTTTAAATATCATAAAGAAAAGCTGTTAGAGGCTGTAGAATCTAAAGGGAAAATGCAGTTGTTTGATTGGCTTGAAGAAAGTTTGCCAGAGGTGAGCAATTTTATAAGTTTATCGGGGAAACATTGGTCAAAAATTAAAAGTACGAATCCGATTGAAAGGCTAAATGAAGAGATTAGAAGAAGGGAAAAAAGCATTAGAATTTTTCCAAATCAAGCGAGCTGCAATCTTTTGATTGGGGCAATTTTGATTCAACAAAATGAGGATTGGACTGAAGGTAAAATCTATCTAAATGTCGAAAAAGAAAAAAAACAGAACCTGCTTATTAAATTGAAGATAGCAGAGAATTTTTAGTAATAATTTAGAGCATGAGAGAATTTACACCACAAATGGGACTTGACTCTGCTCTCTCGGACTCTAGCATGCTCTCGATTAATTGCTTACTAAACTTCTTAATAAGTTCGTTCAAATCGTCCTTATTTTTCGGTTTATGACTCTTGAGAATCTCTTCAATTTGCTTCTCACTAAACATTGTAAATCTCCTTTTCTTTTTAATGCCAACATGCATATTTTAGAAATTTACACAATTTTTATTACAGTCCCTGATATTAAGTTATTAATGGGATTGATATGCTCTCTGGCCATCCAATAGTCATAATCAAGACCTTTTTTGATGAATTTTTTTCTAGCACTAAGCTTTCGTCCTAATCTCCAAGCTATCCCAGGATCACAAGGTAAAATTATTGTCAAAATTCCACCAGGTTTTAATACTCTAGCCCATTCTAATAAAGATTCGTGAGGATTTTGCAAATGTTCTAATATATGAGCAGCAATAACTCTATCAAAGGAATTATCGCTAAAAGATAATTTAGTAGCATCTTCTTTTTTTAAAAAAACTTTGCTAGTAGTTTTTAATTTAGCTTGATTAATGAAAGAATCATTTATATCTGTAATGTAGTATTCATCAAATTGGTGTTGTATATAATTTATATGCATCCCAGAACCTGCACCAACTTCAAGGACTTTGGAGAACTTTATACTATTGTTAATTTTTTTTTCAGACCATTGATGACTTTTTTTTAGAAAATATCCAGTTAGACCGCTGTCGTAATTTGTTTTCTCATATATTTTCGTCCAGATATCTAAGTATTCTTGGTAGCTTTGAGGTGTGTTTATTTTCTTAGCTATCATCACTCTACCACTACTTCTTCTTCTGGTTTTTCTTTTAATTTTTGCAAAGTTATTTTCAAGATTCCGTCTTCCATTTTGGCTTTGATGGTGCAAGTGTCGGCATCTATCGGAAGATTTATTTTTCGCATCACTTTTTCTTCGTTGCTTTCTTTGAGCCCAGTCTAACTACCTAAAATTTAATTACAGCTTATTATAAGGAAAATTGAAATTCAAAACGATAAAATAAAAATTTTTTAAAATAATTAAAAATTTGAGACTCATTCTTGCCAATACTTCGATATATTTTCCCAAAATTGATTCCCATAGTAGTTAAAAAAGCAAAATTAGACGCTGAAAATAGACCTCTGACTTTCAATTTGTGTGCCTTTGTGCGGCAAGTAAGCTCGTTCATGGTGGCTTCCACATTGTTGCGAAGATTTTTTATTTTATCTGGTAGAGTATTGTAAAATACTCCCTTTAAAAAACTTCTACTCGGCTTGTTTTTAAAATAGTAAGCTGTTTTAAGCTTTCCAAAAAAAGTAGGGCAATCACTTTTACACTGACAATTTTTACAAATTTTTTTATCAAACTCACCTCTAAATTTACTCTTACCTTTAACCAGTGGTACTATTTGGCCGCCTTTACACTCTGCTTTGTAATCACCATTTTCGTTTTTAATATTAATAAATGAAAGCTTTTTAGGAGGAACTTTCTGCACGACTTTTACGCGATTTTTTTCAAATATTTCATCATTACTAGGTTTGGAATAACCATTATCTTGAGAAAAAAGGATCAAGTCTTTATGGATTCCTAGTACTTTATCCAAGCGAGAGTGCAAAATATCCGCATCGTTGATATTGTTTTTTGTGACTACCACATCTGTGATGAGGTTAAACTTATTTTTAGGATTTGCCGTCTCTACTGCACTTACCACAAATCCCTGATAGCTCTTTCCATTTTTATTACGAAAAGTCGCATCCAAATCGTCTGGAGACTGTACAGAGCCTGAACCCACATCTTTGGGATCCTTTAAGTTTGGCTGATTATTTTCTATAAAAAATTGCTCTTTGAACACTCTAAAAAAAGTTTTATATTCAAGCGTATGATGATATTTTTCATGCAAATTTTTCACAATCCAGAGGTATAAATTGCCGATTTTATCCAATTCGTGTGTTATCTCGGCTCTCTTTAAATTAAACACAAATCTGTCAGAGCTGGTCTTAATATAGTCAGGAAATTTGACTTTTATCTTTGCTTTATCTCCTTCTTCTAGAATACGATGCAGCCTCAAAAACACTTCCAAAATCAGTTGAAGTCGGGTGGTTTTTCTGATATTGGAGCAAATCATAGTCGAGTCGGTGCGTGCTATATTTGTCTTTACCTTTAGTTTTGTGAGTTGATTCTTGGTAAGAGCGGTGAAAACTTTTTCAAAAAGATTTATCTCAGTTTTGCTTTGGTAGGAAGATAAACGATTCAGAAAATTAAAAATTGTAGCTTTGTTAAAAGGGACTTTCTCGAAGTTATCAATCCCGACAGCGTAACGATTGGCGATGTTGAAGTTAAGTTCATCCAGTAGCTCTCTATAAGACCAATTGTTCTTTTCACGCAAAATCAAAGCAGAAACCAGACAATTTATTGGAGCGTTAGGGCGGCCACCACTCTCAGCAAAAAGCACTTTGAAAATATTTTGATCAATATTCTCAAAAATAAGTTTTCGAAAATAATCTTGTTCCGTACCTTTCACTCTATTCAGAAAATATTCACTTTCGGGATCAAAAAAGATTTTACCTTGGCTAGAGCTTTTACCTAATTTAAACATAACCACCTCAACAACAATATTTTATGCCAAAGAAATACATTCTGCTTATTTGTAAAGAGATAGAGATTTTTAGACCAGACTCTTTCTTTGTAATAAAACTTTTCTTTATCTTCTTCTTTTTTGCTTTGTTTTTCTGCAGTGATAAGTAGTTGTTCACCAGATTTTTTGATTTTGACTTCCTCTTTGGAAAATCCTGCCAGACTTAATCTTACTAAGTAGTGGTTTTCTTTTTCAACGATATCCAAAGGAGTTTGATTGGAAAATCCAAAAGGATTTTGTACACCTTCAGAGATAACTTTAGCCAAATTGTCAAACACCGTAAGAATGGGAAAGAAATTGTCGCTTTTTTTCATAACATCCTTCTTATAAAGAGCTTTATTCTATTCAGAAATTTCTTCAATTTAAGCTGTTTTTGTCAAGAAAAATAACCTTTGAACTGTTGTTTTTTAAGCCAAATTTTTTCTTGTTCTTCTGCTTGGCTGTAGAGCATCTCATCGCCAAAAATTATCTGAGCCTTTTGTTTTTCAGCTAGTTGTAGCATTTTAGTTTTTAGGGGTTGGTATACGATATCCATCACTATTTGTTCAAGCTTGAAAGTTGAGAGCAAGCTAATATCTTCGTTCATACCGACTTTGCTGGCGTTGATGATAACATCAAAATTTTGGCTTGAATTTTTCGCTTCTTGCAAAGAAATAGAAGTAAAATTTCCCATAGTGACAAGAGGTTTACTTTTCTCTAAACTGCGAGCGGCGACGGTGACTTGTGCTTTTTCGCGGAAAAGTCCGAACAATATAGCTTTAGCTGCACCCCCATTGCCTAGGAGAAGCACTTTCTTGTTTAGCAGTGAAATCCTACTTAAAAGAGGTTCAATAGCTCCAATCCAGTCTGTATTGTAGGCGTTTAGCTTTCCGTTGTCGTTGCAAAGAGTGTTAATAGCTCCTATTTCGCTTGCGGTGTTATCGATACTATTTACGAGGGAAAAAACATCTTGTTTGTAAGGCATAGTGATGGCAGCTCCTTTCCACTCGAAAAGGAGAAAATTTTTCAAGAAAGTTGTCAGTTCAGCTTGGCAATCGATAGGAAAATTAACGAAACAAGCGTTAATTTTTTTGGAGGAGAATTGTTTATTATGATAAGCTCGAGAAGAGCTTTTGGCTATATTTTGCCCGATAAGTCCATAGACAGCGGTTTGGCTGTTTACGCTCTTGATATTGTAAAGAGTGCTTAGGGTCTCTAAATCTATTTGTCCAGGGGCGACGGCTGATTTTTCTGGTAAGTAGGTGTATGTAAAAGGTGAGCCGTATTTTAGGCATAAGACTCTGGACAATTCGCCTTTTTCACCCATTCCAAAAGCTATGAGATTGGGAAACTTTTGCAGTAAGCGGAAAATCATGAAATTGTCGTTGATATCTTGTATCATCGTGGCGACTTTTATGCAGTAAGGAGTATGTTCTGTCATCTTTACGACGATTTTTTCTAAATCTTGTGGTGTACTATCGAAATTGTGATAAGAGAGGATAATCTTCGATTTTATCTTTTCTAAATCTACTTCTTTTGCATTTTCAAATTCGATATCGATAAACTCAAAATCTAGATTGTCGATTTTATAGAGAGCTTCGGCGTATTTTTTTCCGCAAAGTTCACTGTGACCACCTTGATTTTTGGTTCGCAAAGTAGCGACAACTCCTTTCTTCTTCCAATTTTCTAGATTAGAGGGTAGCTTTGGCAAAAAATCTAAACGAAATTCTGCTAAGTGTTGTTGTTTTAGGATGTAATCAATTTTCTCTTTACAAATGTCTAGGTCTGTTTCGGAGACACACACGCAAACTTTGGAAAGGTAAGCAAAAGTGAGCGGTCTTTTAGAAGTGGGTTTTATTTTTTGGCAATAGTCAAGTAAGTGTTTAGCATCATTTTTTAAGCTTTCGATAGTACCGTCGTTATTGATATTGTAGTTGCTTTTTTTGAGAAGTTTATTGCTGAGTTGGGATTTTATTCTCTCTAGGTAGCTTTTATCTTTAGCTATTAGTCGTTTTTTGAGTAATTCTGGGCAAGATTTGATTTGTACAACCAAATCAAAACATCGGCTAATATCTACGGAGAAAACGGGTGGAATCTCTACAAAAACTAAACTCTTTTTGCTTTCAGTGATTAATTTTTCTAACTTTTTTAATATTTTAGGATGAGTAATTTCGTTGAGTTTTTCTAAGTAATCTTTGTTGGAAAAGATTAAATTTGCCAGTTTCTTTTTGTCTATTTCTTTATTATTTGGGGAGAGTATGCTTTCCCCAAAAGTCTCGACAAGTTTTTGTTTAATTTCGGGTAAAATTTGATGTCCGATTTTATCAGCGGAGATTATTTTGCACTGTAGTTTTTCTAAAATATTACATAAAGTTGATTTGCCGCTTCCTATTGTTCCTGTGATGGCGACAATGGTTTTATTTTTCATAGACAAAGTTTAATTTGTGAGATGATTTGAGCAAACTCCAAAAAACCTTTTTGTGACTCTAAATTTTTCAACAGTTGTAAAATTTTTTGCTGATTTCCAATGATGATCACATCACTTTTTTTGATTTGCCCTGTTACCACCGATTTGTGCGTCGCCACATCGATTCCGATAGCTAGAGCCTCTTGCTTGAGGATATTCACGCTGCCAGCCAAGAGGTTGCTTAGTTCGATATTTAGTGGCAACATTTTCCTAGCCATAATTTCCACTCCTTGCGGACTGCAGCCGAGTTGGGTAAGGATTTGTCTAGCTTCCGCTAGATTTTTTGGGTGTACTTTATTTGATTTGATAGACAAAAGTTATAAACCCTATTTGATTTTTCTTGGACAAGACGGGGTTAAATTTCCACTTCAGCAGAGATTG
Source organism: Candidatus Cloacimonadota bacterium (assembly GCA_963676515.1). GTDB lineage: Bacteria > Cloacimonadota > Cloacimonadia. Next base: position 137,460 of record OY781061.1, on the reverse strand, counting down.
TTTACTCGCTTTTTCTAGAAGGGGGTCGGCTCTTTTTACGATGACAATATTTGAAACAACTCCTTGCGGAGAGAGCGTGAAGCGGAGTTTTACCTTGGCGTTTCTTCTGAGTCCTTGAGGATATTTAGGCAAAACTTGGGAGAGAATCTTTCGATTGGTAACTTCGCCTTCCAATTGGTAATTTTGATTGCTTTCGTTCTTTTTTAACTCATTAGCAAACTGTTCAAAAAACTCTTGGTCATTTATTTTTTTATCGCTTTGGCTGAGTATGGGAGCGGTAGGTTTGGGATTTAGATTGCTGATAGTGTTACCAACTTTTTCTTGGGTTATTACTTTGTTTTTGGCAATGATTTTTTTTTCAGAGCTGTTTATTTTCTTGGACAAAGATTTACTTATGCTTTTGGGCAACGCAATTTTTTTGGGAATATAGTTGTTTGCAAGTCCTTTCTTGATGCTTTTTTTGCCACCTACATTGCCAGAATAGATTCCCACGATTTGGTATTTGCGAGGTATATTATGTAATGGCGTATCGTAGCTAAAAAATAAAAATAGAGCAACCACAAAAAGGTGTAACGCCCACGATATTAGGTAGCTTAATCTTTTGTCGTTCATATGATTGCCAAGTTAATTAATCCCTATGTTGCGGGTCGCCAGACAAAATTTGGTAGCACCTGAGAGTTTCGCGATATCCATTACTTGCACTATTCTTTGGAACTCCAGATTCTTATCTGCTTGCACCACGATAGTTTTTCCAGAATGCAACTTATCTAGTTTTTCGCGTAAGAGTCCTGGTAGGTCGTCCAAGTCAATCTCGTATTGGTCGAGATACACATCTCCTTTTTGGTTGATGCTGATAAAGATGTTGTCTGTGTAATCGCTTTGATTACCAGAAGCGTCTGGTAAGTTGACTTTGATGCCTGAATAAGTGATGAAGCTGGAAGATACTAAGATGAAGATTAAAAGAAGCATAATGATGTCTGTAAAAGAGATCAGAGCTACAGAGGTAATTCTTTTTTTCTTTAGAGTCATAAATCTTTAAAACTCCCCAATTATTTGATTTGCTTTTTCTTGCAAGTCGACAGCTTCGTAATCTAACTTGTCAATGAGCAGGTTGTAAAAGCTAAGAGCTAAAATGCCTACGACAAGTCCAGCTACAGTTGTAATCAGAGCTTCCCAGATACCTCCTGCCAAAAGTGCTATATCCACGCCGCCTGCAGTTTGTTGGATTTTCATAAAAACTTTGATCATTCCCAGTACCGTTCCCATAAATCCGAAAAGTGGACCAACAGCCGCGATGGTGGAAAGCGTGCCTAGCCCTTTTTCCATAAAATGCAGTTCTTTTTGGACTCCATAAGAGATAGCTTGTTCTAGATTTTCTTGCTCTTTTTGCTTGGATTTCAAGATAGTAGCATAAACTCTAGCTATAGGTATGGTGTCCACCGCTTGACAAAGTTGCTCCGCTCTTTGGGCATCTTTTTCTTGAGCTGCTTTTTCGAACTCAATCAAAAAATCCTTTTTCTCTCTTTTAATTTTTTTTAGGTGCAAAAATTTTTCGATAATTATCGCTAAAGCTATAATAGATAAAATAGCCAAAATTATCATAATATATCCGCCTTTCACGGCGATCGTAAAATAGTTCATTCTATCAACTCCTTATTTAAAATTTATTTGTAAAATATAGCGGTAACTTCTTTCTCAGGCATTTTTCCTCGTAACGAAACGAATACAATTACTAAACTTGCGATAATAAATCCAGGGAATAATTCGTAAAGGTCAAAAATTCCACCGTGTAGCCAGTTTTTCCAGACGATGATCGTGATGCCACCGCTGATCATCCCGCTGATAGCTGAAATGCGGGTCATCCTTTTCCAAAAGAGGCTAAAAAGTATTACTGGTCCAAAAGCAGCACCAAAACCTGCCCAAGCATAAGAAACTAAATCGAGAACGCTTGAGTTTTGGTCTGAGGCTAAAACTCCTGCTAAAATAGCTACCGCAACCACAGTAGACCTACTGATGTAGACAAGTTCTTTTTCGTTTATCTTGCGTTTGGTAAAGAATTTATAAAAATCTTCGGTAAAAGAGGATGCTACTACTATAAGCTGAGAATCGGCGGTACTCATAACTGCTGCCAAAATAGCCGCAAGCATAATGCCGGCGATAAGCGGATGAAAAAATACTTCAATAAGGAGCATAAAGATTTTCTCGGGGTCAAATCCAGCTGGCACACCTGCAACTTGGGTCTGGGCGTAGCCGATGAGTCCCACTAAGATGGCTGCACAAAGGCAAATCACTGTCCAACTCACGGCGATAATTCGTGCGGGACGAATATCTTCTTCTGACTTTAGTCCCATAAAGCGTGTGAGGATGTGAGGTTGTCCGAAATAGCCAAGACCCCAAGCCATAGAGGAGAGAATAGCCAAAAAGCCAACCTTTTCGTTCGTATTGAAAATGCTGAATAACGGTAAGTGACCTTGTATAATTGCAGGATTGTTTTTTATGAGCGTGTAGCCAAATATGCAGACAAAGCAAATTGCAAAAAACATCATTAGACCTTGGAAAAAATCTGTCCACGAAACAGCTAAAAATCCGCCTAGAAAAGTGTAGCTAATTATTACTACGACCGAAATAAGCAGAGAGTAGAAGTAGGAAATATTGAAAACGGTGGTAAAAAGTTTGGCACCAGCCACAAAGCCAGAGGCGGTGTAAAAGATAAAAAATATAATTATAAAAGCTCCCGAGAGGAAACGCAGTATCTTGGTCTTGTCTTGAAATCTGACTTCTAAGTATTCGGAGATAGTAAGGGAGTCGTCGGCGAACTCAGTAAAGCGACGAAGTCTTCTTGCGACAAATTGCCAGTTGCACCAAGTACCCAGAGCAAGACCCAGTGCCATCCAAAAGGCGTTGCCTAGCCCATAGCGATAGACAGATCCAGGCAATCCCATTAAGAGCCAGCCACTCATATCTGATGCGCACGCCGATAGAGCACCGACCCAGGGTCCCAGAGACCTGCCACCCAACACATAGTCTGATAAACTTGCTGTTTTGCGGTAAAAATGCAGACCAATAAAAAGCATAGCTACAAAATAGAGGCTAAAAGTAAAATAGATACTTCCATTGTCTGTAAACATAATCTCTCCTTAAAATGTAAAACTTTTAGAAATTTGATTTTCTTGATTGTCAATGTTCTTAAAAGGTCATATTTGTCAAACTTTTAAAAGCGGTAAAAATCTTGTTTACAGCGTGCTTGGCAGAAAATATAAAGAAATGTTTAATTTTGTCGATTTTTGTAAAAAGTATCTTAAATGTGTTGACATTAACTACCGACAAACAAATTTCCATTTTGAAATCTTTGCAACTTTGTTGTTATATTTTTTATAGAAATGAATTTTAATATTATTTATAGAGGGATATTTGGATGAACCTATCGCGAAAATTGGATGAGATGCAGGCTATTGATGATGAGATTAGTGTTTTCTTAAAAGAGTCTGGTCATTTGCCAGAACAGTTAAAAGGGTTAAGGCAAGCAGTAGCTCAGGATGAAGAGAGTTTGCAAAAAGTACAGGATGAGCTAAAAAGTTGCAAAGAGACTCAAAAGAAGATGGAACTAAGTGTAAAGTCTAACAACGAGCTCATCGAAAAATACAAAAAGCAACTGAATAGCGTGACGAACAACAAAGAGTATAAGGCTTTGAATAGCGAGATATCACTCCTCACTGGTAAAAATAGCGAAATCGAAGAGAAAGATTTGAAGTTTATGGAGCAAGAGAAGGTATTGCAAGAGAAAAAGGAAGAGGTGCAGGCACAGTGTGAGAAAACTCAGCAGGCTTTACAAGATGGTGAGTCGGAGATAAACTCCAAAATCGGAACCGTAAAAAAGCAGATTGAGGCAAAAAGGGCAGAAAGAAATGCAATAGCTAAGGATTTGCCTTTAAGCATTGTGAAGCAATATGTTTTGCTTATTAAGAAAAAAAATCGTAAAGCTGTAGCTTTTGCTCAAAAAGACGCTTGTAGCGAATGTGGTTTTCGCCTTAGACCTCAACTCCTTTTGGAATTAAAGTCAGCTACAGAGCCGAAAGTTTGTGAAAATTGTGGAAGATTTTTGATAGGTTCGCAAGCAAACAGTGAATAATCTTATTTTGAGGAGAAGATAATATCTCTGCCGTAGTTGCTGCTTTTGGAGTAGCTACGAAGGAAAGTCCGAACACCATAGAGCAGATTACTTCTTAAAACGAAGTCTTGGCGACGAGGAACTAGCCCCACAGAAAGATACCGCTGATTAGTTTTTTCATTACTTTTTCCTGAAAAACAAGGAACTAGTCGGTAAGGGTGAAATGGCGGTGTAAGAGACCACCGGCAAATGGTGTGAACCTTTTGGACAGGGAAGCTTTAATCGGTGCAATGCCAAATAGGAGACTGAGAGGTGGCTCGCCTTGCATAAGGTCTTGGGTAGGCAGCTGGAAGCAAGCAGCGATGTTTGTTCTAGATAAATAGAGATAGTTTGATCAGTTAGGTCAAATACAAAATTCGGCTTAATATCTTCTCCTTGAAGTTTTTCTATATTGTTGATTGAGTTTGTAGCGTAATTTGAAAAAGGTAAAAATAAACTTATGGTGAGGAAATGAACTCTTCTTGGATAATGTCTCCAAACAAAAAGAATAAGAAATTGTGCAAAGAGCTGGAGTGTGAGCTTCTTTGTGGGCGAGAGTTTGCCCAAATATTGCTGAACCTTGGGGTGAAATCCTTAGCTGAAGCGAAATCTTTCTTGTCTCCGAAAGTTAAAGACCTTTTGGATCCTTTCCTCTTCGTGCAGATGGAAAAAGCTGCTCAAATGGTAATTCAAGCCATAAATGCCCAAAAAAAAATCTTGATTTATGGAGATTTTGATGTTGACGGAGTTACTTCCGTTACGGTGCTTTACAAAGGACTTTTGAGCTTGGGAGCCAAAGTTGATTTTTTTATCCCTGATCGTTTGCAAGATGGTTATGGTGTTAGCAAAGGCTGTGTGGACAAGATTTTAAAAAATCCCCCGCATCTTTTGATTACAGTGGATTGTGGAGTCTCGGCAGTTGAGCAGGTTAGTCGCTTAGTGGACGCTGGTATCGAGGTAATAGTTACAGATCATCATCTTCCGCAGGGAGATTTGCCGCCAGCAGGGGCGATTTTGAATCCTCAGCTGGAAGGTAGCGGTTATCCCTGCAAATATTTAGCTGGAGTCGGAGTTGCTTTCAAATTACTGGGTGGAGTGTGCCTTTTGTTAAAAGTTGACTTGGTCAAACATCTTTATCCTTACTTGATTTTTGTTTGTTTGGGCACGATTGCCGACATCGTACCTTTGGTGGAAGAGAATAGAACTATGGCGAGAGTTGGTTTGCTATCTATAAAAAATCGTTTTAATAAAGGGCTTACTGCTTTGATAGAGGCTTGTGGGATGAACCCAGATAATCTGAGTTCTGCTAATGTTGTCTTCAATATCGCTCCTCGTATCAATGTTGCTGGTAGGATGGGCAATGTTTTGCAAGCTGTGGAACTTTTTTTGAGCGAAGATAAAGATGAAATAAGTAAAGTTGTGGGAGATTTGGAAGAGTTGAACACCGTCCGCAGAAATGAGCAAGATGAGATTTATGAGGCGTCTTGTTTGCAGATACAAGAGAAATATCCTGATGCGGAAAGCCTTAGAGTCCTGGTAGTGAGTGATCCAGGTTGGCATGTGGGGATTATCGGGATAGTGGCGTCAAAGCTGGTGGAGAACTATCGTCGTCCTGTGATTGTCCTGGGTGAAGAGAACGGTGTGCTCAGAGGATCGGCGCGTAGTGTGACAGGATTCAACATTGCCCAAGCTATCGAAGGGGGTTCTGAACTTTTGCAAGGATTTGGCGGGCACAAATATGCTGCTGGTCTGAGTATGCTCAAAGAGTTCTTGCCAGAGTTTGAGGAAAGGTTGCAGGAGTATACTAGTGCTAACTTGACAAACGAAATGGTGAAGCCTATTTTTAAGGTGGACTCCGAGCTAAAATTGGCACAGATAGATAATAATTTCGTGCAGCTTCTTTCTAGATTGTCACCTTATGGACCAGGCAATCACAAGCCTGTATTTTGTAGCAAAGGTTTATCGATAGCTGGCAGTGCACGCGTAGTGGGGCAAAATCATTTGCAGGTAAGGCTAACAGATGGACGAAAAGAGCTAAGTTTCATCGGCTTTGGTCTAGGAAATTTTCAAAAAAAACTTAATTACAACTCTAAAGTGGATATCGTTTATGCGTTGGATTTTAACTATTGGCAAGACAAGGTCTCGATACAAGGGTATTTGAAGGATCTGGATGTTTACTAAAACTTATCGAACGACTTGGCTTCCTGTGGTTTCAGGATTGCTTTTGGCTCTGACTAGGATGGATATTGGGCTAGGATTCTTGGTTTTTGTGGGGTTAGTTCCGTTGTTTTTTTGGCTTTCATTAGATAGGCACAATCTTTGGAAAGGCTCTTTTCTTTTTAGTGTTTGTTTTAATGGCGTTTACCTTTATTGGATAGCTTATGTGACTTTTTGGGGTTATGTGGGTATTATCTTGTTTTTTGTTCTTTATTTCGTACTAATATTTTTCTTAATCCAAAAAAGTTGGCAAAAATTTCCTAAACTTCGCTTGCTCTCATTTCTTGCTTTTTGGATATCTTTGGAACTTTATATGAACTACACGGAGTTAGCCTTTCCTTGGATATCTTTGGGTTACTCTTTAGCAGATTATATTTATTTGATCCAGTTGGTTTCTTTGGGTGGGATGAGCATCTTGTCTTTGGGGATTATCTTTGTTAATTATTGTGTGTTTTCTTACATTGAGACGAAAAAATATAAAAACTTGGGGATTTTGTTTTTATTATTGCTGATTTGGTCTTTCGTGGGACTATACTTGTATCAGTCTGTGCAGATAAAGACCACCGATGAAAGAGTGGCAATCTTGCAGCCCAATATTCCGCTGAAGATAAAGCACAGTATAAATAGCAACGCTAAAATGCTGAGAATTTATAATCGCCAGATAGATAGTCTGGCAGGTGATAGTGTAGATTTGGCATTGCTTCCTGAGAGTGCGATTATGGAGTTTCCTCTGCACAACGAGAATATAGCTAGCAAAATCATTAGTATGAGCCAAAAATTAAAAGGCGATATTTTCTTGGGATTTTTGGATTATCGTTTTTCTGCCAAGCGGGTGGAGTACACCAACTCTTGCTCTAAAGTAGATACCTCAGGCAAAATATACGAAAAATACAGTAAAAATATCTTGGTTCCTTTGGGGGAGCGAGTTCCGTTTTTGGATATTTTCCCTTTCTTGTGGAACTTGAAACTCGGACAAGCGAACTGGGAACATGGCAAGAAAACGCAGTTTTACAATTTGGGCAAGTATACCTATTCGCCCGTGATTTGCTACGAGATAGCTTTTCCTAGACACTTGCGCAAACTCTCTAGAGCTGATTTTGTGATCAATATCACCAACGACGCTTGGTTTGGCAGGTCGGTAGGTGCTGTGCAACATATGGAAATGGCGATTTTTAGAGCCATTGAGCTTAGACGCACTATTTACAGATGTGCTAATACTGGCTATTCGCTCATAGTTTTGCCCAATGGTGAAATTTTGCAAAAATCTAAATTGTTTGAGGAAAAAATAATCGTTGACAACTTGTATCTTAGTGACACAGACTCTTTGTATTCGAGAATAAACTACGAATGGATTTTTATGGTTTTGGCACTATTTTTTGCTGGAGTTATTTTGTATAAAAGTAGAACTATGCATAAAAATCTGAAAAGTAAAAAGATAAATAATTAATTTAAAAGGTTTTATGGAAATTACGCAAGTCTCGTGCAATCAAGCAGGAGAATCTTTTTTTGAAGAAGTGAAAATCGATTTGGCAGAGCACGGGCTGATCGGCAGGTTATCGCAAGATTTTTCGGTTAAATCGCTAGTGTTTAGAGAAAATAGTCCAGGCTACGATTACAGTTGGCATACAGCTCCTAGACGGCAATATATCGTGCTACTATCTGGGGCGATTAGTATAGAAGTCTCGTCGGGCGAGATTAGAGAATTTTATCAAGGAGATGTCTTTATAGTGGCGGACACTACTGGTAAGGGACACAAATCAAAATCTATCGATGGTAAACCGCGAAAATCTTTGTTTATCACTTTTTAAAAAAGTTTACTATCAATACGATGATTTATGATGAAAGAAAAAAAGGAAAATTGAAGTGAAAGAATTTATTACTCGGTTGGCAAGTAAAGCTCCTACTCCAGGCGGTGGATCTGCTGGATGCGTAATGGGAGCTATCGGTGTGGCAGCAGCCCAGATGGTGCTGAGCCTTACAGAGGGCAAAAAAAAATATTTTCAATACGAGCAGGCTAACCAAGAAGCTGGGCAAGAACTGAAATGTTTGGCAGACGAATTTCTTTATCTAAAAGAGAAAGATGAGCAAGTTTTTCAGATGGTGAGCAATATTTACGCTTTACCCAAAGGCGATATGAAAAGCCAAGAGCTACAGAAAGCTCTGCAAACAGCACTACAACCACCATACTCGGGGTTGGAAATATCTTTGCGTGCTTTAGAGATAGTGCAAGGTTTATTTGGTACTACGAATACTAACCTAGTTAGCGATTTGGCGGTGTCTGTAATTGGTCTAGAGGCAGCGGCGAAGAGTTGTTATTTTAATGTGTTGGTAAACATAAAATACATAAAAGATGAGGAGTTTTGTAAATTTTGGAAAGGTAAAGCCAAAGATTGTTACGACAAAGCTTTGCAAATAAGTGGCAAAATTCAAAAAGAGATTTTACAAAAGTTAACTTAATCTAACAAAATGGAGTAGTAAAAAATGTACACGATTTTGACTGGAGGAGCCGGATTTATAGGGGCAAATATCCTCAGAGAGCTAAACGATAGAGGATTTTCGGACATTATAGTGGTGGACAATCTGGGCACTAGCCAAAAGTGGAAAAATTTGCTGGGCTGTAAGTTTGAGAATTACTTTAACAAGCAAGAGTTTTATGAATTGATTAACAAAGATTTTCACTATTTTGGCAAGGTGAAATCTGTAATCCATATGGGAGCTTGTTCGGCAACGACGGAAGAAAATATGGACTATTTGATGCACAACAATTTGCACTACTCACAATTAATGTTCAACCTAGCCAGTGAGCATGGCGTGCCTTTTGTGTATGCATCTTCGGCTGCGACTTATGGCGATGGCACTATGGGCTTTGACGATAAAAAAGATATTTTTCGATTGCGTCCCATTAATCGTTATGGCTATTCTAAACAACTTTTCGATACTTGGATAGACAGAAATAACTTTTGGTCAAAAGCTATTGGGCTAAAGTTTTTCAATGTTTTTGGACCAAGAGAAGCTCACAAAGATTCAATGGTATCTATGGTGTATCGAGGTTACCAGCAAATAGAAAAAACAGGTAAGATACAACTTTTTGCGTCAGACCAGCCCGACTATGCAGATGGCGAACAAAAAAGAGATTTTGTTTATGTGAAAGATTGTGCTAAAGCGGTGTGTGATTTAGTGGAGCTTAAACATGCTGGCGGTTTGTATAATTTGGGAACAGGCTTTGCTCATTCTTGGAACGACTTAGCGGAAGCTTTATTTATCGCCACTGGCAAAAAAAAGCAGATTGAGTATTTCCCGATGCCCGAAAAGCTCAGGGGGTCTTATCAATATTACACCAAAGCCCAAATGAAAAAACTCTCCAAAGTGTTGCCTGACTTTAAATTTACACCTTTGCAAGAGGCGGTAAAAGATTATGTAAAAGGTTACTTGCAAAAATAAGTTATGAAAAGTTTTTATTTTAGTAAATATGAAAAGGAGACATATAGGGTTATCCCTGATTATATCTAAGTGCGGTTTAATTTTGTGTGAACAAATTCCACACAAAAGGTGTAAGCGATCTTTTCAGCTTTTTTGGTTTTTTAAGAAATTTATTTTGGTTGTTGGAACGATTGTTTGAAAATATATTTTTAGATTTATTAGGAGAAAAAATGAAAATTATACCTGAACCGTTTAAAATAAAAATGGTAGAACCATTACATATAATAGACCGCAAAGCCAGAGAAAAAGCTCTGGTGGAAGCTGGTTATAATCCTTTTTCGTTGAAGGCGGAAGATGTATTTATCGACTTGCTGACAGATAGTGGCACGGGAGCTATGAGTGATAGACAATGGGCTGGGATGATGCTTGGCGATGAGTCTTATGCTGGTAGTCGCAACTTTTACCATCTGCAAGAGTCCGCTCGCGATGTTTTTGGTTATGAGTACATAATCCCCACTCATCAGGGTAGAGGTGCTGAGCAAGTGCTTTTCCCACAACTTCTCAAGAAAAAAGGCGACTACTTCATCAGTAATATGCACTTCGATACGACCAAAGCTCATGTAGAAATTTGCGGAGGAGTGGCACTTAACGCTATCACACCCAAAGCACTAGACACAGCTACTTATGATGACTGGAAAGGGAATTTTGATTTGGTGAAGTTGGAAAAGCTTTTTGTAGAAAAAGGTGCAGAAAATATAGCGGCTGTTATTATTACGATCACTTGTAACTCTAGCGGTGGGCAGCCAGTGTCGATGGATAACATCAAAGCGGTGAGTAAACTCGCAAAGAAGAGTAAAGTCCCAGTCGTATTCGATTCGGCGAGATTTGCTGAGAACGCTTATTTCATCAAAGAAAGAGACCCTAAATATAAAAACAAAACTATTGCTGAGATAGTGAAAGAGATGTATTCTTACGGCGATTGTTTGACTTGCTCGGCGAAAAAAGACGCTATCGTGAATATGGGCGGATTTATCGGAATCAAAAAGGACAGCAAACTTTACGACGCTTGCAGATCTTATTTGGTGCCGATGGAAGGATTTCCCACTTATGGTGGGCTTAACGGTAGGGATATGGAAGCTGTAGCTATCGGACTAAAAGAGGGAATCGATTACGACTATCTGCGATCTCGTGTCGGGCAGGTGAAATTTTTGGGAGATTTGCTAAAAGACGCTGGAGTGCCGATTCAATATCCTACAGGTGGGCACGCTGTTTTTGTGGATTGTGCCAAAATTTGCCCGCACATTCCTTTTGACCAGTTCCCAGCTCAAGCTGTCTGTAACGCCGTTTATTTGGAAGGCGGAGTAAGAGCAGTTGAGATTGGTTCTTTTTTGCTAGGTCGAGACCCACTCACAGGAGAGAACCTTCGCTCTGATTTGGAGTTGATGCGACTGACTATACCGCGTAGAGTGTACACTGATAACCATATGAGATACATCGCTCAAACGGTGATAGCCGTGGCAAATAATGCCAAAAATCTAAAAGGGTTTGAGTTCGATTACGAACCACCCGTTTTGCGACACTTCACAGCAAAGTTAAGACCGATAAAATAGTAATGAAAGTAAATTATCTGCCTGAATTCTCCAAAAAAGAGTTTGGGCAGACTGCATTTTAAAGTTAGAAATCATCTCTTTCGGAGAAAATATTTGACAGCTAGTTGCCGCTCTTCCTTTCTTGGTTTGATTCGGAGTGCGAGAGAAATATTGTAAGGAGAAAAATAACGAACTATGTCAGGACACAATAAATGGAGCTCCATTAAGCACAAAAAGGGAGCCGCAGACAAAAAAAGAGCCAAACTTTTCACAAAATTGATAAAGGAGATTACGGTTGCTGCTCGTCAAGGTGGTGGAGATGAAACCTCTAATCCTCGCCTGCGGACAGCTGTGATGACAGCCAAAGCTGCGAATATGCCCATTAGTAATGTGGATAAAGCTATCAAGCGAGGCACAGGCGATACGAACGGAGTCAATTATGAAGAAATTGTTTACGAAGGCTATGGTCAAGCGGGAGTGGCGATAATAGTAGAATGCCTTACGGACAATCGTAACCGTACGGTAGCAGATGTGCGTCATATGTTTTCCAAATATGGAGGAAACTTGGCTGAGAATGGTGCTGTTGCTTGGGTTTTCGATTCCAAAGGGGAGATTACCGTCAAAAGTGACTTGGAAGAAGAGGAGTTTATGCTGCAAGCTTTGGAATGTGGCGCGGAAGATATAGAAATAGAAGATGGCGAAATTTTGGTTTACACAGATTTCAAAGAACTACACACTGTGGCTGATGCCCTCAAAGCGGAAGGGTTCGATGTTGTAAAATATGAACTGACCAAAATTCCCAAAAATACTGTAAATGCGGACGAAGTTGCCGAGAAACTTTTAAACTTAATCGATAAATTGGAAGATTGTGACGATGTACAAAAAGTGTATGCAAATTTTGAGATTTCTGATGAAGTTTTAGAAAACTTGTAAAAAAACGCAAAAAACTATTGATAAGATATTTCGAGATAAATAATTTGTCTAAAACTTAGAATTGGAGGGTTTCAAATGACAGACGGAAAGATTGTTCAGATCATCGGACCGGTTATAGATGTGGAGTTTGACGAGGGTAGTGTTCCTGCTATTCACAACGCTCTTACTATAGATTTAGATGAAGGAAAGCACTTGGTGTTGGAAGTACAATTGCACCTAGGAGAAAATAAAGTAAGAGCGGTAGCGATGGATTCGACAGACGGCTTGACCTATGGGATGACAGTGAAAAATACTGGTGGACCTATTATGACTCCCGTTGGTGAAGGCGTTTTGAGTAGAATATTGAATGTAACCGGGGACGCCATAGATGAGGGTGGAGAGATAAAGGCTGATGATTACTATCCGATTCACCGCGATGCACCACCATTTAAAGATTTGGACACCAAAGAGGCTATTTTGGAGACAGGTATCAAGGTTATTGACCTTATCGAGCCGTACCTCAAAGGTGGAAAAATTGGTCTTTTCGGAGGAGCTGGTGTAGGTAAAACCGTACTCATTCAGGAGCTTATCCGTAATATAGCCAAAGAACACGGTGGATTCTCTGTGTTTGCTGGAGTAGGTGAGCGGACTAGAGAGGGTAACGACCTTTGGCGTGAGATGAAAGAGTCAGGCGTTATCAAGAACACCGCAATGGTGTTCGGGCAGATGAACGAACCACCAGGAGCTCGTCAACGGGTGGCTCTTACGGGTCTTACTATTGCCGAATATTTTAGAGATGTAGCACAAAAAGATGTGCTCCTGTTTATCGATAACATCTTCCGTTTTACGCAAGCAGGTTCAGAGGTTTCTGCTCTTTTGGGTAGGATGCCATCAGCTGTGGGCTATCAGCCGAACTTAGCCTCAGAGATGGGAGAGTTGCAAGAGAGAATAGCTTCTACCAAAAATGGCTCTATTACCTCAGTGCAGGCTGTTTATGTGCCCGCCGATGACTTTACCGATCCTGCTCCTGCTACTACTTTTACTCACCTTGATGCTGCTACGCAGCTTTCTCGCTCCATTGTTGAGTTGGGAATATATCCAGCGGTAGATCCACTGGCATCTACCAGTAGAATTTTGGAGCCACGCATCGTTGGTGAAGAGCATTATTTTGTAGCTAGAGAAACTCAGAGAGTAATTCAAAAATACAAAGATTTGCAAGATATCATCGCGATATTGGGTATGGATGAGCTTTCGGACGAGGATAAACTTACCGTAAATAGAGCACGCAAACTAGAGCGTTTCTTTTCACAACCTTTCTTTGTTGCCGAGGAATTTACCAATACACCTGGCAGATATGTGCCACTGAAAGACACTGTTTCTTCTTTCAAAGCTATTTTAGATGGAGAGTGTGACGATATGCCCGAGCAAGCTTTTTTGATGGTGGGTGATATCCAAGAGGCGAGAAAAAAAGCTAAGGAATTAAATAAATGATAGACCTTACTATAGTGCAACCTTGTGGAGAATATTTGCATGAAGAATTTGAGTACATAGTAGCTCCTGGGGTTGAAGGAGATTTTGGCGTACTTTCCCAGCACACTCCTTTCATCACTAAGTTGCGTCCTGGCATGTTGCGTTTGTACAAAAAACAAACGGAAAAACCTCGGGTGTTTGCTATTCACGACGGTTTTGTTTTTATAGATTCAGAGAAGATGAGAATAGCTTGTGATATCTTGGAATGTAGCGTAGATATTGATAAAGATCGTGCTACTCGTGCCAAAAATAGAGCTCAGAAACATTTTGACAGTAACAGCGTTGAGCTTGATGTTCGTAGAGCTGAATACGCACTGAGAAGAGCTATTGCTCGTTTGGATGCTGTGCAAAAAGGATGACGAAGGAAGAAAATTGCATCAACCAAGTGTTTGACCAACTACGGGAAGAGCTAGCCTCATACAAAAACGAGAAAGAGAAGCTTCGCAATATGTTGGGTCAGATCGGTGGCAAGACTGGTAATGTGTCCAAAGTAGTTATGAGTGTTTTTGTTGCTACGGTTATTATTCTTTTTTTGTTAGATTTATACAAAAACCTTTTCATTTACGAAAATTGGTCGGGCGTTCTTACAGTGGAGATAGGACTTTTTTTGGTTTCAATAAAGCTAATTTGGATGATGCATTTGCAGACTAAGGTTAGTCATTTTCAGTTTTGGATACTGAATGCTATTGAATTTAAGGTTAACAGAATTTCCAAGAAGATAAATGAGTTAGAGAGAAAGCTCTGACTGATAAAGTATTACATCGTTTTTTAAGGAGAATATTTTAGATGAAAAAAGGTAAATTCAGATTTACGGTGGTTACGATAGTATTTTTGGCTATCGTTTACTATTTGGTGCCGGTGCTTTTTCCAAATGTTTCTGGTAAAGGTTTTACTTCCAAAAAGCTTAATCTGGGCTTGGATTTGCAGGGAGGAATGAGGATAGTTTTAGGTGTGGATAGCGAAAATGCTGAAATTTCCAAAGAACAAGAAAACCAAGTGGTGGAAACATCTTTGGAGATTATCCGCAACAGGGTAGACGAGTTTGGAGTAAGCGAGCCTATCATACAGAGAGTGGGAAGTAATAGAATAGCTGTGAGTTTGCCAGGGGTTAAAGATTTCCAGAGAGCGGAGAATCTTATTGGTAAAACAGCACTTCTGGAGTTCCAACTGCTAGGAAGCGGGGAAGAGCTTGGGAATGTTATCACGAAGATAGACAACTATTTGCAAGCGAATAGCAAAGATTTTAAATATCTAACCGATAAACTGGTGGGTGAGAACGGGAATTTGGCTGAGTCGGTATTAGATGATGAGCAAGAAGAGAGCACGGACAGTAAGTACAGTAAACTTTTTTCTGCATTGGTCAACTATCAAGGTGCAAATAGCCTTGTGGTAGTTCAAAAAAATTTGGAGTTGTTAAAGAAAGTTTTGTCCCATAAGAAGGTGGCGGCTTTATTGCCTAGTGAATATAGTTTCAACTTGGGGAAAGTGATCTTAGACCAAAACGATGTAGCGGTTTATACTCCAGTATTCTTTTTGGAGACGAAGGTGCAACTATCGGGGAAATACCTAAAATCTGCTGATGTTAGAGTAGGGCAAAATGTGGGGGGTATTCAAACGAACGAGCCTTATGTATCTTTGGAGTTTGATTCTGACGGAGCGAAGAAGTTTGCCAATATTACCGCTGACAATCTTCACAAGAGGCTAGCTATAGTGTTGGATGGTGTAGTGTATATGGCTCCGACTATCAATTCTCGTATCGCCGACGGTAAAGCTAGTATCACGGGTAGTATGAGTCTGGAAGAGGTGCAAAACTTGGTAATCGTCTTGCGAGCTGGTAATCTGCCTGCACCTGTTACAATCTTGGAGCGTCGTTCTGTAGGTCCTACCTTGGGAGCGGACAGCATTAGAGCTGGATTTTTGGCAGGAGTTTTGGGATTGGCAGCTATCTTGTTATTTATGATTTTTTACTACAAGTTGTCAGGGATATTGGCGATATTAGCTGTCGTAGCTAATATTTTGTTCATCTTGATGGCTTTGACGATGTTCTCGGCAACTTTGACAATGCCGGGAATAGCAGGAATAGTACTCACGATCGGTATGGCGGTAGATGGTTGTGTACTTATCTTCGAGAGGATTAGAGAGGAGCTAGATTCGGAAAGACCTGTCTCTTCGGCAATCTCTTCTGGTTTTCAAAAAGCTTTTTGGATTATAATGGACGCCAATGTTACCACGCTGATCACAGCGGCTGTGTTGTACAAATTTGGAAGCGGACCTATTCGTGGATTTGCAGTTACTTTGTCTATTGGTATAGTTGGTTCGCTGTTTTCTACTCTTATCTTGGTGAAGCTCTTTTTTGAGAAGATTGTTAAAGATAAAGCGTTAAAACGCCTGAGTATCTAGAGTTAAAATTAAGGAAGTTAAAAATGAGATTGTTCAAAAACTCTAAAATTGATTTTGTTAGTAAAAGAAGAGTTATGTTCTTCTTCTCAGCTTTGCTGATTGTCGGTAGTGGAATATCTTTGCTAGTCAAGGGTGGACCTGACTATGGGATAGATTTTACTGGTGGTGTGGCTATGGAGTTAAACCTTGGTAGTCAAAACGAAAAGTCGGTAACTTTACAACAAGTAAGAAAAGTTTTCGATGGTAGCAATTATGACAATGTGCGTTTGCAAAAGCTAACGGTACAAGGAGATAAAGATATCTTCTTGCTTTCCTCACAAATTCCTACGGGTGAAGATATTCCCCTAGTGGAAAGTGAGATTGTGGCTATATTGAAGGAGAAATTACCTGACTATACAAAAAGTGAAGATTTAGTAAGAAGCTCGCAAACCGTAGGTCCTCAAATAGGACAAGAACTGAAAGGCAAAGCACTTAAAGCTATTTTTTATGCTCTTTTCGGAATTATTCTTTATATCTGGTGGAGGTTCAAGAAGTTTACTTACGGCTTTGCGGCAGTAGTGGCTTTGGCTCACGATGTTTTGATTACGGTGGGTGTCTTTTCTGTCTTGAATCTAGAGTTCAGCTTGCCCATAGTGGCTGCTCTGCTTACCCTTGTTGGTTATTCTCTCAACGACACGATTGTGGTTTTTGCCAGAATTAGAGAAGATTCCTCTAAAAACAGCAGAATGATTTTTCCTGAAATTGTAAACTTCAGTATCAATGAAACTTTGAGTCGTACTGTTATCACTTCGTTTACCACTTTTGTCGTTGTTTTGTTTTTGTACCTTTTTGGTGGTACGGTGATTCACGATTTCTCTTTCGCCCTTTTGATAGGCGTGGTTATCGGAACTTACTCTTCCATCTTTGTGGCTAGTCCTATCTTGGTTGAAGGGTATTTGCATAAGCATAAAAAGTGATTTGCTCGCTTTGTGGGTAAGTAGCTTGCGTAGGAAAAAGAATCTCTTCTGCTTTTTATTGCTTCTGCCTTGCTTGGCTTTTGGAGTTGCTAGCGAAGAGTTAGATTTACCTTCCGTGACCATCGAGGGTAAGGACGAGTTGCAAGAGAAAGACAACTTCTACTTCGATGATGATCTGTCTAAACATTGGCAAATAGAGGGTGATTTTGATTTTGGTGAGGAGTTGCAAGATCTGGAGTTTGGTGGTAAAAAAGACAGTACCAAAAGTACACAGCGTGTGGGGTTTTTAGATTTTTGGTTCGGCTATGGACATCAGGCACAGCTGAAAGCCGTTTACCATAACTTGCAAAACGGACTTCTCGATTTTGAAGTGGAAAGCAAAAATTTTTGGTACGACGAAGATTGGTATAGCTGTATGCAGTCGTTTCTTTGGAGTCCAGATTTTGGCAGAGCGGGTATAGACTTTAGTTTTGCAGAGCTTGATGCTAATGCAGATTCTCTCAAAACGAAAGTGACCAAAGGTGGATTTTCTTGGGATTTGTCTCTTTCTGATAGTTTATTGCAAGAGCTGAGTCTCTTTTTTTCTGCCGAAAATTTACAACAAGATTATCTTGATCAGACTCAAACTAAAAGTTACTCCAATTTTGGCATCTCGACCAAAGCTCAAATCCAAGATATTTTGCTTACGGGTGATTTTTTTCATTATTCCGACGCTTTTAATGCTGAGCTGAAGGCACGAAAAAATATTAACAAGTGGGGATTTTACACTTTCGATTTTTGGGCAGGTTTCTCCAGAGATAGAATTATGCCCTCGATTGGATTTTTGGGGCTTTACTTTTTGCCGAACAAAATATTTATCCATATAGAGAATACCCCAGAAATTTCCCAAAAAACACATTTTGATCTATTAAGTGAAAACTACGCTCAGAGCCTTGATTATGAACTTTCCCAAGAGCTTGTTCCTCTTGATTTTACTCTTAAATGCGGATATAAGCGGTACTTTACGATTTTTAATAACGCAAGTTATAAGATGAACCATATCTATTACAGCAAAGTAGAGGACGAAGAAAACTATTTGGCTCATGAGAAAGATTTTTTGCTCAATAAGACAGGAGCTGAGGCTAATTTTGAACACAGCGGGTACGGATTATCTGTCTCTTATTATCGGGATATGGTCGTAAATCAAGAAAAAGACTATATTCCTTATGAACCAGGAGCGGTGGGCAAAGTTACGCTGTCTCACACTCGCTTCAAGATGGTAACCACCGAGCTTAGCTTTTTTGCCAATCAGCTGATAAAGGATGACGCTGGTCTAGAGGTGGAAGATAAGCTAGATCTTAGCTTGGAGCAGAATTGGGTTTTCAGCGATGCTCTTAGTTTCAATTTGAGATTTTTAAATTTATTGGATAAAAAACTAAATAAGTTGTCTGCCTATCCCGAAAGGGGTCAGCAAGTTTATGCTGGCGTGAAATGGTATTTCTAGAGAAAAAGGATTTATAAATAGTGAAAACGACGATAGGATTAGAGATTCATACTCAATTATTGACCAAAAGCAAAGCTTTTTGCGGATGTTCCACGGAGTTTGGTCGTCAGCCCAACTCTAATACTTGCCCCGTTTGCTTGGGTATGCCGGGAGCGTTACCAAGGGTAAACAAGAAGCTTGTGGATAACGCCATTATTTTAGGGCTTAGCTTGGGCTGTAAGATAAGACAGACGATTCAGTTTGCTAGGAAGAACTATTTTTATCCAGATCTCGCCAAAGGTTACCAAATTTCCCAGAGTGATAAACCTATCTGCTATGAAGGCTCTTTGACTTTGGACAATGGCAGTGTCATCGGAATAGAGAGAGTCCATATGGAGGAAGACACAGCCAAGAGTATGCACGATGCTTCCTATGTGCCTGAGGAGAGGAGTTTTATTGATTTCAACAGAGCGGGTGTCCCTTTGCTGGAGATAGTCTCTTGTCCAGATATGCATTCAGGAGAGGAAGCCTACAATTACTTGCAAAAGGTAAAACAGATTCTCACTTATCTGAAAATCTCCGATGGCAATATGTCCCAAGGCTCTTTGCGTTGTGATGTGAATATTTCCATAAGCGATACGGATGTTTTGGGAACGAGAGTTGAGATAAAAAATCTTAACTCTTTCAAAAATGTGCAAAAAGCTATTGAAATCGAAATCAATATTCAAAAGCAAGCTTTGGCAAAAGGCGAAAAAATATGGCAGGCAACCAAAACATTTAATCCTATTACCTTGGAGTTGAGTACTATGCGTATAAAAGAGGGGAGTAGTGACTATCGTTATTTTGATGAGCCAGATATACCTTTGATAAAAGTTAGTGCAGAACATATCGAATTTTTGAAAAGCCATTTGGTGGAGCTTCCCGATATTAAAAGAAAAAGATTTGTCCAGCAGTACAAAATAACCAATCAAGACGCTATCGTCTTGGCGGGTACAGAGCATATCGCTGACTATTATGAACAAGCTTGCACTTTTGGTGATGCCAAGTTAGTTTCCAATCTAATTCAGTCTGAGCTTTTGGCTTATCTGAACAAAGAGGAGATGAGTATTCAAGATTGTCCTATTTCCGCACAGATGATGGGCGATTTGGCGAAGTTGGTCGCTGATGGAGAGCTTAGCTCCAAGATGGCGAAAAAAGTTTTTGCTGAACTCATAGCTAATCCGCGAAGTCCACAAAAGGTGGTAGAGGATTTGGGACTCGTGCAGATTTCGGATGATAAAGCTATTCTAAATCTGATAGCTAAGGTGCTACAAGCAAACCCTGATCAGTTGGCAGAGTATCGCTCTGGGAAGGAGAAATTGTTTGGATTTTTCGTAGGAAAACTGATGAAACTTTCTAAAGGGCAGATAAACCCTAGTGTTGCCAATAAGCTACTCAAAGAGCAGCTGAGAGGTTAGGATGTATCTATATTTGATTTTGGCTCTTTTGCTGGCTAATTATGTTTTAGATTTAGTTTGTGATATTTCCACTTTTAAGTGTTTGGCAAATCCTATGCCCGAAGAGTTTTCCGATGTTTTTGATCAGCAAAAATATGCCAAGAGTCAAGCGTACTCTAGAGCGGCAACTAAATTTACATTATGGGAAAAGAGCTTTAGCTTGCTGGTTACTTTTTTGTTTGTTGGCTGTGGTGGGTTCTCTTTTTTGGATGTTTGGGTCAAATCTTGGGGATTTTCAGTTCCTTTAGCGGGAGCGGTTTATTTGAGTTCGCTTTTACTGGTTTTGACTTTGCTCAATTTGCCTTTTGGCATTTATTCTACTTTTGTCATCGAGGCAAAATTTGGGTTTAATAAGACAACTTTTGCGATATTCTTTTGGGACACGGTGAAAGGGTTGTTAATTTCTTTGCTTCTAATGGGAACTATTTTTGCTTTGGCAGTTTGGTTTTTTGCCACTTTTGGACACTGGGCTTGGCTTTACACTTGGATTGCCTTAGTTTTGCTGGGGTTATTTCTGGCTTTTGTATCACCAGTACTAATTTTGCCATTGTTCAATAAATTTTCGCCCTTGCCAGATGGAGAGCTGAAAAGTGCTATAGTAGATTATATGGTAAAGCAAAAATTCAAAATTTCGGGGTTGTTTTCTATCGACGGCTCCAAAAGATCAACCAAAGCTAATGCTTACTTTACGGGTCTGGGTAAAACAAAGAGGATAGCTCTCTACGATACATTGATAGAGCAAATGAGTGTCAAAGAGATATTAGCAGTGCTTGCTCACGAAGTGGGGCATTGCGTAAAAGGGCATATAAAACAAGGACTCGTGTTTAGTTTTATCAGTACTGGATTTACGCTTTATCTTTTTTCTTTTTTTGTGAAAGATGCGAATCTTTATGCCGATTTTGGAGTGAGTAGCACCAGCATCTATGTGGGAATGATTTTGTTTGGACTTATTTTTACTCCATTGTCTGTAATTTTAGATATTTGGTCGGCTTATTTTTCTCGGAAACATGAGTATGAGGCGGACGCTTACAGTGCGGGCACTATGGGTTCAGGAAAGCCTCTTATTTCGGCTTTGAAGAGATTGTCTTCTCAAAACTTGAGTAATCTTACGCCGTCGCCTTTGCGCGTCTTTGTTAGTTACTCTCATCCTCCTGTATTGCAAAGAATTAAGGCTCTTAAAAAATTTCTATAGCTTCTCGGCGAAAGACGATTTTGACATTGTCTCCGATGCTGATGTGGCTGATGTCGTTGAGGTCGTCTTGAGGTAGTTCCACGGCGATATCGAACCCACAATCGAGCAGAAAGATTTTCTTTGTCTTTGATTTGCGGATAAACCTCTTTACTTTTGCTTGAAAAACATTTATCGAGCCGATATCTTTGAGATTGCTTTTGCTGAGCAAAATCTGGTCTGCAGGCAAGCTGAGGTAGATTTGTTCGCCAATCTTAGCGGGTAAATAGGGGATGTGAATCTTTTTGTTTGCAACTTCGACTACGCTAAACCCTTTTTGAGGGTCTTGGGAACAAAAAGTTCCTTTCAAAAAATTGATAAAAGTTTTTCCTAGTTTGAAGATGTTGTCAGATGAGGTGATATTTGCTTTGCTATCGCATTTTATAATTTTGCCATTTTTGATAATCGCGATCTTTTCCGCCAAAAATTCGGCTTCACTGATACTGTGAGTAACATAGAGGATAGGAATTTTGATTGCGGCGTGGATTTTCTTTAGGTAAATCAAAATTTTATCTTTCTGTTTGGGGTCGATAGCGGAGATAGGCTCGTCCATGAGGAGCAGTTTGGGTTTGGTCAATAAAGCTCTAGCGATGGACACTCGTTGCTTTTCGCCACCAGAAAGATTGCAGGTGCCACGGTTGAGTAGTGGACGCAAGTCTAGTAGTTTTAGCAAAGACTCCAGCAGATGCTCGTCTAGTTGTTTGACTCCGAAGAGCAAATTTTTTTTGACAGTCAGATGGGGGAAAAGGTAAGAGTCTTGCATTACATAGCCGATGTGGCGTTTTTCTGGGGGTAAAGATATTCTTTGTGCTTGGCTATGCAAATATTTTCCGTCTAGCTTGATGTACCCTTTATCTGGTCGCAAAAATCCAGCGATAGCCGAAAGGGTTAAGGATTTGCCGTTTCCAGACTCTCCCAGTAAAACTGTAAATTCGCTACCTACTTTTAATTCTAAATCAAGCTGGAAGTTAGCGAGTTTTTTTTTAATTTGAATTTCAAGCATTTTTTAGCCCCTTTTTCTGGTAATATTCACTTATCAAAAGGGCGACAAGAGAGATTAAAATAGAGATAATTACCAGCCTGAAGCAGGCAAATTCTCCATCTACTGAGTTGAAAAAGCTGAAGATAGCCATAGAAATCGTCGTAGTTTTGTAAGGAATGTTGCCTGCCAGCATTATAGTAGCTCCGAACTCTCCGATGCTGCGAGCAAAACAGAGCACAGCTCCTGAAATTATGCCTGATTTGGACATTGGCAAGATAACTTTGCAGAAAGTATGAAAGCTATTTTGTCCTAGACTTCTGCTAATATTTAGGTAGCCTTTATCTATGGAAGACATCGCCAATCTTACAGGACGAAGCATTAAAGGGAAGCTTACGACGCACGAAGCCAACACAGCGGCTGGTAGATTGAAAGTGAAGCTGATGCCGAAGCGACCCAAGAAGCTACCGATGAGAGAGTTTTGACTAAAGATGAAAAGTAAAATATAGCCAGTAACTAGCGGAGGAAGTACTAAAGGGAAGATGAGTATTGCCTCGAAAAGCATTTTGCCTTTAAATTTGCATCTAGTCAAAAAGTGGGCAGTTAGCAGTACGAAAGGTAGATTTATGACTGTAGCCAAGCTTGCCACCAAGATCGAAAACTTTATTGCGAAAAATTCTATGGATGTCATTTGCTATTTTAGTAGGCGGGTGTAAAGCCGAATTTAGTGTAGATAGATTTAGCTTTCTCGCTGGTCAAAAAATCAAAAAAATCTTGTTCAGTGGGGTTTAATAAGCAAATGGTGTAGGTTATCTCAGGGGTATATTCAGCAGGAATTTCGTAAGCTATTTTGATATTTTTGCCTACTAAAGCGTCTGTTTTGTAAACGATCCCGCAGTCTGTACTGCCAGATTCCACCATACTCATCGCGGCTCGCACATCTACAGCCCCAGTGATTTTCGTTTGTAACTCAGCAAAAAGATTTACATTTTGCAAAGTTTTTTTGGCATAAATACCAGCAGGGACATGAGAAACATCTCCCGTGGCGATTTTATTGCAGAGCGTGAGATCTTTTAAATTTTTGATGATAAGTTTGGAGTCGGATGGCACGATGACCACCAAAGAGTTGTGGAGCAATACTTTAGAGTTTTTTGACTTCACTACTTTTTTTTGGATTAGGTATTCGCTCCATTTGGGATTGGCACTGATAAAAACATCTGCTTGCAAACCTTTCTCAATTTGCTTGGCACATACGGAGCTGGAAGCAAAATTTAGCTGGAATTGAGCACCGTTTTCTTTTGTGTACTCTTTGCTAAGACTCGTCAAAACATCTGTTAGGCTAGCAGCACTGGAGATTTTGATTCTTTGAGTTTTTGTATTGCAACTGCAGATTGCGAGTAGCAAAGCTAAGATAATGATCTTTTTCATCCTATTTCCTTTATCTATTTTTTGTTGATTCCATCTATTTTTTCTTTAAATTGGTAAAAATATTTTTGCGAATTTTCTTTCAAATCTTTGCTCATCTTTTCGTAAGCGGAGATATATTTTTGGGCAAAAGGGGTAATGATACTGCCACCTCGCTCTATTCCACCTTTATGAGATTCTAGGAATTTTTCCCCAGTTACAGACTCCACTCTTCGCACCATTTTGTTAGCTTTGGAGTAAGAAAGGTGCATGCTCTCGGCAGCTTTTTTTAGCGATTTATGTATTGTTACCGCTTTCATCAGCCAAACTATTCCTATTCCCATAAACGGTTTACTTTCTGGGTCTAAGAGAGCTATTTTAATCTGAATGCCTTGTTTAATTTCCATAAAAACCTCGAAGTATTTGCATAAAAATATCGAGAATAGGTCAACTCTTTTTTTAGATTTATTTTCTACTTGGCAAATTTCAGATAACTTACTGCGTTGGGTTTAAAGAAAAAATTTTATTGGAGTAAAGAGATGAACTTTGTAGAAACTAGGAAAGCTTGGAACTTGATCGATAGCTGTCCGCTGAGAGAAGCTCAAAAAGAAGAGGTGCCTCTAAGAGATTCTTTGGGTAGAGTGTTAGCTGAAGATGTTTTCTCAGCTTTTGACGATCCCGCTTTTGATAAAGCTCTCAAAGATGGTTACGCTTATAAGGGCACAGATATTTGTCCGAAAGTAGTGGCTGTGCAAAGAGCTGGCGAAAATTTGTGCAAGAGATATGCACAAGGGGAATGTATCAAAATTATGACGGGAGCTGTTGTCCCCAAAGAGTTTGATAAATTAGTGATGGTGGAGGATGCAAAAGTGATAGACGGCAAGCTGAAGATATCGGGCGAAGTCGGAAACAACATCTGTTACCAAGGTGAGTATTTATTAAAAGGGACGAAAATTTTACAAAAGAGCAAGCTATTAGCCCCTCAAGATGTGGCGATTTTAGCTTCTACTGGCAAAAAAAAGGTGAGTGTTTATTGTAGACCGAGAGTGGGGATTTTGGTGACTGGGGATGAGCTGGTAGACAAAGAGTCTGATTTGAAAGCTGGGAAGAAGCTTGATAGCAATAGTCCGATGTTAGCGTCTCAAGTGCGAGCTTTAGGAGGCGAGCCTCGGGAGTACAAGGTGGTGGCAGACACTTTGGAAGACACTATCGCTGCTATTTCCAGTGCTTTGCTAGATTGCGATCTGGTCATCTCCTCTGGAGGTGCTTCTATGGGGGATTATGATTTCATTCCCAAAGCATTGCAAAGTTTGTCGGCGAAGTTCATGTTCAAAAAGATAAAGTTCAAACCTGGAAAACCGACTTTTTTTTCCACCGTGCAGGATGTACCTTATTTTGCTTTGCCTGGCAATCCTGTGTCTAGTTTTGTAGTTTTCAACCTTTTTGTAGCAAGATTGATAAGGCGAATGTTGCATTTAGAGCCACAAGCAAAATCTTTTCTTTTACCGATGCAGGCAGAGTTTGTGCGTAAAAAAGATTTGGATCGACAAGAGTTCCGCCCGTGCAAAATTGTAGAAGGTAAGATTGTGATGTCTGATTTTGTCAATTCTGGTCATCTGCAAGCTCTGTATGGTGTAGATGGCTTGGTAGAAATTCCTATAGGTGAGAAGATTTTACCAGCAAAATCGCTGCAAAACTTTTATCCTCTCTAGCAATTGTTGGTAAAACGATTTAGCTAGGGGAAATCATTGACTAAAAGAGATTAAGAGATTTTTTGCACCAAATGAGAATAGATAAAATTCTAAGCGAGATAGATAAGTTTGCTCCGTGGCAATCGGCACTGCAATGGGACAATGTAGGGCTTTTGTTAGGTCGCTGTGATCAGAAGATTAGCAAGGCGGTGGTGTGTATGGATGTGGACGAGCTGGCTCTGAAGTTAGCTCTGGAGGTAGGAGCGAATTTAATCTTATCTCATCATCCGCTGTTCATTACTCCACAGAGCTCTTTTTGTGACGATTTTATTTTGAATCTTGCAGAGCATAAGGTAGGTGTCGTTTGTGCTCATACCAATTTGGACATCGCTCCTAAAGGGGTCAACTACGCTTTAGCTAAATTGCTGGGGCTGAAAGATCTTCGTCCGATCAGTGCAGATGAGCCGATAGGTTTGCTAGGGAGCGTGCCGAAGCAACCGCTTATGGAGTTTGCCAGAAGAAGTAAGGAGAAGTTGGGCGCTCCGTACGCTCAAGTATATCCTCTGCAAGAAAATGTGCAAGAGGTGGCTGTGTGTGGTGGTAATGGAAGTTCGCTGCTTCCGATGTTGCAAGGTAAGGCGGACATTTTGGTTTCGTCCGATTTTAAATATCACCAGATTTTGGAAAGCCAAGTTTCGCTTTTGGATGTTGGACATTACTGGAGTGAGAGAGTGGCACTAGATATTTTGCAAAAGTTATTAAATAAGCTAAATATAGAAACTTTTGTGCCTCAAAAGCACAAGATAGAAAAATTAGAGGTAATATGAAAATAGTATTTAAAGATGTGTCCCGTGGAGTAGTGGATTCCAGAGCCATCATAGAATTGTGTGAAGGGGTGTATTTAAATGAGGTTTCTATCCTGCGAAAAGATGGTGAAATTCTGGTAGAGTTTCCTCAAAAATCTTTCAAAGGCAAAGATGCCAGAATGCATTGGATGGACATCTTGACATTCCGCGACGAAGATAAGAAGACTTTATTTAAGATGGAAATATTGCAAGAACATAAAGTTTGGAGAGAAAAAAACAAAAAAGTTTTAGTTTATGAAACCTAGACTAGTTATTTTTGACGACAGCGAATCTACCTCTGCTTTAGCTCCTTTTTCTAGTGTAAGAGCCGTAGGAACTTTGCGTAAGGGATGTTTCACTCAAGCGCAAAGAATCGGGAGAGCTTTTGCTGATAGTGAAGAAGGTTTTTGCTCTGTGCCTGTAGATAGGTTACAACTGTCTAGTGGGCAATGGTTGTGTGTAAATGCAGCTTTGTTGCCAAACAAAGAGTTGCTGGAAAAGGTTCAAACTTTGCCAATAGGAGTGATGTTACTTGAAGAGGATAGTCAGCGGGTTGTGGCTTTTCATCTAAAAGTAGCTAAGAGTTTTATTTTTTCAGAGCAGAAATTGTCAGGGAAGCCACAAATTTGTAAGGAAGCTCTCTATAGACACTGGTGGGAGCTGGTGGCAGACAACGGCAAACAAATCGACGAAGATTTTAAAGAATTTTACAGCGACAAGGATGGCTTTAGTGTGCCATCTCAGTTTACAACTTTGCTTAACCCTTATAGCGTACGGCTTGGACGAGATGTACAACTGGATGTGGGAGCGATACTGGATGCAAGAGACGGAGCTATAGTGCTCGAAGATGGGGTACAAATAGGCAGTAATGCCTTTATACAAGGACCGTGTTTTGTGGGTAGTGGCTCTACGATTAAACCTTTTGCACACCTTAAGAACGGAACAAGTATAGGCAGGGTCTGCAAAGTTGGTGGAGAGGTGGATGGAGCCATAATTGACGATTTTTCTAACAAGCAGCACTATGGTTTTATAGGCGAGAGTTACATCGGTTCTTGGGTAAATTTGGGAGCAGGAACTACTTGCTCAGATCTCAAAAACAACTACTCTGCGGTGAAAAGTTTTTCAGATGGTGACGAGAAAATAGACACTGGTCGGCAATTTTTGGGTTGCGTGATAGGAGATTACACAAGGTTGGGCATTGGATCTCTTATTAACACAGGAGCTTACATTGGTGTGGGTTGCTCGCTCTATGGAGCGGAAATAATAGATGGCAAAGTGGGCAATTTTAGGTTTGGTAAAGTCCTTAATGAGCAACTTTACGAGTTACCTAAGTTTTTACAGACATTACAAGTGATAAAAGCACGAAGAGGATTGAACATTTCCCCAGAAGAAGAAAAAATAATCAAAGAAATTTTTAATAAAGAGTTAAATAATTATGTCAGTTAGAGTTAAATTTAGAACAGGAAGAGAGCAACTGTATCATGACCCTGATTTTGCTATCTCTCCATTGCAAAGGGTGATAGTGAACTTGGAGTATGGGTATGATATTGCTACGGTAGTAGTTCTTGGCGAAGAGGCAAAAGTTGCTGAGGAGTACAAGAAAATATTGCGAGTAGCTAGTGGTAAAGATATAGCGAAATTGCATTCGCTAAAAGAAGAGGAGAAAAAAGCAGAAGAGATTTACAACAAGACGATTACCAATCATTCTATCGAGATGAACCTTTTTTATGGGGTGCAACAGTTCGATGGTAAAAAATTGCTTTTTTTGTTCACATCCGAGGGTAGAGTAGATTTCCGAGAGTTTGCCAAAGAACTAGCTACTATTTTTGGCAAAAGGATTGAGTTTATCCAGATTTCTTCTCGCGATAGAACCAAAAATATGGGAGGTGTTGGATCTTGTGGACGACCGTATTGTTGCCACAAACATCTGCAAAAGTTTCAGCCGATCTCTGTAAAAATGGTCAAACAGCAAAACCTTTCTGGGAACTTGTCGCAAATATCGGGACCTTGTGGAAGGTTACTCTGCTGTTTGGATTATGAAAAAGAGACTTATCAAGATTATCCTAAGATTGGCTCAAAGCTGAGGTACAAGGGTGAACTTTATTTTGTCAATTTCAACGATATCTCTAAGCAAAAGGTACATTTACAGGGAGCCAAAAAAGAGCAAAAACCTTTGGAACTGGATTTGGAAAAGGTCAGAGAGATCCAAGTTAAAAAATAAGATGTTACTGTCTGCCAGCAACTTAAAAGTTGGTTATCCAGGGAAAGAGCTTTTTACAGGGATATCTTTTATGGTGAGTACCGGAGATAAGATTGGGGTAATCGGTGACAACGGTTGCGGTAAATCTTCTTTCTTTTCGGCTCTCTTGCAAGAAGATGCTCTTTTGGGTGGTGAAGTCAGCAAAAAAAAAGGTCTTAAAATAGCTCACTTGGAGCAAAGTTTATCTGATTATTTCCAAAAAACGGTGTGGGATTTTGTTTGTGAGGCACGAAAAGATGTTTTTGCTTTAGACAAAGATATCCAGAAATTATCTCAAAATTTAGAAGCTACGAGTTCCCAGAGCGTTTTGCATAGATTGACAGATCTGCGGGAAAAGTTTACTCAGATGGGTGGCTACTCTGTGCAATCGGAGATAAAATCTGTTTTGACCCATTTAAATTTTTTCCCTGATAGTTGGGATAAGCTATTGAGCAACCTCAGTGGAGGGCAAGTAGCTCGTTTGCAGTTAGCTAAGGTGCTATTATCAAAGTTCGATTTACTTCTATTAGACGAGCCAACGAATCACTTAGATTTTATGATGATAGCGTGGCTGGAAAAGTACCTCCTAACCTTAAAAAAACCTTATTTAGTGATTTCTCATAATAGGAGCTTTTTAGACAAAGTAACTTCTAAGTTACTGCATCTTCACCAAAAGAAACTTACTGTCTATCACGGTAATTTTGCCCACTTTCAAAAAGAGTTCATAGCTCTTTGCCAAAAACAGGGAAAAGAGTTTTCGCAGCAAAAAAAGCATATTGATAAGACTAAAGATTTCATAGCTCGTAATATGGCAGGGCAAAAGACTAAACAAGCTGCTTCTCGTTTGCGATCTTTGGAGAAGATGGAAGTATTGTCTGCGCCTACTCAAGAAAAGGAGTTTCGCATAAATTTTGGTAAGTCGGAGCGAACTGGGCAAAAAGTGCTGGAATGCAAAGACTTATCTGTAGGATATGCAGACAAGGTGCTGGCGAAGAAGATAGATTTGCTTTTGTCTTATGGAGATAAAGTTGCCCTCATCGGTAAAAATGGTTGTGGCAAATCGACTTTTTTATCAACTATTTGTGGGATTTCATTGCCTATGGGCGGCACCGTGAAACACGGAAGTCGGCTAAATATTGGCTATTTTGATCAGAATCATTTCTTGCTGGATGATCAGCAAACTGTGTTGCAAGCGGTTTGGTCACTTATGGCAGGTGAGCCCATTGGGAAACCATTGTCTTACTTAGCGTCTTATGGCTTTACGGGGGAGATTGTAGAGCGGAAAGTGGCTTTGCTAAGTGGAGGAGAAAAATCAAGGCTTTATTTATCTCGGTTGATTTTGCAAAATCCTAATCTGCTGATTTTGGACGAGCCGACAAACCATCTAGATTTGAAAACTATTTTGGCTTTGGAGAAAGCTCTTTTGGATTACCAAGGAAGTTTGCTTTTTGTTTGTCACGATAAATATTTTTTGGAAAAGTTAGCTTCTAAGTTTTGGATTTTTGAAAATGGAAGTATCAACGAGCGTCTAGATTGTGATTATAGCGAGTTTGAATATAGGAAAAATTCCAAGAAAAAAGTTTCGTCTGCTGTCAAGAAAAGCACCAAGAGAGTAAACCCTCACAAATTGCAAATATTGGAAAAAGAGATAGTTGATTTGGAGGCTGATCTGGGATTTTTAGTAGAGAAGCTAGAAAGAGATTATCAGCTTTTGACAGATAAGAAAATTTATCAAAATAAAAAAAAGTTAGCAGAGTTTAATCTCTCTATTTCTGAGCAAAATGCTCAACTAGAAAAGCTTAAAAAAGTTTTGGAGAAAAAAGAGATCAACTATTTGGAGTTGTGCTGATCGCCTAAATAAAGTTTGACGAACCGAAAAGTGGCGTCTATGACTTTGTCTAAAGTTTCTGTACTACAATGTTCTGGGGTGTCTTGAGTGGTGTGGTGCTGGGGGAAAGGCCAGCCGATGACGGCGATAGTGGGGATGCCGAGCCAGAGAAACGGCAAATGGTCGTCGTAGATATATTTACCTTTCTTTAGACTAAAGCCAGCAACTTTCCAAAATTTTTCGTTTACTCGAGGGAAAGAAAGCTGAGCAAATCTTTCCTGACAAAACTTTTGTTCTTTCCCAGCTATCATGTCGAGCAATATCACGAGTCCGTATTTTTCTTTAGTGATTTTCTTGGCGTAGTTTTTAGATCCCAAAATCCATCCTTTGCTGGAATTACTATCGCCTTGATCTTCCAGATCGAAAAAGACGAAATCTATGCCGAGTGGTGTTTTGCTATCAGCAAGAAGATGTGCAAGTGTTAGTAGAGCAGCCGCTCCACTGGCTCCATCGTTGGCTCCAGGTACGGGCATTTTTGGATTTTCGGTATCTTTTTCTGCACAAATTCTGGTGTCGTAGTGTGTGCAGAGTAGCACCCTTTTTTGTTTTTCTGGGTTTAATTTTGCTACGATATTTACCCCAAGTTGGAGTTTATTGTCTAGCAAAGCAAAGAAGCTGTCTTTTTCTATTTTGCAATTTTTTAGACTGCTTAGCTCTTGCACTATATAGTGCCGAGCTTTTTTTATTCCTTTAGAGTTTGGTGTGCGTACGCCGAAATCTACGAAGGTTTGTAGATGGTCGAAAGCAGAGCTATAGAGGATGGACACTGTTAGCCAGCAACAAATGAGCAGAGTTATTTTTTGCAATTTTATCTCTTCTATTTTTAATGATTCAAATCTATTGACACTAGGATAAGTGGATAATCTGCTGTAAAGAGAAATTATGAAAAAACTGTTAAATAAAATTGTTGAATCTTCTTTAGTTCAAGATTTTTTGGATTTACCCAAAGAAACTATTTTTGGGACGAACAGCTCTCTTGATATTGCTTTGCGTCTATACTTTTTGGCAAAGCGAAACAAGAAGGTGGTCTTTGTCTGTTCTGATTTGCAAAAGATTAAAAAAATCGTTATAGATATTAACTTGCTTCAAGAAAACTTTGCTTTTTATCTGCCTGATTTTGACCTTTTGCCTTACGAAGGTAGGTCTTCTTCTCTGGGTGTGTTGGAGCAAAGGATAGTGGTGCTGGAGCATCTGCACTCGAAGCGTTCGGGTGTGTATTGTCTTTCCGCTCCTGCGGCACTTCGTCGTCTGCCGGTTATCAGTAATTTTCCTTCTTTTGTGCTGGAGAGTGGTCAGAAGTTGTCACCAGAGGAGCTGGGTAATAAACTGATTGGTTTGGGTTACTGCAAATGTTATCAAGCCTATGATAGCGGTGAGTTTGCCCAGAGGGGAGAGATTTTTGATATTTGTATCCCCGGCAGTCAGAAAGGTGTGCGACTAGAGTATGAATACGAGCAGATAGACAAGATTCGTTTTTTTGATTTGCAAACTCAGCTTACCTCCTCAGAAGTTCAACAGATTAAAGTGTTGCCAGCCCGAGAGTTTTCTTTATTTTCTGCACTGCCACAGCACCCAAAAATAGCCGAAAAGGTTAAGGAATTTGGTTACTATCAAGGTATAGAGAACGACCTAGCGGCGATATTTCCCAGTAAAGCGATTGTGGAAAACAGTAGCTTTCTTTTGTTTTTAGATGATTTAGATTTATCTGTAATTTCAGAAAATCTGCTGAGTGAAGCCAAGCAATCGAGCCAAGAAGCTCAAGAGGTTTTGGTCGAGCCAGAAGAGATTTTCCTCAGTAGCTCAAAAGCGAAAAATATTACAAATTCCGCTTTTGTTTTTAGCACGCTTCATCATCAACAGAAAAGTTTTTTACCTTCAGATTTGCAGGTGGGTGTGAATCTGCAGGGCAATATGAAACTTCTTAAGTTTGAGTTACAAACAGCTTTAGATTTGGGTCGTAGCGTGGTAATCCAGACGGACAATAAGGCTCAGACCAAAAGGCTGAAAAAGATTTTGTCCGATTTCCCAGAAATATCTTATCAGCAGGGTGTGTTTTCTTGCGGGTTTAGTCTGGAAGATGTGAGCTTGAGCGTGTTTACCGATCATCAGATTTTCAACCGTTACAACGCTGTGCAGACTCTCAGCAAGGGAAGAAAGGTGGTGGAAAAACCGCAATTTCTCGTGCAGGGAGAGTATTTGGTGCATTCCGACTATGGGATAGGAGTCTATGGAGGATTGCAAACAACGCTAATCGATGGGAAGAAGATTGAGTGTTTGGTTTTGTATTATCAAGGCGGAGACGCTATTTTCTTGCCATCTTATTCTCTAGACAAAGTTTCAAAATTTGTAGCTGCTGAGGGCGTAGAAGTAAAGCAAGATAAGATAGGCTCAAAGAAATGGAAGAATACAAAAGCTAAAGTAAAGAAGCGGATAGAAGTAATAGCTAAGGATTTGGTTGATTTCTATGCCAAAAGGGCGAAAACCGAGGGAATATCCTTTTTGCCCGACAATGATTTGCAAGAGAGTATGGAAGCGGAATTTCTTTATGAACCGACTAGAGACCAGCAGGCGGCGATAGAGCAAATCAAAAAAGATATGGAGTCGCCAAGACCGATGGAGCGACTTTTGTGTGGAGATGTGGGCTTTGGTAAGACAGAGGTGGCAGTCAGAGCGGCTTTCAAAGCTGTCTGTTCCTCTTATCAGGTGGCTGTGCTTTCACCGACAACTTTGCTTTGCGAACAGCTTTTCACTGTATTTTCGCAAAGGCTAGCTATGTATCCAGTAAGGATCAAGATGCTCAGCAGATTCGTGACAAAAGCGGAACAAAAGAAAGTCGTCTCAGATTTGGCTAAGGGAGAAGTAGACATCATCATAGGCACACACCGCCTATTATCGGCGGACATATCTTTTGCGAAGTTGGGACTGCTGGTGATAGACGAAGAGCACCGTTTCGGGGTGCGAGCCAAGGAGAAACTGCGTAAGCTCAAGCTAGAGATAGACACACTCTATATGTCGGCTACACCTATCCCACGCACGCTGAATATGGCTCTGAGTGGGGTGAAGGACATCAGTTTGATTCTCTCTAGCCCTAAGGAGCGTGTACCGGTGAATTCTGTGGTCAGTTATTACCAAAAGAGCTTACTCCGAAACGCAATTCAAAAAGAGATATCGCGAGGTGGACAACTATTTTTTGTGCATAATCGGGTAGAAAGCATCCAAAAAGAGCTGGAAAAATTACAGACACTTTTGCCCAAAGTCAGTATGAAAGTGGCTCACGGACAGATGAAAGAGACAGAGCTGGAGAAAATAATCTTAGAATTTTATCACAACAAATTTTCCGTTTTGGTCTGTACGAGCATCATTGAAAATGGAATTGACATAGCTAATGCTAACACTATTATCGTCAATCGTGCCGACCTTTTTGGATTGTCGAGCCTTTATCAGCTAAAAGGCAGAGTGGGCAGAAGTGACCAAAGGGCTTATTGCTACTATCTATTGCCCAAAGGTGCCACCAGAGAGCAGAAGAACAGGTTGCAATCGCTGTCTGCACCCGGTAGTAGTGGCTACAAAGTGGCGATGCTGGATATGCAAGTCAGAGGTGTGGGATCTATGGTGGGTACGGGGCAATCGGGCAACATCGCTCAGATTGGCTTTAACTACTACAACAATCTACTCAGTGATGCCATAGCCAACATTGGTGAGGGCAAACGCTTTAAGCCTAGTGAGGTTGCTGTCGAGCTGGAGGGTGAATTTTATATACCCGCAGAGTATGTTGCGGATGCTGAGCTTCGCTTGCAGATTTACTCTCGGATGTTGAAGTTCAACAGCAAGAAGCAGTTTGAGCAGTTGGCACTGGAGCTACAAAACCGCTTTGGTGCTTTGGGGGCGAACACTCTTGCTGTCATCGCTTACTATACGATCACGGTCTTGGCTAAGAAGTTGATGATCAGTAAAATAAAGCATCGGAAAAAGCGGGCAGTTTTCACTTTTGCTAAAGTTCCTGAGCAGAAAAAGCTGGAGAAGCTAATGAAATCAAGCTATCAAGTGGAGTTTGATTTAGTGCAGGGGTTTGAGTTAAAGGTGGTGATTGGTGTGCAACAAGATTTGGCGAAAACCGTAGAGGTGCTCTCGCTTTTAGATGCGTCAGATTAGCTCAGCACCAGATTTGGTGATGATGATGTCGTCTTCTATCCTGATGCCAAAGCCTTCGTGCCAGAAGTAGAGACCCGGCTCGACGGTGATAACCATATTTTTTTGCAAAGGCAGATTATTTAGGCTCAAATCGTGGGTTTCTAGTCCCAGATGATGGGAAACACTATGCATAAAGAAATCTCTCAGCTGAGATTTTTTAGTAATAATTCCTAGCTCTAAAAGTCCATCGCTTAAAATTTCTTGGCAGATTCCGTTTAAATTTTGTAAGGACATACCTGGTTTTGCTTGTGCTATCACTTCGGTTTGGGCTTTATGCACCATGAGTAAAGCTTTTTCTTGTAGCAAAGATGGTTGTAAAAAATATGAGCGGGAAATATCGGCACAGTAGTTTTTGTATTTTGCACCCAAATCAAACAGCACATTGTTTTGTAGCTTTCCCTTGTATCCTTGTTTGTGTAAGACGCAAGAGCTACTATCACAAGCGATGATGGGGGTGAAAGCTTGCTCCAGAACTCCCTTTTTAGCCAAAAAATAGTCAAATTCAGCTTTTAGTTCGTACTCGCTCACTCCAGAAATCAAAAAATGTTGCAAGTGGTCAATCGCCTTTTTGGTCAAAGAGTTAGCTCTTTTTATGTTGTCTAATTCTTGAGCATCTTTTATCATTCGCAAAGGTGCTATCAAAGGAGTAAGGTCTGAGAGCTTTTCAGCTGGGTATTCGGTGGACAAAGAACATATCTCGTGGTGAAGGTAGTCGCTAGAGTTAGGAGTTGGAAATATATTCAAGTCGGTGTAAAGCAAATCAAAATTGAGCTTCTTTAGAAAAGGTAAAATATTTTTGCTTTCTTGAGAAGTGCCTTGCTCATACACGAGAGTTTTTTCACCAAGCCAAAGTTTTTCAGATTCGCTTTTGCTTTTGGTGAAGTAGAAACATTCTTCGGGAGATAGCAACAAAAAATCGGCTTTGGCAAAATCTAAGTAGCGAAGATTAGCCTTTTGTTGGACTAAAGCCCATTGTCCTTTTTTTAGTTTGGCTTGGACATTTCTAGCTCTTTTTAAGCTATTCGAAAAGATCTTCATAGTCAATCTCTTCATCTTCAGAATTTCCTGGAGAAAAAGAGTTATTTGGAGTAGTTATATTATTTTTGCTATTTTTAAGGTTGCCTAGGCTCACATCCAAATTTACTATTCCGCCCATAGCTACATCTTCGCCTGCCCCAGGTACGGTGGAGATTACCACATTTTTATTTATTTCTTGGTTGTAGTACCGAGAGATTTTTCCTACTTTTAATCCTAAAGTTTCCATCTGGATTTTCACCAAATCGAGGTCAGTACCGATAAGCAGCGGCATCTTTATCAGCTTTACGCCTTTGCTCAGCACAACATTGATGGTGCGAAACCTTTTCACTACCGAGCTATCTCTTGGCTCTTGCTCTATCACATGACCGACGGGATAGACACTACTATACTCTCGGGAGACATCTTGGATGTAGAGCTTGTTTTCTTGGCAAATATCTGCAGCTTTGGGGAAGTTTATTCCCACCAAGTTAGGTACTAGTACCTCATTGCCGTGTCCGACCACTAGATTCATCACGATGTTCGTGGAGAACATTCCCAAAAAAAACAAAACAATAGCTATGCCCGAAATCAAAAACGCAGCAACTATCTTTTTTAATCTTTTCTTTTTCTTAAGTTCAGTTCTGTCCATAATAATTTTTCCTCATTCCTTTTCAAAATCTTCTAATTTTCTTCTCAACACTGCGAACAGTTCCCATTTTTTCTATTTCTTCTATGGCTTTATTTAGAGACTGCATCGAATTTGTCACAAGGTACAAAGTTATCTCTAAGTTGTGATCTTTTCGGAGGTTATTGCCTATCTTGTCCACAGTCAAATCGTATTTTGCTATGATAGACAAAATGTCGATTAAAATATTATTTTTATTTTTACAAACTATCTTTAGTCTATTTTGCTTGCTTTTCGGCGAAGATTTTCCACTAGTGTAATCCCAATCTATAGAGATAAACCTTTCTGGCATCTCTTTTTGTTTTTGTAAGAAATTAACTTCGTGGCAATCTTGTTTGTGAACGATAATTCCTCTTCCTTTGGTGACAAAGCCGATAACCTTATCGCCAGGCAGAGGTGTACAACATCCAGCGTATTTTATCATTAAATTCTTTTGACCATCTACGATAACGCCAGAGACTGTTTCTGCTTTGTTCTCTTTCTTTTTTTCGGGACTCTTCTTTTTGGTTTCGGTTGGGTTTGCTTTTAGCTTTTCTATGATTTGTGGGAAAATGATGTTGCCTTGTCCCAGCTGAGCATAAAAATCTTGGGTATTGCTTATGTGAAATTTTCTGCTCAACTCTATAATCTCTTGTTCAGAATTAAACTTCAGATGAAACTTACGGCACTTTTTAACAAAAATCTCTTTGCCCAGCTCGATAGCGTCTTCTAGCCTTCTTTTTTTTAGGTGGGAACGAATCTTGGAGCGAGCTTTGGAAGACTTGACATATTTGAGCCAGTTTTTGCTGATATTTATCTTATTGGAAGTTTCCACCTCCACCTTGTCGCCAGTCTTGAGCTTTTCTCGCAGTGGTTTTATCACGCCGTTCACTTTGCCACTTAGACAACAAGAGCCGACTTGGGAATGGATCGAAAAAGCAAAATCGAGGACAGAAGCTCCTTGGGGTAGCTCCATCAAATCACCTTTGGGAGTCGTCACGATAATGATCTCAGGATACAGATCCATCTGTAGATTGTCCAAAAAGTCGTCGCTGACCTGCTCGGCATTATTTTGCAGAAACTTCCTTACAAACCCTAGCTGCGTCTCAAAATCTTGATTTACTCCTTGAGAAGCTTTTTTTTCTAGAGTTTTGTTGGAATAGCTGGCATTCTCTTTGTATCGCCAATGTGCAGCCACGCCCTCTTCGGCAAACTTCTCCATCTTGTGAGTGCGGATTTGCACCTCTAATTTCTTATTTTGCGGTCCAATCACAATTGTGTGCAGAGACTGGTATCCGTTAGGCTTGGGGTTGGCAATGTAATCTTTGACAATGTTCAAAGGCTTGTAGACGGCGTGCAAAGCACCAAAAGCGTAATAGCATTCCTCTTGTTTATCTACCAATATCCGTACGGCATTCAGATCGAGGATCTCTTCATAAGGCACACCTCTCACGCTATTTTTACGGAAAATACTGTAAAAATGTTTACTACGAGATCGCACTTCGGCGGTGATATTGTATTTTTTTAGTTGCTGGTGTATTTGTTTGCAAACCACCTCGTTTAGAAATTTGTCTCTTTGCTCTTTCTTGGTTTGTACCAAAGCAGCGATTCGCTTGTAAGCGTTGGGATGTAGTACCTTAAGACAACGATCTTCCAGCTCATTTTTTATCCAAGACAAGCCGAATCTATTGGCTAAGGGAGCGTAAATAGAAAGGGTAGAGCGGGCGATTCTTTTTTGTTTTACGACGGGTAAATACTTAATAGTACGCATATTATGCAGTCTATCCGCTAATTTTATCAAAATTACTCGCACATCTTTGGTAATAGAGACCAGTAATTTGCGGAAATTTTCGGCTTGCTTATCCATTTGTGATGAGCCTTTGAAATGCAAATCGGAAATTTTGGTCACGCCTTCTACCAATCCAGCGACTCTTTCACCAAAAAGCTTTTCAATATACTGATAGTCGTAGTGGGTGTCCTCTATGACATCGTGCAAGAGTCCCGCGATAATCACGCTGGTGTCCATATTGAGCTTTGCCAAAATGTAGGCAGTGTTCAGCGGGTGAATGATGTACTCTTCGCCAGAGTTTCTTTTTTGGTCTGTATGAGCCTCTGTGGCGAAATCCACAGCTTTTTTTAGCTGAAGAATATTGGGATTATTAGGTAGTTTTGCGAGTTCTTCCCAAAAGTTTTCTTGGTTTATGTTACAAAAAATCATCTGTTTTTCAAAAAATGAAAGAAAGTTTTTGAAAGTAGTTTATAATCCATTAACATATTTGTATAAGCTGTATTTGCCAGAGGGCAGTAGCAGTTTGTTTTTTTTATCTCTTTACGCATTTGCTTGGCGGTTTTGGACCCCCAAATCTTCTTAAATTTTTTATCTTTGATGTTACCGATACTTTTTGCTTTCATACAGCAAAACCAAACATCTCCAGCAGGAGAAAGTTGCATAGAGGCTATACCTGCGTAGCAGTCGTAAACTTTTTGTTTAGAAAGCACAATCTTTTTCACCATTCTGTAGTAATGCAGTCTAAAGGCTTGGGTTATTTTATTCAGACCTTTATAATGATCATTTTTCATTCTGTGGATTAATAAGTCTGCTGCCGAAGCGTAGTTCCATGGAGCAGGAGCTATCTGTTTGTTCATTGTGCTTAGCTCAGTGCGATTTTCGGCAATCTCGGTTAGGTAAGTGTCTGGTTTCAAATCCAGTAGCGTTTGACTGATGTAAGCGAAGTTTTGTGAGTTGAAGCGGGAAATGACGGTGTGAATTCCCAAATTAAGGTTTGTAGCCTTTCCCTGAATTTTTTTTAGCCCTTGAAAAGTCAAAATTGCTTTTTGATAAGCTCCTTCTACACCTCTGATCTCGTCGTTTGCACTGCCTATTTCGTCTATGGATATGTTTATGTTTATAATAGATTTTGTGCAGTGCCTGCAAATGTCTAGCACATTGGAGATAACCTTTTTGTGAAGCAAGCCGTTGGTTGTAATGTTTATTATCTTGGGTTTGGATATGTCGTAAGCAACTTTCACTATTCCGACAATGTCGCGACGAAGAAAAGGTTCTCCACCAGAAAATGTGATCAAGTAGGGAGATTTACCCAACTGTTTGAAAAATTGTTTGTACTCATTTATGCTTAGCTCTTTCGATCTTTTCTTGTAGATTTGGCAGGTTTTACATCGGGAGTTGCATCGATAACTCAGGCTGATGGTGTAGTTTATGGGCAAAAGCCATGGGAATCCAAAAGTGCGTTGCATTTTGAAGAAGAAAGTCTTTATCAGTATTTTTAGCATAATAACCTTTTAGTTAAATCTTAGTTTCGCTTGATAATTTGCAGTTGTAATTGGTAAGAAGTCTATCGTAATTTCTGCTCACACAGATTTTGAGTTTAGTCAAAAAACTCTCCTGTGGCGATAGTCTTAGCTGAAGCTTGCATAAATATATTTTCGTTCTCTATAGAAATTTTTAGTTTTCCGCCTTCACTTAGGACTTCTATCTCTTGTCCGACTTTCCCCAATTTGTGAGCGATAAAAGCGGAAGCGCAGCAACCTGTCCCACAAGCCAAAGTGTTTCCAGCTCCGCGTTCCCATGTGAAAACCTTTATCTGTTTGCTATTCACTATCTCCACAAAATTGACATTTATGCCCTCGGGGAAGAGGCTCATTTTTTCGATAGTAGCTCCGTATTTTTCTACCAACTTTTGACCGCCAGCGGTGAAAATAACTCCATGGGGCACTCCCACCTGAGCAAGGAAAAGATTGAATTTTCCGTCCAAAATGGGGTAATCCCAGATATTTTCCCACGGGTGATAATTTTGCCTGTAAAGAGGTTTACCCATTTCGACTTTTACTTGTGACACTTTTTGCTTTTTGTCGCCCACAATTGCGATTTTCTTATCTCCATCGTCAGTTTTTACAGAAAATTTTGCGGAAGAGATTAGCTCTTGGTCGAAAACGAACTTGCCAAAGCATCTAAGTCCATTGCCGCACATAGCAGCAAAAGAGCCATCGGAGTTTAGATAATCCATTTTTAGTGTTCCAGTTGGGTCTTTTCGCACCAAAAGAAGACC
This sequence comes from Candidatus Cloacimonadota bacterium, assembly GCA_963676515.1. Taxonomy (GTDB): domain Bacteria; phylum Cloacimonadota; class Cloacimonadia. The sequence goes on along the minus strand of OY781061.1, from coordinate 97,118 downwards.
ATCGGCACCAACACCGAACCGTCGATTGCAAATCTTTTTTGCTAATAAGTTTGCTTGGCTGATAGCTTTTTCTACATCCAATATGCAGATAAAGTCATTCCCCAGCCCAGACATTTTGGTAAATTTTATCACTCAAATTTCCTTAGTAAAATATTAGGCAAAGAATTAGGGGCGTTGATGTTGTCAAATAGTTTCCACGGATGAAAAAAAGATTTTTTTCTTAGAATTGAAGACAAACCTTTAGTTGATAGCAGGCTTTTTTGCAGATTCAAAAGATAAGGGAATTTAAAACAAAAGTTTAAAAATGAGAAAAATCACGCTAAAGAGGATTTATTAAACGGTTAAACAAAGTAGTTAAAGAATGCCTGATTTTTTTTGCACATCGTTTTCATTTTTCATTTGACAAGATAAAGGGTAAAAAAAGATCTCTACTAAATAAAAGGTGGAAACATTATGAAAAAGAAATTGATATTGCTAGGGATTTTCTTCCTCGGCTTGTACATTGTTTTTGCCGTTTTGGGCAAGTCAGTCAAGCTTTCTGTCCTGACGGCTCTTTTTGGCTTTGCACTTTTTTACATCAATAAAAATCGAAATTCTTGGTCTGTTCAAGACGAATCTAAGATAAAAAATATTAAAAACAAACTGAAATTGGAAATAGTGTTTTACTTAAATATAGCTTTTTCTACAGCGTATTTGGTGGCTTTGTGTGCAATTTTGGTTAAATAGGAGCGATAAAAAATGTTCAAATTGAAATGTGTTAATTGTGGAGCTGAGTTCAAAAAGGGAGAGGTGGAGTATCTTTGCCCTGCGTGTGAGGCGATGAATGTAGAGGGTCAACCGACCAAAGGTATCTTAAAAGTTATTTACGATTATGAAAATATCTGTAAAAGTTTTGAGGAATTGAAACAAGATGAGTATTTAGACCTTTTGCCTATCGAGTCTAAAGACAGCTTGCCTAATCTGCGAGTGGGCAAAACCCCGATGTATAAATACAACTCGTTGCCTAAATACGGCGATTTGGATTTTAACCTTTTTATAAAAGACGAAGGCGTAAATCCGACTTTTTCTTTTAAAGATAGAGCCTCCTATATTGTCAGTGCCTATGCTAAAGAAAACAATAAAGATGTGATAGTGGCAGCTTCCACTGGAAACGCAGGCTCTTCTTTGGCTGGTATCTGTGCTGCTCAGGGGCAAAAAGCTGTGATAATGGTGCCAGCGGCTGCTCCCATAGCCAAGCTTACTCAGGTGATGATGTACGGAGCGACTTTGGTGCCAGTAGATGGCATTTACGATGACGCCTTTGCTTTATCTATGGCAGCTAGCAAAAAGTTCGGCTGGTACAATCGCAACACTGCTTACAATCCTCACACCGTGGAAGGGAAAAAAGTGGTCTCTTTCGAGATTTACGACCAGATAAAAGAAGTAGACACTGTGTTCGTGTCCGTGGGGGATGGATGTATCATCGGTGGAGTGTTCAAAGGGTTTGAAGATTTGTTGAAAATGAAGATTATCAAAAAAATGCCGAAGATTGTGGCGGTACAATCAGAAAAAAGTGCTAACATTTACAACAATTACCAAAACAAAGATTTTAGCTGTGTCGGTGCTACGACTCTGGCTGACTCGATTTCGGTGGATGTTCCTGCAAACTACTATATGGTGAAAAACTTTTTAACTGACTACGATAGCGACTGCATCACAGTGAGTGATGATAAAATACTGGAAGCAAGCCTTATTTTGAGTCAAAACACAGGAATTTTCTCTGAGCCAGCTGCAGCTTGTGCTTTTGCGGGAATGCTGAAATATTCCCAAGATGGCAAAATACCTGCTGGTAGCAATGCTTGTGTCTTGCTTACAGGCAGTGGTCTCAAAGATCTCGCTTCGGCACAGAGAATAGTGAAGATGCCAGAGGCTGTCTCTCCAGCTTTGGAATCTCTAGACAAGATTAAGCTGTAACCCAAGCAAGCTAAAATAAAGATGTCAAAAAAGATAAGACGCAAGAAAGGTGTAGTGCAGGAGTGGGTAGAAGCTATTTTATTTGCTTTAGTGGTGGCGATGATTGTTCGCAATTATACCTTTCAAAATTTCAAGATACCTTCGGGGTCGATGGAAAAGAGTCTCTTGGTGGGCGACTATTTGATTGCCAACAAGCTGAAGTACTTTTTCGACGAACCCAAAAGATTTGACATCGTTACTTTTCGTAATCCGGCACAAGGAACGGAGCCAGGATTGCCCTGTGCTCAAAATAGTTACCGAAACACACGCAGCGACTATCTACGGATATATCCACCACTGTATTGGGACAAAAAAGATTGGTTCTATTTCGGTATAGACAAGATAACTTTCTTAGGGCTATGTTATTATGGGAAAGCGAATCTGGTGAAGCGGATAATCGGAATGCCTGGCGATACATTGGAGATAAAAGACAGAATCACTTACATCAACGACAAAAAAATCGCTGAACCTTTTGTAAATAACACTTTTCCTCAGATTTTTCCTCGCTATACAGGAATTGAGCAGCTAGATATTTTTTGGAAAGATACCTTTATGGGTTCTATCGACAATTTTGGACCAGTAATAGTGCCGCAAGGGAAATATTTTGCGATGGGTGACAACAGGCAAAATAGCTTTGATAGCAGATTTTGGGGATTTTTGGATCGCAAAGATATTACGGGAACTCCTTTCGTTATTCTTTTTTCTATAGGAGAAAATGGGCGACGCTCGGGCAGATATCTAAAATTGATTAAGTAAATATTACATGGAGTAAGTAAAGTGGCAAAAACTGCAATAAACCCAACGAGAGATCAGAACTATCCTCTTTGGTATCAGGAAGTTATAAAAGCGGCAGACATGGCAGAGAGTAGCTCTGTCAGGGGCTGTATGGTGATTAAGCCTTGGGGTTATGCCATTTGGGAAAATATCAGAAAGGCTTTGGATAAAGCTTTCAAGAAAACAGGGCATAAAAACGCTTATTTCCCGCTTTTTATTCCCAAAAGCTATCTGGAGAAGGAAGCAGAGCATGTGGAAGGTTTTGCCAAAGAGTGTGCTGTCGTTACTCATTCCAGACTGGAGCAGGTGGAAGGTCAAAAAGGATTGGTGCCTGGAGGTAAACTTACTCAAGAGCTGGTAGTTAGACCGACATCAGAGACTATCATTGGGGAGTCTTTTTCCAAATGGGTAAACTCCTACAAAGATTTGCCGCTCCTTATCAATCAGTGGGCTAATGTTGTTAGATGGGAGCTTCGCCCAAGGCTTTTTTTGCGGACTGCGGAGTTTCTATGGCAAGAGGGACACACAGCACATTCCACGAGGCAAGAAGCAGAGGCAGAGAGCTTGATGATACTTGACCTTTATGCTGAATTTTGTCGTGATTTTTTGGCTCTTCCAGTGTTAAAAGGGAAAAAAAGTGAAGCAGAAAAGTTCCCAGGAGCTGTGGATACATATTGCATCGAAGCGATGATGCAAGATAAAAAAGCTTTGCAGGCTGGTACGAGTCATTTCTTGGGGCAAAATTTTGCTAAATCGTCGGAGATTAAATTCCAAAACCAAGCAGGGGAGATGGAGTTCGCTTGGACAACTTCTTGGGGAGTTTCTACAAGGCTTATCGGCGGACTTATTATGGCTCATTCCGACGATAATGGTTTGGTGTTGCCACCGAGGATTGCTCCAGCACAAATCGTACTTTTGCCTATTTACAAGAGTGAAGAAGAAAAGAAAGCGGTGCTAGAATATTTGACAAAATTAAAAAGCGACTTGGAAGATATTTGTTACTATAAGGAGCCCCTAGAGGTTATCTTGGACGATAGCAACGCAACCTCTTCTGCCAGAAGTTGGGAGTGGATAAAAAAAGGCGTACCCATTAGAGTAGAGGTGGGTGCAAGAGATTTGCAACAAGACTCATTATTTGTAGGAAGAAGGGATATGCAGCCGCGAGAGAAGAAGAGTATACCCAGAGAAAAGTTTTTGCAAGAGGTTGATTCCATTTTGGACAATATTCAGTTTGCCATTTATAGCAAAGCAAAATCTTTTCTGAAAGCGAACACTAAAATTGTTGACAAAAAAGATGACTTTTTTGATTTGTTTAAATCTAAAGGAAAACAGATTTTTGCCTTAGCACATTGGTGCGGATGTGTCGAGTGTGAAAAGGCTATCAAACAAGAGTTGAAAGCGACTGTGCGTTGCATACCTTTCGCTTCCGAAGAGGAAGATGGGAAGTGTATCTATTGTGGCAAGCCCAGCAAGAAGCGGGTTGTTTTTGCCAAGTCGTACTAAATTTTATTTGTAAGGGGATTAAAGATGAAAAGATTGGTAATCGGTATGGGTTCATGCGGTAAATCTGCTGGAGCTGGAGATGTATTGGATAGAGCTGAGGAACTTCTGAAAAAAAACAAAAGCAATGTGGAGTTAGACACTACAGGTTGTATCGGGATGTGCTACAACGAGCCGCTTGTGTTTGTGGAAGATGAAGACCATCAAAGGACTGTGTACGCTCATGTTACGCCTGAGGTGCTAGACTCTATTTTTGATGAGCATCTTTTGGGTGGCAAAGTGCTAAAAAGTCATAGGATTATCGATCAAGATGTTAACTTGGAAGACGCTTTTTTTTCTAAACAAAAAAGAATTGCTTTGCGAAATGTAGGAAATCTTAACCCCGAATCTTTTACAGATTATGAAAACAGAGAAGGTTTTAAAGCTTTGCAGAAAGCTCTAAACTCCACTTCTGAGGAACTTTTGCAAACTGTCCAAGATAGCGGACTCAGAGGTCGTGGTGGAGGTGGTGCTTCCACAGGGATGAAATGGAAGTTTGCCAAAGGTGCTCAAGGTGAGAAGAAGTATCTCATCTGTAATGCCGACGAGGGAGACCCAGGGGCGTTTATGGATAGATCTTTGCTAGAAGGCAATCCTTATTTGGTGATTGAGGGGATGATTATCGCTGGCTACACCATAGGATCTGATGAAGGCTATCTGTATGTCAGAGCCGAATATCCTTTGGCTATCAAGCACTTACGCACAGCTATCTCAGACTTAGAGAAAAGAGGATATTTGGGCGACAATATTTTTGGTAGTGGCTTTAATTTTAAATTGCATATAAAAGAAGGTGCTGGAGCTTTCGTCTGCGGAGAAGAGACGGCTTTGATAGCATCTATCGAAGGAAAAAGAGGCATGCCTAGAAGAAGACCTCCTTTCCCAGCAATTCGTGGTCTTTTCGATTGTCCGACTAATGTGAATAATGTGGAAACTTTTGCTAATATTCCTTGGATAATCTTGAACGGAGCCGAAGAGTATCGTAAATTTGGCACAGAGAAATCTGCGGGAACAAAAGTTTTTGCTCTGGCGGGTAAGATTAAAAGATCTGGCTTGGTGGAAGTGCCTATGGGAACTACACTTAGAGAAGTTATTTTTGATATTGGTGGTGGCATAAAAGATGGTGGCAAATTTAAAGCTGTGCAGATGGGTGGACCTTCTGGCGGATGTATCCCCGAGAAATATTTAGACTTGCCTATCGATTACGACTCTATCAACCAAACTGGTGCGATAATGGGTTCTGGTGGTATGGTGGTGATGGATCAATCTTCGTGCATGGTAGAGGTTGCCAAATATTTCTTATCGTTTACGCAAAAAGAAAGTTGTGGTAAATGTCCATTTTGCAGAATTGGTACGAAAAGAATGTTGGAAATTTTGGAAAGAATAACCAATGGCAAAGGCAAAATGGAAGATATTGACAAGTTGTATGAATTGGCTGAAAACATCAAAGCTTCTACTCTTTGTGGTTTGGGACAATCTGCTCCTAATCCAGTTTTGACCACTTTGAAATATTTTAAAGATGAGTACATTTCTCATATCCAAGACAAAGTATGTGTAGCAGGTGTTTGCACTAACCTCAAAAGTTACAAGATTGACCAAGAAAAATGTGTCGGTTGCACAATGTGTGCCCGTAAATGCCCACAAGAGTGCATTAGTGGTAGCGTGAAGCAACCTCACAAAATCGACCAAGAACTTTGTATTAAGTGTGGTATTTGCCAAGAAGTCTGCAAATTTGATGCGGTAAAACTTGTTTAATATTGTCCTTTATCAGCCAGAAATAGCTCAAAATACTGGAAATATCGGAAGGCTTTGCGTAGGTAGTGGATCTAAGTTGCACATCGTAAGACCGATGAAGTTTATGATAGACGATAAGAGTGTTCGCAGAGCGGGGCTTGACTATTGGAAAAAGTTAGATTATCGCCTTTACGACAGCTGGCAAGAGTTATGTGACTCTTATCCCCAAGCAAGATTTTATTTGGCAACGACGAAAGCAAAAAAAAATTACGATTCTGTAAATTATAAAAAAGACGATTTTTTGGTATTCGGACCAGAAAGTAGAGGTTTACCCGAGAAGTTGTTGGAGCAATATTCAGACACAGCCATCACTATCCCGATGCATTCGGATATTAGATCTATAAATTTGAGTAACAGTGTGGCTATCGTGCTTTATGAGGCAGCCAGACAAAGAGGTTTTAAATGGAAAAGTTTGTAATACGCGGACAAAAAAAACTTTCTGGTGCTGTAGAAATTGGCGGTGCTAAGAACGCAGTTTTGCCAATAATGGCTGCTACGATGCTGGCTAGAGGAAAGTTTGTTTTGGAAAATGTTCCTCAGTTGCAAGATGTCAAGTTTATGGCATCGCTCCTCCAAACTATGGGCGTGAGTGTTCAGCATCAAGGCTCGACTATGCATATAGACACCACTGGGGTTTGTTTTCGGGAAGCTCCCTACGACATCGTGCGTAAGATGAGAGCCTCTATCTATGTGCTGGCTCCGCAGTTGGCGTTGCTGGGGAAAGCGAGTGTTTCTTTCCCAGGTGGATGTGCTATCGGTGCTCGTCCAGTGGATTTGCACCTGAAAGCTATGGAATCTTTGGGAGCTCAAGTTAACATAAATCATGGGAATATTTTAGCTTTTGCAGATTCTCTTACGGGATGTAGTTTTTATTTTGAAAAAATATCTGTAGGAGCTACGGCCAATATGCTGATGGCAAGCTGTTTAGCCAAGGGTCGCACGGTGATAGAAAATGCTGCCAAAGAGCCAGAAATAGATGATTTGGCACATTTCTTGGTAAAGATGGGGGCATCTATCACAGGTATAGGAGGCTCGACTTTGACGATAGAAGGTGTCGAATCTTTGCACTCTTGCGATTATAAAGTAATCCCCGATAGGATTGAAGCGGGCACTTTTTTGCTGGCAGGAGCTATTACTGGCAGTCATATTACTGTAAAAAACTGTTGTCCTGGACATTTGAAAGCTCTCTTACAAAAAATGGAGGAGACCGGTTGCAGATTTGAAGTAAACGAAAATGATATTAAAGTTATTTCGCCAGAAAAAATAATATCCTCAAAGAAAATAATTACTACAGAATATCCTGGATTTCCCACAGATTTGCAAGCTCAATTTATGGCGTATATGTGTGTTGCGGAAGGTTCATGTATTATAGAAGATACGGTTTTTCCCGATAGATTTATGCATGTGGCGGAGCTTAGTCGTTTGGGAGCAAACATCCAGATCGATAAAAACATCGCTATCGTGGAGGGAGTGGACTCTCTGAGTGGAGCCAAAGTAATGGCAACCGACCTTAGAGCAAGTGCAGCTTTGGTGCTTGCTGGGCTTGCCAGCGAGAACATCACTGAGATTATGCGGATTTATCACATCAAACGAGGATATGAGAATATCGAAAAGAAGCTGAAGAAGTTAGGTGCGGATATAGAGTTAATTAATTAATAGTTGTTTAGTTTTATAGATAAAAAAAGCCACGAAATTTCGTGGCTTTTACTTTATATTTTTCTTCTTACTTATTACTCATAAAATCGATACCAGTAGTTTTTTGAGCTTTTTGGATCATCTCGTTTGCTAGCTCATTTTGCTTTTTGATGAGCGGTGCAAGCTCAAAGTTGTGTTTCCCGTTTTCGATTATCACTTTGCCGTTGATGATGGAAGTGTCCACGGTGCTCGTGTCTTGGCAAAACACCAAAGCTGCTACAGGGTCGCTCATCCCGCCAGCGTAGGCGAGCTTCTGCATATCGTAGAGGACGATGTCGGCACATTTCCCTTCTTCCAAACTTCCCACATCGGTATGACCAAGAGCCAGAGCCCCGCCTTTTGTGGCTATCCACAGCACATCACGAGCAGTGAGCCAGTTGTACTTGTCTTCTCGCAACCGAGACAGGAGCATAGCTAATCGAGCTTCTGCGAGCATATTGGAGGAATCGTTGGAAGCTGAGCCATCCACGCCCAAACCTACGCAAACTCCAGCATTCAGCATCTCACGGATACGAGCTATACCCGAGCCGAGACGCATATTGGAAGATGGACAGTGCGAAATTCCCATCTTTCGTTCTCCCATTTTTTGGATCTCCTCGTCGCTAAGATGGATAGAGTGAGCTGTCCAAGCGTTCTCGGCAATCCAGCCAAGGTCATCCAAATATTTAGCGGGTCTTGCTCCAAACTTTTCGATGCAGAAATTTTCTTCGTCTTTGGTCTCAGCTAGGTGAGTGTGAATCATCAGCCCATTCTCTTGGGCAAATTTAGCTACACTTGCCATCTGCGAGCCAGTAACGGAAAAAGGAGAGCACGGGGCAAGGCTAATCCTGAGCATTGAGCCGAAAGACGGGTCGTGATATTTTTTGATTAGTCTCTGGCTATCTTCGAGTATCTCCTGTTCGCTTTGCACGACATCGTCGGGAGGCAGTCCTCCGTCCTTTGTGGAGAGGGTCATTGAGCCTCTAGTCGGCTGGAAGCGGATTCCCACCTCTCGGGCAGCTTTTATCTCTTCGTCGATTAGTTTGCCGTCTGTGTGCTTTGGAAATAGGTACATATGGTCGGTGGAGGTGGTGCAACCAGTGAAGAGCAGCTCCAGCAGTCCGACCTTTGCTGAGACATAAACGCCTTGGTTGGTAACCTCACGCCACAGCTCATAGTGATTGGTGAGCCATGGGAAAAGATCTTGATCCTGCATCTTGGGAACATTGCGAGTCAGTGTTTGGTAGAGGTGATGATGGCAATTTACCATTCCTGGCATCACCAATTTGCCGGTAGCATCTATCACTTTGTCAAATTTTTCGCCCTCTTTTGGCGAGTAGTCCATCGATTTAATAAGATTGTCTTCTATTAAAATGTTTTTGTTTTTAAGCTCGTCTTTGTTTTCGTTTTGAGTTACGATTACCAAAGGGTTTTCGATTAAAATCTTGCTCATTTTTTATTTCCTCTCTAAAGATAATTTTCTTTTAAAATCTAAAGTTACCTTTAATTGCCAAGTTTTTTTTGCATATTTTGAAAATAGTTCAAATTAGAGTTGACATAATCATCAAAACTATTACATAGTCATAAAAAATCACAAAAAGTCAAAGAGGTTTTGATGTCGGGTCGTTTTAATGGTGTTAGTGAGGTAACTTTAAACCAGCTCAGGATAGTTATTCCTTCGCAAATGAAAGAAAAATTTTCTCCTGAATCTCTGGGAAGAGTGGTGCTCACTGTGGGCGTGGGCAGATCTGTGGTACTATATCCGCTGGACAACTGGGACGAGTATTGTAATCGGATGGAAGAAGGGACAGACGAGCAGGTATCTATCATCGATTATTTGGCAGACTACGCGAAAGAGCAAAAAATAGAAGCTTCTGGGCGAGTAAAAATAGATCAAGGCTTGCTAGAGTATGCAGGCATTACTGACAAAGCTGTATTGAAAGGCAATGGCAACTATATTTCGTTGTGGTCTCTAGAAGAGCACAAAAAGAAGATTGAGCAAGGGCAAAAAAGATTTTCTAGTCTTACTCCTAAAGATTTGAGAGGTTAAATGAATAAACATATTTCGGTTCTCTTGGATGAAAGTGTAGAGCAGTTAAAAATTAAGCCTGAAGGAATTTATGTAGATTTAACTTTGGGAGAAGCTGGACACACCAAAAAGATATTGGAAGCAGAAAGCTCTTGCTTCGTCTATGGAATAGACCGCGACCAAAGGGCTATTGATTTTAGTAGCGAAGTGCTGCGGGATTTTGCAGGGAGATTTACTTTGCTAAAATCAGACTTTGCATCTTTTAGATCGGTTTTAGCTTTGCAAAAAGTGGGAAAGGTAGATGGGATTTTGCTAGATTTGGGGGTGTCCACCGTACAGGTGTTGTCCGCTGAGCGAGGCTTTAGCTACACCTATGAGGGAGATTTGGATATGCGGATGGACACATCTTTGGACATCACCGCAAAGCAGATAGTAAATACCTTTAGCCCAGAAAAACTTAAAAAAATTTTCTATGAATTTGGCGATGAGAAGAAAGCAGGTTATTATGCGAAACTTATCGAAAAAGCAAGACCTTTGCATACCACTCTTGATTTAGCAAAAATCATCGGTTTGCACAATAAAAAATCTTTGTCTAGGGTTTTTCAAGCGATCAGGATTTATGTTAACAATGAACTTGAGCAAATATCACAGGTAATACCTAAAGCTGTAAGTGCACTCAAGCCTGGTGGTCGATTGGTCGTGATCTCTTATCATAGCAAAGAGGACAGAATAGTAAAAAGGTTATTTAAGGAACTTTCCCAGAGTTGTCAGTGTTCGCCTGGTTTGCCAGAGTGCGTTTGCGGATTTAGTCCAAAGTTGAAAATAATCACAAAAAAGCCAATTTATCCTTCGGATGAAGAGGTGATTCACAATAAAAGGTCTAGAAGTGCGAAACTTCGCGTGGCTGAAAGGAGATAGAGCATGAAAAAAATGGTTATTTTTCTGTTTTTTTTGCTAATAATAGGTGCTGTAACCGAGAGATTGAATAAAAAAGAGCTTCGTGAAAACACTAAACTGATAAATTTTTTGGAACATTCTAATTCCCTTTTGATTGCCGAAAATAGGCAAACAAAAAGCGAAGTTAATCGATTGACACAAAGTTACAAGCGGAAATTTTTGTCAGGAGAAGGCTTGAAAATGGTTTTACCGAATCAAATTTTTTATGCTAAAGTAGATAAAGGAGAAGTTAATCTGATTTTTGTGTTTACCGACAAAATATGAAGTTTATAAAAGTAATCAATTTCACTCTTTTAATCTTTACTGTGGTCTATTTATTTGTGGTGCAGGTGGTGGATCCCTACGATTTGGCGAAAGTCTGGCGAGTAAGAAATATCCCGCATAAAAAACTTCTCATTGCCAAAAGAGGAGATTTTTACGATCGCTTAGGTAAGATTCTGGTTAGTTCGGACAATTTTTATCAAGTAGATATAGATAAAAATTTGCTGAATATTCACTCTCGGGAGACAGGTACAGATTTGTCCGACATTTATGTAATTGCCGCCGATGTTTTGGATTACAATCTTGATGTGGATGCTTACTCAATTCTCACAAAATCTAAGCAGTTAGGCTCTGTGTACATCAAAAATATGGTGTCAGCTGTTACCGTAAAAAAAATTTGCGAAGGTTTTTCTATTGCGAAGTTGCCACAGCCTTTAATTAGTTACAATGGAGCCAAGCGTATCTCTTTAATAGACTTGGACTTAGAGCCAATAATTGGTCAAACAAAGAGTGTAAGCAAAGAGGTGGTTGATTGTAGGGAGTTTCGGGAAAACCTGATAGGTGTTAGTGGGCTGGAAAAGTTTTTTGAGGAAAGTTTGCACGGCAAAGATGGCTGGCAAAAATTTTATGCAAATGGAACCCCTTTCGTGCAAGATTGTTACGAAAAAAAACCTATCGATGGTGCAGATTTTTTCCTTACCATAGATAGAGATATTCAGGAAATCTTGAGTTCCACTCTCAGAAAAAATATCAAGAAGTATAAAGCTAGCTCTGCTATGGGGTTAGTGATGAACCCGAACACGGGTGAGATTTTGGCTAGTTGTGGTTACGATTACGAAAAAGGAAAGATTCATCTGCCATACTCGAACTATGCTATATCTTACCTTTTTGCACCAGGTTCGACGATCAAGCCTTTTATTTTGCAGTTGGCGTTGGATAAGCAGTTGTTTAATCAAAAAACCAAAATTGATTGTTCCCCTTATCAAGTAAAAGGCGAAACTAGGCTTATCAAAGATCACTGGACGAGTAGGAAAAGCGACACTTTGACTTTTGAGCAAATCTTGCAGTACTCATCCAATGTGGGTGTGATGAAAGTTGCCGAAAAAGTAGGTGGCAATGACCTGTATAAAAGATTGAAAAAGCTGGGATTTGCTTCTTTTCTGCTGAGCGATATGTACGGTGAGGAGAAAGGTATTTTGCGTCCGCCATCTCAGTGGAGCGACTACACTTTGACCTCATTGGCGATAGGGCACGAGATAGCTCTCACACCTATCCAACTAGCGAGTGCTTATGCAAGTATTGCGAATGGTGGTTATTTGTTGCGACCTTATATTGTCAAGAGGATAGAGTATCCCGATGGCAAAGTGCATACTAAGAGCAAGAAAATTTTGGCTAAAATTTCAACTAAGAAAAATATAGATTTGCTGAAACAGATGATGAGTAAAGTGGTGGAAAATGGTACTGCGGAGAAGACGAAAATTAAAAATATGCATATTGCTGGTAAGACAGGAACGGCTGAAGAGCTGGCAAGAAGTAGTAAAGATAAATTGGTTCACTCTTCCTCTTTTTGTGGTTTTTTTCCTATAGAAAATCCTAAATATTTGATTTTGATAGTATTTGGAGATGCCAAAGGGATTTATCACTATGCATCTAAATCGGCTGTGCCCACCTTTAGGGAAGTGGTAACCAAAATGATAATAGATCCTAAAATTGATGTGGTGAGGCAAGAGTCATTTCTTACGATGCCTTATCTTACAGGTTTGAGTCAAACAAAAGCTGAATTCATTTTGGGAGAGGCGGGAATTTTTGGTAAGTTTGTGCAAAAACTCGAAACAGATACTATTGTTGTTGATCAGTTCCCCAAGCCTTATTTGAAGTTTGCCAAAGGAATCCCCGCTACTATAATAATGGGAAACGAAGCTAAAGAGTTTCAGCAGCAGGGAATAAATTTTGTTGGTCTTACTTTGCGAGAAGCTTTTGCACTGGCAAAAGAGGAAGAGATAAATATTGAAGTAGAAGGATCGGGAGTCGTGAAATCTCAATACAATTATGGGTTTGCGGTTGATCTGAGGGCTGAATGAGTAGTACAATAGAAATTGATGTTTCCGAATACAACGGAATAGCCACGGACTCTAGGTTGGTCAAGCCAGGATTTATTTTTATTTGTGTACAAGGTTTTGACCAAGACGGTCACAATTTTGCTAAGGAAGCTGTGAAAAATGGAGCAAAGCTAGTAGTTGCTACCAAAAAAATAAAATTGGAAGTTCCTGTTGTTTTGTGTCCAAACGGCAGAGAAGCAGCTGTTTATTTGTCAGACAAATTCTATGACAATCCGTCTTCTAAGCTAAACTTGATTGGCATCACAGGTACTAATGGGAAATCAAGTGTTTGTTTTCTGACTCATAAACTTTTAAGCAATCTCGGCTATAAAGTGGGTGCTATCGGGACAGGAAAGTATCTAATAGGCAATCAAGAGCATCGGAGTCAGAGGACGACTCCAGATGTTGTGGAACTTCGTTCTATTTTGGCTCAAATGGTGCAGGCAAAAGTTGATTATGTGCTGATGGAGGTCTCTTCACACGCGATAGCTCTTCACAGAGTAGATCAGCTCGATTTTGATTTTGTTTGTTTTACCAATCTTTCGCAAGATCATTTAGATTTCCACAAAAATATGCAGGCGTATGCAGAGGTTAAGTTGGGATTTGTAAAAAAGGCTGTGCTAGCAGGAGCTACGGCTTTGGTAAACAGCGATGACAGCTATGGGAGCACTCTGGATTTGCCAAAAGTGAAAAGAATATCCAACTTTGACAAAATGTCTGATTATTATTATGAAAAACGAGAGGCAACTTTGAAGGGCTGTAAGTTTTTGCTTAATGGCAATTTGTGCGTCTCTTCGCTTTTGGGCGAGGTCAATCTTTTTAACTCAGCTTTTATTTTGAGTTTGGTAGATTTATTGGTGGGCAAAATTTTCCCTAGCAAATTGCAATCCATAGAATCTTTGGCTGGCAGGTATAACTTGCTGTCTAATAATGTTTTGGTAGATTATGCTCATAGCCCAGACTCTTTGGAAAAGGTTTTGCAATTTGCAAAAAGGCAAAGCAAGCGAAGAGTTATCACTCTTTTTGGTTGTGGCGGCAACAGGGATAAGCAAAAGCGGGCGATTATGGGCAAGTTGGCAGTGAATAATTCTGATTTGGTGATTTTGTGCGAGGACAATTCTCGCAAAGAAAGAACTGAAGAAATTATAACCGAAATTGTAGGAGACGCGTCCCTAAATAAGATCATAATAATAAAATCGCGAAAGAAAGCGATAGATTACGGTTTGTCGATCACGGATGAGAATGACTTGTTTCTGGTACTGGGAAGAGGGGCAGAAACTGTCCTAGATAGAGGTTTTGAGCAATTACAGTTTTCAGACTTGGAATATTTAAAAGGTGCAATTACTCCTTGTTTCAAAAAAATGTTTGATCCACTTTGGGTGGAGTTTGTGCTAAACGCAAAGTTTTCACAAGATTTTGATGCAAATTTTGTCTTTGACCATCTCTCTACAGACTCTAGGAGTCTGAGACAGAACTCTTTATTTATCGCTTTGCCCGGCAAAAAATACGATTCTTATCAATTTTTGGCAGATGTTCTTAAAGTTGAAGGTTGCTGTGCTATAGTAGGCAAAGATTGCCCTCAAAAAAGCGAAAAATTGCTGGTGGTGGATAGTACCGTGGAAGCTTATCAGTCGTTGGCAAAAGCTTACTTAGGGCAATTCCAAGTGAGTAAAATAGGCATAACGGGCAGTGTAGGGAAGACTACCACTAAAGAAATGCTTTACAATCTGCTGAAGCAAAATGGATTAACCCTCAAGACGGACGCAAATGAAAACAACCAAATTGGAGTGCCAAAAACTATTTTTAATCTGCATCCTGACCATAAATATTTGCTCATAGAGATGGGCACAGATCATCCTGGTGAAATAGAGAAATTGGCTCAAATTGTAAATCCTGATATTGGGATTATCACCAATATTGGCGAAAGCCATTTGGCGACTTTTGGTGATAAACAAGGAGTTTACCGCGAGAAAAAGAAACTTTTCGATTTCAGTAAGAAAAAGCTAGCAGCGGACAAGCGGTTCTTTGCAGATGGTTTGGAGTATAGTAGCAAAGTGAAAGGTGATCAGCTTTGGGTAAGCGTGGAAGAGCAATCTTTTAAACTTGGAAATCAACCTAAGTTTCGTGCTCAATCAGCTGCTTTAGCTATCAAGACTGCACTATTATTGGGACTCAGCAAGGACGCGATTCAGTTGGGATTGCTTTTGCCTTTGGATATGTCTAATCGTTTGGAATGCAAGAAAATAGGAGAGGTTAATTTTATTTTTGATTGTTACAATGCGAATCCTCTCTCGATGGAATCTGCACTTGAGTTTTGGGAAAATTACAAAAAGGGGCAAAGACATCTGGCTATCTTGGGAGAGATGTTGGAGCTGGGGGCATCTGCGGTACAGAGCCACCAAGAGATAGGTTCTCTTGTGAATGGTAGCATAGTTTATGGCGTTGGGACACTGGCAAAGTATTACAATCCGCAATTTTTTTATGAGAGTATAAAGGAGTTGCAGGAAAATTTGCCGAAATTGGAAAACGGAGATGTTGTTTTGGTTAAAGGCTCGAATGGAGTTGGATTGTCTGTTTTAAAAAATATTTTTATAAAAAAACTGGAAGGATAGATGTTTTATTTCTTATACGAATTTTATGGAAAAGAGAGCATTTTTTTTAATGTTTTTCGCTATGTAACTTTTAGGTCGGCGATGGCTTTTGTTACAGCTTTTCTATTCTCTTTTTTGGTAGGTCCGTGGGCTATTAGATTTTTCAAAAAAATAAAGGTAGTGGAAAGTATTAGTCGTTACACACCTCAGCATAATGCCAAGAAAGGCACGCCGTCTATGGGTGGAGTGATAATCATCGCAGGGCTTTTGCTTTCATCTATGTTGTGGAATAAATTCACAGAGGCTTACATCTTAATTCTTTATTTTGTCACTATTTGGTTGGGCATTTTAGGATTTTTGGACGATTACCTCAAGAATATCAAAGGTTATGGAGAAGGTCTGGTAGCGAAGCATAAACTTTTAGGGCAAGTTTCTTTGGCGTTGTTAGTGTTTTGTTTTTTGTATATTTTGCAACCAGATTTGCAACTGCTGAGCAAAGTTTCAGTGCCTTTTTTCAAAAATAGCTTTTGGACTTTGGGTTATTTATTCATCCCTTTCGTTATGTTTTTGATAGTCGGTTCGTCTAACGCTGTAAATATCAGCGATGGACTAGATGGTTTGGCTAGCGGGCTTGTCTGTATTTGCCTTGTTCCTTTGGGGATTTTAGCTTATATGAAAGGCAATGTTTTTTTGTGTAATCACTTTCATCTGGAATTTATCAAAGAAAGCTCGGAAATTTGTGTTTTCATCTTTGCGATGATAGGGACGACTCTGGGGTTTTTGTGGTACAATATCAAACCTGCCCAGATTTTTATGGGGGATACGGGTTCGCTATGTTTAGGCGGTCTTATCGCAGTTACATCGATTATTATTAGAGAAGAACTTTTTTTGGGTCTTGTCTCTTTTGTGTTTGTGACCGAAACACTTTCTTCTTTTTTCCAGACTTATTATTTCAAGTACACAAAGAAAAAATTTGGAGAAGGTAAAAGATTGTTTTTGTGTGCTCCTCTGCATCACCATTTTGAAAAAAAAGGGCTATCTGAAGAGAAGATAGTGGTAAGATTTTGGATTATAGCTTCTATTTCAGCGGCGATGGCTCTTATAACTATTAAACTTCGTTAAAAATGTTAGATTTTAAAAAGAAGTTTGCTGTTTTGGGAGCGGGCAAGTCTGCTTTAGCTGCAGCTTCTAGGCTTGTAAAGCTAGGAGCGGAAGTTTTTGTTTCCGATAAGAACCAAGATTCAGCATCTACTTTGCAAAAGTTGGGTGTAGATTTTGAGGTTGGTGGGCATAGCCCAAAAGTTTTGCAGTGTGATTACCTTGTGGTTAGTCCTGGCATTCCGCTTAGTATTCCGATTATCAAAGAGGCACAAGAAAAAAACATCAGGATTTTGTCGGAAGTGGAGCTAGGATATTTGCTAAAGCCTACTAAAACTAAAGTTATAGCTGTAACAGGTACAAACGGAAAAAGCACGGTGGTTTCCTTGATCAAGCACATCTTGGATATGGGAGTTCTAAAAGTTGGATTAGCTGGTAACATCGGATTTCCTGTTACAGGTTACGATTTAGCTCAAGAGAATTTTGACTACTTGATTCTGGAGCTTTCTAGTTTTCAGTTGGAACTTTTAGACTCTTTTAAAGCTGATATTGCTCTTTTGCTCAATATAACTCCCGATCATTTGGATAGATACGCAGATTTTCAGGAGTATGCGAAAGTAAAGAAAAATATTTTTAGGTGGCAAACTAAAAATGATAGAGCTTTCACTAGTAATAAGTTGAAAGAGTTTGAGTCGAAAGCACCGCTAAAGTTTGTAGAAAATTTTTTGGAAGGTGATAAGGTAATAGTGGGAGATTCTGTTTTTGTGAATAACAACCCAAAATTGCTAGGGCAACACAATCTGCAAAATATAGCTTTCGCAGTGTTGGCGACTTTGGATATAGTGGAAGCTCCGCTTATCCAAAAAGCAATAAAAAGTTTTCAACCTCTTAAGCATCGTCTAGAGGTTTGTATGGGGAAAGATGGTGTAACTTATGTCAACGATTCTAAGGCGACTACGGTTGACTCTACTCTCTGTGCTTTGGAATCTTTTCCGCAAAAAGTTATTTTGATTTTGGGCGGCTCGGACAAGGGCGAAGATTTTTCTCGTTTGCTATACAAGTTGACAGAAAGAACAAAAAAAGTGTTTTTAACTGGGGAAACAGGCAAAAAAATGTTGAAGATTTTTAAGGGGAAAGTAAACTGTGAATATTTGCCTAATTTGGAAAGTTGTGTGCAAGAATCTAAAAAGATAGCGAAGACAGGTGATGTAGTGCTTTTGTCTCCAGCTTGTGCTAGCTATGATAGTTTTGCTAATTTTGAAGAACGGGGAGAGTTTTTTGTATCTCTCGCCAAAGATTTAGGATAAAAATTTTTATGCTTAATTTGTTCAAAAAATCCGATAAAATTTTGTTGAGTTCGTATTTTTGCCTTCTGTTGCTGGGATTGTACTTCGTGATGGATATTGCATCTTATGGGCATATGTTCAAATTTATCAAACAAACGATTTGGGTTTTGTTCTCTTTTTTGGCTATTTGGGTCGCTTTCGAGTTTGATTTGGATAATCTGAAAAAGTATGTTTTCCCGATGATCGTTTTGGTTGCCTTGCTTTTAATTTTGGTCTTGCTAGTAGGGGAACACATCAGGGGAGCAAGGCGTCTTTTGCATGTCAGCTTTATCTCTTTTCAACCTAGCTTGTTAGCACGGATAGTATTGATTTTTTATTTTGCGTACATTTTAGATAAAAAGAAAGCGTCGGACATCCGCAATTTTAAAGATTTTTTATCTCAATACAATCAACTTATTTTTATCTCTATCTTGTTTTTTTCTTTGATTTTAGCTGGGCGACACTTGAGTATTTTGATAGTTTTGGGTTTCTCTTTATTGATGATGTTGATAGCTGCAGGGCTAAAAAGAAAAATAATTCTTACGATTTTGCTTATTTTGTTGGTCTTGGTTGGTGCTGTTATTGGTATCGGGGCTAAATTTAGGATGCAAAGGATAGGAGTTTATCAGAAATACAATCTTTTGACCAACAAAGACTCTACTTTTATTTTCTCCAAAGGGGAAGATTATTCTACCAAACAAAGCCTCATGGCTTTAGCTTCTGGAGGGTTTTGGGGTAGTGAAGGCAGAGCCAAAGACGCGAACTTGCCCGAGGCAGACACCGACTATATTTTTTCGGTAATAGCCGAGGAGTTTGGATTTGTGGGTGGATTTTTTGTGCTGATGCTTTATGCCTTTATTTATTTTCGGACTCTCAAGCTGGTAAGTTCACAAAATAATCTCTACAAAAAATTGCTGGCAGTGGGTCTTGTGCACAACATTTTTTACAACGCCATTGTACACATTGGCGTTACCACTTCTATGTTGCCTGCCACGGGTATTACTTTGCCTTTTATCAGCTATGGAGGGACATCTATGTTGGTGAACTCTTTCTCTATAGGGTTACTTTTGAATTTGACCAAAAAAGAAGATTAACCAAATGAGGGTGATAATAGCAGGAGGAGGTACAGCCGGGCATATCGTTCCAGCTTTGGTGGTAGGTAAAGCTCTGCAAAAAAAAGGTTGTAATGTCGTCTTTGTGGGTAATAAAAATTCTATGGAGCAGAGACTGAATAAAGATTTTCCTTTTGTTACCATAAATGTTCAAAAAATTTACCGAAAATTGACCTACAAACATTTGCTCTTCCCAATTAAATTGGGCTACAGTTTTTTGAAAAGCGTTGTGTTTTTTGTTAAATTTAAGCCAGATGTTTTTTTTGGTAGTGGCGGCTTTGTTTGTGGAGCCCCTGCCTTAGCGGCTTTTTTTTATCAAAAAATAATGCGAAAAAAAATAAATATCTACTTTCATGAGCAAAATTCTTTCCCAGGTTTAGTTACCAAAAGTTTAGGTAAATTTGCTACAAAAGTATTTTTGGGTAACAAACAAGCTGCAAGCTATTTTGCTGCTAGCGTTTTTGTGGGGAATCCCATTCAAGATAGTAATGTTAAAAAAGGTGTGAATATTTTGCTAGTGGGAGGCTCACAAGGCTCACAATTTTTGAACGAAAAATTTTCCGAGATATTGCCAACTCTTTTGAAAGCTGGAAAAAAGATAGATTGGCAGGTAGGAGAGAAAAACCTCGCCAGCTATAAAAAATTCTCTAGCGAAGAAGTAAATGTTTTCGGATTTTCTGCTGAAATGCCAAGGATTTACAACAGGGCAGGATTGGTAATCTGTAGGTCTGGAGCTTTGACCTTGGCGGAATTACAAGCAAGAGGCTTGCCCGCGGTTTTAGTGCCATTGGATATTTCTGCAGGTAATCATCAGTACCATAACGCTGTAGCTTATGCGACAAGTGGAGCTGGAACTGTGTTAGAGGAAAAAGATTGCAATCCAGAAAGTCTAAAAAAGTCTATTTTCCATATTTTGGATAACTACAAAAAGTTTGCTCAAAAAACGAATAGAAATCAGAATAATTTAGATCCAGGTAAAACTATTTGCCAAGAGATAATTTATGATTTTAATAATGGGGAATAAAAATGGATAAGTTGAAAGCTTTTAATCTTAGCAAAAATACTCTTAGTTATATTTTGACCAAAGCTTACTACTCTATTATGGGCAAAATAAAGGTGTTAATTGTCGAAAATTCTGTCAAAGATGGAGTGTATTTTGAAGATTTTTGTGCTGAATATATATCTTATCAGACAGTCAAAGAGCTTCAAGACAAGATGGAAGAGATTGTCAAACAAGACTTGCCTATTGTTAAAAAAAGAATAAGCATTGAAGAAGCTCAAAAGGTTTTTGCAAACCGCAAAGACATTTTGAAAAATTTGAAGATTTTGGAGTTTGAGAGTATAGAAGTTTGTTGTTGTGGAGATTTTTGTGACTATGTGGTGGATGAACTTCTGGAATCTACGGGAAAAGTGGGGAAGTTTGAGTTATTGAATTATAGTCCGGGGATTATCTTGCATATGACCTCTTGGCAGACTGGGGAATTGGATGAGAGTTTTAAGTTTTCCAAAAGAATTTTTAACGCACATCAATCCTACAAAAGATGGCTGGTTTTGACTAAAATGTATAACTTAGCTTATTTAAATAAATCCATTGAAGATGGTTCTATCAAAAATCAAATATTATTGGATGAGACCAAGGCGGAGCAAGAGATTAGCAAAATAGCAGAGGAAATTAGCCGTAACGACTTACTAAAGCTGATTTTAATCGCAGGCCCTTCATCTTCAGGGAAGACTACTTTTGCATCTAAGCTTTGTCTGCACTTGTCTGTATATGGCTTAAAGCCTTTGGTGATAAGCCTAGACGACTATTTCTTGCCTCGAACTCTTACGCCGCGACTACCAAATGGAGAGTACGATTTTGAATCTATTGCTTCTATAGATTTAGAATATTTGAATAAAGATTTAGGTAAAATACTGAGAGGGGAAGAGATAGAATTGCCAAAGTATGATTTCAAGTTGGGAGATAGGCACAAAAGTGGCAAGAGAGTTAAGTTAGGTCATAAAGACATTCTTATTGTGGAAGGCATTCACGCCTTGAACGAAAAACTTACCTATTCGGTACCTTTTTTTCATAAAAAGAGTATTTATATTAGTCCTTTATTTCAATTAAATCTAGATAGACACAACAAAATAAACACTACAGAAATAAGACAATTAAGAAGAATTGTTCGAGACAAATATTATCGCGGATACTCTGCTGAGGAGACTCTTAGTCGCTGGGAGTCGATTAGAGATGGGGAAGACAAAAATATATTTCCTTTTCAAGAAGAGGCAGACTTTATTTTTAATTCGGCACTAACTTATGAGTTGTCGGCGTTGAAACCTCATGCTTGGCAACCTTTGAAAGATGTTAGTGGTAGCTCTAGTAGCTATTATCGTGCGCAAAAGTTGTTGGCAATACTGAGTCATGTAAAAGAGGTTGACAATCTTTTTATTCCTTCCACTTCGATATTGCGGGAATTTATTGGGGGAAGTGTTTTCAGATAAAAATTTAGTTTAGTAGAATGCAAAAAAAATCTTGCCAAGCGGTATTTAATCAAAACTTTGGCGGAGATGAGAGTTTTTTTAAAATTATATTTATAGGTAAGTAATTAGAAAGTATGGGATTAAGAAGAAAAGGTAGAGAGATAGCTATGCAAGCTCTTTACGCAGACGGTAGCGACCAGCACCGAGTAGCCGAAAATTTGCAACAGATAGCCGAAAATGATAATCTGGAGTTAAATAGTCCTATCATTTCCTTTGCTAAGGAGTTGTCGACTGGAGTAGTAGAGAATCTGGACCAAATAGATCGCATTATTATCATCAAGTCTAAAAATTGGGAGTTTTCGAGAATTTCACCAATAGATAAAGCTCTACTTCGGCTTGGTATTTTTGAGCTTTTGTTTACCAAGGTGCCTAGAGCTGTGGTCATCAACGAAGCTCTGGAGATTGCGAAAGTTTTTTCCTCGGAGTCTTCAGGAAAGTTTATAAACGGAATCTTGAACCAAGTAAAAGAAGATGACCGATCTTGAGCTAATAATGGATATAAATATTTAGTGAGCAAAAGGATAGAACTAATGAATTTTCAAGATATGATCCAAAATCTAAACACTTTTTGGGCTGAGAAAGGTTGTAATATTTTGCAGCCGTACGATGAGCAGATGGGAGCTGGTACATTTCACCCAGCTACTTTTTTCGGTGCTTTGCGGGGAAATACAACATCTGTAGCTTATCCACAACCTTGTCGTAGACCCAAAGATGGTCGCTATGGCGAAAATCCAAATCGCTTACAACATTATTACCAATACCAAGTGATCATCAAACCTTCTCCAGATAATATTCAAGATTTATATATCAGAAGTTTACAAAATATTGGTATTGATACCTCTATACATGACATTCGTTTTATTGAGGACGACTGGGAGTCACCAACCCTGGGAGCCTGGGGGCTTGGCTGGGAAGTATGGCTAGACGGTATGGAGATTACCCAATTTACTTATTTTCAGCAAATAGGTGGATTAAACTTGTCGCCTGTAAGTGTTGAGCTGACTTATGGCTTGGAAAGGATAGCTATGTACATCCAAAAAGTTGATGATTACCGCGACATTGCTTGGAATGATAACACCACCTATGGAGACCTTTTTTATCAAAAAGAGAAACAATACTCTGAATTAAACTTCAACTGTGCTTCCACCTCTGCTTTGTTCAGTCAATTTGAAGAAAATCAAAGTCAAGTTTTAGCTTTGCTTGAAAAAGGATTAGTTTATCCTGCTTACGATTTTTTATTGAAATGTTCTCATCTCTTTAATCTATTGGATGCTAGGGGAGTTATATCTGTAACCCAAAGAACATCTTACATAAAAAGAATAAGAGATATGGCAAAAGCTTGTGCCAAAAAATTTATAGAGATAGACTAGTGGGAAAAATTATGTTAAGAAGATTTTTATTTATTTTACTATTTTTATTTTCTTTGAGTTCAGTTTTTGCAGCAGAGAATAAAAAGGAATTTAAAAAAACTGGTAAAATTATTAATACTGTTTATGAAACGAACAAAAGAATATCTTCTGCTTTTACTGAAAATGATACTTCTTGCGGTTTATCTAAAAGCAATAATGACAATCTCCAAGAAAGGCAAAAAGAGGTAAAAAAGTTTTATGAAAGTTTTAATCGGAAGGTGGTTGCTCCCAAAGAAGACAAAAGGAAACCTCAAAAAGTAAAAGCAGAACAAATAAAAAAAACTAATGATAAAGATGCAAAAGCTAGAAAAAATATAACAGATATGAGCAGATCTATATACCTAAAGAATAAAGAAAGATCTTATGAGGAAATTGTTGAAACATTTGAACCTTATGGATTAGAGGTGTTTGCGTTTGGAAATCACCCTCTTCAAAGGAACAGTGTTTATGTCGTCTATTCTAAAAAAATGCTTTATTTTTTGATAGGTGGTAGAGTTTATGGACCTAAACTTTCTTCTGAGGGGAAAGGATATATAAACAAATGGATGAGCCCCAAAGAGTTTACGAAGTATGCAAACAAAAATGATTACTCAGCTTATAATGTTGGTAGGTTTAACCTTTTGCAAATGAAAAGATTCCACATATTTTGGTTGGCTAATTATAATGACAAAAAACTCGCTGAAATTTCCACCAACGCATGTTATTACACAGACATTTTGAACAAACTAAATAATTATCAGGTGAAGTTTTACACCTTGGAACAGGAAAAAAGGAATTACTTTGATGTTCGGAAGATCATGGAAGAAAAAGAGAGTTTATTTCCTCCAATAGAGGAAACTTTTGAAGGGAAGTTTGAGCAAATAGATGATTAATAGACATAAATTGAGAGCGGTTTTTTTTTTAGCATTAGCGAGTAGTTTTGCGATAGGTACTTTTGTTTTAACGAGAATTTTAGTTTTTGTTGCAGAGGGTAAAATTTGGGGAGAATGTTGTGCTTAGGAAGTATTTGCGGAACTATTTCTTTTTGGTTATTGGAGTGTTTTCTTTGGGTATGGGCGTTGTTTATGGTGTGTTTTCTTACTATTCTACCCAGCTTCCGCCATTGTCATCTATTAAATCTACGGATTTTAAAGTTGGCTCGGAAGTGTTTGACAAAGATGGGAATGTCGTTTATGTTTTTGCTTATGAGTCAAGGGATTATCTTTCGATCAAGGAGATTCCAGAATATATCTATAACTCGCTGTGCTCAGTGGAAGATAAAAAATTTTATGACCACTGGGGAGTTGACCTTTTTGGGATTTTTAGGGCTTTGGTTTTGGGTGTGACGGGTATGCGAAGGATATCGGGAACGAGCACGATTACTCAGCAGTTAGCCAAAAATATGTTTCTGTCTACCGACCGCTCTCTGGGTAGGAAGGTGAAAGAAGCCATGTTGGCAGTGAAACTAGAGAAAAATTTTTCTAAGAAAGAAATTTTGGAGTTTTACCTAAATAAAGTTTATCTGGGGGCTGGGCAATACGGTATAGAAGCTGCCTCTCAGCGATATTTTGAAAAGTCGGCACGAGATCTGACCAAGCTAGAAGCTGCCTTTATAGTGGGCTTGCTGAAAGCTCCCGAAGGGTATTCGCCTTATCGCAAACCTTTTGTCTCTATCGAACGACGAAATTTAGTACTACGGAGAATGTTAGATGACGGAGTTATCACAGAGCAAGAGTACGAAACTTTTCGCTATAAATTGCTGAGTTTCGCTACATACAGCAGAAAAAGCAAATCTATCGATTACTATATTGATTATGTAAAGAGGGAGCTTTTGAAAATTTACTCTGTGGAGCAGATATTTGGTGGAGGTCTGAAAATTTATACGCCGTTAGATTTTGCGTTGCAAAATTATGCTGATTCCATAGTGAATGTAGAACTGTCCAAAGTAGAAGAAAGAAACAAATATGATGTCAAATATAAAAATTATCCTGCTGATACTTCTGATTTTAACACAGACTATTTGCAGGTGGGCGTTTTTAGTTTGGATCCGCATACGGGCTATGTGAGAGTTCTGCTGGGCGGTCGTAATTTTGGACACAGCAAATTCAATAGAATTATGCAGGCTAAACGCCAACCAGGCTCCTCTTTCAAGCCTATTGTTTATTCTACGGCTTTACGAAGCGGTTACACCCCTGCTACCATTATCCAAGACGAGCCTGTGGAGTATGTCAGGAGCGACACCGTCTTTTGGGAGCCAGTCAACTATTCACGGAAAAATTACAGTTACCTGAGGATGCGAGAAGCTCTCAAAAAATCTAAAAACATATATACTGTGAAGATGGGGTATGACATTACGCCCAAAAGGATAGTATCTATGGCAAGAGATTTTGGACTTACGGGGCGACTGACTTATTCTCAGAGTGTTTGTCTTGGTTCGCACGAGCTTCAACCGTATGAACTTATTAGTGCTTACACCACTTTTGCTAACGAAGGGAAGCGTGTTGAGCCTATTTTCATCAAGAGGGTTGAGAATTCTCAAGGTAAGGTTTTGTTCGAGTCTGAAGTTAAAGAGGCGAAGGTTTTGAGTAAACAAGAAGCTTTCTTGATGAATAATATGCTCCAATCGGTGATAAAAGAGGGTACTGGGCGTAGAGCTTTGTGGATGGGCTACCGCTGGACGGCTGGAGGCAAAACTGGTACTACCAGCGACTTTAGAGATGCTTGGTTCATAGGGTTTAACAAATTTTTGGTTACAGGGGTATGGGTTGGTTTTGATGATTTTAGCACTATCGGAGATGGTCAAGCTGGCTCAAATGTAGCTTTGCCTATTTGGGTACAAATTATGAAAAAAGCGGTCTATGACAATAAAGATTTGCGAGATGATAACAATAAATTAATTTCTAAAAGGTTAGATTTTGAAAAGCCAGCAGGAATAATTAGCAAAAAAATTTCAAAAGTTACAGGACTTTTACCCAAAAGTTCTAATGAATCTGTGATGATGGAATATTTTATCAATGGGACTCAGCCAACTATCGCTTATCCTTACAGATATAATTTTAGTCCTACTTGTTATAGAAATAACGCGAAAAATAAACTAATAATTGATTTTGGTGGTGAACCTTACGATTGGGAAGCGGCTGAGAAAGAAAAATTTAAAAAAGTTTATCCAGATAGTTTGAATCCTAATTTTTATGTTTTAGAAAAAGTAAAATTGCCTAAAGCTCCTAGCTACGGTCAAGCAGCTATTTTGCGAGGAAGAGTATATGTAGAAGATGAGCATCAGGCTGTGCAGAGAGATCAAGCTGAGCAAGAAGATATGCTGATGAATAACTTGCTGGACAGCTTGCTTATGAAAACTTATCAAGAAAATATGGCAAAACAGGATGCCGACACAATCGAATCTCTTTTTAAAGATGAGGATTTGGAGTTTCTGGAAGATGAACCTATTTTTCTTAAAGAGATAGATTTTTAGTTTACTGTTTTTAATAAAAGAGGAGGAATGATGGGAAAGATATTTGTATTAGATACTAATGTTATTATTCACAACCCTAACGCTATTTTTGCTTTCGAGGATTCTACTGTAGTTATCCCAATTACGGTGTTAGAAGAAATAGATAAATTTAAAAAAGGTTTGGACGAAAAGAATAGAAATGCACGGGAATTTGGGCGAATTATGGATAAGCTCAGAGAAGAATCGGAAACTGATTTTCGGGAAGGTGTCTCTATTCGCTCTGGAGGAAAACTTTTTGTGGGACTTTCTAGTAAAATAAAGAAAAAGTTGGAAGATTTACTTCTCGAAAAGAAAAATGACAACCTTATCATTAGTACAGCTCTTTATTTTCAAGAAAAGTATCCTCAGGATGATGTGATTTTAGTTTCCAAAGATGTTAATGTTCGCATAAAAGCAGATGCACTAGGCTTGGATGCTCAGAATTTTAAAAACGACCAAATCAAGTTTGAAGATATATATACAGGCGTGAGCGATGTGGATGTAAGTGGGGAAGAGTTTAAAAAAGTTTTGCAATCTGGTTATTTTCAGCCGGCTAAAGACAAGACTTACCTTCCTAATGAATTTATTAGGATTGCTAACGGTAAACAGAAAAAGACTTTACGCTATAGTGGCGAACAACACCTTTTTTATCCTTTAAACTCTTATAAAGGTACGGAGTCTATATTTGGAGTAGTGCCGAGAAATAGTGAGCAGATGATGGCTATGGACTTGCTTTTAGATCCAAATGTAAAATTGGTTTCTTTATTGGGTGTAGCTGGCACAGGGAAAACTTTTTTAGCTTTAGCTGCGGGGATGCATCAGGTTGCCCAAAAAAACAACTACAAAAAAATGGTGGTTTCTAGACCTATTTTCCCTATGGGCAAAGATATAGGATTTTTGCCAGGTACAAAAAAGGAAAAGTTTAACCCTTGGATGTTGCCTATCTATGACAATATGGAGAAAATTACCGATGGAGTGGTGGAAGGTCAAAAAGGTAAAAAGCAAAAGCGAATAGACGATTATTTAGATTTCGGACTTTTGGAGCTGGAGCCTTTGACTTATATAAGGGGTAGAAGCTTGACCGATCAATATCTGATTGTGGATGAGGCTCAGAACCTTACCGCTCACGAAATAAAAACTATCATCACGAGAGCAGGCAAAAAAACGAAAATAGTTTTTACTGGCGATCCTTACCAGATAGATGTCCCTTATCTGGATTCTGAGTCCAATGGACTCTCTGTGGCGGTGGAAAAGATGAAACTAGAAAGTGCTGTTGGTCATGTAACCTTGATTAAAGGGGAAAGATCTGAGCTGGCTAATATTGCCGCCAGAAATTTTTAGCGTCATTTTTTCTCTGGATAAAAAATGAAACCTTTGCAATATCGCAGTTGGATTGAAGTTAGTCTCAAAAATTATCGGGAGAACTTGGTTAAACTTCGCAAGTTCATTCCGCAAAACACCGAAATATTACAGATTGTCAAAGCGAACGCTTATGGACTCGGTGCGATAAAAATCGCACAAGAAGCGATAAAGATGGGCGTTTCTTTTTTGGGTGTAGCAAATTGCCAAGAAGGGGTAGAGCTGCGTCAAAACGGCATCGATTGTGTCCCCATCTTGGTTTTATCTCCTTGCTTTGAGTTTGAAATTCCCTTGCTAAAAAAGCATAATTTGACGCCATCTGTTTCCGACTTGGAGTTCACCCGCAAATATTCGGGGAAAGTCCACATAAATGTAGAGACAGGAATGGGGAGAAGCGGATTTGCTGGCAGCCTTGCTGAGTTGCAAGAGATTTGTGCCTTGCCCAATATAGAAGTTGAAGGAATTTATACTCATCTTGCTTCTTCAGAAGAAGATATGGAATACACAAAATTTCAGCAAGAAAAGTTCGAGGAAATTTTGCATCAACTTCCTTTCAAGCCCAAATATATTCATATTGCCAACAGCGGTGGCATTTTTTCTACCGATTCCAAATTAACAAATCTAGTAAGAATTGGGCTAATGAGTTTTGGTGGGCAAATAGGATTTTTTGATAAAATTGACCTCAAGCCAGCGTTGTCTTTTAAGAGTAAAATCGTCTTAATAAAGTCGGCTGAACAGGGTCAAACCATTGGCTACAATAGAACTTACAAGGCTAAAGCTAAAACAACTTATGGCATAATCCCAGTAGGGTATGCCGACGGCTACAACTACCTATTAAAGAACAGAGGTAAAGTGCTGATTGGCAACAACTTGTGTTCAGTTATAGGCAAAGTGTCTATGGATATGTTGGCGGTGGACATTACAGGTTTTTCGGCAAAAAAAGGGGACGAAGTGGTGCTCCTTGGTTGGCAAAACCCAGCACTTTATCCGCAAACAGTAGCTGGACTATATGGTGGCTCTGGTTATGAAATTCTTTGTGCCGTCGGTAGGCGAGCTCAGTGGGTGTATATTTAATTTTTTTGAATGGGAATATTGAATACAAAAAAAGCCTAAATGAAAAGATTTAGGCTTCTTTATATTACAGTGCTATAAAATTAAATTTTAAGATCAGCTTCTATTATTTTGCCAGCTTTGGAAGTTTTTGTTATGGCAACCTCATCTATAAAAAGACATCTTGTGCTCCAAGAGCTATTGCTTTTTGAACTTCTTACAAAACCTCTAGGAAAACTCTTGACCTAAATCCAAAGCAAACTAATCTAAACAGAAATTTAATAATATATTATCAATCTCTGATAATATATATTATGTAAACTTAAAGAAACAGCAGTTATCTTCCCTTTGCTAAAAGAGTTGGGAGACAATAAAAATATTGGTATTGCGTATGAAAAGTATGACTGGATTTGCGAATAAAGAGGTAGAAATAGGTGGGTTTAAAGCCTCAATTGTTGTTAAAAGTGTAAACTCCCGAAATTTAGAAATAAGCTTGAAATTGCCGTCTTTTATGATTAATTTGGAAGCAAAACTAAACAAATTAGTTAAGTCTAAAGTAAACCGTGGGAAGTTTAAAGCCTTTATTGGTGTTGACTTAGAAGATTGTTCTACTCTAAAGTTAAATGAAGAGTTGCTGAAGCAGTACTTACAAATTTATGAGAAGGCAAAAGAAATTTCTGGTCTTCCCTACTGCCTAGATAATATCTTGCAAAATAAAGAGATAGTAAATAATGATTTTTCAATCGATGTTTTGGAGACTCCTTTTCTAGAGTGTTTTGAGCAGGTTTTAGAAGATTTTGTTTCTTCAACTGCTTCTGAAGGCTCCAGTATGGGATCTTTTTTTGTCTGTTCTTTGCAAAAAATAGAGGTTGCATTGGCAAAAGTTGAGGAACTCTTCCCTACTTATAGAGAAAAAAAATATCTTTCTTTGAAAAACAATTTGGAAACTGTCTTGGAGCGAGAGCTAGACCAAAACGAGCTTTCCAAAGCTATGGCTGAGGTTGCATTTCTGATGGAACGAGCCGACATAACAGAAGAGGTTGAGCGATTGAAACATCATTTGCTGACTTTTAAAAATAAGATAAAAGAAGATAATTGTGGTAAATCATTAGGGTTTATAGTGCAAGAGATGCAGCGAGAGGCCAATACTATGGGATCTAAATTTTCGACTGAATTAGCTTTCCCCTATATCCTTTCAATAAAAGAAGAGGTAGAAAAATGTCGAGAGATGGTTTTAAATGTTGAATGAAAAAATAATACTTAAAGTAATTATTGAAGGTGACGGACTTAACCTGCAAGAGATAAGCGAGTTAAGCAAGGTTGGAAAGCACGAAAGAAAAGAGTTGGTTTCCTATCTGCAAAGATTAGATAAAAAAGGATTAATTTCGCACTCTAATTATAAATATTATAAAGGTGTAAAGGCTTTAAAAACAGGTAAGTTTGATGCCCTAGCTTTGATGAAAGGATTCCAGTTTGCCTTTGTAAAAACAGAAGAAGACCATATAATGGTTTATCTAGAAAACAGTTTAGGTGCATTTCATAACGACCTAGTAGAGGTGTGCATTACGGGACATAGAAAGCAAGGGAAGTTTGGCATAATAACAAGGATTTTAAAAAGAAGAAGTTCTGTATTGGTAGGATCAGTAGCAAAATTTGGTAAAACTGCAATGCTGACAGGTATCGGGGGGCATTTCCACAGAGATGCTCAAATAGTAAATCCTGAAAAACTAAATTCTGGTGAAAAAGTGGTAGCTAAAGTCAGTTTTTGGGGAGATTTAGAACAACTGCCACGAGTAAAGGTTGAGAAAATATTAGGAAATAGTGGCGACATCCAAACGGAAATTTTGTCGGTAATACACTCATATGAGTTGCCTTTTGAGTTTAGTAAAGATGTAGATATACTGGCTAACAAACTTAAAGAAAAATTTAATATTTCTGAAGATTTGAAAAACAGAAAAGATTTAAGAACTCTTCACACATTTACGATAGATCCTGCTGGAGCGAAAGATTTTGACGACGCCGTTTCTGTAGAGGTAAATCCCAAAGGCGAATATGTGCTTTATGTTCATATTGCAGATGTTTCACACTTCGTGCTACCGGGCTCTGCCCTATTTGAAGAGGCTTTGACGCGAGGTAACTCGTACTATTTCCCTAAAAGAGTTATCCCAATGCTACCTAAAGTTATTTCCAATAATTTGTGCAGTTTAAGACCTCAGGAAGAAAAATACACGATGACTGTGAAGACTGTTTTTAGTAAAAATTTTGACATCTTGGAGCAAGAGCTTTACAAATCGGTGATTTGTTCTGATGTTCGCTTGAGTTACGAAGAGGTCGATTCACTGTTTGCAGGCGATGACAAGATGGATATAACAAAAAATGATAGAAAGGCTTTGCTTTTGGCAGATAGAATATCGAAAGGATATTTCAAAAAGAGAAAGCGATATATTCGTTTTTCTTTACCAGAGGCAGTTTTTGAGTTTGACCAGGAAGGTGTTCCTATCAATATGGTTCGTTCGCAAGAGACAGATTCACATAAACTTGTCGAAAATTTCATGTTAATAGCTAACGAATATGTTGCTAGATTTTTATCTTCAGGAAGTTGTTTGTATCGAGTTCACGAGCCTCCTTTTGATAACGATCTGAAAAAACTGGTAACCGATTTGGAGCAGAGTGGTATTGATGTTCCTTCTCACAAGAGCCCTACTGAGTTTTATCAAAGAGTGTTAAAAAAAATGGATACTGACGATAAAAAAAGAGCTTTTGAGCGGAAAATCTTGCGGAGTATGAAAAAAGCTGAGTATAGTCTAAAAAATACGCACCATTTTGGCATAGGAATAGACCATTATACACATTTCACTTCTCCCATAAGGCGGATATGTGATTTGGGAATTCATCTTTTGCTAAAAAAACAGTTAAATTCAAAATCTTTATTAAAAAAAATTGTAAGCAGTGCTAACGAGCGAGAACAGGTAGCTACAGATGCAGAAAGAGAAGTGAAGAAGCTTTATAATCAGCAGTTTGCCCAGAAGCTTTTGGGAGATGATTTTCAAGCAACTATCATAGACATTAAAAGAAAAGCTATTTTGCTGGAATTAGTTAAATATCCTATAATTGTTAGCGTTCCCTATAAAGACAATAGATCTGATAGAGGAAATAAGAAAAGCAAAAAATTGGGTATAAAGTTAGCAATGAGAAAAATGGTAAAAATTGTAAAAATAGACAACGAGATTGAAGGTAAATTTTTCTAAGTGCTTTCTTTGATTTAGATTCTTAATGCTTTGCGAATTAACAAGATACATGTTTTTACTTAAAGTAAATTATAGAGAGGTTCTGGGGGATTTTAAAAGATGATAATAAAAAAAGTTAAGAAAATGGTTTTTTGTTCTATTCTTTTTATTTTTGTTTTAGTGGGAGGATTATATCTTTCTCGTAATTTTATAGTTAGCTTTCTTTTTGAGTCGAGTGCTGAGTCTTTATTTGAGGCTAAAGCGAAGATGGAAGGTTGTGATTTACAGGTTTTTTCGGGCAAACTTATGTGGGAAGAATTTCAAATAGCTAATAAAGAAAAACCTCTGCAAAATCTTTTTCAGACGGGCTGTGTAGAGTTAGATTTCGATCTTTCTTCTCTATTTAAAGGACAAATTGTTTGCACAAATTTGCTTTTGGATAAGCTGAGATTTGGGACAGAGCGTTCTACATTGGGATCGCTACCTAAAAAGGAAAAAACTGACGAAGAGTCTAAGATTGGAAACTTCGCAATTGACTTTTTGCAAAAGCAAAAGAGTTTGGTACCAATTTTGACTTACCAAAAGATGAATGTGGATTCAGTTTTAGCTACATATCAGCTGATTACTCCAGGTAAGGTAGACTCATTAGAAAAAACCGTAAAAAAGATGAAGGAGTATTGGAATAAGCTCTTGGTTGACAAAAATTTTACTCAGAAGTCTAAAAGTGTTCAAAAAAGATTCAACTCTCTTGACTTTGATGCTCCTGCCAAATCGCTTAAGGAGTTGGAGAAACTTTATAAAGAAGGGAATGCACTATATCAAGAGAGCGAAGTCCAGAGAAGTGATTTTGAGAAACAGTATAAGTTGTTAAAAACAGCCAATAAGCTTGATGAATGGGTGCAAGAAGATTACAACAAGGTGATGCAGGCGGTGAAATTTCCTGATACGCAAGGTTATAAAATGGGAGAAGTTCTTTTTGGGTCTACCGTATACAACCTTATTTTGCAGGTTGTTAGTTTGGTAAAAACTTCAAGAAAGTCCATGGATGCTACAACGACTAAGAGCGAGCAAAAATTGCGGTTTTGGCTGAAAAAAATGCAGTTCAACTCTATGTTGACAGACAGTACTTGGATAAAAGGAAAAATAACTAATGTTTCTAATGCTCAAAAGCTAACCAATAAACCGACCAATATTAATGTTTTTCTTACTACTGCTAAAGATGAGACAATAGAATTCAAAGGAACTTTAGATTATACAAAAGAATTGCCGCAAGAGAGTTTTCTGGTTGATTTAAAGGAAATTAAGCTAGTCAACATGAAGTTAAGTCAAGATGTTCTTCCCCCCCAAATTGTCTCTGGTTTATTGGATGGAAACATATCTTATTTAGCGAAAGGCGATAACATTAACCTAAAAAGTGAGTTATATTTGAAAAATATCGTCTACTCTTACGAGTATGAAAAAGATGTATCTAAACAGATGCAAGAGATAGCTGGTTTGGTAGGTAAATCTGCTTCTGCAGTGTGGGTTAAGGTTGATTTCCAGAGCAATGATTCGACAGTGGAAACTACTATAAAAAGTAGCTTGGATATGGTGGTCAAAAAAGCTTTATACAACAAATTTTCTTCCGAAAAAAAAGAGCTAGAAAAAAAGTTGCAGAAGAAAATAGGACAAGGAAAGCACAAAAAAGAACTGGATATGCTATTTAAAGCACTTGATCAAGATATGTCGTCTATCTTATTGAAAGAAAGCCCTATAAGCGATAAGCAAAAGAAGAATAAAAAAAGTTTAGCTAGCAATCTTTTGGAGCAAGGGGAGAAAATATTAAAAGAGAATGATGACTTAAAAGATAAAGCAAAAGATTTATTTAAAGGATTCAAATTTTGAAAAAATTTCTTGTTACTTTTTTATTAAGCTTTGGTTGTCTCTTTGCTGGTGAAATAGAAACTCTCACCAAAAACCTTCAGATGGAGTCTACCCCATTTTGGGAATCTTTGGAGAAAAAAAAGAGCAAAAAAGATTTAAAAAGTTTTTTATCTTTAGCGGAGATTTATTTTGACTTGGGACATTACTACTCTGCAAGAAAATATTATCGTATTTATCTTAATGATGAGAAAAACCAAAAAGCTCAATTTAGGTTGGCTCTTTGCGATTTTTATATTTCTGGCAGTACTAACAAACTTGGATTTATGAGTGATTTTATCACAGATAACCCTGATAACTATCTTGTAAAATATTTGATTTTGGAGAAAGGGAAATATTTTTTAAATCAGGAGAACTATTGGAAAGCTTGTGATATTTTAAACCAAAAGTTTCCAGATTTCCCTTATTTTGATTATTTTAGAGCTTTGAGTTTTCAGCGTTTAGGTAAATATTCGAGTAGTGCTTACCTTTTCGGTTTAGTACTAAAAAACGCCAAAACTCCGCAAAACCTTGCTCAAAAGGCTGTGAAGCATTACATTAAAAATATTTCCAATCTGCCGTGGCAAAGGGTTGCCACCAGGACCAGTAAAGTGATAATGTTTATGCCTTCTGGTAAAAACAAGATAGAGTTGTTGCTTTTTTTGGCGAAAGTGTACGACCAAAACTATCTTTATGCTCAATCAAACGATATTTATTATGACCTTATAAGCTCTAAGAAAATGAGCAATTTATATAAGTTTACGATTAACAACAATGTGGAGCTGAAAAATTTTGAGAAAGCTTTGCAAGATATAGGAATGTATTTGGAGCAAATCGAATCGCCCGCTGTCAAAAAAGAAGTGCTTGAGATAAAATCACAAATAGAGGCTATAGAAACTAGTGAATGACATTTATGATAAGGTCTTGGAACGAGTAGATATCGTAGATATCATTGGCAAATATGTGCCTTTAAAAAAAAATGGTTCTAATTATAAAGCTTGTTGCCCATTTCATCAAGAAAACACGCCATCTTTTGTAGTTAGTCAAACTAAGCAAATTTTCAAATGCTTTGGCTGTGGAGTAGCAGGCAATGCTGTGAGTTTTGTCAAAGAGTATGAAAAAGTGTCTTACTACGAGGCAGCCCTCAAACTTGCTAAGCAATATGGAATCAAAGTCAAAGTGAGTAAAAATGCATTAAGACAAAAAGATTCCAAAACAAGCTTGATTTTACAGGTTTATTCGCTAACCAAAGATTTTTACCGCGAGAATCTGGCTTTACACGGTCAAAAAGCTGTGGAATATCTAGCTAGTAGGTCGCTTTCTAAAAATACAA
Source organism: Candidatus Cloacimonadota bacterium (assembly GCA_963676515.1). Lineage (GTDB taxonomy): Bacteria > Cloacimonadota > Cloacimonadia. Next base: position 61,604 of record OY781061.1, on the reverse strand, counting down.
TTAAAACTTTTGAGCTTGGTTTTTCCTTAAATTCCCGCACCGCTTTGTATAACTATTTACGCAAAAATGGTATAAACAAAGACATTTTATTGGATTCGGGTATTATCAAATCTAACCAAAAGGGATATTATGATCTTTTTTCTGATAGAATAGTCTTCCCTATCATCTCTGCTAATGGGATGACTGTAGCTTTTGGAGCTCGTTCTATGGATGGGAAGATGCCTAAATATATCAATTCGCCAACCACTCCTGTCTACCAAAAAAGTAAAGAACTGTATGGATTTCATACCACTAAACACGAAATAAGCAAGGTAGACAAAGTTATTATTTGCGAAGGATACTTAGATTTTTTGCGACTCTATGAGAGTGGGTATCATTACGCTGTTGCATCTTTGGGCACATCTTTGACGGATGAGCAAGTAAACCTTTTGCGTCGTTATTGCAAAAATTTTTATATAGTTTATGATGGAGATGAAGCTGGCACTAAAGCTGCTATGAGAGCTGCAGCGAAGGTAATAGAGCAAACCGGTGAGGTGAGAATTGTTAGCTTACCCGAGGGCGAAGATCCTGATAGCTTTTTGTTAAAGCAAGGAAAAGAAGCTTTTGATGAAATGTTAGAAGCCTCTCCCACTTACTTAGAACACCTGCAAAAAAATATGGATTTAGACGAAGCAATGCATATTTTGGTAGATGTAGCTTCTTCTATTAGCAATCGTTTGGATAAATTTGTTTTTGTGAGAAAAGTTGCCGAAAAATTTGGTGTGGAGGAGTCTGTGTTCTCTTCTCAGTTAAAACAAAAAAGAGTTTATTCAAATCAATCTAAAAATGAAAAAAAAAATGTTCCCGATTTGGGTCTGGAAGAGCAATTGCTTCTCTCTGCTATGTTGTATGACAAGCAGACAACTTTATTGGCGGCTAAGACACTGAAAGCTTTGGATTTTACGGTAATTGAGTACAGAGATATTTTTTCTGAGTTGCAAGAGGTATCTTTGCAAAACAAACTTAATTTTAATGCTTTAGCCTGCCAAAGTAAATATCCTGATCTTTTCAACGAATTGATTTATCGAGCTAAACACAGCAAAGCGATGGATGTAAAGGAACTTTTGAAAAGTTTTGCAATTAAGCAGAAGGTAAAAAAATTTGCACAACTTGATCAAAAAATGAAAGAACTTTTACAAAACGATGCTGATCACGCGGAACTCAAAGAAGTGTTGGAGCAAAAAAAAAGAGTCAAAAAAGAGTTGATAGAACTTGGTTACAATAAAACTAAGGTCGGATGAAAAAGGTAATAATTTTATGAAAAAAGTGATTATAATCGTGGGTGCATTTGGAAGTGGGAAAAGTGAATATTCAGCTAATTTGACTTATCAAAATAAAATCTCTACTATCATTGATATGGATATTATGAATCCCTATTTTCGTACTCGAGAGCTGACCGAGAAATTTTTCAAACAAGGCATAGAGGTTGTAGCTCCAGAAGGTGCGTTTAGACACACAGAGCTACCGATGCTTTCGCCCAAAATACAAGCAAGGCTCAAAGATACCACCAAAGAAATAGTAATTGATGTAGGAGGAGATTCCACGGGGATGAAAGTGCTCGGACGCTATAAATCTATCCTTAATCAGAGAGGTTACGATCTGCGGATGGTGATTAACATCAAAAGACCACAAACAAGTACTAAGACAGAGATTTTGAAAAGTATTGCTGAGTTTGAAGCTGTATCTGGAATGAAGATTACCTCTTTGGTGAGCAATAGCAATCTGATGGAGTTAACAGATATAGAACTGATAACACAAGGTGTAGAGATAATAGACGAAGTAGCAAAAGAAAAAGAGATCAATTTTCAAGAATTTTGTGTCTTGAAAAGCAACGCAAGAGGAATTCCCGCTAAGATAAATGGGAAAAAGATGTTCGTAATGGACTATTTTTTTAGTAAACCTTGGGAAAGATGAATCTCCCTTTCTTTTTAGCTCTTCGCTATTTGAAAGGCAATAATAAGTTTTTTTTTAACTTTTGGTCAACTTTTAGCGTGCTAGGAATTTTCTTTGGCGTTTTTTCTATCTTAGTTGCTTCTTCTTTTATGGGAGGTTTGAAACAGGTAATGATAGAAACTCTTTTGCAAAAAAAACCTCATATCGTTATTAAATCTCAACAGGGTAAAGAGTTTGGGGAAGATATTGAAAGTTTGTTAGCAAAAGATTCAAGAATTGCTACATTCTCTAGCGTGATTTATACCCAAGGGGTGCTTAAAGCAGGGCAGTTTTCCCAGGGTATCTTGGTTTGTGGAATTGATTTGGCAAAGCAAAAAAAGATTTTGCCTTTTTTAAAAGTTTTGCCGACAAAAAATTTGACCAATAACAAAATCGTTGTTAGCAGCAATTTACAACGAAAGTTAAATCTTTTCGCTGGAGATAAAGTTTATCTTTATTCGACGCAAAACACACAAAACACAGCTTTTGGAAAAGTACCCGTGGCAGCTAGATTTAAATTTGCTTCAAGCTATAAAGCCGACGATCAGGTTTTGGCTGAGAATTTGGTTTATGTGAGTTTAGAAGCAGCAAAAAAAATAGCTGGAAGTAGTGCTGAAAAGCGGCTAGAAATACATTTATTAGACGCCTATCAAGTAGAAGAAGTAAGCAAAACTCTCCAAGAAAAACTGGGTGAAAGTTACCAAATAATCAGTTGGAATCAAGAAGACAAAGCTATTTACGACTCTTTAAAAGTGGAAGCGATAGCTCTTAATTTTGTTCTTTTTCTCATTATTGTTTTGGCTATATTCAATATGAGTGGCAATTTTTTGCGTTTGGTAAATGAAAAAAGTGGTGAAATAGGTGTACTGAAAGCTATGGGCATCCAAGAAAAGCAGATAAAGCAAATTTTTATTTATTGTGGGCTTTTCATAGCAGGTTTGGGAGCAGGTGCAGGAGTAATTTTGGCGAACGGATTTTTATATATTCAACAAGAATACCAACTGATATCTATGCCCATTCAAGGTTTAGGATTTGATTCTTTACCAGTAGATGTGTCGTATTTTACAGGATTGTATACTTTTGTGGTGGTACTGTTAGTTAGCTTGATTTTTAGTTACTACCCTTGCCTTCGTCTGCAAAAAGTAAATCCTATCAAAGTAATAAAGGAGTAAATAAATGAGATTGTCTAAAAACAAAATAGTGACTATCTTTTTAATAGCTATATTTTTTATTGTTGCTTTTTGGGTCCCAGATTTGCAAAAACACCAAATAAAATATGTGCAAAGATCTACTGGAGAGATTAAAACAGAAAAAGTCGTAGGAGAAAAATGGCTAGTGTGGCTTTATAATAATCCTCTAGGCAGGCTTACCACTGGGGCTTTAGTCAAAAGAAAAATAGTTTCTTGCTGGTATGGTGACATGATGGATGATCCCAATTCGCAAAAAAAGATTGAGCCTTTCATAAAAGATTACAGTATTGATATGAATATTTTTCAAAAAAAAGATTTTGCTAACTTCAACGATTTTTTTGTCCGTAAAATAAAACCGTCAGCAAGACCTATCGCTGCGGGTGAATTTGAGATAGCTTCTCCGGCAGATGGCAAGTTACTAGCTTGGCAAAATATAGAAGATAGAAAATTTTTAGTGAAAGGTTACCAGTTTGATTTAGCCACTTATCTGCAAGACGAAGAAATGGCAAATAAGTTTGCTAAAGGATCAATGATCCTCTTCAGGCTCTGCCCTACCGACTATCATCGCTACCATTTTCCAGTGTCTGGTATAATCACACAGAGCAAAAAAATTACAGGTAATTACTACTCTGTTTCTCCCATCGCGATTAAAGAGATAGTTGAACTCTTTTGTTTAAACAAAAGAGAGTATACTCTTGTCCAAACGAAACAGTTTGGAGATGTAGTGATGAGCGAGATAGGTGCTACCATGGTTGGAAGCATTATTTCTACCTATTTGGACAAAGAAGTAGAAAAAGGAGAGGAGAAAGGATACTTTAAATTTGGGGGCTCTTCCGTTTTGCTTTTATTTGAAAAAGGTAAAATAATTATCGACAAAGATTTATTGGAAAATACTCGTAAAAGTATGGAAACAGAAGTGAAAATGGGCGAAAAAATAGCAACGAGCAAAATAAAGTATTAGTTTTTAGGAGATAAAATGAATTTTGATCAGTATACACAACAATGTAATTTTTATGGGAAAAGCTCTGCCGTGGAATTAGTAGAGAAGTATGGTTCGCCACTATATGTTTACAATGAAGATATATTGAGGCAGCGTTGTCGTGAGATGATGAATCTCATTCGCTACCCACATTTTAAAGTTCATTATTCGGTAAAAGCGAACTCAAATCTGGAGCTTTTGAAGATAATCCGTAAAGAAGGTTTGTTTGTCGATGCGATGTCTCCAGGCGAGATGTTTATTGAGCTCAAAGCAGGTTTCAAGCCAGAGCAAATTCTTTTCATCTGTAATAATGTTTCGGCAGAAGAAATGAAATATGCAATTGAAAAAAATATCAATATCAGTGTGGACTCCCTTTCTCAGCTAAATTTTTACGGCACTCTAAATCCAGGTGGCGATGTTTTTGTCAGAATCAATCCGGGCATCGGCGTTGGACATAGCGAAAATGTAATCACTGGCGGAAAAAAGACAAAATTTGGCATAGAGATGAAATCCATTCCAAAGCTCAAAGAAATTTTATTAAAGCACAAACTAAATCTTATTGGTATTAACCAACATCTTGGCAGTCATTTTATGAGCTGGTTTGAATATATTAACTCTGTGAATGTGGTGTTAACAATTGCCAAAGAGTTTCAAAATCTACAGATTATCGACCTTGGAGGAGGATTTGGCATTCCTTATCACAAACAAGACAATGAGCAACGCCTAAATCTCTCTGAATTAGGGAGTGAGCTAAACGAAAGACTTTTGAAATGGTCGAACAAGCACAACAGAAATATTGAGTTTAGAGTAGAGCCTGGTCGCTATATAGTAGCGGAGTGTTGTGCTCTTTTGGGCACGGTTTTTACTAAAAAAGAGAACGACTATCGAAAATATGTAGGGACAAATCTTGGCTTTAATGTGTTCAAAAGGAAAGTGATGTACAATTCTTATCACGATGTGGAACTTTATCGTAAAGGTAAAAAGCTCAATATTCAAGAAAAAGAAAAGGTGATCATTGTCGGCGATATTTGCGAATCTGGAGATATTATTGCCTCAGATCGTTATCTACCCAAAATAGAAGAGGGTGACATTATCGGTGTAATGGATGCAGGAGCTTATGGATATAGTATGGCTTGTAATTACAATAATCGTCTTAGACCTGCGGAAGTGCTTATCGACTCTAATGGGAAAGATAGGCTGATACGAAAAAGAGAAACTTTTGAAGATTTGCTTAACGGCTTCATTTGATAACCAGCTATAATTCAAAATCTTAGCGGAGAGGTACAAATGAATCCAATCCAAATAGCCACTTTTTACATCCAGCCAAATTTGTGGAAAGTTTTTTTCGTTCATTCTGTTTTGGTTGCTCAGTTTTCTTTGCAAATAGCCGAGAGATTGGGCTTAAATCAAGAGACGAAAAAATTTATTGAAGAAGCTGCCTTATTGCACGATATAGGCATCGGCAAAGTAAGTATGGATAAAGACAATTCCCAAAACAAACCGCCCTATATTCAGCATGGACTTTTGGGTGAGGAGATTTTGCAAAATTTGGGTTATCCTCTTCATGCGGCTGTGTGTCGTAATCACATCGGTGTTGGACTTACCCAAGAAATTATTTTGAGAAATAAACTACCTTTACCTGCCGAAGATATGTGTCCTTCTACCCTATCAGAAAAAATAATAACTTACGCAGATCTTTTTTTTAGTAAAAGCAATATCTATTACAAAAGGAGTTTCCCCGAGGTTGAGGCTAAGATTCGTTCATACGCTCAGGAGCAGTTAGAAAAGTTGCGAGAGTTACATAAGCAATTTGGTAATTAGATAAAAATTTTACATTTTGTTTTCATAAAAAAAAGTTTCCCTACTTTTCAAAAGTAAGAAAACTTTGTTACTATTTTGTTTAAATTACTTTTTTCTTTCTTCTCTGGTTTTTTGGATCTCAGCCAAAATATCTTCTTCCAAGTTTCTTGGCACTCTTTCATAGCGATCAAACTCGATAGAAAGCTCGGCTTTTCCTTGGGTATTAGATCTTAAAGCTGTACCGTAGCCAAAAATTTCAGATAGAGGAATCTCTCCGCTAACAATAGCTAAGTGCTCTTCATCTCTGGTTTCCAAGACTGTACCTCTTCTTTGATTAATGCTGGTAAGTACCGCTCCACGAAACTCGGCTGGCACATCAATAGAAATCTTCATCATCGGCTCCAAGATAGCAGGGACGGCTTTTTTGTAGTTTTCTCGGATACAAGCTTTGGTTGCAAGCTCAAAAGCCAGTTGTGATGAGTCCACAGGGTGAAAATCTCCATCGTTGATAATCATCTTTATCCCTACAGCAGGGAAGCCTGTATGATAACCTTCTGCCATCATCAAGCCAAACCCTTTTTCACATCCAGGGAAATAGTTGGAAGGAATAGAGCCACCTTTGATATCAGTCATAAACTCATTATCGTCTGAGCCACTAGGAGACAAAATCCCCATAATCTTAGCATATTGCCCACGACCACCTGACTGCTTTTTGTGAATATATTCAAAAGGAATCTCTTTGGTAATTGTCTCACGATAAGCCACTTGAGGCTTACCTACTTCCAAATCAACATTGTACTCTCGCTTCATTCTTTCGATGTAAACATCCAGATGCAATTCACCAATTCCTTGGATAATAGTCTCCGATGTTTCTTCGTCCAGATAAGATTTAAAAGTCAAATCTTCTTTGGTAAATCTATTCAAAGCTTTAGCCATATTGGTTTGTGATTTGTTGTCTTTTGGCTTGATAGATAGTGAAATAATAGGTTCTGGGATGTGCGAAGAGCGAAGATGGTAATGGATCGACGACTCTGTAAAAGTATCTCCCAGTGCACAATCGATACCGAAAATAGCCCCAATATCACCAGCTTTCAATTCAGAAAGTTCCACCATTTCGTCTGAGTGCATCTTGGCAAGACGACCAATTTTAACTTTTCTTCTAGTACGGCTGTTTACCAACTCATCGCCTTTTTTGATAGAACCTTGATAAAGGCGAATATAGGTCAATTGTCCGTATTGTTGGTTTTCTAATTTGAATGCGTAAGCTACAACTGGATCAGTATCTTTCATACTCATTATCACAGGAGCGTCGTCGTTATCAGCGTCAAAACCTTCGTTTTCTATTTCAGTAGGATTTGGAAGATAAGCTTCTACGGCATCCAAAAGTGGCTGAACCCCTTTATTTTTAAAGGCAGAACCCATAAAAACAGGCGTAATTTTATTTTCAATAACACCAGCTCTGACAACTTTCTTGATCAATTCGGGAGTTTCTTTGCTTTCCAAAATAGCTTCAGCAAGTTCGTCGTCTATCATAGAAAGTTCATCTAGTAACTTTTCGCGAAACTCGTCAGCTTGATCTTTTAGATCAGCGGGAATTTCTTCGTAGCGTAACTCTTCACCGTTATCTCCGTCAAAATAAACAGCTTTCATTTCCACTAAATCTACAACTCCTAGAAAGCCATCCTCTTTGCCGATGGGAATCTGCATCATTACAGCGTTTCTACCCAGCTTTTCGCAAAGCATCTCTGTAACTCTAAAAGGGTTAGCACCAGTTCTGTCTAATTTGTTGATAAAAGCTAGGTTAGGGACATTATTACGGGACAATTGCCTATCTACGGTAAAAGATTGTGATTGCACACCGCCGACACCACACAGTACTAGCACAGCACCATCCAACACTCTCAGGGCGTTTTCCACCTCTACAGTAAAATCAACATGACCAGGTGTATCAATGATGTTAATATCTGTTTTGCCCCAATTTACATAAGTAGCAGCCGACGCTATGGTAATGCCTCTTTCTTTTTCCAATTCCATAGAGTCCATTTTGGCACCAACACCGTCTTTTCCTCTTACTTCAGATATTTTGTGTATTTTGTTGCAATAAAATAAAATTCTTTCCGTAAGAGTAGTTTTACCCGAATCGATGTGTGCACTAATTCCTATATTCCTAGTCTTTTCTAAGTTCATATCTCTATAATTCCCTTTTTTAAAATCTTAATCTTGATAGCGAATCTTTTTTTATACTTGCAAAAGTCAAGACAAATCGCTTACTTATTTGGTTCTGTTAGCTTTAGTTATATTTTGGCAAAAAACACTTCCAAAACGCAAAGCGTTCGTTGGGCAAATATGGATACAATCACCACAACGAATGCATTCTAAATTTTGTTGATTCTTTCTTATCTCTATTTCCATCTTACAAATTTTTTCACATTTACCACAATTAATGCATGAATTTTTATCAAAACTGATTTGTAAAAAAGAAAAGCGATTACTGAAAGAGTAGAGGGCTCCTAGCGGGCAAATCGCTCTACAAAAAAAGCGATAATAAATGGTGCTAGTAGTGGTGAAAAGTAAGAAGAAAGTTAGTTTGATATAAAATAAAGTACCGATTAAACCTTGTAGTGATGGGAAGATAAATAATGCTGGAACGCCAGCTTCCAAAAATCCCGCAGGACAAATCAACTTGCAAAAAGCTGGATTGCCGATGCTGAATTCGTTAGATAAGAAGATTGGTAAAATTAAGACAAAAACCAAGAATACGAAATATTTTCCCCAAAGCAAAGGTTTGTATAGTTTTTTTTTCAAGGTTGGAATCTTATAAAGTAAATCTTGATAGAGCCCAAATGGACAAATCCAGCCACAAATAAATCGACCAGCGATAGATCCAAAAAGTAAAATAAAACCGGTAGCATAAAAGCTAAAATGGTATTTTACTCCAGTTACTACGGACTGAAAAGCCCCTATAGGACAAGAGCCTGTAGCTCCAGGACAACTGTAGCAGTTTAAACCTGGCACACAGATTTTTTTGAAATTGCCTCTATAAAGAGAGCCTTGCCAAAATCCAACCAAGTATAAATTGTGCAAAAAAGCAAAAACTGTCTGAATAATACTTCTTTTAGCCGACACCAATGCACTCCAAACAGATGTTTATGGCTTTTATAAATATTATTTTGTACTCATTTCGAAAAAGTCCCAAAACAATCAACAAGCAGGCGAGTAACAAACAAGAAAAACTTTTCTTCATTTATTGTTTCAATAACTTTTCGATATTTTGTTGGTAGGCTTTTAAATCCGCTCCTACGATCACCGGGCTAACTATTTCCCCTTCTTGGTTTACGAAAAAAGAAGTTGGTATAGCAGAAACGCTTGCAAGTATTTTTTTTTCAATTTCTGGATTGGGCACAAGGTTGACAAATTCAGCTTTTGACTTATGCAAAATTTGCTTGGCAGTTTCTTTGTTTCCATCGGCATCGATAACTATCCCGATCACGCCTAACCCTTTGGTTTCTTTATCCATTCTAGCTAATTCGGGCATCTCGTTTAGGCAAGGTCCACAGTATGTCCCCCAGATATTTATCATCGTATATTTATTTCTTGCAAAAAGAGATTGTGAGCTATGACTGTTTCCATCTAGGTCGCTAGCTGAAAACTCTAGCTTTCCTGTTAGCCCTTGGGAACTGCTAGTAGCTTGTTTTGGTTCTTGAGGAGCAAATGTTTTTAAAGTTTTTTTGACCTTTCTACTTTGAGATAAATACATTTCATATTTTTCGCTGTACTTTCCCTCAATGTTAGTCGGTTTTTCTCCAGCAGCGAAATAGAATAAAAATTTTTCATTTTCCCCAGCTTCACTTGATGTTTCCCAACCTATGCTAGACTCTATTTTCCCATCGAAACTATCTTTATTAAAAACTGAAATTTTGAATAACTTATAAGATTTATTGCAAATTGCTGACACTGTTTGGGTGTTGATGTTGTTATTAGCTTCCAAAGTATTTTTCTCTTTTTTCGCTTGATCGGTCAGAAAATAGAAAGAAAAGTCCAAGCTTTTTTCATTAAAGATAGGCACAGCGAATATATCGTCGCTTTTCTCCCATTGAGAAGGAATGCGAAAACTAAACCCCATCGTGTTCATCGGTATTTCTGTTGTTGAAGACTCTTGGCAACCGAGGGCAAAAACTAAAACAAATAGTAAAATCTTAAAAAGTTTCATCTTTTTCTCCTATTTTAAACTAATCCTGGGATTTTCATCCCACCAGTGATAGCACCCATACTTTCTTGATTTTTGCTTTCCAACTGAGCCTTGGCATCTTTGATAGCCGAGATTATCATATCTTGTAGCATTTCCACATCGCTGGGATCAACCGCTTCGGGGTCTATTTTTAGGTTTGTAAGATCGAAATTCCCATTCATACTCACCTCTACCATTCCCCCACCGCTAGTGGTAGTAACAGAAAGATTTTTGGTTTCTTCTTGTGCTTTCAAGAGCTCTTTTTGCATCTTTTGAGCTTGTTTTAACATCTTATTCATATTTTTGTTCATCGCAATTCTCCTTTACAAATTTTCAAATAAATCGTGGTGTTTATCCAAATAAAGTTTGGAACGCCAATCGATATAACCACTTTTTATTGCGTCTTTCGATTCGTCTACAAAATTTTCTGCAGGTAATTTTGGGTTTGAGGCTACATCCTTTATTACGGGATAAACTGCCAGTTGGTTTGTGAAGATCTCCTGAATTTGGTCTGATAGTAGCAGATCGATAAATTTCTTGGCAACTTCTATTTTGCCTGAATTTTTATAAATACCAACGCCAAAAACATCTCTGATAGATAAATCTGCCAACAATATCGGTTGCAAGCGAGGATAATGTACACAATAGCTCACTCCTCCTATCCAAAAAGCTGCTTCTTGGGCTTTGATCATTCTAAGTCCGTAAGCAGGATTAGAAACTATAGCACGAACTTTGTTCTTGATACTACCCCAAAATTGTCGGTGTCCGTTTTGGGTAAATCTAGCCAAAGTCTTTACATAAAACATTCTGCTGTATGCAAAAACTTTTGGGTTGGTAAACACTAATTGGTCATTGTAGAAATCTTCTTGAAACTTGCCCAAGGTGAGAGGGATTGCCTTTATCTGAATTGTATCCGCCAAGATACAGACAAAATCGTAAAAAATGGGCGTAAAATAACAACTTTTATTAAAATTAATATTTTCCTTGATTTTATTTAAAGCGTTACTCTTGTACTTGCTAAATTTTTTACTTACAATTGCTTGTCTCAAAAAAGATTTGTCTATACCAATAGCTAAATCTAAGCTATCTTCGTTCTCAAGAAGATTACCTATACCATCAAAATAAACAAACTCCAATCTGTGTTGTAAAGCCGTTTCGAGGGAATCTTTTATGTTTTTTGGAAACCACTCACCATTTAAGTTGCGGGTGATTCCTATTTTTAAGCCTGGATTGTCGCTTGAAGTGTCGCTGCTTCTAGCATTTTTTTTACAACCAAAAGCAAAAATTAAAATAAAAGCGATCGCTATTTTTTTCAACTTATTCCTCCAAACATCACAGATGCCACGACGAAATCCATAATCAAGATGGTGATGCTAGAATAAACCACAGCAGTGGTGGAGACCACGCCTACGCCTTCTGCCCCGCCTTTGGCTCTACTGCCTACAAAACAACCAATACTGGTGATCGTGATACCAAAGAAGAAAGCCTTGACCAAGCCTCCCCACAAGTCGGAAGGTAAAAAGTTATTACGCATACCTTCAAAAAAGGTGTAGAAATCGATATTGTGCTTATAATAAGACAAAAGGAAAGCGGAGAAAATGCTGACAAAATCTGAAATTATGGTTAAAATCGGGAGCATAATAGCTCCAGCAACAATTTTGGGCATGTAAATGTAATCGACAGGACTTATAGCCATGCTATCTAGCGCGTCCAACTGCTCGGAGATTTTCATCGTGCCTATCTCTGCGGCTATGGACGCTCCGATTTTTCCACTTAGCACTAGGGCTGTTAGTGCTGGTGCTAATTCGGTGAGAGTCGTTTTTTCGATGAAGATGCCGATCATCCCTTTTGGGGCAAGCCCAGCTGTCTGGTAAATGGTTTGTACTGCAGTAACAAGACCTGTAAAAGCGGAAGTGATGACGATCAAGAAAAAAGAGTCGTAGCCAACAGATTTCATTTGCTTTAAGATTTGGTATCTGCGAAAAATAAGAGAGTGTAAAGATTGCAAAAAATCTCGAAAAAAAAGAGTAAACTCTCCAAAACAGTATAAATAAGAGTATAACTTTTTCATCGTCAGTCGTAAAACTAATTAAAAATCATTATCCAAATCAGATTCCATATCGTCAACATCTGAAGGAGGCAAAGAGTTGTCAAAATCGTCAAACTGCCTGTGGATATCGTCGTAAGGCATAAATCTGGTTTTGTGTCCCTCGAATTTTAGCCTCTTGAAACCCACCGAGCCGTGCCTATTTTTAGACACTATTATCTCTGCAGTTCCTGGATGCTCCGAGGTAGGATGGTAGTAGTCGTCTCGATAGATAAATAAAACTTGATCGGCATCTTGTTCGATAGAGCCAGACTCTCTCAAATCCGAGAGTAATGGTCTTTTGTTATCTCTATTTTCTACACCACGGTTGAGCTGCGAGAGAGCTATTATATTGATATTTAAATCTTTTGCCATAATTTTTAGCCCTCTGGAAATATCCGAAATCTGCTGGTGTCTAGCTTCCTTAGAGTGAGAGTTCATCAGCTGTAAGTAATCGATTATCACTATGTCCAAACCCTCTAATTGTGCTTTTAAACGCATCACCTTAGATTTGATAGAGTTGATGGTGTTAGAGCCGCTGTCGTCGATATATAAAGATGCCTCCGACAAGATCATCGCAGCTTGAGAGATAGCACGCAGTTTGTTGGGATTCAATCCTTTTCCTCTGGTCATGCACTCCACATCCACATCGGCAGGTCCAGAGAGCATTCTCATCAGTAACTCTTCCCCCTCCATCTCCATACTAAATATAGCAACTTTCTTGCCGTCTAGCACGGCTGCATTGTGTGCAAAGTTCAGGGCAAGCGAAGTTTTTCCCATAGCTGGTCTTGCCGCCAAAATTAGAAGTTGTCCTTTGCTAAAACCACCCGTGAGCTCATCTATATCGTGAAAACCAGAACTGATACCAGAAAGAGAGCCGTCTGTGTTAGCTTTTTCGTTTATCATCTCTACTACGCCGTCTAGATAAGACTCGGCACTTCTCAGCCCTTGTCCTATCTTGTCATCAGCCACTTTAAATATCAGAGCTTCTGCCTGTTCGACAATTTTGTCAATAGATTGGTCGTCTGCGTAACATTTTTCCAAGATTGTGTTAGAAGCGTTTATCAGCTGACGAAGCATTGATTTTTGTAAAACAATTTTGGTGTGATAAGGGAGATTTCCACCACTGAGTACCACATCGGAGAGTTGATTTAGAAAAGAGATGCCACCTACAGATACCAGCTTTGCCATGTTTTTCAGCTTTTCGGAAATAGTGATAATATCTACTTCGGTGTTTTCGTGAAAAAGATCCTGAATAGCTCGAAAAATAGTGCGATGAGATTGCTTATAGAAATCTTGTTCCCGTAATTTTTCGATAGATATCGCGACATTATGATTATTTATCATCATCGCTGAGAGGATGCCAGCTTCTGCCTCCAAGTTATGGGGCAATATCTTTAAAGAATTTTCTTCCATTTTTTTATGCCGTTTCTAAAAATTTTTGTAAGTTTTGCAAGTCTTCCCATGCTAATTTTTTCCAAGAGTTTCTACGCAAAAGAGCCGATGGGTGGTAAGTGACAAAAGTTGGGAAACCTCTAAACGAGTGAACTTTGGTGCGTAAATCTTCCATTTTATCTGTAAGTCCCAAAAGAAATTTAGCTGGCACTTTACCCAAAAGTAGCAATGCCTTAGGATTGATTTGCTCAAGCTGTTTGTACAATAAAGGGATGCAACTTTCCACCTCTTCTGGCAGAGGGTCTCGATTGTTTGGTGGGCGACATTTTACAATATTTGAGATGAAGCTCTTTTCTCTTTCGATGCCTATAGCAGCAAGCATATTGGTCAGTAGTTTCCCAGATTGCCCTACAAAAGGTATACCAGACTCATCTTCCTTTGCACCAGGAGCTTCTCCGATGATAAACAAATTAGCGTTAGGGTCTCCCTCGCCAAAGACGATATTCGTCCTCGTTTGGGATAGAGCACATTCTTGGCAATCGCACTGAAAATCTTTCTTTTCGCTAGTTGGGAAAAACCATCTGTTGATACCTGCCAGCTTCAATTCTTCAAAAAGTTGCAAAAATTGATTATTGGGATTCAACTACTTCCTCAGTCTCGTCTTCAATATCTTCGATGGTGTATTCTGGAATGTTGTTTTGTGCCACATGCTCAATAGCTTCTTGAGAAAGGTGCTTTTTGAACTGCTCTTTTATAACATTAGGTAATTTTCTTAGTCTTTGTGCCTCTTTCTCTGCAGCTATCAAAAAAAGATAATCTTTGTTTAGCGACTCCAATATTTGGTCAACTTTCTTATCTAACATAAAAACCTCTTTAAATTTTTATTCAAAACAAATGTTTTCTAAATTTTTAGTTTTATTTTCTTCGGCATCAACAATTTGATTAATTTGTGTTACCGCTTTGTCCAGCTCATCGTTGATTACCAAATAGTCAAACTCTTTCACTCTTTTTAACTCTTCTATCATACTTTGCTTGCGAATAGCAATATCTTCCGGAGAATTTTGACCTCTTTCGTATATTCTCTCCAATAAAATTCTGATCGAAGGTGCCATTACAAAAATAGAAAAAGAGTTTAGGTTAGTATCTTTTTTTATTTGGCTAGCTCCCTGAACATCGATGTCCAACAAGATATGTTTACCTGCTTGTAGTCTCGACAAGACATAATTTTTATCCGTCCCATAGAAATCTGTATGAACTTTAGCGTACTCTAAAAAATCGCAAGATTTTATTTTTTGCGCGAACTTTTCTTGGCTAATAAAGAAATAATCTCTGCCGTCTACCTCACCTTTACGAGGTTTTCTGGTAGTGTAAGATACTGAAAATTCAATATCTTTTTTATTTTGGAGAAGTTTTTTACAAATTGTACTTTTCCCAGCTCCAGAGGGTGCTGCCAATATTATCAAGCATCTTTTTTTTTTCATTCTTTGATCATTAACCAATAATCGTCACTCTTGAAAAAATAGTCAAACTCGCTGGGGTTGTCAACTTTGTAACGGAAAAGCCAACCGTTTTCGTACGGAGAAGAGTTAATAAGCTCTGGCTCGTTGTCCAAGTCTTCGTTTATTCGCTCGATAATACCGCTAACAGGAGAGATGATAGGCTTTAAACCATCTCTTGTGCCGATATAGCCACAAACTTCGCCTTTTTCGAACTCATAACCAATTTTGGGCAACTCGACGAAGCCAATTTTGCCATATTTTTCTTGAATATATTCGGTTAAGCCAAGATAAACAACATCGTTGCTAAAAACTTTTAACCAATGGTGATTCTCTGTGTAAAAAAGGTCTTCTTTGACTTCCATCTGGTCAAACTCCTTATAATAAAAAGCGTTTAAAATCTAACTGATAAAATAAAAGTTTATAGTAAAAAAGAAAACTTCATCGTGAAAACAATTTTTTGACATCATTTTTTGTCAAACTTTAAATTTGGTTTAAAATGCTCTAAAAATTTTTAGAAATATTGACACATTTTATGCTTAGTTATCTTGACATTTAAAAGGTGTTTTTTTAGGTAAAAGGTAACGTCTCAAAGTTGGTGTAAATTTAGAAAATGAAAATGGTCACTTTCGTTCTTATGTTCTAAATAAAAAGAACAAGGAGACAAAAATGACCAAAACAAGCAATAATAAATTGAAAGAGCTTACCCAACTTGTCAAGCAAGAAACGGGGAATAATTTAGCAGAATTATTAAAAATAGCTGTAAATCAAACCGTTCAGGCAGAATTAGATCGGCATTTGAATGCTAAAAAATATGAAAGAAACGAGGCGAGAACGACTTATAGAAGTGGCACTAGAAAAAGGGGACTTAAAACAAGTATTGGTAATCTGGAGATTGATTTTCCGAAAGTTAGGAGTGGTTCGTTTACATCTTCCGTTATGGAAAGATATCAAAGGGTCGATAGAGCGATGATAAGTACCATTCAGAACGCTTATATTAATGGAGTCTCAACTAGGAAAATGCATAGATTGTTTGAAAAAATGGGTATTAAAAATCTTGATAAAAGTACGGTTAGTCGCTATATCCAGCCAATTCAACACGAGGTAAATAAATGGAAATCTCGCAAATTGCTTTCAAAATATATTTATATTTGGGTTGATGCTATCCATAGCAAAGTGCGTGAAGATGGGCAAGTAAAGCCACAAACGATTATGACTGCGATAGGGTTAAGGGAAGATGGTAGACGAGAAATTTTGGGATTTGTAATGGGAAATAGAGAGGCTAAAACCACTTGGAAAGAGTTTTTTATGAATTTAAAAAACAGAGGACTGAAAGAAACAGAGCTTTGGATAAGGGATGATCACGATGGACTCAAGGCTGCTTTAAATGAGTGTTTCCCTTGCCAAACTCAACAAAGGTGCATAGTTCATTGGCAAAGAAATCTTTTGGATAAAGTCTCCAAAAAAGATTTGTCTTGGCTGGTTCCTTTGAGTAGCAACTTTGTTAAATCAACCACACTGGAAGAGTTTAAATATCATAAAGAAAAGCTGTTAGAGGCTGTAGAATCTAAAGGGAAAATGCAGTTGTTTGATTGGCTTGAAGAAAGTTTGCCAGAGGTGAGCAATTTTATAAGTTTATCGGGGAAACATTGGTCAAAAATTAAAAGTACGAATCCGATTGAAAGGCTAAATGAAGAGATTAGAAGAAGGGAAAAAAGCATTAGAATTTTTCCAAATCAAGCGAGCTGCAATCTTTTGATTGGGGCAATTTTGATTCAACAAAATGAGGATTGGACTGAAGGTAAAATCTATCTAAATGTCGAAAAAGAAAAAAAACAGAACCTGCTTATTAAATTGAAGATAGCAGAGAATTTTTAGTAATAATTTAGAGCATGAGAGAATTTACACCACAAATGGGACTTGACTAGGTAAAAAGATGGAAATATTAATAAAACTTTTGGGGATAATGCTATTCATCCCTTTACACGAAATAGCTCATGGCTATACAGCCTATCTGCTGGGCGACGACACAGCTAAAAAAGCTGGTCGGTTAACTCTCAATCCTCTGAAACATATTAGCATAATAGGAGCTTTCTTGCTTTTTTATGTTGGTTTTGGTTGGGCGAAACCTGTGCCTATTAATCCGCACAACTTTAAAAATATAAAAAGAGACATGGCTATTACTGCAGCAGCGGGACCTTTGATGAATTTTTTTTTAGCGGCACTTTTGGCTTTTCTTTTTAATAAGCTAAGATTTTCTTTAGCAGTTAGCAATTTAAATAACAACCTTTTGCTTTTTGTTTATATCGGCATTCAGCTCAATGTTGGACTCGGTATTTTTAATCTAATCCCTTTGCCCCCTTTGGATGGAAGCAAAATTTTGGGAGGCTTCCTCTCCGATTCTGCTTTTGCCAAATTCACCCTCAACGAAGAAAAAGGGATGATTTTCTTGCTGATAATCTTTGGAATTGAATACCTCTTTGATATCAATATTTTGCGGTATGTTATTTATCCGCCTATCAAGTTAATCATGTCAATATTGGTCTAAAAAATTACTTGATTTGCAAAAAAACAGTTTCAATATTAGAAATATTGCTCGATTTTTGGAAAAGCTCTTTATAGGTGTTTAGTTGCCCTGGGTCTTCTATTTTACCCGTCTTGAAGTCAACTATAGTGGCACTTTTTTTGTCAGGGCAAACCATTACTCTGTCTAGCCTGTACTCCCTATCGTGATGTATTATAGGATATTCACACAATATTATTTGCCATTTTTTTTCGTCGTAAAGCCACGAGTTAGCTAAAAGAAACTTGTCTAATTTGGCAAAGATAAATTTCCATTTCCTGCCAAATTTGGCTAGAGTCATTTTTTGAGCCATCTTTCTTTCAGCTGCATTGTTCCATTTGATATAGCTTAGATAATAATGTACTACTTCACCAAAAAGTGCATTTTGCTTGTTTATTTTAGTTACTTTCACTGGCTGGAAAACTTTTTGTTTTCGCCAAATCTCTTTTTGCCATATATACGACGAAAACTTTTCAGTCGCAGAGATTTTACAAAATTTAGCATCGCCTTTGTGAGCAGAAAAGTACTCCTTATCATTTTCGTCTATCTCGCTTTCCATAAAGCAATCTCGCATATTCGCTACCAAACTTTCCCAAGAGTTTAACTTTTTTTTGTGATCATCAATTTTGTTTAAATCCAGATTGGCAAAAATGTAAAGGTTGCTTTTTGCTCTAGTGAGCGCTACATAAGCGAGGTTCAATATCTCTGCTTTTTCTTTTGCAGAGATATTTGGGAATAAATCGTTGCTTAGTTTTGGGTAATGAAAAGTAAGCAAACTTTCTTCTACCTTATCAAAATCAGGGTTATATTGCACATTTTTTTTTATGCCTGGTGAGTTGATTTTTTTGTTAGCACAATCCAAAAAGTAAAAAACTGTCTCGAACTCTAAACCTTTACATGAATGGATGGTCAAGAGGTTAATAGCCTGTTTGGAATTGTCTGCCACTTGGTCTAGATTGTTTTTGTTTTCGTGCAAGAACTCTACCATTTCTATTATATCTTGATTAAGGTTACTTAAAATATGCTCAAAAGCGGCGATATTTTTCAAGTCATCTGGTGAATTGAAAAAGCTCAAAATATTGAATTTTTTCATAAAGTCAGTAAAAAGATTTTTGCTTTTTTGTAATCTAAAAGTCTGAATCTTCTCTTTACTTTTTAAAATAGCGTCTATTTCTTTGCCAGATAAAAATAAAGGAGCTCCTTTCAAAAATAAAAATAAGGAGTGCAAGTCTTTATAAGCTAAGAAATTCAGATACAAGTAAAAAGGGTTTATAGCTCTATGCACCAATAGAGAATCGCTTCTTTTTTGATAGGTGGCAACACCGTTCTCTTCCAAAAAGCGAGAAAAAAAAGTTAACTCGTTATTTTTTCGGGCGATGATCGCCATTTTGGATAAATCGGCATCTTTATCTTTCAATGCTGGTAAAATTTTGCTTAGCACCACATCTTTTATCTTATGCTCTAACTTGTCTTTTTTTGCCTCAGGCTTACTAATCTCCAACTCCACATACCCTTTCTCGCTAGAAGCACAGTTCACTTTTTGATATCGCCAAGTTTGCCCATAATCTTTCAAAAAAAGGTTGTTGACCAAAGCTATAACATTTTGGCTGCTGCGGTAGCAAGTATCTAACACCAAACTTTGGCACTCAGGCAATTGCTTGTTTACTTGGCTAAGAAGCTCTTGTTCGCCTCCTCTCCAAGCATAAATTGCCTGTTTGGCATCACCAACAATTATCACCGAACCTTTTTGTTCCTCTACAATTTTGATGATCGGCAACAAGTTTTGATACTGCATAATTGAGGTATCCTGAAATTCGTCTATCATTAGTACCTTGGGCACACTCTCCAAAAATTGCCAAAATTCTTGCCGTAAGAGATTTTGCTCAGTCAAAAATTTACCCCTCTGGTGGAACTTTTCTTGCAAAATTCTAGTGAAGTCATAAAAGGTTAGCTCTTGATGAGATATTTTCAAATAAAGCTTTTGAGCTACCTTTGCTAACTCCAAAATTTGGTTATGCTCGATGAAAACTTTTGTCTTTAGCAAATAATCTTTCAAGGACAGCTGGAATTCGTCGTAACTCTCTTGAAAAGATTCTAAAAGCTTTTTTGGCAAGTATTTGGTTCGCTTCATTATTGGTGAAACTTCCCAAAGTTTGTCTTTTAGTTTTAGATGAGCTTTTAAAAAAAAGCTTTCGTCTTTCAGCGTTTCAGAGAATTCTGCTACAAAATCTTGGCAAGATTTTGTAAGTTCAGCCTCCAAAAAATCTCGAAAATCTTTCTTTATTATCGCTGTTGCTGGAATTTTAGGCACACCACTTAGCATCGCCAAAGAGATCCGCAATTTATCTAAAGCTTTCTGAAAGAGTTCTTTTTCTTTGTTTGGTTCTATTTGCTTGAATTTATACTCTTGCAGGTTTAAATTCAATAAGTCGTCAGCGATGTCAGAAAAATTGCTGAGATTTTTATTTTCACTGTCTGCAAAAAATTGTTGCAACTTAAAATTTGAGAAAATGCCATTCAAGATAGTCTCTTTGTTTAAGCTACTGAGCGATTTTATTGCAGAGGTCTGTTCCAAATCCAAATTTTTGGCAACTAGTGAGTAAAAAGTTTTTTGCATAAAACTGTCTAAAGTAAAGATTTTGAAATTATCTTTATTTGTTTTCAGCCAAAGAGATTTAGATTTTAGATGTTTTTGATCTTCTCTCGTCAATTTTTTGCCATAGATAGCTTCCAGATTTTCTTGTAAAATTTTGTCGCTAGCTATTTGGTCTAAATATTCCAAAATTCTTTGCTTAATTTCTGAAGTTGCTTTTACGGTAAAAGTCATCACTAGTATTTCTTGAGGTGAAAGAGATTTGTCTTGTAGCAAAGCCGCCAAATACTCCAAAGAGAGGCGATAAGTTTTGCCTGTGCCAGCTGAGGCTGAGATTACTTTGTTTTTCATTAGATTACAGAGCGTAAAGTTTTAGTGGGCATCTAGCCAATTATCGGCATATTTCAAATTCACAGAAAGTTTCACCCCGCAATCAAAAATGTACTCCATCTCTTTTTTTATTAATGGCACCAAAAATTCAACTTTAGCTTTTGGCACTTCAAAAACCAGCTCATCATGAACTTGCAGCACAATTTGTGCATCATTCGGGAGAACCTTGTTTAGCTTTATCATAGCTAGTTTGATGATGTCGGCTGCCGTCCCCTGGATGGGCATATTCACTGCGATCCGCTCTGCTTGTGCTCGCAACCTTTGATTGAGGGAATTTATCTCGGGCAAAGGTAAAGCTCTACCAAAAAAGGTGTAAGCTATTTCAGTTTGTTTGCTTTTTTCTATTTGCGATTTTATAAAGCTATGAACGACCGTGAATTTTTGGAAATATTTTTCAATAAAATCTTTAGCTTCAATCGTAGTAATTCCCGCTGTTCGACTCAAGGCTCTCGCACCCATACCGTAAACGACTCCGAAATTGATGGTTTTTGCTAAAGCTCTTTGCAATTTGCTAACTTCATCAACCTCAAAGATTTTTTTTGCCGTCTGTGTATGGACATCTTCCCCTTTCTGAAAAGTTTCTAAAAGTTGAGGGTCTTGACTCAACGCAGCCAAAATTCTGAGTTCCATTTGTGAATAGTCGGCAGCTAATATGCAAAAATCTTCGCTTTGTGCCACGAAAGCTTTGCGGATATTTTTACCCGCATCAGATTTTATGGGGATATTTTGCATATTAGGATGAGAACTAGAGAGTCTCCCTGTAGAAGTAATGGTTTGGTTAAAATTGGTGTGAATCCTACCCGTGAGATGGTTTATCAACTTGGGCAAAGACAAGATGTAGGTGTTCAAAAGCTTGCTCGCAGTCCTAAATTCCAAGATGTATTTTACAATGCTGTGTTCGTTTACTAAACCTTCTAAAGCTGACTCTGAAGTGGAAAAACCTGTTTTAGTTTTTGACTTTGCAGGCAATTTTAGTTTTTTGTAGAGTACCTCTTGCATTTGCTTAGGCGAGTTAAGATTGAACTCCACACCAGCCAAAGTATATATTTTTTCCTCTAGCTGACAAATAATATCTTGCAAGCTTTTTTCTTGTAGGTGCAAAATATTTTTGTCTACAAAAACGCCTGCGAGTTCAATCTGTGCCAAACTTTGCAATAAAGGCATCTCTATCTCGCTAAAAAGTTTTACCAATTTCTTTTTTTCTAGCTTTGGCTTGTAAATCCCGTACAGCTTGTAGGTAGTAAAAACATCTTCACAAGAGTACTTTGCAGCCTTTTGTAGCAAAACTTCGCTAAATCTTTTCCCTTGCGTAACCTCCTCATAATCGATCATCTTTTTATTAAATTCGCGAAAAACACAGTCGCTTAAACTAATTTTACTTTTTCCTGGATTAAAAAGGTAAGCAGCCACCATTGTGTCGAAATAGGTCAAACAATCTAGAGAAATGTATTTTTGTAAAAATTTAAAGTCGAATTTTAAGTTGTGTCCGATTATTAGCTTGTCTTTTAGAAGCCTCAGCAATCTTTTAAGTTTCTTGTTGCTCCAGCCGAATTCTGGATGTTGCAAAGGAAAGTAAAAGCACTTTTCGTCAGAAAAGCAAAAACTCACGCCCACTAATCTGTTTAGCAAAGGATCTAAACCATCTGTTTCTGTGTCGATGACAATTATTTTTTCATCTTCTATTTTTTTTTGCAAAACTTGTAGTTTTGCTTCGTTGTCGACCACTTCAAAATCAAAATCAAAAAATTCTTCCTCTTTCCCTTTTTCAGTTTCATAAGGTTCTTCTTGAAACAATGTCATCTGCATCTCTTCTGATTGTTTTTTAAAAGGTTTTGCAGGCAAGAAAAGAGTTTTAGCCCTTTTAGCTAAACTGTAAAGTTGTTGTTCTGCCAGAAGGGTTTCTAACTGGGCGAGCTTGCTTTTGTCGAACTCCAAACCTGAGCAATCTAATTCTAGGTTGGTTACTATTTGAGCCAATCTTTGAGAGAGGAAAGCTTTCTCTTTGCTTTCCAGAAGTTTCTTCTGTGTAGAGGCAGGCAGAACGCTAGAGATGTTTTCGTAGATATTGTTCAAAGAATTAAATTGGTTCAAAAGTTTTTTCGCCCCTATTTTACCAATGCCAGCTACACCTGGAATATTGTCGGCACTATCTCCCACAATCGCTAGATAATCTACCATTTGCCAAGGCTTTATGCCTAATTTTTCTTGCACAGAGTTACTGTCGATGAGCAAATTTTTGGAAGGATCGAACATTGTGATATTTTCATCGATTAGCTGGTAAAAATCTTTATCGCCCGAGATTATCACGACATTACTATCTTTTTTTAATTCCGTAGCGAAAGAGCCAATGACATCGTCGGCTTCGTAGTTTTCTTTTTTCAGATTAACAATACCCAAAGAACAAAAAATTTCTTGGATTATTTCAATTTGCCTTATCAACTCTTGTGGCATAGGCGGTCTGTTTGCTTTATACTCAGAGAAAACTTTATTGCGAAAAGAGCCACCTTTTTGATCGAAAGTTACAGCAAGATACTTGGGATCAAAATCTTTGATAAATTTGAAAAACATATTGAAAGTACCGTAAATAGCACTAATGACCTTTCCCTTGTCGTCCGTTAAGGGAGAATGCACAAAAGCGTAGTGAGAACGATAAACCACGGCACTACCATCTATGATAAAAATTTTCTTTTTCATTTTTTACTCATTTTGATAAGTTTAATTGCTTTCTTATTAGACTCTTCCACTTTTAGCTGCCACTCACCTATCTCCAATTTAGTTCCTGTGCGAGGTATACCTTCCAGCATATAGAGCATCAGCCCTGCAATTGTGTTGTAATCTTGGCTCTCAGGTAAATTGAAACTGTATTTTTCGTTTAAGATGTCCACCTCCGCTTTCCCATAAATCAAAAAACATTCGCCAGCAAGCTGTTTCACCAATACTTGGCTATCTGAATCGTACTCGTCCTCTATCTCTCCCACTAGCTCTTCTAGGATATCTTCGATAGTGACTATTCCCGAGGTGCCACCATAAGAATCGACCAATACACAAAAAACACTTTTGCTATTTTGCATATTTAAAAGGAGTTTGTCTATTTCTATGCTCTCAGGAGCGAAGTAAGGCTTGTGCATCAACTTAGCAATATCTTTATTCTCTTCTTTTAGCAAATCGTAAAGAGTTAATACTCCTATTATGTTATCGATAGTTTCGGAAAAGATCGGGAATCGAGAAAATCCGCTTTCTTTGGCTAAAGTTATCACATCGTCAGTAGATTTGTCTTTTTCTATAGCTATTATTTCGGTGCGAGGAGTCATTATCTTTTTCGCATCTACCACGGAAAATCCTAGCCCTTCTTGGATTAAATTTTCGTCTCTATTTTTATTGTTGCTTTCTTCTCCCAAGATACTAGCCAGTTGATAAGGTAATATTTTTTCATCATGACTATGTGGGGATCTGTCAGCTTTTTTTATGACCCAAGTTATAAAAAATGATAAAAAATAGAACAACTTGTAAAATAACAAAAAAAGCGGCAAAGATTTCTTAACCATTTTTTTGGGGTATTCTCGGTAAAAAATCTTGGGTAAGCTCTCGGCAAACACAACAATAAAACCAGCCAAAAATAAAGATAACACCTCTGAAGAGTATTGCAATGCTAAGTTTTTAGTACAATAGTAAGTAAATAAAGATGCCAAAGCAGTATTGACGAGGTTGTTTCCAATCAGTATAGAAGCTATGACTTTATCCATATTTAAGTAAAGGAAGTAAAGTTGTTTAGAAATTCTATTTTTATCCGCTTCTAGTTTGAGAGATATCTTATCCATTGACAAAAAGCCAGTTTCTAGCCCTGAAAAAAAAGCAGACAAAAATAAAAACAAAAATAAAAGATAAATCATTTTTGTTTGCTAAACTTCAGTCTCCATACCATAAAGATAGCTTCAACGATTATTCCCAGAGTCATTTTAGACTGTCCCAAAGTTCTATCCGTGAAAACAATTGGTATCTCTTTTATCTTGAACCCTTTTTTCCATGCTTTATAATTCATCTCTATTTGAAAAGAGTACCCCTCAGCGTGGATTTTATCTAAATTGATAGAGCGAAGCACTTTGGCTTTAAAGCATTTAAAACCGCCCGTGGGATCTTTTATTCTCATTCCTGTAATAACTCTGGCGTAATAAGATGCTCCATAGCTCAAAAACAATCTTCTTAATGGCCAATTTACGATATGTACTCCATCTGTATAGCGAGAGCCAATAACGAGGTCGTTTTCTTGGCAGGCCTGCAAGAGTCTAGGAATATCTGCTGGGTCGTGCGACAGATCGGCATCCATCTCTATGATGTAGTCGTACCCTTGCTTTAGGGCGTATTTAAATCCCCTGATATAAGCAGATCCTAACCCCATTTTCCTTGGTCTAACCAATAAATGGATTCTATTGTCTTTGACAGACATCTCTTCTACTAACTCGTATGTTTTGTCCGTAGAATTATCGTCGATTATCAAAACATCTACATCCGCCTTAGCCTCAAAGATTCTAGCAAACAAAGTTTCGATATTAGATCTTTCGTTATAAGTGGGGACTATTACCAAAGTTTTATTCAAAATATCCTCTTTTTATGTTTTCGTTGCTTTCTATTAAAGCTCTTATGGGAGCTAAGTTATTGATAGAGCGGGACTCCAGAACTTTCAAAATTGTACCACCACCTGTGAAAAAGTAGTAATTTGGGTCGTCATCGGCTCTGCGAAAGAGAGTCGGCAATCCTAACTTAAACTCTTGATTAGTGTCACCACCACCATAAAGTTTATGAGCTTTTTTGTTCTTATCTATGGCGTTGTAGAGAGCTTTGCTTCCTTCCAAATAGTATGGACTAAAACCCATAACCGCATTTACAAAAATCGTTTTTGAGTCAGCAATAGCTTTTTTTATGTTCTCTTGCTCCACAAAGCAAGGAGCAGCATCCAAAAGATATCCAAGCTTTTGACCTTTTTGAAGATCTTTAAGTTTAACCTCTTTCCATTTAGCTTCATCTTTGCTCGCAAGTTTATCCGCCTCTATCAATGTCTCAATTATCAAAATTTTACTTTCGTTCTTTCCAATAGCTTCGATAAATTTTTTGGCTTGCTCTTTTTGTTTGGGTTGCACCCCTTGGATATCCAAATCATATTTGGCAGCTATGTAGGTATTGTAAATATGCCCACCTAAGAGCAGATAATCTACAGAATCTATGATAGATGTCAAAGTTTCTATCTTGGTATCGAATTTCATCCCAGCGATTACAGCCATCATCGGTTTTTTGGGTTTGAGTACGCTTTTTAGATTTTCCACTTCGTATTGCATTAAATATCCGGCATAAGAAGGTAAATACTTGGCTACGCCACAAGTAGAAGCATGTGGTTGCCAAGAACCGAAAGCGTCGTTAACGAAAATATCAGCCAGTCCAGCCAATTGCTTGCTCAAAATGTCTTCTTCTTTGCCGCCAGACTCTTCTCCTGAAAACCAACGAGTGTTGGGCAAATAAATTCCGCCAATTTTTCTTTTTCGCAAATTACGAATTAAAATATTTATTGAGGTGTCAATAGTTTCGATTGGCTTTCCATAATTTATTTTTGGCACTACAAATTTTGTGTAAAGCCTGTTCTCCAAATATCTTACGATAGGTTTTACAGAGTCTTGATCGTTTATTCGGATTTTCCCATCAGCACCTTTGGGGCGTCCTACATGACTCATCAATATAAGCCTTCCCCCTCTTTCCACGATATTGTAGAGAGTTCCGATCGTCCTGTTAATCCGCTCAGGATCTTTTATCTCTCCATTTTTGAGAACATTATGGTCAACTCTTACTAGCACTACCTTGCCATGCACATCAGCATCTTGCAGTTTGGCAAATCTAATATTCACTATTAACTCCTTTTTTAATAGTTCGATAAATCTCATTCGCATCTATATCTTCAACTTTTTTTTCTTCGATGAATTTTTTATAAATTTTACTGAACTCTTCTGCCAGCCCTTCGTCTATCCACTTTTTCATTAGATCTTCCCGAGAAAGAGTCAATCTTTGCTCTTTTGCAAAGTATTGCAGACATTTTAATTGCACCAACATCCTAATATCTGGCTGCATTCTTACTAAAAAAGATTTTAAAATGCAATCATTATCATGGCAATTTTCTTGGCAAAGATTGTCTAAAAACTTGAGATATTCCTTTTTACAATATTTGTGCATAATCTTGTCCTTGTTCCACTAGAGTTGGCTGAAAGCCTAGTAGTTGCCATAATTTTTCTCTTTTTTCGCTGAAACAAAATATTTTATTTGCTCTTTGTCCTAGCTCAAATATTTCTAAGAAATCTTTCTTTTCCAAATCTGGATCTCCCTTTGTGGCAAAAACATTGTGCTTTTCTTTTAATTTTTTAACTTTTTTGTCAAAATTAAGGTCTACCAAAATTAACTCTTTGGAAGTAAAAGAGATTTGATTTTTTTTAAAAAGATTATCACTTCTCAAATTTAAAGAAAACAGCTTAGCAAAACTAGGAAGAGTTTCTTCCCAGGGAGAAAAAGAAAAGTTGCAAAAATCTTTTACATTGCTCAAAACGAGAGAGTTTTTAAATTTATAAATTTCACTGCTCGATTCTTTGAAGTCCAAAATGATAGACTCTTTTTTGTCTTCCTCTAGGAGTTTATTCACAAATCTAATATTTCCCGACTTGAAAAAAGATTCCCAAAACCTTAAAAAATATTCGTCAGTTTTTACGATAATCTCTTGGAAATCTCGATGCCAAGAGTTTAATTGTGATAAAACTTCCCGCGAGAAGTCAAAATCTTTTCGTAGCAAGAGTACGACTTTTTTTTTCTCTTTGATCAATAGACCAAAGTTGACAGATTTTTTTTTAAACAGCCCAAACATAATCTTTAGGGTCTTCGTAAAATTCAATTTTTTGATTTATCAGATGAGCGACCACATCAGAATTTTCACGCACACAATCTTTGTCGTGCGTGATGATGATAGAAGTAAATCCGCCTTTGTTATGGATGGAGTTGATTAAGTCTATAATACCTTTTGCGGTGGTTGGGTCCAAGCCTGTAGTAGGCTCATCGTAGATGATATAAAGAGGATCTAGAGTAATAGCTCTTGCTAAAGCAACCCTCTTTTGCATGCCTCCAGAAAGTTCAGAAGGCATCTTGTGAGCTGCGTTGTGCAGTCCCACCATTTCTAGCTTTTGTCCGACTATCAATTTTATATCGTCTTCACTTAGCTCTCGCCGGTGTTCAAACAAAGGCAAAGCCACATTTTGGTAAACGGACAGTGAATCTAAAAGAGCAGAACTTTGGAAAAGCATCGAAATATTTTTCTTTATTTCCAAAACCTGTTTCCCCTTGGCTTTGCTGAGATTAACACCTTCTATCTCTATTTGTCCTGATGTAGGATGCAGTAAGCCCATAATGCTTTTAACCAATACGCTTTTCCCTGAGCCACTTTCCCCTACGATCACAGTACGCTTGCCTTTCTTTATATCCAAATTGATGTCGTCCAAGATAGTCTGTTTGCCCAGCACAACTTTTAGATTTCTAATTTTTATCATTTTTAAGCAATAAAAGATTAGTTACAGAAATTTTGTAATTCACTTCGGAATATTTTTTCAATCTCTTCAACTCTTTTTTGGCTAATAGCCTCAAACCTCATAACCAAAACAGGTTGAGTATTGGAAGCTCTCACTAGCCCCCAGCCATCATCGAAGTTCACTCTTACTCCATCGATATTAACACAGTCGTACCCTTTTTGGACAAAAGAGTTTTTAACTTTTTCCACAATTTCAAACTTTTTACTATCTTCGCAATTAAATCTGATTTCTGGGGTGTTATAAAGTTTGGGGAGGTCGGCAAGCATTTGACTGACAGGTATGTCGCTTTTGCTCAAAATTTCTAAAAACCTACATGTAGCATAGATTGCATCATCAAAGCCAAAATATCTGTCTTTGAAAAAAATGTGTCCGCTCATTTCGCCACCGAATTTGATACTGTCTTCACTCATTTTTTTCTTAATCATCGAGTGCCCCGTTTTATACATAATTGGCTTTCCACCTTTGGCTAAGATGTCATCATAAAAGTTTTTGGAACATTTTACATCAGCAACTACTTTTTCTCCTGGGTAATCTTTTAAAAAATCACGAGCAAAAATATTTAAAATCTGATCACCAAAAAGCATCTGTCCTTTTTCGTCTATCACTCCAATCCTGTCAGCATCACCATCTAACCCTATACCCAAATCGCAATCCCAATCTTTGACCGTTTTTATCAAATCTTTGACATATTCGGGGACAGTGGGATCAGGATGATGGTTTGGGAAAGTTCCATCTTGTTCACAATAAAGCTCTTTCACTGTAGCACCTATTCCTCGTAAAACAGCTGGAGCTATCGGTCCGCCAACTCCGTTTCCTGCATCCACGACCACCTTGATAGGTTTGTGCAAAGTAAAGCGAGAAATTAAATCTTGAATATAAGCTTTTACTATTCCCTCTTGAGAAGTTATAGAACCTTCTGCTTCCACGAATTTTCCCTCTTGGATAATAGAATAAATTTCTTGTATATCTTCGCCAAAGATACTGCCAGTGCAACCGATATTCATCTTAAACCCATTAAACTCAGGAGGATTATGGCTACCAGTTATCATTACTCCAGCACTCACTTTTAGATATTGAATGCTCCAGTACAAACTGGGTGTGGCTAAAATACCAACATCTATGACCTCTGCACCTGTTTGGGCTAACCCTTTACTAAATTGCTTAATATACAAAGGAGACGACAATCGGGCATCTCCGCCGATAACCACAGTCTTCAAACCTTTGTTGCCCAAAAAAGTACCAAAACCTTTCCCTAAAAGGCAAACATTTTCTGGGGTAAGGTCTTTGTCCACAACGCCTCTTATGTCGTATTGTCGAAAAATTTCTTTGTTCATTGTTTATCCCTATTGCTTAAAATATTTTTTAATCTCTGGAAAGATTTTTTTCAAAGCTTTGCCTCTATGGCTTATTTCGTTTTTAATCTCTTCGCTCATCTCTCCCAAAGTTTTTGTGTAACCTTGCGGAACAAAAATATTGTCATAGCCAAAGCCACGATTGCCTACCTCTTTGATAGCAATCTCTCCTTTCATAACTCCTTGGCACGAACAAATCTTTTCGCCTTTAGGATTACAAAAAGTAATAACTGTAGCAAAGTAAGCGTTGCGAGTTTGGACATCTTTTAGCTCAGCCAGTAGCTTCTTCCTATTATCTGCAAAATTACATCTCTCACCAGCGTACCTAGCTGCATAGATGCCCGGTCTACCTTCCAGCGCTTCCACAAATAACCCCGTATCGTCGGCGATAGTGGCTTCCCCCGTAGCAAGAGCCACAGTTTTTGCTTTTTTTAGAGAGTTACCCTCCAAACTGTCTTGGTCTTCTTCCACTTCGGGCAAATTTAAATCTAATCCTGACAAAACTTCCCAGTCAGAAGCGAACAAAATCTTTTGAATCTCTTGGATTTTATGTTTATTGCCTGATGCTATTAAGAAACTTTTTTTCACAATTTACTTCTTTCCCTCAGCAATTTTCTTGTTTAAATATTCAATATTGCTTTCCAGAACTTTTACATTCAAATCCTTGGGATTTAGTTTTTTCACTATTTTCAAGGCACTTTTGTAATTTTTCAAAGATTTTTTATACTCTTTGTTGTTCATATAGGCAAGCCCTAAATTGTTGTAATCCACGGCAGTTACGATGCTTTCTTCTCCCATATTTTGCGTATCTATCTGCAGAGCTTGTCCGAAATATTTAATCGCATTGGAAAAATCAGCATTGTCTCTATATATCTCTCCCAAGTTGGTCAAAGACGCTGCCATTCTGGCGAAATCGTCCCTACTTTTCTTAGGTAAACTTTTCAAGATTTCCAAAGATTTTAATAAGTTTGCTCCCGCTAGACGATACTTTTTCTCTTCCAAATAAACTCCGCCCATATTGTTGTAAAAACTTGCAAAAACAGCACTAGGTCTTTCCCCGTTATGTTTTTTATAAAGTCCCAGAGCTTTTTCGTAGTAATTTTTTGCTTTTTCGTACTGTTTATCTGCTCCATAAGCTCCAGCCAAATTGTTAAATAGAACAATATAAAGTTGATTGTCATCTTCAACCGTACGCCCATAATAAACTAAAGCTTTTTCGTATTCAACTATAGCCTCTTTTATTTTTGCTTTGTTTTGAAATTCCATTCCTTGACTCGTAGCTTTCCCTGCGATCGCTAACCACTCTTTTTGGTTAACTTTGTAATAAATTTTTATCCCTGAAAAAATAAGGATAGCGGCAATAACTATCGATATTAAAGCCCAAACTAATTTCTTATTCACTTTTTTCTCCTTTGGAGTTTACTAAATTTTTTATTTTCCCTAATATTTTACCAGAAACTTGTTTGTTTGCCATATCTACCACCCTTTTGGTTATTTCTAGCATATCCTCTTCTCCGCTCCAGTTATCCAAAATAATCTTGTTGTCTACCTCTTTAAACAGACGATCAAAAGCAAAAATAGCTACCATAAAATCGTCCAGAAATCCAATAATGGGGATAAAATCGGGAATAATATCTATTGGCAGAACAAAATAAGCCGCTACAGCAGACATAAAAAATTTATTTGCAACTGATAATCTCTTTTCAAGAGCCAATCTACTTACCAAAATAAAAATATCGGGCAAAAGAAAAAGGTAATCACTGATATTTTTCAGCTCAGATTTAGAGTTTCTTCTTGTACTATATTTTTCTCTTAACTTCTCGTAAAATTGAAACTTGCGTTTCTCTTTTGGGAAAATTTCTTTAGACTTATCCATAAAAAAATCCTTTTTATCTATCAAAATTAAAACACTAGGTAGATATTACCTTAGCACCTTCTTTGTTTATGCCAGAGCAATAAGTATCGCTTTTTATATTTCTGCTTTTAAAAATATCGGCTATCTTATTACAAATTTCTTGAGCTAACTCTTTCTTTTGCGTAACTACAAAAATAGATGGTCCTGAGCCCGATATCCCGCATCCTAAAGCTCCTAAATCCTTGGCTAGCTTTTTAACCTGCAAAAATCCTGGGATTAGCTCTGCTCTATATGGCTCTGCCAAGCTATCTTGCAATCCAAAGCTAATCATCTGCTCATCACCTTGACTAAGACCTAGCAGTAAAGAAGAAAGATAGCCCGTTTGTTTTACCACTTGTGCGATCAGCACCGTCTTGGGTAAGACTGCTCTAGCGTCCGCAGTTTTTATCTCTATATCAGGATGCACAACTCCCACAAAAAAGTTGAGTCCTAGCTTAATTCGCTCAATGTGCAAAGGGTCGTAAGAGTTCACGCAGATCATACCTCCCAGCAAAGATGGGGCAACATTGTCCGCATGTGCGCTGCCGCAAGCAACTTTTTCGCCTTGAATAGCAAATTGTACTAGCTCTTCTCTTTTCAATGGCTCTCCTAGCAAGTAATTGACCGCAAAAACTCCCGCTGCGGATGATGCCGAAGAGGAACCAAGTCCACTACCAATAGGCATTTTCTTGTAAATCTCGACTTCAAACCCTTCTTGCGAATTCATAAAATCTAAGTAAGCTTGCATCGCTACCGTAGCACAGTTTTTCTTGGGGTCGTAAGGCAATTTGCCCTCATCTCCCTCTATTTTGGTTATCACCAACCCCGGCTCTTTTTTAGCAGTCAGCACTATCTCATCACCAGGAAAATCTATAGCTAAGCCCAATAAGTCATAACCTGAACACAAGTTGGCTACAGTGGCAGGAGCAAAAACTTTTACTTTATTCATTTATTGACCTTTTCTCTAAAATCAGTCATCCACACAAGGGAAACTGAAAAATTGTATTTTGGACAAAAAGCTCAATTTGAAGGTTGGTGTCAAGTTTCTTTTTTATATCTAAAAAGTGCTGGATTAGCTAAAAATTGGCTCTTTTTTGCTTAAAATTTTAACCCCAATATTTAAGAATGATTTCGTCTCATTATTCAATATTGGACATCTTGCAAATACAACCCCTGAGCAGGTGCGGTGAATTTGTATTTTGAAGGAATATCTTCTTCTAGCAGAAACTTAGAAATTTTTTCTGGCTTGGCTTTTTCGAGAGAGAGTACTAAACAAGTTCCCACGATTCGTCTGATCATATTGTGCAAAAATCTGTTCCCTGATATCTCTATTAGCCACCCGTAATCTGTTTTCTCTATATCGGCTTTGTAGATGGTGCATCGATGATGCTTTAGATTGAGATTTTTTTTGCAAAAATTTACAAAGCTATGTTCTCCTAATAGCTTTTGTAAATAAGGTTGAAAAAGTTTGCCGTCCAAATCGTAATAAGGGAAATGCGAAAAATATCTGTGGTTAAAGGCTGTCTTTGTTTTGCAAATTTTGTAGTGATAAGTTCTTATTTTGGCATCGTAACGAGCATGGAAATCTTTTGACACTTGAGAAATTCCGAGTACCCTTATGTCTAGCGGAAATAAACTGTTCAGAGCTTTTTGCAGATTTTGAAGGGAAATGGAATCAACAGGAAAGTCTGTGTGCACAGGTTGATAAAGAGCATGAACCCCAGCGTCCGTACGCCCACTAGGAGTTATCTGTATCTCCTCTTTGCAAATTTTAGCGAGTGCCTTTTCCACCAATTCTTGAATAGATAAACCGTTGAGCTGTTTTTGCATTCCCACATAGTTTGTCCCGTCGTACTCTAGAACTAGTTTAAGCCTTCTCATTTGGCTTGCTCTTGTAAAACATCTTTAACTTTGCTAGGTAAATCTTTATGGTCAATAAAATTGGAGTCCGTCGGCAAAATCAAACTAAAATACTCCCCATATTTCTTGGTAAAAATCCTATTGTCATAGCTGATTAGGATTCCATAATCTTCTTGTGAGCGGATTAGTCGTCCAAATCCTTGTTTGTACTTTAGCAAAGCCATGGGTAGCATATAATGCATAAAAGAGTTTTTATTGTGTTTTTGCAAGAACTCCAAGCTAGCTTCTACTAAAGGATCACTCGGCACGGCGAAAGGCAACTTATACAGTATGAGAAGTTGCAGAGCGTGTCCAGGAACATCCACTCCTTCCCAAAAAGAGCTAGTCGCTAGCAATATACTTGTTTTTTCTTTGCTAAACTCTTCCAGCAAAGATTCTCTACTTTTCGAGCCATCTTGAGCCAAAATAAGCCTATTTTTAAGTTTGTTTAGCAAAAAATCGCGTGCTTTTTTGACATCGAACAAAGAGGTAAAAAGGATTAAACATCCCACTTGGTTCTCTTGGAGTACAGCCAATATGTTACCCAAAATTTCTTCTCTGCCTAGCTCTGTCCCTGGTTGTTGTAATCCTTTAGGCACAAAAACTTTACTTTGTTTTTTATAATCAAATGGTGATTCTACGGTCTGTTTTTTTACTCTTTCTTGGTTTTCTAACAAATCTAAGCCCATTCTGTTTTCGAAAAATTTGAATTTGCCTCGCAGGGCAATGGTAGCAGAGCAAAAAACCAGCGAATCTATGCGGTCGTAAAAGATTTCCTTAAGCTTCTCCCCAATCTGAATAGGCGTGTAGTTTATACAAAGCGAGTAGAAATTTTCTCCACCGTTTAGCCACAAACAATAGTTTTCCCAGTCTGGCTTCAGTAAAGTCGAAAAAAAACTCAAAAAGCTTTCAGTGCTCTCTTTTATTTTCTTTAGTTGATCTGTAATCATATCGTAATCTACGAAAAGTGCATTGTCTTGTTGTTCCAGCAAATTAGCCAAAAAATTCAAATCGCTGTGCAAACTTTGTAAATCCTTTACCAAAATTTGCAACTCAAGATCACAAAGCGATTTTTTGACTCTAAGTTTGCCATAACTGGATTTTTCACTAAAAAAGGCAAAAATCTTACTATAAAGATCTTGCGCAGAGCTGTTGTCTCTTGCTTTCTTAGTTAAATCTTTTACAACTTTATTTAGCAATTTTTTATCTTCTGCCGAGATTTTGGAAGCAGACAGTTTAGATTTTAGCAAGGTAATAAACCCTTTCTGAAAGCGACTTTTGCTACTATAAAGAGAATCCCAAAATTTACTTATCTGGTTGTAGCTGACTTGTGGACCTAAGTAAGACAAGGCGATATTGTGTAGATTGTGAGCCTCGTCCACCACTATGCACTCTGCTTGAGTGAGAGTGGGCATCTCATTCAATAATTCTGTTAATAAAAGTGAATGGTTAATTATCGCTACATCGCTTTTAGTAGCTTGGGCTCTGGCCTTGTACAAAAAGCAATCTTTGAAATAAGAACATTTTCTTTTCAGGCAAAAATTAGAGTCACTGCACACTCTACTCCATATCCGTAGATTTGTGCTGAATCCGCTGTGATAACTAATGTCACCTGTGGCGGTGAACCATGCCCATGGTAACATCAAAAACAGTTGAGAAAGCTCTTTTTGCCCGAGCTCGAAATGGTCGTTTTTTATCTGATTGAACTTCTGCAAACAGAGATAGTTCCCTCTGCCTTTGAGCAAAGCAACTCTAAAACTAAGAGGCAGGCTGCCCATCAATAATGGCACATCTTTTTTCATCAATTGTTTTTGTAGGTTGATCGTATTAGTAGAGACTACCACTTGCTTACCTGAGCTACGAGCATAAATCAAAGATGGTGCTAAATAAGCTAAAGACTTACCCGTGCCAGTACCAGCTTCAGCTAGCAATACTTGTTTTTTCTTAAAAGCGTTCAGCACATTTTTTGCCATTTGTATTTGCGGTTTTCTAGTTTGATATTGAGAAAATTTTTTGCTGAGTACCCCACCTTTTTTGAAAATGCTTTCTAAGGTAAAACTTTTTTCTTCTTCAACAATATGTTCAAAATAGTTCACATCTTTCTGATATTTTTTGAGACTAAAGCTGCTTAGTACGCTTTGTGAGATCAAAAAATTAGACATTTGCTGAAAAAGCTCTGCCCCTGGGATCTTAGCCTCTGTGCCAATTTCACCCATATATCTACACAGCTCAGGGGGGAATTTTTCTTGGATATAATCGAGTGTAGCCATCACAAGACCAGCTAGCAAGGCAAAGTGATTTTTATCCTCTTTGGCAACTTTTTCTTTTACTTCAAACCTCTCTGCCAATGAGAACAAAGTATGAGAACTCAAAAAAGGGAACACAGCTTTAGAAAACAGCAAAAAATTGATAAAACACTTTTCTTCTAAAAACTCTTTTAATCCCAAATCGGCAAAAACATATAGTGGACAATCTTCACAAATATCTTTTATCTCTTGGCAAGCTTTATTTATTTGACTGGTCGTAGGCAATTTGTCGAACGGAATTTTATTAAAGTCTTCAATTTTTTGAGTAGCTAGCAGGAATTTTTTCTTTTTGCTTACTTTACCTTTATTCCAAAAAAAAACAGTTATAGCAATGGGTTTGCCCAGCAAGTCAATAGAGTCTTGCATCTTGGCGACCCAAAACGGATGACTATCTGAGAACTTATTCATAATATCAGCATGGCATCACCATAGCTAAAAAATCTATACTTTTTTTTTACCGCACTTTTGTAAGCGTTAAGAGTGTTCTCATAGCCTGCAAAACCAGCCACCATCATAATTAAGGTTGATTCTGGCAGGTGAAAATTGGTAATCAATCCATCTATAATCTGAAACTTTTTGCCTGGATACAAAAAAATATCTGTATCTTTATATCCAGAGTCAACTTTCCCTTCAGTTACAGCGAAACTTTCCAAAGTTCGCACAGATGTGGAGCCTACGGCTATTACTCTGTTACCCTTTTTCTTTGTTTCGTTTATTAGTGTAGCACTCTGATCATCTATCTTGCAAAATTCGCTGTGCATCCTATGTTCCAAGATATTGCTAGTACTGACGGGTAAAAAAGTTCCAAGACCTACATGCAAAGTAACGAAAGCTATTTTTACGCCTTTCTCCTCGAGCTTCTCTAACATCTCTTGAGTAAAGTGCAAACCAGCAGTGGGTGCGGCTACGGAGCCATCCTCTTTAGCATAAATTGTTTGGTATCTTGTTTTGTCGCTTTCCTTGGCATTCCTTTTGATATACGGAGGCAGTGGCATCTTACCCACCTTGTCTATCCAGAGCCTTACATTTTGGTTGTCAGGAGCAAAAAATTTCACGGTGTTTACCTGCCCATCTTTACTAAGTACTTCTGCTTTTAATCCCTCATCCAAAAGCACCATGTGCCCGACTTTTAATCGGGAAGCAGGTCGCAGCAGGCATTGCCAGACATCACCCTTTAGCTCTTTCAATAAAAAAAGTTCGATAGAAGCTCCTGTTGTCTTCTTGCCAAAAAGGCGGGCTGGGATCACCTTGCTTTGGTTTAGTACCAACAAATCTCCAGCACAGAAAAATTTATCGATTTGGGAAAACTGCAAATCTTGGCAGTTACCACTGTTTTTGTCTAGAAACATTAACCTGCTCTGCCCTCTTACTTCGGGAGGATTTTGGGCTATTTGTGTTTCAGGCAAATCAAAGTAATAACTTTTAGTGCTTAGATAATTTATTGTTCCACCTTTCGCAAAACAGCTTTAAACTTGCCAAATATACACTCGCTTTCTAACAAAATAGGCAATTTTCGCTCATCTGCTGTCATGTAGATAAATATTTTTCCCTCATTTTTGAATAAAGCGTTACTGGCTAAAATAGGACGAACCTTGTAACATTCGATATCTTCATCATATAGCGGAGAATAAATACTCTTTTTTCCCAAAAAAATAGCTTTGGCAATGTAATTGTCTCCATCCGCAGCAACATTTATATAGAAAGGTTTTTTAGTCAAAAGATGGCTTTCAAAATCTTGTAACCTTGTCAGATAAAAACAAGAAAGTATATCTTGAGTCTCTTTAGAAATCTTCATCATTTTGTCTTTATACTTTTTTTTTTTGAAATCGTATTTTTTGTACAAGCTTAATTTTTTGTCATGGAAATAATAATGAGTTCTTTTCTGCTTATAACTCCCTTCGCTTAGCTCTTTGCTAAACTCCAAGGGAAGCTTTTTTTCTTGTCCCCAGATCGAAACTATCGTATCACGCACCTTATAAAAAACATCAAAAAAATCGTTAGTCTTGGCTGTAGACACAATTTTATAGACACTAATAGTGTCCCCATTGTTAAACAGAAAATCGCTATAAGAGTCTTCACTAATGCTCAAAGTTGCCTCGCCAGCAGTAATCAAACCATACTCAAGAGAGAAAGTGAGTTTTTCTGGGACTAAAAAACAAAAAGCACTACCAAAAAATAAAATATTTGCTAGTGTTAAAATACTCTTTTTCATAAAAAAACGCTCCCTAGCTTGATAAAAACTAAGGAGCTTATCTATTACTATTTATTTTTCTTTTTGTGTCTATCTTTACGAAGTCTTTTTTTTCTTTTGTGAGTACTTATTTTATTTCTTTTTCTTTTTCTTCCACAAGGCATTTATATCTCTCCTGTCTTAAGCTTTATTACTGTTGATTACATCATCTTTAAAAGATTTGGAAAATTTAAAAGTTGGCACAACCCTAGCAGGAATATCAACTTCTACCCCAGTTTTTGGATTTCTACCAATACCAGCTTTCCTTACTTTGTTTTTAAAAGTACCAAATCCTCTAATTTCGATGTGATTCCCCTCTTTTAAACTTTCAATAGTTGACTCTAAAAAAGCGTCTACTACTATCGCAACATCTTTTCTGATAATTCCTGTGTCTCTAGAAATCTTTTGAACCAAGTTTGCTTTTGTCATTCTCTATATCCTTTATCTAATCTCTTTCAATTCAACTTTTTATCCCTCTGATTTTTGTCAAGAACAAAAAAAGTTGTTTACTATTTTTTTATTGTAACGCTGGTTTTTATTAAGCTTTGTCTAAAAGGAGTTTAGTTAAACTAAGCAAATTTTAATAAATATGGTGAAATTTACTAGGATTATTTCTACCCCAAAAAAGTTGCTAAAGCTATAGAATGGAGCTTAGTTTGCGTGCTATCACCTCTGGAAGCTAGCACACAAGGAACACTCGTACCCATCACTACGGCCGCAAATTCAGCCTTAGCAAACTTGCAAACCGTCTTGTAAAAAACATTCCCCGCTTCGATTGCGTTAAATAAAAGGCAATCTGCGTCTCCTGCCACTTCCGATTTTACACCTTTTATGTCTGCAGATTCTTTGTCTATAGCCACATCCAACGCCATCGGTCCATCGATAATGCAATCTTTGATTTGACCACGGTCTGCCATCTTAGAAAGCATAGCAGCTTCTACACAAGAAGGTATCTTGTGTTGCATCTTCTCGATAGCGGCAATTGGAGCAATCTTGGGTTTCTTGATCCCTAAAGCTCTAGCAAATTGAGCTAAATAGTTGGCTATCGCCACTTTTTGCTCGAAAGTTGGTGCAGGTATCACAGCACCATCCGAAAACATCAACAACTTGTGATAAGCTGGAATCTCGGCAATGCCGATATGTGTCAACACCGATTTAGGAGGCAAAAGCCCTTTTTCTTTATTCAATATTGCACGAAGATAGTTGTCGGATGATATTAGTCCTTTCATGATAATATCGCCTTTACCCTCTCTTATCAGAGCGACAGCTTTTTTGCCCGCAGCAATCTCTTCTGGTTCGTCTACGATATTGTAGATGTTGGGATTTATTCCTTCGCTTTTGCAGACTTGCAAAATTTTGCTTCTCTCTCCTACTAAAGTAACTTCCACAATTCCCATTTCAATAGCTTTGCTCGTCGCTTCTATTGAGTGTGAATCTTGTCCAAAGGCTACTACTAATCTTTTTTTTGTAGTGCATTTGGCAGCTTCTTCCATAGCCATGCTCAAACTTGTAATCGTTTTCATTTATTTACCTCATTCCAATTTAAAATCTATCCGACAAGGTTAAAAAAGGTTGGTTGATGTCAAACATAAAAGGCGAAATAAAATAAAAAACCGACAAGCTATTAACTTGTCGGTCAAATTTAAAGATTTAATTGCTAACCAATCAAAGCCAGTAAAACACCGGCAGCTACAGCAGAGCCTATAACTCCAGCAACATTCGGACCCATAGCGTGCATTAACAAGAAGTTGGAGCGATTCTCCATTTGCCCAACCTTGTTTACCACTCTAGCAGCCATCGGTACAGCAGACACACCGGCAGCACCGATGAGCGGGTTGACCTTGCCTCCAGTGAGTTTACACATAATCTTGCCAAACAAAATGCCTGCAGTGGTTCCCACCATAAAAGCTAAAAGACCTAAGATTAAGATTCCGATAGTGTTGAAATTGAGGAAATTTTCGGCAGCTAATTTGCTACCTACTCCAAGACCTAAAAAGATAGTTACAATGTTCATTAGTTCGTTTTGGGCAGCTTTGCTTAGGCGATCGACTACTCCGCACTCTTTGAGCAGATTACCAAAAGCTATCATTCCGATAAGAGGTGTCGCCGATGGTAAAAATAAGCCACAGAGAGCCAGCAAAATCAAGGGAAAGAGTACTTTTTCTAGCTTTTTAACTGGGCGTAAAGTCTCCATCTTAATCATTCTTTCCTCTTTAGAGGTGAAAAATCTCATGATAGGCGGTTGAATAATAGGAACTAAAGCCATATAGGAGTATGCGGCTACCGCTATCGGACCTAGTAAATCGGGCTTGAGTCTGGAGGCTACGAAGATAGAAGTAGGACCATCCGCTCCTCCAATAATCCCGATAGAGCCAGCAGAAGCCAAATCGAAGCCATTAAATCCAATAGCAGGGATAGCAGGTAAAAGCAAAGCTCCTAGCAAGGCAAAGAAAATTCCGAACTGAGCAGCAGCTCCCAGAAGCAAAGTCTTGGGATTGGCTATCAGCGGACCAAAATCTGTCATAGCACCTATTCCCATAAATATCAAAAGTGGGAAAACACCAGTTTTGACGCCGATGTCATAAATATATCGCAAGATACCCTGAGCTTCCATAAAGCCTGCGAAAGGAATGTTGGACAAGATAGCTCCAAAAGCCATAGGCACCAAAATAAGAGGCTCGAACTCTTTTTCAATTCCCAAATAAAGCAACAAAAAGCCGATGCCAATCATCACAAGATTTTTCCATCCGCCCACATTCATAAAGCCTCTTAGCCCTGATCCTTCGTAAAGTTCCACGAAGCCTTTGCCTATCGAAACCTCTTGAGCTACTAGTAATGAAGAGCAAACCAAGGTCAAAAATAAAGCGACTGTAATTTTTTTATAATTCATAAATAAAACCTTATCAAAGCCAGATTATGCGATAACAAAAAGAGGATCGCCTTCGGCTACGGTGTCTCCTTGTTTAACCAAAATTTCTTTGATCGTACCAGCTGTTTCGGCAAAAATGTCGTTCTCCATTTTCATCGCTTCTAGCACCAATACGACGGTGTCTTCGGAAACTTCATCACCCACAGAAGCATTAATAGAGGTGATTTGTCCAGCTATAGGCGAAGAAACTTTACTTCCAGATCCACCAGTAGATGCAGCAGGAGTTGGTTTAGCAGAAACTTTTACCGCTGGTTTTGGAGGAGCAGGTTTTACATCAGCTACAGTTCCATCTGGTCTTACATTTACATTATACTCTTTCCCGTTTACGGTAACTATCATGTTCTCAGACATCTTTGCTCCCTTTGCTGGTGCGATTTTATTCTCGCTTTTTGTTATTTC
The DNA here is from genome assembly GCA_963676515.1 of Candidatus Cloacimonadota bacterium. Lineage (GTDB taxonomy): Bacteria > Cloacimonadota > Cloacimonadia. The sequence continues at coordinate 20,297 of OY781061.1, read as the reverse complement.
GCTTTTGTAATAAATCGCCTCTTTTGCTTCACCCTTCAAGAAAGAAATTCCTTTTTCTTTGCAAGTAGCAGCGATAAAAATGTTCTCTTCTGTCTCTTTGAGACTATTGTCTTTTAACATCTTCTTTGCTTCTGGTACGCCATCACTCAATATGTCCAAAGGAGAGTTCCCTTTAAAAGGCGGTTTCTTGAGTTGTTTCTCTGCCAAAGCGACAATCTCTGGATCAGCTGGTCTAGGGGTCTTACCAAAGTAGCCAAGCACCATATTGCCATAACCATCTGTGATTTTCTTCCATCTACCTTGAGTAACATTCACGAAAGATTGTTGGAAGTAGAATTGGCTAACAGGAGTAACGCTAGTGCCAAAGCCACCTTTTGCTACTACCTCTGCCATCTCATCGATCACTTTCGGGAAAAGGTGCAAAGTCTTGGTGTCACGCATCATCATCGTATTGGCTGTGAGTGCTCCACCGGGCATTGGTGACAAGACTATGTTTGCCGCAGTCTGTTTAGCTTCCAAAGGCATCATGTATTTTTCCATACAATCTTCAAAAACTTTACGAGACTGGAGAAGTTTTTTGTAATCAACATCCAAAGTGTAATCTGTGCCTTTGAGGATATGCCAAATAGACAAGATGTCGGGCTGACCAGTACCACCAGAAACAGGAGATTGAGCCAAATCTATACCGTCTATGCCTGCCTCTATCGCTGCCATTATGCAGTTCGTGCCGATACCAGCCGTGGCGTGGGTGTGAAACCACAAAGTCGCTTTATTACCCAGCTTTTTGCGAGCTTTTTGTACAGTGTCGAAGACGATTTTAGGAGGGCAAGTTCCAGAAGCATCTTTAAACACTAATGAATCGAAAGGGATTTTTTCCTCTAAAATTTCGTCCAGTTTTTCCATATAAAATTCTGCTGTATGTACTCCTGAGTCGATAAGACCTGGAGCCAAGCCCATCATCGTGATAGATATTTGATGGTGCAAACCTTCTTTAGAGATGCAGTTTCCAGAGTAGTTGAGATTTTCTGTATCGTTCAGGGCATCAAAGTTCCTAATATGCGTAGTTCCATGCTTTTTGAAAAGCTTCGCATGCATCTTGATGACATCTTTGGGTTGCTGAGAAAGTCCTACCACATTTATGCCTCTTGCCAAAGTTTGCAATTTAATATCTGGACCTACAGTCTTTCGCACCTTATCCATCATATCAAAAGCACTCTCGTTGCAATAGAAAAACAGACTTTGAAATCTCGCTCCACCACCAAACTCAAAATGCTCTATGCCTGCATCTACCGAAGCTTTGATAGCTGGCAAAAAATCTTCTGTTTTAACTCTCGCACCATATACAGATTGAAATCCATCTCTAAAAGATGTATCCATAAATTTAATTTTTTTCAATGACATTAAACTATTACCTCTTCCTTTTAATTTTTACTATAAGCTACGGCAGCACTAATAACAGCTACCAAATCCTTTTCGCCAGTATTCACCTTTATTACATGTAAAGGTTCTGGATTGTATTTTAGATGAAATTTTTGAATCAAAGTAGAACTAAGTGTCATAGATAAATAAATCACTATCAAAAAAACAAAAACAATCCCCATTCCCAAAACCATAATATTTAGACCGTCAACGAACATCACAACTCCTATATTTTTTTTCATAAAATTTTAGCTTCAAAAATATTGTCAAACGATTTCCCTCTTATTTTTACTTAAAATTCTCTTTTTGTATTTTATATAGCTTGATAGGAGAAACCTGTAACAAAAGAAGCAAAATTGACCCAACAGGCATAAGTTTAGAATTCCAAATTTTTCCTTAAAGAAAATAGTAACTCAAAACACCTGCTACCACCAAAGCTGGCAACATATTAGCGATAGCTAGTTTCTTGATTTCTAAGATAGTCAAGCCCAAACCGAGAAGAATAACTCCACCCACAGCTCCTACTTGAGTTATCACAATTTCGGGCAAAAAATCACCAAAATAAAAAACAGCACCTGTGAGTAACCCCTGTATGAAAAATATCACGAAAGATGAAAACAACACGCCTCTACCAAAAGATGCCGCTAGCACGATGGATGTAGTGCCGTCCATGATAGCTTTGGTGAAGTAAAGCGTGGGAGTCCTGCCACTGCCTTCCTCTATTGCTCCCAAAATCACCATAGAGCCTGTACAAAAAAGCAAAGTCGCGGTGATAAACCCTTGTACAAAATGGCTTCCTTCTCCTCCCACTTTTGTTTGCAAATAAGCAGCAACTCTCTCCAAAAGTGCTTGTATCCCTATAACCTGCCCTATTACTGCCCCAATAACAAGAGAAAGAATCATCAATAAAATATTCACACCGTCCAGAGCCATCCTCAATCCCAAGTAAATAGTAAAAATGCCCATCACTTGGAAAACTATATCTGTAGTTTTTTTGGGAAGTTTCGACTTCAGCAGAATTCCTAAGATACTTCCCACTATTACTGTTGCAGTGTTGACCAGAGTCCCTATCATTTTATCCTCGTTTATTTTTGCTTTTGTAAACTAAGCTTTGCTATCTTCTCTACCAACTGTTCAAAACTCATCCCTGCAGCTTCGGCAGACATCGGCACAAGAGATGTTGCTGTCATTCCCGGCAAGGTGTTGATTTCCAAGAAATAAAATTTTTTGCCATCATAACGAAAATCAACTCTAGAATAAACATCGGCTCCTACGGCTTGGTGTGCCAAAATAGCTAGCCGTTGCACCTCTTCCGCCTGCTCTTCGCTCAATTTTGCTGGGACTATGTACTCTGTATTCCCTTTCGTGTATTTATTCTCATAATTAAAAAATCCATTTTTGGGCTTAATTTCAATTACTGGTAGAGGTGCATCCCCCAAAATAGGCACGGTAAGCTCTCTGCCAGGTATAAATTCTTGACAAATTACAGCTGAGCTACAAGCAAAAGCTTCTTGCAAAGCAGGCAAAAGGTTTTCTGAATTCTTTACCATCGAGATACCCACAGACGAGCCAGCATCGTTGGGCTTGACCACCACAGGAAAAAAATCTACCTCAGAGCTACTGGAAGTAGAAAGAAGCAACTTCCCTTTTGCGATGGGAATGCCGTACGCACTAAGCAATTTCTCGCAAGAGTATTTGTCCATAGCAAACGCACTTGCTTTAAAATTTGAGCCCGTGAAAGCTATTTTCTCCAGTTCTAAAAGTGCCTGAAGTTTCCCATCCTCGCCCTCACCTCCGTGTAATCCCAAAAAAACCAACTCTGCTTCAAACTCTTTGATTTTTTTGAGCAACTCAAAATAAGAAAACTCCGCTGGATCTAAAAGAAGGACAGCATGCTGAAGATTTTCTAACGCTTTTGCAATAGCTTTGCCACTCTTGCAAGAAACCTCTCGCTCCGACGATCTACCTTGATACAAAACAACAATTTTCACTTTAATACTCCGCTTACATTTTGAAAACTAAGATTTAATTTATCAGACCAAGAACAAGTCTTTTTTTCTTTTTTGTTTCCGCAAAAAAAAACGCTGGAAACTAAAAGTTTCCAGCGTTACAACTAATCTTGTAAATATTACATCATTCCTGGCATACCGCCACCCATTCCTGGCATTCCACCCATATTTGGCATAGCAGGCTCATCTTTATCTACATCGGTTATTATACATTCTGTAGTCAAGATAAGTCCAGCGATACTTACAGCGTTTTGCACGGCATTTCTTACCACTTTCACAGGATCTACCACTCCAGCTTCTACCAAGTCGCAGAACTCTCCAGAGGCAGCATTGTATCCGTAATTTTTCTTATCCAAATTTTCAACTATTTTGTTTACAATAACAGAACCTTCTGCTCCAGCGTTAGCTGCGATTTGCCAAGTCGGCACAGTCAAAGCTTTCTTCAGGATATCCACTGCGATCTTTTCTTCTTCGGAATAGCTTTTTCCTACCTTGATAGAGTTGACAGCTTTAATCAAAGTCAATCCTCCACCAGCAACGATTCCTTCTTCGACAGCAGCTCTGGTAGCGTGCAAAGCATCATCCACTCTAGCTTTCTTCTCTTTCATCTCCGTTTCGGTAGCGGCACCGATCCTCAAGACAGCTACTCCGCTGGAAAGTTTTGCCAATCTCTCTTGCAACTTTTCTTTGTCGTAGTCTGAGGTTGTTGCCTTGACTTGGTTCTCTATTTGAGTCACCCTCTCGTCAATCTTAGCTTGCTCGCCAGCACCCTCACGGATAATGGTATTGTCTTTATCTATAATTACTTTTTTAGCAGAGCCAAGATCTTCCAACTCGAGAGATTCTAAACTTCTGCCAATCTCTTCGCTGATCATAGTAGCACCAGTCAGGACAGCTATATCTTGCAGCATCTCTTTGCGTCTATCACCAAAGCCCGGAGCTTTTATACCACAAACATTCAGAGTGCCTCTTAGTTTGTTGATTACTAGTGTAGATAAAGCTTCACCCTCTATATCTTCAGCTACGATGAGCAAAGGTCTTCCGCTTTGAGCCACTTTTTGTAAAATCTCTACAAGATCTTTCATTACTGAAATTTTCTTGTCAAACACCAAGATGTAAGGATCTTCAAACTCGCAAACCATCTTATTCGCATCGGAAACAAAATAAGGAGAGACATAGCCACGGTCGAACTGCATACCTTCCACTTTTTCCATATAGGTGTCTATCGACTTTGCCTCTTCCACATTGATGATACCATTGCGGCCGACAGACTCCATAGCATCAGCTATGAGCTTGCCTATTTCTTCATCATTGTTAGCTGAGATAGCTCCTACTTGAGCGATCTCTTTGTTGGTCTTAATATCTTTAGCAAGAACTTTGATGTTCTCCACAACTTCTTTGGAAACCTTAAACAAAGCGTTTTTCAAAAAAATAGGATTTACTCCTGCAGTCAAAAACTTCAACCCTTCGTCCAAGATGGATTGAGTCAAAATAGTGGCGGTAGTAGTACCGTCTCCAGCGATGTCGTTAGTTTTTTCCGAAACCTCTTTGCAAAGTTGGGCACCCATATTTTCATATTTGTTCTCCAACTCAATCTCTTTGGCTATCGTTACCCCATCATTTGTAATTACGGGAGAGCCATAGCTTTTGTCCAAGACAACATTTCTGCCCTTGGGACCGACGGTTACCTTGACGGCATTCGCCAATTTATCCACGCCAGCTTTCAATAAATTTCTTGATTCGTGAGAAAATTCCATTTTCTTTGCCATTATATCCTCCTAAAATTTGTTTTTAGCAATCTAATTATTATAGTGCTAGTTTTTTTATTCGGATGATGATGTCAAATATTTTTTTCTTTTTTAGACAATAAAAAAAAATCTATCTTCGCTCCTTTAACAGGGAAAGTATAGATCCTCTTTTAGAAAAAAAATGGTGCTCCCGTAGGGATTCGAACCCTAGACCCACTGATTAAGAGTCAGTTGCTCTACCAACTGAGCTACAGAAGCACGATATAAATGGTATCCCGTAGGAGAATTGAACTCCTGTTGCCAGAATGAGAATCTGGAGTCCTAGCCACTAGACGAACGGGACAAAATCTTTTGATTTTAAGCACAATATTTTTTCTTTCGGTTTTGTGTCAAACTTTTTTTACGCACTTTTTAGTTAAGATAAGCTCAAGAAAAAAAGCCGCGTTTTGCGGCTTTTTCAAATTTATTAAAATTGTTAATTTACTCGTAATAGCGAACCAGCTCTAATTAGATTTTTATTAGGTAAGTCATTTAAGTTTAACAGCTCATCTTGACTTTTATCCACTTCATTGGCTATCCCCGAAAGATTGTCACCGATATCAACTTTGTAAAAATCACCTTGGCTAACAACTTTCTTTTTTTCTACAGGCAATTTCAACTCTTGACCGATAGAAATTACGCTCGGATCTTTGATGCCATTGAGTTCAGCCAACTGCCAGATATACATATTTTTTTGCACGCAAAGTTTATAAAGGTTATCACCAGGATTTACAGTGTAGAACTCTGCATCCCTTATTACCACCTCTTCGACAACTTTTTCCTCTTGAGCAAGCATAGGGGCTATATCTTCCAGCATCACCGTCTGCTCTTCAACATTTTGAGCTACCTCCACTACCACTTCCTCTTTTGCGGTTTCTTGAATAACCACCGGTTTTTTTGCGGCACATCCCCACAAAAAGGTTAACGATGCCACTAACATTAAAATATTTTTCATCTTGCCTCCACTTTTTTTATAATTAATATCTGATTATGCGTTAAATTCTTTTAAACTTTAACAATCCAACCATCTGGAGCTGGAATCTCTCCAAACTGTATCCCCGTGAGGGCATTATAAAGCTTAGTAGTAACTGGTCCAACCTCGTCTTGAGAATAAAAAGTGTGTAGCTTATTTTTGTAACTAATCCCCGCTATAGGTGTAATAACTGCAGCCGTACCACAAGCTCCCGCTTCTTTGAACTCGGACAGATTGTCTATCAACACATCTCTTTCTTCTACTTCCATCCCGAGATGATTTTTGGCAAGGTAAATCAAAGAGTTTTTGGTAATACTAGGCAATATAGATGGCGACTTGGGCGTAACAAACTTATTGTCGTGAGTGATACCAAAGAAATTGGCAGCTCCCACCTCCTCTATCTTGGTGTGCGTAGCGGGATCTAGATAGATGCAATCTGCAAAACCTGCTGCTACGCTTTTTTGATGAGGCAACATACTCGCTACATAGTTCCCGCCAACTTTCACCGCTCCAGTCCCCATCGGAGCAGCTCGGTCGTAGTCGGAGATGTCGAAATTAACTGGAGTGAGCCCACCTTTGAAATAAGCACCTACAGGCATACAAAATACGCAAAAGACGAACTCTGGTGCAGGCTTGACGCCGATGTTGGCTCCATCACCGAACATAAAAGGACGAATGTATAAAGTAGCTCCACTACCATAAGGCGGCACAAACTCAGCGTTTGCTTTTACCACGGCTTTGCACGCTTGCACAAACCGCTCTATAGGAAACTCTTGCATCATAGTTCGCTGACAACTTTTTATCATCCGCTTTGCATTTTCTTCAGGACGAAAAAGCACAACCTCGTCTTCTTTTGTGCGATAAGCTTTCAGTCCCTCGAAGCAGGTTTGTCCATAATGCAAAGCAGTAGCCGACACATGCACGCTCAAGCTATCCTCTGCCATCATTTTCCCTTCGCCCCATTTGCCATCTTTCCAGCGACACACAAACATTTCGTTAGCTTTCCTATACTCAAATCCAAGGTTATTCCAGTCGATGCTCTTACTCATCTTTATCTCCTATAAATTCAATTTATTACATCCAAAGATATTTTTGAAATTAAAGTCAAGGTTTTTTTCTACAGCATTCCCAAATCTTCTTTGCCAAACTCATAGACTTTACCACAAAAACTACAGGTCGCTTTTATTTTACCTTTTTCTTCCAATATTTCTTCAATCTCTTTTTTTTGCAAAAGTTTTATCCCACTTTTAAATCTTTCTTGATTGCAGTCGCACTCGTAAGCGACGGGGTTTTCTGCCAAAATCTGGGGAGCGTCCACCACAAATTTCTCCACTATTTCGCCGATAGAGTAGCCCATATCCATCAAATCTGTAAGATTGGGGAATTTTCGCATTTTTTCTTCTAACTGTGCTATCACAAACTCAGTAGCACCAGGTACTAGCTGTACGATAAACCCACCCGCTTGCAATATCTCCGCTTTTTCGTTTATCAGCACACCCAACACCACCACCGATGCTATTTGCTCCGACTGCTGCAAAAGATGTGCAATATCCTGAGCTATCTCCGAGGTCTGCAACTCCACTTGCCCTTGATAAGGAGCTTTCAGCCCTTCGTCTCGCACCAGAGTTAGTAGCCCCTTGCCAATAGCCTTAGGAATGTCAAACCCTTTGCCTGTGGCTTTCATCACCTCTTGCTGAGCGTTGGAAATCGTGCCTTTCACTTTGCCGTCTTGCGTTGCCACTACGGTAATATTGCCTAGCAATCCATCACCATTAACCCGCAGAGTCAGCTTGTTGCGAGCGTTTTTCATCTGCGAGCCCAAAAGCAAACCTGCTGTGAGTAGCCTACCCAAAGCCACACTGGCAGTAATAGAGAGGTTATGCTTTTTTTGTGCAGTCCTCACCACCTCAGTAGAGTCCACTGCCAAAAAGTTCAGTCCTTCACCAGTTCCTTTGATCAAAACATCCATTTCTCTTTCCTCTTATTTCTGGTATTTTCTGATAATATCAAATAAAGCGTCTAGCTTAGCAAAATCCAGCATCGTGCTGGCATCACACAAAGCCTTGCTCGGCTGGGGATGAGCTTCCACGAAAAGCCCCGACACCGCTCCAGTAGCCAGAGCCGCAGCTGCCAGAGGCAAAGCGTATTGTGGAGTGCCACCGCTAGTCTTGCCACTAGATGGCTCTTGCATAGAGTGCGTTACATCGTAAACTACAGGATAACCAAAAGATTGCAACTTGATGAAGTTCCTAAAATCGACCACCAGATTGTGATAACCAAAGCTCGTTCCCCTCTCGGTGAGCAGGAGATTTTTGTTGTCACCACACTTCCCGATAGCTCCCTGCATATCTTCCGCTGCCATAAATTGGGCTTTTTTGATGTTGATTATCTTGCCCGTAGCTGCTGCTGCTTGCAATAGAGCTGTCTGTCGCGATAAGAAAGCTGGTATCTGCAAAATATCCGCTACCTCTGCCACAACCTTGGCTTGTTCAGGCAGGTGGATGTCTGTGACTATCGGCAAATCAAACTCCTGCTTAATCTTTTGCAAATTGGTGAGCCCTTGCTCCAAACCAGGTCCTTGATAAGAATCAGAGCTGGTGCGGTTAGCTTTTTCAAAGGACGCCTTGAAAATCACAGGACAAGGTGCTTTCTCCAAAAGGTACTCGGCAACTCTTCTTCCCATATCCAAACTCTCCAGAACGCAAGGTCCCGCGAATAAGAAGAGCTTCTTCTGCAATATACTATAGTCTATCATCTCTAAACTCCTTGTCGGACATTCAGTCCTTGTCCACTGAGATATTTCTTTATCTGGGGTATGGTCATCTTGTCGTAATGCAAAAGCGAAGCTAACAGGAGTGCGTCCGCTCTCCCTTTGATAATGCCTTGCTTGAAGTGCTCCAGCTTGCCTGCACCACCTGAGGCTATCACTGGCACGGAAGATACCTCCTCCACTCTTTTTGTTAGTTCTAGATCGTAACCATCGCCAGTGCCATCAGCATCTATCGAGTTCAGCAATATTTCGCCTGCTCCAAGCCCGATGGCCTCTTGCACCCATTCCAACACATCGTAGCCCGTATCTACTCGTCCTCCAGCCGTAAAGCAGTGCCAACTGTTGTCGCCAACCCTCTTCGCATCCACAGAAAGCACGATACACTGACTACCGTATATGTCAGCACCTTCCTTTATTAAGCGTGGATTTTTTATCGCAGCCGAGCAGATGCTCACCTTGTCCGCCCCAGCTAGCAGTGCTTGGCGGATATCGTCCACCGAGCGAATACCACCACCTACGGTAAGGGGAATGAACACCACTTTGGCAATCTTACGCACGACCTCCAAAAGTGTCTGCTTGCTTTTGTAAGTAGCACCGATGTCCAAGAAAGTCAGCTCGTCAGCTCCCTGCAAATAGTACTTTCGTGCTAGTTCCAGCGGATCACCAGCGTCTTTTATCTCTTTGAAACCTGTACCTTTTACCACTCTGCCATCTTCTACATCCAGGCAAGGAATTATTCTCGTGGCTAACATTTTTTTTAAACTTCCTTTTTCAGTTGATTGTACCCTTTGCAAATTTAAATTGCTTAAGATGATGTCAACCATAATGTTGTAGAAGATTTGCACGCTACCTTGGGCAAAATAGCAAAGCTAAGCATTGCTTCTTTTTACCTTCAAGCGAAGCTATCGCCTACAAAAAGGAAATAGTTTGACACATTTACACTTGTCAAAAGTTTACAACTAGTAAATTATTAAAAATCAGAAAGTTAATTTATATATAAACAAACCCATTTTAAGGAGAATTAGTGCCGAATTTTGATCAATTAGGATTAAATCAAGAGATTTTATCCACTATAAACAAGTTGGGGTTTATCACACCCACCGAAGTACAGTCTAAAGTGATACCGATGGTCTTGGAATCAGACCAACACCTTATAGTCCTGTCCCAGACAGGCTCTGGCAAAACCGCCACTTTCGGTCTGCCGATGATTCAGTCTTTTGACCCCAAAGAAAAAAAAGTACAATACTTAATCTTAGCTCCCACCCGTGAGTTAGTGCAACAAATTTGCCAAGAGCTAAAAGATTATTCAATAAACTCCCGCGGATTTAAGGTTATTAGCCTTTTCGGTGGAGGCGACATAAAAAAACAAATAGATGCACTAGCTACGCATCCAGCAGTGGTCGTAGGTACTCCAGGCAGGACTCTGGATTTCCTCAATCGCCGTAGACTCAACCTCTCCAGCATCAAATGCTTGGTGCTAGACGAAGCTGACCAAATGCTAGACATGGGTTTCCAAGAAGAGTTAGAAGAGATTTTGTCTTTCACCAATCCTGAAAAAAGGGTGCTTCTTTTTTCTGCTACGATGAACAAACAAGTAGAACGCCTAGCATCAAACAAATATCTGAAAAATCCACTCAAGGTAACTATCGGCAAGCAAAATCAAGGTGTTATGAATGTACAACATTACTACCATCTTTGCTCTGGCAAACAAAAAACCGCTGTACTCTCCAGAATCTTAGACAACTTCGCGGGCATTTACGGCATTGTTTTTTGCAGAACCAAACGAGACACAGTAGATATCTGCATGGCATTGCAAAAGCTGGGCTACCGTGTAGAAGCTTTCAATGGAGATATGTCTCAGCCTCAGCGAGAGTTAGTGATGAAAAAATTTCGCAGTAAAAATCTAAAATTGCTCATCGCTACAGATGTTGCCGCTCGTGGAATAGATGTCAAAGACCTCACACACATCATCAATTACGCACTACCAGACGACACAGAAATATATGTCCATCGTAGTGGGCGGACTGGCAGAGCAGGCAAGAAAGGAATATGCGTCTCCATCGTCGGACAAAAAGAGAAAAGAAAAATAGATACTATCCAAAAGATGTTAGGGCTTCCCATCGAGTTTCAGCGGATACCCTCTGGCGATGAAGTTTGTCAAAATAGACTCATGGAATTGAGCAAAACTTTAGAAGATTTCCAAGTAGACGAGCAACTAGACCAGTTCGCCCAAGCTGCCTACCTCGAGTTTTCTCGTTTTTCCAAAGAAGAGCTCATCAGATCTTTCGTCGGTATGCAACTAAGTAGACTCTGGAGTCATTACCATAAATTACCCGACCTCAACGCTGCTCCCAAAGTAAGATTTAGCAAAATCAAAATCAACCTCGGGAAAAATGACGATTTTGAAAAAGCTGACCTTTTTAATCTTATCAAAAGCGTACAAAGAAGCGTAGAGATAGGACGAATAGATATTTACGAAAAAAAAACTGAACTAGAGGTTGATAGAAAAGTGGTGCAAAAGGTGATCGAAAAACTAAATACAAAAAGTTTTGCTCATCTGCCTATCAAAGTTACACCTTTGTCCAACAGAGGACAATTTAGTGATCGACCTAAAAGAAAAAGCAGAAAAAAATATTGACTCAAATTAACGAAATCTTTTTTTGAGGAAAATAAGAGCAATTATCACGAGATAATTGATTGTTAAGTAAAGAGTTGCGGGGATTTGATCCATATTGCACCGCAACAACAAAAAAAAGCTAAAAAGGAGATTTTAGATGACAAACTATTTTTTCACCAGCGAATCTGTAACCGAAGGTCACCCTGATAAGATTTGTGACCAAATCTCAGATTCAATTCTTGATGCAATCTTAACCCAAGACTCTGAAGCACGCGTCGCCTGCGAAACTTTCGTGACTACAGGGATGGCACTTGTGGGAGGAGAAATCACCACCAGTTGCTATGTGGACATCTCTACTGTGGTACGCGACACCCTGAGGAAGATTGGCTACACCAATGCCGACTACGGAATAGATGCCAGAACTTGTGCCGTAATGACCACCATAGACAAACAGTCACGAGACATCGCTATGGGTGTGGACGAGTACACCAAGCATGAGCAAGGAGCTGGCGACCAAGGAATGATGTTCGGTTACGCCTGCAAAGAGACTCCCGAGCTGATGCCCTTACCGATAATGCTCAGCCACAAATTGACCAAAAAACTTTCTGAGGTTCGCAAATCTGGAGAGCTCAGCTACTTACGCCCCGACGGCAAATCGCAAGTAACCGTGGAATATAAAGAAGACAAGCCCGTCCGCGTGGAAGCAGTGGTTGTCTCCACTCAGCACGATCCAGAAGTGAGTCTGGAACAAATCCGCAAAGATATCTTAGCAAAAATTATCCAGCCAGTTATCGGCAAAAATTTAATTGACAGTGACACAAAAATCCACATCAACCCTACAGGCAGATTTGTCTTGGGCGGACCACACGCCGACACAGGTCTGACTGGACGCAAGATAATAGTGGACACCTATGGAGGCAAAGGTAGCCACGGTGGAGGATGCTTCAGCGGCAAAGACCCATCCAAAGTTGACCGCAGTGCCTCCTACATGGCAAGATACATCTCCAAAAACATCGTCGCAGCCGACTTGGCGGACAGATGCGAAGTGCAGCTTGCATACGCTATCGGAGTGGCAGACCCTGTCTCTGTGCTAGTGGACACCTTCGGCACTGGCTCCATCGCCGATGAAAAGATAGTAGAAGCTGTAAAAAAGATATTCCCTCTCAAACCAGCTGAGCTAATAAAACATCTCGATCTGAAAAGACCTATTTACGCTGCTACTGCAGCTTACGGTCACTTCGGTCGTGCAGAGTTCCCTTGGGAAGCCACAGATATGGTGGAGAAACTAAAACAGTCTGTAAAATAGAATGACCGAAAAACAACTCGAAAAATTTAACAAACTAAAAATCAGAGGGGGCGATAACGCCCCTTTTGTTTCTTTACCCGCAAATAAAAAACATCTTAGCCTTGTGGGATTTATGGGTGCTGGCAAGACGACTATCTGCAACGCTCTCGGGCGACAAGCACTTGATCTGGATTTCCTTGTCGAAAAAAGGGCTATGCTCAAAATTTACGATATCTTCAAAAACTTTGGAGAAGCAAGATTCAGAAATCTGGAGCTAACTTTGCTCAAAGAAATAGCTAAAGAGCCTACGCCTATCTGCCTTGCTACTGGTGGCGGAGTAATCACCATAGCAGAAGCACGCTCAGAGCTAAAAGCGAACTACTACAACATCTTCCTTTATTTGCCGCCAGCAGTAGCTTGCAAGAGGGTGGAAAACGACAAGAAAAGACCGCTCTTCTCGCAAGATGTAGCCAAGATGAAAGTGCTTTTCGATTCTCGCTTAGATTGGTATTTAGAGGTAGCCGATTTGGTTTTGGATATGGGAAACACCACCACCGAAACAACAGTAGAGATTATCCAAAATATTTTAAAAAAGGCGATGATTTAGCTTTTGCAATAATTGCTTCCGCTAAGTTTATTTATATCTCCAGAAAGTTCTAATTGCATCAGCGTAGCACTCAAAGTACCAAAGTCGTACTTTGTCGCCAAAAGAATGCTGTCGAAAGATATTTTAGAATTTTTTGCTATTATGTGGTAAACTTTTTCTTGATAAACATCTGAGAACTTCTTCGGTTTTTTCACATCGTCCAAACTTCTGGGCAAATAACCATAATCTTCCAAAATATCTTGCCCGCAACTAACCAGCTTAGCTCCCTGAGATATCAATTGGTTTGGTCCACTAGCCTGCACTCTGTTTATGTCGCCGGGTATTGCGTAAATGTTTTTCCCTTGCTCCATTCCAAATTTGGCAGTTATCAAAGCTCCAGAATTTTTTTTGCCCTCTGTAACCAGCACTCCACAAGATAATCCAGCAATTATTCTATTGCGAGCTGGGAATAACCAAGCTCCTCCGATGGTGCCCGGTGGATTTTCTGAGACCAATCCTCCCCCAAACTCCAAAATCTTCCGAGCTAAGCCGTTATTTACAACGGGATAAATTTTGTCTACAGATGTTCCTAGTACTGCGATAGTGGGAGTCCTCTCCAATACTGCGGCAGTATGAGCCACAGCGTCCGCTCCCATAGCCAAGCCACTGACGACAATAAAACCAGCAGCTGCTATCTCTCTGGCAATTTTTTGCGTTACCGATTTTCCATAATCGCTCAAGTTCCTCGTGCCTACTATTGCAAAAGATTTTTGTAAAGGCAGTTTACCCTTAAGAAACAAAGTCACTGGTGGATTTTTTTGATTTTTAAGGCTCTCGGGATAGTCGTCGTCCAAAACAGTAATCATCTTTATGTTTTGTTTTTCGAGCACCTCCAAAATCTGATCAATGGTGAGATCATGATTAAAAAATTTCTTGTCCCACAGATTGTGGGCAGCTTTGGAAGTCAACATCTGGTCGATCTTCTTCTTATGCTCCAAGAAGCCTAAAGGCTGTCCAAATTCTTGCACGAGCTTGTAAGCTGTCCCGACTCCCAACCCTTCCGTAAGGATTAGCTCAAGCCAAGCTATTTTTTGCTTCATCTTGCACTAAATTATATAAGCTGTTTATCAGTTTGCGGATATTTTCGCCAGTAACAGACGAAATATACAAAATGTCTTCCCTTTTGAAAGCGTCTAGATTTAGCTTTTCTGTTATCAAATCCGACTTGCTGATTACCACAAATTCTCGCTTCTTGTCCAAGTAAGGATCAAAAAGGTGAAGCTCTTTTTTTAGAGTGAGGTAATCTTTATGAACATCTTGCGAGGCAGCATCTAACAAAAAAAGCAAGATTTTTGTCCGCCTAATATGTTTCAAGAATTGATCGCCGAGACCCTTGCCAGCAGCAGCACCATCTATGATGCCAGGAATGTCAGCGATTACGAAAGATTGATAAGAGCTAACTTTTACTACACCCAACTTTGGCTTTAGTGTGGTGAACTCATAGTCGGCTATCTTGGGCTTGGCACTGGAGATCACAGACAAAAGCGTTGACTTTCCTACATTCGGAAAGCCTACCAGCCCCACATCCGCCATCAGCGAGAGTTCCAATTGCAGGTGTAACTCCTGCCCCGGTGTCCCAGGTTGGTGGTATCTAGGAGCTTTGTTCGTCGAGTTCTTGAACCTTGTGTTCCCCTTACCTCCCATGCCACCTTGTGCCAAAAGATGCTTTTCCGCTGTATTGGTTAGGTCTAAGATTTTCTCACCACTCTCTACATCGAACAATATTGTGCCGGGTGGAACTCTGATTAGGATATCTTCTCCTCCCCTACCAAACTTGTTTTTACCTTGACCTGTCTGACCCCTTTCTGCTCTGAAAAGTCTTTTCGAGCGAAAATCTACCAGCGTGTTCAATTGATCGTCTGCCACGATGTACACACTGCCGCCATCTCCACCATCGCCGCCGTCAGGTCCACCTCTGGGGATAAATTTCTCTCTACGAAAGCTGGTGCAACCTGCTCCACCATCTCCAGAAAACACCTTGATTTTTGCTGAATCTATAAACATCTTTATTCTACTCCTTCACTCAAAGCTTTACTATTCTCCATTCTATCTGCTAATTTGTCGGCATCATTATAAAAAGAGAAAAACATTAAAAACATTAACACAAAAAGCCCCAAATACTGCAAGCCAGTTTGTAAACTATCCGATAGTGGTTTGCGAAAAATCTTTTCCAGAAAAGCGAATAAAATCAGACCGCCATCCAAGATAGGAATAGGAAGCAGATTCATCACAAACAAAACAACATTGATAAAGGCGATGAAAACTAAAATGGAAGCCAACCCTTTTTGGGAAAAACTTTTCGCCGCTTGCGAGATCATCACAGGTCCCGAGAGATTCTCCGCCAACGAAGAAGGCTTAGCAAAAAGTTTGTACAGCCCATAATAGTTGAGCCACACAGCTGAAACCGTACTCATCGCCCCTTTGCCTATAGCGGTGAAAACTCCTGCACTCTCTTGGGGAAAAGCCATCATCGACGCCGAGATGCCCAGCAAAAATCTGCCCGAAAGCGGATCTTGCGTAGGTTTTATCAGTCCTACGAGCTTCTTCGAGCCTCTCGAGAAAGCTATCTTGACCTCTTTCCCCGTGCCCACTGCTTTGCCAATATCTGTCCACTCAAGAATTTCTACGCCATTCACCTGAATAATGCGGTCACCAGCTTGCATCCCTAGCTGATAAGCTGGCATCCCCACAGCCACATCCCCGACTATCGGCTCTATCCAAGGATCAGCCGAAAACCCTTCTTCCAACACCACAACGGTCTGCAATCCATCTCGCTTCACCACAAAATCTCGCCCATCAGCTTCTATCTGCGACCAACTTTTTATCTGCTTGCCATCCACGCTTAGCACATAGTCACCCTTCTTGAATCCTTGCGTATCTTTGCCTATCACGGGCAAAAAATCTTCGTAAGAGCTGTTTGCCATAAAGGACAAACTGAAAAGCAGGAGCGCAACTAATAGATTAGCCAGCGGACCAGAAAAAGCGATCACGATCCTTTGCCACCAAGACTTGGCAGCAAAAGAAGCAGGATTATCGGTCTCCTCTTTTGAGTTCTCGCCTAGCATCTTCACATATCCGCCTAGCGGTATCAGGGAAATTCGGAACTCTGTATCGCCAAAATACTTTTTGTACAAAACAGGTCCGAACCCTATCGAGAAAGCTTCCACACGCACGCCAAAAAAGCGCGCTGCCACAAAATGCCCAAATTCGTGCAAAGCCACTATTAACGACAAAATAAGAACGAAATAAAAATAAAACAACTAAAACCCTAGCCTTAAAGATTTTTTTTCAAAAACATAATGTTCTCGATAGCAAAAGGATCCACACCGTTTTCCAGAGCCAAATAGTAACTCACCATATCTCCGATAAAAATGAGTGAAAAAACTTTTTCGATATACGATTTACCCTCGGCGTATATCTCGATCTTTTCATCTATCAGCTTAGAGAAGATGTCTATCCTTTTCTGATACCTCTGCTCCAACTCGAAATCTAGCAAAAACACAGGCATTATCGGCAAATCTTGGTGGTAATAACCCTCAATCTCGTTATGATTCATCTCGGGGAAATTGTGCCAAAAAGCTGGCGAATTGGCGTTTTCGTTTATCTGGCACTTCATCCTGTAAGCTGCACACCCATAAGCTGGCTGGCTAGCATACACCACCGCTATCTTGCCTTTGAGCTTCACAGCAATCTGTTTAGCGAGATTTTGCTCCAGTGACGATTCCTCGAAGACAGCCTCCACTTTCCCTGCCAACTGGCTGGTAGTAGCACTTATCTCTTGCTCGATGCTCGCTGCTAAGCCATACGCCTCTAATATCTTGTGCACCGCACCAAATAGATAAGCTACCGCCGCTCTTGGTGGGAAGCCCTCTTGCAGTTTGACTAGTGGGTACTTGCCTGCCATCAGCTTCTCCAGCTCGCCACCTGTGGTTACTCCTGCGATGTTCTTTGTCCGCTCTTGAGCTGCCATGTAGCAAGCCAAGGTCTCCTCTGTATTGCCCGAGTAAGAGACCGCGATGAGCAATGTCCGTTCGTCCACATACCCAGGGCTGTAGTCACTAGCCACTCTCACAGGGAACTTATCACCGTAAGCCCCAGCGATGATGTGTCCAGCTATGCCTGAGCCTCCCATTCCACAGATCACCAGCTTATCTACACTGCCCTTTTGAGCAGGCACGCTCACATTGTGATAACCATTGTATATATGTTGTGGCAAATGCGTAATCAAATCGTGCATCGAATTCATATCCATAATCTAAAATTCCTTATATTTCTTAATCTTTTTTTAATAAATCTTCTTGCTCCACACCGACAAGGGAATCTCTTGATCTTCTTGCCTCGTGTACTCTTCGCCCAAATACTCTTGGATGACAAACTCCAAACAAAAAACTTCTGAGGCTGCCAAATGTCCACCATAAGAGTTGAAATTTTTGTCGGCAACATTTACATGCAAATGTGCAAACACTCTGCCATCTTTCAGAGAAATATTCCCCTCCAAAGATGCCACCTCTACAGGTTCAGCAAAGCTCTTGTAATGGTACTGCTTGCCATCGAAATAGCCGATAGTCACCTTTTCCAAAGCTCCGATACCGCTAACTTTGCCTAAAACTATGTTTTGCTCTTGGGCAAATGCGGTAATAGAATCAAGTGCATCCTTTCCCTGTGCCACTCTGCCCACAAATGTCCTGCCTAATTTTAGTTCTTTCAACATCTTACAACCTCCTCTGTAAAATCTTCAAACCAAACTAAGCGTACCTATCACCGTGTCAACTGAAAAATAAGGTGATTATCAATCGTAAGCGAACCCAACCCAACCTTGGATTCCCGCTTCCGCGAGGATGAGGGAAGCAAGGCAAAGAAGCACACCACCAATCCCCATTCCTGCACACCGCACGCCTTGTGTTACCACTCGTTCTTATTCTCGCTCATCGTCTGCTTTGTGTCTCCATCAATCATTGTGTTTACTCACCACTTGTTCCTCTCTCTCACCAGCCCTCATCCCTGCTCATTACCATTCTTATAGCATCACTCGTTCTTATTCTCGCTCATCGTCTGCTTTCTGTCTCCATCACCCATTGTGTTTGCTCACCACTCGTTCCTCTCTCCCACCAGCCCTCATTCCCGCGAAAGCGGGAATCCATTCTCCCACACGATGCTATCAAGGGACAGGGGCAGGGCAGTTCTACTACACGCCCTCATCTGTGTCCATCCGTGGTCACTGTCATTCTCCCGCACGCTGAAGACGCAAAATTTTGCGTCTCTACAGCTTCACGGGCAGAGCCAGAGACACAGTCAGTCGTCTTTGGCATTGCAACGCTAGCAATCGGAAATGGATAGCTAAGAACAAATCTCGGAGGTGCTCTCCACCACGAACGCTGTAAACTCCTCACGCCATGTCTCTGGCGGATTGAAGCGGAGCGGTTTTCTTTTCTCCTCTATCTTTTCGTTGAGCGTTCAAAGAAAAGATGGAGTCCAGCTGAAAGATAAAAAGCAGGCATCCTCTCTTATCAGAGGGGTTTCCCCTCGTTCCCAAGCTCCAGCTTGGGAATGCATACGAAACAAAGCATACGGTCAAAATACCAAAGCCGTAAGCTAAATTCTAAACCTTCCTCGCACGCTGAAGACGCAAAATTTTGCGTCCCTACAGTTCCTTGCACAGCCATTTGTTTCAGGCGGTCAACGAATTTAACGCTTCCTGCTTTAAGTATTTGTTAGCCCATCCCCGCCCTTGAATCCCTGCTTTCGCGAGGATGAGGGAAGCAAGGCAAGGAAGCACACCACCAGTCCCCATTCCTGCACACCACTCGCCATGTGTTGCCACTCGTTCTTATTCTCGCTCATCGTCTGCTTTGTGTCTCCATCAATCATTGTGTTTACTCACCACTCGCTCCTCTCTCTCACCAGTCCTCATTCCCGTGAAAACGGGAATCCATTCTCCACACGATGCTATCAAGGGACAGTCATCCGTGTTTATCTGTGGTTTCTAAAGTCCCGCTGAAAGCAAAGAACAAAGGCATTACCCAAAAAAACATCACAAATTCAGGGAAAAATATTGACACTATTTTTTCACATTAGGCTTATGACGAAAATGATTAACGAAGGAGGATCTGGAATGAAAAAATTCTTGGATCAAGTGAAAGCTAAAAACCCAGGTGAAACCGAGTTTTTGCAAGCTGTAGAAGAGGTTGTGTCGACCCTTTGGGACTTTGTGGAAGAGCATCCGAAATACAAAAGCCAAAAGATATTGGAGCGAATGGTAGAACCAGAAAGGTCTATCACCTTCCGAGTACCATGGATCGATGACAAAGGCGAAATCCAAATCAATCGTGGCTACCGTGTAGAGTTCAACTCTGCCATCGGACCTTACAAAGGCGGACTTCGCTTCCACCCCACTGTAACTCTGAGCACCCTCAAATTCTTGGGATTTGAGCAAACATTCAAAAACAGCCTCACCAGCCTACCGATGGGTGGCGGCAAGGGTGGATCGGACTTCGACCCCAAAGGCAAATCTGACACAGAAATCATGCGTTTCTGCCAAGCCTTTATGTGCGAACTTTTCCGCCATATAGGACCCAACACCGATGTACCAGCTGGCGATATCGGCGTAGGCGGCAGAGAAATAGGCTACCTATTCGGAATGTATAAAAAGCTCCGCAATGAGTTCACAGGCGTACTCACAGGCAAAGGTCTTGGCTGGGGTGGCTCACTCGTCCGTCCAGAAGCCACAGGCTTCGGCTCTGTGTACTTCGCTCGCGAGATGCTCAAGGCACACGGCGACGACCTCAAAGGCA